>CAWGYF010000009.1:0-151169 GCA_963826705.1 uncultured Actinomycetota bacterium
AACAGCACTACCGCACCGCCCTGAGCGTCCGGGAGCGGTTGGCCGCCGCCGACCCCGGCAACGCCGAATACCAGCGCGACCTGTCGATCAGCCACAACAAGCTCGGGAATCTGGCGGTCGCGCTCGGGGACAGCGCCACCGCCGAACAGCACTACCGCACCGCCCTGAGCGTCCGGGAGCGGTTGGCCGCCGCCGACCCCGGCAACGCCGAATACCAGCGCGACCTGTCGATCAGCCACAACAAGCTCGGGAATCTGGCGGTCGCGCTCGGGGACAGCGCCACCGCCGAACAGCACTACCGCGCCAGCCTGACCATCCGGGAGCGGTTGGCCGCCGCCGACCCCGGCAACGCCGAATACCAGCGCGACCTGTCGATCAGCCACAACAAGCTCGGGAATCTGGCGGTCGCGCTCGGGGACAGCGCCACCGCCGAACAGCACTACCGCGCCGCCCTGGCCATCACGGAGCGGTTGGCCGCCGCCGACCCCGGCAACGCCGAATACCAGCGCGACCTGTCGATCAGCCACAACAAGCTCGGGAACCTGGCCGTCGCGGTCGGGGACAGCGCCACCGCCGAGCAGCACTACCGCACCGCCCTGACCATCGCGGAGCGGTTGGCCGCCGCCGACCCCGGCAACGCCCAATACCAGCGCGACCTCGACTACGTCCGACAGCGGCTATCCGAACTCAACGAACCGGATCAGACGCCGTAGCCCTCCGCGGAGGCGACGTTCGGCACTGATCGCCGCCGGCCATCGGACGCCTCGGCGTTGCTGGGGGGGTGGGCCTTCGAGACTGGAACGTCGTCCCCACCAGCAGTTACCCCGACGCTTCGGGCCCGATGACCAAGTCCACGTCCAACCCGTCTCCGGCGCGGGATGTTGCTCAGTGCACGAGTCGCGGTGGCATCTCGTCCCAAGTGCGACCGTCCAGCAGGCGTCCTCCGGCCTTCGGGGTCGGTCCGCCCCATTGTTTGAAGAAGAACGGCACCCCGGCCGCGCCGCACGTGTCCCGTAGACCAGCTGTCACCGCGAGTGCGCCCGATCCGAGGGTGAGGACCACGCCAGGGACGTCGGTGTGCTGGTGCTGGATCGCGGCCCATGCGGCGTCGAGCGCGGAGACCAGTGTCCTGTGCCCGTTGATCTGAATCATGGCGGGGGATTCACCTGCGGTGGCTCCTCGATGGCAGGGATCGGGCGGGGGTGTCGGTGGAGTTGGGCGAGCTCGTCGAGTGGCCGAGGAGCAGGGCGTGGTCGCCGTGCGCGAGCAGGACCTGCATGTGGTCGATGACCTCGGGGTAGGTGGCGATGGTGACCGCGACGTGGTGGAGGGCAGGACCCGCGCCCGGCCGGCTGGGCGTCTGGGGCCACCCGCTGCCAGATCTCTGGGGCGAGGCCGGTGAGGCGGCGCTGCTGTTGGGTCGACCACTCGCCCCGGGATGCTCTCTCCGCAACACCGCGCTCGGCGTGGTGGCGGGCGAGGACGACATCGTGCGGGTCGTGTCGACGCCGGAGGCGGTGGTGGCGTCGTTGCGCGCGGCGCATCTCGGGGAAGGCGCTGAGGTCGTGCTGCTGGGCGTGACTGCGGGCGCCGAAGCCGATCCAGAGCTGGTGGCGGTGGCAGACACAGACGTGTGCGGGGATGTGGCAGGGCACCGGGTCGAGTAGGCCGCGCCGCGCCATGCAGCGCCGGCAGGCGGGCCGGATGTAGGGGTTGGATCTGGAACTGCGGCGGGCCCAGGCGAGCCCGGGCAGTCGCTGCGTGATCAGTTCGACGGGTTGCCCGGTCGCGGCGGCGAGCCGCTGCGGGCGGATGGAGAGCAGGCTCGGGCCGTGTGGGGTGCACAGATGGCCGAGCAGTGTGACGGTGCTCAGGTGGTTCGCGCGGGCGAGCCGTCCGATGAAGTGGTCCACGGTCTCGCCATGGACCGGAGACACCCGACGGGGCAGCGGGTGGGGCGCCAGCTCGTCGATCCAGGTGAGCTCGACGCTGGTCATCGGCGCAGGAGCTGTTGTCCAATCCCTGCTCCGAGTAGCGGCGGAGCGAACCCCACTCGAGGCGGACGGCCCGTTCGGCCTGCTGCCCGACGCGGTGTTCATCTCCGCGAGCCGCGGCGACGGCATCGCTCGCCTGCGCGACCGCATCGCCGAGCTGTTGCCGCGGCCCGAGGTGGAGCTTGAGCTGCTGCTGCCCTACACCAAGGGCTCCCTGGTGGCCCGGATCCACGCGGAGGGCGAGGTGCTCGCGGAGAACCACACGCCGGAGGGCACCCGCCTGTGTGCGCGCGTCGGCTCGGACCTGTCACGACG
The DNA here is from genome assembly GCA_963826705.1 of uncultured Actinomycetota bacterium. Lineage (GTDB taxonomy): Bacteria > Actinomycetota > Actinomycetes > Mycobacteriales > Pseudonocardiaceae > Pseudonocardia. The sequence goes on from CAWGYF010000009.1 coordinate 2,310, forward strand.
TCGCGGCGCTCCCACGCCTGACCGACCGCCCCCGCGCGTTCGTCGGCCAGCGGCTGTCCGCGCACCGCGACCTACCCGCCGTCGCGGACCTTCTGAGCAGTGACGCGTTCCACCCACTCGGCGTACGCGGCTGAGGCGTGCGACAGAGTCACGGCCGTGACCTGAGGGTTGGACCACTCGTGGTGCTCGATGAGGTGCGCCTCCAGCTCGGGGTAGCGCTCGGCCGTCGTCTTGAACGACACCTTCCACTCCTCGCCCTGGCCGAACTCGCCCTGGTGCCAGAACACCGATGCGACCGGGCCCGAGACCTGGCCACCGGCAGCAAGACCTGCGGCGATTGCCGACTCGGCCAGCTTGAGCGCAGCCTCGCGGCTCGCCGCGGCGGTCGAGACATCGACGATCTGCGTCATGCGAGGCAGCGTAGCGAGATCGCCATCCACAACCACAGCTGATCGTGAGCACAGCTGCCCTGGCGCCGGAGGCAGAGGATCGGTCGGCAGGCTGGGCGTTGGCTGGCTGGCGAACGCCACTGGAGGGGACGCCCTGATCCTATAGAGAGCAATCCGAACTACGGGCAGGAGACTTCCATTTTGGAACATGGACCTTCCATCTCAGCCCGGGATCCGCTCCCGCCTTCAGCTATCGACCCCTCCATGGAGCGTACTCGTGCGATCCACGAAATGCGTCCCTAGCTGAATTTCGAACATGACGCGGGCTAGTTCGGTAGCAGAACGACAAGTAGGCCGTAACTAGTCCGAGGTCCCACACTCCATCCTGTCGGAACCGTTGAAACACAGCACCTGGATCCGCCGGAACCGCCTCGAGGTGAGACTCCCATCGGTCCCTCGCGTGCAAGGCATGAAGTTCCAGGATCTCGGCCGCACTGTATGGCGCCTCAACCAGGCCAATGAAATTCCATTGATAGTATTGGAGGTCGACAGCAAATGCTAGGATCTGAATGTCGTGAATGGCGACTCGGACGCCGAGTTCCTCCTCGCAACCACGCGCCGCGCAAGCGTATACATCCAAGGACGTACTTTCACTCCGGTCGAGCTCAGAATGGAGACCCTCCGTGACGCTAACGTCTCTCTCGTTTGGACGGGCCCTCGCTGTCGGACGTCTGCGCGTTAGAATGACCTGTCCGTCGTCCGTGAACAGGAGCAGGGAGACTCCGATACCATTAGCTAGGAATGGAATCGGCTTGATCAGCGCCTCTCGCGATGCGGCTTCATGAGGGAAGTAGATGCTTCTTAAGGACGCCTGCCCGGCAACCCCATCGCTTCCGACACACTCAAGTGGTTCATCAAGACTAAGCACGGTCGCCGCAAAGGTTGCATAGTCAGTCGGTCCAACGGCCAAGTCTATCGCAATCTCTTCATCTGGACCAGTTCGCGACAGCTTGTATTTGTAGAGAGCAACGAGTGTGTCGCTATTCCAGGTAGGCGCTGCGCCGGTCGCCCCGCGGCGTTCCACTGCAAGGCGACGTATCGTCCTTGTTCGGCTCTTCCGAACGATCTCAGGCAGCGAGGGCTTTGGCCGATTCATTCGGATCGTGATATTTCTCGACGCCAGGATCAATTTTCCGTCCCCCTCGGCTATATGCACCATGGTTGCAAACCCGGCAATGTGGACATTATCGCCAGCTTGCAGTCCATGCCTGTTCAGGCTTCTAGCCCTCCTTCTACGACGACGTCGATCGACGCTCGACTCCAAGCCTCGCTGGAAATAGGTGCTAAAGAAGAGGCCGACCGGACCGCCCAGGATGGCGCCTGCGATCAGTAGCAGGATGTCTTTGAGCATGCTCTTTTCTCACCGAGAGACAGTAGTCGCGGGCATGCGTGCTCCCGTGAGATGTCGGCCTTGCTTAGAACACCGTTACAGACTCCGATCGGACACCTGAAGTTTCTTGAGGGTACTCACGACCTGGACGCCGCTCGACCTGGTCGAGCAGGAGGAGTCAACATCGCCCCCCATATGCTCGGAGTTTCGTGGAGGGTGCAGAGCGCCCGGCGGTCGCCACGCCCACGCGGATGAGGGAACGGGCGATAGCCGCCGACCTTGGCCGTGGGCGCAGCAGGACGCAGTGTCCACCCAACGTCTGCGGCGTCCGGTCCGCGCTGTGGCTCGGACACGGCGGTCGCGTCCGGCCCGGCCCCGACATGCGCGCCCACGGTCAGAGCGCAGGGCGGCGCCGTCTACGCGTGCGCGGGCTTGGCTGCCTCAGCAACCGCTGACCGTCTCGCCCGGGAGCGCGCGACCGGACAACTCATCTTTGCGATGCTACGAAGACGCCCATGCAGTCACCCGCAGGCGTAGAGATGACCATCTCGTACTGGCCGATCGCGGACTCCTCGTCGCCGTGGCGGCGGACGGCGTCAAGCAGGAGCTGGCCGAGAGCTCGCCCGTCGCCGGGGTCGGCATCCGCCATCAGCGTCGCCACTGACTCAGTACCGCGGCGGACGTCGAGCCGGATCATGGGTCGAGCCGACGACACACGATCCGACTCGGAGGTCTCAGACTCAGCCTCGGGCACGACAGCGGGCAGGACGGCGGGCAAGGCAACCCGTGCTCGCTCACCGACCGCTCCGTGGACGAAACCCCACTCCCGAAGCAGCGCGTAGGCGCGGTGCACCGTCGACGACGATATGCCCCGCTCGATCCCGAGTGCCTTGATCCCCGGCAAGTCTGTACCGGGCGGGTAAACCCCCGCGAGGATCTGCTCGCGAAGCTCGATAGCCAGGCGCTCGCGCGGCGTCCGCGGATTCGTCATCGCCCGCACGCTGCGACTCACGTTCCCGACCGGCCGCGACGGCGCGCGGGCAGCGAGCCCGGCCGCTGCCCGCTGGTCAGCCTCCGCCAGCCACGCCGCATAAACCCGCAGCGTCGTCACTCCTCCACCGCTGTGGCCCAGCCGACCCGCCACCGTGCGGATGTCGACCCCGGCGGCGATCAGCTCCGTCGCCGAGTAATGCCGAAGGCTGTGCAGATGCGTCTCGATCCCCAGCCGCTTGGCCAACCGGCCATACCGCTGCGTCACCGACGACGGCACCATGTGCTCCCGCCCGTCCGGCACGAGGGAGAACACAAACGCGTCCCGACGCAGCAACTCGCCGACGGCCAGCGCTCGAGCGCGACCGCTCCCAGTGCTCCGTCAGCACCGCGACCGTCTCCGGGTCGAGCGTGAGCCGCCGCTGCTGATGGGTCTTCGTGTCCTTCTCCGACCGCTCCTTACCGAACTGCGAAATCGCCCGGCGCAGCGTGATCACACCCCGCTCCAGATCCACGTGCGACCACCGCAGCGCGCACAGCTCACCGCGCCGCGCACCGGTCGTCATCGTCAGCCAGACGAGAGCACCCCAGTCCGGGTCCTCCCACGCCGCCTCGACGAGCTGCGCGGCCTCCTCGGAGGTCGGAGGCTGCGGATCGGCCGTCCGCGCGGCCGGTGCCGCCACAAACAGGACCGGGTTGACAGCCACCCAGCGCCACCGCACGCCCTTCTCGTACGCCACCCGCAGGATGAAGTGGATGTGCCGGATCGTCGTCGACGACAGCGGGTTGCAGCGATGCGGCCTGCAGCGCACGTCGCACTCATGCTCGCGGGACGTGCGATGGTCGGTGCCTCGACGGTCGGTGCAGTGGATACGGCAGCGGCGGAGCTCCGCGTAGAGCGAGTCGAGTACCTCGGCGTCGACCGCGCCTGCCTTCAGCCGGCCGACGAACGGCCGGACGTGCTTCACCAGGTACTTGGTGTACATCGCGTGGGTGGTGCGGCTGACGTCGAGCGTCTCCAGATAGCGGTCGAGCAGCTGGTCGAGAGTCGCGTTCGTGCGCGGGCTCCGGCGCTCGTTGACCTCGCTGAGCATCCGGATTCGGGCATCGTCGGCGCGCTTCGAGGCCTGCGGGCCGGGCGGGATGACCGCGTCATGACGCGAGCAGCGGCCCGGGGTTCGCAGCAGGGTGACACTGCTGCGACTCAGCAGGTGTGCCCCTGGTGGGGCGGGCGTTCGGCGCCGAAAATTCGGTGTGGTTGCCCGCCGACGCCGGTTGACTGTGATCGTGGGAGGTCGTGACTCAGCAGGGTGCTGAGGACCGCGCAATGGGAGCTTCAGTGTTGCCTCGAGCACGCGGATCAGATTCCGCTTCACCCCTTGCGGTCCTTGCGGGCAACCACTGGTAGCCGGTTGCGATGGCGAGGAGGCAGGAGTGCTGGAAGTCGATCAACAGAACGAGGAGATCATCGAGCGGGTCGCAGCATTGGACATCGGCAAGGCCGAGCTGGTGTGCTGCGCCCGCGTTCCCTACGAGGGCCGGCCGGGGCGGCGCTGCCAGGACGTCGAGACCTACTCCACGATGACCCGATCGCTGCTTGCGATGTCGGATCACCTGCGTTGCCTGGGCGTGACACGGGTGGTGATGGAGGCCACCTCGGATTACTGGAAACCTGTCTACTACCTGCTGGAAGCCCAGGGTTTCCAAACCTGGCTGGTCAACGCCCGCGACGTCAAACACCTGCCCGGACGGCCCAAGACCGACAAGCTCGACGCGGTGTGGCTGGCCAAGGTCGCCGAGCGGCAGATGCTGCGCCCCAGCTTCGTCCCGCCACCCCAGATCCGGCGGTTGCGCGATGTGACCCGCTATCGGGTGGACCTGATCGAGGCCCGCACCGCGGAGAAACAGCGCGTGGAGAAGCTCCTCGAAGACGCCCAGATCAAGCTGTCGGTGGTGGCCAGCGACATCTTCGGGGTCTCCGGGCGGGAGATGATGGCCGCGCTGATCCAGGGACAAACCAACCCCAAGGCGCTCGCGCAACTGGCCCGGGCCAACTTGCGGCGCAAGATCCCGATGCTGGAAGAGGCGTTCACCGGGTTCTTCACCACCCATCACGGGTTCCTGCTGGCCAAGATGCTGGCCCGGATCGACGCGCTCAACGCCGACATCGCCGAGCTCGACACCGCGATCGAGGAGATGGTCGCCCCTTTCGCCCAGGGGGTGCAACGCCTCGATGAGATCCCCGGTATCGGGGCCACCGCGGCCGCCATCGCAATCGCCGAGATCGGGCTGGACATGACCCGCTTCCCCACCCCCGCGCACCTGGCGTCCTGGGCCGGGTTCGCCCCGGGAGTCAAGGAGTCCGCGGGCAAGCACAAGGGACGCGGCAGCACCGGACACGGCAACCGCTACCTGGCCCGGGTCATCGGCGAAGCCGCGGTCAGCGCCGGACGCACCGACACCTTCCTCGGCGAACGCTACCGACGCATCGCCCGACGGCGCGGGAAGAAGAAAGCCATCGTCGCCGTCGGCCGCTCCATACTGGTGATCATCTGGCACCTGCTGGCCGATCCCGACGCCCGCTACACCGACCTCGGCTCGGACTTCTACAACAAACGTATCGATCCCGAACGCCGCAAACGCGCCCACATCCACCAACTCGAAGCCCTCGGCTACACCGTCACCATCCAACCCGCCGCCTGACGCACCTTCCCCCGTCCCCGACTCGACAACACCACACCGCCGAGCCGGTGGTCCCGTTCGCCCGTCCCCGGCTTAATTTTCGGATCAGTCGGAGCAGTATCACCCTGCTGCGGTGTGGGCGAGCCCCGGCACAGCATTGCGCGGCGGTCAACACCATCTCGTGGGCGCGGCAGGGGTCAAACCTGCGACCGCTCGCCACGGTTTCGCACCACGTTTGATTCCACGCCGATGATCGACCGAGCCCCCGCGCTACTCCGTCACCTTCGGATGGGCTGGGCTGGCAGCCACGACCCACACGATCCGCCGGTCCGGGTCAGGGCAATACCAGATCCGCCCCGCCGCGGTCACCTCGTACTGCCACTGGTCGAACAGGCGCCCGCCGATCTGCCGCTGCGACAGCTGGCCCCGAAGCCGATGCTGCCGTCCGGGGTTCTCCGGTCGAGTCGGCCGCTCGGTCAGCACGATCCACGCCTCCCACGTGTTGGCCTGAGCGACCCGGCACAGCTCCTCCCAGCCCTTCGCCGCCTCCGAGGTCGCGAACCGTGCCTCCCAACCGTCCGGGCGAGCAGGCGGCGCGACGCGATCACCGCGCTTCGCGGGCATCACTCATGCCCCGTCAGGCGCCGGCACTGGTCCCAGGTCAGCGTCCAAGGGCTGCGTCAGCTCCTCCACCAGAGCCGGATCGGCGTACACCGCCGCGGTCGCCTTCCACTCCACCAGCACCTGCGCAAGCACCGACCATCGCTGCAGCTCCGCCGAGGCCCCAACCGCCCGCACGAAGTCGACAGCGAAGGCGCTCCGGTCCGGGCCCGGCAGCAAGTCGACCCACGGGAACTCCTCCCGCAGAACGTCGGCGGCACCTTCTGCCGGCAGATGGGCCAGAGCGTTCCGCAGAGCCCGAGCGGCACTCATCGCTCCGTCAGCGCCTGCCGTCGCTCTGTCCTCGCGCACCAGCAACAACGGCACCCCGTCACGTCGCCGGACGCGAACATCCCCCTGCTCCGCGAGCGCGGCCACGCCCTTGGGATCACGCTGCAGCTCGCTCCACTGCACCTCGGTCGTCACGCCACCATCCTGAACATATTCAGAAGTTGACGCAAGACTACCACGAGGCGACCCGTCCAGACTGTTTCACTTGATCTTCCCCGTGGTGCGAACTTCCGTCCTAACGTGTCGACCAGAGTGAAGATCCACAGATAGTGGCATACGTTTCCGCAGGTCAGGCGTGGGCGCGGCAGGGATCGAACCTGCGACCGCTCGGGTGTAAAGCGAGCCGACGAACACGCACGACGCCTCTACCAGCGACAACAGTCCTCTGCCTGGCGCCGCTAGACGCCGACGACACCACCCGGCACCACGAGTTCGTGTCACACGGCGTGTCATGACCTGCGGTCCGCAGCAGGGCCGGGGCGAGCCGGCGTATCGCGGACAACCTGAGCTGGCGCAACCCGTTGACCAGGTCGGGGGCCAGGGCTGGTGCGGCGGTGCCATGAAATGTGGGCGAAGGTCTGCGCGACGAGGACCTCGTCTGTCACCCCTCCGTGGGCGGCCGCAACGGCGGCGCCTGTTCGCACGACAGGACCGGTATGAGCGTTCGACGGATGTCCGATCCCGCGTTCCGACGCAGTCAGTTCGACGGTCTGCGCGATCCCCACATCGCACCGTTCACGGAGCTGGTCGACGAACTCGTCGAGCGTGCAGGACGAGGCTGGATGCCCTACATCGCCCCGATGTACGGCGGAGTCAACGCCCGCGTGCTGAGCATCTTCCGCGATCCCGGGCCGAAGACGCAGGACGGTACCGGAAGCGGAATGCTGTGCTGTCAGAACGAAGATCCGTCCGCCGAGCTGCACGCCACCCTCCTCGCGGACGCGGGCATCCCGGTCGCCGAGCTGCTGCCGTGGAACGCCTACCCCTGGTACATCAACCGCAAGCCCTCCGGCGCCGAACTCGACACCGCCGCCGGGGCACTCAACCGACTCATCAACCTCGCCCCCGCGCTCAAAGTCGTCATGCTGCACGGAGGCGACGCCCGCGCCGGGTGGCGACGCTTCGCGCGCCAGTTCCCCAAACCCGCGAACAGCCTGGTGCCTGTGGAGACCTACCACACCAGCCAGCAGGCGTTCTGGCACAAGGACCCCGCCGTGCGTGCACAGCGCCGCGCGAAACTCGTCGCCGACTTCGCACATGTCGCCGACCTGCTGCGAACTGATTCGGCGACCTGATCCACAACCGGGCGGGGCTGGCTCACTGGGACCGGCGACCTCGCCGGACGAGGGCATCTTGTCGGGCGGGCGTGGTCGAGACCTACGGGCCACTGCGAGGGAGCAGCGCTGGCGAGTCGAGCCTCTCCCGCGACGCATTACGAGCATGTAGTTCCGTCCCCCCCGACCGCTCTACCAGCATCGACAGCTCATCTGACCGGCCTACGCGCACTCTGCGACCAGGGCGAACACCATCCGTCATGCCAGAACTCATGCCAGCACCCGAGTATTAAAGATCGTCTACGCGGGTTGGGTGACCGACGCATCCGGGATGCGTTGGTCGCGGATTCGAGGTCGCCAGCGGCGACCAGGCTGCCGGGCGAGGCCAGCGAGCCTCTGCGAACGTCGGCATAACCGCGGAGTAGGGCTCGATGGCCGCAGTCATCGCATCAAGGGCCAATGTGGGGTGCCTGTGGCAAGTCGGCAAGCACACGAGCCGGTAGTCATGGCGGCTGACGGGCGCCGGGCCAGACGGGCGAGCGCGGCCTCGTCGTCGGGGCCGTGGAGATGTTCGGTGGGTGTCGGGCTCGGTGGCAGACACTTCGCCACCGTGAGGGCGATCTCTACATGCCGGCCCGTCGTCTCTCGTCTTTGCGTGCCCGTCGCGCCCGCACGGCCGACGGTCTCAGGATCCATACTGACAGGCCGATATCGACGACGGCCAGAGAAATGGCCCATATCAACGCCGTCCGCCACGTGACGAAGAGGAATCCGAAGAACAGGAAGGCAACGACGTCCGCCGCCAAGGGGAGCGCCAGTGCCATGAATAGATTGGACAGATCGTCATTTGCGTGATAGATTCGCGCGCGAAGTCTCTCGATCTTCTCCTTCGAGCTCTCGGAGATGGTGAGGGATTGCAAGATATCAAATATTCTTGCCAGCTCGGCCACGGTGTCATACGAAAAATTGAATGAAGACTGCCACGGGGAGTCCTCCAGAAGCCTGATTCGCCTCAAATTTCTATCCAAGAGTGTCACCGTGGTGTTCTCCACCCTCCGCTTGCCATCGATCGACAGCTCGTCGAACATCTCTGCGACTTTCAGGATGTCGGACGACGTGAAAGGCCACTCCAGAAGGCTGTCGAGGTATGCTTCTTCGACCTTGGGGATGTCTGGCACCTTCTCCCATGCCTCCGCATCGGCCTCCTTGCTCCTCACGGCGAGGAGGTGGTCCACGAGATGCTGACGAATGTGCATGTCCTCGGGCCACAAGCTGTATGCGGTTCTCGCGCCCGCCAGGCCGTTGGCCAGCAGGTTTCGCTCGTAGGCCGCACACGCCTTCTCGGGCCACACTTCGTACGCATCGGCGAACCTCTCCAGGTCCAGTAGTAGCGACACGTAATCGAGCTTGACGATCTCGTTTCCGGGGTCCATTTCATGGGCACGCCGAAGGGGCCCGACAGCTTCTGGTTCCTTCTTCAGGCGGATGAGCGCCTTGGCGTGCAGGTATTGTAGATCGGTATCGAGCCTATTCGCCTCGATACCAGTCTCCGCCAGAAGCCGCGCGTATTCTGGTCGACCGTCAGTCAGGGCCGCACGGGCCTGATCGGCCACATCGCCGACGGCGCCCGAGGTCGGTTCAATCCTTGGTACAGGAGTAGCTTGCCGCTTGTTCAGGACTGTCGTTACGGCAGATATCAGCCTCCCCAATTCCGGCCAATGTCCGTCGAACAGGTTGACCCGCTCGAGGCTGTTCAAGGTCCGACCGGCTCCTAGGTCGTACGGCGGCAAGCTGCAGTCGTCGAACCTGACCGGAATCAACCACCGAGCACCTGGTTGCAGGAGACGCATTCGCTCGACAGCAAGGAGGAGTTCTTCATTATAATGGGTTTGCTCGCGACGCTGGCTGTTCAACGAGAAGCAAGCGATAAACGCGAACGCCTCATTGTCGATAGCGCGCTTGATTTCTAACTCCATCCTCCCCGGGCCGCAACTGGTCTGTCCAACAGACTCGGATGCCGGCGAGTTTGAGCTCGTCCTCCAGGCGAGTGGCCCGCTCGACGTCTTCGCTCACGTAGGAGATGAAGACGTGCCCGTCTGGCTGGCTCAGTGACTCTTGTGTCATGACTCGGCCGCTGCGTCCGGTCATGCTGACGACGTGCCGGAGACTGGTCTTCCGTGCTCCAGGTAGACCGTTGATGATTCCAGTATCGGGGCGCGAATGCGGCTCGCGACACGGTCGATGACGTCGTCGTCAAGCTGCTCGAGACCGACCCACTCCCACGGTCCAACTCGGGTAACTCGCCGCGCTCGACGTCACCGACTGGGATGTCCCAGGGGCCGTTGTAGGTGGGGTGTACGAGCAGGACCCAGCCGCGGTCGTCGAGGAACAGGGCGCCAGCGGCAACACGCGGTGTGGCAAACAATGCGCTGGGGTCGGTCACCCGTCCAAGCGTAGAGCGACACCCGGGCCAGAGAGTGGCGACCGGCGAGCAGCTCCAGTGGAACGCTGCGAGAGCCGCGGATGTACGGAGCCGGCTGAGCACGAGCTGCCAGCTGATCGCGTGGTACCTGACCTGCTCGGGTGCAAGCTCCTCGGCGCCGAGCTGGACGTCGAGGGCGCGTCCTGACCAACCTGGAAACGGCGGCGGCGCGGACGGCGGCGCCGACCCCGGCGTTGCCGCCAGCATGGGCGCCACCGTCGCATCAGGCCGCAGATGCGGTCGTTAGCAATAACTCGGCCGAGCCCGCCGGGCGTTCTCCGCTGCGCGTCCGTGCCCGACTTCGCCGACGGGGGGATCGTCGGACGGCGGTACGGCAGGCCTGAGCTCATGAAGCCGCACGCCGCACCGATCGTGGAGACGCTCCGCCTGATCGAGGTCTCCCGGGGGGATGTGCCGATCGCTGATGCCGACCGGCTGCTACGTCGCGTCGGGTCGAGTGGCGATGGCTGCGGGCCGCGCTGCAGGCAAGCAAGGTCCGTGCCCTGCGCGCTACCAACGCGACCGATCCTGAGCAGCACAGCGCGCGGTTGGCTCAGGCGCTTCTTCGGCTCGCTGCCACCCATGCCGTGCTGGGGCAGCATTCCGCGGCCGCAGACAGCACCCAAGAAGCCGTCGACCTCTACCGGGAGCTGACCGCCCTCAACCGCGACGCTACCTGCCCGACCTCGCCGCTTTGGTCAACAACGTCGCCAACCGCCTGGCCGAGTCCGGGCGCCGCGCCGAAGGGTTGGTCGCCGCCCAGGAAGCCGTCTACCTTCGCCGGGAGCTTGCGCGCTCAACCGCGACGCCTACCTGCCCGACCTCGCCATGTCGCTCAACAACCTCGCCAACCGCCTGGCCGAGTCCCGGGCGCCCGCGCCGAAGCCCTGGTCGCCGCCCACGTCTATGCACAGGCCCGTCAGATCCACGGGCGGTCTATGACGATGACGTCTCACGCGCCCAGCGGCTCGTCACCGATCTCAGTACCACGGTCCCCGAATCCAACGCTCCACGCGGACGCCCGCCCGTCGATAGGGACGAACAGGCACGGCCTTCGGATCCGTAGTTCGGACGCCGACACCTACATGTCCGGCGACCATGCAGATCACCGGCTCAGCAGGCACGGGACCGGGCGCGACAGGCAGCAGCTGACAGCGGTTCGTGGCCAAGACTGTGGCCAGAGATCAACCCGCGGGATCTTGGCAGCAAGAGGTCAGCCGTCCCAAGACCGCAACAGCCATGACCGACGACCAGACCCGGTGACCCGACACCATCGCCCCCGGCCTCGACGTCGTCCACACCACCACCACCGAGACACTCTCCCGCCCGGGTCGCCGTGACTAACCGCCGCTGATCAGCATATCCGCCCGATCGTCGACGACCGCGAAACGAAGCGCGACGACTCCAATCGGCCTGGCCGTGGGAGTCGCGTTAGGTGCGCCCGCTCTGCTGAGACCGCAGATTAGTCAGCCGTTCCGCGGCGTGCTCGTTGCCAACGTCGGCCAGGCGTTCCAACGCCGACACATCCCCCCGCTCGACCAGCGACGCGACCAGGTGCTTGATCACCAAGTCAAGGGTGGCTCGGTCACGAGCAATCCGGCGCTCCAGGGCTGCGACATCGCCCTCCCCAACAAGTAGCTCGACCAACTGCTCGATCAGCCGGTTCACCCTGGCGCTAGCGTCGTCTGGGCGATCCAAGGTCGCGATATTCTCCTGCCCGACCAGCAGCTCGATCAGCTGGTCCATGGTGGCACCGGTGTGGGCTTCGTGCGCTGGCTCCACTGCATCACGCCACTCGACCCGCAACTCGATGAGCTGGGCTGTGGCGAGTAGGGCGCTGCCGACGGTCAGGCGTCGTAACGTCGCAACGTCATCCAGGTCAACCTGCATCCCGGCTGGCCCGGAGGAAGCGATCGCTTGCTCAGCTTCGAGCGCACGGCAACCGTGCTCGGCTTGACGCGTGGCTCGTTCAAGTAGCGCCTGCGGATCGCCGTCGGCCGCCGCGGCGCGCCAGGCCTGCTCGGCCTCGGTCTCCCGGCCTGGCTGCCCGGCAAGCCACCGGGCCAGCCCGCTGACCGCAAATGATTCGCCGGCGGCCACGGCGGCGCGCCAGGCCAGCTCTGCATCAGTCTCCCGGCCGGGTTGCTCGGCCAGCCACTCGGCCAGCCCGCTGAGCGCCGATGGTCGCCGTCGGCCGCGGCGTCGCGCCAGGCCTGCTCAGCCTCGGCCCCGCCGCGTGGCGGGCTGCTTGGCCAGCCACGGGCCAACACGCGGCGCCAACCGGTGCCGGCGGCCGCCGCGACACGCCAGGCCTCCTCGGTCTCGGTCTCCCTCCCGGGCTGCTCAGCCAGCCACTGGACCAGATGGTCGGACGCAAACGTGCCTGCGATGGTCACCGCGGCGCGCCAGGTGTGCTCGGCCTCGGGTTCCTGGCCGGGTTGCTCGGCCAGCCATCGGGCCAACCCCCAGAGTGCGAATGAGTCGCCGGTGGCTACGGCGTCGCGCCACGCCTTCTCGGCTCGGGCTCCCTCTCGGGTTGCTTGGCCAGCCATCCGGCAAGCCCGCTGAGTGCGTCTGGGTTGCGGTGGCTGCGGCGTCCCGCCAGGCTTGCTCGGCCTCGGGTTGTCTACCGGGTTGTTTGGCCAGCCATTCGGTCAGCCCGTGGAGTGCGCTCGGGTCCGCGGCTGCTGCGTGCCGCCAGGCTTGCTCGGTCTCGGGCGGCCGACCGGGCTGTGTGGCGAGCCATTGGCCAGCTCGCCGAGCGCCTCGGTGTCCCCGGCGGCTGCTGCATCCCGCCAGGCATGCTCGGCCTCGGCCCCCGTCCCGGCAGCTTGGCCAGCCATCCGGCGAGCCCGGTCAGCGCGCCTCCCGTACCTGTGTCACCGCATCGCGCCAGGCTCCTCGGCCTCCGCGCCGCGGCCCTGGTCGGTCAGGAGATTGACTAAAGTTTCAGAGCGAACGGTTCCAGCGGCTGTGGCAGTTCGCAAAGCCTGTTCGGCGTGGGTGAAGTGTCCACGGGCATTTGCGGCCTTTCCGAAGGCGTCGAGGTCGTCGGGGTCCGGGGAGTAGCTGAGCAGGGCCCGCCAAATGTGGTCGGACAAATCACAGATTCGGCGGACCTGAGGAAGTGTTGTTGCAGGTAGTCGGCTAGCTCATAGCCAGTGTCGTCGGCGGTTGGATCGGGATAAGAGCGCGGACACCGTCGTCGGAGCGCAGCGGACGGGTGGCATAGGCCAGCGCGTCGTTCGACCAGCCCCCAAGGGGCAGCGTGGGTGCGTGTTGGTCGTCCCACAGCGCGTGCGCTACCGCCTGCAACAGCTCTCGGCTTAGTGCGTGGGTGTGTCCAAGACGGCGGGCGTCGGCAGCAGCGTCGAGCAGCAGCCCAGCCATGGTGGGCGCGTTGCGGTAGAGATCGAGGAGTTCGTGGGCGCCAGCGAGGGTTTGGGCGAATCCGACCCGGTCCGGGTCTTGAATCGCGCGGGCCAGCCGCGGATCCCGTGTGGCGATCTTGCGTGCGGCGGCCTTCTCCGCCGGAGTAGTGAGGGTCGGGGCGAGGTCGTGCCAGTGCACTGACGACCCGGCGAGAAGTTGGTGGGACTCGGAGCGGATGTCTTCGCGGCCACCGCCGGTCAGGTGGTGAAGCTTGTCCGGCCACAGCGTGCCCACCAGGACCAGGGGAGCGGTGGCGACGTGGTGCAGATCGCGCAGGACGTCTACCGACAGACCAGTCCCGTCGGACCGAGGAAGCCTTGTAGCTCGTTGAGCCACAGCACTGCCGGTCGATCCCACAATCCAGCCTCCGGAAGCGCCCGCGCCGCCGCCGCGCTTCGAGGGCGGATCACCGACCAGCCGTGCACAGCTCATGCACCGCTTCCCATAGGGAACGGGTCTTGCCGGTGGAGGAGGTTCCGCGAAGCACGATCAGGACCGGTGTTCGACCGGCTGCGGTTGCGGTGATATCGGCACGCAAGGCCGTGTCGTGGGCGCGCGGCACGTACGTCGGTAGCCCCAATCGTGGGGGCGATCCGCGTGCTTCTCGACGGACTGATCCGGCGCCGATCGCGGTGTGCACGGTGGCTTGGTCTGCGCTGAACTCGCCATCGACCAGACCGTGCACCCCGCTGTACGGGCACGGGCCCGCCAGCCCACCTCAGCGGCGACGGGTCGTTGCGCAGAGTCTGCCGGTGCAACTCGAGGGCTTGAGCCCGATCCGCCGCTGGCGACATCCAGCGCGTCGAGCAGCCTCTCCAGCTCGCGGTGTTCCGCGCCGATGCGTGGGCTTGGTCAAGTAGTTGCCTACGGTGCCCCGGGACAGGTGCGTCCGTTCGGCCAGCTGTCGTAGGACAGCCCGCTGGCCTTGTGAAGTTGCTGCAGCAGCGCCCGCAACTGCGCATCCGCGGCGAGCGGCCGCGGGCGTCGGCGGGGAGGATGGCATCTGCGTAGCGTGCCAGCCCGATAGTCCATCCATCGTCGAAGGTCCTGATCTGGATGATGGATCAGCTGATCAGAAGCGCGATGGCCAGCAGTCTGTGGGCATGCGCTCGACCACCGCCGCCTTCGTTCCCGCCGCTCTGGTTGTCCCGATGGCGGGCTGCACCTGCTCCCGGTGTGGGCCGTGCTGGTCGTGATCGGGGTCGGGGTGCTGCTCACCGCTGTGCAGGTGATCGTCACTCAGATCATCCGGCTCCGCGCGAGCGCCCACATCACCGACAGCCACGACGCGCTGCGGGGGTTGGAGATCGAAGATCTTCCCCGCGGGCAACTCCGTGCCAAACTCGACCTGATGCGCCGCTGCGGTGCGAGACGGGCGCAGACCCCGGCGGGTTTGCTGGGCCGAGACGGCTTACGCCCTTGCGCCACGAGCGTCTTGTTGCTCGGGGGCTGGCGTGCCACTTGTTGTCGAGCGTCTCTGCTGTCGCTGCTACCTCCGGTCGAGCGTTGCCGCTTCCCCTTCTTCTCAGCGATCGTCAGGCGCGTCGGCGTCGTAATCGCGCGCATAATCGGCGTACTCGGAGTCGTACTCCGTGTCGACGTAGTCAGATGGGTGTAGATCTGGACGCTCCCACTCCTTCGGCATGCCGGCCGCAACAACTTCTGCGGCCGTGTCCAGGCGGAGGCCGCACTGTTGACAGTGGAAGCTTGCAGGAGCGAAGGCGTTACGCCCGTGATGAGGCGCGGATGCCGGATCAGCACCTCGATTAGCCCGCGCTCATGAAGAGCGCGGGCTAGGCCGTCAGGTATCGAGGAAGTCCCACTCACTACCGAGCACCCAGCGCAGAGCAGAGAGTTTTCCGTTCACGAAGCCCCAGCCCCAATCGTCCCAGGGGCCGATGTTCTCCGCGCCGTAGCGCTCCTCGATAGCCTGTACCGCAGCGTGAGCGCGGGCTTGGATCTCCGGTGATGGTGCGTCTGCCTGACCGGCCGACTCCTTCTCGAGGCGGATCAGGTAACGGATGTACCAGACCTTGTCGAAGTATTCCTGCTCGGCGTCGAGGATCTCGCTGAAGGTACGTGGTTCCTCGTGGACGAGGTGGACCTCTTCGGCGAGTTCTTCGAACTCGTCGCCGAAGTCGGCGGCTAGTGCCGCGCGCAGGCCGTTCACGCCGTAGATATAGCGGGAGCGGTGATCGTCGAACAGGTCGGCGAAGTCGGCGTGTGGGAGGCGGTGATCACCCTTCCACGCTGAGAAGTCCTCGTAGTTGGCCGTCGCAAAACACAGCGGCTGGTCGAGACTCGAACCGTGCGAGGGCTCAGCGGTAAAGCTCCATCAGCAGGGCGTCGGCCACGCTGTTTTTCGGCAGATGGAACGGTGCGCGCTTGTCCAAGGCACGTCGGATGACCTGCTCGTGCTCGGCGGCGGTCGGCTCCAACCGTAGGCCGGAGACGAGGAGTTCGCTGATCTCCCGGAAGTTTTGCAGCGTCATCGCGCTGATCAGTGGGACATGGTGGGTCATCTCGTCGAGCCACTCGGCCAACCGGTTCGGGTCGGCGTACTCGTGCAGGTCTCGCCGTAGCTCGCGGAACCGATCGGCGACGCTCTGCGCTACCCGCGCCTCAGCGGCGGGCCGGTTGCGCTCGAACTCGTCGATCACCACCTGCGGGACAAGCAACTCCAACCGCTTCCAGTGCTTCAGCACGCGGAGAGGAACGATGAGAGCCTGCCCGTTTTTGCTCTTGGCCAGGTCGAGCCACACACACGTGTCGACAAGCAGTCGCAGCACAACTCGGACCCTACGACTCCTCTATATCCGGCCGCCTCCGCACGTAGCTGGTGCCGACGAATCTCCGGACCACCCGTTCCCAAGGTACGTCTTCCGCCGGTGACAGGCGCGCGTCAATGATCAACGCGAGTGATCGTCGTGGGACGTGCTGCTACCGTCTGTGCAAGACGGATCAGTCGCTCGTGATCGGGGGTCGCACTCGGATGTCAGCGAACGAGTCGTTATTCGTCAGACGCAAGGCCGCCGCCGCCTTCAAGCACGGCATCCTGGCAGAGTTATCCGCCTGTGTTTCTCGCTAAGGCGGGCTCGATGACCAACGGTCGGGTGGTGTTCCTTGACGGGTACGCCGGCCAGGGCCGCTATGATGACGGCTCACCCGGTTCTCCCTTGCTGTTCGTTGAGGCTGCCAGAGCCAACCCCAACCGTGAGCGTGACCGGGATCTTTGTCGAGCAGGACGCCGATCGCTACGCGTCGCTGTGCCGCGTCCTCAACGAGATTGACCCCACCGGTCGGTACCCCGGATCGTACGAGAGGGCGACCTCGGAACGGTTCTACCCGAGGTGCTGCCGGCAGCCGCCGGTGCGGCACTGTTTGCCTTTCTCGATCCGTTCGGCACCGCTCTCGACGTCGACCGTCTCCGAGACGGTCTCCTTCGACGCGCCGGACGGGCACCAACCGAGGTACTGCTGCACTTTTCGGTGTCCACGATTGCGCGCATGGGCGGTATCCTTAACGCTGGACTCAGCGCGCGGCTCATTGACAATCCCTGAACTCAAGACCGTCGCCCGTGCGGACGCGTTTCTCGGGGGCGACTGGTGGCGCGAGGAGTTTGAGGCCCTACGCGAGATCGTGCCTCCGACCGCAGCCGACGGGACGTCGTGGATCGACCTCGACGACACGCGACCCATTCCCTGAGACCGATCTGTCGACCTTGCTCACCGCGACTGAAGTCGCTATGCGTGTCGCTCGGCGGTTCTGCGACAACCTCGGGGAGCAGACGCACTATCGCACAGTGGCGATGCCGGTTCGACCCGAGCAGGGTCGCGCTCCCAAGTACATCCTGGTTCTGTTCACCAGCAACGACCACGGCGTGTGGTACTTCGCCGATGCACTTGGCCGGGCGGCCGGAATTGGCAACAAGCACTGCACGAGGAACGCGCCCGGAAGGATGCAGCCAAGTTCGAGGCACGCATCGGCGACGAACCGGGACTCTTCGAGCTGCGCCGACGCAGCCGCCCCGCCTCCACCGTTCGACTCCCGACCAGTACGAGCGCGACAACCGAAACCGGTGGGAAGAAGCAATCGCTGCAAACCTGCTATCACTTGTTCGCCTCCCACGGTAGCGGCCTCCGCCTGGTCGATCACATCGAGAACGTCTACGGCGATGTGCTGGGACAGGCATGGGAACGACACGTCCGGGCTGCGGTGAAGCGGCTACACAAGGCCGGTTTGACTCCTGACGACGGACAGCACGACTTCTGGCGTCGCCCACATACTAGTAAAAGTTCCGCATCCTCGCCCTACGTCGCCCGCCATCAGAATCCGGTCGAGCCCTGGACGTCCTCGCAGCGAGGAAACGGCTGGCTAAGTCACCAGGCTAGCGATGCTTAGAAGCACTCGGCCTTTCGGCTGCCGCTCCGTGGCCACCTTCCGATGCGGTTGCGGGCATCTCGTCCCAGGTCCGGCCGTCAAGCAGTCGGCCGCCGGCCTTCGGTGTCGGTCCGCCCCACTGCTTGAAGAAGTACGGCACTCCGGCCGCGTGGCAGGCGTCGCGCAGCTCGGCCGGCCACGCCGGGTCCATCGGTCGCGCCCCGGGCCCGGACTCGCCGCCGGCGATGACCCAGCCGATGCCGTCGAGGTCGAGCCCGTCGAGCGGGCCCAGCAGCGGCTCGCACGACAGGAACCGCACCGCCGCCGGCACGTGGCGCAGCTCGTCGACCCGGTCGGCGACGTCGGCGCTCTCCACCGACACGCCCATCCACACGTTCGCTCGGCCACGGCAGGTCCGGGGCGAGGCGGCGGAGCCTGGTCGCGCGCTTCGTGAGCACCTGGTAGGTGTGCTGCGGGGTCGCGGCCATCACCTCGAACACCCGCCCGACGAACTCGGCGGGCACGCGGGCGTGGAACAGGTCCGACATGGAGTTGACGAACACCAGCCGCGGCTTCCGCCACCGCAGCGGCGCCGCCAGCGTCGGCCTCGTGGGTGGTGACCCCGAACCCGGGCCCGGACGTGCGCGGGTCGCCGTCGTTCTGGTACTTCGCCGAGCCCATCCCCTTGAGCCGCTTGGCCAGCGTCAGCGCGTAGCAGTTGTCGCAGCCGGCTGAAATGCGGTCGCAGCCCGTCGTGGGGTTCCACGTGGCTTCGGTCCACTCGATCCGTGACCGGCCGCTCATCGTTGTCACTCTCCGTTCTGCTGGTCAGCACCGTAGGCGATCTGACCGACGGTTTCGGTAGGTCTGCTGGCCGCGCCGATCAGCACCAGACATGCCGACGCGCGGGTGGTGGGCACGTCGACGCTCGCTCCGGCCTCTCGTAACACCGCACGTGCGGCTCATGGCTGGTCCCCTGCGGCGTCCGCGTTCTGGTCGCTGTCGCGGGCGGGTGTGAAGTCGGTGCCGCAGAGCCCGCAGGTGATCGGGCCGGCGGCGAACACCGCCGGCGAGACGCGGATACGCCGACCGCACTCCGCACACGCACGGCGGTGGACTCGGTCTTCTTCGCGCGCCCGTCGGTGATCTCGACCGCGCGGTGGAGCCGCAGGACCGCGCCCGAGCTCGGCGATCACCTCGCGCGTAGGCGTCCCGGGTCTCGGCCGGGAGGGTGGTCGGGGACCAGCCGATGCCGGCGTCCTTCGTCGACGCTCGATCCCCAGTTCCTCGGCGAGCGCTTTGAACCGGGCGTTGTGCCAGCGGCCCTGCCGGGAGGTGTCCTTGATCCCCCGGACGTGGGCCAGGGCGTGCGCGGCCTCGTGCAGCAGCGTCGCCGAGCACTCGGCTGGGCCGCGCGCGAGGCCCTCCCCGCCCACGAACACCTCCGGGCAGCCGCGCCCCCGGCCCCGTGCCGCCGCCATCGGGCTCGTGTCTGGGCTGGTCGGGTGTCGCGCCCAGCGCATCGCGGCGAAGTGCCCCAACCGCAGACCCGACCCGTGTCCCGATGAGCCGGCGCCGAGCACGATCACCACCGGCCGGGAGCTCCGGGTGCCGGGCCCGGATCGCCGCCCACGCGTTCTCCAGCGCAGCGACCATCGGCGCACTGATCGACCCCCCCCCGCCGTTGACACCACGACGTCAACCGCGCCGACGCCTCGATCACCGCGCGGTCACCGGGTCACCTCGACCGGCTCGGCCACCTGCCTGGCGCGCGTCCCGCACAGCGCGGTCCGGTCGGCGTGCGAGAACTGCGGCGCGGCCAGGCCATCGCCTATCGTCCAGAACGCCGGAGGGGCGCAGCGCACCTGCTCCCGGCAACCGGGGCAGATCAGGTCCTCGGGATCGACAAGCCTCTGTGTGCTGGTGCTGCTCGTCGTCCTGGTGCCGGTCGTGGTGGCGTGCATGCTGGCCCTCCTGCGCTGTTGGGCCTGTCGGCCCGTCCCCTTGGGGTGGCGGGGCGCTGTCCCCCGCCGCCTTGGGGCGTCCGGCCGCGGCCGTGGAGGCTCGCGGTCAAGGGCGGCCGGAGGCCGTCACGCAGTGACGCGAGCGCAGCGAGCGCCCTTGACGGTGAGTGCGGCCGTGGTAAGCCAAGGGCCGGCAGGCCCGCCCGCAGGGCGTCCATCAGCGGTTCCTCGGCCCGCGCGGCCCTGAGCGCGAACCCGGCACCGATCGGGCTGGTAGCCCGCTGCCGGACGGTGTGGTCGCCGGGTCGGCGGTCGGAAGTGTCGGTGTCCGGGCGCACACTGGCTGTCATGGAGACCGGGAGGATCCGGGCGGTGCCCGAGTGGGTGCCGCGCTCGCGGCTGATCGTGGCCGCGGCCGAGGATTTCCTGCTGTGGCTGTTCGGCGAGACGGGATCGCCGGAGGCGCTCGGCTCGCGGGTCGCGCTGGCATGGATCGGTGGAATCCACGCGACGTCGCCGATGATCGGGCAGCCCGTGGAGGTGACCCAGCGCCGCGCGATCACCGAGTTCTTCATCGCCGACCCGATCTCGACCGGTGCGCCGTATCCGGGCGCGGCGTGGTTTCGGGATCAGGGCATCCCGACCGCCGCTGCCCCGTCGGAGGGGTTCTGGGAGGTCCACACCGGCTACGAGTCGACCCGTAGCCACGCCCGCGGGATCACGCTCGCGCTGGGCTGGGTGCTCGGCGCGATCGAGGAGCTGAGGTTGTTGACGCCGGTGCACGGGGAGGACGGCGCCCTGCTGCCGGACGGGGACCGGCAGGCGTGCGCGAACGTGCTGCACGCGATCGAGGTCGCGCCGCTGCCGGCCGCGGCGCGGCCGCAGCTGTCGCGGCGGCGGTCGCCGGCCGCCACGGCGAGTTGGTTGGCGTGACATCAGCCGGCCGGTAGCGCTTCGCGGGTGAGGACCGGTCCGTCGTCGGCATCTGCCTCGTCGAGGGCGTCGCCGTCGCGGGTATCGGAGGGTGGTCGTCGTCGTGCCAGCGGGCGAGCTGGGCGGCGCGTTCGTCCTCCTCGGCCTGCTGGTCGTAGGCCTCGCGGGCGTTGAGCTCGTGGAGGTACCGGCGGGCGCGGTCGGTGTCGCGCACCATCTCGTCGGCGTCGGGGACGCGGGTCTCGTCCTCGCGGGTCTGGCGGGGTTCGCGCGGCGGCGATCTCGCGGAGGTCGGGCTCGACGGCGTCGTCGACCGTGGTCGGCAGTGCGTTTACGCGCGGATCGACGTGGCGCCGCTCCGCGGTGGCGTCGTCGATCGCGTCGATCGCGAGCACGGCGTCGGTGTCGTCGACGTCGTCTTCGCTGATCGGGCGGGCGCGGTCGTCGTCGATGACGGCGGCCTGGTGCGCGGCGAGCCATTCCTCGGCGGTGATCTCCTGTTCGGGTTCGTCGTCGGCGTGGCGTTCGGCGAGGATCTGCGCGGAGATCTCGCCCGTTGGCGCGGGTGACGGCGCTGTGCAGGCGGTGGCGGATGTAGGCGTGGTCGAGTTCCTCCAGCTCGGTCACGCGCCGGTCGAGGGTGTCGGCCAGGGCGCGGGCCTGGCGGCTTCCTGCTGGAGCCGGGCCTTCTCGGCCGGGTCGTCGGCGTGGTCGGCCGCCGCTGGCGCAGGGTCGCGGTCTGGTGGTGGTGGGTGGCGGCTTGGCGGGTGCCGGCGAGTTCGTTGCCGACGTAGCGGGGCGCGATGGCGCGTTCCCGCTGCCAGGCGCGGACGCGTTGGCGGTGTTGCCCGTTGGTCATCTCGTGCTCGGCCTGCTCGACCTCGTGGCCGGCCGAGCGCGTCCCACGCGGCCCGGTAGGCGGCGTAGGCCTCGGCTTGGCGGGCGGGCAGCGGGTGGGCGGCCGAGCGGGTCGGTGTCGTCGGTGTGGCCGCGCAGCTCGCGGTAGCCGGCGACGATCCCGGCTCGCCGCTCCCACCGGCGCGGGCGGGGTCCTCGGCGCGGGTACGGGCCCGAGCGCTTCGAGGGCCCACGCCGGGCGGCGCCTCGGCGGTCTCGCGGCCGAGCTGGGCGGTGCGCTCGTCCGCGGCGGTGGCGAGCGCGGCGAGGTAGGTGTCCCAGGCGGGGCTGTCGGTGCGGGGCACCCACTCCGCCCAGGTGTCGCCGATGGGGTCGAACCGGCGGGTGTGGTGGTCGGTGATCCGGGAGGCGATCACGCTGGTGGTGTTGGTCGCGCCCGTCCAGCGGCCGGTCGGCGACGGCGTCGAGGAGGGTCTGGCGGGGGTCGAGCCCGGCCAGCTCGACCCGGCGCAGGATCCGGCCGAGGGACGCGGCGCCGTCCTCGGCGGCGAGCTTGGCGCGTTGGGCGGTGGTGAGGTAGCCGGCGTCGATGAGTTGGTCGAGCCAGCGGCCGGTGCGCTCGGCGACGGCGAGCGAGGCGGCGTCGGCGAGCAGCTCGCCGGGGGTCTGCACGTTCCCGATCTGCTCCGCCGACGCGGCGGCGAGCGCGAGCGTGGAGCAGGCGGCGTCGCGGGTCGCGTTCGTCGAGGATGCCGGCCAGCAGCGCGACCGGGTCGCGGTGCAGCGTCTGGTCCGGCCGGCCCTGGGCCGGGTCGGCGATGGTGCTGGTGGTGGCGATGTGCGCGGTGTTGGCGTCCCGCCCCCGCGACAGCGCCACGTAGAGGGCGGCCATCGACGTCCAGGAGGTGATGACGGCGTGGCTGGTGTCGGTGGTGCGGCCCTGGGCGGCGTGCACGGTGGAGGCGTAGGCGAGAGCGAGGTGTTCGGCGACGTAGTCGGCGGGCAGCACCAGCGGTTGCCCGATCGGCTGCCCGTCCGGGCCGACGGCGTCGGGGTCGCCGGTGTGCAGGCGGACGTCGAGCGCGCCGTCGTCGCGGACGGCGGTGACCTGGTAGGTCTCGCGGTTGATCGGGCCGCGGCGGTTGCCCTCGACCCCGGCCAGGTCCCAGCCGTTCCACCGGGCCTGCACCAGATCGCCGACCCCGGCGACGGTGCCTTGGGCGAGCGGGACGCCGTGCTCGGCGACCCGCCCGAGCGTGACCAGCTCGGCGCGCAGCTGCCCGGACAGCCGGGCGGCGGCGGCGTTGTCGTCGACCAGCAGCACCGAGTGGCGGCCGTCGATGGTGTCGGCGAGCCAGGCGCGGGCGGCGGAGGCTTCGGCCTGCTCGCGGGTGCCGGAGTCGAGCAGCCGGCCTTGCTGGTGGTAGGTGCGCAGCACGGTCTCGTCGCCCTCGCGCAGCCGCAGCGACGCCTCGCGCTCCCACGGCGTGGGTGAAGCGGCGGGCCTCGGTCAGCTCGTAGCGGGTGCCGGCCTGGGCGAGCAGCGCCGCCGCGCCACCGGCGCCGACGGCGGCGAGCTGGCGGTGGTCGCAGGACCAGCAGCAGTTTCGCCCCGGCCGCGTCCACGTGCCGGTGGATCGCGGCGAGCGCGGCGGTGTCGGTCATCGCGGACTCGTCGACCACGACCAGGTCGCCGGCGTGCAGCCGCCACGCCTCGTCGCCGTCGCCCGGGCCGCGGCCTGCCGGCGCCGGGGCCGGCGGCGAGCCGGTCCTGGGTGGCGAGCCAGCGGGCCACGTTGCGGGCGGTCAGGCCCTCGGCGGCCAGCACGTCGGTGGCGATCTGCGAGGTCGCCAGCCCGAACACCCGCCGGTCCCCGCCGGGTGCCGCCCCGGCGTGCTGCTCCCGGGCGGCGCGGCGGGGTCACGGGCGGCGGGGTCATGGGCGGCGGGGTCATGGCCGGGGTCGGTCCAGGCGCGGGCGAGCGCGCCGACCACGAACGACTTCCCGGTCCCGGCCGGCCCGATCAGGCACTCGACCCGGGCCCCGGAGGTGAGGACGCCGCGCACGGCGGCGGCCTGGTCGACGCCCAGCTCGATCCCGGACTCGCGCAGCTGCTCGACGAACCGATCCGCGGCGACCCTCGGCAGCGCGGCGCCGCCGCGCCCGGCCGTGCCGGCCAGCATCGCCCGTTCGGTGTGGACCTGCTCCGGGGTGGCGTAGAGCCGCGCGCCCGGCGCCTCGTAGACCGAGCGGCCGTTGCGCAGCCGCAGCTCGTCGGGCAGCAGGTCATCACCGGGCCGCGGCGCGTCCAGCGCGGCGACGTACTTGAGCAGCTCGTCCTTGAGCGTGTCGAGCAGCCGGCCGACGTCGGCGCCGTCGGTGATGCCGAGGTAGTCGGGCAGCGCCCGGTTGATCGCGGCGAGCAGGTCGCTCTCGGTCCAGCCGGACTTGGCCGCCCGCACATCCTCCAACGCCAGCTCGATCACCGCCTGCGGCGACCACGTCTGCGCGGCGACGGTGTCGCCGCGGGCGTCGAGCACCGTGCGGGCGACCCCGGCCAGGCCGCCGTCGATGTCGGTGCGGATCTTCGCGTCGATCCGGTCGAGCATCTCCTCCCGGGTCTCGCCGGTGTGCGACTTCGCCCGCCGCGTCATCAACGTGGCCTGCTGGGCGAGCCGGTCGAGCTCCAGCCCGTTCGGGCCCGGCCGTGGCGGGCCTCGAACGCCGCGACGAGCTCGGCGGTCTTCGCGGTGACCTGCCGGCGGCGGGTCGAGATCAGGTCCATCGCCTGCTGGGCGATGCCGACGACCTCGCGGGCCTTCCCGTCCGGCCGGGTCGCGACCAGCACGCCCAGCGCGGCGGTGAGCCGCTCCTCCATCGTGCGCTCCCCCACCGCGGCGGCGGCGCGCTGGAACTTGTACAACGCCCGGGAGTCCACGGTCCGCCACACCCCGTCCTCGCCCAGGACGCGGTTGAGGAACGCGTTGTGGATGTGCAGCTGCGGGTCGTGCTCGCGGGAGTCGTGCTGGAAGAAGCTGGCCACCACCCAGTCCGGGGCGTCGATCCACCGCCCGGCGCGCCGCCGTGGCGCCCGACCCGCGAGTAGCCGGCGTGCTCGTTCAGGTAGTCGAGCATCGCGTTGTTCCCCGCCCAGATCGCGTCCTCGACCGCCTGGCGGAACGCCCCCCACGCCTCGGCCGTCTCCCCGTTGCCGGCCCGGCGGGCGGCGACCTCTTGGGCTTCGAAAGCGGTGTGCAGCAACGTGACCGACTTCTGCACGCTGAACGTCAGGTCGAAGAACGCGACGTTCTGCCGGGCGTTCTTCCCCGCCTGGACGCGCAGCTCCATCAGCCGTTCAGGGCTGGCGTCGGGCTCGCGTTCAACCGCGGCGGCGTACAACTCGTCCTCGGACAGATAGTTCCGTCCGGCGTGGCCGAGGGTGAACACCTCATCCCACTGTTGGACGGGTCGTTGAACCCGTCCTCGCGCGGGTCCAAGAACCGTTCGTACACCCCGCGCATGTCCTGCGCGTCCACCAGACCGCGCAGCCCGAGCAGCTCCGCACCCGAACCCCACCACCGGCCCGGCGGCTCGCCCTCGGCGACCGCGCCGGTGTAGTAGCTCTCCCGCCCGGTCGCCACCTCCTTCAACAGATACTCCGGGCTATAACCGTTATTGATCTTCAACATGAGGGCCGGCTCCTCGGCGCCCGCACGAGGACGAGGAGCACTGTCGACGCCACGGCGACCCGCTCTCCGACCGAAACGATCTTCTCAAGATCATTTCGGTGATCAACCGCGCGGAGCGCCGGTTGTGGCCGGCCGGAGGCCGGCCCCTGCCAAATGATCACGATGCCAAGGTGTGAGCCCTTCGATCTTGTGGTTCTTGTCCTTGGTTCTGGCTTCTGGTTGCTGCGTGTGGAGTAGTGCTCGGTGCGGTGGTGTCGGGTGCTCGGGTCGGTCGGTCGGGTCGTGGCTGTGGTGGTGCTCGGTGCGGTGGTCATGGCTGGGTGTGCTCCTCGGGAGTGCTGTCGTCCTGGCCGTCGGGCGTGCTGGTGATCAGGTGCAGCGGCAGGGGTTGCGCGCGGAGGTCGCGCAGGACGGTTGCGGCGGTGCCGCGGGAGACGGCGGCGGCGGTCTGGAGTTCGGACACGGTGGGCAGCCGGCCGTGGCGGGTGGCGTGGCGGAGCGCGGTCGCGCGGGCCACGTCCCGCGCCGGCGCCGCCCCCACCCGCCCGTCCGGCACCGGCGTGGGTTGAACAGCGGCCACCGGGCCGGAATGAACACCCGGTTGAACGGCCGGATCGGCTGGGTTGGACGGTGAACGGTGAACGGTCGGGTTGGCCGCGCCGGGCTGAACAGGCGGGGCGTACAACCGGGGCTGTACGCCCGGCTTGTCGTCACCCTCCGGCGGCGCTGCCGCGGGGAGCGGGACCGGAACCGCACCGGAATCGTGGTCATGGTGCTCGGCGGCAAGCGCTGTCGCCGGGGGAAAAGAATCGGGAACGGATTCGGGGACGGCCGGGGAATGCGCGTCGGAATCGTCGTCGGAATCGAGGAGTAGGTACAGCAGGTGCGCGACCACGGCGGCGGCGACCGCGGCCAGGCCCCGATGACGAACCGCAGCGGTGGGGCGGCGTCGAGGGTGGCGCCGGAGGCGAGGTAGGCGGCCTGGGCAAGCCCGGACAGCCCGGCGGCGAGCACCACCACCGCCCAGGCGTAGCGGGCCGCGGGCCCGGCCAGGCGGGCACTGGCGGCGGTGTAGGCGACCAGCGCGAGCCCGTCGGTGATCAGCGGGTAGAGCCAGGCGATCCCAGCCGGGACCCGGCCGCGCGCGTGACCTCGTAGAGGCCGTGCGCGGTCGCGACCGCGGCGCCGGGAGCGACGGCAGCCCGGCCAGCCAAACCATCACCCGCCCGACCCGACGGCCCCGGCCCGGTTGACGCGGCCCGGTCAACGCAGATGTCACGGTTCCGAGCTGGTCGGTAGGGTCGGACCCGGTCACCACGGGCCGTCCCCGTCCGCGTCCGCGTCACGCATCGTGGCGTCGTCGCCGCGCCTCACCGACGCGTCGGCGGCGTCCTCGGCGTCGGCGATGTCGTTCTCGGCGGCGAGCCGGGCGGCGGTGGGCAGGGCGTCGACCGCGGCCCGGGCCCAGGCCACCGCGTCATGGCCGGTGGTGTCGGGGCTGGCCGTGTCGTGGCTGGCGGCGTTGTCGGTGTCGGGGCGGGTGCGTCGGTCGGCGTGCTCGGCCCACTGCTGTAGCAGGGCGAGGTGCTCGGCGGGCCAGGTCTGGGTGACATCGGTGATCGCGGCCGCCCGCCCGGCCGGGTCGGGGCGGAGCATCCGGGCCAGTGCCGCACGCCCCTCTCGGCCGCCGCGCGGGTGTCCCGGTCCCGCCCGTTGGCCGACTCGTCGGCGCTGGTGGGGTCGGGTCGGCGGGCCAGGATGGCGCGGGCCTGGGCCTCGGCGACCTCGACCTGCCGACCCCCCAGGGCCCGTAGGCGCGGGTCGGCGACGCGCCCAAGCTGGGCGAGGGTCTGATGGGCGCGGGCCAGCCGGACCGCGGCCTCGCGTTCGGCCGGCCACAACGCCGCCGCCTGCCCGCGCTCCCTCCAGGGTCCCAGCGCGGGGCGGGCCGGGTCGGTCGCCGTCCGCTGCGCGAGCACCACGGCCGCGGCAGTGCGGGCGGCGCTCGCTGCGGTTGCGCTCGCTGCGCTGGTGGCGGTGTTCAGCAGCGCGGTCACCGCGACCACCGCCCCTGGCCGTCGCCCAGATCAGTCGCGCGGGGCGCGGGTTCGGGGGCGGGCTGATCACGCCGGACCGCCCACCATCCGGCGATTACCGCGACGGTGTCCCCGCCCGGCACCGCGACCGCGCCGAGAGGGGCCTGCCAGCCGGGGCGGGTTTGGTGACGTTCGAACGAGCACGATCCTGCGACCGCGCGGATGCGGCGGACAACGCCGGGGCGGTAGCGGTCGTGCCAGTCCGCGACCAACCCGACCGCGGCGGCCGGGCCCTGGTAGGCGGCCAGCCAGGCGTGCATCAGCCACACCAGTTCCTCGACCACATCGGGGTGGAACGACCAGCACTCGGGCAGGCTGGTGGCGGCGTCGCTGTAGCGGAGATAGATCGCTTCCAGCCAGCCCCGCAGCCCGTCGAGCAGGGCGGCGAGCTGGTCGGGGTCGGTCGGGGCCAGCAGCCACGACGGGCACGGCGTCGGCGCCTTCCGCGCCGCCAGGGCGGCGAGTTTGTTCGCCAGATCGGTCACCACCCCGGCCAGCTCGTCCACCCGAGCCGGTAGCCCGGCTAGCGGATCGGTGCCGCGCCGCAGCGCGTCCAGTTCGCGGGCCAGCCCGGTCACGGCCTCCCCCAACCCGTCCAACAGGGCGCCGGTCTCGGTGGGCTCCTCGGGTGGCGTGGGTCGGTGCGGGCTCACCGCCCCCACCCCCCATCGCCGTCCGCGTCGGCCGCGCTGTCGCTCGCCCCATCGCCGTCCACGTCGTCCGGCCCGTCGTCGGAGCAGGCGGGGTCGGGCACGGCGCGCACGGCGTGCCGGGCGCGGTCCAGGGGATCGACCTGGTCGCGAGGGCGGGACACCGCCGCGTAGGTGGTGGTGGCGGCGCCTGCTTGCGGGGTATCGGCGACCACGTTGCTGGTGACGACAGTGGCGCCCTGCGGGGCGGCCGGGTCGGGCGAACCCCCGCCGCCCGGTCCATCGGGGGTGTCGGACCAGTCGTCGTCGCTGTCGGTGGTGTCGGCGACGAGGACGGTGCTGTGGATGTCGTCGTGCCCGTCGGGGCCGACGACCCAATCCGCCTCGGCGGCGGCCGGGTCGTCGGTGGCGGCGCCGAGGACCGCGACGGCGGTGCGGGCGCGTTCGATCGGGTCGGCCCGCATCGCGGCGAGGTCGGCCTCATCCAGACCCCACAGGTGCACCGAGGTACCGACCTGCGCGGAGACGTTGTCGAGGTAACCCCGGACCACCGCCCGGGCCTGGTCGAGAGGGCGGCCGTCGGCGGCCAGTTCGTGCGCGGCTTCTTCGGCGGTCAGTGCGGGTCCGGCGTCGATCGGCGGACCGTCGCCGCCGGTGAGGCTGCGCTCGGCGGGTGGGGTGTCGAGGTGGTCGTCGTCGAAGGGCCCGGTCCAGCCGTGGTTGTCGGCCCAGTAGTCGTGCTGGTCGGTGACGGCCTCGTCGGCGGCCCGGTCGTCGGCTGTTTCGTCGGTGAACCAGACGTTGTCGTCTTCGTCGGGTGTGGCGTGGACGGCGCTGACGATGTCGGTGCCGTGGGGGGTGTCGAGCCAGGTGGGCGGGGTGGTGGTGAAGGCCTCGACACCGAGCAGGTGGCGCAGGGTGCGGTGCTCGGCTTCGGAGACGGGTTCGAGCAGTCGTCCGGTGTCGGGGTCGGTACGCCAGGTCCGGGAGCTGGGTCCGACCAGGGCGTAGCCGCCGACCTCGGCGCGGGCCTGGACCGCGGCGTCGAGGGCGTCGTCGGCCGCTGCCGCGGCCTGCTGGTTATCACGGCCACGCAGGGGTGGCCGGGGCTCGGCCCGGCTGGACCCGGCACTGATGCGGTCGATCAGCGCGTCTTTGTCGGCCAGGAACCGGGCCCGCTCGACCGGGTCGGCGCCAGCGGCAGTGTTGGACAGGGTGCGCAGGCGGGCGGTCAGGGCGGCGATCTCGGCGAGCGAGGGCGGCCCGGCCGGGGTGGTGTCGGTCATGGCTGCCTCGGGGTCTGCTCGTCGCCGTCGGTCTGGTCATCGCGATCCGGGACCGGCACCAGCCGGGCGCTCGGCTGGTAGGGCGCGTAGGTGGGGACGTGGCCGGTGTGGCCGGTGACCCGCAGCCGCAGCCGCGCCCACATGGCGCGCATCCAGGTCCACAGCGGGCCGACGACACGGCGCTGACAGCAAGCGGGTGACCGGCTCTCGGACGGCGATGATCAGCGAGGCCGTCAACCAGCCGATCGCGGCGGCGGTGGCCAGTGCGGCCCACCCGCGCCAGCTCGGCGTGAGCGCGGCCGCAGTCGATGCGCCCGCCCACATCGCCACCAGCACGCCGGTGAGCTGACCGGCGTGCGCGCCCACCCACCCAAGCACGGCCCACCGGGTACGGGCGAGGAGAAGGCGGGCGCGGACGGTGAGGGCGTCGGGGCGGTGATGGGCGGCGACGTCCAGGCGGTGCCAGGCCATCCGGGCCCGCCCCAACACCGGCGGCAACGCCCGCGCGGATGACCAGGACCCGCCCGGCGGGCAGGTTCGCGATCTGCGCCGGAGGCACCACCGCCACCCTGCGGGTGGTGCGGGACGCGACCCGGCCGTGCAGGTCGGTGGTGGTGGTCCACTCGTCGCGCTCGCCAGCCAGGGTGGACCAGAACAGCAGGTCGTCGCGGTCGCGGGTGCCGCCGAAGATGACCACCGCGCCGGTGTTGTTCAAGATCGTGGCCGCGTTGTGCTCACACCCAGCGGGCCAACAACTGCGCGCGGGACTGGAAAGCGGCGCAGATCGTCACCCCACGCCCGCCCATGTCCGCGGTCCAGGACTCCAGCGGGACCGGGGAGATCAGGGCCGCCTGGTCCAAGAACAAAGTCGAGAGGCGGGTCGATCCGACCGGCGGGGCGGGCGACGGCCAGGCGGCGGGCTTCGCGGGCGATGTGCCCCGTCAACGCGCACACCAGCGGTACGGCCTGGGTCTCCTCGGCGCCCAGCAGGAACACCTCGTCGCCCGACTGGCCAGCAGCTCCTCGACGTCGAACCCGACTCCCGGCTGCGCGGCGGCCGCGGCAGCGGGGTGGGTGAGCCACCCGAGCGCCGGCATCACCGTGGAGGTGATGGAGGTGCGGGTGCGGTCGTTGGTGCCGACGAACTGCTCGACATCGCGTCACGAACGCTGCCACTCCGGACCGCCGCAGCAGCGCGGGCACGTCCTGGGCGGCGTGGTCGGGTTTGGCGACCCACGACTGGACGTCGGCCATCGTCTTGTGACCCAGCGCGGCGGCGTGCAGGAGCGCGGCCAGCACCCGGCGGGCCTGGGCGTCCCAGAACTCCCGGTCCCCCGACCCACCATGGGAGGTGGCGGCGAGCAGGTCGGTGGCCCGTTCCACCGCGGCGACCGGATCGGCGCAGCCGGTGAGCGGGTCGAACGTGATCGTGGACTCGATCCCGCCGAGGCCGACGGCGTTGAACACGCAGCACCGGGCCCCGCTTGGCGCGCAACGGACCGCAGATCGACAGCAGGTCGGTGCGGGTGGAGGTGACGACGGCGGCGCCGGGGAAGTCGAGCACCAGGGAGGCAATCAGCCCGGTCTTCCCGGTCCGGGGGCCGCCGACCATCATCACGACGTCCTCGGGTGAGGCGTACACGTGCGTGACGCCCGGACCGGCACAGCTGCAGCCCGACCTCGCCCACCGGCAGCCGCTGCAGCTCCCACCGGGACAACTCGGCCAGCGACGGGCGCACGGTGGTGGCGCGGCGGCGCATCGCGGTGGCGGAGGCGGTGCGGGTGATGTCGAGGGTGGACGCGACGCCGGAGCGGCGTCGGTTGCCCGCGCTCCACCGGGCCACCACCCCGGCCGAGCGGGCGCAGCGGTGCCAGCCGAACACACGCCAGCACGGCAGCAACGAGCAGGTAGGCGGGCCAGGGCAGCTCGCGCAGCAACGTCAACGCGGGCAGCAGGGCGAACAGGCCGACGACGACCGCGATCATGCGGGCGCCGCGGCGCCAGGCGATCCAGGCCGCGGCCACGAGGACGGCGAGGAACAGGGCGACGTTGATCAGGTCATTCATGGGGTCACTCCAGAGGTGAGCGCGTCGGCAGGAGACGCAGCAGGGTCGGGGCGATCGCCGCGGCGCGAGAGGGGAAGCCCGAGCGCGGCGGTGACGGCATCGGCGATCAGCCGGGCAGTGCCCGTCCCCATCTCCGAGAGCCGGTAACGGTCGGCGGCCATCGCGAGGGCCAGGTCGAGCACCGCCCGCTCCCGCGCGCCGAGGTGGTCGTAGCGGCCCGCGTCGAACTCGCGCCGCAGACTCGTCCAGTCGATCCAGTAGGTGCCGTCGGGGTCGCGGTGCAGCGCGGCCGCGTGCAGGTCCATGCGGCGCAGCCATCCGCCGTGGCGGATCAGCAGCTCGACCGCGGCGCGGACGTGCGTGTCGTGGCTCTCGGCCCAGAGGCGCAGCCCGGCGGCGACGGAGGTGGCGGTGCGGCGGCGGCGTGGGTCACGGGTGTGGTTGCTCACGGCGCCTCCTCGACGCCGATGTGGCCGATCGCCGACCAGAACATGTTCGCCGCAGCCGCCGCCGGTCCCAGCGCTGCCCGTAGGGCCGCGGAGGCCCTGCCCCGCCTCGGCCAGGCGGTCGGCCGGAGCCACCTTTCAGGGTGTCGTCGTAGAGAATGCGGCCCTGGCCGTAGCCGCCGACTTGGGCCGCGAGCACCACGGTCAGGTCGTCCAACGCGTACAGCGTGGCGACGATCTCGGCCGCCACCGCGTAGAAGTCCGCGTGGCGAGGCGGTGCATCCTGCTGGTGTTCGACGGTCTCGGACCAGGCCGCGGACGCAGCTTCGGCGCTGCGCAGAGTGCGCGGGCGCTCGTCGTGGGCGTTCATCACTCTTGGGGTCCTTCCTGCGTTCGAGTCCCTGGCTGGGGGTTGTGCGTGTGGGAGATCAGGAGGGGGAGCCCGGTGGCTCCGGAGACTCCCCTCCGCCGCGCTGGTGGTGTTCATGGCGCGGGCACGGGCGGCCCAGCGAGCGGCGGTGCGTTCGCCGACTCCGCAGCGGTAGGCGACCTCACGGATCGGTCGGCCCGCGGCCAAGAGGACCCGTCCAGCGGCCTCACGTTCGCCGCGTCTTGCGCCCGCGCGGAGACCGGTTTCGACGATGACGGTCGACTCGTGAGCAACCGCGCTACGCAGCCCGCGCCGCTCTTCGGGGGTCAGTCCGCCCGCGATCCCGTCGGGGATGCGGACCAGCGCCTCCTCGACGCACTCGGATCGGACCGCGCAACCGGCGCAGACGGCTTTCGCGACCGCAACCTGCGCCTCTGGAACGTCGGTCCGGACCGACCGCGGTCGGGAAGAAGACTCTCGCCGGACATCTCGCGGCAGGCTGCGCGCCGACCGCCAATCACACCGGCGCTCATCCGACACCGCCGGGAGCCCGTGCGAACCCTGCGTGAGCGGTGCGGTGACGTCCTTGATCGTCGACATCGACGAGGCTCACCGCTCCCCGGTAGACCCGAACCCATCGGCGTGCCGGGACGAAGAGCACGACCGCGAAGATGACGCCGAACACCACGGCGCCACCGGCGACCCGCGCACGGGCGCAGATCACCGCCCCGAGGATCGCGAAGAAGATCAGGACGCCGACGCTGCTCATCGCGCACCGCCGGGCACCCAGTCGGCGGCGTCGACGACCGTCTGATCGGCAGCGTCGCCGCGTCGATCATCGCCTCGACGGCCCGCACCGGGATGATCAATCGGCCGCGTACGCGGATAGCGGGGAACTCCCCCGCCGCGATGGCCCGGTAGATCGTCATCTTCGACATTCCGGTGGCGCGGGAGAGGAACGCGACGCTGCAGAAGATTGGCGCTGGGGGCGTCGCCGGCGGTCTCTGTCTGACTCTTGTCGATGCCTCCGTAGGCCGTGCTGAGCGATGGACTAACGATAGCACTAATATTAGCACTCTTCTCAGCCGTGAAAACCGAGCGTTCTGCGTGCCCGACCTGCGGGGGCGCATGCCACCTGGGGCTAACCTCAGGCCCGAAAGCAGCAGCTCAGGAGGAGGTGCGTGGCGAAGGACTGGGACGCGGTCGCGGCCGCGATCCAGGGCCGCCTGGCCGATCTCGACATGACCCAGGCCGAGCTCGCGGCCCGTGCAGGCGTGGCCCTGATGACCGTCCGGGAGCTGCAGCACAACCTGAAGCCGCGGCGCCGGAGCCCGCGGACCTTGGCCGCCGTGTCGGAAGCGCTCGGCTGGCCTACCCGACCAACTAGTCCACATCCTCGATGGCCAAGCCACCGCGGACGTCGACGCTGGCGGACCCGGTGCTGGCCAAGCTCGACGCGCTCAAGGCGGACCTGCACGCGATCGTTCGACGGCTTGACGCCATCGAGAGTCGGCTAGGTCCCTCCGACGGATCCGGCTGAGCTGGTCGACGCGCGCGCAAGGCCTCCTCGACGGGCCGCTCGCAGTTCGGCCAACTCGCCCCCGAATGTCGGGGGGCTGTGGTGCACTGGTGTTCATGCCGGGAACCATCCCGAGGAACTGCGGGAGATCGCAGGTCAGACGGGTGGCACTCCCCGGCAGATACCCGGCAGACTCGACCGGGCGACGCGACCCCGGGAGGTGATCCGTCTTGGCCGACCCGACCCACGATGACGGTGAGCCGTGGGGGTTCACAGCTGCGCCGCTGGCGTGACGAGATCAAGCAGTGGTCCCAGCAAGACCTCGTCGACAACGTCGTGCGGCTCGCCTTCGAGACGAAAGAGGACCGCGGCACACGGCTGGACACCCGCCTCGTCGGGCGATGGGGAGTCCGGCGCCGTCAGCCGACCTCAGGCCGTCTACCGGCGGCTGCTGGCGAAGCTCGGCGCACCTCTTCCCGATGCCAGGGGGTGCCTCTCATCACCACTGCTGCCACCCGTTGTGCCGGGCGAATGCCCTGCGACTCCCCCACCGCCGACCTAACGTCGATCGCAGGTCACGATCAACTGCCGATCAGAAGGTGGTGAGACGTCGGTGTTGCGGCGCGACTTTCTTCGAGCCGGCTCGACAGCCGCCGTTGCCGGGCTTCTCTCAACGGTCGTCGGCACTCCCGACGGGCGGACGCACATCACCTGATCTCGCTCGACGAGCTGCGCAGCCGGCTCGTGCGCCTACGCAAGCTCGACGACACCCTCGGCGGCGCCGACACCTACACGCTGTACGCGGCGGAGGCTGGCGTCACGGAGCGGCTGCTGCAGCAGAGCACGAACCGCGAGTCGATCCACAACGATCTGCTCGCCCTGCACGCCGAGCAGTCGCAGCAGGCCGGCTGGGCAGCGTTCGACGCCGGATGGCACGACGCAGCCAAGGCGCACTACCGGCAGAGCCACGCCGCCGCGAAGGAAGCCGGCGACCTCGGGCTCGCTGGCAACGCGCTCGCCTTCCACGCGTACCAGCTGTCCTGACGATGGACGAGCCCGCCCGCGCGATCAGCGAGCAGCTCGTCGACGCCGCGGAGCAGACCGGCGTCGACCCCGGCGTGCGCGCACTGCTCTACTCCCGAGCTGCCTGGACCTTCGGCGCTTGACGGCGACGCGGTGGGCCACGGCCACCTGCCTCGGCCGCGCCGAGGACGCCCTCTGCCGCTTCGACACTGAAGAACGCCTGACTACGCCGCGTGGATCGACGAGAACGGGTTCGCCATCATGACCGGGCGCTGCTGGAGCGAGCTGCACCGTCCGCTACGTGCGGTCCCGGTCCTGGAGCAGGCGCTCAGCCGCTACAGCGACGCGCACGCCCGCGAAAGGCGCTCTACTCCTCCTGGCTCGCCGACTCCTACATCGACGCCGGCGAGATCGAGCAGGCCGTCGACGGCAGTCAAGCCTCACGGTCATGGGCGACGTCGCTCGTCCGGCCCGCGCAACGGCTCGCCGCGGTGGCCCGCCGGCTCGCCCCGCACCGCGACCTACCCGCCGTCGCCGACCTTCTTCGCAGTGACGCGCTCCACCCACTCGACATAGGCAGCTGACGCATGCGACAAAGTCACGGCCGTGACCTCGGGGTTGGGACCACTCGTGGTGCTCAATAAGGTGCGCCTCCAGCTCCGGGGTAGCGCTCGGCCGTCGATGCCTCGAACGACACCTTCCACTCCTCGCCCTGGCCGAACTCGCCCTGATGCCAGAACACGGGGACGCCACCCGCTCGAGACCTGGCCGCCAGCAGCAAGACCCGCAGCGATTGCCAACTCGGCCAGCTTGAGCGCAGCCTCGCGGCTCGCCGCGGCGGTCGACACGTCGAGAACCTGCGTCATGCGATGCAGCGTATGCAAGATCCCCGTGCACAACCACAGCTGATCATGATCTTGCACTCTTCGGCTCGCGTGGCGTCTCGTCGACCTGACGCAGTCGGACCGTGGGGCGGCCCAAAAAAGGGGGTGGGCGGCTCACGTGGGCGGTTAGGGTTGGAATTCGACGACGCCCGCGGCGACGTAGCCGATGCGTCGCATTCTTCCTCCTTGAGCTCGCTGCGGCGGCCGCTGTCACTTGGCTCGATGAGGGTGGGGTCGACCTCAACACCGGTTGCGGGGCCGTAAATGACCAGCACGTCATGTTGGCTGGCCGCAGTGGAGAGCCACTCGGGGTCGAGGGTCAGAGTGGTGTGGGCCCAGCGCCCACCGGGCCCGTGGAACTCAGCCGATCGACGGCTGTGCGGCGCAGCGTCCACCCCGGGACGCGCGCGGGAGGGCGGCGAAGGGGCTACTCCAGAGCGTGAAGCCCTCGTGACAGATCGCCTGGACCTGCGCTTCAACTTGGCCGTGGCCGGGGGCGTGCCAGTGAATTGCATGCCGCGTCTCAAGGTGGACTTTCGCACTTTGGCCCTGACTGGTTGACGTAGCCGGGTGCTCTCCGGATCTGGATTGTCCGCGCGACGAACTTGAGCGTGTGCTCGCGACACGCCGTTCGTGATCCGTGATCAGCAGGCCAGACCGCAAGACCATCTGTTTGTGCCAGCGCAAACAGATGGGAGACTGGGATGGCCATGCCACAGAAGCCGTCGGAGCGGATGCCGGGGCTGCTGCGCGGGTCACTGGTGACGCTGCGCCGCCGCTGCGGTAAGCCGAGCTGCCGGTGCGCGGACGGCGAGCAGCTGCACGAGACGCCGGCACTCAGCTACTCCGACGGCGGGCGGACCCGGGTGCTGACGCTGACCGAGGCGGACGTGCCGGCGGTGGCCGCGGCGCTCGACCGGTACCGGGCCGCGCAGGCGGAGCTGCAGGCGCAGGCCAAGGCCGGCCTGGCGGCGCTGGCGGACCGGATCGCCGCGGACCGGGCCGCCGGGCGGCGGCCCCGGCGGGCCCGGTGACCGGGTGGACGGCGCTGCTGGAACTGACCCGCACCTGTTTCCGCGCGCCCAGCTTCGCCCTGTTCGCCGACCTGCTGTTCGGCTGGGTGTGCGCGCCGGGCCGGCGCACCATCACCGCGATGATCGCGGTGGCCGACCCGGACGGGCGCCGGGCGCACGACGCCTACCACCGATTCGTCCGCGACGGCGCCTGGGCGATGAGCGGCCTGTGGCGGGTGCTCGCCGTGCACGCCATCACCCGATTCGCCCCCACCGGGGTGGTCATGCTGGACGTGGACGACACCCTGTTCCACAAGGCCGG
This sequence comes from uncultured Actinomycetota bacterium, assembly GCA_963826705.1. Classification (GTDB taxonomy): domain Bacteria; phylum Actinomycetota; class Actinomycetes; order Mycobacteriales; family Pseudonocardiaceae; genus Pseudonocardia. The sequence continues at coordinate 39,401 of CAWGYF010000009.1, forward strand.
CCGCAACGTCGAGGGCGCCGGGGTGTTCCGGGACGCGGTGCGCTCCACCGTCCGCCGGGTGGTCTACGCGCTCGGACTGAACCTGGTCGTGCTCACCCTGCGGGTCACTCCGCCGTGGGGCGGCCCGCCGATCGCGCTGCCGGTCAACGCCCGGCTGCACCGCAAGAACGACACCACCAGCACCGTCGAGCACGCCGCCGCGATGGTCCGCGAGCTCGCCGGCTGGCTGCCCGACCGGGAGTTCCACCTGTGCGGGGACGGCGCCTACGCCTCGCTGTGCGGCGCCGGCCTGCCCCGCACCCACGTCACCAGCCGGATCCGCCGCGACGCCGCGCTCTACCAGCCCGCGCCGCCGCGCACCGGCAAACGCGGCCGGCCCCGCACCAAGGGCGAGCGGCTGCCCACCCCCACCGGGATCGCCACCACCGCCCACGCCACCGACTGGCAGCAGGTGGATGCCGAGCTGCGCGGGCGAACCGTGCGGCGGCTGGTCCTGGTCCGCGACGTGCTCTGGTACACGGTCAACAAGCGCGACCTGCTCCGGCTGGTCATCGTCCGCGACCCGGACGGGATCGAACCCGACGACTTCTTCATCACCACCGACCGCACCGCCACCGGCGCCCAGGTCGCCTCCCGCTACGCCGGCCGCTGGTCGATCGAGGTCTGCTTCCGCGACGTCAAGCAGGACCTCGGCGCCCAGGACCCGCAGACCTGGAAACGCCAAGGCCCCGAACGCGCCGCCAGCCTGTCCCTGTGGCTGCACGCCCTCACCTGGTGCTGGTACCTCGACACCCACCCCACCGGCGGCACCTGGATCACCCGCCCCTGGTACCCCCACAAGAACACGCCCAGCTTCCTCGACGCCCTCGCCGCGCTGCGCCGCGTGCTCTGGTCACAACGAATTACAGCGCTGTCAGCCCCCGCAGCCGAAGACACCAAAATCACCGACGTGCTGCTGGACACGCTCGCCTACGCGGCATGAGCAAACGCCAGACTGCGAAAGTCCACTCAAGGAGCAGCACTGGCAACTGCTCGGTGGTCGTCGAACTCGCACCTGGGGTGCCGAAACTGGACACCTTCGCCGTCCCCGCAGGCGTGTCGGTGCGAGCCCCGAGCCCAACTGCCGGGTGATCGGCGAACACCGCCCGGGCATTGGCCGGGTCAGTGAGCATGTGCCGGTGCTCATTGGTGAGACCGTGCACACCGAGTTCGATCATCTTGCGATACGGCGGACTATCTGGGACCCGCCGGCCGCGGTTCCTCTTTGGCTTCCCCATAGTCAAGCAGTGTGCGCCTAACTACCGGACAAGGTGTGGGAGCTCGGCGGGTGGGTTGGGGTCCGGCTGGCGCCTCAACGCCCTGCTGGTGAGGCTCGCCGCGGTAGTACTTGAATCCACGAAGGCTTGCGCCTCACACGCTTTCGAGGTCTGCCGCGACGTGTCCGGCGTCGACCGTCTGCAGCTCGTCGGGCGCGCCCCCATCCGCCGACCAGCCAGCCCAGGAAGAACAGCAGATTCGCCTCTTGCCCCGGCCCCCGTCTTCATAGTGAGACTGCGATTGAGGCTGACTTGTCGATCTTGCGTTCTTCCGTCACCGCAGCGCTGAGTCATCTCGTGGCGTCCCATAGGTCCGCCGTACGGGGACCAGAACAAGACGACCGCGGGCTCCGACAATGCGGAACCGATCAGTGCGAGGGCTCCCGCCGCGGAGCACCCGCCCCGCCCTGCGCTGGCTGTCTGCCAGTACGATTCCCGTCTGCGCGCACCGTGGGGTGCGTCGAGGAGAGTCTAGGAGCCCGATGTACAGCCTCATTGTGGGTGCCGTGGATGGCGCTCTCGGTGCCGAGCGCCTGCTTGAGGTTGTCGAGGATGGTCTTGGGGACTTCGTTGGCCAAAAGAGTGCACCTAACATCGGCCTACTCATGGCGCTACCCACATTGCTGATGCCGGAGATCGGCGATCTACGCTACGCCCAGACGGCCCAGGTGGGCACCATCGCTAGCCTCACCAGGGCAGGCCGCGACTACCATTTTCATTTCGTTCGCAATACCGCGATCCCCCCGATTCCATCTGAGCACATCAAGGCCGCAGCACGGGCGCTGCATATCAGCGACTGGGATCTGACACGAACTCGATGGTCGATCAAGAGCAGTGATCTCTATACGGTACTACTCGAGGACAACAACCTCGTCGGCATGCCTTCGCCGACAGTCTTGGGCGTTCCCATAAGTCCGCCAGAGCCAGGCTACATTGCCGTAATGATGCCATTCGACCCTGCCTTCAATCCAGTCTGGGATGCACTCAAAGCCACGGCCGCCGAAGGCGGATGGAAATGTCAGCGGGCTGACGACATCTGGGAGGACAGTGTCGTCGTCAATGACGTCGTCGCGCTTATCGCACGCTCCAAAGTCGTGATCTGCGATTTGACCAATCGTAAGGCAAATGTATTTTACGAGACTGGCATTGCCCACGCGCTTGGGCGCGAGGTTATCCTGATTACGCAGGCAGAACAGGACGTACCGTTCGACCTCGCACATTACCGCCGTGTCAAGTACCTAGCGAACACGGAAGGTCTTGCGGAGCTGAAGGCGACCCTTCTGTCGCGCCTTCACACCCTGATGTCTAAATGACTGTTCGAAACCGACCGTATCGACAGGACGTACACTCGGGCGCGGTGCGCTGACCTTCCTCCGGCCCTGGTCCTCCGGCAACTTTGTTTCGATCTCTGGGTTATGAGTCGGGAGCCGAACGTCTCAGGGCGTCTCAGCAATGCGCTCTAACCCCGCCATAACCTGCACCGCCGCGCGGTGGCCGCGTCTCACCCGTGTTGTCCGAGATCGGCCCCGTCCTGCGGCGTTCTGGTCACAGATCTGGTCACAGGATACCGGCTGGGTCCGGTCCCTCGCCTCGCCTGCCAGTGCCACGAGATGGACGAAGTCCCGACCGCGCGGACGGCCGTGGGCGACCGGGCGAGGTAACACGTCACGGCGTCACCTCGAGTCATCGTCGGCGTGCGCGGAAGACTGATCGGAACGGTGGATGGACGCCGCGCTGGCTTCACAGATCGTCACGGCAGCCGCGATGCTGGCGGGGTGCAGGCTACAGGTGGTGGGGCAAACCCCAACGACATCCAGCAGCTCGACCAGCTCGGTCACCGCGAGCATCCGCGCTACTGGCGCCAACATCGGGATCGGGCACTCTGACACCCGCCGTCGCGCCCGGCGCTTCCCGCGTACCCTCCTCACCCGATAGGCGTGATCCAGACCCCGACGATGCCAGCTTCGACGACCGCATCGTCACAGGAGAGTACCTATCGCCATTGCACCGAGCATGACACAGCTATTATCGGATTTGGGTAGAAATTCAAGCGGGGAGAAGTAGTGCGATGTTGGATCTAATTGCAAGAATTGTAAGCTTGGTCGCGGGACTAGTTGGTCTTGCCGCCGCAGTTGTCTCACTAAGAATCGCGATGAGGAATAGGGAGAAGATTAACGATTTTGACCAGCGCTTGCTGCATGTCGAAGATATACCACGCTGCGTAGAGGGGCCAGTCCACTCAGCTGGGAAGCCGGGACATGTTCGTCTTCGAGTGAAGTTGAGAGATCTGAGCAAGATAGACGAGTGGCGTTTCGTGGCAGTGTGCCGAAATGCTCCAGATTCGGTCTGGGTTCAGCAAATGGACCAAGCAGACACAGAAGGGCGCCTCAACCTTCAGGCCTTTGCATTTCGCGGAAAGTATGCCGTATACGCGGCTCGCGTTAGCGATTACCCGACAATACTTAAACTCCAGCAATTGCAGAATAGTGCATCAGCCGGAACGGCGGCTCGGCTGATGGACTTGCCCGAGCATGCGAGTCTTGTCTGCTATGGTACTGCTTAACCCCTGCGAAGCTGTAAGCAATGGGTCTCATATGAACTACGTCGGCCCGGCATCACGCGGGTGTTGCGGGAAGGCCAAAGGACCTGTCGTTCACTTGCTCGCTACGTAACAGCCGCTCCAGCAGCCGCTCGCCTGTCGTCTGGTGGCACTTGGGTCCCCGCCAATGTCACGTCAGCAACTAAACGATAGTGACCCCAGTTCATACATCACATGATGTCGGCGCTGATCTCTAGCCCGATCTGCCGATCTGTACATGCGCCCAGCGCAAGCCGGGGCTCGGGCGGTATCTCGTCGACAGGCGCAGCCCGACCGCGCGGCGGCCCGGGGGCAGCCCTCGACCCACACTCGCACGTACCTCGTGCAGCTCTGCCCCCGGGCTGCCGTGTGGTAGCCCTTCGGGGAGGTCGGCGGGATGCCGCACCCGGCCATCTCGGAGACCTGCCGCCCGGCGAGGGCACGTCCTTCTCCGTCCTGGTCAGTGGCATTCGCGTCAGTTCCGGCTCGGCTCTGGCCGGGCGTGCGGCGCGCGGGGACCGGCCGGGAGGCCGCACGCCCCGTGCGCCGCTTGGCGCCCGGCGTTGAGCACAGCGCCGGATGCGGCGCCGAAGGCGCCGCCTTGAACAAAGTGTGGAGAGTCTGAACGCCGCAGCTTGCGGCCGTCGCCGCGGCCGTTGCCGCTGCCCGTCGAAGCGAGATTGCCAGCGTCGAAGACAGTGAGGTTCCCTCTGCGTACCTCAGCAACCGCTGACCAGTCTCGCCCGGGAACGCGCGACCGGACATCTCATCTATGCGATGCGACGAAGACGCCCATGTAGTCACCCGCAGCCGTAGAGATGACCATCTCGTACTGGCCGATCGCGGACTCCTCATCCCCGTGGCGGCGAACGGCGTCAAGCATCAGCTGGCGGAGAACTTGCCCATCGCCGGGGTCAGCATCCGCCATCAGCGTCGCAACTGACTCAGCACCGCGGCGGACGTCGAGTCGGATCATGGGCCGACTCGACGACGCACGATCCGACTCGGACTTCTCAGGCTCGACCTCAGGCACAACGGCTGGCAATGCGACCCGTGCTCGCTCGCCGACGCGTCCGTGGACGAATCCCCACTCCCGAAGCAGCGCGTAGGCGCGGTGCACCGTCGACGACGACAGGGCTCGTTCGACTCCGAGTGCCTTGATCCCCGGCAATTCTGTCCCGGCCGGGTAGACGCCAGCAAGGATCTGCTCCCGCAGCTCGACAGCCAGGCGCTCGCGCGGCGTCCTCGGATTCGTCATCGCCCGCTCGCTGCGACTCACGTTCCAGACCGGCCGCGACGGCGCGCGGGCCGCGAGCCCGGCCGCGGCCCGCTGGTCGGCCTCCGCCAACCACGCCGCATATACCCGCAGCGTCGTCACCCCTCCACCGCTGTGACCCAGCCGACCCGCCACCGTGCGGATGTCAACCCCGGCAGCGATCAGCTCCGTCGCCGAGTAGTGCCGAAGGCTGTGCAGGTGCGTCTCGATCCCCAGCCGCTCGGCCAACCGGCCATACCGCTGGGTCACCGACGACGGCACCAGGTGCTCCCGCCCGTCCGGCACGAGGGAGAACACGAACGCGTCCCGGCGCAGCAACTCGCCGACGGCCAGCGGCTCGAGCTCGGCACCTCTCCCAGTGCTCCGTGAGCACCGCGACCGTCTCCGGGTCGAGCGTGAGCCGCCGCTGCTGATGGGTCTTCGTGTCCTTCTCCGACCGCTCCTTGCCGAACTGCGCGATCGCCCGGCGCAGCGTGACCACGCCCCGCTCCAAATCCACGTGCGACCACCGCAGCGCGCACAGCTCACCACGCCGCGCGCCGGTCGTCATCGTCAGCCAGACCAGCGCACCCCAGTCCGGGTCCTCCCACGCCGCCTCGACGAGCTGCGCGGCCTCCTCGGGGGTCGGAGGCTGCGGATCAGGCGCCCGCGCGGCCGGAGCCGCCACGAACAGAACCGGGTTGACAGCCACCCACCGCCACCGCACGCCCTTCTCGTACGCCGCCCGCAGGATGAAGTGGATGTGCCGGATCGTCGTCGACGACAACGGGTTGCAGCGATGCGGACGGCAGCGCTCGTCGCACTCGTGCTCGCGCGGCGTGCGATGGTCGGTGCCGCGGCGGTCGGTGCAGTGGATGCGGCAGCGGCGGAGCTCGGCGTAGAGCGAGTCGAGCACCTCGGCGTCGACCGCGCCTGCCTTCAGCCGTCCCACGAACGGCCGGACGTGCTTCACCAGGTACTTGGTGTACATCGCGTGGGTGGTGCGGCCGACGTCGAGCGTGTCGAGGTAGCGGTCGAGCAGCTGGTCGAGCGTCGCGTTGGTGCGCGGGCTCCGGCGCTCGTTGACCTCGCTGAGCATCCGGATTCGGGCATCGTCGGCCTGCTTTGCGGCCTGCGGGCCGGGCGGGATCACCTCAACGAGATCGTGACGCTTCCCGGTCAACGGGTCGGCACCGGCGTAGACGCGCACCCGAAGGGCACCGCTGGGCAGCTCGTCGATGGTCCCTCGCTGCCGCTTGCGGCCGGGCCTCGTCCGCGTCATGACGCGAGCGTAGCCTGCGTTCGCGTCACAACTCGCGTCATGCGCAGCAGCGGCCGATCATGACGGCCGGATATCGGCTGGTCAGGCTGGTGGGCGCGGCAGGGGTCGAACCTGCGACCGCTCGGGTGTAAACCGAGTGCTCTTCCGCTGAGCTACGCGCCCGCGGCGCCGGGCCGAGGCCCCGGCGCACTGTCTCAGACCGCCGCCAGGGCCTTCTTCCACCCATCCTGGTCCCGGGCCTCACCAGGGCCGTTGACCTCGGCAAACTGCACCGTACCGGTCTTGTCCACCAAGAAGGTGCCGCGGAGGGCGAAGCCCGCCTTCTCGTTGAACACGCCGTAGGCCTGTGCGACCTGCCCGTGCGGCCAGAAGTCGGCTAGCAGCGGGAACTCGTAGGACTGGGCGTCCGACCACGCCTTCAAGGTGAAGGGGTGGTCCACCGAGATTGCCAGGATCTGCACGTCCGCGTTCTGGAACGACCCGAGGTCGTCGCGCACCGCGCACAGCTCGCTGGTGCAGATCCCGGAGAACGCGAACGGGTAGAAAACGACCAGGACGGTGCGGTCGCCGCGGAACGACGAAAGTGTGACGACCTGGTTGTTCTGGTCCTTCAGCGTGAAGTCGGGGGCTTCGGTTCCCACCTCTGGGGGCGCCATGGGCGAACTCTCCTCGGACGCGTCGATCGGTGCAGGTACGAGCCTATGCCGTGGCACGCGGCGGGGCAGCCGGGGGCATGCCAGGGTGGCAGGACGGCTACGGAGAGCGGTCCTGCCCACGAACAGAAGATCACGCGGCCTCAGCGCGCCTCACCGCCGGGATTTGCCCGCCTTCGGGGCCACCAGTCGCGAGCCAGCCCAGCCGTCGCTCACCGTGGCGTTGGAGGTCTGGGAGAGCCCGGCCGTCGGGGCGGCCTCGGCGATCTCACTGGGCTCGACGTGGCCCGAACGGCCGGTCTTGGGGGTGAGCACCCAGATCACGCCGTTGTCGGCGAGGGGACCGATGGCGTCGACCAGGGCGTCGACCAGGTCACCGTCGCCCTCACGCCACCACAACAGGACAAGGTCGACGACTTCGTCGGCCTCCTCATCCAGCAGCTCGTCGCCACACCGTTCCTCGACGGCGTCACGCACCGCCTCGTCGACGTCCTCGTCCCAGCCGAGCTCCTGAACGACCATCCCCGGCTCGACGCCGAGCTTGCCCGCGATGTCGGACGAACGCCCGCCATCTCCCGCGGCGACCACGCTGCTCCTACCCCACTTCCTGTTGACCGGTGTACGGATGCGGAATCCGAACACGGGACTCGTCCTGACGCAACCACTCGTTACGGGAAGAGCCCGTGAGGGGCACGATAGGGGACGCCCACATCCGCACCCGAGCACGAGCCACCGCAGGGAGAAATCTTGACTGGCCAGTCAGGCGCCGACACGCCGCCACGGCGCGTCCACGTCATCCGCGACGGGCTTGCCGCCCACCTGCCCGACATCGACCCGGAGGAGACGGCCGAGTGGCTGGACTCCTTCGACGCCGTGCTCGACGCCGCCGGGCAGCAGCGCGCCCGCTATCTGATGCTGCGCATGCTGCAGCGCGCCCGCGAACGCAACGTCGGTGTGCCGTCGCTCACCAGCACCGACTACGTCAACACGATCCCCACCGACCGGGAGCCGTGGTTCCCCGGCGACGAGGACGCCGAACGCTCCTACCGTCGCTGGATCAGGTGGAACGCCGCGATGACGGTCCACCGCGCCCAGCGTCCGGGAATCGGGGTGGGTGGGCACATCTCGTCCTACGCGTCGTCGGCCACGCTCTACGAAGTCGGGTTCAACCACTTCTTCCGCGGCAAGGACCACCACGGCGGCGGCGACCAGGTCTACATCCAGGGCCACGCCTCCCCCGGCATCTACGCCCGCGCCTATCTGGAGGGGCGCCTCTCGGAGGATCGGCTCGACGGCTTCCGCCAGGAGCTCTCCCACGGTGGGCCGGGAGCAGGGCTTCCGTCGTACCCGCACCCGCGCCTGATGCCGGACTTCTGGGAGTTCCCCACCGTCTCGATGGGGCTCGGCCCGATGAACGCGATCATGCAGGCGCGGTTCAACCGCTACCTGCGCGACCGCGGCTTCAAGGACACGAACGACCAGCACGTCTGGGCCTTCCTCGGCGACGGTGAGATGGACGAGCCGGAGTCCCGCGGGCTGATCCACATCGCGGCGACGGAGGGGCTGGACAACCTCACGTTCGTCATCAACTGCAACCTGCAGCGCCTCGACGGCCCGGTCCGGGGCAACGGGAAGATCATCCAGGAGCTGGAGGCTTTCTTCCGCGGCGCGGGCTGGAACGTGATCAAGGTGATCTGGGGCCGCGAGTGGGACGCGCTGCTCGCCGCCGACCGCGACGGCGCGCTGATCAACCTGATGAACACCACCCCGGACGGGGACTACCAGACCTACAAGGCCAACGACGGCGGCTACGTCCGCGACCACTTCTTCGGCCGCGACCCGCGCACCAAAGCACTCGTCGAGCCGATGACCGACGCCGAGATCTGGAACCTCAAGCGCGGCGGACACGACTACCGCAAGGTCTACGCCGCCTACGCCGCCGGGCTGGAGCACCACGGCCAGCCGACCGTCATCCTGGCCAAGACGATCAAGGGCTACGGCCTCGGGGCGCACTTCGCGGGCCGCAACGCCACCCACCAGATGAAGAAGCTCTCGCTCGTCGACCTGAAGCAGTTCCGCGACGAGCAGCGCATCCCGATCAGCGACGCCACGCTCGAGGCCAACCCCTATCTGCCGCCCTACTACCACCCGGGGAAGGACGCGCCGGAGATCCGCTACATGGCCGAGCGCCGCGCCCGCCTCGGCGGCGCGCTGCCCTCGCGCCGCGTCGTCGCCAAGCCGCTCGTGCTGCCCAGCGAGAAGGCCTACGAGGTGGTGCGCCGCGGGTCGGGCAAGCAGGAGGTCGCCACGACCATGGCGTTCGTCCGGCTCCTCCGCGAGCTGATCAAGGACAAGGAGATCGGCGGCCGGTTCGTGCCCGTCATCCCCGACGAGGCCCGCACGTTCGGCATGGACTCGATGTTCCCCACCCAAAAGATCTACAATCCGCACGGCCAGCAGTACACGTCCGTGGACGCCACGCTGATGCTGGCCTACCGCGAGTCCGAGCAGGGCCAGCTGCTGCACGAGGGGATCAACGAGGCGGGCTCGGTCGGCTCCTTCACGGCCGCGGGCACCTCCTACGCCACGCACGGCGAGCCGATGATCCCGGTCTACGTCTTCTACTCGATGTTCGGCTTCCAGCGCACCGGCGACTCGATCTGGGCCGCGGCCGACCAGATGGCGCGCGGCTTCCTCGTCGGCGCGACAGCCGGGCGCACCACCTTGACTGGCGAGGGCCTGCAGCACAACGACGGACACTCCCTGCTGCTGGCCGCCACCAACCCGGCCGTGCTCGCCTACGATCCCGCCTTCTCCTACGAGATCGCCCACATCGTCCGCGACGGGCTGCGGCGCATGTACGGGGGCGACGGCTCGGAGCTCTCGGGCGAGAACGTCATCTACTACCTGACGGTCTACAACGAGCCCTACGTGCAGCCTGCGGAACCGGAGAACCTCGACGTCGACGGACTCCTGCGCGGGATCTACCGCTACCTGGAGTCGCCGCGCGCCGACGGCCCCCAGGTGCGGCTGCTGGCATCGGGCGTCGGGCTGCCGTGGGCGATCGCCGCCCGCGACATGCTCGCCGAGCAATGGGGCGTCGGCGCCGAGGTGTGGTCGGTGACGAGCTGGGGCGAGCTGCGGCGCGACGGCGTCGAAGCCGAGCAGCACAACCTCGTCCATCCCGGCGAGGAGCCCCGCGTGCCCTACGTGACGCAGGCGCTCGGGAGAGGGGAGCACGCCGACGCGCCCGTCGTGGCGGCGTCGGACTGGATGCGGGCGGTGCCCGACCTGCTGCGTCCGTGGGTGCCCGCGCCGTTCACCACGCTGGGCACTGACGGGTTCGGCCTGTCCGACACCCGTCCCGCCGTCCGCCGACACTTCAACGTCGACGCGGAGTCGATCACCGTAGCGGCCTTGGGAGCGTTGGCCGCGCGGGGCGAGGTCGACCGCTCCGCGGTGACCGAAGCTGCCGCCAAATATCGCATCGACGACCCCCAAGCGGCGGGGCCACAGACGAGTGACAGCGGCGTGGCATGACATGCGGCCTCGCCGAGTCCCAATGCGAGGCAAATCCACAAGTCATTGGGGCTCGGCAAGGCCACGATTAGGCGATACGCTCCGCCCGACGCCGGTCGCGGGGTGATCGTGGAAGGCGCCGCTGATCGGGTCACGTCCCTTGTGGCCCGGCGAGATGCCGGGTTGTCAGAGCCCGGCGCAAGGGTACGAGGAGAGCAAGAATGGCAGAGGGCACCGTCAAGTGGTTCAACAGCGAGAAGGGCTACGGCTTCCTCGCTCCCGACGGTGGCGGAGCAGACGTGTTCGTGCACTACTCCGCGATCCAGACCAACGGCTACAAGAGCCTCGATGAGGGCCAGCGCGTGTCGTTCGACATCGAGCAGGGCCAGAAGGGGCCGCAGGCCAGCAAGGTCACCCCGCTCGGCTGATCCTGGGGCTGACCAGCGCAGACGCTCAGCCGAGCGTCGCGTGCATCTCCCAAATCAACACCTCGGCCCCGTCAGGACCCGCCGTCACCCGCTGCCCTTCCGCGCCGGTGATCCGCGCCGCGTCCCCGGTGCCGAAGAAGCCCGTGCCCTCCAGTTCCACCGAGCCGCGGGCGACGAAGAGGTGTGCCAAGGGAGCGACCGGGGTTTCTGTCGACGTGCCCGGCTGCAGCCGCGCCGCGTAGAGCGCAGCGTGCTCCTGGCGGATCGAGATCGCTCGGTCCTGCGCGTGCTTCGGCATTCCCGAAGCCACAACGACCAACCCACCGGCGTCCAATGGGGCGCTGATATCCAACTGCTCGTAGCCGGGCGTCACGTGCTCCGTGTCGGGCACCACCCACATCTGTACGAAATGCACGTCCTCGTCGTGACGGCGGCGAGCACGGTCGAGCGCCGCTCCGCCATCGGTTCGCGGCGCCAGCCGCCACGCGTCGTTCTTCTCCGAGTGGAGAATGCCGGTGCCCGCACTCATGCGCTGCGCGAGGCCCGGATGGATGACACCGCTGTGGCCCATGGAGTCCTGGTGGACCAGCGAACCCTCGAGCACCCAGGTGACGATCTCCATGTCGCGGTGCGGGTGGGTCTCGAAGCCCGCGCCCGCCTTGACGACGTCGTCGTTGCTCACCATGAGCACGCCGAAGTGGGTGTCGGCGGGGTCGTAGTGCGGGCCGAAGGAGAAGCTGTGGCGCGAGTCCAGCCAGTCGATGTCGGTGTGGAACCGCTGGCCTGCGCGCCGGACGTCGATGTTCATCGGGCATCCTCCCCGTGTCGTGATGTAGTTGCTTGCGCAACAACCGCCGTGCCCGCGCTGTTCCCATGTTGCCTGACGTGACGGGGGCGGTCCTCTCGCCCGCCACGCTGCGTCGCATCGAGCTGGCCTCCGGCGATCTGGCCGCGACCTGCCTGGTCGAGATGGACCGACGCCAGCCGTGGTTCGCGCGGCTGCCCGCCGACCAGCGCGCGGGCGTGCTGCTGGTGACGCAGACCGGCGTGGCGAACTTCGTGGCCTGGCTGGGCGAGCGGGGTGAGTCGATCCGGCTCACCGCGGAAGCGTTCCGGATCGCCCCGCACGACCTCGCGCAGCGGCTGTCGTTGCGCCAGACCGTCGATCTCGTGCGGATCGCCACCGACGTGTTCGAGCGCCACCTGCCGCCGCTGGCCGCCGACGAGGCCGAGCGGCACACGCTCGTCGAGGGCATCCTGCGGTTCGGGCGCGAGATCGCGTTCGCCGCCGCGACGGTCTACGCGGGCGCCGCGGAGACGCGCGGCGCGTGGGACGCCCGCCAGGAGGCGCTGGTCGTCGACGCCATCGTGCGGGGCGAGACCGACCACGCGCTCGTCTCCCGAGCCTCGGCACTGGGCTGGGACGCCGCGGCCGCGGTGCGGGTCGTCGTCGGCAGCCCGGCGAGCGCACCAGCGGTGGGGCCTGCCGCGCTGCGCCGCGAGGCTCGGCGCGCAGGCCGTTCGGTGTTGGTGGGGGTGCAGGGCAGCAGACAGGTCGTGCTGGTGTCGGAGCCCGCGGCCGACCACACGGGGCCCCACGACATCCCGGCCCGGTTGGCTGCGGGGTTCGGGCCGGGCCCCGTCGTCGTCGGGCCGGTCGCGCCCGACCTGGCGGGCGCCCACGCCAGCGCCCGCGCCGCGCTGTCGGGCCTGCGCGCCGCCCCGGGCTGGCCAGGGGCGCCGCGTCCGGTCGCGGCCGACGACCTCCTGCCCGAGCGCGCGCTGTCAGGAGACGCCGTAGCCAGGGCGCGGCTCATCGAGTCCGTCGCCGCCCCGATCGCGGCGGCGGGCGGCGAACTGCGGCACACGCTGGAGGTGTACCTGGAAGGCGGAGGCGTCCTCGAATCCTGCGCCCGCGCGCTGTTCGTCCACCCCAATACGGTGCGCTATCGGCTGCGCCGCGTGAGTGAGGTCACGGGCCTGTCCCCGACCGACCCCCGGGACGCGCTCGTGCTGCGCACCGCGGTGGTGGTGGGCAGGCTGGAAGTGGACTGAGCTGCGGAGTTCCTACAAGCGAGCCCGCGGTAAGGTGCACCCTGCGGCCTCGGCTTTTGGAGGAAACCTCCAATCGGCGGCCACGGAGTTGGTGCGCGGCGCTATCCCGTGGCACCCACCGCACAGTGTTCTCTGAGCGTCGTGATCGCCTTGCTCGCTCCCGGCCAGGGATCCCAGTCCCCCGGCATGCTCACCTCGTGGCTCGACGACGCCGACGCCGAGGCCACCCTCGCCCGCTGGTCTGACCTGGCCGGTCTCGACCTGCGCAGGCTCGGCACGACGGCAGGCGCGGAGGAGATCAAGGACACCGCGGTGACGCAGCCCCTCGTGGTGGCCGCTGCCCTGCTCGCCGCCCGGCGGCTCGACCTGCCAGCAGGCGCGCCCGTGGCGGGCCACTCGGTGGGCGAGCTGGCCGCCGCGGCGATCGCGGGCGTGCTCGACGCCGACGCCGCCGTCGCGCTGGCGGCTGTGCGGGGGCGGGAGATGGCCGCGGCCTGCGCACTGGAACCGACGGGCATGAGCGCTGTGCTCGGCGGCGACACCGACGACGTCCTCGCCACGATCGAGCGGCTCGGGCTCGACCCGGCGAACCGCAACGGCGCCGGGCAGACCGTCGCCGCCGGGCCGCTTCCCGCGCTGGCCCAGCTCGCGGACCAGAAGCCCGCGAAGGCGCGCGTGATGCCGCTGCCGGTCGCGGGCGCGTTCCACACGCGGTTCATGGCGCCCGCGGAGGAGGCGCTGCGCGCGCACGCCGTGTCGATCATCCCGGCCGACCCCGTCCGCCCGCTGCTGTCCAACGCCGACGGCAGCGTCGTCGACACGGGGGCGGAGGCGCTGCGCAGGCTCGTCGCGCAGGTCACGCGGCCGGTGCGCTGGGACGCCTGCATGGCGATGCTGCACGATCTCGGCGTCACGGCGGTGATCGAGCTGCCCCCGGCGGGTGCATTGGTCGGGCTCGTGAAGCGCGAACTGAAGGGCACCGCCACGCTGGCGCTGAAGACCCCCGACGACCTCGAGAAGGCGAATGTCTTGATCAAGGAACACGCATGAGCGCCCGGCTGCGGCTCGCTCCGGCCGCCGCAGGCGCCAGGATCCTCGGCTTCGGCAGCGTCCAGCCCGACAACGTCGTGACCAATGACGAGATCGCGCAACGCATCGACACCAACGACCAGTGGATCCGCGACCGCGTCGGCATCCAGACCCGCCGCATCGCCGACGAGGACACGCTGCTGGTCGACATGGCCGCCGAGGCCGGTGGGCTCGCCGTGAAGGACTCGGGGCTCACCCCCGCCGACATCGACACGGTGATCGTGGCCAATTGCACGATGCCCAACCCCATCCCCAACGCCGCCGCCCAGACGGCCACCAGGATCGGCATCACCGCACCGGCAGCCTTCGACCTCAACGCCGCGTGCGCGGGCTTCTGCTACGCACTGGGCGCGGCCGCGGACCTGGTGCGCGCGGGCTCGGCGCGAAACGCGCTCGTGATCGGGGCAGAGAAGCTCTCGGACTGGTTGGACTGGGACGACCGCTCCACCGCGATCATCTTCGCGGACGGGGCGGGTGCCGCGGTGGTCGGTCCGGCGGCCGACGAGGACGCGATCGGCGTCGGCCCGGTGGCATGGGGCAGCGCGGGCGACTTGGCCACAACCATCAGCATCCATGACGACGGCGCCTCGCGGGCGGGCGGCGGGCTGCACCAGGAAGGCCAGGCCGTCTTCCGCTGGGCCACCACCCAGATCGCCCCTGTGGCCCTGCGCGCCATCGAGCTGGCCGGGCTCACCCCCGCCGACATCGACGTGTTCGTGCCGCACCAGGCCAACCTGCGGATCATCGAGGCCGTGGCCAAGCGCCTACGGGCCAAGGGCGCGCGGGCGGACATGGTGGTCGCCGACGACATCGTGCATTCCGGCAACACCTCCTCCGCGTCGATCCCGCTGGCGCTGGACCACCTGCGGGCGGCAGGCCGAGCGCGCTCCGGCGACACCGCGCTGCTCGTCGGGTTCGGCGCGGGCCTGTCCTACGCGGGCCAAGTCGTCGTGCTTCCCTAAGATCCCCTTCAGACCCCTTCAAAGGAGAACACCGTGGCTGACAACGCCGAGATCCTCACTGGCCTCGCCGAGATCGTCGAGGAGGTAGCGGGCATCGACACCGCCGACGTCACCGCCGACAAGACCTTCGTCGACGACCTCGACATCGACTCCCTGTCCATGGTCGAGATCGCTGTGCAGGCCGAGGACAAGTTCGGCGTCAAGATCCCCGACGACCAGCTCGCCGAGCTGAAGACCGTCGGCGACGCCGTGGACTACATCGCTGCCCACCAGTGACGCGCCAGCACCTCCACTTTTCCGTGCTGATCTTTTTCGGGGAGGAGCCATGAGCACCCCGTCCTCGTCCACCGGCCACACCCCGATCGTCGTCACCGGCCTCGGGGCCACCACCCCGCTCGGCGGCGACGTCACGTCCACGTGGGAGGCGATGCTGGCGGGCCGCTCCGGCGTGCGGAACATCGACGACGACGACCACCCGTGGGTGAGCCGCTTCGACCTGCCGGTGCGCATCGCCGCGCCGCTGGCCGTGTCCCCGCTGGAGGTCCTCTCGCGGGTGCAGGCGCGACGGCTCGACCGCTGCGAGCAGGTTGCGCTCGTCGCGGCCAAAGAGGCGTGGGAGCACGCTGGGCTCGGCGAGCCGGGATCGGTCGTGGACCCGGAACGGCTCGCTGTCGTGGTCGGCACCGGCATCGGCGGCGCGGTCACCCTGCTCGACCAGGACGACCTCCTCGAAGGCCCCGGCCTGCGCAAGGTGTCCCCGCTGACCGTGCCGATGCTCATGCCCAACGGGCCGGCGGCGTGGGTGAGCCTGGAGTACAAGGCACGGGCGAGCGTGCACGCGCCGGTGTCGGCGTGCGCGTCGGGCGCAGAAGCGTTGGCGTGGGCGGTGCGGCTGCTGCGCGCGGGCGAGGCCGACGTGGTGATCGCGGGCGGCGCCGAAGCGTGCATCACCGGCATCACCGTGGCCGGGTTCGTGCAGGCCAGAACCCTCTCGCAGCGCAACGACGATCCCGAGCGCGCCTCGCGGCCGTTCGACGTCGCGCGCGACGGGTTCGTGCTCGGCGAGGGCGCGGGCATCATGATCCTCGAACGGGCCGAGCATGCCGCCGCGCGGGGCGCGACCGTGTATGGGCAGATCGTGGGCTACGGCATCACCGCCGACGCCTACCACATCACCGGGCCGGACCCGGAGGGCAGCGGGCAGATCCGCGCGGTGACGAAGGCGGTGGCGGACGCGGGCCTCTCTCCGGCCGACATCGACCATGTCAACTGCCACGCGACCTCGACGGTCGCGGGCGACGTCGGCGAGGCGAAGGCCGTTCGGAAGGCGCTGGGCGACCACCCGGTGCTCACCGCTCCGAAGTCGGCGCTGGGGCACATGGTCGGCGCGGCGGGCGCGGTGGAAAGCATCATCACGTTGCTGTCGATCCGCGACGGGATCATCCCCGCCACGCTCAACCTCAAGCAGATCGACCCTGGTGTAGAGCTGGACGTCGCCGCAGAGCCCCGCAAGACCGACATCGGCGCCGCGGTGTGCAACTCGTTCGGCTTCGGCGGCCACAACGTGGCAGTGGCGTTCACCAAGGTCTGATCCGACAGGTCCGCAGGTCAGCAGGCGGCGTGCGTCGAGCTCCCCGCCCCGGTCGTCGCGATCCGGGGCGGGAGGCCTGCCATCGGCAGGGTCGCTCGCCAACAGATGCGGGCCGCGGGCGTCTCCTTCGGCGCGTCCGCGACGTCCTGGGTCGACACGAACTGCACCCGCACCAGCATCGAACCGTCGGGCTGGTCGTCGATCCGGTCGATCCGGATCGTGCCGTCGCTGGTCGAGCGGTAGGACTTGGCCCAGTCCGGCTGCGGCAGCGCGGTGGCCCGGTCCGGGGTCACCGTCTGCGCCCATGCGGCGTAGTCGCGGCCGTTGATCGCGTCGAAATAGCGCTGCAGCTGCTCGCGCACGGCGCCGCCGCGCGGATGCGTGACGACGTCGGCGCTAGTGCGGTGTCCAGGAACGTTGCCGGGGTGATCGCGGGATCCAGGCGGCGCCTCGCAAGGCGCCGCCCGAAGCTCATACCGGGCGTCTTCGCGAGGGCGGCAACGCCGCGAGGCGTCGTCTGGGCCCGCGAGGACCCGGTGAACGTTTCTGGACACCGCACTAGTCAGTACCGTCGCGAGGCCCGCTCCCACCGCGGGCAGATCCTCAGCCCTTCCCGCAGGCGCCGCGGCGGCCCGCGGGTCGCTACGCAACGCATGAGCCGCGAGCCCGCCAAGCGCCAGAACCAGTGCGAGCGCCACTGACGCCGCGACCACCGCCACCCTCACGGGCGAGAGTGTGCCGGGCCTCAGCCGACCTGGTACAACCAGGTCACCGGCGATCCGTCACCCGCGAGGCGGTAAGACTCCAGCTCCTCGTCCCATGCGGTGCCCAACAGTTCATGCACCCGCGACGGGACCTGGGTGGACGGAGTCTGCGCGATCAGGGTGCGCAGCTGGTCCTCCGCGACCACGATGTCGCCGTTCGCGCTCGTGCGCCCGCGCCACAGACCCAGGGTGGGCACATGGCAGAACCGCTCCCCGTCGACACCGGGGCTCGGCTCCTCGGTCACCTCGAACCGGAGCATCGACCATGCGCGCAGCGCACCGGCGATCGCACCGCCGCTGCCGACAGGCCCCGCCCAGGTGCACTCGGCACGCATCTGACCCGGCGAGCCAGGCTGCGGGGTCCACTGCAAGGAGACCCTTGTGCCGAGCACGCCGGAGATCGCCCACTCGACGTGCGGGCATACCGCAGTCGGCGACGAGTGGACGAAGACCACGCCGCGTGCTTCCACTACAGACCTCCATCAGAGACGAGGAACGTCTTCCCCTACGTCCTCACGCTGTGGCGATCTGCTCCGGTTGTGGGCGCTAGTCTGCCGGGCGGTCGCCCGCGACACCAAACCCGACACGCCCGAGATCAACGATCAATGGGTGTAGTGCGCCACCCCGTCCTGAGCGGTCATCGTCGCCAGACCGCGCTCGACCAGCACCTCGAGGTGCGCCATGGTCTCCAGGGTCGCCAGCATCTCGTTGAAAGGGTCGAGCTCGGCCAGCGTCTGCTCGCGGCGCGTCCAGAGCAGGGCGGCCGCCACCGCATGGGCGGTGGTGCGGCCCTCGGCGAGGGCGGCGAGGGTGGCGTCGAGGCGCTTGGCGTGGTGGGCCACAAGTTCGTCGACCCGTTCGTGCACCCGCATCCCCACCGGCCCGTGCGCCGCCAGCATCGCCGCGTCCGGAAGGCTCCTGACCAGCTCGAGCGAGGTCAGGAAGTCGGTGAGCGGGCTGACGGCCGGGTCCGGCTCCAGCCCGATCGAGGGGGTGATCCGGGGCAGCACGTGGTCGCCGGAGAACATGATGTCGGCCGCCTCGTCGGCGAAGACCACATGGCCGCGGGTGTGTCCCGGCGTCTCGACCGCGACGAGCGTGCGGTCGCCGATCGCTATGTGGTCCCCGTCCTCGATCCACTCGTCGGGGGAGCCCCACTCCGTCCGGTCGGCGTGCGGCGACTCCATGTCCTCCATCCGGTGCATCAGCGCCTCGGCCCCCGCGCGACGGAGCCTGAACCGCTGCCGCGGCGCCACAGGGCGGTTCGGGTCGATGATGGCCTCCAGGCCACGCTGCTCGCCCCGACCGAGCGCTACCCGCATCCCGAACTCGCGGTGGATGTGCGTGACGAGGAAGCGCCGGACATCGGGGAACCCGACGTCCAGCTCCGCGAGCCCGGCCGCGAGCAGCTTCCGGGACTCCGGGATGGACCAGCCCGCATCGATCACCGTGATGTCGTCACCGCGCGCCCGGTGATGCGGGGTCCGGGGTGTCCTCGCAGGGTCCGCTGTCGCTTCGCAGGGTCTGTGGACCCTGCGACGAGTACGCGCGGTCTGCGAAGTGGCCTTGGTTCGCCACGCCGCTGCCGTGCCGGTGCCGTGGCTTGGCCACGTCCGCGGCTAGCGCACCCTTCCGCGGGGCACGAGCCGGGAAGACGGCAGCTCGGGCGCGTCGGGTGCCGGGCCCGAACCGACGACGGGGGCGAACCCGCCCTCCTGCCAGCGGTCGCGGGCGGCGACCACCTCGTCGCCCGTGCGGGCGACGAAGTTCCACCACATGACGATCTGTTCCGCGAAGGGCTCCCCGCCCAGCACCAGCAGGCGTGCGGGGGCCTCGGCGGAGAGCCTCAGCTCGGAGCGGCCGGAGCCGAGGTAGCCCAGTGACCCGGGCGCGAGCGGGCCGCCGTCGACCTCTGGTGTGCCGGAGACGGTGAGCACGGCGTGCTCGAACTCCGGGGTGAGCGGGAGCAGGGCGGTGCCCCCGCCGTCGACACCGACCTCGACGTCCATGCCGACGATCGGGGTGAACGCGGCGCCCGGCGAGCGCGCGCCGTCGACGTCGCCGAGCAGCACCGTGGCCCGCAGACCGGGCGCTGTGACCACCGGAAGGCCCGCGTGGTGCTCGAACGCGGGCGCGACCGACCGCTGCGAGTCCGGCAACGCCACCCAGAGCTGGGCGCCGTGCAGCACCGGGCCGTGGTTGTGGGGCGACACCTCGGAGTGCGCGATCCCCTCCCCCGCCGTCATCAGGCCGAGGTCACCCGGGTGGATCACCAGGTCGCTGTCGAGGCTGTCGCGGTGGCGCACCTCGCCCTCCAGGATCCAGCTCACCGTCTGGAGGCCGATGTGCGGATGCGGGGGCACCGCCATTCCGGGACGCGCGGCGATCTCGTCAGGCCCATAGTGGTCGACGAAGCACCAGGCACCCACCATCCGACGGCCCAGCGTCGGCAGCAGCCTCCGCACGACCGTGCCCGCGCCGAGCGGCACCGCGCGGGCAGGCAGCAGTTCGCGCACCGGGCCTGCTGTCGGCTGCGCGGCGCAGACCTCGACCGGGGTGTCGGTTGCGGTGTTGCTCATGGCGTCCACGGTAGGCCGTGTCCGAGCGCAACACACTGGTAATCGCAGCTCCCTAGGCTCGCCGCCATCATGACCGTGCATCGGTTCCCGACGAACGCGGCTTCGGACGACACGCTGCGGTTCCGGGTCGTGCACGGGTACCGGCGCGCGTTCCGTCTGGTCGGCGCGGGCCCACCGCTCGTGCTCATCCACGGGATCGGCGACAGCTCCGCCACGTGGGCTCCGGTGATCGGCGAGCTCTCCCGGCGGCACCTGGTGATCGCGCCGGACCTGCTCGGCCACGGCAACTCGGACAAGCCGCGCGCCGACTACTCGGTGGCCGCGTACGCCAACGGCGTGCGCGACCTGCTGGGGGTGCTCGGCGTCGAGCGCGCCACGCTGGTCGGACACTCGCTGGGCGGCGGAGTGGCGATGCAGTTCGCCTACCAGTTCCCCGAGCGCACCGAGCGGCTCGTGCTCGTCGGCAGTGGTGGCGCCGGACCCGACGTCACGCCCGTGCTGCGCGCGATGACGTTGCCCGGCGCGGCCATGGCGCTGCATCTGCTGCGGCTTCCCGGGGCCCGGCTGCAGGTCGGCGTCGTCGTGGCCGCGTTGCGGGCGTTGGGCACCGGCCTGGGTCAGGACGGGACCGACCTGCTGCGCATGGTCGACGCGCTGCCGGACGCCGCAGCGCGCGCGGCGTTCATCCGGACGCTGCGCGCGGTGGTGGACTGGCGGGGCCAGGTCGTGACCATGCTCGACCGGTGCTATCTCACCCAAGGGATGCCGACCCTGCTGATGTGGGGTGAGCGCGACGCCATCATGCCGGTTGCGCACGCCCGTCGCGCCCACGCCGCCATGCCCGGCAGCAGGCTGGAGGTGTTCGACGGGGCAGGGCACTTCCCGTTCCACACCGACCCGCTCCGCTTCGTGGCCGTCGTGGAGGACTTTCTCGCGACGACGCGGCCCGGGACGTGGAGCGCCGAGCAGTGGCGTCGGCTCCTGCGCGCCCCCTCAGACACCACGCGCGGACCGGAGCTGAGCGAGCGCAACGCCACCTGAGCGGAGTGCGACACGGGACTCACGCGGGGGTGCGCTGTGCTGACCATGATCGCGTCGAGTGCGGCGTTCCCGGTGATCCATCCCCGGAAACGTCGCTCTCGACGTGATCACCGGCTGGGATCAGCTGCAGCCGCTGGTGGAGCCGCAGCCCTCACAGAGGTAACAGCTGCCTGCAGGTCGCATCTTCGTGCCACACGTCATGCAGAGCGGCGCGTCGGCGGCCTTGCCGAGGCGCAGCTCCAGCAGCTCGGTGGAGCTCCCGACCTCGACCGGGGCCGGGGCCACACCCGCCGGGGTGCGCGGCCCCTGCGCGACCTCCACACCCGTGCGCAGCCCCTCGACGTCCACCTCGTAGGTGTCGTTGACCTGCGCGGTGCGCTCGTCCGCGGAGAAGATGCCGAGCTGGCTGCGCTTCTCGTAGGGCAGGTAGTCCAACGCGAGCCGTCGGAAGAGGTAGTCCAGCACGCTGGTGGCGATGCGCAGGTCCGGGTCGTCGGTCATGCCCGCGGGCTCGAAGCGCAGGTTGGAGAACTTGGAGACATAGAACTCCAACGGGATGCCGTACTGCAGGCCCACCGAGATCGACATCGAGAACGCGTCCATCACGCCCGACAGCGTGGAGCCCTGCTTGCCGAGCTTGACGAAGATCTCGCCGAGCCCGTCGTCGGGGTAGGAGCCCGCGGTGAGGTAGCCCTCCGCGCCGCCGACGGTGAACGACACCGTCTGGCTCGGCCGCTTCTTGGGCAGGCGTCGGCGCACCGGCCGCGCCTCGACGGGCGCCGCCGCCTTCTCCTCGCCCTTGGCCGTCTTGCCTGCCGAGAGGGGCTGGCCGACCTTGCAGTTGTCCCGGTAGATCGCCAGCGCCTTGAGGCCGAGCTTCCAGCCCTCCATGTAGATCTGCTCGACGTCCTCGACGGTGGCCGTCTCGGGCATGTTCACCGTCTTGGAGATCGCCCCGGAAAGGAATGGCTGGACCGCGGCCATCATCCGCACGTGGCCCATCGCGGCGATCACCCGCTCGCCCATCGCGCAGTCGAACACCTCGTAGTGCTCGGGGCGCAACGCGGGAGCGTCGACGACGTGGCCGCGCTCCGCGACGTAGGAGACGATCGCCTCGGCCTGCTCGGGCTGGTAGCCGAGACGGGTCAGCGCCCGCGGCACCGTCTGGTTGACGATCTGCATCGACCCGCCGCCGACCAGCTTCTTGAATTTGACCAGCGCCAGGTCGGGCTCGATCCCGGTGGTGTCGCAGTCCATCGCCAGACCGATCGTGTTGTGGCTGATGAAACCGGCCGCGACATAGGTGACGTTCTCGGGCACGGACAAGTCGTAGGTCGGTTGGACCCCACCGTCGCTGTTCACCGCTACGTGCTCGAAGACGTAGCCGAGAGCATGCCCGAGTCGCTCGTCCAGTGTCTCGACGTAGATCTGGGTGGCAAGGGTGCGCGATACTCCGCCGCTCTTGCGCAGAGCGTTGACAACGACGTTTCGGCGGTCGTGGCCGACAGGCACCAGCTGGTCCCACAATGCCCGCGGCAGGTGGATCCGGTCCCGGTTGCCGCTCTGCGCGGGCTCGATGTAGGGCAACCGCTTGTTCTTGCGGTCGCTGATGAACCCGACGAACTCGTCGAAGCCGAGCGCGTGATCCAGGTTGCGCAGCCTGACCTGGAAGACCGGGCCGCCCCAGCCACTGATGGTTTCACGTGTGGTGGTGGGCAAGCCGAGCGCAAGGAGAAGCGTCCGGATCTCACCAGCGAAGCTCTCGGTGCCAGTCGACACGGAGGGCACACCGTCGAGCACCGTGCCGTCGGCCTCGAACAGACCGCGCAAGAAGGCTGCGTAGACCTCCGCGTCATTGGTCTCGAGAATCGCCGACGGGACGTGCGGGGTCCACCCCTTTCCCTTGTGGTCGGTATGCGGACGCCGCTTAGCGAAACCCGCGGCCTGCCACCATCGACCGAGCCGCACCGAGTGCAGTCCGACCTCGTGGTAGCCCTCCTGCTGGGCCACCGCGGCCTCCAGCCCGAACAGCTGCTTACCCAGGATGCGCAACCGCTCGACGACGTCGAGATCCTCGTCGGCGACGCAGAAGCGCAGGCCTCGCGCATGGAGGCTGCCGTCGCCCATGAAGTAGCCGACGAGCTCAGCCAGATCGGCATCGACGGCGTCGGGGACGACGAGCCGGGCGTCGGAGGTGTAATAGGCCTGGTCAACCACCGGAAGCGGAACCCGGCGCTGCTCGCCGACCAACGTGCGCATCTGCAGCGGGACGACATCGCCAGGCGCTAGGTCTGCCATGCGCCGCCACGCCCACTCGCCGGTGTCGCCATCGACAACCTTCACTCGATGCGCAAGTGTGCCCTGAATGACGTAGCCGCCATCAGTCACGATGCGCCGAGTCGGCTCCTCGCCGTTGACGAAGAACCTCGTCGCACGCCGCGGTCCTACGTCGGTTGAGACAGTCAAGTCGAGATCTTGCCAGCGATCACCGTAGACATCACCGATCTCGCCGAGTCTGGCCAGTCCGCGATCGGTGGTGACCAGCGTGTCGCCGGTGAGGCAGCCGGTAGGGGCGAGCACTGAGGCCTGCGCGTTGCGCCAGCCGTTGCGGGCGCCGACCTTGAGGCAGTCCTGCCAGGCGATCGTGGCGAGCTTGTGGATGCCCGCACTGGCCGGGAACGTGCGCACGTCGTCGTTGGCGGCGGCGTGCTTGCGCATGACGCGCTGGTGGGACTCGGCGTTGCGGGCGTAGCCGTCGTAGGGCCCGACGACGCCCGCGAGCTCGGCGGAGCGCTTGTAGGCCGCGCCGGTCATCAGCGAGGTGATGGCGGCGGCGAGCGCTCGTCCGCCCTCGGAGTCGTAGGCGTGACCGGTGGCCATCAGCAGCGCACCCAGGTTGGCGTAGCCGATTCCCAGCTGCCGGAACTTCCGCGTGGTGTCACCGATCGGCTCGGTCGGGAAGTCGGCGAAGCAGATGGAGATGTCCATCGCGGTGATGATCAGCTCGACGCACTTTTGGAAACGCGCCGCGTCGAACCGGTCGTCGCTGCCGAGAAAGGTCAGCAGGTTGAGCGATGCGAGGTTGCAGGAGCTGTTGTCCAGATGCATGTACTCGGAGCAGGGGTTGGACGCGGAAATGCGGCCGGACTCCGGACAGGTGTGCCAGTCGTTGATGGTGCCGTCGTACTGGACGCCGGGATCGGCGCATTCCCACGCGGCCTGCGCGATCGTGCGGAAGAGCTTCTTCGCCTCGACGGTCTCGAGGACGTCACCGGTCATCCGTCCGCGCAGGCCGAACGGGCCGTCCGCCTCGACCGCGCGCATGAACTCGTCGGTGACGCGCACGGAGTTGTTGGCGTTCTGGTACTGGACCGAGGTGATGTCGCTGCCGCCGAGGTCCATGTCGAAGCCTGCGTCACGCAGGACGCGGATCTTCCGCTCCTCCTTGGCCTTGGTGACTACGAACTCTTCGATGTCGGGGTGGTCGACGTCGAGAACGACCATCTTGGCCGCCCGTCGCGTGGCGCCGCCGGACTTGATCGTGCCTGCGCTCGCGTCGGCGCCCCGCATGAAGGAGACCGGGCCGGACGCGGTGCCGCCAGAGGAGAGCAGCTCCTTCGAGGACCGGATGCGCGATAGATTGAGGCCCGATCCGGAGCCGCCCTTGAAAATCAATCCTTCTTCGCGGTACCAGTTAAGAATTGATTCCATGGTGTCATCAACGGCCAGAATGAAACACGCCGAGACCTGCGCGGGTGAATCAGTTCCGACGTTGAACCATACCGGGGAGTTGAAGCTGAAGACCTGGTGCAACAGCATCCAGGTGAGCTCGTGGGCGAACACCTCGGCGTCGGCTTCGGTGGCGAAGTAGCCGTGCTCGAGCCCCGAGCGCCGGTAGACCGTGACCACCCGGTCGATCAGCTGGCGGAGGCTGGACTCGCGCTTCGGGGAGCCGACGGCGCCGCGGAAGTACTTGCTCGTGACGATGTTCGTGGCGTTGACCGACCAGAAGTCGGGGAACTCCACGCCGCGCTGTTCGAAGTTCACCGAGCCGTCGCGCCAGTTGGTTATCACGACGTCGCGGCGCTCCCACGCGACCTCGTCGTAGGGGTGCACGCCGGGCGTCGTGTGGATCCGCTCGATCGTGAGCCCGGGTGCGGGCTTCGCCGACGAGCCTTTCCGTCCACGCGTGGCCTGCGACCCTCCTGCGCCTGTTCCCTTCGCGCTCGGTCCCTGTGCGGTTCCGACGATCTCGGTCATGCTGTTCCTCTTCCTGCGGCGCGACGACTGGGGTTCGACGCGCCGTGGTCGGCGATGGCGTGCTGGTGGAGCGAGCTGTGCGGGGGACCGGCGGCGTTGCCGGGCGTAGTTCTTCCCTGCCGCGCTGTCCGGGCCTGGGAACCGGACGGACACCGGCAGGGACTCAGGAGGCCCGCCCGCCGTTGGGACGGCGAAGATCGGCTATCTCCTTCTCGAAGTCCTCTATCGAGGTAAACGAGCGATAGACGCTGGCGAAGCGGAGGTAGGCCACCTCGTCGAGCTCGCGGAGCGGGCCGAGGATGGCCAGCCCGACCTCGTGGCTGGGGACCTCGGCGGCGCCCCCGGCCCGAACCGTCTCCTCGACGCGGTGGGCGAGTTGGGCGAGCGCGTCCTCGTCGACAGGCCTGCCCTGGCAGGCGCGGCGCACACCGCTGACGACCTTCTCGCGGCTGAATGGCTCGGTGACACCGCTGCGCTTGACGACGGCCAGCACGGCTTCCTCGACCGTGGTGAACCGGCGCCCGCAGGCGGCACAGGAGCGGCGGCGGCGGGTGGCCTGCCCGTCATCGACCTCTCGGGAGTCGATCACGCGGCAGTCCGAGTGCCGACAGAACGGACATCGCACAACAACGCACCCCTCCCCGACTGCGGCGGAGCGAACCCCACCGGTAGGCGAACAACACGAGTGTAACCACAACATATGGGGGCAGGGGAAGCCGGGCGTCCACTCTGTGGACCGGGTCGCCCGAAACGGGGCGCGGTGCTCCCCGGCCTGGCGCGACCCGGAGTCGAGCCTGCGCGGAGCGTCAGCGACCGCGCCCCTCGGCCACTATCGCAGTGGAACGCGCAGCACTTCTCCCGGCCACACCCGAACCGAGGTGAGGGCGTTGACCGCGACGGTGCGGTCGACCATGGCCGCCCGCTGAGGTCCGGACACACCCGGCGCCACTCGGTCGACCACGTCCCACACCGTGCCCGGCGCGTGCACCGCGACAGTGACCTCGGCGACCGCGCCCTCGCCGACCGCGCCCTCGCCGACCGCGCCCTCGCCGACCGCGCCCTCGCCGACCGCGCCCTCGCCGACCGCGCCCTCGCCGACCGCGCCCTCGCCGACCGCGCCCTCGCCGACCGCGCCCTCGGCGAGGGGAGATTCGGCGACTGGTGAGGCATCCGACGCCCGCGCGTACGACGTGGCGTCCGCGAGCCGCCCCAGACCGAACACGACCGCGGCGGCCGCAAGCACAACAACGACCCCGGCCGCGATGCGACGCCCCCGCTCCGCCCGCCGCGGCGCGGGCGCAGCCGCGCCGCGAGCGAGCACTCGCGGCCCGCAGACGACTGCGGTGCTCCGCGGACGCAGGCGCACGCCCTCCGCGGTGCGCCCGCAACTGCCCGGCCGACCGGGCGCTCCCGAACCGACCTCACGCTGCGGCCGCCCGTACCCGGCCGCACCCGGACCGGCCACGTCGACATCCAGCTCCCCGGCGCCGATCTCCGCCAGGACCGGCCGGGGACCGGCCTCGGGCCGCACGGACCCCGATGTGGCGGGTGGACGTACCGGACGGGGCCCGGATGCGGCGCGCCGCGGCGCCCTGGCCCTCGACCCCTGCTCCCCCGACCCCTGCTCCCCCGACCTCGGGTGGTCGATCCCCATGTGGCCGTGCGTGCGCTCCCTCATCCCGCCGCCCTCCGTTCGACCGCTCTTGCCCAAACACGCGTTCGAATGAACGCTTGAGCGGTGTCTACCACCCGGCACCGACAAAACTGGAGAAAAGTGTCCGTGTCGTTCGAACATGTGTTTGGCGATCATCGCTTGGAGGGCTACCGTCTCGGGCGAGGGCGGCGCAGACGACAGTTCCCGACCAGCCAGGACGCCCGGTCCGAACAGGTCGGGCGACCGGAGGCGACGCGAGCGAAAACGACAGCACACCCGAGGAGGAGCACAGAGCCATGGCAGCCGACGAGCCCGACAGCGGCACAGGCGACGAAGCCGACAGCGGGGTCGACGCGGCCGTCCGGCCGTTTCTCGATCCCCGCCTGACGGCCCGGCAGCGCAAGGTGCTGCGCGTCATCAAGGAATGGGTGGAGGAGTACGGCTACCCGCCGAGCGTCCGGGAGATCGGCGACGCGGTGGGGTTGCAGTCCACGTCGTCGGTCCACCACCAGTTGCGCACCCTGGAGCGGAAGGGCTACCTGCGGCGGGACCCCAACCGCACCCGAGCCGTCGACGTGCGCCTGCCGGAGGAGCAGCCACACCCGCACGCTGACGACCCGGGCGAGGGCAGGCTGGCCCGGGGCGATCTGCATCCCGAGCCCGCGTTCGTGCCCCTGCTCGGTGACATCGCGGCAGGCGGACCGATCCTGGCCGAGCAGGCCGTTGAGAGCGTGTTCCCGCTCCCGCGGGAGATTGTCGGCGAAGGCACGCTGTTCCTGTTGCACGTCCGCGGCGACTCGATGATCGAAGCAGCCATCACCGACGGCGACTGGGTGGTCGTCCGGCAGCAGCCGGTGGCCGAGAACGGCGAGATCGTGGCCGCAATGATCGACGGTGAGGCCACGGTCAAGACCTTCCGCCGCCGCGACGGGCACAACTGGCTGATGCCCGCCAATCCCGCCTACGACCCGATTCCCGGCGACGACGCCACAGTGCTCGGCCGCGTCGTCGCGGTGTTGCGGCGGCTGTGAGGCCCAGGCTCCATAACGTTCAGTCCTGGCCTGGGACGATCATCACCGGATAGCGGGCGGTGCGCACCAGCGCGCCCGCCACCCCACCCAGCAGCAGCCGCCGCATGAACCGGTAGCCGCGCGAGCCCACCACCAGCAGGTCCGCCTTTTCGGGAAGGTCGGCCAGCACCCGCGAGACCTGGCCGATCGCGACGTCGACCAACGTGTCGATCTCCAGCGGCGCCGAGGTCACCCCCTTGTGGGCCATCACCCTCGCCGCGGGCTCGTCTTCGGGCGTGGCCGCCACGGTGACGAACCGCAGCACCGCGCCAGTGCGGCTCGCGAGATGCACGGCCGTCGCGACCGCCCGGCCGGCCTCGGCTGAACCGTCGTAGGCCACGGCGATGGACAGGATGCCCTTGCTCAAGCTGTGTCGGTAGCCGCGCGGCGCGATCGCCACCGGGCAGCGGCTGGTGGGCAAGAGGCGCTGCACCGTGCGGCCAGGCGAGAGCCTGCCCAGCAACCCGTGCCCGGTGGAGCCGACGACGAGCACGGCGGCGCCGACCTCGTTGGCGTAGTCGGTGAGCACGGTGGCGATCGAGCCGGGCCCGAGCGCGGCGAACTCGGGTTCGTCGCTGCCCCAGCCCTCGCCGATCAGCTCACGGGCCCGCGCGAATCGGGCCAACGCGACCTTGCGGGCCTTGGGAAGCCAACGGGGATCGTGCACGACGGTGGCCAGCCCGCGCCCGTCGGTCGGGTACACGGTAGCGACGATCGCGCCGAGCCCGGTGAGGCGCGTCAGCTGCGCGCCGAGAACGAGGGCGTCATGCCCGCCGGGGGTGTCCTCGTACCCGGTGACGATCGGCACGCATTCTCCTCCCGGCCGCTCGTCACGCTAGCCGCCGATGCGCGTCCGAGACACCGTGGGCGTGGATCGGTAACGCAGCCGTCACGTGCCCGGCCCACCCGACCTCGCACCCCGCAGCAAGACTTCGAATGCCCTGCGTGGCCATGAGCGTCGCCGCGGGAGGTTGTGGCGTCCTCGCAGGGCGGACTTCGCTGAGTGGCGCAACTCCGGGGTCTACCTCGCAGACCGAACGGCGTCCTCGCAGAAGTTGGGCCACCTGCGAGGACGCACCAAGAAGTATTGCGATGTCGGCGCTTCAGGTCTTCGGTGCTGAGCTACGCGCTCGGGACCACCCCATCCCGCAGACACCATGCGACATCGCGCGGCGGGTGCGAAGTGCGCCGGAGCCGGGCGAGGCCACCGCGCGGGCCCTACCTCACCCTCGGCGGGACCTCACACCCCACGGCGGGACCTCACACCCCGCAGGCGCCCATGCCGGATACTTGAG
Source organism: uncultured Actinomycetota bacterium (assembly GCA_963826705.1). Classification (GTDB taxonomy): domain Bacteria; phylum Actinomycetota; class Actinomycetes; order Mycobacteriales; family Pseudonocardiaceae; genus Pseudonocardia. The sequence goes on from CAWGYF010000009.1 coordinate 68,792, forward strand.
GCAGGAGCGGCGCGTCGGATGGTCTTGATCTCGGGCCGGTCGTAGCGGGGTTGTCGGTGGTGGCTGCGCCCATGGGCCTGCCGCCGAGCGTTGATCGCCGGTTGTGTGACATGAATGCCATATATGGCCGTTATGTCACAGACCGGGCGATCACCGTCCGCCGGGAGGTCCGCCGCCGGTCCGCAGCCGGGCCATGATCGTCAAGAATGGTGTCGGCGGCTCTTGGCACCACGCGCGGCGATCACCGTGGCGACCGGGTCGAGCGCGCGGTCCCGGCGGGGCCCGCGCACTGTGCGCACTTCGACGGCGCAACCCTTCGGTCAGCGATCATCACAGCTCGGGTGCTGACAGGTGCCGCATGAACTCAGTGCCGCGTGCCCTCCGTGACATACGGGAGGACGGCGGAGGCCAGGTCCGAGCCGACGCGCGCACACAGGCGGGTGCCCTCCGGCGTGTGGTTCTCCGCGAGCACCTCGCCCTCCGCGTGGATCCGGGCCACCAGGGAGCCCTTGGTGTAGGGCAGCAGCAGCTCAAGCTCCACCTCGGGCCGCGGCAACAGCTCGGCGATGCGGTCGCGCAGGCGAGCGATGCCGTCGCCGCGGCTCGCGGAGATGAACACCGCGTCGGGCAGCAGATGGCGCAGTCGGGCGAGCTGCAGGTCGCCTGCCGCATCGACCTTGTTGACGACGAGCAGCTCGCGGGGCATCGCGCCGTGACCCGCGCCGATCTCGGCGAGCACCTCCCGCACGGCTGTGATCTGCTCCTCGGGGAGCGCGTCGGAGGCGTCGACGACGTGCACGAGCATGTCGGCGCCCGCCGTCTCCTCCAAGGTCGAGCGGAATGCCTCGACCAGCTGGTGGGGCAGGTGCCGCACGAACCCGACGGTGTCGGTGAGCGTGTACGTGCGCCCGTCGGTGGTGGTGGTCTTGCGGGTGGTGGGGTCCAGCGTGGCGAACAGCGCGTCCTCCACCAGCACCCCCGCGCCGGTGAGCGCGTTGAGCAGGCTGGACTTGCCCGCGTTCGTGTAGCCGACGATCGCCACGGACGGCACGTCGTTGCGGCGGCGGGACCCGCGCTGGGTCTCGCGCACCTGCTTCATGGCGCCGATCTCGCGGCGCAGCTTGGAAATGCGCGCGCGGATGCGGCGGCGATCCAGCTCGATCTTCGTCTCACCGGGCCCGCGGCCACCGATCCCTACGCCACCCGCAGCCCGTCCACCGACCTGGCGCGAGAGTGCCTCACCCCAGCCGCGCAGGCGCGGGAGCAGGTAGGACAGCTGCGCGAGCTCCACCTGCGCCTTGCCGTCTCGCGAGCGGGCGTGCTGGGCGAAGATGTCGAGGATCAGCGCGGTGCGGTCGATCACCTTCACCTTGAGCTTGTCCTCCAGCTGCCGCAGCTGGCCTGGCGACAGCTCGCCGTCACAGATGACGGTGTCGGCCTCCGCGGCCTGCACCGCCGAACGCAGCTCGTCGACCTTGCCGGAGCCGATGTAGGTGGCCGGGTCGGGCTGGGGACGGCGCTGGATGAGGGCGTCGAGCACCTCCGAGCCCGCGGTCTCGGCCAGCCTGGCCAGCTCGTGCATCGACGCGCGTGCCTGCTCCGAGGTGCCGGAGGTCCAGACGCCGACGAGCACCACGCGTTCGAGTCGCAGCTGCCGGTACTCGACCTCGGTGACGTCGGTGAGCTCGGTGGACAGGCCGACCACGCGGCGGAGCGAGGAGCGCTCCTCCAGGTCGAGGTCACCTGTTGTGAATACGGGTTCAGTCATCGTAGTAGTCATGCTCCCACGTCAACGCTGATGACGTCGCCGGTGTTTCCCGTCGGGAAAAGGAGGCCGTGTCCCGCGGATCAAGGCCGATGGAATTCGTCATCCAGGCGGCTCCTGGCAACGCGGAAGGCGGCTCTCGTACCCGGGTGTACTCGAGCCGTCCGACAACGCAGCCAGGGGGCGCCTGGGCGCGAAGACCGCGGTCGCTGATCCGCGGGACACGGCCTAGCCTCGCGGTCGTGCGACATCATGATCTCGTCGTCATCGGCAGCGGATCGGGCAACTCGATCGTCGACGAACGGTTCGTCGACCTCGACGTCGCCATCGTCGAGCACGGCGTGTTCGGCGGCACCTGTCTCAACGTGGGCTGCATCCCGACGAAGATGTACGTCTACCCGGCCGACATCGCCCAGCACATCCGGCACGCCGACCGCTACGGCATCGACGCCACGCTGGACAAGGTGCGCTGGCGCGACATCCGGGACCGGATCTTCGGCCGCATCGACCCCATCTCCTCAGGAGGGCACGCCTACCGCGCGCACGGCGTGCCGAACGTCACGTTGTACGACGGCCACGCGCGGTTCACCGGTCCGAAGCAGCTCACCGTCGAGGGGGTCGCGGACCTGACCGCCGATCGGATCGTCATCGCGACCGGCAGCCGACCGGCGATCCCCCCGTCGGTGCGCGGTGTGCCCTACCACACCTCCGACACGATCATGCGCATCGACGACGTGCCCGAGCACCTCGTGATCCTCGGCTGCGGGTACATCGCGGCCGAGTTCGCGCACGTGTTCTCGGCCTTTGGCGCGCGGGTGTCGATGATCGGGCGCAGCGGGCTGATGTTGCGGGGCCACGACGAGACGGTGGCCGAGCGGTTCACGGGCCTGGCCTACGAGCGCTGGGACGTCCACCTCGGCAGCGCGGTGACGAACGCGACGCACGACGCCTCCGGGGTCACGCTCACCCTGGAGGACGCGTCGACCGTGCATGGCGACCTGCTGCTGGTGGCGGCGGGCCGGATCCCCAACGGCGACGTGCTCGACCTGGAGAAGGCGGGGATCGACGCCGCCCGGGACGGGCGCGTGCTCGTCGACGACCAGCAGCGCACCTCCGCACCCGGGATCTACGCGCTCGGCGACGCGAGCTCGCCGTTCCAGCTCAAGCACGTCGCCAACCACGAGGCCAGGGTCGTCGCGCACAACCTCCTGCATCCCCTCTCGCCGCGGCACGCCGACCACCGGTTTGTCCCCTCCGCGGTGTTCACCGACCCGCAGATCGCCTCCGTCGGGCGCACCGAGGCGCAGTGTCGGGCCGCGGGCATCGACTACGTCGTGAAGATCCAGGACTACGCAGGGGTCGCCTACGGCTGGGCGATGGAGGACACCACCGGGTTCTGCAAGGTGATCGCCGAGCGCGGCAGCGGAGGGCTGCTCGGTGCGCACGTCATGGGCCCGCAGGCGGCCACGGTGATCCAGCCGCTGATCCAGGCGATGTCCTTCGGACTGGACGCCCGCGCGATGGCGACGGGCCAGTACTGGATCCACCCTGGACTCCCAGAAGTGGTGGAGAACGCACTGCTCGGGCTCAATCTCTGACCGATCCGCAGTGTCAACGGACGGCGAACGTGACAACATGATGTTGTAGGTGACCCTTACCCCGAGAGGACTTCATGACCGTCACTGAGAGCCCGACCAGACCGCCGGGCCCCCAGCCCATCCTCGATGGCACCCGCGCAATTGCCCAGCAAATAGGTGTGTACGTGTTCGTGGTGGTCCCCCTGCTGGCTTTGGTCGCGGCCGTGCCGTTCGCGTGGGGATGGGGCCTCAGCTGGGTCGACGTCGCCCTCGCCGCGGTGTTCTACGTGATCAGCGGCCTGGGCATCACGGTGGGCTTCCACCGCTACTTCACCCACGGCTCGTTCAAGGCGGCGCGGCCGCTGCGCATCGCGCTCGCCGTGGCAGGCCAGCTGGCGATGCAGGGCCCGGTCGTCGACTGGGTGGCCGACCACCGCCGCCACCACGCGTTCTCCGACAAGGAGGGCGACCCGCACTCCCCGTGGCTGTTCGGCACGAACACCCGCGCGCTGGCCAAGGGCTTCTGGCACTCGCACACCGGCTGGCTGTTCAACCGTGACCAGACCAACGAGAAGCGGTTCACCCCCGACCTGCTCGCCGACCGCGACGTCATGGCAGTCAACAGGTCCTTCGTGCCGCTGTCGGTGGCGACGCTCCTCGTGCCCGCGCTCCTCGGCGGTCTGCTGACCTGGTCGTGGTGGGGCGCGCTCACCGCCTTCTTCTGGGCGGGCCTCGTGCGGGTCGCGCTGCTGCACCACGTCACGTGGTCGATCAACTCGATCTGCCACATGATCGGCGATGCGCCGTTCGCGGCGCGCGACCACTCGCGCAATGTCTGGCCGCTGGCCGTGCTGTCCTTCGGCGAGTCGTGGCACAACCTGCACCACGCCGACCCCACCTGCGCGCGCCACGGCGTCCAGCGCGGGCAGATCGACATCTCGGCCCGGGTGATCTGGGCGTTCGAGAAGTTCGGCTGGGCCACCTCGGTGCGCTGGCCGACGCCTCGACGGCTGGAGCGCCTCGCCGCGACGAGCTGACCGACCGTCCCCAAGACAGCACAACCGCCCCGGCCCGGCGCTTCGGCATAGGTCCGGGGCGGTTGCTTGCACGGTGGGTTAGGAGACCGAGCACGGTGAGTCGGGCAAGTGAGCACGGTGAGTCGCCCCGACGAGCACGGTGAGTCGCGCAAGTGAGCACGGTGAGTCCCCCCGACGAGCACGGTGAGTCGCGCAAGTGAGCACGGTGAGTCCCCCCGACGAGCACGGTGAGTCGGCAGTTCAGCACGGTGGGTCGCGCGCCGCCCTCCGCCGGGACGTCGTCGGACACGGTGATCGCGCCGAGCCGCACCTCTCAGCTGCAGGAGCCGTCACCACGTGCGGATGATCGCGATGACGCGGCGAAGCTGCGCAACTGTGCACCTGCGCCGCAGGCGGTTGATCGCGACGACCCGCACCTCGGGGTTGCGCTCGCCGCCATGACGTACGTGTTGAGGCGATCATCCGCGACGACCCTCGCCGTGGGCGTTTCGCGGGCCCGCTGGCCGCGCCGCATCGAATCGGCCAACTCGCGGTCGTGACTTGCTGGACTCACCGTGTCAGCGGTCCGATCTCGGGATCTGCGCAGCGGCTGGGCGTGTCAAATCGGCCAACTCGCTGTGCTGATTTGCTGGACTCACCCTCGGGGTTTTAGGCGGCGGGGTCGTAGGGCTTGCCGGGGGGCGTCTCGCCGCGGATCTCCCCCACGAGCTTCGTCACGTCGGACATGATCGCCGCCGTGACGGCGTCGAGCGCCGTGCGGGTGCGCGGCCCGCCGACCCAGGCCGAGAGGTCGACCGGCGGCCCCGCCACGATCGACACCCGCTTGCGGGGGAACAGCCGGGGCAGCCCCGAGCCCGGAGGCATGACGTCCTGCGTGCCCCAGTTCGCCAGCGGGATCACCGGCGCCCCCGTGACGAGCGCGATCCGCCCGATCCCGTTCTTGGCCTTCATCGGCCAGCCGTCGGGGTCGGCGGTGTAGGTCGCCTCCGGGTAGAACACCACGACCTCGCCGCGCTTCAGTGCCTCGATCGCGTCGCGGTACGCGTCGCCTGCGCGCGTAGAACTGCGGTACACCGGGATGTGGCCGCCTTTGGCGAGCACGGAGCGCACCACCGGGATGTTCCACAGCTCCGCTTTGGCGAGAAAGCGCGGCATGCGGCCGTGTGAGATGCAGAAGGCCACGTTGAAGATCGGGTCGGCGAGCGAGACGTGGTTGGCGGCCAGCAGCGCTCCGCCGGTGCGGGGCAGGTGTTCGCCGCCGTGCCAGCCGACCCGGGTGCCGAACATCGTGAACGGCCAGAGCAGCGCGATCGCGAGCCCGAACCAGAAGCCCGACGTGCGACGCCTGCGCGTGAACGACAAGCGCAGCTTCGCGCCCGCGGTCAGCGGTACCACCGTGTCCATGCACGCTCCTGTTCCGAGGTCGTCGCCGCGCGGATCATCCCGTGTCCAGGCACGATCGTGTGGGGCCACCCCGCCTACCGCGGAGGTGTGACCTCGCTCTCAGAAGCCGTCCGCATGCGGTGGAGCGGGAGAACACCGGCCCGAAGGATCAATCTAATGAGGTTGTGTGTCTGACACCTTGCCCCGCCTCGAGGCGGTCGGCGTGCCACCCGCCAACCCTGCAGCCACCGTGCTCGTGCTGCACGGCGGTCGGGCGCGCAGCACGGAGAGCGGCGAGCGGAAGCGGCTGACCTACCGCCGGGTGCTGCCGTTCGCCCGGATGCTCGCCCGCGGCGGCCTGGAGGTTCACGTCCTGCGGTACCGGTTCCGCGGCTGGAACGCCCCCGTTCGCGACGCGCTGGTGGACGCCCGGTGGGCGGTCGGCGAGCTCACCCGACGCCATCCCGGCCGTCCGATCGTCCTGCTCGGACATTCGATGGGCGGACGGGCCGCGCTGGGCGCGGCGGGCGCGGACGGGGTCACCGCGGTCTGCGCGCTGGCCCCGTGGCTGGACGGGAGCGATCCCGTCACCCAGCTCGCCGGTCGGACGGTGCTGATCGCGCACGGCGACCGCGAACGCTGGACCGACCCGGCGGCGTCGTTCGCCTACGCGATGCGGGCCAAGTCCGCGGGCGTGGCCGTCTGCCGGTTCACGGTGCCCGGCGCGGGCCATTTCATGCTGGCGAGGGCCGCTGACTGGAGTGCGCTCGTGCGGCGGTTCGTGTTCGGCATCACCGGCGTCGAACCCCTTGACCGGGCTATTGCGAACGCCCTAGCACAGCCTGCGCCGAATGGCCTCAACGCCGAGCTCAAGGAGATGGAGTCCGCCCGATGACCCGAGCAACGGCAACCCGAGCCAAGGCGGCGGTGGTCGGCTCCGGCGTCGCCGGACTCACCGCTGCCTACCTCCTGCAGCGGCGCTACGACGTGACGCTCTTCGAGGCCGACGGGCGCCTCGGCGGCCACGCCCACACCCACGAGCTGGCCACCTCCGACGGCCGAACCGCGAACATCGACTCGGGCTTCATCGTGCACAACCGCCGCACCTACCCGCACCTGCTGCGGCTCTTCGGCGAGCTGGGCGTCGCGACGCAGGAGTCGGACATGTCCATGAGCGTCCGGTGCCAGGGCTGCGGGCTGGAGTACGCGGGCGCGCGGGGGCTCGGCGGGCTCTTCCCGCAGGTCTCCAACGTGGCGCGCCCCGCCTACCTGCGGATGCTGGCCGAGGTGGCCCGCTTCCACCGGCACGCCCGCCGCGTGCTGGCCGACGAGCGCGCGGGCGACGTGACGCTCGGGGCGTTCCTCGCCGTCGGTGGCTACTCGCGCTACTTCGTCGAGCACTTCATGCTGCCGGTGGTGTCGGCGGTGTGGTCGGCAGGCGAGACCGTGTCGCTGGCCTACCCCGCCCGCTACCTCTTCGCGTTCCTCGCCCACCACGGGATGCTCGCCGTCACCGGATCGCCGCGCTGGCGCACGGTCGTCGGCGGGTCGCAGCGCTACGTCGAGACCGCCGTGAAAGGCCTCACCGCGGTGGCGGTGTCCACTCCGGTGCGGGCGATGACGCGCACGGGGGCGGGCGTCGAGATCCGTGACGACGCCGACGCGGTGCACCACGCGGACGTCGCCGTGGTCGCCACCCACCCCGACCAGGCCCTCGCACTGCTCGCCGCCCCCACCGCCGCTGAGCAGGCCGTGCTCGGGGCGTTCCGGTACTCGCGCAACGTCACACAGCTGCACCAGGACACGTCGGTGCTTCCCCGACAGCCTGCCGCGCGGGCGTCGTGGAACTACCTGAAGACCGCGTGCGCGACGGCGGACGCCCCTGTCGTGGTCAGCTACGACATGAACCGCCTGCAGCGCCTCGCCGAACCGGACGACTACGTCGTCACGTTGAACGGCGCCGACCAGGTGGACCAGAGCCGGGTCATCGCCACGATGCACTACGAGCACCCGACCTACACCCCCGAGTCGGTGGCTGCCGGACGGCGGCTGCCCGAGCTGAACGACGGCACGCTCGCATTCGCAGGCGCCTACCACGGCTGGGGCTTCCACGAGGACGGCTGCGCGGCTGGCGTGCGCGCCGCGGCGGCACTGGGGGTGGCGTGGTGACCGACGTCCCCGCTCTTTACGACGTCCCCGCCCTTTACGACGTCACGGTGCGCCACGCCCGCCGCGCCGTCCTGCACCGCGACTTCAGCCACCGCGTCTACCAGTGGCTCGTCGACCTCGACTCCCTGCCGGAACTGCCCCGATGGCTGCGCCCGTTCGCCCGCTTCACCGCGGCCGACCACCTCGGCGACCCGCACCGCACGATCCGCGAGAACCTCGACCGCTTCGTCGCCACACGGGGCGTCGACCTGCGCGGCGGCCAGGTGCTGATGCTCGCCAACGCCCGCGTGCTGGGCTACGTGTTCAACCCGCTCACCGTCTACTGGTGTCACTTCCCCGATGGTGCGCTCGCGTGCGTCGTCGCGGAGGTCCACAACACCTACGGCGAGCGCCACTGCTACCTGCTGCAGCCCGACGAGCACGGGCGCGCGGTCGCGGAGAAGGACTTCTACGTCTCGCCGTTCCTTTCGGTCGAGGGTGAGTACCGCATGCGCCTGCCCCTGCCCGACGAGCGACTGGCGCTGGCGATCACGTTGCGGCAGAACGGCTCCACCGCGCTGACGGCCACCGTCATCGGCACGCGCAGGCCTGCCACCCCCGCGTCGCTCCTGCGCATGCTCGCGCGCAGGCCGCTGGTCACCCACCGCACCGCGGCCTTGATCCGCCGCCACGGCGTCGCGCTCTGGCTGCGCCGCCTCCCCGTCATCCCCCGGCCAGCGCACGACCCCCAGGAGGGCGTCCAATGACCACATCCCCGGTAGCGAAAAGATCGAACAACCACCTGGTGCCGCGGCCGAACGAAGGCGTATGGCCGGGCCTGGCCACCCCGCCGCACTCGTTGGTGCGGGCCCGGATCGCCGAGTCGCTGTTCCGTCGCGCCGTCCGCACCCTGGCCGTCCGCGTGGTCTTCCCCGACGGTGAGCGCCTCGGCCGCGGCGGCCCCGACGCACCGGTGATGCGCATCGTGCGGCCCGACGCCTTCTTCCACCGCCTCGGCTGCAACTCCAAGATCGGCTTCGGCGAGTCGTACATGATGGGCGACTGGACCTCCACGCAGCTGGCCGACCTGCTCACACCGTTCGCGGCGCGGCTCTCGACGCTGATCCCGCCGGTCCTGCAGCGGATCGGGCGGCGGTTCGCCGAGGCGCGCCAGCCCAAGGAGGAGCACAACACGGTCGAGGGCTCACGGGAGAACATCCACCGCCACTACGACCTGTCCAACGAGCTGTTCGCGACCTTCCTCGACGAGACCATGAGCTACTCCTCGGCGTGGTTCGGATCGCCGGACGAAAGCCTCAGCCTCGCCGAGGCACAGTGCCGCAAGATCGACGGCATCCTGGACATGGCGCGGGTCGAGTCGGGCATGCACGTGCTGGAGATCGGCACGGGATGGGGCGGCCTCGCGACGCGCGCCGCCGAGCGCGGAGCACGGGTGACCACGCTGACGATCTCGGCCGAGCAGGCGCGGCTGGCCGAGGAACGGCTGGCCAAAGCAGGCGTCGCCGACCGCGTCCAGGTGCTGCTGCGGGACTACCGCGAGGCGCAGGGCTCCTACGACGCCGTCGTCAGCGTCGAGATGATCGAGGCGGTCGGCGAGCGCTACTGGCCCACCTACTTCACCGCGCTGGACCGGCTGCTCAAGCCCGGCGGCCGCGTCGGGCTGCAGTCGATCACGATGCCGCACGACCGGATGCTCGCCTCGCGGGGCGACTACTCCTGGATCCACAAGTACGTCTTCCCCGGCGGCCTGATCCCGTCGGTGGAGTCGATCAAGCACCACCTGGCGACCGACACCACGATGCGCGTGGCCGAGGAGCGCAGCCTCGGCCCGGACTACGCGCGGACGCTGGCGCACTGGCGGGAGAACTTCCTGTCGCGCTGGGAGACGGTCGCGGCCATGGGGTTCGACAGCACGTTCCGGCGGATGTGGGAGTTCTACCTGGCCTACTGCGAGGCGGGCTTCCGGGTCGGCTACCTCAATGTCTTCCAGTTCTCGATCACCCGACGCTGAGGAGTGGCTGTGCCGAACCCACCAGGGCCGAACCCACCAGGGCCGAACCCACCAGGGCCGAACCCACCAGGGCCGAACCCACCAGGGCCGAACCCACCAGGGCCGAACCCACCAGGGCCGAACCCACCAGGGCCGAACCCACCAGGGCCGAACCCACCAGGGCCGAACCCACCAGGGCCGAACCCACCAGGGCCGAACCCACCAGGGCCGAACCCACCAGGGCCGAACCCACCAGGGCCGAACCCACCAGGGCCGAACCCACCAGGGCCGAACCCCTCAGGGCGCAATCCTGTCGCTCCGCGGCTTGCGGGCCTCGTCGAGCGCCTCATCGGCGCGCCGCTGCCCGTCCGCATCCGCGCCTGGGACGGGTCGGAGGCGGGCGCCGCGAGCGGGCCCGTCGCCGTCATCCGCCGTCGCCGCGCGCTGCGGCGGCTGCTGTGGAACCCCGGTGAGCTGGGACTCGCCCGCGCTTTCGTCGCCGGTGACCTGGACGTCGAGGGCGACGTCGCCGAGGGACTCTCCCAGTTCTGGGCGCTGGCGAAGGCGCAGGACCTGACGGCCCTGCGGCCCGCGGCCGCCGACGTGCTCGCCGCCGCATGCCTTGCCTTACGCCTCGGCATGGTCGGCCCCCGGCCGCGGCCGCCGTCGTCGGAGGCACGGCTCGCAGGCGGACTGCACACCCGGCGCCGCGACCGCGCCGCGATCGCCCACCATTACGACCTGTCCAACGACTTCTACGCCTTCCTCCTCGACCCGCAGATGGCGTACTCCTGCGGCTACTGGACCCAGGACGCGTCACCGTCCTACGGCCTCCTCGACGCCCAACGCGACAAGCTCGACCTGATCTGCCGCAAGCTCGCGCTGCGGTCGGGAATGCGACTGCTGGACGTCGGCTGCGGCTGGGCGTCGCTGCTGGTCCACGCCGCACAGCACTACGGCGTGACGGCCGTCGGGGTGACCTTGTCGGCGCAGCAACGCGCATACGGGATGGCCAGGGTGGAGGCGTTGGGGCTGGCCGACCGGGTCGAGATCCGGCTGCAGGACTACCGGGAGATCGTGGACCAACCTTTTGATGCGATCGCGTCGATCGAGATGGGCGAGCACGTCGGCCAGGACAACTACCCCGTGTACGCGGCGGGGCTGCAACGGCTGCTGCTGCCCCGCGGTCGGCTGCTCCTGCAGCAGATGTCGCGCGGCGCGGCGGGGGTCAACAGCGCGCCGGGCGGCGGCGCGTTCATGGAGCGCTACGTCGCGCCCGACATGTACATGCGCCCGCTCGGGGCGACGCTCAGCCTGCTCGAGGCGGCCGGTCTGGAGGTCGTGGACGTCCACTCCCTGCGCGAGCACTACGTGTGGACGGTGCGGCCGTGGCTCGACACGCTGCAGCAACGACGGGAGGAGGCGGTGGCGCTGATCGGCGAAGAGCAGTGGCGGGTCTGGCTGCTCTACCTCGCGGGCGGGCTGCTGGCGTTCGAGGAGAACCGGATGGGCGTGCACCAGATCCTCATGGTTCGCCCCGACGACCGCGGCCGTTCAGGGCTGCCGCGCGGCCGGACGTCGACGCTGGGCCGCGATCCGGAGCTGGATCACGGTTCGGCCGCCCTTGACGGCTCGGCGAGCGCAGCCCCCATCCAACCGACACGATAGGTCCATGCAGGGCTATCCGTGGGCCGCGGCGCTGACCAACCTGTGGGTCACCGCGCTCGTCGTCGTCGCGATGTTCGGGATCACGCTGCTGGTCGCGGTGCGGGTGCGCGGCGGCAGACACGACGGCATCGACGTCGTGTGGGGCGCGGGCTTCGCCATCGTCGCGATCGCAACGCTGCTGCTCGCGCTCGGCCACGGCGACCTGTGGCGCCAACTGCTGATCACAGCGCTGACCTGCGTGTGGGGCCTGCGCCTCGCGTGGCACATCGGTCGGCGCAACCGAGGCAAGCCCGAGGACCCGCGCTACGTCGCGATCCTCGAGCGGGCGAAGGGCAACCCGGTCCTGCACCTGGTCCGCAAGGTCTACGTCCCACAGGCGGTGATCCTCTGGGTCGTGTCGCTGCCGGTGCAGCTGGGCCAGTACGGGTCGGCGGGCGGTGTGCTGGCGACCGTGGTCACCGTGCTCGGGGTGCTGTCCTGGGCGGTCGGGTTCTTCTTCGAGAGCGTCGGGGACGCGCAGCTCGCCGCGTTCCGGGCGGACCCGGCGAACAAGGGCAAGGTGATGGACCGCGGTCTGTGGCGCTACACGCGGCACCCGAACTACTTCGGCGACGCCGCGGTCTGGTGGGGGTTCACGCTGCTGGCCCTGCACCACGCCGCGGGTCTGATCGGTCTGGTCAGCGCCGCGCTGATGACGTGGCTGTTGGCGAAGGGGACGGGCGCCGCGCTGCTGGAGAGCTCTATCGGTCGGAGGCGGCCAGGCTACGCTGACTACGTGCGGCGCACGAGCGGGTTCCTCCCCCTTCCTCCTAAGAAGACCCCCAAAAAGAGGGTGTCCTGATGTCCTCAGCAGCCGAGCAGAACCCCTTCGAGCCTGTTGCGCGCGAGCGCTCTGCCCAGCCGCCCGGCATCTTCGATGCCTTCATCACCAGGCGCGTCGTCAGCGCCTCGATCATCGTGGCGGCCCCCGCGGAGCGGATCTTCGCGGTGCTGTCGGACCCGCACCGGCATCATGAGTTCGACGGCTCCGGCTCGGTGCGCGGGCTGGTGTCAGGGCCGCGGCAGCTGGCGCTCGGCGACCAGTTCGGCATGCGGATGCGCATCGGTCTGCCCTACCGCACCCTGAACCGGGTGGTGGAGCTGGAAACCGACCGCCGCATCGCCTGGTGCCACGGCGCCCGGGCGATCTGGCGCTACGACCTGCAGCCGGTCGGGGGATGCACCCGGGTGATCGAGTCGTTCGACTACTCCGGATCGCCCTACGCCCGCGGTCTGGAGCTGGTGGGGTTCCCCGCGCGCAACGCCCGGGCGATCACGGCCACGCTGTACCGGCTGCGCGAGCTGTTCCCCGCCTCCTGAGCGCCCGCCGCCCGGTCAGGCGGGGAGAGCGGGCAGTCCGTCGAGTGAGGTCGCGTTGCGGGCAGCGCGGTAGGCCTCGAGCTTCTCGGGGCCGCGGGTCTGCGCCCAGGAGTCGAGGATGTCGCGCTCCTCCACCAGCGCCATTCTCGGCACGGAGTAGCCGCACGAGTCGGCGACGCGGGCGACGTCCACCACGATCACCGAGCGCGCCTGCGGCCGTCGGCTCGCGCCCGCCTCGCCGAAGACCGCCAACGCGTCGTCGAAGCCGGGATCACTGGGGTGGACGGCGCGTCCGGTGCCGTGGAGTCGCACGATGTTGGGGCCGCCGTCGAAGGCGCAGAACATCACGCAGATCCGGCCGTTCTCCCGCAGGTGGGCGACCGTCTCGATGCCGCTGCCGGTGAGGTCGAGATAGCTCACCGTGTGCGCGTCCAGCACCCGGAACGTACCGCACGTGCCCTTCGGCGAGATGTTGACCAGCCCGTCCCCCGCCAGCGGCGCGGTGCCGACGAAGAAGAGGGGCTGCGCCTCCATCCAGGAGGAGAGCTTCGCGGTGATGCCGTCGTAGACCTTTCCCATGCCGTCCACGGTGCACCGCGATCGGGAGAGGCGTCCAGGCCATTCCCAGCGTCCGGGCGGCTCAGAGGACTAGCCCAATGATCACCCGGCCCCGACGACCCACCAGGCTCGCAACGCTCGGTGCCGCGGTGTCGACTTCATACAGTCTTTCGCAGGCACATGGCGTGACAGTTCCTCGCAGGGTCCGCTGGCGCTTCGCAGGGTCTGTGGACCCTGCGAGGTGCGTGTGCGGTCTGCGAAGTGGCGCGGGTGGGGCGGAGCGGACGTCCCTGGGTTCGGTGGAGGCCGCGGCCCGCGCCGAGATCGCCGCGCCGCGCTGGGGTGGGCTGGGCAGGGTGGCGGTGTGCGCAGCAGCCCTGCTGCGACTGGGTCGGAGCAGGGCCACCCTGCTGCGATACAGACTGGCCGCCCAGCCCCGGCGCCGTGCCCGAGGCGAGGCTCGTCACCCCATCGGCTGGGCCCGTGATCGCCAGCAGTGGTGCCACTGGTGCACCGACACTCCCGTGGCACCACTCTCGCCGATCATGCGGGCCAACCATCAATTGGGCTCTTAAGGCAAGGTCAGGATCTCCGAGCCGTCGGCGGTGACGAGCACGGTGTGCTCGAACTGCGCTGTGCGGGAGCGGTCGCGGGTGACCACCGTCCAGTCGTCGTTCCAGCGCTCGCTCTCGCTCGACCCGATGGTGATCATCGGCTCGATCGTGAAGGTCATCCCCGGCTCGAGACGGGTGTGCACCGAGGGCTCGTCGTAGTGCAGCACGACCAAGCCGCCGTGGAAGCTGCGGCCGATGCCGTGGCCGGTGTACTCGCGCACCACGCCGTAGCCGAAGCGGCGGGCGTAGGACTCGATGACCCGCCCCACGATGCTCAGCTCGCGCCCCGGCCGCACCGCTTTGATCGCCCGCATCGTCGCCTCGCGGGTGCGCTCGACGAGCAGCCTGCTCTCCTCGTCGACGTCGCCCGCGAGGAAGGTGGCGTTGGTGTCGCCGTGCACGCCGCCGATGAACGCGGTGACGTCGATGTTGACGATGTCCCCGTCCTCGATCACGGTCGTGTCCGGGATCCCGTGGCAGATGACTTCGTTGAGGCTCGTGCAGCAGGACTTCGGGAAACCCTTGTAGCCCAACGTCGACGGGTAGGCGCCCCGGCTGATGAGGAACTCGTGGACAACGCGGTCGACCTCGTCGGTGGTGACACCCGGCGCGACCGCGGCTCCCCCGGCCGCCAACGCCTGCGCCGCGATCCGGCTCGCCACCCGCATGGCCTCGATGACCTCGGGCGGCTGGACGTCGGGGTAGGTGTTGGCCGCGGGGCCGGGCTTCCCGACGTACTCCGGCCGCGGGATGTGCACAGGCACCCGGCGCTCAGGCGTGGGGGTGCCCGGGACGAGCAGTGTGCGGGTGGGCATGACGACCAGTGTAGGTCGCCCCGCGGTCGCCCTACTTGACGCGCTGCGCCACCCGGCTCGCCACCAACGCGGACAAGCCCCGCCAGCCGAGCAGCAGCACACCGAGCGACACGATCGCGACGACCGCGAACGACAACGGCAACCGGTCGAGGAAGGCGAAGCGCACCAGGAGGCCGATCAGGGCGGTGCCCACGAGCACGGCGGTGCCCGCGCGGAGCCCCGCGGGCCGCGCGCGGACGATCGGCGTGGCCCACGCGGCGGCGAGCCCCACCGCGAACGGTGCCGCGGTGCCGACGAGCCCGAGCAGGTCAGCGGACTCGTCGTGACTGGCCCGGCCCACGGCCGCGAACACAATCACCCCAACGACGTCAGCGGTGAGCGCGAGCACGGGGATCCGGCTGCCAGGCATGGCGATCAGGGTATGCCTTCTCGGGCCGATCTCCACATCACGATGCTCCGATCCGCCCACAAAAGGAGTCCCTTCAGCCCAACGCAGCCAGGAATCGGTCCGCGACGGCCACCGCGGGAGTGGACGAGCCGCCGTCGACGATCAGCACAGCGAAGGCCAGGTCGCCGCGGTAGCCGACGAACCAGCCGTGCGCGCGTCCGTCGGCGGTGTACTCGGCGGTGCCGGTCTTGCCGTAGACCTCGCCGCGGCGACCGAGCAGCCGGGCTGTGCCTTCGGTGACGACGGCACGCATCATCGGTCGGAGCTGGTCGAGCGCGGCGGCGTCGGGCGGCGCCGCGGGCGTGAGCACCTGGGTCGGGCGCCCGTGGATCACCTGCGGCACCACGTTGGTCCCCCGCGCGACGGTGGCGGCGGCCAGGGCCATGCCCAACGGCGTCGCGATCACCTGCCCCTGCCCGAACCCGTCCTCGGCGCGCTGCACGGTGTCGTCGGTGGCGGGCACCGAGCCGGTGACCGTCGTCAGGCCCGGCACGCCGTAGTCGGCGCCGAGCCCGAGCCGCAATGCCGCCGCAGGCAGTGCGTCGGGCGGCAGCTGGGCGCCCAGCTGCGCGAACGTCGTGTTGCACGACTTCGCGAACGCCGTGCGGAGAGGCACCGTGCCCAGGTCGAACTTGCCCTCGTTGGGGACCGGCCGTCCCCCGATCACGGTGACGCCCGGGCAGGCTTCCGGAGAGTCGGCCGTCAGGTGCAGGTTCGCGATGGCGGCGGTGGCGGTGATCATCTTGAAGGTCGAGCCCGGCGGGTAGCGGCCGGTCAGCGCGATCGGCCCGGCCGCGTCGGCGGGCCCGTTCTGGGCGACGGCGAGGACGTCGCCGGTCGACGGGGCGACCGCGACCAGCACGGTCTGCTGCGGCAGCGGCTCGACCGCGTCCTCTGCCGCGGTCTGGATGGCCCGGTCGAGACCGGTCGTGACCGTCGTGCCGGGCTGCGGCGGCGTCTCGATGAGGGTGGTGATGGGGGTGCCCGTGCCGTCGACGGCGAGCACCGACCAGCCGGGCACACCGTCCAGCTGCGGCGCCGCCTGGCGTCGGACGGCAGGCAGCACCTGGCTCGCGAATCCCGCGTCCGGGGCGAGCAGGCGTTGGTCGTTGGTGAACCGGACGCCGGGCAGCTCGTGGATCGCGACCTTGACGCGCAGGTAGTCGCTCTCGCGCAGGACGGCGACGGTGTAGCTCTGCCCGTCGGGTGTCTTCGTCGCGCCGTCGGTGATGGACTGCTGGGTGATCTCCGGATCGATCGGGCCCAGCGCCGCGGCCAGCGGACCGACGACGGCCGCGAGGTTGCCCGCGGCTCGCTTGTCCAGCAGCACGGTGACCACGGGCGTCGAGGCCAGCAGCGCCGCGCCGTTGCGGTCGACGACCGGCGCGGGCTGGGCGTCCTCGGTGCGCAGTGCCAGAAGCTGACGGTCCCCGAGCTGGGGGTGCACCACGGCGGGCGCCCACTGGACGAGCCAGCCGCGCGGGGTGTCCTGCTTGGGGCGGAGGTCCAGTTCGCCGAGGTAGTGCCACTGCCGCCCTTGGCCGAGGTCCCACGTCACGTCGACCGACGCCGACGCCTTGTCGGTCGCCTCGCGGAGCTGGCCGAGGGTGGCGGTGATGGAGACGGGCTGCAGCGCCGTCCGGGTGGCCGTCAGCAGCTGTGAGGCGGCGGCCGGGTCGTCCGTGGCGGCCGACGCCGCGGCCACGTCGCCCGCTGACCACGCCGTGAGGAAGTCGGTGGCGGCCGGACCCGGCCCGCTGGAGGAGAACAGCCCGCATCCCGAGACCGCCGCTGTGAGAGCGGCGGCGAGCAGGAGGCCTGCGATACGGGGGACGCGGCGCACGGCCGCGAGTATGCTCCGCCGCTTTTGCCCGCTTCGCAGGGCGGTGTGGTGTCGTCGCAGGGGGCGAGCTTCTGCGAAGTCGCAAGCAGGTGTGCGAAGTGGGGCCGGTCAGGCGTGGTGCGGCGGCCCTGCCGCCTCCCACACCGTTCGGCCCGTGTGCGCGCCTCCACGTCGGCGGAGGCACCGCGCCCGTCCCCGTCCGGCGGAGATCTCCAAGAGTGGTGCCACACGGACAGAACCGCACGGCTAGTGCGGTGTCCAGGAACGTTGCCGGAGTGATCGCGGGATCCAGGCGGCGTCTCGCAAGGCGCCGCCCGAAGCTCATACCGGGCGTCTTCGCGAGGGCGGCAACGCCGCGAGGCGTCGTCTGGGCCCGCGAGGACCCGGTGAACGTTTCTGGACACCGACTAGCACCACTTTCGGCGATCACGGCCCGGCTGCCAGCTGCCGGGTGGGACGGATGGGGCGAGTGAGGCCCGCGGGGCGCGTTGGAAGCCCGACCGGCGATGGCTGGCGGCTGCCTGTGGGGTAGGCGCCTGCGGACTCGTCGACTGTATACCTTGTCGCGTATATGCCCGCTGGCGTATGTTCGACGTGTGAGTACCCGGACGTGGTCGGCGTTGGTCGACCCGCAGCGGCGGGCGCTGCTGGACGAGCTGCGCGGCGGCGCGCGGTCGGTCGGCGAGCTCGTGACCGCGTTGGGCTGCACCCAGCCGACCGCCTCCAAACACCTGCGCGTGCTGCGCGCGGCGGGGCTCGTCGAGGTCCGCAAGGACGCCCAGCGCCGCATCTATGCCCTGCGCACCGCACCGATCGCGGAGATCGACGCCTGGCTCGCGCCCTATCGACAGCTCTGGAACGACCGCCTCGACGCGCTGGGCCACCACCTCGACACCCACCTCGACACCCACCCCGAAGGGACCGCACCGTGACCGACCGCCCTGCCACCAACAGCCCCGCCACCGACAGCCCTGCCACCGACAGCCCTCGGACCGACCAGTTCACGACCGACCCGGGCACCTACGTCGAGCACGAGGGACGCCCCGCCGTCCGCTTCGTGCGCCGCTATCCGCATCCGGCCGAACGGGTATGGGCAGCCGTGAGCGAGCCGGGCGAGCTCGCCCACTGGTTCCCCTCCGCCGTCGGGTTGGAGCCCAGCGCGGGCGGGCGCATCACGTTCAGCGGCGACCCGAACATGCCCCCCACGAGCGGCACCGTGCTCGTCTACGACCCGCCGCGGCGGCTGGCGTTCACGTGGGGCGGCGATGAGCTGCACCTCACCGTCGAGCCGGACGGCGCCCACGCCTGCACGCTGACGCTAGTCAATGTGCTCGAGGCGCGTGACACCGCGGCCCGCAACGCGGCCGGGTGGGCGGTCTGTCTCGCCGAGCTGGACAAGCACCTGCGCGACGGCTCGGCCGACGGTCCGCACAGCGCCGCCGCCGAACCCTGGCACGAGCACTACGCCGCGTACGTGGCCGCCGGGCTGCCCGCGGGCGCACCCGTCCCCCGCTGACGCTGGGTGATCGCGGCGAGCGGGACGGTCCCGGTGATCGAACCCCGCGAACGTCACGCTGACCGCAATCAACGCTAGAACAGGACGGTGGCGAAGCTGGCGACCTGGCTGAACCCGACCTTCGCGTAGGCGCGGCGGGCCGGGTGGTTGAAGCCGTTGACGTAGAGGCTCGACACGCGGCCCATCACGCCCAGGCGCTCGGCGACGGCCGCGGTGCCCGCGGTGCCGATGCCCTGGCCGCGGTAGGCCGGATGCACCCACACGCCCTGGATCTGCCCGACCCGCGAGGAGAGCGCGCCGATCTCCGCCTTGAAGATCACCTGGTCGCCGTCGAACCGGGCGAAGGCGCGACCCGCCGCGACGAGCTCGGAGACGCGGGACCGGTAGCCCGCTCCCCCGTCGCCCGCCCGGGGATCGATGCCGACCTCCTCGGTGAACATCGCGATCGCGGCAGGCAGGTAACGCTCCAGCTCGACGGGCCGCACGTGGCGCACGAGCGGGTCGGGCGCCACCGCGGGCGGCCCCGCGAGCACCATGAGCGGCTGGTCGCCGCGCACCTCGCGGCAGGGCGCCCAGTGCACGGCGAGGCTGTCCCACATCGGCAGCACCAGCTCGGCCCGCCCGACGATCGACGAGCAGCTGCGGCCGCCCCTGCGCGCGCGGTCGGCGAACTGGCGCAGCGCGGCCCGGTCGCCGCGGATCGGGACGAGGTTGGCGCCGGAGAAGCACAGCCCGTCCAGCCGGGAGCCTGACGACCACAGCTCGCCGCCGAGCCGCCACGGGTCCAAGCCTGCCACCTCGACGCGCGCTGCGACCATGCAGGCGGCCACCGGATCATCATCCAGAACCGCGCGCACTCCCGCGCGGTCCCGGTCGTCGAGGAGCCGCGCTCCGGCGACACGAAGCACACTCCTACGTTGCCATACCGTCCGGCCTGTGACGAGATCGGCCGGGCCCTCCACTTCAGCTGGGTCGTCGCCTGCTCGGGGCGCGCGCAGCGCCAGCGAGGGAACGGCCCGTCGGATGTGCACGTCAGCCGACCGTGACCTGCGGCTCTCCGCCAGCCTCCATCGACTCGGCGAGCTTCATCGCCTCCTCGATCAGCGTTTCGACGATCGCGTGCTCGGGGACGGTCTTGATGACCTCGCCCTTGACGAAGATCTGGCCCTTGCCGTTGCCGGAGGCGACCCCGAGGTCGGCCTCGCGGGCCTCGCCCGGCCCGTTGACCACACAGCCCATCACCGCAACCCGCAGGGGCACCTCCATGCCCGTGAGCCCGGCCGTCACCTCGTCTGCGAGCTTGTAGACGTCGACCTGGGCCCGCCCGCACGACGGACAGGACACGATCTCCAGCTTGCGCGGGCGCAGCCCGAGCGACTGCAGGATCTGTGCGCCGACCTTCACCTCCTCGACAGGCGGGGCGGAGAGCGAGACCCGGATCGTGTCGCCGATGCCCTGGCGCAGCAACGCCCCGAACGCCACGGCCGACTTGATCGTGCCCTGGAACGTGGGGCCCGCCTCGGTGACGCCCAGGTGCAGCGGGTAGTCGCACTGCTGCGCGAGCAGCTCGTACGCCCGGATCATCACCACGGGGTCGTGGTGCTTGACCGAGATCTTGATGTCGTGGAAGTCGTGCTCGGCGAACAGGCTCGCCTCCCACAGCGCCGACTCGGCCAACGCCTCCGGGGTAGCCTTGCCGTACTTCTCCAGCAGCCGCTTGTCCAGGCTGCCCGCGTTGACCCCGATCCGGATCGGGGTGCCGTGGTCCTTCGCGGCGGCTGCGATCTCGCGCACCTGGTCGTCGAACTTGCGGATGTTGCCCGGGTTGACCCGCACCGCCGCGCAGCCCGCCTCGATCGCGGCGAACACGTACTTGGGCTGGAAGTGGATGTCGGCGATCACCGGGATCTGCGACTTGCGCGCGATCGCGGGCAGCGCGTCGGCGTCGTCCTGGCTCGGGCAGGCGACGCGCACGATGTCACAGCCCGCCGCGGTCAGCTCGGCGATCTGCTGCAGGGTGGCGTTGACGTCGGCGGTCAGGGTCGTCGTCATCGACTGCACGGAGATCGGGTGCTCCGAGCCGACGCCGACCAGCCCCACCTGCAGCTGCCGCGTCGGGCGGCGGGTGGCCAGTGTCGGGGCGGGCGGAACGGGCATGCCCAGGGAGACGCTCACGTCTTCAGTATCCCCGCGCCGGGCCGCGTATGCCGCTGACGGTGGCTCGCACCACCGTCGTGCGCGGAAAGTGTGGCGGGAACAACGTTATGCGCGCACGGGCTAGGCCGTGTCCCGCGGATCAAGGCCGATGGGCTTCGTGATCCAGGCGGCTCCTGGCAAGGCGGAGGGCGGCTCTCGTACCGGGCGTACTCGAGTCGGCCGACAACGCAGCCAGGGGCCGCCTGGGCGCGAAGACCGCGGTCGTTGATCCGCGGGACATTAGCGCAGCACGACGGGGTTGATGATGTCGGCGACGAAGAGCAGCCCGCTCCACGCGATGAACACCAGCGCGACCACGTAGGCCACGGGCATCAGCTTGGCCACGTCCACCGGGCCGGGATCGGGGCGGCCCAGCAGCCGCGCGCCCCGCTTCTTGATGGCCTCCCAGATCGCCGGGAAGATCTGCCCGCCGTCCAGTGGCGGGATCGGCAGCAGGTTGAACAGGAACAGCGAGATGTTCACCGCCGCCAGCAGCTGCAGGAAGAACGACAGCTCCGCCGACACGGGCGCGTCGAGCGCGAGGATCTGACCTCCGATCCGGGACGCGCCGACGATGCCGACCGGCCCGTTCTGGTCGCGCTGCTCGCCGAGGAACACCGACCCGAACAGGCCCGGCACGCGCGACGGCAGCTGGACCAACGCCTGGCCCGTGCGCCCGACGATGTCGCCGATCGCCGCGAACACCGCGCCGGCGTCCTGCTGCGCGTAGACGCCGACCAGCCCGACGCCCAGGAAGCTCGCCTGCACCGTCTTGCCGGGGTTGTTGGCGTCCTCGACCTGGTTGTCGATCAGCGTGGGGGTGAGGGTGACGCGCTGGCCGCCACGCTCCACGACGACCGTGACCTGGCCTTTGGCGCCTTGGATTGCCGCGCGGAGCCCGTCGCCGTCGGCGGGGCCGAGCTCCTTGCCGTTGAACGCGACGATCCGGTCGCCCGGCCGGAAGCCCGCCGCGGCGGCAGGCGTCTGCGGCGCGCCCGCGGGACAGGTGTCGGCCTGCGTCGTGGCGGGCACCACGCAGGCGCTGACCGTGCCGACGGTGGTGCCGCTCGTCGGCACGCCGATCCCCATGAGCACGATCGCGAAGAGCGCCACGGCGAGCACCAGGTTCATGAACGGACCCGCGAACATCACGATGATCCGCTTCCAGGGCGCGCGCATCCAGAACTGGCGGTCGGCGTCCTCGGGCAGTACGTCCATCGCCGACTGGTGGCGGGCGTCGTCGATCATGCCTTGGAACGGGCCGGTGCGCCTGCTGCGCCCGAGGGTTTCGCCTTTGGCCGGAGGGATCATGCCGATCATGCGGATGTAGCCGCCGAGCGGGATGGCCTTGAACCCGAACTCGGTCTCGCCGATCTTCCTCGACCAGATGGTGCGGCCGAACCCGACCATGAACTCGGGCACCTTGATGCCGAACCACTTGGCGGTGGTGAAGTGGCCCAGCTCGTGCCAGGCAATCGAGATCAGGATGCCCAGGAAGAACAACACGATCCCGAGCGCGGTCATCATCGGGCGACTCCAGGTCGATGGGCGAGCTCTCTAGCGCGGGCCCGGGCCCACTCCTCCGCGGCCAGCACGTCCGCCACGGTAGCCGGATCCCCCGACCATCCGTCCGCGGCGTCGAGCACCCGCTCGAGCACTTCGGTGATACCGGTGAACGCGCAGGCGCCCCCCACGAACGCTCCGACGGCCTCCTCGTTGGCCGCGTTCAGGACGGCGGGGACGCAGCCGCCGAGCGCGCCTGCCGCGCGGGCGAGCCGGACGCCGGGGAACGCGTCGTCGTCGAGCGGCTCGAACGTCCAGCTCTGCGCGGCGTCCCAGCGGCACGGTCGCGCCGCCCCTTGCAGCCGGTCGGGCCACGCCAGCGCCAGCCCGATCGGCAGCCGCATGTCCGGCGGGCTGGCCTGGGCGAGCGTGGAGCCGTCCACAAACGTGACCATCGAATGCACGATCGACTGTGGGTGCACCACGACGTCGATGCGCTCGTACGGGATCCCGAACAGCAGGTGGGCCTCGATCACCTCAAGGCCCTTGTTCATCAGGGTGGCCGAGTTGATCGTCACCATCGGGCCCATGTCCCAGGTCGGGTGGGCGAGGGCCTGCTCGAGGGTGACCTCGGACAGCTCGTCGCGCCGCCGTCCGCGGAACGGGCCACCCGACGCCGTGAGCACGAGGCGGTCGACCTCCTCGGCCCGGCCGCCGCGCAGGCCCTGTGCCAGCGCGGAGTGCTCGGAGTCGACGGGCACGATCTGGTCCGGCGCCGCGGCCGCCGTCACCAGCGCACCGCCCGCGACCAGCGACTCCTTGTTGGCCAGCGCAAGCGTCGCCCCGGTGTCCAGCGCGGCGAGCGTCGGACCGAGACCCACCGATCCGGTGATCCCGTTGAGCACCGTGTCGGCCGTCGAGGTGGCGGTGAGCTCAGTGGCAGCACCCGGACCGGAGAGCACCTCCACGCGACGCCCGGTGCCGGGCAACATCCGGCGCAACGTCATCGCCGCCGCGGGATCGGCGACCGCCACGCGGCGCACGTTGTGCTCCCGGATCTGCCGCGCGAGCAGCACGACGTCGCCGCCGCCGGAAGCGAGCCCGGCCACCGTGAAGCGGTCGGGGTGCTCGGCGATCAGCTCAAGCGCCTGCGTGCCGATCGAGCCGGTGGAGCCCAGCACGAGCACGGATCGGTTACCAGTCATCGCCTTCCATCATCCTCGCCTCGTCACTGTGCGACGATACGGCCGTGGCGAGCAAATCCCGTGAGGTGGCGAAGTCCTCCCAGGTCTCCCCCGACGACGAGCCGTCGGCCGAGTGGGGCTGGCACGGCGGCTTCCCGAAGGGCACGATCATCGGCGGCGTGGTCACGATCATCGCGTGTGTGGGCTTCTTCTTCGGGCCCTACCAGACCCGCACGCAGGACCTGTGGCTCGGCGGCGTCATTGTGGTCGTCATCGCAGGCATCATCGGTCATGTCATCCGCCAGCGGAACTCCTGGCGACGCTGAGACTACGCCGAGTAGATGGCCAGCACCGGTTCGGCGGTCGAGCTCGAGGTCGACGGCCGCACGGTGCGTCTGTCCAACCCGGAGCGCGTCTACTTCCCCGCCCGCGGCGAGACGAAGCTCGACCTCGCGCAGTACTACATCGCGGTGGGCGGAGGCGTCGTGCGTGCGCTGCGCGACCGACCCTGCATGCTGCACCGCTTCCCCACCGGCGTGACCGGCGAGAAGGTGCACCAGAAGCGGCTTCCCCGCGGCGCGCCGGACTGGATCGAGACCGTCCGCGTGCATTTCCCCCGCTGGAACCGCACCGCTGACGAGCTGTGCGTCCAGCATCCGGCCGACGTCGTCTGGGCGGTGCAGATGTCGACCGTCGAGTTCCACCCCTGGAACTCCCGGCGCGGGCACGTCGAGCAGCCCGACGAGTGGCGCATCGACCTCGACCCCATGCCCGGGGCGTCCTACGCCGACGTGCGCCGCGTCGCCCACGTCGCCCACGAGGTGCTCGACGAGCTCGGCGCGGTCGGGTGGCCCAAGACCTCAGGCGGCAAGGGGATGCACGTCTACGTGCGGATCGAGCCGCAGTGGGGCTTCCAGGACGTCCGGCGGGCGGCACACGCCTTCGCCCGCGAGGTCGGGCGGCGCTGCGACCTCGTCGACCTGACCTGGTGGCGCAAGGACCGCGACCCCGCGTCGGTGTTCGTCGACTACAACCAGAACACCCGTGACCACACCATCCGGTGCGCCTACTCGGTGCGCGGGGTCGCCGAGGCGCTGGTGTCCGCCCCGATCCGGTGGGACGAGATCGACGACGCCGATCCCGGCGACTTCACGATCGCGACGATGCCCAAGCGGTTCGCCGAGTCTCGGCGACCTGCACGCCGGCATCGACGATGCGGTGTTCGCGCTGGACGAGCTGCTGGCATGGGCCGACCGCGACGCCGCCGAGGGGGAAAGCGACGGGGACAGCGAGAACGAGCCGCAGAACCTCGACTGACCGCGCAGGCAGGCGAAGGGCAGCAGCGGCCCGGGTTTGCAGCAGGGTGACACTGCTGCGACTGAGTCGGAGCAGTGTCACCCTGCTGCGACGCGGACGCGGCCCGGCTGAGCCGGTGATCGCCTGTGGTGGTGGCAGAGGTGCACCAGGGCACCTGTGGCACCGCTTCCGCCGATCTTGTCCAGCCTGCGCGGGGGTGATCGCTGG
Organism: uncultured Actinomycetota bacterium; assembly: GCA_963826705.1. Classification (GTDB taxonomy): domain Bacteria; phylum Actinomycetota; class Actinomycetes; order Mycobacteriales; family Pseudonocardiaceae; genus Pseudonocardia. Next base: position 93,941 of record CAWGYF010000009.1, read on the forward strand.
TTGTGGTGCTCAGGGCTGCACATCTGCACGTGTGGCACCACTTCCGCCGATCTGGAAGTCGGTCAGGCCTCCGCGGCTTCGCGCAGGCGGGTGAAGGCTGCGGTCAGGTCCGGCATCTGCCAGTGGGCGTTCAGGCCGCTGGGGTTGGGCAGCACCCAAACCCGGGTCGAGCCCAGCGCGGCATCCTGCGGGCCGACCGTCGCGGAGGGGGCGTCGAACGCCGTCCGGTAGGCCGTGATCCCGACGACCGCGAGCCAGGCCGGTCGCGCCTGTGCCACGAGCGCCCGCAGGTGCACTCCGCCCGCAACCAGCTCGGCGTCGGTCAGCTCGTCCGCCCGCGCCGTTGCCCGAGCGACCATGTTCGTGATCCCGAGCCCCAGCGCGGCCAGCTCGCCCTGCTCGTCGGGTCGCAGCCGCCGCGGCGTGAACCCGGCAGCGGCCAGCGCGGGCCAGAACCGGTTGCCCGGCCGCGCGAAGTGGTGCCCGGTGGCCGCGGAGACCAGCCCCGGGTTGATCCCGCAGAACAGGACGCGCAGGGCCGGGTCGCCCACGCCCGGCAGGACGTCATCGATCGTGCGCGAGCGGGCGGCGACGAGCTCGTCGGCGGTCAGGCGCGGCACCGGTGCACCCTACAAACCCCACATGGCGTCGTGCGCGGAGAAGGTCGCCGCGGCGACGTTTTCCGCACACGGCCCACACCCGGCAGGATGGGCGCGTGGATCTGCCTGTGATGCCGCCCGTCAAGCCGATGCTGGCCAAGCCGCAGCCGTCGATCCCCACCGGGCGGCTCTACGAGCCCAAGTGGGACGGCTTCCGCTCGATCATCTTCCGCGACGGCGACGACGTGGAGATCGGGAGCCGCAACGAGCGGCCGATGACGCGCTACTTCCCGGAGGTCGTCGAGGCCGTACTGGCCAACTTCCCCGAGCGTGCGGTGATCGACGGGGAGATCGTCGTGCTGGACCGGGAGCGCAACAGCCTGGAGTTCGAGGTGCTGCAGCAGCGCATCCACCCGGCCGCGAGCCGGGTGAAGCTGCTGTCGGTGCAGACGCCCGCGAGCTTCGTGGCGTTCGACCTGCTGGCGTTGGGGGACGAGGACCTCACGCAACGCCCGTTTCGCGAGCGTCGTACTCGGCTGGAGGAAGCGCTGGCCAAAGCAGGCCCACCTGTGCACCTCACACCGATCACCGACGACCACGCCCTCGCCGCCGAGTGGTTCGACCAGTTCGAGGGCGCGGGGCTGGACGGGCTCATCGCCAAGGACCCCGAGGGCACCTACCAGCCCGACAAGCGGGTGATGACGAAGATCAAGCACGAGCGGACGGCCGACTGCGTGGTGGCGGGCTACCGGGTGCACAAGTCGGGGCCCGACGCGATCGGCTCGCTGCTGCTGGGTCTCTACCAAGCCGACGGCCACCTGGCCTCGGTGGGTGTGATCGGGGCGTTCCCGATGGCCCAGCGGCGGACGTTGTTCGCCGAGATGCAGCCGCTCGTCACGACGTTCGACGACCACCCCTGGGCGTGGGCGCGGCAGGAGGAGGGCGACCGGACGCCGCGCAAGGCCGAGGCGAGCCGGTGGAACGCGAACAAGGACCTCTCGTTCATCCCGCTGCGCCCGGAGCGGGTGGTGGAGGTTCGCTACGACTACATGGAAGGTGTGCGCTTCCGCCACACCGCCCAGTTCGTGCGCTGGCGTCCCGACCGCGAGCCCTCCTCGTGCACCTACGGGCAGCTGGAGCAGCCGGTCACGTTCGACCTCGCCGAGGTGCTGGGCCTGTCCTAGTGCCCTACCGCGCAAGGTTGGCAGATCGTGGACTCGACCGCGACACGGGACCTCGCAGGGCGCGCTGTCGCTTCGCAGGGTCTGTGGACTCTGCGACGTGCGTGCGCGGTCTGCGAAGTGGCCCTGGTGGCACCACGTTCGCCGCTCAGTCGCCGGTCGCGGCGAGCTGCCCGCAGGCGGCGGCGATCTCCTGGCCACGGGTGTCGCGGACGGTGCAGGCGATCCCCGCGGCCTCGACCGCCGCCACGAACTCGTCCTGGCGTCGCTTCGGCGAGGCGTCCCATGCGCTGCCCGGCGTGGGGTTGAGCGGGATGAGGTTGACGTGTACGCGCTTCGCGCCGACCTGCTGCCGCAGGAGCTTCCCGAGCAGCTCGGCGCGCCACAGCTGGTCGTTGACGTCGCGGATCAGCGCGTACTCGATCGACACCCGCCTGCCGGTGGTCTGCGCGTACCGGCGCGCCGCGGCGAGCACCTCCGCGACCTTCCACCGCGTGTTCACCGGCACCAGCGTGTCGCGCAGCTGGTCGTCGGGAGTGTGCAAGGAGACGGCGAGCGTGACGGGCAGGCCCTCCGCGGCGAGCTTGTCGATCGCGGGGACGAGGCCGACCGTGGAGACGGTGACGCCGCGCGCGGAGATCCCGAGCCCCTCGGGGGCGGGGGCGGTGATCCGCCGGAGCGCGGCGACGACGCGGGCGTAGTTGGCCAGCGGCTCCCCCATGCCCATGAACACCACGTTGGACAGGCGCGTGGGCTCCCCCAGCGCGCCATCGCGGGCGGCGGCCGCGGCTTGCCGGACCTGCTCGACGATCTCCGCAGTGGACAGGTTGCGCTGCAGTCCGCCCTGGCCGGTGGCGCAGAAGGGGCAGGCCATCCCGCAGCCCGCCTGGCTGGACACGCAGATCGTCGCCCGGTCCGGGTAGCGCATCAGCACGGACTCAGCACGCGTGCCATCGTGCGCGGCCCACAGCGTCTTGCGGGTGGCGCCGTCGTCACACGCCAGCTCGCGCACCGGCGTCACCAGCGGCGGCAGCAACGCCGCCAGCGCGTCCCGCGCGGGCGCAGGCAAGTCGGTCATCGCGGCGAGGTCGGCGTTGAGGCGGCCGAAGTAGTGCCGGGCGAGCTGGTCGGCCCGGAACGCGGGCAGGCCGAGCTCGGCGACGACGGCGCGGCGCTGCGCGGGCTCGATGTCGGCGAAGTGGCGGGGTGGCAACGTGCGCTTGGGTGCGTCGAACACCAGCGGGAGGACGGTCATGGCTCCTCGATTGTGCCAGGCGCAGGAGAGTCCTGAACAACTCCGGCCGTAGCGAGCGGCGTCCAGGTGGTGTCCTCGCAAGGCGGACGAGGGGGCCGATACCGCTGTTGTATCGGGCCCTTCGGGAGGCGCCGCGAGGGCGCCGCCTGGGCGTCGCGCAGTAGGCCCGAGTTGTTCAGGGCGCTCCTTAGGGACGGGAGCGCACCTCGGCGAGCAGGCCGCTGCGCTGGGCTCCCGCAAGCCACACGGCAGTGCCTGCCGCGAGCCCGACCACGCCCTGCGGGTAGAGGACGCCCGCCGAGTCCAAGGCCCACAGCGCGCCCGCTGCGCCGAGGACCATCAGCACCCCGCCCGCGGCGAGCAGGGCGCGCTCGTCGAACATCGTGGCGAGGGGGAACAGCGCGGCGCCGGTGATGGCGCACGCCACCGGCACAGCCAGCTCGGCCAGCCCGATCATCCCCAACAGCGGGCTCGCGATCGCTACGAGCACCGCGGCGACGACGAGGACGCGCAACAGCCGCCCACGACCGCCCGACGGTAGCGGCTCACCGGCGCCGTAGCGGCGGCGCAGCGCGGCGATCAGCCCGCCCGCGACCCCGAGGCCCGCCGCCAGCACGACGGTGCCCGGCCCCGGCGCGAGGGCGATCGCCCCGACAATCCACCACAGACCACCCAGTACCGGCTCCATGAAGGGCACAACGGGAGGGCGCATGCCCTCCACGGTAGCGAGGGCGCCGCTGCCCCTCGTGCGCGGATATGGCGGCGGGAACAGCGTTATCCGCGCATGGGCCGCTTGCGGCGCACATGCAGCCGGTAGCCCACGGTCAGCGTTGTGCCGGGGACCTGCGCCAACGCCCGCTCGGCCACCTCGGGTGAGAACTCGATGCGCAGCACCGCCTCGCACGTCGCGCGGTCGGGGAAGCGCCACGTCGTCGCGATCCGCTGCAGCGAGAAGCCCGCGCGGGTGAAGAAGCGCTCCGCCGCGACCGGGTCGTAGTGCGGGATGTCGGCGCGCATCCAGTCGCCGTAGGGCGCGGCGGTGGCGTCCAGGTCGACGATCGCGATCGCCCCGCCCGGCCGCAGCACCCGCCCCGCCTCGCGCAGCCCCGGCTCGCATCCCGGCCCGAAGAAGTACGCGGTGCGCGCGTGCACGAGGTCGACCGAGGCGTCCCGCAGCGGCAGCGCCGCGGCCCCGCCCCCCACCACCGGCAGGCCCTTCCGCTGGGCGCGCTGCACCAGCGGCGGGTGCGGCTCGACGCCGAGCACCGACCGAGCGCCGTCGAAGAAGCGCAGGTGGAAGCCCTCGCCGCACCCGACGTCGACGACGTCACGGCCCGACCACGGCGTCTCTTCGCGCAGGGCGGCCCACACGTCGCCCTCGACGTCCTGCGCGGCGTTCTCGCGCTCGTAGACCTCGGGCCAGTGCCAGATGTTGGGGCTGGGGATGAGCTCGGCGCGCTGTGGCAATGGTGAGCTCACTCACGCAGGCAGGAGCACGCTGAGCGCCGCCCAGGACACGAGGGCGGTGGGCAGCAGCGAGTCGAGCCGGTCGAGCACCCCGCCGTGTCCTGGTAGCAGTGTGCCCATGTCCTTGATGCCGAGGTCGCGCTTCATCAGTGACTCGACGAGATCGCCGAGCGTCGCCGAGACGACGAGCAGCGCACCGGTGAGCACACCCGCCCACCACGGCCCGTTGAGCAGGAACACAACACAGAGCGCGCCCGCGGCCATCCCCGCCACCAGCGAGCCCCCGAAGCCCTCCCACGACTTCTTGGGGCTGATCGTCGGCGCCATGGGATGGCGTCCGACGAGCACGCCCGCGGTGTAGCCGCCGACATCGGACGCGACAACGCAGATCAGGAACGTCAGCACGCGGCCGACACCGTCGGGCGCGACGGTGAGCAGAGTGCCGAACGCGCAGAACAACGGAACGTAGGCTGCGGCGAAGAGGCCCGCGGTGACGTCGCGGACGTAGTGCTCTGCGCCCGCTGGCATCCGGCACAGCAGCACACCGAGCGCCGTGGCCGCGAACGCGATCGCGATCGCCGCTGGGCCGAACGGCCACGTCAGCCACACCATCGCCTGGCCGCCCACCAGCAGGACGGGCAGCGGCACGCGGATGTCGGCCCCGCGCCGCAGCGCACCGGCCAGCTCCCAGGTGCCCGCCGCGGCGGCCACGCCGAGGACGGCGATGAACCAGTGTCGCTCGATCAGCAGGGACGCCAAGACGGCGGCGCCGAGCGTCACACCCACAGCGATCGCGGCGACGAGGTTGCGCCCGGCGCGCACGCTGACTCGTTCCCGACGGCTCGACGACGCGGCCACGGCGGTCGGGGGGCGCGCCGCGGGCGTATCGGGATGGCTCGCGGTCATCAGACCTCTAGCAGCTCGGCTTCCTTGTGTTTCACCAGTTCGTCCACCTGTTGGACGTACCGGTCGACAGTGGTCTGCAGCTCCTTCTCCGCGCGGCTGACCTCGTCCTCACCCGCCTCGCCGTCACGCACGATGCGGTGCAGCTCATCCATCGCCTTGCGCCGGAGGCTGCGGATCGTCACCCGCGCGTCCTCGCCTTTGCCTCGCGCCACCTTGACCATCTCGCGGCGGCGCTCCTCGGAAAGCTGCGGCACGATCACGCGGATGATCTGACCGTCGTTCGAGGGGTTCACGCCGAGGTCCGAGTCGCGGATGGCCCGCTCCAGCGCCCTCATCGAGCCCGCGTCGTAGGGCTTGATGACCACCATGCGCGCCTCGGGCACGTTGATCGAGGCGAGCTGGTTGATCGGCGTCATCGCGCCGTAGTAGTCGACGGCGACCCGGGAGAACATGTTGGGCGTCGCCCGGCCCGTGCGGACGCTCGCCAGGTCGTCCTTGGCCACCGAGACCGCCCGCTCCATCTTTTCCTCGGCGTCGAAGAGCGTCTCCTCGATCATGGCCTGACCCCACTTTCCACGCGCTCAGGTGTGTTGACCAGTGTGCCGATCCTCTCACCCCGCACTGCCCGCGCGATGTTGCCTTCGATGAGCAGGTTGAAGACGATGATCGGCATCTGGTTGTCCATGCAGAGGCTGAACGCGGTGGCGTCGGCGACCTTCAGCCCCTGTTCCAGCGCCTCACGATGGGTGATCTCGTCGTAGAGCTTGGCGTCGGGGTCGACCCTGGGGTCGGCGGTGAACACCCCATCGACGTTCTTGGCCAGCAGCAGCACCTCGGCGCCGACCTCGAGGGCCCGCTGTGCGCCTGCGGTGTCGGTGGAGAAGAACGGCATGCCCACACCGGCGCCGAAGATCACGACGCGGCGCTTCTCCATATGACGGATGGCGCGGCGCGGGATGTAGGCCTCGGCGACCTGGCCCATGGTGATGGCCGTCTGGACGCGGGTGTCGATGCCGTGCTCGCGTTCCAGGAAGTCCTGCAGGGCCAGGCAGTTCATGACGGTGCCCAGCATGCCCATGTAGTCGGCACGGGCGCGGTCCATGCCGCGGTCGTGCAGTTCGGCGCCGCGGAAGAAGTTGCCGCCGCCGATGACGACGGCCACCTGCGTGCCGGACTCGACGACCTCGGCGATCTGCCGGGCCACCGCCTCCACAACGTCGGGATCGACCCCGACTGCGCCACCGCCGAACATCTCGCCGCCGAGCTTGAGCAGCACGCGGCCGAATCCGGGGCGGTCGGGGTCGATCCTGGCGTCGGTCATCCGATCAGGCCTGGCCGACCTCGAAGCGGGCGAACTCCTTCACCGTGACGCCCGCGGCGTCCAGCAGGGCCTTCACCGTCTTCTTCGGCTCCTGCACGGACGGCTGCTCCAAGAGCACCACATCCTTGTAGAACCCGTTGATCCGGCCCTCGACGATGCGCGGGAGCACCTGCTCGGGCTTGCCCTCCTCGCGGGCGGTGGCCTCGGCGATGCGGCGCTCGTTCTCCACCACGTCCCCCGGCACGTCGTCGCGGGTGCGGTACTGCGGCCGGGCCGCCGCGATGTGCATCGCGACGCCCTTGGCCAGCTCGTCGTCGGTGCCGTCATAGGCCACGAGCGCGCCGATCGCGGGCGGCAGGTCGGAGGCGCGGCGGTGCAGGTAGAGCGCCACCGGGCCGTCGACGTGGATGTAGCGCCGCAGCTCCAGCTTCTCGCCGATGCGCGCCGAGAGGGCCAGCACGGCCTCCTCGACGGTGCCCCCACCATCGGCGCTGTCGAGCGGAGCGGCCTTGAGCGCCGCAAGGTCAGCGGGCTGCTGGTCGATCGCCACGCGCAGGATCTTGTCCGCGAGCGCCTGGAAGTCGGCGCTCTTGGCGACGAAGTCGGTCTCGCAGTTCAGCTCGACCATCGTGCCGCCCTCCGCGGCGACCAGCCCGTTGGCTGTGTCCCGGCCCGCGCGCTTGCCGACGTCCTTGGCGCCCTTGATGCGCAGCAGTTCGACGGCCTTGTCCAGGTCGCCGTCGGACTCCTCGAGGGCCTTCTTGCAGTCCATCATCCCGGACCCGGTGAGGTCGCGGAGCTTCTTGACTTCGGCGGCGGTGTAGTTCGCCATGGCTTGCCTCTTCGTTCCTCTCGCGTCAGGTCGCGCTGGCGCCGTTGCTGGTGGTGACCGGGGCCGCGACGGCCGCGGCGCCGGGCGCGTCCACGGTGGCGGCGTCGGTCAGGCTCGCGCCGTCGGAGCCCGCTCCGGTGGGCAGCAGGTCGCGCTCCCACTCGGCGAGGGGCTCGTCGGCGGCGACGCCCTCCGGCTTCTCGTCACCGGCACCGCCACCGCTGCGGGCCGAGCGGGCCATGAGGCCGTCTGCGGCCGCGCGGGCGATCACCTTGGTGAGCAGCGCCGCCGAGCGGATGGCGTCGTCGTTGCCGGGGATCGGGTAGTCGACCTCGTCGGGGTCGCAGTTGGTGTCGAGGATCGACACGACGGGGATGCCCAGCTTGCGGGCCTCGCCGACGGCGATGTGCTCCTTCTTCGTATCGACGACCCACACCGCGCTCGGGACCTTCGTCATGTCCCTGATCCCGCCGAGCGTCTTCTCCAGCTTCGCCTTCTCGCGGGTGAGCATGAGGATCTCCTTCTTGGTGCGACCCTCGAAGCCACCCGTCTGCTCCATGGTCTCCAGCTCCTTCATGCGCTGAAGCCGCTTGTGCACGGTCTGGAAGTTGGTGAGCATGCCGCCCAGCCAGCGCTGGTTGACATACGGCATGTTGACGCGGCCCGCCTCGTCGGCGATGGCCTCCTGCGCCTGCTTCTTGGTGCCGACGAACATGATCGTGCCGCCGTGGGCGACGGTCTCACGCACGAACTCGTACGCGCGGTCGATGTAGGACAGCGTCTGCTGCAGGTCGATGATGTAGATGCCATTGCGCTCGGTGAGGATGTAGCGCTTCATTTTCGGGTTCCAGCGGCGGGTCTGATGCCCGAAGTGCACGCCGGAATCCAGCAGTTGCTTCATGGTGACGACGGCCATGGCCGGTGACACCCTCTCGCTCGGGCGCGACCGCCTCGGCGGGCACGCGCGGTTGGTTGCGGCGCACCGGTTGGCGGCACCGCCCTGGCGTCGCGTCGGCGTCCGGACCCGCCAGGTGCGACGGGACCGCCCGGCCGCCGTCCCGGTGGGCGCCCGGCCGGAGCCGCGACGTGTCGGGATACGCGAGCGCGCGAAGTCACCCCGCACAGCAGCGAGGCGCACCACGAGTGTACGCGCGGGGCCCGACGTGTCTCGCGCGGCGTCGCCGAGTTGTCCCCATCGGTCACGGCCGTCCCCAGGTCGGCCGAGTCCGCCTCGCACGGGGCACAGGCGGAGAACGCTGAGGCCATGCTCCCCCGGCCGCGCCTGCTCGCGGCGGTCACGGCCGCCGGGCACATGGTCGCGCAGGCGTTGACCGACGCGGTGGTCGTGATGGCGGTGGTCGTGATGGCGGTGGTCGGGATGGCGGTGGTCGGGATGGCGGTGGTCGGGACGGCGGTGGTCGGGACGGCGGTGGTCGGGACGGCGGTGGTCGGGACGGCGGTGGTCGGGACGGCCGCGCCACCGTGGTCGTCCAGCGCGGCCGCTGCCGTCGCGGCGCAACCATCGAGGCAGCCAGCTGAGACGCCACCCGAGCCGCCACCTGGGGCGGGGGTCCCGGCGGCGGGAGCGGACTACGCGTGGCCGTTGCTGCCGCCGCCGGTTGTGCTCACGCCGTTCGTGGCCCCGGACGACCCGTTCGGGCCAGGGCACCGCGGCGTCGACCTCGCAGGGGCCGTAGGCCAGCCCGTGCTGGCCGCACGCGGCGGCTCTGTCGTCTTCGCGGGCCTCGTCGTAGGACACGGGGTCGTGTCGGTGCAGCACGACGACGGCCTGCGCACCACCTACGAGCCGATCGCCCCTGTGGTTCGCGCGGGCGCGACGGTGGCGGCGGGCCAAGTCGTCGGCCTGCTCACAGCGGGCCATCACGGATGCCCTTCGGCCTGCCTGCACTGGGGTGTGCGGCGAGACCGGCTCGACTACATCGATCCCCTGGTACTGCTGTTCCCGCCCCACGTCCGGCTGCTCCCCGTGCCCGACCCCTGGCCGGACGGATGAGACGCCTGTTGGCCCCGCATGATCGGCGAAAGTGGTGTCATAGGGACCCTGATGCACCTCTGGTACCACTGTCGACGATCACCGGCTCAGCCGATTGGGGGTGCGATCAGGTTCCCGCCAACTCGTCGAGCCGACCCCGAAGGCGCCCGACGAGCCGAGTGTGCAGCTGGCACACCCGCGACTCGGTCACGCCGAGCATCCGCCCGATCTCGGCGAGCGTGCGGTTCTCCAGGTAGTAGAGCTGGATCACCGTGCGGTCGCGTTCACCGAGTCCGGCCACGGCGGCGTTGAGCTGGCGCATGGTCTCCCGCGCTTGGACGATGGCCATCGGATCCGGCGCGGTGTCGGCGAACAGCGCGCTGAATCCACCCGCCGTCTCGTCGAGGGCCTCCACACTCACGACGTGCACCGGCCGGATGAGGCCCTGGACCTCGCGCACGGGCAGGCCCACCTCCGCGGCCAGCTCGCGGTCGGTCGCGGCGCGCTGGAGCTGTCGCTCCAGCCGTTCTTGGGCCCGCTCGACCTCCCGGGCCCGTCCGCGCACCGTGCGCGGCACCCAGTCCTGGGCGCGCAGCTCGTCGAGGATCGCGCCGCGGATGCGCTGGCCTGCGAAGCTCTCGAAGCGGGGGCAGCGGCTCGGGTCGAAACGCTGGATGGCGTCGATGAGTCCGAACATGCCCGACTGCGTGAGGTCGGCGTGGTCGATGTGCGTGGGAAGCCCGACCAGCACGCGGTGCGCGATGCCCCGCACCAACGGCGCGTACCGGGCGACGAGCCGATCGCGCCCTCCGCGTGTCGGCGCGGACAGGTACTCGGTCCACTGCTCGTCGACCGGCGCGGCAGGCTCGTCCACCGCGATCGCCTCGACGGCGAAAACGGACCGTGGCGGCGGCGAGGACGTCCGCATCGGGGCCGACACGACCGACCCCTGCCATGCTCTGAGCTGCACCGACCCGGCACTGATGGGCTCACGCCCGGGGATGCGCCTGCTCATGGACCACCTTCAGCCGCTCGACCGTCACGTGTGTGTAGAGCTGTGTGGTTTCTAGCTTAGCGTGACCAAGCAATTCCTGTACGTAACGGAGATCCGCGCCGCCCTCCAACATGTGCGTCGCGGCAGCGTGTCGGAGGCCGTGCGGGGCGATGTCGGGCACGCCCGGCACCGAGGTGGCCGCGCGGTGCACGACCTCGCGGGCGATCCGCGGATCGAGTCGTCCGCCGCGGGCACCGAGGAGCAACGCAGGGGGCGAGCCCGTCCCGGCCAGATGTGGACGTCCTGCTGTGAGCCAGCGGCGCAGGACCTCGCCTGCGGGCACGCCGTAGACGACCGTGCGCTCGCGATTGCCCTTGCCGAGCACCCGCAGCGCGCGGCGGCCCGTGTCGACATCGTCGACGTCGAGGCCACAGAGCTCCGCCACCCGGACGCCAGTGGCGTAGAGCAGCTCCAGCACCAGGAGGTCGCGCAGCGCCAGCGGCTCCCCCTCCTCCGCGCCCGTGCCCGCGGCGTCGAGGACGGCGGCGGCCTGGCCGACGCCGAGCACCGTCGGCAGAGTGTGCCGCGGCCGGGGCGAGACCAGGCGGGCCCCGGGGTCGGTGGACAGGTGTCCGGTGTGGTGCGCCCAGCCCGTGAAGGTGCGGGCCGCCGCCGCCCGGCGCGCGAGCGTGGCCCGGCTCGCTTGAGCCGCGTGGCCCGTGGCCAGCCACCGCCGCAACATGGCCAGATCAAGCGCGGCGACGTCGTCGATCCCGGCGAGCAGAGGCACGAGATCGGCGCGGTAGGCGCGCACGGTGTTGGGCGACCGGCCCCGCTCCAGCGCGAGGTGGCGGAGGAACTCCTCCAGTACCGCGGCAACGGCGGGGGCTGGCTCCGTCGCGGGGGGCATCTGCCGACGGTGCGGCCCACGAGGCGTGCGGTCAAGCACCGCCACGCGCCTGATCTCATGCCGACGAGATCGTGGCGGCATCTCACATCACCGCGCCTCGTCCGAACCGGGCCTCATCAGGACCGCGCGATCGTTCGCTGCCATCGGCCGCCGCTGTGCTCAACAAGGCCGCGGCCAATCAGCTCGGCCAGCGCCGCACGCACCGCGCCTGGCGGAAGGCCCGCCTCCATCGCGAGCCAGGCGACGCCCCGTGCAGCCCGCGCCGGAAGCGCGTCGTGGACGAGCACCGCGGCTGGCCCGAGCCCATCGGTGGGCCGAGCCGCCGACCCGGCGGGCTCCTCCGCGAGGTGGACCCCGATGCGGCCGACCTCCTCCAGCACCTCCTCGATCCGCGTGACCAGCACCGCGCCCTCCCGGACCAACCGGTGACAACCGGCGGACTGCCCCGACGTGACCGGCCCCGGCACCGCCATCACCGGACGACCAAGCGCTCGGGCGTCGGCCGCCGTGCGCTGTGCGCCACTGCGCAACGCTGCTTCGACCACCACCGTGCCGCCCGCCAGCGCCGCAATGAGCCGGTTGCGAACGAGAAAGCGGTGTCGGGCTGGAACCGAGGCCGGCGGGTACTCCGACACCACGAGGCCGGTCGCCGCGATCCGTTCGAGCAGCACCTCGTGCGCCGCGGGATAGCTGCGGTCGCTGCCGCAGGCCAGTACAGCGACGGTCGGGCCGCCGGCGGCGAGCGCACCGCGGTGGGCCGCCCCGTCGATACCGATGGCGGCCCCGGAGACGACCGTGAAGCCCGCCGTCGCGAGCCCGGCACCGAATTCGGTGGCGACGTGCTGACCGTAGCCCGTGGCGGCACGGGCGCCGACCAGCGCCGCGGACTGGTCGCACAGCTCGGCGGCGTTGCCCGGTCCGCGCACCCAGAGCGCGAGCGGCGGCGCGAGATCACTCCGCGTCGGGCCGATGCCCGCTCCGATGGTGCCTGTGTGGCCCGGGCCGCCGCGGCCTGGCTCCCCGAGATCGGAGCCGCCGAGATCCCGGCCGCCGAGGACTGGGGCGCCGAGGACTGGGGCGCCGAGGACTGGGGCGCCGAGGACTGGGGCGCCGAGATCGGGGCCGCCCCACTCGGCGTCTTCGGGATCAGCGGCGTCGTCAGCTGCGGCGGCCCGCCCCGCGTGGCCGAAAGCGACGTTGTCGAGGGCGGCGAACGCCCAGTGCGGCCATTCGCCGTGCTCAGGTGTGATCATCCGCGCCCCGCAGGCTGCCGCGATGGCAAGATCCTCGGCGGCTCGCTCGACGTGGCGGCGCGCGGCCGTCTCCTTGGCGACCTCCTCCGACACGGCACCCCGCCGCACCCTGGCGGCGGCCTCGACCGGCCCCGTGACGGCGACGAGCCACACCAGCGCGGGCGCGGGCGGCTCGGCCACTCTCGACAGGTAGGCCCTCGCCAAGAGAACCGCCTCCGGCGGATCCGTCGGGGGCACGGCGGCGCTCACATCGCCCTCCGGTCGCGGAAGAACAGCGCGGTCTCGACCAGCTCATGGTCAGGGCACTCCCGACCGGCGAGATCGGCCAGCGTCCACGCCACCCGCAACGCCCGGTCGGCGCCGCGGGCGGTGATCTCCCCGGCGCGTAGCGCGGCGTCGAGTGGCCGCACGACGTGAGCGGGCAGCGCAAACCGGGTGCGCAGGACGGGCCCGGGCACGTCAGCGTTGGTGAGCCAGTCGTGGCCTTCCCACCGCGCCGCGGCCGCCGCGCGCGCGGCGAGCACCCTGGCCCGGACATCGGCCGTGCTCTCGGCCTGCTCGACGGCCGCGGAGAGGGCGGTGATCGGCAGCATCCGCGCCCGCAGGTCCACCCGGTCGAGCAGGGGCCCCGACAGCCTGCCCAGGTAGCGGCGACGCACCAGCGATGGGCAGACACAGTCGCGGTCATGTGCGGGGGCACACGGGCACGGGTTCGCGGCGAGGACGAGCTGGAACCGCGCCGGGTAGGAGACGGTGCCCTCGGCCCGTGACAGCCGCACCGCACCCTCCTCCAACGGGGTGCGCAGCGCGTCGAGGAGGTGCGGCGCCCACTCCGGGGCTTCGTCCACGAAGAGCACGCCGCGATGGGCCAGCGAGACGGCGCCGGGGCGGGCCACACCACTGCCGCCGCCGACGAGCGCGGCCATCGAGAGCGAGTGGTGGGGCGCGACCAATGGCGGAACGTCGACGAGCGCCCCGGATCCGGGCAGCCGCCCGGCGACGGACCGGATCGATGCAAGCGCCAGCGCATCGTGGGCGGTGAGCCGGGGCAGGAGGCCGACGAACCGCTGCGCCAGCATCGTCTTGCCGGTGCCGGGTGGCCCGATGAGCAGCAGGTGATGGCCGCCTGCCGCGGCGATCTCGCAGGCCTGGCGCGCATCGTCTTGCCCGAGCACGTCCGCGAGGTCGGGCGGCGACACCTGGTTGGCCTCTGCCGGTGCGGGCGACGGCTCGGGCCGCCGCAGCTCGAGCTGGCCCTGAAGCCAGTGCAGCACCTCGGTGAGCGTGACCGCCCCGTAGACCGCCAACCCGTCGACGAGCGACGCCTCGGCCAGCGCGGCCTCCGGCACGACCACCCGTCCCGCCTTCGCGGCCCGGGCAGCGAGCAGGCAGGGCAGCACCCCGCGGACCGGTCGAAGGCGCCCGTCGAGCGCCAACTCCCCGAGCAGGACGGTGCCGTCCAGCATCGCCTGCGACAACGCCCCCTTGGCGGCGAGAACAGCGCACGCGAGGGCGAGGTCGAACCCGCTGCCCGCCTTGCGCAACGTGGCCGGTGAGAGCGCGAGCACGATCCGCTCGTTCGGCCACGGCCACCCTGAGTTGACGACCGCCGCACGGACGCGGTCCTTCGACTCGTGCAGCGCCGCGTCCGGGAGCCCGACGAGATGGATGCCGGGCAGCCCGCCTCCGACGTCGGACTCGATCTCCACCATGGTGCCCTCGACGCCTTGCAGCGCTACCGACCACGTGCGCGCCAGCCCCATCAGAACGCCGCCGGGTAGTGGTGCATCCGCACGGGCGCGCCGGGCTCCGCGAGCACGGCGACCACGTCGAAGCGGATCTCCACCCAGGGGACGGCGTGGGCGGCGAGCCAGGCGTTGGTGATCAGCCGGATCCGGCGGGCCTTGCGTGGGTCGACCGCCTCGGCAGGCAGGCCGAAGCGCGTGCTCGACCGCGTCTTCACCTCGCAGACCACCAGCCGGACGGAGTCGGTGCACACGATGTCGAGCTCGCCGTGGCGGCATCGCCAGTTGCGGTCGAGGACGACAAGGCCCCGCTGCGTCAGGTACTCCACCGCGAGGTCCTCACCGCGTCTGCCGAGGACGTCCTTCGCTCCCATGCCTCCACGGTCGCGCCGCCGGACCAGGCGCGGGGCGGCTCGTCAGAACCTGTGGACAACCGAGCGCGATGGGGACAACTTCGCGGCAGGTGCTAGTGCCATGAAGCACGGGGCGTGGCGTGACAGGGTCCTCGCAGAGTCCGCTTTCACTTCGCAGGGTCCGTGGACTCTGCGAAGTGCGTGCGCGGTCTGCGAAGTGGCCTGGTTGGGGCGGCGATCGCCCGGGCAGGCGGGCGGAGGCAGGTCCCGCGTGGTGATGTCGCACGCCGGGGAGGTCGACTGCGCACGTCGGGGAGGTCGACTCCGCACCCCCCGGAGGTCGACTGCGCACGTCGGGGAGGTCGACTCCGCACCCCCCAGAGGCCGACTCCGCACCCCCGGAGGCCGACTCCGCACCCCCCGGTCAGGCCGACTGCGCACCCCGCGGAGGTCGTCGCACCCCGCACGTCGCGGGCGGGGCGCTGTCGCGGGGTGCGAAGCGGGCTGACAGCGGCCCGGTGATCGCCAGCAGTGGTGCCAGAGGCGCACCAGGGCCCCTGTGGCACCACTTTCGCCGATCAAGCGCAGTCATACGACGCTTCGGTCACCACGGGTACCGACTCCGGTGCGAGGTTGCGGTGTCCGGTGATAGCAATGCGCATTCTGTCCGCCCAAGCCCCCGGCTTGCGCCCGCACTCACCGCGACGTGCTCGACGACGGGCGGGGAGACCCTCCACAGATCATGCTCCCCCAGTTCAGGAGCCGAACTGGTTGCCCTCCGGCAGGCGCAGGTCGGGCTTGTCCAGCTCTTCGATGTTGACGTCCTTGAACGTCAGCACGCGCACGTTCTTGACGAAGCGCGCCGGCCGGTACATGTCCCAGACCCACGCGTCGGACATGCGAACCTCGAAGTAGATCTCGCCGTCCGGGTTGCGCGGTGTGACGTCCACGGAGTTGGCAAGGTAAAAGCGGCGCTCGGTCTCTACGACGTAGGAGAACTGGGACACGATGTCCCGGTACTCCTTGTAGAGCGTGAGCTCCATCTCGGTCTCGTACTTCTCGAGATCCTCGGCGCTCACGGTTCCAGCCCTCCCTTTCCCGCGTCGGACGGCCCGACCGGCAGCAGCTCATTGTGGACCAGTGCGCTCGGTCGCCCGAACCGGGACGCCCACGCGCCGCGGACGTTCACAAACGAGTAACGGTGTACCGGACTCGGGCCGTGCTCGATGAGCGCGGCGTCGTGCACGGGCGTGCAGTAGCCCTTGTGCTCGGCGAACCGGTATTGGGGCAGCTCGGCGTCCATCGCCACCATGATGCGGTCCCTGGTGACCTTGGCAAGCACCGACGCCGCGGCGACGCAGGCCGCCACCTGATCGCCCTTGGGCACCGCGAGCGACGGACGGCCGAAGCCGCGCACCGGGAAGCCGTCGGTCAGCACGTATCCCGGCGGGCTCGCCAGCCCGGCGACCGCGCGGCGCATGCCTTCGATGTTCGCGACGTGCACACCCCGGCGGTCCACCTCGTCGGCCGGGATGACCACCACGCAGTGGTCAGCCGCCCGACGGGTGATCAGCGCGAAGTACCCGTCGCGGGCGGCGGGGGTGAGCAGCTTGGAGTCGGTGAGCCCCTCGAGCTTCTGCGCATCGCCGGGCCGCAGTACGCAGGCGGCGACGACGAGCGGGCCAGCGCAGGCGCCGCGCCCGGCCTCGTCGACCCCGGCGACCGGGCCGAGCCCGTGGCGTTGCAGCGTGCTCTGCAGCGTCCAGGTGCCCGCGGAGCGGCGGACAACGGCGCGGGCGGGTCGCAGCTCGGCGGGGAGTAGGACTCGGGGGCGCGGGGAGCGAGGAGGTCGGGGCATGTCGTGTCGATCGCCGCGGCTCACGTCCTGCGCGGCGGCAGGAACTCGCCCAGCTCACGTTCACGGCGCCGCAGCACGACCAGCGGAAGCAGTCCGATCATGCCGAGCGCTACCGGGGCGCCCGCGTCGCCAGAACCCAACGCCGCGGCGGTGGTCTGAGGGTTGGGCGAGGGGATCGAGCCGAACCGGGAGAACGGCAGCACGACCATGCGCGCCTGGCCGATGACGTTCGCGATCGGTACCGGCCCGTGGCCCGGGACGCGCGAGTCGGCGGAGTTGTTCCGGCTGTCACCCATCATCCACAGCTCACCTGCGGGGATCGTGACCGGGCCGAAGGTGTCCTGACGCGCCGCGCCTGCGTCGGGCAGGAAGTAGATGTAGGGCTCGTCGAGCGGTTTGCCGTCGACGAGGACCCGGTTGCGCGAGTCGCAGCATTGGACGGTCTGGCCGCCGACCGCGATCACACGCTTGATGAAGTCCTTCTCGTCGGGCGGGGCGAGGCCGATCAGCGAGCCGAGCCCTTGGAGTGCGCGCACGACGATGTTGCTGGGCGAGTCGGCGGTGAACTCGCTCGTCCAACCGTCGGGGCCGCGGAAGACGACGACGTCGCCGGGCTGCGGATCGGAGAACCGGTAGGTGACCTTGTCGACGAGCACGCGGTCGTTGTTGCATCCGGTGCAGCCGTGCAGCGTGGTCTCCATCGACCCGGAGGGGATGACGTAGACCTTCGCGATGAACGTCTGGATCAGAAAGGTGAGCAGCAGCGCGACGACGACCAGGATCGGCAGTTCCTTCCAGAACGCCGACCGCCGCCCTCTGCTGCCACGGCCTTTGCGGCCCGTGGCAGCGGCCTGCTCACGGTTAGTCGAGGCGGGCGGCCCTTCCGGCGACTCCCCCGCTCGGCGGCGGTGCCGCCCGGGGATGCCGGGGAGGCCGTCCCCGGCATCGTCGTCGGAGTCGTACGGATCGCTCTCGACCGGCTGTCGCCAATGGGCGACGGTGGGCGGATCGATCCGACTTGCGCCGTCGCTCCCGTCGCCTGCCTGCGCAGCATGCGGTGGCGCGTGGGCTTTGCGCAGGGCCGCCGCCTGCCTGCCGTCTATCTGCGGAGCAGCGGGCTGCGGCGGGTTCGGAGGTCGCCCGGAGCCGTAGACCGGACGCCCATCCGGCGGCCGCCCGTCCACAGCGCGCCAGTCGAGGGGACGCCCGTCCATCGGGGGGCCATCGACCGGGCGGCCGATGCGGCGGGGTGGCGGCACGTCGCTGTGGACCCGGCGCGGCACCTGCCTACCGTCCGGGGGTTCGACGGGCCGCTGCGGATACGGACCGCTGACCTCGGGCGCGGGTCCGGAAGGTACCGGCCCGGAAGGTCCGGCGAGGCCGTAGCCGATGGGGCCGCCGCCGGTGGTGTCGCCGGATCCGGGGTGCGGGTGCTGACGGACCGGTTCGACGTTCAGGGGTTCGACCCCAGCCGGACCGCTGACGCCGTTGATCGGTAGAGCACCGGTGGTAAACGGGCCGCCTGCGGCCCGACCGGTTGGCAGATGGTCGGCCGCGGGGACCTGCGAGGTTCCGCCGGGCACTGGCCGCCCGTCCGGGATGCCGGGGCCACCCAGTGGGTTGCGGTCGGAACTCCGGTCCGGATCGGCTGCTTGGCCTCCACCTGTGTCGTCGGGGGCGCCATGCCGTGGTGCGCCGCTGGGCCCGCCGCGGCCGTGACGCGCGCCGTCGACCGGGCCCCACCTGTCTTCCCCGCGGTGCTGGGGCCCGTTTGGCGGCGTCCGATGGGCGCCCGTCGGGGGGCGGCCGTCCTCGCCGAGGCCCAGTGGGTCGCGGGCGATGTAGCCGTTGCTCAAGCCGTGTGCGGGACCGAAGCCGTTGACCGGGCTTCCGCCGTCGATTGCGCCCCCGCCGTTCAGCGGCGCGGATTCGCCTCCGTGACGCGGGCCACCGTGGCCGTTGGTGCCGTTGATCCCGTGGCCGTTGGCGGTGTGCCCGTTCGCACCGTTCGACCCGCTGTGGCGAGGCGCGCCGGACAGCCCGTCGATCAGCCAGGGAGTGGACGGCAGGTGCTGGCGTGCGGGCACGCCGCGATCGGGGATGCCGGGCTGTCCCTGGGCCCTAGGCGGCGTCGAACCGGACGGCTCGTCACTTCTGCCGTGCCGGGGAGGCAGGGCCCGCCAGCCGTCGGGGATCTCGGGGAGGGCCACGCTCCGAAGGCTACGCTCGTACCGCGATCGCCGGTCAGGACGCCGAAGGAGTCTCGCGCTTCTCCTTGATCTTCGCGGCCTTGCCGCGCAGGTCACGGAGGTAGTAGAGCTTCGCCCGTCGGACATCACCGCGAGTGAATACCTCGATCCGGTCAATGTTGGGGGAGTGCACAGGGAACGTGCGCTCGACACCGACGCCGAAGGAGATCTTGCGGACGGTGAAGGTCTCGCGGGCCCCGGCGCCGTGCCTGCGGATGACAACGCCCTGGAACACCTGGACGCGGGACCGGCTGCCTTCGATGACCTTGACGTGCACCTTCAGCGTGTCACCCGGCCGGAAAGCGGGAATGTCGGAGCGCAACATCTGCGCGTCCAGTGCGTCCAGGGTGTTCATCGCGAGATCCGTCCTCGTTGTGTAGCGGTCGTGCGGGCGCCGTCCTCGGAGATCTAGAGGGGCGCGCTCGGATGGCCCGGGTGGGCATGAGCTCGGTGTCCATGATGCCAGATGCCGGTCAGCCCTCCACGACCCCCGTCAGGAAGGCGCGGTCGGCGGCATCGAGGGCGCCCGGGGGCAGCGCAGCGAGCAGATCGGGTCTGCGCGTAGCGGTGCGCTCCAGCGCGCGGTCGCGCCGCCACCGACTGATCGCGGCGTGGTTGCCGCTGCGCAGCACGTCGGGCACGTCGAGGCCGCGCCAGCTCACCGGGCGGGTGTAGGCCGGGCCTTCGAGCAGGCCGTCGGAGAAGGAGTCCTGTTCGGCCGACTGCGGGTTGCCCAGCACCCCGGGGCGCAGCCGCACGACGGCCTCGACCATCACCATGACCGCGACCTCTCCCCCGACCAGCACGTAATCGCCGATGCTGACCTCCTCGACGGGCGCGTAATGCTCCATCACCCGCTGGTCGATCCCCTCGTAGCGACCGCATGCGAACACCAGTCGTTCGCTGCGCGCCCACGCCTGCGCGGTGGCCTGGGTGAACGGCCGCCCCGCAGGCGTGGGTACGACCAACAGCCCGGGCGGCCCTTCGGCCAGCACCGCGTCAAGGGCCTCGCCCCACACCTGCGGGCGCATCACCATGCCGGGCCCACCGCCGTAGGGGGCGTCGTCGACCGCCTGGTGGACGTCATGGGTCCAGTCCCGCAGGTCGTGTACCGCGAGCTCGACGAGCCCGGCTTCGATCGCCCGGCCCAGCAGCGCCTCACGCAGCGGCGCGAGGTACCCCGGGAAGATCGTCACGACGTCGATGCGCACTCGGAAATCCTGGCCCAGCGCGGTGCACTGTGGCGTTGCCGGGGGTGCGATCGGTCATGATCACCACGAAGCGCACACCCGTGCGCCGAACGGCTCGCGCGATCACCCGGCTAGTGCGGTGTCCAGGAACGTTGCCGGGGTGATCGCGGGATCCAGGCGGCGCCTCGCAAGGCGCCGCCCGAAGCTCATACCGGGCGTCTTCGCGAGGGCGGCAACGCCGCGAGGCGTCGTCTGGGCCCGCGAGGACCGGTGAACGTTTCTGGACACCGCACTAGCCCGCTTCGCGCTTGCGCACGAGCTCCTCGACCACGGCCCGCGTCCCGTCGAGGCCGACGCCGCGCGCGACGAGCACGTCGCGTGCGCGGCCGTCGTGGAGCAGCCCGAGCAGCAGGTGCTCGGTCCCCAGGAAGCCGTGCCCGAGCCGGACCGCTTCCCGCAGCGCCAACTCCAGAGCCTTCTTGGTGGCTGGCTCGAACGGCAGGTGCCCCGGCCGCCAACCGCCCGCCGCCCTCGTCCGATCGAGGGCGCCAGGTCCGAACGTCTCGTCGGCGTGGCGGCGCACCTCGTCGAGGTCGATCCCCAGCATCGCGAGCCCCGCGGCGTCGAACGGGCTGCCACGTTCCAGATCGGCCTCGACGTCGGCGCGGGTGACCTGCAGCCGCGCGAGGATCGTCGAAGCCAGGCCGTCGGGCACCGCGAGCAGCCCCAGAAGAAGGTGCTCTGTCCCGATCGTCGCCGAATGCCGCTCGCGGGCGATCTCCTGTGCGCGGACGACGACCGCCCGCGCGCGCTTGGTGAACCTCTCGAACATCTCCCCGCCCCTCAGATCCCGAACCGTCGGTACTTCTTGTGCACGGCCTGCCTGCTCACCCGCAGCGCCTGGGCGATCTGCTGCCATGACCAGCCCTGGGCGCGCGCGCTGCCCACCTGCAGCTCCTCCAGCGACTCGAGGAGCCCCCGCAGGGACGCCACGGCCGCCAGCCCGACGGCCGGGTCCCTGCTGGACGCCGCCGCCGCAACCTGTGTCGCATCCGTCATACTGTCAACCTACGTTGACATAGCCGTGGTGTCAACCCAGGTTGACAGTGGCATCCTGGGCGATGTGATCGTCTCCGTCGACGGGTTCGCGATCGACGACGATCCCCGCGCGCGTCGACCGCGATGCGGTCTCGCGGTTCCTGTCCACCGAGGCCTAGAGGGTCCGGCGATGGCGCAGCCAGGTCGACCTCGACGCACAGATCGAGAGCGCGTGGCGGGTCGTCGGGGCGTACGACGAGCGCGGGGCGACGGTCGGCTTCGCGCGGGCGGTGTCGGACGGCGTGGCGTTCGCGTACCTCGCCGACGTCTACGTCGACTCCGCCGCCCGCGGCAGGGGGCTTGGTGCCGCGCTGGTGCGGCTGATGATCGACGACGGGCCGGGCCGCGACTTCCGCTGGACGCTCTTCACCGCAGACGCCCACGTCCTCTACGCCGGCTTCGGTTTCACGGCGCCTGACACGACGGCGATGGTGCGCAGTGCACGCGGCAGTCAAGCGTGACTGCGCGGCCCAACACCGGTCCTCGTGCTGGTGTGGCCACAGGCATGCTTGTGCCGTCAGTCGATGAGGCCCTCGGGGGGCGTGAGAACGATGCGGCCGTTGTTCAGGTCGACGGTCGGGACGATCGCGTGGACGAACGGGACCAGCGCGTCGGGCGCGCCGTCACGGACGACGACGAGCAGCTCGCCCGCGGGACCGTGCAGCACCTCGCCGACGGTGCCGACGACCGTGCCGTCTTCCCGCTCGGCGCGCAGGCCTTCGAGCTGGTGGATGTGGAACTCGTCGGGATCGGCGGGTGGCGGTGCCGAGGATGCGGAGACGAGCAGCCGGGCACCGCGCAGCGCCTCCGCGGCCGAACGGTCGGGCGCTTCGACGAAGCGGACGAGCAGGCGACCGGAGTGCGGGCGGCTCGACTCGACGGTGAGCACCCGGTCCGGATCGCCCGGTCGCCGCGCGGACAACGCGGAACCGGGGGCGAACCGCTCCGCAGGCGCATCGGTATGCAGGTCGACGACGACCTCGCCCTGCAGCCCGTGAGCGCGCAGCACCACGCCCGCGAGGAGCAGTTGCTCGGCCTTACCGGTCGGTGTCGACGACATCGACCCGGACCCCGCGACCGCCGATGCCGCCTACGACGGTGCGCAGCGCGGTAGCGGTGCGGCCGCCGCGGCCGATCACCTTGCCGAGGTCCTCGGGATGGACCCGTACCTCGAGGGTGCGACCGCGGCGGGTGGTGACGAGATCGACCCGCACGTCGTCAGGGTGATCGACGATCCCCCTGACGAGGTGCTCCAACGCGTCGGCCAGCACCGTGCTCACGACGTGATCTCCCCGGGGAGGATCACGACGCCGCCTCCGCGGAGAGGATCACGTCGGCGGCTCACGACTCGGCGGGCGCTTCGGCGGCCTCTTCGGCCTTCGGACGGCGGTCGGCCCTCTTCCGCGGCGTGGTGGCCTCGGTGGTCGGCTCCTCGCCCGCCGCGGCCAGCGCAGCGTTGAACAGCGCGAGCTTGTCGGGCTTGGCGGGCTGCGGCTTGAGGGTGCCCTCGGCGCCGGGGAGGCCCTTGAACTTCTGCCAGTCGCCGGTGACCTCTAGCAGGTGCTGGACAGGCTCGGTGGGCTGCGCGCCAACGCCCAGCCAGTACTGAGCGCGCTCCGAGTCGATCTCGATGAGGCTCGGCTCCAGCTTCGGGTGGTACTTGCCGATGGTCTCGATCGCGCGACCGCTGCGGCGGGTGCGCGAGTCGGCGACGACGACGCGGTAGTACGGCTGACGGATCTTGCCCAACCGCATCAGCTTGATCTTGACGGCCACGCTGCTTGGTGCTCCTTGTGGATACGAACTACTCCGATGAGGCCGCGACGACCGCGTGGGGTTACGGACGGCGCGTCTCGACGCCTATGGGCCGCGGCACAGTAGAGGGCCAGCCGCGGGCCGAGGCATCATTGTGCCAGACGGGAAGCCGAATCAGGTCATCGGGACGGCACCGAGCACGCCCAGCATCAGCACGATCCCCGGCAAGAGGTTGTTGATCTGGTGGGCGATCACCCCGGCCGACAGCCGTCCTGTGATCACTCGGGCCACGCCGATCGGGATCGCCACGACCAGCAACAACGGGGTGCGGCTGAACTCGAAGTGGGCCAGCGCGAAGACGACCGTCGTCACCACGAGGGCCCACCACCGGTTGGCACCCAGCCGCTCGACGGCACCCCAAAGCAGGCCGCGGTAGACGATCTCCTCGCACAGGGGCGCGACGAACACCACGATCGCGAAGATCGCGATGGCAAGCCCGGGACCTGCTCGGACGCCGCCGAGCGCTTCCCCGACGGCGGAGGTCGCGTCGGCGCCGACGATCGCGGCGTAGAGCAGCGACGCCGGAATGGTGATCACCAGGCCCGCCACTCCGCAGGTCACGCCGACGACGACATCCCTGCGATTGATCTGCAGTCCGAGGTCGATGCGCGGGCCGTTCCCCCGGATCCGGGTGATCAACACCGCCAGTCCGGCCGCGCACACGGTGGGCACCAGCAATGCCAGCGCGACGGCCCCGGCCGACGACAGCTTGCCGCCGAGCGCGAAGCCCAGCAGCACCGAGACCACCAGGAACACGGCCTCGACCAGGAGGTAGGCACCCAGCCCCCACCGATGGGGCACGCGCCGCGGGGGCGGTGGACCGAACATGCTGGGCAGGGGCGGCGGCGGGCCGGATGGCGCCCGGCCATACCCAAGCCCCTGCCCATCCGCCCGCCCGGCCCTCGCCTGGTGCGAGCCGGGGTCGGGGACTCCCCACGGCCGCGGGTCCATCGATGTGGCGCCGGGAAGCTCGGCACTGCCCCAGGCGGCGCCGGGGTGCGGGCCGCCGTTGTGAGCGGGGTGGGCGGGCGGTGCGCCGTTGTGAGCGGGGGCGGCAGGCAGTGCGCCGTTGTCGCCGTTGTCGCCGGGATCGGCTGGCAGCGCGTCCGGGTGCAGCGCGTCCGGGTGCAGCGCGTCCGGGTGCAGCGCGTCCGGGTGCAGCGCGTCCGGGTGCAGCGCGTCCGGGTGCAGCGCGTCCGGGTGCAGCGCGTCCGGGTGCAGCGCGTCCGGGTACGGGGGGTCCGGGTACGGCGCGGTCGAGTACGGCGCGTCCGGGGGCGGGGCGTGCGGGTGCGGGGCGGTCGGGCGTGGGGCGTCAGCCGTCGACACGGCGCCCAAGGGCGGGGTCTGCGTCGCCAGGCCTGCCGACTCGAGCGCGCTCAGGCCTTCGGATGAGGTGGCGGAGCCGAGCGAGACCGTCCGCGGTTCCGGGTTGGCCTGCGTGCTGTGATCGCCGGTCTCCGCGTCCTCGGTGCCCGTCACGAGATCGACGCTACCGGCACGGCCCATCCTGTGCGGGCGGGCATGGCCTTGTCCGCTTGTTGACTCCTCAGAGCGACCGGCCTACTGCGCAGGCGTTGTGGTGTCCTCGCAAGTGGCCGAACCCAATGCCACCAATCTTGTGTGATCAAGGTGCAGGCGCGGGTT
This sequence comes from uncultured Actinomycetota bacterium, assembly GCA_963826705.1. GTDB lineage: Bacteria > Actinomycetota > Actinomycetes > Mycobacteriales > Pseudonocardiaceae > Pseudonocardia. The sequence continues at coordinate 118,607 of CAWGYF010000009.1, forward strand.
GCGGTGGTGGAGATCGTGCGGGGCCAGGGCCGACCCGCGCCTGGCCGTAACCCCGAGATTGCCACCAACGGGGATCCGCCCGACCAAAACCCCGCTCACCGTCATCTCGACGCAGCCACCACACTCCCAGCACTCCACCACCGTCTCCTGAACGATGCCCTGCCCGTCGAGGTCGACACCAGCGGGATTTCGCCGCGACACAACCCCCGCCACGTCGACCTCGACTGTTACCGGCGGCCTCACGCCCTCCACCGCCACCGGCCACGACAGTCGCCGCGCCGCAGCAATGACTCGGCCATTGCCGCCGCGCCCCGCCCGCCACCTGCAACGCGACCGGCACGAGAGCAGCAACCACGCTCCCCACGATCAAGATCGTCTCAAGCTCAGTGGCATCGTGGCCGAACCTCTGTGACGAGGCCAGAAGGCGTGCGAAGTCGGCTCGGCGATCACGACGAGGGCGAAGGCAGCAGCGGCCGGGGCTTTGCAGCAGAGTGACACTGCTGCGACTCAGTCGGAGCAGTGTCACCCTGCTGCGATGCGGGCGGGGCCTCGGCACAACAGCGCCCTTCCCCCGGTTGGCGCTCGCCACCGTCGGAGTGCCGAACAGGTCGGGCGCGGCGACTGATCGTCAAAGAGTGGTGCCACCGGGTCACATCCGCACGCCGCGCACCACGTGCGGCGATCATGGCGCCTGGTCAGGCCACACGGACGGGGCGGCCGCGGAGCAGCACGAGCGCGGGCTCCCGCAGCACGGACGGATCGAGACGCGGGTCGGCGCGGTAGACGACCAGGTTCGCCGGATGCCCGGCCCGCAGCCCCGGGCGGCCCAGCCATTCCCGCGCCGCCCAGCTCGCCGCCCCGACCGCGTCCGGGTGTCCGGCCGCGTGCAGGGCGGCCACCTCGTCGGCGATCCGACCGTGCATGATCCCGCCGCCCGCGTCGGTGCCCGCGTAGACCGGCACGCCCGCCTCGACGGCCTTGCCGACGAGATCGGCCGCGCCCGCGTAGAGCGCGAGGATGTGGGCGGCATAGGTCGGGTAGCGCCGGGCGGCGGACTCGGCGATCACCGGGAACGTCTCGACGTTGATCAGCGTGGGCACGAGCGCGGTGCCGCGGCGGCCCATCTCGGCGATGAGCTCGTCGGTGAGGCCGGTGCCGTGCTCGATGCAGTCGATGCCCGCGCCGATCAGGCCGGGGAGCGCGTCGGTGCCGAACACGTGCGCTGTGACGCGGACGCCCGCGCTGTGCGCTGCCTCGATCGCGGCCACCAGCACGTCATCGGGCCACAGCGGGGCGAGGTCGCCGACGCCGCGGTCGATCCAGTCCCCCACGAGCTTGACCCAACCGTCGCCAGCGGCGGCCTGCTCGGTGACGACATCGGGGAGCAGGGTGGGGTCGTCGACTTCGGTGGCCAGCCCCTTGATGTAGCGCTTCGGCCTGGCGACGTGCCGGGCCGCCCGGATGATCTCCGGAAGGTCCTCGCGGGCCTGGAGCGGCGTGGTGTCCAGCGGGGAGCCGCAGTCGCGCAGCAGCAGCGCGCCCGCGTCGCGGTCGGTCCTGGCCTGCACGTCGGCCGCGTCGAGGTCGACGGGGCCTTCCGGGCCGAGCCCGACGTGACAATGCGCGTCCACGAGGCCGGGCAGGATCCACCCGCCGTCGATCAGCGTCTCGGCACCGAGGATCGGCTCGTCGGACAGGAGCCCTGAGGCGTCGACGAACAGCTCGACCGACTCAGCCGACGGCAGCGCCACACCGCGCAGCCGATACACCTACTTGCCCTTGGGGAACTTGAGCTTCGACAGGTCGAACCCCGGCGGCAGCTGGTCGAGCCCCGGCGGCAGCTGCTGGAGCGAGGGCGGCAGGCCCGTGAGGTCGGGCAGGCCTGCGCGGGCGGGCGCCGGACGGCCACCGCGCGCCTTCTGCGGCTTCTTGCCCTTGCGCGACTTGGCCTGTCGCCGTGTGGCGCTGCGGCTGCCGAAGCCGAACTGCCCGGCCATCTGCTTCATCATCTTCCGGGCCTCGAAGAAGCGGTTGACCAGTTCGTTGACGTCGCCGACGGAGACGCCCGAGCCGTTGGCGATGCGCAGCCGCCGCGAACCGTTGATGATCTTCGGATCGGCCCGCTCAGCGGGCGTCATGCCGCGGATGATGGCCTGCAGCTTGTCGAGCTGCCGGTCGTCGACCTGCGAAAGCGCCTCCTTCATCTGCCCCGTGTTCGCGCCGGGCAGCATGCCGAGGATGTTGCCGATCGGGCCCATCTTGCGGATGCTGAGCATCTGCTCGAGGAAGTCTTCGAGCGTGAGCTCCCCCGAGCCCATCTTCGCCGCGGTCGAGGCGGCCTGATCGGCGTCGAACGCCTGCTCGGCCTGCTCGATGAGGGTGAGCAGATCGCCCATGCCCAGAATGCGGCTGGCCATCCGGTCGGGATGGAAGACGTCGAAGTCGGCGAGCTTCTCGCCGTTGGACGCGAAGAGGATGGGCTCACCGGTGACCTCGCGCACCGACAGCGCCGCCCCGCCGCGAGCGTCGCCGTCGAGCTTGGTGAGCACGACGCCGGTGAAGCCGACGCCGTCGCGGAACGCCTCCGCCGTGGTGACCGCGTCCTGGCCGACCATGGCGTCCAGGACGAACAGCGTCTCGTCGGGGCGCACCGCATCGCGGATGTCCGACGCCTGGCGCATCAGCTCGGCGTCGACGCCGAGGCGGCCCGCTGTGTCGACGATGACGATGTCGTAGTGCTTCTCCCGCGCGTGCGCGACGCCGCGGCGCGCGACGTCGACCGGATCGCCGGGCCCTGCTGCCGCAGCCAGACCGGCCGAGGACGCACCGGGGTGGGGCGCGAACGTGGCAACGCCCGCGCGCTCGCCGACGATCTGCAGCTGGTTGACCGCGTTTGGCCGCTGCAGGTCGCACGCCACCAGCAGCGGCGTGTGGCCCTGACCCTTGAGCCAGGCGGCGAGCTTGCCCGCCAGCGTGGTCTTTCCGGAGCCCTGCAGACCCGCGAGCATGATCACGCTCGGCGGTTCCTTGGCGAACCGAAGGCGCCGCGTCTCGCCGCCGAGGATCGCGACGAGCTCCTCGTCGACGATCTTGATGACCTGCTGGGCCGGGTTCAGCGCCCCCGAGACCTCGGCGCCCTTGGCCCGCTCCTTGACCCTGGCGATGAACACGCGGACCACCGGCAGCGCGACATCCGCCTCCAGCAGCGCGATGCGAATCTCGCGCGCGGTGGCGTCGATGTCGGCGTCGGTGAGCCGGCCTTTGCCACGAAGGCCGGCCAGCGCGCCGGAAAGGCGCTCGGAGAGGCTGTCAAACACGGCTCCGAGCCTACCGGGACAGCGTGCCGAACCCGGCGGCCCGCCATCTGCATAAGCAGGTCATATGTTAGGGATGCTCATGATCCCGACGCCGCCACCGGGCGACGTGCGCGCCGCGGCCAGCACCGCAAGCTCCACCCTCTTGCGCTGCGTAACCGAGACGGTGCCCTCGCTCGTGTCGAGGCAGAACGCGTCGACCACCGACGCGCCGACGGTCGAGACACGCGCCCAGCGCAGTCTGATGTCGCAGGCGGCCAGCGCGACCGCGACGCGGTGCAGCAGCCCGATCCGGTCGGTGCCCCGCAGCTCCATGATCACCGCGCCGGTGGCCTCGTCGTCGAACCAGAGCACCCGCGCCGGGGCGGGTGGCTCGCTCGCCGACGCCGCGGTGGCGTAGTCGCGCTCCTTGCGCGCCAACGCCTCGTCCAGCGCGAGGGTGCCCGCGAGCACCCGCACCAGATCCGAGCGCAGGAGCGCGGGATCGGGGTAGCCGCCGAAGCGGGGCGTGACCGTGAAGCGGAACACCGCCGCGCCGGGAAAGCTCGCCCCCGCGGGATGCAGAGCGGCGGCGTGCACCTCCAACGAGTGCAGCGCGAGCACGCCCGCAGCCGCGGCGAGCCCACCCGGGCGGTCCGGCATGGCGACGGTGACGGTCGCGGGGTCGCCGGGCTCCATGCTCAGCTGCGGACGGCCGTCGGTCGCCACCGCAGCCGCCAGCTTCAGCTCTTCAGCCGACGGCGCGGCCGGGGCGGGCAGCGCCTCGCCTGCCAGCAGGGCGCGACACCGGGCGACCAGATCCCCGATGAGCACCCGCTTCCAAGGGCTCCATACACCCGGCCCGGTGGCGAGCGAGTCCGCCTCGGCCAGCGCGCCGAGCAGATCCAGCAGCAGCGCGCCCGCGCCGGGGACGCTGTTCTCCAGCGTCTCGACGACCCTGAGGACCGTCGCCTGATCCTCCAGGTCACGGCGGGTCGCGGTGTTCGGCAGCAGCAGGTGGTGGCGTACCACCGCGCCGAGTACCTCGACGTCGGGCTCGCTGAACCCGAGCCGCCGCCCCACTTGCACGGCCAGCGACTCGCCGACCACCGAGTGGTCACCACCCCGACCCTTGCCGATGTCGTGCAGGATCGCGGCGACCAGCAGCAGGTCGGGCCGGGCGACGCGGGTGGTGAGCCGGGCGGCCTGCGCGCAGGTCTCGACAAGATGCCGGTCAACGGTCCAGACGTGCGCACGGTCGCGTGGTGGCAGGTCGCGCACCGCGCCCCACTCGGGGAACAGCCGCCCCCACAGGCCGGTGCGGTCGAGCGACTCCACGACGTCGACGAGCGGGCGTCCGGTGCCCAGCAGCGACAGCAGCTCCCCCAGCGCCGCCCTAGGCCACGGTTCACGCAGCTCGGGTGCGGTGTCCGCGAGTCGGTGCAGGGTGCTTGCCGCCACCGGGAGTCCGGTGCGGGCGGCCGTCGCGGCGATGCGCAGCACGAGCGCGGGATCGCGCGACGCGGTGGCGTCACGGGCCAGCGTGACCTCGCCCCCGTGCTCGACGACGCCGCTGTCGAGCGGGCGGCGCACCGGCGCGCGCCGCAGTGCCGCGAGCCCGCGGCGCGGCAGTGCGTTGCGGGCTTGGCGCATACCGACCTCGGCGGCGAACGCGACGGAGCGCGCCGCCCCGGACAGCGCCCTGGCCATGTCGAACCGGTCGGCGATGTCCAGGCTCACCGCCACCTCGTCGGCGTCCTGGGCACGCAGCACGTCGCGGGCCCGCCCCGCCATGCGGTGCAGCTCGGTGCGCACGTTCAGCAGCAGGTCGCGCCCCTCGATGACGTCGCGCGACGGCCGGTCGACGAGCTGCGCCGCGGCCAGCGCGTCGATCAGCTGGACGTCGCGGAGGCCACCGTGCCCGTTCTTGAGGTCCGGCTCGACGCGGTGGGCGACGTCGCCGCTCTTGCGCCAGCGCTCGTGCGCACCGTCGGCGATCTCGTCGAAGCGGCCGCGGATTCCCGCTCGCCACGCTTGTCGAACGGCGGACTTGACCTTCGCGGACAGCTCAGGGTCACCCGCGATGTGCCGGGCCTCCAGGAGGCCGAACGCGGCGCGCAGATCTGTCGCGGCGACCTGGACGGCCTGCCCGGGCGTGCGCACCGAGTGGTCCAACCCGATCCCGGCGTCCCACAGCGGGTACCACAGCTGCTCGGCGAGCCGGTCGACGTCCTTCCGTCCGTCGTGCAGCAGCACGAGATCCAGATCAGAGTAGGGCGCCAGCTCGCGCCGCCCCAACGCGCCGACGGCGACGAGCGAAGCGCGGTCGGTCAGCCCGATCGCCGCGCAGCGCGACGAGAGCCAGAAGTCGTGCAGGTCCACCAGCGCCGTCCGCAGCCCCTCGGCGCCGAGACGTCGTTTGCCCGGCCCCGGGTCGAGCAGCACTGCCTTCGCGCGGACGAGGTCCTCCGCCGAGCCGGAGCTCAGAGTCGTCACAGCGCGTCGGCACCTCGCTCACCGGTGCGGACCCGCACGACCGTTTCGATCTGCGTCACCCACACCTTGCCGTCCCCGATCTTGCCTGTGCGCGCCGACTGAACGACGGCGTCGATCACCTTCTCGACGGTCTCGTCGAGAACAACCAGCTCGACGCGCACCTTCGGGACGAAGTCGACCTGGTAGTCCCCCCCGCGATACACCTCGGTGTGGCCGCGCTGACGGCCGTAGCCCGATACCTGGCAGACCGTCATGCCTGCGATGTCGAGCCGTTCGAGGGCAGCACGCACGTCGTCGAGGGCGAACGGCTTCACGATCGCCGTGACCAGCATCATTGCCTTTGTACCCCTTGTCCGTATCCCCATCGACGAACACGGGGCCCACCGCACTCCGGGAAGCGCGGCGGGCCCCGGCCCGAATGTCGTCCTGAGGACGTCCCAGGAGCGCCCTGAACAGGACCCAGACCCTCCTAGACGGCGTCCGCTCCGCGCTCGCCGGTGCGGACCCTGATCACGCTCTCAACCGTGGTGACCCAGACCTTCCCGTCACCGATCTTGCCGGTGCGGGCGGCCTCGACCACCGCATCGACCACCTTGTCCGCGAGGGTGTCGTCGGCGACGACCTCCACACGCACCTTGGGCACGAAGTCCACGGAGTACTCAGCGCCCCGATAGACCTCGGTGTGGCCCTTCTGGCGGCCATAACCCTGGACTTCGCTGACCGTCATGCCCAGGACGCCGATCTGTTCGAGCGCCCCCTTCACGTCCTCGAGGACGAAGGGCTTGACGATCGCGGTGACGAGCTTCATATCTCAGCCTTCCTTGCCTGCGGAAACAGCGTCCGAAGAGGACGCCGCGGCCGTCGCGGCGGACAGGGCGTGACCGGAGCTGAGCCCGAGGCCACCACCTAGGGTCGAGAAGTCGTAGCTCGTCTCGGCGTGCTCGGTCTCGTCGACACCCGTGACCTCGTCCTCCTCGGTGATGCGGAAACCGATGGTGAACTTGATGATGTACCCGAGAACCATCGCGCATACGAAGGAATAGACGAGAACCGACCCCGCGGCAATCGCCTGCCTGCCGAGCTGGACCAGACCGCCGCCGTAGAAGAGGCCGTCGTCGCCGAGCGCGGCGGCGTTGACGCTCTTCGTGCCGAAGAAACCGACCAGCAGCGTGCCGATGATTCCGCCGACCAGGTGGACGCCGACGACGTCGAGCGAGTCGTCGAATCCGAAGCGGTACTTGATGCTGACCGCGAGAGCACAGACGGCACCCGCGATGAGGCCGAGGAAGATCGCCCCGATGGGTGAGATGAACCCACACGCCGGAGTGATCGCGACCAGGCCTGCCACCGCGCCGGACGCCGCGCCCAACGTGGTGGGCTTGCCGTCGCGGATCTGCTCGACGATCAGCCAGCCCAACACCGCCGTACAGGTGGCGATGGTGGTGTTGGTGAACGCCACGCCCGCGAGGTCGCTCGCCGAGAGGGCCGACCCGGCGTTGAAGCCGTACCAGCCGAACCACAGCAGCGAAGCACCGAGCAGGATGAAGGGGACGTTGTGCGGCCGCATGTGCTCGCGCGGCCAGCCCTTCCGCCTGCCGAGCACGATCGCCAGTGCGAGACCCGCGGCACCGGCGTTGATGTGGACCGCGGTACCACCGGCGAAGTCCTCGGCCTTCAGGTCGTTGGCGATCCAGCCGCCGACGCCGTCAGCGCTCGTGAAGCCGCTGAACGCGAACACCCAGTGGGCCACGGGGAAGTAGCAGATCGTGACCCAACCCGCGACGAAGAGCACCCACGACCAGAACTTGACCCGGTCGGCGATCGCTCCGGAGATCAGGGCGGGGGTGATCACGGCGAACATCAGCTGGAACATCACGAACGCGGTGGCGGGCAGAGCGTCCGAGCCCGGCCACGCAACCGGCGGGGGACCGGTCACCGCGGCGCCGACGAATCCGCCGATCGTGTTGGACAGCCCGGCGAACTCGCCACCGCCCACCAGACCACCGAAGGCGTCGTTGCCGAACGCCCAACTGAAGCCGTACAGCGTCCACAGGACCGTGACGACCGCTAGGCAGATGAAGTTCATCATGAGCATGTTGAGCACGCTCTTGCTACGGACCATGCCTCCGTAGAAGAACGCAAGTCCCGGGGTCATGAGCATCACGAGCGCAGCGCTCGCGAGTACCCACGCGGTATCGCCGGAGTTGATAGCGGGCACGTTTTCCCTCCTGCTGTAGGCCAGGTTGGAGGGAATACTCGGCGTGGCGTGTTTCGGAGAACGGCGCACTCTGTTGCGGATGGATGAACGGGTGGGCCGTTAGAGTTACAGCCGCGTTACCGAATCGGGCGATTGCCCTGCCTGTGGCACCCGTCTCAGTCGAGCAGGGCTTCGACGAACGCCGCAGGCTCGAACGGAGCGAGGTCGTCGGGCCCCTCGCCGAGGCCCACGAGCTTCACCGGAACACCCAGCTCCCGCTGCACGCGGAAGACGATTCCGCCCTTTGCCGTGCCGTCGAGCTTGGTCAGGACGATACCGGTCACGTCGACGACGTCACCGAACACCCTGGCCTGGGTGAGCCCGTTCTGCCCTGTCGTGGCGTCGAGCACGAGCAACACCTCATCGACGATCGCCTGTCGGGAGACGACGCGCTTGACCTTGCCCAGCTCGTCCATCAGCCCGGTCTTGGTGTGCAGGCGCCCGGCCGTGTCGAGCAGCACGGCATCGGCGCCCTCCGCACTGCCCTGCTTGACGGCCTCGAACGCGACGCTGGCCGGGTCGGCGCCCTCCGCGCCGCGCACGACGGTGGCTCCCGCCCGCTCTCCCCAGGTGGCGAGCTGTTCGGCGGCCGCGGCGCGGAACGTGTCGGCCGCGCCCAGCACGACGTGGCGCCCATCGGCCACGAGCACCCGCGCGAGCTTCCCCGTGGTGGTCGTCTTGCCCGTGCCGTTCACGCCGACGATGAGCAGCACGGCCGGACGACCGTCGTGGGGCAGGGCGCGGACCGAGCGGTCGAGGTCGGTGCGCAGCGCGTCGGTGAGGACGTCGCGCAGCAGGGCACGGGCCTGCTCCGTCGTGCGGACACCGCGGCGGGCGAGCTCGGTGCGCAGGGTGTCGACCAGCTCGACGGTCATCTCCGGGCCCAGGTCGGCCTGCAGGAGCATGGTCTCGACGTCCTCCCACGACTCCTCGTCGAGCTCACCCGCGCCGAGAAGGCCGAGCAGGCCCTGCCCGAAGCCGCTGCGGGACCGGGCGAGGCGCCCACGCAGGCGTTCCAGTCGGCCGTCTGTCGGGGCGATGTCGTCGGGTGCCGTGCCCGGGGTCGCGGCGACGCCGTCTGTGGACGGGCTCGGCGGGGCGGCGGGAGGCGGGGGGGCCGTGGGGGCCACGGGGGGCGCTGAGGCCACGGGGGGCGCTGGGGCCGCGTCGGGTGCTGGGGCCGCGGGGGCCGCTGGGGCCGCGTCGGGTGCGGGGGCCACGGGGGCCACGGGGGCCGCGTCGGGTGCGGGGGCCACGGGGGCCACGGGGGCCGCGTCGGGTGCGGGGGCCACGGGGGCCACGGGGGCCGCGGTCGGGCCGCGGGGGCCGCGGGGGCCGCGTCGGGTGCGGGGGCCGCGGGGGCCGCGGGGGCCGCGTCGGGTGCGGGGGCCGCGGGGGCCGCTGGGGCCGCGTCGGGTGCGGGGGCCGCGGGGGGCGCGGGGGGCGACTCGACGGCAGGTGCGGAGGCGGCAGGCGCGGAGGCGGCAGGCGCGGGAGCCGACGGCGGGACCTGGTCTGCGACGGGGACCGGGGCATCCGGGCGCGCTCCACCGGCCGCGTCCGGGCGCGGCGGCGCGGTCTCGACCGAGGTCTCGTCGGTCGCTGGGGGGCTAGTGGCAGCGGCGGCAGCAGACGGAGTGGCCGTGTCCGTGCCCGCAGAGAAGGTGAAGCCGCCTCCGGCCTGGTAGGAGCCGCCGCGGCGGGGCGGGACCTCGTCGCGCTTCTCGGGCTCGCGCAAGCTGATCCGGCGGCTGCGGCGCAGCGTAAGCCCCAGCACGACCGCAAGGACGATGAGCACCGCGATGACCGCGAGGACGATCCACAGGGTCTGCGTCACCCGCTCACCCTGCCACGCCCGGCGCCGCCGGGTGCGCCGAGCACCCGACTGCGGCCCGGGTTTGCAGCAGGGTGGCACTGCTGCGACTGGGTCGGAGCAGTGTCACCCTGCTGCGATGCGGACGGAGCCCAACCACAGCAGCGACGTGGCCGCCGGACGGCAAACCCGACGCGCCGCCGATCGTGCGGCCTGGGGCAGAGGTGATCGCCGGGTGTGGTGGGCAAAGGTGCACATCTGCAGCCCTGACACCACTTCCGCCGATCTTGTCCGGGCTTGGGCCGAAGTGATCGCCGGGTGTGGTGTCAGGGGCGCACATCTGCACCCGTGACACCACTTCCGCCGATCTTGTCCGGCCACGCCACGCGCCGCCGCAACTTCGCCTCTGTCAGCTCGCCACCGGCCGGAGGCGCTGGCTGATCACCGTGGTGATGCCGTCACCGCGCATCGACACGCCGTAGAGCGCGTCGGCGACCTCCATGGTCGGCTTCTGATGAGTGATCACGATCAGCTGGCTGGTCTCGCGCAGCTCCTCCATGAGCAAGATCAGGCGGCGCAGGTTGACGTCGTCGAGGGCAGCCTCGATCTCGTCGAGGACGTAGAACGGCGAGGGGCGGGCGCGGAAGATCGCGACGAGCAACGCCATCGCGGTGAGCGAGCGCTCGCCACCCGACAGCAGCGAGAGTCGCTTGACCTTCTTCCCCGGCGGCCGGGCCTCGACTTCGATGCCGGTCGTGAGCATGTCCTCGGGATCGGTGAGCACGAGCCTGCCCTCGCCGCCGGGGAACAGGGTGGCGAACACGGTCTCGAACTCGCGGGCGACATCGGTGTAGGCGACCGTGAACACCTCAAGGATCTTGTCGTCCACCTCGCGGACGACGGTCAGCAGGTCGCGACGGGTGTTCTTGAGGTCTTCGAGCTGAGTGGACAGGAACCGGTAGCGCTCCTCCAGCGCTGCGAACTCCTCCAGCGCGAGCGGGTTGACCTTGCCCAGCAGCGCGAGGTCCTTCTCGGCGCGCTGGGCGCGCCGCTGCTGGCTCGGCCGGTCGTAGGGCATCGGCGGAGGCGCGCTGACGTCCTCGCCGCGTTCGCGGGCGGCCATGTACTCGGCCGTCTCCGCGGCCGACGCGGGCACCGGCATCTCGGGGCCGTACTCGGCCACGAGGTCGGCGACGCCGAGGCCGTGCTCGGCGAGCACCTTCTCGGTGAGCTGCTCCAGCCGCAGCCGGTTCTGCGCGCGCAGGACCTCGTCGCGGTGGACGGTGTCGGTGAGCTTCTCCACCAGCGCGGTGAGCCTGCCCGCGGTGAGGCGGGCCTCGCCCAGCTCACGCTCGCGGGAGTCGCGCGCCGCGGCGGCCGCGTCCCGCTCGGTGGCGGCGGCGGAGAGGGACTCCGCGATCCGGGCGCCCGCCGTCGCCCCCGCCTCGACGACGAGCGCCGCGATGCGCGCCCCCCGTTCCCTCGCCGCGCGGGCGGCCGCCGCACGCTGCCGGGCCTGGCGCTCGGCGGCGGCCTGGCGGCGCAGCGAGTCCGCGCGGCCCGCGATCGCCCGCGCGCGCTCCTCGGCGGTCCGCAGGGCGAGCCGCGCCTCCACCTCCTCGGAGCGCGCCGTCTCGACGGCGTCGGCGGCGGCGTCGCGGATCTCGGTGTCGGGCTCGTCCTGGACCGGCTCGTCCTCGGCCGTGGCGAGCGCGCGCTCCGCGGCTTCCAGCGCGAGCAGCGCATCGGAGCGGCGTCCTTCGACCTCGTCGCGGCGCGTCCGCAGGCGCTCCGCCTCCGCCGTCGCCGAACGCACGACCTGCTCGACGCGGCCCAGATGGGCGGCCGACGCGGCGTGGCGCTGCTGCGCGGCCTGCAGGTCGCGGCGCGCGGCATCGGAGTCGGCGAGCCGCGCGGCCTCCTCTGACCGGGCCCCCTCCAGGGTGGGCCGCAGCCCGGCGAGCTCGGCCTCCACGGCGTCGCGCGCGTCGACGGCCTCGTTGACCGCGGCCTGGAGGTCCAGCGGGCTCGACGCGGTGCCGGAACCGCCGTGCGCGCGGTCGCAGGCGAGCAGGTCCCCGTCGGCGGTGACCGCGGTGAGGGACGGGTCGGCAGCCACCACGGCGCGCGCGGCGTCGAGATCCTCGACCAGCACCACACTCTGCAGCAACGCACCGATCCGCTCCCCCATCGCGCCGCCGACAGCATCCGCGATCCAGCGGCCCGCCACCTCTCCCGCCCGCGCGGCGGTAGGCCGCTCGTCGGGCTGGGGGGCCACCAGCAGCGCGGCCCGACCGGCGTCGCGGCCGCGCAGGAGACGGATGGCGTCCGTCGCGGCGTCCGGGCCCGCCACCACCACCGCGTCGGCCAGCTCGCCGAGGACCGCCGCGACCGCCGTTCTCGCCCACGGCTCCACCGTGACCAGCGCGGGAACGGTGCCGAGCACGCCGACGACGTCGCCTTCCAGCAGCGCAGCCGACCCGTCGCGGCGAGCCAGCCCGACCGACAGCGCGTCTACCCGGGCGCGCCAGTGGGCTCGCCGCTGCTCCGCCGCGCGCTCCTGACCGATCAGCTCGGCGACCCGCGCGCGAGCGCCCTGATGAGCCTCGTCCGCCTCGGCGCAGCGCCGTTCGAGATCGTGGGCCTCCCCGCCGTCGCCCAACTCGGAGCGGGCCGCGTCCAGCTCGGATGCCGCTGCGGCCGTCCGCTCCAAGGCCTCGGCGAGCGCGTCGGAGAGCCGCTCGATCTCGTCCGCCGTGGCCGCGGCGCCGCTGCGCAGTGCCTCGGCCCGCCCGGCCAGCGTCGCGAGCCCGGCGCGCCGGTCGGCGAGTGTCCGCACCGCGGCCAGGTGTGCCCGCTCGGCGGCGGCCAGAGTGCGCTCGTGCTCGGTGCGCGCCTCCGTGATCCCGGAGAGGGTGCGCCGCGCCCCCGCGACCGCCTCGACCAGCACCTCTTCCTGCTCGGCGATGGCGTCGGCCTCGGCATCGAGCTCGTCGGGGTCGCGGCCGGGGCTGCGCGCCTCCGCCGACTGGGCGAGGTGGCGCGCCCGTTCCCTGGCCAGGCGCACGGTGCCCGCCAGGCGCTCGGCCAGCGCGGACAGCCGGTACCAGGTGTCCTGGGCGGCGGCAAGGCGCGGCGCGTCCTGGGCGAGCGCGGCCTCCAGCCGCTGCTGCTCGACGCGCGCGACCGACAGCTGCTCCTCGACCTCCGCGCGACGGGCCCGTGCGCCCGCCTCGTCGGCCTCTTCCTGGGCGAGCTGTGCGCTGAGCGTGACGATGTCGTCCGCGGCCAGCCGCAGGCGGGCGTCGCGCAGCTCGGCCTGCACCGACTGCGCCCTGCGCGCGATCTCCGCCTGGCGCCCGAGCGGCTTGAGCTGGCGGCGCAGCTCGGCGGTGAGGTCGGTCAGGCGGGTGAGGTTGGCCTGCATCGCGTCGAGCTTGCGGAGCGCCTTCTCCTTGCGCTTGCGGTGCTTGAGGACGCCCGCGGCCTCCTCGATGTAGGCGCGGCGGTCCTCTGGCTTGGACTGCAGCACCGAGTCGAGCTGGCCCTGACCGACGATGACGTGCATCTCCCGGCCGATGCCGGAGTCGGACAACAGCTCCTGGATGTCGAGGAGGCGGCAGTGGTTGCCATTGATCTCGTACTCGCCCGCGCCGTCGCGGAACATCCGGCGGGTGATCGACACCTCGGCGTACTCGATCGGCAGCGCGCCGTCGGAGTTGTCGATCGTCAACGTCACCTCGGCGCGGCCGAGCGGAGCCCGCCCCGAGGTGCCCGCGAAGATGACGTCCTCCATCTTCCCGCCGCGCAGCGCCTTCGCGCCCTGCTCGCCCAGCACCCAGCTGATCGCGTCGACGACGTTGGACTTCCCCGAGCCGTTCGGGCCGACGACACACGTGATGCCCGGCTCGAGGCGCAGCGTCGTGGCCGAAGCGAAGGACTTGAAGCCCTTCAGCGTCAGGCTCTTGAGGTGCACCGGGTATAGCCTCCGGGGATCGAGGTCCCGTGAGCGTACCGGCCGCTCGCCGGGCCAAGCGGCAACCGGGCGGGGCCGTCATGCTTCGATGAAGCTGCTGAGACCCCCGCGGGCCGCATCCCAACGTGCGACGACGTCGTCGACCCGGCCCGGTGCCGCGTTGCCGCGGAGGGCGGCCAGCATGCTCTCGCATGCCCGACGACTACCCTCCGCAACCACCACCACCCGACGGTCCGGCAGGTTGCGCGCCTCGCCCACAAGGCCGAGCTCCAACGCGCGGCACCGCGTCCACCAGCGGAAACCCACGCCTTGCACGTGACCGTGGACCCACACCGTCAGTCGGACCGCCGTTTCGTCCATGCGGAACGGTAGCGCACCGTAACCGTTCCCCGCCGCGGAACCGGGGTGCGGTGCTCCACTGCCGTGATCGCCGCGAGACGCACACCCGGGTGCCGACCACGACCGTGGGGTACGGGTCGCCGCGATCACCCGCCACCCACGGCGCTCATGATCACCAAGAGTGGTGTGGACCACGCGCCGGCGCACCCCCGGCACCACCTCTGACGATCTTGCGCCTCGCCTCGCCCCCACGAGCCCACGAGCCGGCGTCCACCCGCCACCCGCGACCTCACCGACGCGACCCCCGACCCCGACCGTGATCACCACCAGACGCACACCAGCGCGCCGACCGCGACCGTGGGGTACGGCTCGCCACGATCACCCGCGCGCTAGGCCTCGAAGCGGTAGCCCATCCCGGGCTCGGTGATCAGGTGGCGGGGCCTGCCGGGCTCGCGCTCGAGCTTGCGCCGCAGCTGCGCGATGTACACCCGCAGGTAGTTGGTCTCCGTCGCGTAGCCGGGTCCCCAGACCGCCTTCAGCAGCTCCCGCTGGCCGACGAGCTTGCCGCGGTGGCGCACGAGCAGCTCCAGCACACCCCACTCGGTCGGGGTGAGGTGCACCTCCTCGCCGTCGGCGCGGACCACCTTCTTGGCGGCGAGGTCCACAGCGAAGTCGCCGAAGTCGACGCTGGCCTCGCCGTCCTCCGTGGCCACCGCGGCCCGCCGCACCGCCGCACGCAGGCGCGCGAGCAGCTCGGCCATGCCGAATGGCTTCGTCACGTAGTCGTCGGCTCCGGCGTCCAGGGCCCGGACCGCCTCCGCCCCACCCACCCGCGCCGACAGCACGATGATCGGCACGCTCGTCCAGCCCCTCAGGCCCGCGATGACGTCCGCGCCGTCCATGTCGGGCAGGCCGAGGTCGAGCACCACAACATCAGGGTGGCCGTCGGCGGCGGCGCGGAGGGCCGCGGCGCCGTTCGGGGCGAGCAGGACGTGGTAGCCGTGCGCGGTGAGGTTGATCCGCAGCGCGCGCAGGATCTGCGGGTCGTCGTCGACCACGAGCACGCGGTGCTCGCTCATTGCGGGCCCCCGGTCCTCGTGCGCGGAAAAGGTTGCGGGAACAACGTTATCCGCGCACGGCCTGTGGTAGCGAAATGACAACCGTCAGGCCGCCGCCCGGGGTGTCCTCCGCGGTCAGCGTGCCATTCATGACCTCGGTGAAGCCACGGGCCACCGACAGGCCCAACCCGATGCCCGACGCCCCGTCCCGGTCGCTGGGATCGGCCCCGCCCAGCCGTTGGAAGGGCGCGAACAGGGCCTCGCGCTCCCGTTTCGACACGCCGGGACCCGCATCGACGATCCGCAGCTCCACCCGGTCGTTGTACGCGCTCGCCCGCAGCACGATCGGGGCTCCCCCTCCGTAGCGCAGCGCATTGTCGACCACGTTGGCCACAACGCGCTCCAGCAGGCCCGCATCGGCGACGACATCGGGCAGCGACTCGTCGATGTCGACCTTAACCCGCGACGCGCCGTCGAGCCCGGCCAGCGCCCGCACAGCCACTTCGTCGTAGCCGACCTCGCCCAGCAGCGGCGTGACCGCCCCGGCCGCGAGGCGAGAGGAGTCCAGGAGGTTGTCCACCAGCGCCGTGAGCCGGTCGGCCGACTCCTCGATCGTCGCGGTCAGCTCGAGCCGGTCCGCGGGGGGTAGGTGGAGGTCGGGGTCGCGCAGGCTGCCCGCGGCGGCCTTGATCGACGTCAGCGGGCTGCGCAGGTCGTGCCCGACAGCCGAGAGGAGCGCGCTGCGGACCTCGGTGACCTCGGCGCGCCGCCGCGAGTCCTCCGCCTCGGCGGCCGCCCGCTGGCTGCGCAACGCCAGCAGCGCCTGGCCGCCGACGACCTCCAGCAGCCTGCGGTCGGCGGCGTCCAGCGAGCGCCCGCTGCCCACGAGGTGCAGGTCCTCCTCCACCGCGACGTCGACGTCGGCCTCGTCGGGCGTGGCGCAGCCGAGCGGGCCGGAGGAGTTCACGCAGTGCCAATCGTCGCCGGAGACACGCTCCAGGAGCGCGACCGAGCCCAGCCCGAAGGCTTCGCGCACCTTCTCCAGCAGCCGCGGCAGCGGGTCGGTCCTGGTCAGCACGGTGCGGGCGAACGAAGCCAACAGGGCCCCCTCCGCACGGGCGCGGGCCGCCTGCTGGGCCCGCCGGGCCGCCCGGTCGACGACCAGCGCCACCAGCACGGCCACCAGGATCATCGCCGCGACCGCGATCACGTTCTCGATGTCGGAGATCGTGAACGAGTACAGCGGAGGGGTGAGGAAGAAGTTGAGCAGGATCCCGCCCAGCACCGCCGCGACGACCGCCGGGCCCAGGCCGCCGACGAGCGCCACAACGACGGTGGCGAGGAAGTAGGCCACGATGTCCGTGGAAAGCCCCGCCAGCGGGCGCAGACTGACGCCGAGGCCGGTGGCCGCCAACGGCAGGACTATCGCGAGCATCCATCCGAGACTGCGTCGCGCCAGCGACAGGCTCGTGCGCAGCGCGGGCAGCCGCAGCCCGCGACCCGCTTCGTCGTGGGTCACCATGTGGACATCGATCGTGCCGGAGTCCTGCACAACGCGGGTGCCGACGCCCTCGGCGAAGATCCGCGCCAGCCGGGAACGCCGCGACGTGCCGAGCACGAGCTGGGTGGCGTTGGCGCCGCGGGCGAACTCGAGCAACGCCGCGGGCACGTCCTCCCCGCCGACGACGGTGTGGAAGCTCGCGCCGACGTCCTCGGCCAGGCGCCGCAGCCGGGGAATGGCGCCCACCGGAGCACCGGCCAGGCCGTCGCCGCGCAGGACGTGCACAGCGAGCAGGTCGGCCGCGTTCGAGCGCTTCGCGATCCGCGCGGCGCGTCGTAGCACCGTCTCACTCTCCGTGCCCCCGGTCAGCGCGACGACGACGCGCTCGCGGATCTCCCACGTGTCGGTGACGTTCTTCGCGGTCCGGTAGCGCTGCACCGCCAGGTCGACCTCGTCGGCCACCCACAGCAGCGCCAGCTCGCGCAGCGCGGTGAGGTTGCCCGGCTGGAAGTAGTTCGCCAGCGCGGCGTCGACCTTCTCGGCGGCGTAGACGTTGCCGTGCGCGAGCCGCCGACGCAGCGCCTCCGGGGTGATGTCCACCAGCTCCAGCTGTTCGGCGCGGCGCACGACCTCGTCGGGGATGGTCTCCCGCTGCCGCACGCCGGTGATCCGCTCGACGACGTCGTTCAGCGACTCGAGGTGCTGGACGTTGACCGTGCTCAGCACGTCGATGCCCGCGTCGAGGAGCTCGTCGACGTCCTGCCACCGCTTCGTGTGGCGCGAGCCTGCCGCGTTGGTGTGCGCGAGCTCGTCGACCAACACGACCTCGGGGTGGCGGGCGAGCACCGCGTCGAGGTCCATCTCGTCGAGCCCGGGATGGCCGCCGACCTGCCGCCGGGGGATGACCTCCAGCCCTTCGAGGAGCTCGGCGGTCTTCCCCCGGCCATGCGTCTCGACGATGCCGACGACCACGTCGGTGCCGCGCCCGAGCCTGCGGCGGGCCTCGCCGAGCATGGCGAAGGTCTTCCCGACCCCCGGCGCCATCCCGAGGTAGATCCGCAGCTCGCCTCTCCTGGTCACGCCCGTCATGGTGCTCCCGCGACGCGCGGCGGGGCGATCGGAGCAGGGTGACACTCCTCCCACTGAGTCGCAGCGGTGCCACCCTGCTGCGACTCCCCCGACCCCGACAGTCGCTCCAGCCCCTTCATGCCCCACGGCTAGTCTGAGCAAGAGGTCGGGTTGTCGAGCGGCCGGGAGCAAGCATGTCGGTGGTCGATAACGCGATCTACGTCGACGGGAAGCGGGCGGCGGTCCCCGACTCGCTCGAGAACACGTTCGCGACGCTTTCGAGCTGTCCCGCTGACGGGCGCAGCTTCTGCTGGATCGGCATGCTCCGCCCCGACGAGGCGGAGATGAAGGAGGTGGCCAAGGAGTTCGAGCTGCACCCCCTCGCCGTCGAGGACACCATCACCGCCCACCAGCGACCCAAGATCGAGCGCTTCGACAACGTGGTGTTCGTCGTGCTGCGGCCCGCCCGCTACGTCGACCACGTCGAGGTCGTCGAGCTCGGCGAGCTGCACCTGTTCCTCGGGCCCAACTTCGTCATCACCGTCCGGCACGCGGAGAAGCCCGACCTCGCCGCGGTGCGCACGCGGCTGGAGGCCGATCCGGAGCTCCTGCGCCAGGGTCCCTACGCCGTGCTGTACGCCGTGATGGACAAGGTCGTCGATGACTACGTCCCGGTGCTCGACGGCCTGCAGAACGACATCGACGAGATCGAGTCCCAGGTCTTCGACGGCGAACCGACCGTCTCGCGGCGGATCTACCAGCTCTCCCGCGAGGTGATCGAGTTCCAGCGGGCGGTCGACCCGCTCGGCGACCTGCTCACCATGCTGCGGGTCGTCCTCAAGGATCGGGCAGGCGAATCGGACCTGGAGCTGCGCCGTCTGCTGCGCGACGTCGCCGACCACGCCACGCGGGTGATCGAGCGCCTGGAAGGGTTCCGGCAGCTGCTCACCAACATCC
Organism: uncultured Actinomycetota bacterium; assembly: GCA_963826705.1. Lineage (GTDB taxonomy): Bacteria > Actinomycetota > Actinomycetes > Mycobacteriales > Pseudonocardiaceae > Pseudonocardia. Next base: position 137,365 of record CAWGYF010000009.1, read on the forward strand.
TGTCGGTCAACGCCACGCTCGTCGGGCAGCGGCAGAACGAGGAGATGGCCCGCATGACCGAGACGGGCCTGCAACAGAACGAGCAGGTCAAGCGCATCTCGTCGTGGGCGGCCATCTTCTTCGCGCCGTCGTTCGTCGCGTCGGTGTACGGCATGAACTTCAAGCTGATGCCCGAGCTGGAGTGGACCTTCGGCTACCCCTTCGCGGTGGCGCTGATGGTGCTCCTCGCGGGCGCGCTGTACGCGGCGTTCAAGCGGAAGGGCTGGTTGTAGGAGGGGTCCTGACGTCGGTCGACACGTCGAGCATCGGTGATCCGTCCGGGCCGGTCACCCAGGCCGTCACGTACCAGTTGATCGATCCGCCCGCGGGCTGGTCGCAGGCGACGACGATCTCGTGCGCGCCCGGGGACAGCGAGAACGGCGCCGTACGCCGCGGCGGCGGGTCGAGCGTGAAGTACTTGACCGGCTCGTGGCCGGTGACGTCGGCCTCCACGGCCTGCCCGTCCACCCAGAACCGCGCAGGTCCACCGGTCACGTAGGCGATCGCCGCCTCGCGGGCGTCGGGCACTGTGACGGTGGTGCGTGCCCAGCCGAGCGCGTCTGGCACCGGCTCCTTGCCGCCCCGCGAGCGGAAACGGGCGACGAAGCGGTCGACGAGGTTGCCGAAGTCGATGTCGTGGGGCGCGAGCCGATGCACCGTCCACCGGCCCGGCTCCGGCATCTCGGGCGCCGCCGCGACGAGCCATGACGTGATCGCGGAGTTCAGCGTCGCGCTCTGGTGGTTCCGCACGACGTCCGGCCCGTCCCACGACACCCGCACCTCGACGCGCCACCGGCACGCCTGCCCGGACCCGTCCCACCGGAACGGGGCGTCGACCACCAGCGCCTGCCCGTCGACGACGGCAGGCTTGTCCTCGACCTCCTCCGGTACCGAGCCCCGCTCGAGCTCCCATCGGAGGGTCGCCGTGGCGGTGCCGCTGTCCGGCGCGGCGACGATCACCCGCCCCAGGGTGTTGATCGCCTCGTCCGGCGCGGTGTGCTCGATCACCTGGACCTGCGGGCCGCCGGAGCGGGCGACGGCCAGACCGCGGGCCTGCGAGTCGGTCGGCAAGCCCTCGACCTGGTCGTCCGCGGGCGAGCACCGGGCCAGGTCGGCCGCGCGGACCTGCGCGTTGTGGACGGCCCCGAGGCGGCTCAGCGGTCCGTCGGCCGTGACGTCGACCGTGATGGGTTCACCGTCCAGGCGGGCCGGGACGTGCAGTGTGTCGTCGGTGGACCACCAGTCGTCGACCTCGTCCCCATTGATCCGGACATCAATGGGGCGGTTGACGTGCTCGACCCGTACGACCAGGTCGCGCCGCCTGCCCGGCGTCACCCGGACGGCCAGGCGGGACGGATCGGACGAGGTGACCGCGACCTCGGTCCAGCTGCCCTCCGTTGCGCCGTCCTCGCCGTCGTCGTCGTACACCCTGGCCGCGCCGGTGCCGGGGAACACCGACAGGGTCAACAGGTCGGGTGCGACGCTGCTCGTGGCGCCCACCGCCAGCGGCAGCGCCGAGCCGGGCCGGACGAACTGCGGAATCCGGCCGAGGTCCGCGGCGATCCTCACCCACCGCGGACCGTCGAAGGACTCCCCCGTCCCGCGGTCGATCCAGGGGCCTTCCGGCAGCCAGACGTCGACGCTCGCCAGTCCGGTTTCCGGGTCGACGGGGCGCACGACGGGGGCGACGAGCAGATCGGGGCCGAGCAGGTACTGCGACCGTGCCAGGTAGGCACCGTCCTCGTCCGGGGCCGCCCACGCGGTCGGCCGAACGATCGAGGCGCCGGTGTCGGCGGCGACGCGGGCCGCGGTGTAGAGGTAGGGCAGCAGCTCGTAGCGAAGCCGGAACGCCGCGCGGGCATGGTCGAGGGTGACTTCGTCGAATGCCCACGGCCGCCGCTCGGCTTCTGGCTCCTTGTTGCTGTGCAGCCGCAGGATCGGGCTGACGGCGCCGAACTGGACCCACCGCACGTAGAGCTCCGGATCGTCGGGACCGCTGTGGCCGCCGATGTCGTGGCTCCACCAGCCGTAAGCGACGTTCGCGCCCGCGGCCGTGTAGCGCGGCTGGAACGCGAGCGCCGTCCAGAGCGCGAACGAGTCGCCGGAGAAGCCGACCGGATAGCGGTGGCTGCCCAAGGCGCCCCAGCGGCTGAAGTCCATCGGGCGCCGCTGCGGACGTCGGGCCTGGTCGGCGAAGTGGATGTGGTTCAGCCACGGCAAGGGATCCAGCCCGGGCACGTCGGTCGTGCGGCCCTGCTGCCAGTCCATCCACCAGAAGTCGACGCCCTCGTCCTCAAGCGGGTGGTGCAGCAGCTCGAAGTAGTCCCGCACGAACTGCCGGTCGGTGATCGCGAAGGGCACCGGGTCGCCGGAGGCGGGGTCGATGCCCGAGCGGCGGGCGAACTCGGGGTAGGCGGCCTCGAATCGCGCCACCCCCTGCGCCGGGTGCAGGTTCAACGTGACGCGCAGGCCGCGCGCGTGCAGCCACGCCAGCATCGCCCGCGGATCGGGAAACAGGTCCCGGTTCCAGGTGTAGCCGGTCCAGCCGTCGGGCAGGTGCCAGTCCATGTCGATGACCACGACGTCGAGCGGCAGACCGTGCTCCGCGAAGCCGTCGACGAGCTCCTTCAGCTCGGCCTCGTCGTAGGCGTGATAGCGCGACCACCACGCCCCGAGCGCCCACCGGGGCACGAGTGGCACCCGCCCCCCGAACCGGGTGTAGTCGCCGACCGCCGCGGCGAAGTCGTGGCCGTAGCCGAAGAAGTACCAGTCGATGCCGTCCGGCTCGTCCCGGCCGACCGGCCAGCCGTCGCCGTCGAACACGGCGGTAGCGCTGTCGTCGACCAGCGCCCATCCCGAGCGTGAGACCAGACCCGGTTCCAGCACGGCGTCGCCGCGACAATCGTCCACGGTGCGGCGCGCGCCGCCGAGGTTGGCCGGGTCGAGCTGCCCTGGCGCCCAGTTGGCCGCGACTGCCCCGGTGAGCTGGATCGTCAGGTTGCCCGCGTGGAAGGCGCGACCGTCGTCGGTGTATCGGACAAGCAGCGCGCCGGTGTCGATGCTCGTCACGGCGTCCGCGGTCGTCACGGTGAACGCGGGCGGTTCACCACGGCGCACGGGGAACGCGTAGCTCGCCCGGTCCTCGAAGCGGGCGTGAGGTGCCCACTCCAGGCGGACCATCCGCGGGGTCAGCACCGTGAACCGGGCGTGCCCTCCGACGACGGTCGCCGCGCCGTCGGCGACCGGATCGCCCCGGAATGCGACCCTGTCGAGGATCTCGTCGTGCGTCACGGCGTCCACCAATCCCAAGCACCGAACCGACCGCTCACAGAGCGAGCCAGCGCGTCGAGAGCGATACGCTAGCAACATTCGCTATCATCAAGCGATGGCGCGGATGATCACCTTGCGGTTGTCCGATTCGGCGTACGAGGCGGTCAAGCGCTACGCCGATGCGGACAAGCAGTCGATGAACTCATGGATCGAGGGTCTCCTCGATGTCGAGGACATGCGGCGGCGCTGCGGCGCGCATGAGCGATGGATGGTGGCCCATCCGGATGCCGGAGCATTCGCTGCGGCCTGGGCTGATCGCAACCTGGACGAGCTGGCAGAGAGTTGAGCGCCACCCCACGCAGGGGCGACGTCTGGAGGATCGGCGCTGGCATCAGCGTCCTTGTGATCTCCTCGACGGTGTACAACGAGATCCCCAGCGAGCCGACCGTCATCGTGGTGCCCGTTTTCGACACCGAGCCCGACACCGGATTCGGGGTGGACCTTGGCGACGGTTGGGCGGCCCCAGGCCTGGTCACCAGTCTGCGCAAGACCACGTTGAACGAGCATCGTCGACGGATCGACGTCCAAGCCCTCACCGACGTCAACAACATGCTCTTCAAGATCCTCGCGACGCCGGACCGGTAGTCTGCATCGGTGCTGCCGCGCAGTGGCGCGCCGAGATGACCCTGAGCGGGGTTGCGCTCGAGCGGAACCCCGCTGGCGGCAACCTCGGGGCACTGTCAACCCGAACGCCGGGGGCGAGGTTGGCACCGGGGGCAACTGTAGCTGCTGCGGTTCATGAACGACTCGCGCCGGATCGGGGTTCCGCACCGGGGGCAGGGCCGGTCGGCCTGTCCGTAAGCCGAGAGCGACCGGTCGAAGTAGCCCGACGCGCCGTTGACGTTGACGTAGAGCGCGTCGAAGGAGGTGCCGCCCGCGGCGAGCGCGGCGTCCATCACCTCGGACGCCGCGGTGAGCACCGTGCGGCCCTGCGCGCGGGTGAGGCGGTCGGTCGGTCGCGCCCCGTGCAGCCGGGCCCGCCAGAGCGCCTCGTCGGCGTAGATGTTGCCGATGCCCGAGACGATGGTCTGGTCCAGCAGGGCCCGCTTGAGCTCCGTGCGGCGGCGACGGATGCCTGCCACAGCGGCGTCGAGGTCGAACGCGGGGTCCATCGGGTCACGGGCGATGTGGGCCACCGGCGCAGGCAGGAGGCCCCCGCCCACGGCAGGCACCAGCGGGTGGATCGACAGCCCTCCGAACGTGCGCTGGTCGACGAACCGCAGCTCCGGGCCGTCGTCGGCGAAGCGCATGCGGATGCGGAGGTGTCTCTCGTCGGGACGGGCCGGGTCGGCGACGAGCATCTGGCCGCTCATGCCCAGGTGGGCGACCACGGCGTCGTCTTGCTCGGCTCCCCCGTCCAACTCCAGCCAGAGGTACTTGCCCCGCCGCCGTGCGCCGCTGATGGTGCGACCGGCGAGGCGGGCGGCGAAGTGGGCGCCGCCTTCCAGGTGGCGGCGCACCGCACGGGGATGGGCGACATCGACCTCGACGATCGTGCGCTTCAGCACGTGCTGGGCGAGGCCGCGGCGGACGACCTCGACCTCCGGCAGCTCGGGCACTAGTGCCCCGTCCAGGAAGGTTGGTGCGGGAATCGGTGGATCCAGGCGAGTTGCGTGCCGAACCTTTCTGGACGGGGCACTAGTGCGGTGGCCACAAACGTTGCCGGGGTGATCGCGTGTCCAGACGGCGCCTCGCAAGGCGCCGCCCGAAGCTCATACCGGGCGTCTTCGCGAGGGCGGCAACGCCGCGAGGCGTCGTCTGGACACGCGAGGACCCGGTGAACGTTTGTGGCCACCGCACTAACTACCCGCGGCGGGGCTGGAGGAGGCGGCCTCCTCGGTGAGCACGTGCCAGGCCAGCTCGGCGGCCTTCTGCTCGGCTTCCTTCTTGGTGCGACCCTCACCGGACCCGAGGTCCCGGCTCGCGATGACGGCGGTGGCCGTGAAGACCTTCAGGTGGTCGGGGCCCTCCTCCGCGATGCGGTACTCGGGCACGCCGAGGTCGGCTGCGGCCGTCAGCTCCTGCAGGCTGGTCTTCCAGTCCAGCCCCGCACCCAGGAGGGGCGCACTGCGCATGAGCGGGTCGAACAGCCGCTGCACGACCTCACGCGCGGTCTCGAGTCCGTGCTCGAGGTACACCGCGCCGATCAGGGCTTCGGTGGCGTCGGCGAGAATGCTGGGCTTCGTGCGCCCACCCGTCAGCTCCTCGCCGCGGCCGAGGTAGAGGTAGGCCCCGAGCCCCGCGGGCCCGCCGAGGTTGATGGCGACCCCGGCCAACGCATGCATGTTGACGACGCTGGAGCGCAGCTTCGCCAGCTGCCCTTCCGGCCGGTCGGGGTGGTCGCGGTAGAGCCGGTCGGTGACGACGATCGACAGAACCGAGTCGCCGAGGAACTCCAGGCGCTCGTTGGTCGGCAGTCCGCCGTTTTCGTACGCGTAGGAGCGGTGGGTGAGCGCCAGGGTGAGAAGATCGTCTGACAGCTTCACGCCCAGCGACTTGAGAAGGGCCCCACGATCACTCGCGGGCCCCGATGCACCGCGTTCCGGCATATGTCTCGACAGGCTCAGGCAGGCGTGACGACCGGGCGCCCGTTGTAGGTGCCGCAGACGGGGCACGCGATGTGGGGCGGCTTGGTGGCCCGGCAGGCGCGGTTCGAGCAAGTGACCAGCGTTGGAGCAGTGGCCTTCCACTGCGCCCGACGGGATCGCGTGTTCGAGCGCGACATCCGGCGCTTCGGAACAGCCACGGTGGATCTCCTAGCGGTAGTGCGGGAAGGTCATTCGGCGGGCAGACGCTCACGCAGGGCGGCCCAACGCGGGTCCAGTGTCTCATGCCCGTGCTCGGGGCCGAGGTCGGCCCACTTCTCGCCGCACTCGACGCACAGGCCTGCGCAGTCCGGACGGCACAGCGGGGCGAGCGGCAGTTCGAGGACGAGCGCGTCGCGGACGGTCTGCTCGAGGTCGACGTAGTCGTCGATGACGCGCGGGAGCTCGTCCTCCTCTGTCGTCTCGTCGGTGGCGCTTTCGGGGTAGGCGAACAGCTCACCGATCTCGACGGTGATCTCGTCGGTGATCGGGTCGAGGCATCGTGCGCACTCCCCCTCCAGCTGGGCGTACGCGCTGCCGGACACGTACACGCCCTCGGTGACCGACTCCAGCCGCACGGAAAGCTCCACCGGCGATCCGGCAGGTATGCCGATGGTCGGCAGCCCCAGTCCGTCCTCGGGCGCGGGGACAACGCGGGTGTAGGCGCGCATGATACCGGGACGGCGGCCCAGCTCGCGGGTGGAGAAGGCCCACGGACCAGCGGCCCCGGTGCGGGCGAGACGGTGCGTACTCACGCCTCCAGGGTAAGCCCGCGCTCCTGGTCGTGTCGTCGGCGGCGTGGGGTGGCAGACCGCAGGTGGGGCCGCTGCGGGGTCGCTCAGTCGATGAGGTCCATGCCGGTGCCGGTCCGGGCGCGGGGCGCGCCTGCCGGGGCGCCCCGCCACAGCTGGCTGCGGCCGCGGGTGACGGTGGCCAAGGCCTTGCCGAGGGTGTCCTCGAACTCGGCGAGCTTCGCGTCGACGTAGGCGTCACACTCGCGCCGCAGCCGGTCGGCCTCGGCATCCGCGGCGTCGACGAGCCGCGCGGCCTCGGTGTGTGCCGCCCGCACCACTTCGGTCTGCGCCACCAGCCGCGCCTGCTCCGCACGTCCCTCGGCCACGAACCGGTCGTGGGTCGAGCGGCCCGCCTCGACCGACCGCTCGGCGTCGGCGCGCGCCCGGTCGGTCAGCTCGGTGTACTGCCTGCGCGCGTCGGCGGCCGCGCGTTCGGCCTCGTGGCGGGCCGCCGCGAGGGTCTGCTCGGCCTCGGAGCGGGCGTCCGCGAGGAGCCGGTCGGCCTCCGAGTGCGCCGCCGCGAGCGCCGCGGCCGCGTCGGACTGCGCTCCCGACCGGGTCTGTTCGGCTTCCTGGGTGGCGTCGTCCACCAGCTCGTCGCGGCGGTCGAGCACGTCCTGGGCGTCGTCCAGCTCGCCGGGGAGCGCCTCGCGGATGTCGTCCAGCAGTTCGAGCACGTCACCCCGCGGGACGACGCAGGTGGCCGTCATCGGGACCCCACGTGCCTCCTCGACGACGGTGACCAGCGCGTCGAGCGATTCGAAGACCCGGTACACAGCACGGATCCTCTCATTGGCCGACGCCCGGACGGCGGATTGCCCTCCGCCCCGCGTGTCACTTCCGTTCCGCGATCCGCTCCACCAGCCGCTTGTACACGGTCGCGGGCAGCAGGTGGGCCACGTCGCCGCCGAACGTCGCGATCTCCTTGACCAGGGAGCTCGCGACGAAGCTCCACTCGGGACTGGTCGACATGAACAGCGTGTCGACCCCCGAGAGGCGCTGGTTCATCTGCGCCATCTGCAGCTCGTAATCGAAGTCGGTGACCGCCCGCAGGCCCTTCACGATGGCCCTGATGTCGTGGATCCGGCAGTAGTCGACCAGCAGCCCGTCGAACGTGTCGACACGCACGTTGGCGTAGGGCCGCACGACCTCGGTGAGCATCTCGATGCGCTCGTCCGCGGTGAAAAGCCGGTTCTTGCTCTGGTTCACCCCGACGGCCACCACGACCTCGTCGAACAGCGCGGCCGCGCGTCCGATGATGTCCACGTGCCCGTTGGTGGGCGGGTCGAAGGACCCGGGGCAAACGGCACGCCTCATGGTTGCTGACCGTAACAGCGCCCGACGTGCAAAGTGGTCTCGCCGTAACGTCGCTCACGAATAGCGTAGAACGGGGCGGGCCACGGGAACGGGCCACCTCGGGTGGGCCGCTCGACCACGGCCGTCGCGTCCGGTGTGAGCCACCCGTGCTCGGCCGCCGCGACGAGCCAGCCCGCGACCTCGGCGTCGGGCAGGGCGTACGGCGGGTCGGCGATGAGCACGTCATAGGCGCGGGCGGAGGCCGAGCCCAGCACGGTCGCCGCCGCGGCCGCCCTGACCTCGGCGCCCGGCAGCCCGACCGCGGCGACGTTGCGGCGCAGCACGGCGACGGCCTTCCGGTCGCTCTCGACGAGCAGCACGTGGGCGGCTCCGCGGGAGAGCGCCTCCAGACCCAGCGCGCCCGAGCCTGCGCAGAGGTCGAGCACGGCGGCTCCGTCCAGCCCCGGATCGTGGGCCAAAGCGCTGAACAGCGCCTCCCGCACCCGGTCGGAGGTCGGCCGGGTGCCCGACGGCGGCACGGCCAGCCGCCGTCCGCCCGCCGCCCCGGCCACGATCCGCGTCACCCTGGCATCGTGCCGTGAAAGCCGCACATACCGCGCATGGCCTGGCATCAGGTCCGCCGAGCGGCCCGCGGCCGGGCCATGATCGTCGAGAATGGTGTCGGCGGCGCACCACTGCACTCCTGGCACCACTCATGGCGATCACCGTGGCAACCGGGTCGACAACTGGCGGTGTGTGCGGGTGCTCAGGCGAGCTCCAGCAGCAGGTCGCCGCCCTCCACCTGCTGAACGTTGCCGATCGCCACGCGCGCAACCGCGCCCGCCTGCTGCGCGGTGATGCTCGCCTCCATCTTCATCGCCTCGATCGTGGCCACGGTCTGGCCCGCGCCCACCGGGTCGCCCTCGCCGACCTGCAGCGTGACAACGCCCGCGAACGGCGCCGGGACGTGCAGCGGATTGCCCCGGTCGGCCTTCTCCACGGCCTTGACGTCGGTGGCGATCGACGCGTCGCGCACCGACACCGGCCGCAGCTGCCCGTTGAGCGTCGTCACGACCGTGCGGTAGCCCCGCTCGTCGGGTTCCGAGATGGCCTCCAGCGCGATGATCAGCGTGACGCCGGGCTCCAGCTCGACGGTGTGCTCGATGTCGGCCTCGAGGCCGTAGAGGAAGTCCTTGGTCGAGAGCACCGAGGTGTTGCCGTAGGACTCCCGGTGCGCGAGGTACTCCTTGGTCGGGCCCGGGAACAGCAGCCGGTTGAGGGTGGGGCGCCGCGTGCTCGCCAGCTGCTCGCGGTCCTCGGACGTCAGCTCGGCGTGCTCCCGCTCCGGCTGGCGGCCCTCCAGCGCGCGCGTGCGGAACGGCTCGGGCCAACCGCCCGGTGGGTCGCCCAGCTCCCCGCGCAGGAAGCCGATCACCGAGTCGGGCACGTCGAAACGCCCGGGATCAGCCTCGAAGTCCTTCGCCTCGACACCCGACCCGACCAGGTGCAGCGCGAGGTCGCCCACCACCTTCGACGACGGGGTCACCTTCACCAGCCGCCCGAGCATGCGGTCGGCGGCGGCGTAGAGGTCCTCGATCAGCTCGAACCGGTCGCCGAGGCCCAGCGCGATGGCCTGCTGGCGCAGGTTGGACAGCTGCCCGCCGGGGATTTCGTGGTGGTAGACCCGGCCGGTCGGCGACGCGAGCCCCGACTCGAACGGCCGGTAGACCTTCCGAACGCCCTCCCAGTACGGCTCGAGGTCGCCGACGGCCGCCAGCGACAGGCCGGTGGCCCGCGCGGTGTGGTCGGTGGCCGCCACCAGCGCCGAGAGCGAGGGCTGTGACGTGGTGCCCGCCATCGACGCCACAGCCGCGTCGACCGCGTCGACCCCCGCCTCGATCGCTGTGACGAGGGTGGCGAGCTGGCCGCCCGCCGTGTCGTGGGTGTGCAGGTGGACGGGCAGCTCGAAACGGTCGCGCAGGGCGGTGACCAGCGTGCGAGCGGCCGGGGGGCGGAGAAGGCCCGCCATGTCCTTGATGGCGATGACGTGCGCGCCCGCGTCGACGATCTGCTCGGCCAGCCGCAGGTAGTAGTCGAGCGTGTACAGATCCTCCGCCGGGTCCGACAGGTCGCCGGTGTAGCACAGCGCCACCTCGGCGACGGCGCTGCCGGTGGCCCGCACCGCGTCGATCGCTGGACGCAGCTGCGCGACGTCGTTGAGCGCGTCGAAGATCCGGAAGATGTCCATGCCCGCGGCCGCGGCCTCGTGCACGAAGGCGTCGGTGACCTCAGTCGGATACGGGGTGTAGCCGACGGTGTTGCGCCCGCGCAGGAGCATCTGCGTGCAGATGTTGGGCAGGACCTCCGACAGCGCCGCGAGCCGGTCCCACGGGTCCTCGGCGAGGAAGCGCAGCGCGACGTCGTAGGTGGCCCCGCCCCAGCACTCCAGCGAGAGCAGCTGCGGCGCGGTGCGCGCGACGTACGGGGCGACGGCGAGCAGGTCGCGGCTGCGCACCCGGGTGGCCAGCAACGACTGGTGGGCGTCGCGGAACGTCGTGTCGGTGACGGCTACCGCGGTCTGTTCCCGCAGCCGCCTGGCGAAACCCTCGGGTCCCAGCGCACGCAGGAGCTGGCGGGAGCCGTCGGGCGGCCGGGCGTCGAGGTCGCAGCGCGGCAGCCTTTCGACCGGCTCGACGACCTGGGGGCGGGGGCCGTGCGGGCGGTTGACCGTGGTCTCGGCGAGATAGGTGAGCAGGCGGGTGCCGCGGTCGGCGGGCTTTCGGGCCCGGAGCAGCTCGGGGCGCTCGTCGATGAAGGATGTGGTGACGCGGCCCGCCTGGAAGTCCGGATCGTCGAGCACGGCAGCCAGGAAGGGCAGGTTGGTCGCGACGCCCCGGATGCGGAACTCCGCGATCGCGCGCCGCGCCCGTCGGACGGCCTGGGTGAAGTCATGGCCGTAACAGGTGAGCTTGACCAGCATCGAGTCGAAGTGCGCGTTCACCTCCGCGCCGGTGTGCGTCGTTCCGCCGTCCAGCCGGACGCCGGGGCCGCCGGGCGAGCGGTAGTTGCTGATCACGCCGGTGTCGGGCCGGAAGCCGTTGGCCGGGTCCTCGGTGGTGACGCGGCACTGCAGCGCCGCTCCCGAAAGGGTCACCTGGTCCTGGGTCAGCTTCAGCTCGGGCAGCGTGGCGCCGAACGCGATGCGCAGCTGGGCGACGACCAGGTCGCGGTCGGTGATCTGCTCGGTCACCGTGTGCTCCACCTGGATGCGCGGGTTCATCTCGATGAAGACGTGACGGCCGCGCTCGTCGAGCAGGAACTCGACGGTGCCCGCGTTGACGTAACCGATGTGCCGGGCGAACGCGACGGCGTCGGCACAGATCCGGTCCCGCAGCTCGGGGTCCAGGTTCGGGGCAGGCGCGATCTCGATGACCTTCTGGTGGCGCCGCTGCACCGAGCAGTCGCGCTCGTAGAGATGCACCACGTTGCCATCGGCGTCGGCCAGAATCTGCACCTCGATGTGCCGCGGGTTGACCACGGCCTGCTCGAGGAACACCGTGGCGTCGCCGAACGCCGACTCCGCCTCGCGCATCGCGGCTTCGATCGCCTCGCGCAGGTCGCCTGCCTGCTCGACACGGCGCATGCCGCGCCCGCCGCCACCCGCGACGGCCTTGACGAAGATCGGGAACCCGATCTCCTCCGCCGCGGCGACGAGCGTGTCGACGTCGGCCGCGGGCTCGCTTCCGCGCAAGACGGCGACGCCCGCTTCGCGCGCGGCGGCGATGGCGCGGGCCTTGTTACCGGTCAGATGCAGCACACCGGCCGGTGGCCCGATGAACGTGATGCCCGCATCGGCGCAGGCCTGCGCGAGGTAGGGGTTCTCGGAGAGGAATCCGTACCCGGGGTAGACCGCGTCGGCGCCCGCGCCTCGGGCCGCCTTGATGACCTCGTCGACTGACAGGTACGCGCGGACCGGATGGCCAGGCTCACCGATCTGGTAGGACTCGTCGGACTTCGCGCGGTGCAGAGAGTTGCGATCCTCGTACGGGAAGACCGCCACGGTCGCGATGCCGAGCTCGTAGGCGGCCCGGAAGGCGCGGATCGCGATCTCGCCCCGGTTGGCGACCAGCACCTTGCGAAACACTGCAGGCTCCTCCGGCCGTGACAATGGGTCATCTCGGCGGAACCGTACCGGCCCAGCACTCGTTCGGACCCGTGCGAACATCACCCCGGTCGGGTACCAAGGAGACGTGCGCCACCATCGTCACCCGGCGGGGATCCCGCCGTTCCCACCGGCCTACGCTGCTGCGTTCGCCGACGGGCGACGGCTGCGTGAGGAGTCAAGGGCCCGGCGACGCCGGGTCGCGGGGCGGCCATACGGCCCCCATCGGCACAGCAAGGCGCCTGCGGTCTTCGCTATCGCCACCGTGCTGGTCGCGCTGACGTTCGCCTCAGATGGCGGCGTACTGCTGGTCGGAGGCGGCATGATGATCGGACTGCTCATCGTCGCGTGGGTGCTGCTCTTTATGGCCGCGCCCTTCCTGGTGGTCGGTGGAGTGGTCGCCGCGGTCACCCGTTCCCAGCGCCGGGCTCGGCTCCGCCGCGGCGGGGCGGCGGGCACGGCACCGCTGCCCCAGCGGCCCGTGGCCCAGCCCCCCCGGCCCGACCTGGTGTGGGCGCATGCCCGGCGCCGGTTCGACGCCCTGCGCAGTGCCTACGCCGCGTACGAGTGCGACCCGATGGCCGTGTTGCGGTTGCCTGCGCTCGCCGACGTGACGGTGCCGAGCACGGCGCGGTTCGTCGACGCCTTCGCCGAGGCCCAGGCGCTGGACACCGACGCGTTCCCCGGCGGCGGCCACGCTCCGGCCTTCGTCGCGGCCGTCGACCGCGCCGAGCGGGCATGGCGGGCCGCACGGGAGGCGGCGGAGCGGATCCGCCTGTCCAACCTCACCCCTGCCGAGCGCTCCACCGTCGAGCGGATCATCAAGCTGCTCACCACCGCCCGCGATTCCGACAGCGACGCCGAGCGCATCGCCGCCTACGCCCGCGCCCGCTCTGAGCTGGCCAAGCTCGACAAGGCGGGTGTGATCCACGTGCCCCTGCCCGCCACGGCCGCCCTGGACACGGCGAGCCGAGGCGCCCTCCCCGCCTGACCGGCCCACCGGCCCGCAGCTCGCACACACCGTCGGGGTCCGCACACACTGCGGGTGGCGATGCCGGTTACTTGAGTTGCGACGTCCGGCAGCTGATGGTTGCCCGGACCAGACCGCACCCGAGCTGTGATGATCGCTGACTGGAGGGTGCGCTGGCGAAGTGCGCGGGGTGAGCGGGCCCCGCAAGGACCGCCTGCTCGACCCGGTCGCCGCGGTGATCGCCGCACGTGGTGCCAAGAGTGCAGCGGTGCGCCGCCGACACCACTCTTGACGATCATGGCCCGGCGGCGCCCGGCGGCGGGGCTCCCGGGGGACGGTGATCGCCGTTTGTGGGACATGACGGCCATATCTGGCGCTCATGTCACACAACCGGCGATCAACGCCCGCTCCTGCCCCTAAGCGGATGGTGTGTGTGAACCACGCAGGGTGTGTGTGACGGTTCGGCGGGGCAGTCGGCATAGTCCGCAGCGCGCGAGCGGCCGAGGTGAACGTGGGCGGGGTTCCGCGGCGCCCAGACCCCGCTGAGGCCCACCTCGACCGCACACCACCGCCCGCCGCCCTCGCCAGCACGCATCGCGCACCACCGCCCCGCGACCCTCGCGTGCGCG
>CAWGYF010000010.1:0-108191 GCA_963826705.1 uncultured Actinomycetota bacterium
GAAGATCCCCGGCCAGATCCGCTCGGTGCTCAACGTCGAGCAGGCGCTGGCCAAGGCGTTGCTGGTCGACGCGGCGGCGCTGACCGCCGCCCAGCAGGCCGGTGACGTGCTGGGCGCGAACGGCGTGCTGATGGACGCCTACGACACCGACGTGCGCGGGGTGCTGGCCGACCGGCGGGAATCCCGCGGCCTGCCCCGTGACCCGATGGCCGCCTACCGGGAGTCCGGCTACGGCCAGAAGATCGCCGCCGATCGGGTCGGTGGCACACAGGCCGGCTGGACCTGACCCCTGTGGGACCACATCTGAGGAGCTCAACCATGACCGAGAACCCCACCGTGGCCGAGCTGGTCGCCCGGTCCAACCGGCTGGGCGCCGATCCGCGTAACACCAACTACGCCGGGGGCAACACCTCGGCGAAGGGCACCGAGACCGACCCGGTCACCGGTGGGCCCGTCGAGCTGATGTGGGTCAAAGGCTCTGGGGGTGATCTGGGAACGCTGACCCCCGCCGGGCTCGCCGTGCTGCGGCTGGACCGGCTGCGCGCGCTTCAGGATGTCTATCCCGGCGTCGAGCGCGAGGACGAGATGGTGGCCGCATTCGACTTCTGTCTGCACGGCAGGGGCGGGGCTGCGCCGTCGATCGACACCGCCATGCACGGCCTCGTCGAGGCGGCGCACGTCGATCACCTGCACCCAGACTCGGGGATCGCGCTCGCCACTGCGGCGGACGGGGAGAAGCTCACGCACGACTGCTTCGGCGACCGCGTGGTGTGGGTGCCGTGGCGGCGGCCCGGTTTTCAGCTCGGCCGCGACATCGCGGCGGTGAAGGACGCGAACCCGCAGGCGATCGGCGTGATACTGGGCGGGCACGGCATCACGGCGTGGGGGGAGACCAGCGAGCAGGCGGAGGCGCACTCGCTGGAGATCATCCGCGCGGCGCAGGAGTACCTTGGCAAACATGGCACCGCCGAGCCGTTCGGCCCGGTCGTGCCCGGCAACGAGGCGCTGCCCGCCGCCGAGCGGCACGCCAAGGCCGCCGCGATCTTCCCGACCATCCGCGGACTCGCGTCCACCGATCGTCCACAGCTGGGTCACTACACATACACACCGATAGCGACGCGGTGCTGGAGTTCGTCGCGCGGCAGGGGCTCGCCCCGCTGGCGGAGCTGGGCACGTCGTGCCCGGACCATTTCCTGCGCACCAAGGTCAAGCCCCTGGTAGTGGACCTGCCCGGCAGCGCGTCGGTCGAGGAGATCATCGCCCGGCTGAAGGAGCTGCACGCCGCCTACCGCGAGGACTACCGCGCCTACTACGAGCGCAACGCGACACCCGACAGCCCGCCCATGCGGGGCGCCGACCCCGCGATCGTGCTCGTGCCGGGCGTGGGCATGTTCTCGTTCGGCCGCGACAAGCAGACCGCCCGGGTCGCGGGCGAGTTCTACGTCAACGCGATCAACGTGATGCGTGGTGCGGAGTCGGTGTCGACCTACGCCCCGATCCCGGAGTCGGAGAAGTTCCGCATCGAGTACTGGGCGCTGGAGGAGGCCAAGCTCGCCCGGATGCGCAAGCCGAAGCCGCTGGCCACCCGGGTCGCGCTGGTCACCGGGGCCGCATCGGGCATCGGGAAGGCGATCGCGCACCGGCTGGCCGCTGAAGGCGCATGCGTCGTTGTCGCCGACCTCGACGCGGGCAAGGCCGCGGCCGAGGCGGCGGAAATCGGTAACGCCGACCGGGCCGTCGGGGTCGGGGCTGACGTGTCGGACGAGGACGCCGTCGCCGCGGCCGTGGACGCTGCCGCGTTGGCGTTCGGCGGCGTCGACCTGGTGGTCAACAACGCCGGTCTGTCGATCTCCAAGCCGCTACTGGAGACCACCGTCGCCGACTGGGACCTGCAGCACGACGTGATGGCCAAGGGCTCGTTCCTGGTGTCCCGCGCCGCGGCGAAGGTGATGATCGCCCAAGGGATGGGCGGGGACATCGTCTACATCTCCAGCAAGAACTCGCTGTTCGCGGGCCCGAACAACATCGCATACGGGGCCACGAAGGCCGACCAGGCCCACCAGGTCGGTCTGCTGGCCGCTGAGCTCGGGCCGCATGGGATCCGGGTCAACGGCATCAACCCCGACGGCGTCGTTCGCGGCTCCGGGATCTTCGCGGGCGGCTGGGGCGCCAAACGCGCCCAGGTGTACGGGGTGCCGGAGGAGGAATTGGGCGCCTACTACGCCAAGCGCACCCTGCTCGGCCGTGAAGTCCTCCCGAACACGTGGCCGCGGCGGTCTTCGCGCTCACCGGCGGCGACCTCGCCCAGACCACCGGCCTGCACATTCCCGTCGAACTCCGGCGTCGCCGCCGCGTTCCTCCGGTGAGCGAGCGAACAATCGATGCGGTGAGCGCCGACGTGCTCTTTCCCGCGGAGGCGCCGTCGTGACTACGCCGCTGGCGCTGGCCGCCGTCGATCTCGGGGCGTCGAGCGGGCGGGTCATCGTCGGCCGGGTCGGACCCGACCATCTGGAGATGACCGAGGTCCACCGGTTCCGCAACGGCCCGGTCCGGCTGCCCGAGGGCCTCTACTGGGACGTGCTCGGCCTCTACACCGACGTCCTCACCGGGCTGCGGACCGCCGCCCGCGACTCGGGCCCGCTGGCCGGGCTGGCGATCGACTCGTGGGCGGTGGACTACGGTCTGCTGGACGGCCGCGGGGCGCTGCTGGGCAACCCGAGGCACTACCGCGACCCGCGCACCGAGCGCGCAGTGCAGGACGTGCACTCCAAGCTCGAGCCCGCCGCGCTCTACGCCACAGCGGGGCTGCGATTCCTGCCGTTCAACACCCTCTATCAGCTCGCGGCCGAGCCCGACCTCGCCGACGGGCGCGCGTTGCTGATCCCCGACCTGCTCGGCTACTGGCTGACCGGAAGGCATGTCGCCGAACAAGCCAACGCCTCCACCACGGGACTGCTCGACGCCCGCACCGGTGACTGGTCCCGACCGCTGGTCGAGGCGCTCGGGCTGCCCGCGGGCCTGTGCCCGACATCATCACGGCAGGCCAGGTGCTCGGCCCGCTGACGCCGGACGTCCGGCCGAGATCGGCGTCCCCGATGAGCTGACGGGTGACTATGGTCGGATCGCACGACACCGCCTCGGCCGTCGTCGGCGTCCCCGCCGACACACCGCGGTTCGGCTACATCTCCTGCGGCACATGGGGATTGGTCGGGGTCGAGCTCTCCGCGCCGGTGCTCACCGAGGACAGCCGTCGGGCCAACTTCAGCAACGAGCGCGGGGTGGACGACACCATCCGCTACCTGCGCAACGTGATGGGACTGTGGCTGCTCTCGGAGTCCGTGCGCACCTGGAGCCTGCGCGGCCTGGACGTCGACCTCGGCGAAGTGCTCGCCGCCGCGGCCGCGCGGCCTGGGGGAGGCCCGCGCATCGACCCGGACGACCCCGTGTTCCTGCCCCCGGGCGACATGCCCGTACGGATCGCCGCAGCCTGCCGTGCCGTCGGGATGCCACTGACCGACCCCAGCCCCGCAGCCGTGGTGCGCTGCATCCTCGACAGCCTCGCCGCGTTGCGCGGCGTGCGCTACCGGCCCACCAGCGCGGCGAACCTGTTGCGCCGCAATCTGTTGATCTACGGGCTGGGCGGTGTGGTCTCGCCGTTCCTCGGGATCTTCCTCATCGACCTGCTCGTCCGACTGATTCCGGGGATCTGATGGTCACCACGCTGTGGCGGCAGACCGCCACGGGACTCCGCGTCCTGATCCTGCTCACGGTGCTGTGCGGCATCGTCTACCCACTCCTCAGCTACGGCGTCGACCACATCCCGGGCCTCGCAGGCCACGCCGAGGGCTCGATCGTCTACGCCAAGGACGGCACACCCGCCGGGTCGTCGCAGATCGGGATCGACCCGGTCGCCAAAGACCCGGCCCGTGACCCGTACTTCCACACGCGGCCTTCCGCGTCGTCGAAGGACGTGCTCGGCCCGGCTGACACGTCCACGTCCGGCGGGTCCAACAAAGGCACGTTCGACGCCAAGCTGCTCGACACGATCAACCAGCGCAAGCGGCAGATTGCCGCCCGTGAGGGCGTTGCCGAATCGGAGGTGCCTGCTGATGCGGTGACGGCCTCGGCGTCCGGGCTCGACCCGGACATCAGCCCGGAGTACGCCGCGCTGCAGGTCGCGCGGGTGGCCCGGGTGACGGGCCTGTCGGCAGGCGCCGTGCAGCAGCTGGTGACCGAGAACAGGCAGGGCCGGATCCTCGGATTCCTGGGCGAGCCGACCATCAACGTCACCGAGCTGAACCTGGCCGTTGCCGCGGCCCAGTCCTGACCGGAGTGCGGTCGAGAACATGACGCGGACAGTGCGGAACCCCCTGTTTCGCACTGTCCGCACGTTCACGCGCCGTTCCGACTGAGGACGTGAGACGGTGACCAGGCGCGGTGACCTGCGGATCCACCTCGGGCGCCGCACCTGGTGTCGGCAAGACCTTCGCGATGCTCGGGGAGGCCCGTCGCCGCCAGGAACGCGGCGCCGACCTGGTCGTCGGCATCGTGGAGACGCACGGGCGGGCGAAGACCGCGGAGCTGCTGGATGGGCTGGAGATCATTCCGCGGCGGGAGATCGGTGGCCATCCCGGTCTGGACGAGATGGATCTCGACGCCGTGCTGGCCCGCCGCCCCGAGCTCGTGCTCGTCGACGAGCTCGCCCACACCAATGCGCCCGGACGGTCCTGACGCGCACCGACCCGCTGCCGCGGCTGCTGGAGAAGGTGCGCGACGCACTCGCAGGAATTCCGCGACACCGTCATGACCACCCACCGCGTGCTCTTCGTATCGCAAGGTTTGCCCGACGACGCCGACCGAGCTTCCCCGATCGAGGCTTCCGCGATCAAGATCGTCTTGAGCTGATACGACACGGGCTCCTGCCACGAACACAGGCACAGACCAGTGGGTTATACGGGCGCGTCCGAAACGGAGGAGCACGAGGCTCTCTCACGACCTTCCACTGTGAGGAGCACGTGATGGACATTCGCCCCTTCGTTATCGGCGTACCGGAAGAGCAGCTCGTCGACCTGCGGCGCCGCGTCACCGCCACCAACTGGCCGGATCGGGAAGTGGATCCCGCGCAGGGCGTTCAGCTCGACGTGATCCAGGCGCTGGCCCGCTACTGGGCGACGGACTACGACTGGCGCGCCTTCGAGCGGCGCTTCGCCGCACTTCCGCACTTCATCACTGAGATCGACGGGGTTGACATCCACTTCATCCACGTCCGGTCCGAGCACGAGGACGCGCTGCCGCTCATCGTCACCCATGGATGGCCGGGCTCGACGGTCGAGCAGCTGAAGATCATCGCACCGCTCACCCAACCCACCGAACACGGCGCGAGCGCGTCGGACTCCTTCCATCTGGTCATTCCATCGCTGCCGGGCCACGGGTTCTCCGGCAAGCCGACCGAGACCGGCTGGGACCCCATCCGCATCGCGAGGGCGTGGGTTGAGCTGATGAACAGGCTCGGCTATTCGAGCTACGTCGCCCAAGGCGGCGACTGGGGCAACGCCGTGACCGAACAGATGGCGCTGTTGAAGCCTCCCGGGCTACTGGGCATCCACACGAACATGCCCGCGACGGTTCCGCCCGACGTTTCGAAGGCTCTGCAACTCGGCGGCCCGCCACCCGCGGGCCTCTCCGCCGAAGAGCAGACGGCCTATCAGGTGCTCGACCACTTTTTCAAGACCGGCGTCGGCTACGCCAACGAGATGGCCAACCGGCCGCAGACCCTGTACGGCATCGCCGATTCACCGGTCGGCCTGGCCGCCTGGATGCTCGATCACGACGTCCGCAGCTACGAGCTCATCGCCCGCGCCTTCGTCGGACAGCCCGGTGGTCTGTCCCGCGACGATGTCCTGGACAATGTCACCCACTACTGGCTGACCAATTCGGGCGTCTCCTCGGCCCGGCTCTACTGGGAGAGCAAGTTGGCCTTCTTCGACGTGAAGGGCGTCGAGCTTCCGGTCGGCGTGACGGTGTTCCCCGACGAGCTGTACCCCGCTCCGCGGAGCTGGGCGGAGCGGGCGTACCCCAAGCTCATTCACTACAACAAGGTCGACGTGGGTGGTCACTTCGCCGCCTGGGAGCAGCCCCAGACCTTGTCGGCTGAGATCCGGGCGACCTTCAGGTCGTTGCGGTGACCGCAACGACCGAGTTGCCCGTCGAGGGCGCGCTTCCGGACTTTGGCGGCGCGACTGCGTGGCTCAATTCCCCACCACTCACGCCCGACGGTCTCCGCGGCCGGGTCGTTGTCGTCCAGTTCTGCACTTTTTCCTGTATCAATTGGCTTCGCACGGTGCCCTACGTCAACGCGTGGGCCAGGAAGTACCGTGGCGCCGGGCTCGTCGTGATCGGCGTACATTCGCCGGAGTTCCCGTTCGAGCACGACCTCGAAAAGATCCGGTCCGCCCTCACCGGAATGGGCATCAACTATCCGATCGCGGTTGACAACGCGTTCGCCGTGTGGCGCGCCTTCGACAACGCGTACTGGCCTGCCCTCTACTTCGTCGACGCCGACGGGCGACTGCGACATCACCACTTCGGCGAGGAGGACTACGAGCGATCGGAGCAGGTCATCCAGCAGCTGATCGCCGAGGCGGGAAGCGCCGGTGTCGGCGACGAACTGGTGTCGGTCGAGCCGGATGGTGTCTCGCTCGGGGCCGATTGGGCCACGCTGGAGTCGCCGGAGACCTACGTCGGCTACGCCCGCGCCACCGGATTCGCGTCCCCGGGGGGCTTCACGGCCGACCGCCGTCAGGTCTACGAGGAACCGCGACGGCTGACGCTCAACCACTGGGCCGCTGTCCGGCGACTGGATCGTGCGGCCGCAATTCGCGACCCTGAACCAGCCCAGCGGCCAGATCGTGCACCGCTTCCACGGGCGCGACGTCAACCTGGTGCTCGGCGCGGAAGCAGGACCCACCCGCTTCCGGATACGGATCGACGGAGCGGCGCCGAACGGCAGCCATGGGCTCGACGTCGACGAGCAGGGCAACGGATCCGTGTCAGACGAGCGGCTCTACCAGCTGATTCGCCAGCACGGCCCGATCGTCGACCGCACGTTCGACATCACCTTCCTCGACGCGGGCACCCAGGCCTACGTATTCACGTTCGGCTAGAAACGGCCGGTGATCGAGCCTCGCCAGTGATCGCCGAGCGCGGCGGTTTCCGTGCGTCTGCACACGAAAACCGCCGGTTTCGGCGATCATGACGGTGTGGGGGGGACGGGGCGCTAGCCTGCTCGTGTATCAGAACTCTCGTACCCAACAGGCCGACAGTGGTGTCGGCCGAGTACGGCGGATTGATCCGATGTGGATCGCTCACGACGATTGGCTTGGTCTTGAACACTGATTTCGCTCCGGTCCCGGATTGGTTCAGCTCGGAGAACTCCGGTGGAGGCGTCGCGGTCGCCGACATCGACGGGGACGGTCGTTCGGACCTTGTCGTGTTCTCGGTGGACCAGGCCACCGGTGGCCCCAACACTGCCTACTACCGGGTGGGCTACGGCTCGGACGACGAGATCACAGTCGGCCGGTGGTCGGCCTGGATGCCGATACCTGGATGGTTCTCGTGGCAGAACGAAGGCGCTGGGATCGCGGTCGCCGACGTGGACGGCGACGGCACGCTCGACTTGGTCGTCTTCATGATCGATGCGCCGGACGGCCCCAACGCGGGATACTACCGGGTGGGTCGGGCGTTGGACGCGACCGGCGCCGTCACGGGGGGATGGACGGATTGGACCCAGGTCCCGAACTGGTTCAGCTGGACGAACGCGGGTGCCGACATCGCTGTCGCGGACGTCGACGGCGACGGCCGCCTCGACCTGGTGGTGCTGATGGTGGATGCGCCGGAGGGTCCGAACTCGGGCTACTACCGCAGCGGCCCGCTCGGTGCCGACGGTGTGGTCACCGGTTGGCGGGACTGGGTTGCCGTGCCCGACTGGCGGTTCTGGGAGAACCAGGGGGCGGGGATCGCGGTCGCCGACCTGGACGGTGACGGCGTCGCCGAGCTCGTGGTGCTCGCGGTCGACAACCCGCAGGGGCAGAACGGCGGCTACTACAGCGTGGGCTGGCGGCTGGACGAGCGAGGCCGTCCGGCCGACGGCTGGGGACCATGGCAGCCGGTGCCGGACTGGCGGTTCTGGGAGAACCAGGACGCCGCGCTGGCGATCGCGAAGCTGGGCAGCCGCGCCGCGCCGCACCTGATGGTGTTGGCGGTCGACGACCCTCCCGGCCCGAACGGGAGCTGGTACCGGGTGCTGGACCCGATGACCGATCTCGACATGGCCGCCGAGATGGGGGTGTGGCGGCTGCTGGAGGACGACTCGCAGGTGCTGGCCGTGCACGCCGCGCTGCTACGCACCGGCGATGTGCTGTTCTTCGCCGGTTCCAGCAACGACCCGGACCGGCACGCCGCCCACCAGTACGGCACCGCGGTGTGGCACTACCCCGCTCCGCGGTTCAGCAGGCCGCAGACCCCGGTCGACCTGTTCTGCTGCGGGCACGCCTTCTTGCCGGACGGCAGGGTGCTGGCGGCGGGTGGAACCGAGCAGTACGACCCGTTCTTCGGCCTGAAGCAGGCCGTCGTGTTCGACCCGTTCGACGGGCCGCCCGATCCAGGCGGCCCGACCGGCGCGGCGGGCGCCTGGACGGCCGTGCCGGACATGGCGGGCGGGCGGTGGTACCCGACCCTGCTGCCGCTGGCCGACGGCCGGGTCCTGGCGGTGTCCGGGCTGGATGAGAAGAACGAGCTCAACGTCGTCCCGGAGACGTACACCGACGGCGCAGGCTGGGCGCCGCTGCCGCCCTCCCCCCACTGGCCGATGTACGCGCACCTGTTCCTGCTTCAGGACGGGCGGCTGTTCTACAGCGGCGGCCAGTATGGCGCGAACAACGGCGTCCGGCCCACGGTCTGGGACCCGGCGACGAACGCGACCACCGACCTGCGGGGTGTGCTGCCCGACCCGCAGGCGCGCAACCAGTCGGCGAGCGTGCTGCTGCCGCCCGCGCAGGACCAGCGAGTGATGATCATGGGTGGCGGCCCGTTCGACATGCACGACCAGACCGGCGCGGTCGCGTCGGTGGCAGTTGCGGACCTCGATGTGGCACAGCCCGGGTACGCGCCGGTCGCCGGGCTGAACATGGCGCGGATGCATCTGTGCGCGACCCTGTTGCCCGACCGCACCGTGCTCGTCAACGGCGGCGCGATGATGGAGGAAAACGCGGCCCAGGCGGCGCTGGCGGCCGAGATCTACCACCCGGACCCCGGGGCCGGTCCCGGTCGGTGGGCGATGGCGGCCGAGTCGCGGGTGCCCCGGCTCTACCACTCGGTGGCCCTGCTGATGCCGGACGGCAAGGTGGTCACCGCAGGCTCGAACCCGCAGCGCAAGACCGAGGAGCTGCGGATCGAGGTGTTCTGGCCGCCGTACCTGTTCGGGGTCGGCCAGACCGGAGGTGACCGTCGCCGACACCGAGCTGACATACGGGGGTGCGGCCGCCGTCACCGTGCCCGATGCGGCAGGGTTGGTCTCTGCGTGCCTGGTGCAGTCGGGAGCCACTACTCATTCGTCCAACTGCGAGCAGCGCCTGGTCGACCTGCCGATCACCGTCACCGGCGCCGACGCGGCCACCCTGGCGCTGCCCGCGACCGCAACGCTCGCCCCGCCCGCCTGGTACCTGCTGTTCGTGGTGAATGCGAACGGCGTCCCGTCTCACGGGGTCTGGGTCCACCTGAGCTGAGCCCGGCACCACGGTGGGCCTGCGGCAGCCAAGGGGCGGTGATCGTAGCGTCGGTGATCACGTCGAGAGCGCCGTAGTCGGGGTCGGACCACCGGGAACGTCGCACTCGACGCGATCACGGTCGGCCGCTCGGGGACGACGCCCGCATGTGCAGGACCGCTCGCAGCTGGCCCCGGCCGGTTTTGTCGGTGCCCGTCGCTACCCTCGCCGTATGTCCACGCCGATCCACATCACGGCACCGATTCCAGCCGCGCCCTCGGTCGAGGAGAACTCGGCGTGACTGACCCCCAGAACCCGCGTGGCACGATGCCACACGCCGATCGGGTGCGGCTTGAGGCGCTGCGGTATGCGGCGGCCGGTGACGAGGGCCCCACCTACATCGCCATCATGCGCACGTTCACCGGCGAGATCGCGGGCCTGCTGTCAGACCAGTCCGCCGCCGAGGTCGCCCGGCGTCTGGCCGATCAGGGCGTCGAGCTGACCGCCGACACCGTCGACGACCGACTGTCCTACCTGGTGGAGCACGGCAACCTCGCCCGCAGTCCCCGGGAGGCGGAGGCGCGCAGCCTGCGCGAGTACCTGCAGAACCGCGCCCGTTATCAGCTCACCCAGCGCGGCGAGATGGTGCACCGCTTCGTCGAGGAGCTGCTGGGCCACACCGAGTCGGCGCGGGAGGTCTCCACCGAGATGCTGGGCGGCATCCTGGCCGGGTTGCTGGCACTGGGCCGTCTCGACGCCGCCGCGGTGGCCGCCGCCGATCCCGACGACCTCGCCCGCGACATCGGCACCGTGTTCGCTCAGTTCGAGCGGCTCGTTTCGTCCACCCGCGATTTCTACACCTACCTTTCGAAGGTCCTCGTGCGCTACGACCTCGACCGCGCCGAGTTCCAGGTGTTCAAGACGGCCCTGCTCGACTACTTGCAGCGGTTCGTCGACGAGATCGCGCGACACATGCCACAGCTGGCCGATGCGCTGCAGCGGGTACGCCCGCAGATCCCGGCGCTGTGCGAGCGGGCCAACACCGGCCAGCGGCTGCTCGGCATCGACGGCGAGGCGGCGCGTCGCGCCAAGGGCCTCGACCCGGCCGACTGGAGCAGCCTGCACGCCTGGTTCGTCGGCGGGGGCGGGCGCGATTCCGATGCGGCGGGCGTGCGGCGGTTGGCCACCGACGCGATGCGCGCGCTCCTGGTCAACCTGCGCCGGATCGCCACCGGGCGACGCGAGCAGAGCCGCTACGGGGATCTGCTCACCCTCGCCCGCTGGTTCGCCGAAGCCGACGATCCGACCGCGCATGCGCTGTGGGCGTCGGCTTTCGGGCTGTACTCGTGCCGCCACCTGGGTTTCGCCGCGGACGACGACGCCGATCCGGTGCCGCCCACCGCGTCGTGGTGGCGCACGCCGTCGGCGGAGGTCCCGGTGGCGCTGCGACGGCACGGGGCCCGCGCTATCCGGGGTCGAGCCGGTCGGCGCGACGACTACGGCGAAGCCAAGGCCGCCCGCATCGCCGAGCGTGAACGCGCCGAACGCCAGCGGGAAGCAGCGCTGGCGGAGATCGCGGCTCATCCCGGCCGCCTCGGCGCGATCCGGCTCTCCGACGGTGCACGGTCGGCCTTGCTCGATCTTTACGCGCGCGCCCTGGTCGGCCGGGTCCGCCCGCTCGGGCCCGACGACACGGCCGAGGTAGAGGTGGCTGGCGCGGCCTGGCGGCTGGTGGTCCGGCGCACCCCGGGCGCGGGCACCGTGATCAGCAGCCCGGCCGGGCGGCTGGAGCTGGTGGATCTCACCCTCGATGTCGATCTCGTCGCGTCGGCGGGCAGCCAGGAGGCCGCCGGATGAGTCGCGTCGAACGGCCTGGTCCGGCGGAGGACATCCAGGTCACCGCCGAGCGCAAGCGCGCAGCGCGTGCCCTGCTGCGCAGGCCGCTCCTGCACGCCGACGGTCCGGGTGCCGACGAGCTGCGCTTGGTGCGGCGGCACCGGTCTGAGCTGGAGCGGATGTTCGCCGACGGGCTGGGCTACCGGCTCGTCGTCGAGCCCGGAGCCGCGCGGCTGTTCAAGACCGGGCTCGGCCGCGACGCCACCCGTCCGCTGCTGCGCCGCAACGACAAGGCGTTCACCCCGCGTGGCTACGCACTGCTGTGTCTCACAATAGCCGCGCTGAGCAGGGGGAAGAGCCAACTGCTCGTCGACGAGCTCGTGGCACAGGTGCGGTCGGCCGCGGTGGATGCCGGGCTGGACATCGACCTCGATGCGATCGCCGATCGGCGCGCGCTCTACGCGGCGCTGTCGGCCCTGGTCGATCTCGGGGTGCTGCACGAACGCGACGGCGATCTGGAGCACTGGGCCGATCAGGCCACCGCGTCCCTGCTCGACGTCCGGCGGGATCGGCTCGCGTTGCTCGTCGCCGCACCGCTGGGTGGGGTCGACAGCGCCGCCGACCTGCTCGATGTCGCCGCGCTGCCGTCCGCGGCCGGGGGCGCGCGGGTGGCGGTACGGCGGCGTCTGGTCGAGACGCCCGTGCTGTCGATCGACGAGCTCACCGAGGAGCAGGCGGAGTGGTGGCGTCGCGGCCGCAACCGCGAACGCGAGTGGTTCACCGATCGGCTCGGCCTCGATCTAGAGCTCCGAGCCGAGGGCGCCGTCGCGATCGATCCGGACGGGGAGCTCACCGATCTCGAGTTCCCCGGCGGGGGATCGGCGCGCCAGCTCGCGTTGCTGCTGGTGGAGGCGCTCGCCGCGGCGCTTCGCGTGCGGGCCCGGGAAAGCGCCGCGGCGGAGCGGGTGTGGCGCCGGGCGGATCCCGCGGTCGTCGAGGCCGTCTACGCCGAGGTGCTGGCGGAGTGGGGTGCCGGGCTGAAGAAGGGCTACCGCGAGGACTCCGACACGGCGTTCGCCGAGGCGCGGGAGGTACTCGTGCAGGCGGGTCTGTTGCGTCTCGAGCCCGACGGTGGCTGGCTCGTGCACGCCGCGGCGGCCCGTTACACCGTCCGCGCGTCCATCGCCGAGCCCGGCAGCGCGGGGCAGGCCTCGCTCTTCGCCGAGGAGCAGCTGTGACCGCCGACGTGCATGGTCTCGCGGAGGCGGCCTTGTGACCGCGCTAGCCAACACCACGGCCCCAGTTCCCGCCGCACCTCCAGCCGAGGAGCACTCGTCATGACCGATCGCTTCCGGATGTCGCGCGCGGGCGTGCTCAACGTCTGGCAGTACGACGAGCAGATTTTCGAGTTCGCAGGCGGCAGGTTGCTGCTTCGCGGATCCAACGGCGCGGGCAAGTCCAAGACGCTGGAGATGCTGCTGCCTTTCGTGCTCGACGGCGACAAGGCACGGATGACGGCGTCCGCGCGCCACCACACGAGCCTGCTGTGGCTGATGCTCGACGGCTACTCCGGCCAAAACCGCGCGGGCTACCTCTGGGTGGAGTTCGCTCGCACCGACGACCTCGGCAGGCTCGAGACCGTCACCTGCGGCGTCGGGATCCGGGCGTCCCAGTCGGCGCGCGCGGCGACGGCGTGGTTCTTCACCTTCCCCGGACGCATCGGCGAGGATCTGTTCCTGGAGGACGACGCCGGGCCGCTGGCGCGCGACCGCCTGCGCGCCGCCGTCGAGCCCGCCGGGCACGTCTTCGACTCCGCTTCGGCGTACAAGCAGCACGTCGGGCGGCTGCTGTTCGGCCTGGAACCCGCCCAGTACGACGAGCTGCTGCGGCTGCTGTACTGGCTGCGCCAACCTCAGGTCGGCGAGGACATCGAGCCCGCCCGGCTCGCGGAGCAGCTCGTGCAGGCGCTCCCGCAGCTCGACGACGACGCGGTACGCGCCGCGGGCGACACCTTCGACGAGCTGGCGGCGTTCGGCGAGCAGCTCGACCGGCAACGGCGCAGCGCCGAGGCCGTGGCGGCGTTCGCTGGTGTCTACGCCGACTACGCCCGCGACGTGCTGCGAGCCCGCGGTGCCGCACTCGCCGAGCACCATCGGGAACGCACCCGCCGGTCTGTCGAGGTCGAGCGTTGCACCGCGCGGGCGACGGCGCTCACCGCGGAACGGGAGGCCGCGGAGGCCGAGAGCCGCGCGGCGTCCGGTGAGCGCGCGGCGTTGGGTGCCCGCCTGGTCCAGTTGCGCGCCGATCCGTTGCTCCGCACGCAACGTGAGCTGGTCAACCGGCGCGAGCTTGCCGGGGAGCTGGCCCGCGTCGCAGGCACGGCGGCCGTTTCCGCGGAGCGCGCGCGGCAGCGGGCGGAGAGGAGCGGCGAACGGCTGCGCCGGGATGCGGGCGCGCTGTGCTCCGACCTCGCAGGCTACGGCGCTGCGGCCGGTGCCCGCGCCGCTGAGCTCGGCCGGGCTGGGGCCCGGGTGGCCTTGCCCGTGTCACCCGCGCTGCACGAGCCGCGGCTCGAGCACGCCGCCGAGGCCGATGTCGCGGTCGGGTCCCTGGCCGAGCACGAGGCGGCCGTCCGGGCTGCGCGTCCGGTGCTCGGGGAGCTGCGGGCCGCGGTGCAGGTGGTCGAGACCGCTCGACAGGAGCTCGACGGGGCCGCCGAGCTGCGGCATCGGGCCGAACAGCATGCGGCGGCGGCGGAGCAGCGCGCTGAGGAGGAGCGCGGGCACCTCGCCGACGCCCGTCGCGGCGCCGAGCGGGCAGAGGCCGGTTGGAGTGCGGCATTCGACGCCTGGCGAGACGACCCGCGGGCCGTCGCGTTCGAGGCGCCCGAAGAGCTGTCGGCCGCCACGATTCCCGCGGTCGAAGGCCTCGCGCGAGCGGCCGCGGCGCCCGAACTGGCTGCCCGTCGGGATGAGGAGAAGGAAGCAGGCGCCCGGCGGGCCGCGGCCCAGCGTGATCTCGCCGCCGCGCAGCGCAGGCGCGAGCAGGTGGCCGCCGAGCGCGATCCGGCCCCGTCGGAACCCGGGTGGGGCCGCGATGCCCGCGACCGCGCCGACGGCGCGGCATTCTGGCAGCTCGTCGACTTCTCCCAGACGCTCGGCGCAGGTGGCCGGGCGGGCATCGAGGCCGCGCTGGAGTCCTCGGGGCTGCTCGACGCCTGGGTACGCACCGACGGCGCTGTCCTGGCGGCCGATCGTCGCGATGTCGTACTTCCCGCAGGCCCGGCTGCGGCAGGCGGCCCAACGCTGGCCGGGGTGTTGGTCGCCGATCCGCCGCCGGACGCGCCGGTGGCGCCCGCGGTGATCCAAGGCGTGCTCGCCCGGATCTCGCTCGGTGTCGCTGCCGACCAGCCCGCCGCGGTGGGTGTCGACGGGAGCTGGCGGCTCGGGCCGCTCACCGGGCGGTCGACCAAGCCGGTGGCGCAATACATCGGTGCCACCGCGCGTGCCGCCGAACGGTTGCGGCGGCTGGCCGAGCTCGACGAGGTGATCACGGCCACCGTCGCAATCCGGGACGACGCTGCTACCGCGGAGGAGACGGCGCACTCCGCGGCTGTGGCCATGGAAGCCTGGCTCGCGGCCGCACCGTCGACAGACGAGCTGATCCAGGCGTGGACACGGCTCGACGAGCGCAAGCGCATCGCCGAACGGGCCGATCTGCTCGCGGCCGCGTCCGAGGCGGAGGCCGTCGCGGCCCGCGGTGTTGAGGCAGGCCGACGCCGCACGCTCGACGATCTGGCCGCCGCGCACGGTCTGCCGACCGAAGCAGCCCCGCTCGCCGCCCGTCGGGAGTCGCTCCGCGAACTCGACGCCGCGCTCGGCGCGCACGCCGACGTGGCCGCACCCCTCGCGGCCCGGCTGCGGCGGTGGGCGACCGACGCCGCCGCGTGGGAGGTGGACCTGGCGGAGGCGCAGGAGGCGGCAGGCGTCGCCGTCAGTGGGAAGGACCGAGCCGACGCCGCCCGCGCCGCCGCCGACGAGCTGGAGCAGACCGTCGGGGCGCCGTTGCGGGAGATCCAACGGCGGATCACGGCCGCCGAGGCCGAGGACGACGCGCTCAAGCGCCGCGAGGGCGAGCTGGGCCGCCGCATCGCCGTGCTGCTCGCCCAGGGCGGCGCCGCGGGGCAGGCCGTCACCGATGCGGCAGCTCGCCTCACCGAGCACGAGCCGGTGCTGGCCGGGGCGGTGGCGGCGCTCGGCGCGCTGGTCGAGACGCCAGGGCTGCTGCACTCCGGCGCGGGCGGCGCGGAAGGCGCAGCCGTCGATCCGGGCGTGTTCGATCTCGCCGCAGGCTTCGTCGCGGGCCACCCGGTGCCTGCCGTGGTGCTCACGCAGGCCCGCCGTTTCGCCGAGCTGCCCGAGCCTGCCCGCGCGGGGAGCGACACCGCCGTCTACACCGCGTGGCGCGATGCCGCGAGCGGCCCGGCAGGCGACGTCGACCCCCGCGTCGCCGAGATCGGGGGAGCGCTCGCCGTCATCGGCCGGGACGACGCGGGGGAGCACCCGATCGGCGAGCTGGCCGTTCGACTGGCCACCGCCGTCGCGCGCGACGCGGAGCTGCTCACCGACCGCGAGCGGCGGCTGTTCGAGGAACACATCCTGGGCGATCTCGGCGAGTCGCTGCGCGCACGGCGGCTGGAGTCCGAGGAGCTGGTCACGGAGATGAACCTGCTCCTGCACGGCGTCACCACCAGCCAGGGCATCCAGGTGCAGCTGCGGTGGAACCTGCGCGACGACGTCGCCGCCGACGCCCGCCGTGCCGTCGAGCTGCTGGGCAGGCCGGTCGGAGCGCTGCTTCCCGACGAGCGCCGCGACCTGCGCGACGCCCTGCACAGGTTGATCGAGGCTTCCCGCGCCGAGGCACCCGAAGACTCCTACTCGGAGCACCTCGCGCGGGCGCTGGACTACCGCCGCTGGTTCGCCTTCCGCATCCGCTACAGCCGTCCTGAGAACCCCGACGCATGGAATGACCTGCATCGACGCTCGCCGTTGAGCCAGGGCGAGCAGAAGGTCGTCTGCTACCTGCCGCTGTTCGCGGCCGCGGCCGCCCATTTCAGCTCGCTCGCGGGTGCCGCCCCGCACTCGCCGCGGTTCGTGCTGCTCGACGACGCCTTCCCGAAGATCGACGTCCGTACCCACCCGCTGCTGTTCGGCCTGCTCGTGCAGCTGGACCTCGACTTCGTCATCACCAGCGAACGGCTGTGGGGCGACCATTCCACGGTGCCGTCGTTGGCGATCTACGAGGCGCTACGCGATCCGAACGAGCGCGGCATCGCGCAGTACCGCCACACCTGGGACGGGCACCGGCTTCGTGCGGTGGGGGCGTGAGCGAGTCCGGGGGATGGCAGCCTGCGGAGCTCGCGGAGCCTGCGGGGTGGGTGGCTGCAGCGAGCGAACCATCGACGTTGCGCTGGATGGCAGATCCGGCGCTCTCCCGGATCTGGACGGTCCTGCGCGAACGGCTGGAGGCCCGGGGTCGCTGCGCCGAGGGCCGGGTGGTGCTCACCGGGCTGTCGAGGCCGGAGCGGCATGCGGTGTCGGCGCTGGTCGGGCGGCCGGTCACCAAGGACCGGCTCACGATCGATCTCGCGACCCTCGACACCTGGCTCGCGGAGCGGTCCGGCGTCGGCGGTCTGGTGGAGGTGATCGAGGCGGCCACGGGCGCGCCGGTGGTCGACCGGCCTGCGCTCCGCGCGCACCGCACGGCCGAGCGGGAGGCGCCGCTGGAACTGGCCCGAACCCTGGTGGCCGATGCGCCGTGGCGCGAACCGTGGCTCGACGGCGTGCGGCGTGCAGGGCTGCTCTCGCGCACGTCCGATCCCGAGCAGGCGGTCCGCGTCGCGGCCGCGACCCTCGCCCGGCTGCCGTCCTCGACGTCGCGCACCGAGCTGGCCACTGCTGTCGCGCGCCACGCTCATGGCCTCGACGAGGGCACCACCGCCGCTGCGCTCGTCCTGCGCGCTCTCGCCGCCTGGTCAGGCGAGCCCCCACCCATCACCGTGGCGCAACGCCGCGACCTGTGGGAACGGTTCGGAGTGCGCGTCGACCTGGTCTCCACCACCTGCTTGACCCTGGGCTTGCGGGGAGCGGCCAGGCTGAACACGGCCGCCGACGCAGGCGACCCGGTCCACCTCACGGCTTGGGATCTGCGCCGCTACACGCCCACCTCGCCCGGGTCGGTGCTCGTGTGCGAGAACCCGCGCGTGCTGGAGGCGGTGGCGGAGCGGTTCGGCGGCCGCTTGCCCGTGGTGTGCACGAGTGGCAGGCCTGCGCTGGTGGTGCTCGATGTACTGCGCGGCCTCTCCGGTGCAGAGCTGCGCTACCACGGCGACTTCGACTGGCCGGGCGTCATGATCGCCAACCGCCTCGTCGCGGAGGTGGGGGTGATGCCGTGGCGGATGGGTGCCGACGACTACACGGCCGCGCTGGGGACGTCCGGTCTTCCCCTCGCCGGGTCGTCGGTCGAACCGAGCTGGGATCCGGAGCTCGGGGCGGCGATGCGGCACCACGGCGTCGCAGTGCACGAGGAGGCGGTACTGGCCGAGCTGCTGGACGGGCTCGACCGCTGAGCACGACAGGCTCAGGCCGCCGCCAGTTCCAGAACGCCGACACCGTCGACGCCATGATCACCGCGAGTGGTGCGCGGCGTGCACTGGTGCACCCTCTGGCACCACTTCTGCTGATCTTGTCCGGACGCCATGCTTCCGGTGATCACGACAGGTGTACGCCAGCCCCGCCGCTACACCTGAGCGAAGACGATTGCCGAGTACAGCTCCCTGCTGCCGCCGGGAGTGGGCAGGTTGTGGCCGTCCATCGGATTGTTGATGACGTGGAACGCGCCCTCCGGATCCCTTGCGGCCAGCGTGGCGGAACCGCCGCCGTCCAGGTTGAGCGCCGCTACCACCCCGAGACGCTCTGTCATGAAATCGGCGAGCTCGGTCAGGGACATGCCGACATCGCCGTCCGACCGGCCGTCGACGACGACGGCGTAGACGTACGTATCGTCGTAACCGATCGCAGCGCGCGGGTAGCGGCCATCGGTGATGTCGCTGTCGAACTGCCCGGAGGCTGCGCCGAAGCCTTCGCCATCCGCGGCCAGGTCGGTGGCCGGTCGACCGTCGGTGACCAGTACGGGTCCGGCCTGCAGCAGGTCGCCGTCCGGCCGGGACGGCAGCATCTCGCGCCGGTCGATCGTGATCCCGTCCGCGTCGACGAGCAGCGACCCGCGGATGTCGCCCCAGGGTGCCGGGAACGGGACGTGGCACTGACGCTCGCCGTCGATCCAGAGCTCACCCAACGGCATCCCCGCCTCGCGGGCGAAGAAGCCGCCCGACATCGCCGCCACCACGTGGCCGCCGAGCTCGGTGCAGACGTCGGTGACGCGTCGCGCCGACCCCAGATTGGCCACCTTGACGACGGTGTTGCGCAACTCCTGGCGGAGCACGTGGACGGTCGTCTTGCTGTCATCGGCCAACGCGACACGTTCGGTGTAGACGAACGGTGTGTCATCCAGCGCTGCATCAATGCGGCTCAGGCTGTCGAGGAACAGGTCGGTCGCCACGGCGCGCGGAGTCGCTGCGTCGCGTCCGCTGAGCGTGCTCGTGGTGGTCATGGCGATCTCCGAACGTGCGACGAGGCTGATGGTTTGTGACCTGCTCAGTCTGTGATCAGCGACCGCCGAGCGGACTCGCCGCGGAGATCAGCAACGTGTTCGCGGAAGCGCACAAAACCCTTCCCTCGCGGCAAGTGGGCACACTGAGCGCTGATGCCGATCCCTGATCTGTCCCAGCTGCCCGACCTGCCGGTGCGCGCGGTGCTGGGCGCAGTCACCGACGCGCTGGCCGCGCACGGCACCGCGGTGCTGGTCGCGCCGCCGGGCACCGGCAAGACGACGCTGGTCCCGCTGGCACTGGCCGCGGCGGTCGACGCGGACCGGGGCCGGGTGCTGGTCGCCGAACCGCGCCGGTTGGCCACCCGGGCGGCCGCGGCCCGGATGGCGGTGCTGCTCGGGGAACCGGTCGGCGAGACCGTCGGCTACGCGGTGCGCGGCGACTCACGCAGGTCCGACCGCACCCGCATCGAGGTGGTGACTTCGGGGGTGTTGCTGCGCAGGCTGATGGCCGACCCGGAGCTGGACGGCGTGCACACGGTGCTGCTCGACGAGTGTCACGAGCGGCATCTCGACGCGGATCTGCTGCTCGCGCTGCTCCTCGACGCGCGAGCGGGGCTGCGGCCGGATCTGCGGCTGCTGGCCACCTCGGCCACGGTGGCCACGGACCGGCTCAGCGACCTGCTCGGCGGGGCACCGGTGTTGCGGGTCGAGGCGCGGATGTTCGCGGTGGCGACCCGGCACACCCCGCCTGCCCGCGGTGAGCACATCGAGACGTGCGTGGCCCGCGCGGTGCGGACCGCGCTGCATGAAGGGGAAGGCGACGGTGATGTGCTCGCGTTCCTGCCCGGCGTGCCGGAGATCCGCCGCACGGCCACGCTGCTGACGGGCGCGGACCTGGCCGACATCGACGTGGTCCAGCTGCACGGCAGGCTGCGCCCCGCCGAGCAGGACCTGGCGTTGACACCCGGGCCACGGCGCCGGGTGGTGCTGTCGACGGCGGTGGCGGAGTCGAGCCTGACCGTCCCCGGGGTCCGTGCGGTGGTGGACGCCGGGTTGGCCAGGACGCCTCGGACCGATCATCGACGTGGGCTGGCCGGACTGGTCACCGTGCGGGTGTCGGCGGCGGTCGCTGCGCAACGCGCCGGGCGCGCGGGGCGGGAGGCGCCGGGTCGGGTGTACCGCTGCTGGCCAGAGGGCGAGCTGCTCGCCCGCTACCCCGAGCCGGAGATCCGCACCGCCGACCTCACCCGCCTCGCGCTGGATCTTGCCTGCTGGGGAACGCCGGACGGCGGCGGGCTCCGCTGGTGGGACGCCCCGCCGACCGGACCGCTGCAGGCCGGGCAGCAGGTGCTGCGGGCACTCGGGGCGTGCGACGACGGCGGCGTCACCGACCGCGGGCGGCGGCTGGCCGAGCTCGGCTTGCACCCGCGGCTGGCCCGCGCGCTGCTCGACGGGGTGGCGCTGGTCGGTGCGCGGACGGCCGCCGAGGTGGTGGCACTGATCGACGACGACACGCTGGCGGATGGCGTCTCAGCGGACGACGAGCTGCGACGGCTGCGGTCCGGATCGGCCCGGGGGGCCGGGCGCTGGCGGGTCGAGTCCACCCGGCTGCGGCGCCTGCTCCCCCGCACGTCCGGCGCCGTGACACCCGCAGGCCCGAGGGAGGGGGCAGCCGCGCTCGTCGTCGCGCTGGCCTATCCGGAGCGCCTGGCGCGTCGCCGCAATGGCCGGGTACAGCACCGCGACGTGTACCTGATGTCCGGCGGCACGGCCGTGGAGCTGCCTGCCGGCAGCCCGCTGGCAGGCCAGGAATGGCTGGCGGTCGCCGTCGCCGATCGGGCCCCGGGCGCGGAGCACGGGCGGATCAGGCTGGCCGCCGCCGCGGATCGTGAGCTGGCCGAGCTCGCCGCGCCTGCCCTGCTCGTCGAGGAGAGCGAGGTGGCATGGGTCGACGGCGACGTCGTCGCCCGCCGGGTGCGCAGGCTCGGGGCGATCGTGCTGGCGGAGCGCCGCCTCGACAACCCCGACCCCGACGCCGTGGCGAGCGCGCTGCGGCACGGGCTGCACGCCGAGGGTCTCGGGCTGTTGCGGTGGAGCGAGCACGCTCGGCGCCTGCGTGACCGGCTCGCCACCCTGCACCGCGTCTTCGGCGACGACTGGCCCGACGTGTCCGATGACGCGCTGCTGGCCGACCTCGACCGGTGGTGGGACCACCGGCTGGCCCGCGCCCGCAGCCGCGCCGACCTCGCCCGGATCGACGCCGCCACCGTATTGCGTGCGCTGCTCGACCACCGGCACGCCGCCCGGCTGGACGAGCTCGCCCCGGAGCGGATCGAGGTGCCTTCCGGTTCCCGGGTCGCCGTGGACTACTCCGCGGACCCGCCGGTGCTCGCGGTCAAGGTGCAGGAGGCTTTCGGCTGGACCGGCACCCCCACCGTCGCCGACGGAAGGCTGCCGGTCGTGGTGCACCTGCTGTCGCCTGCGGGCAGACCGGCCGCGGTCACCGCGGATCTGACGGCGTTCTGGGCCACCGGCTATCCGCAAGTGCGCGCCGAGCTGAGGGGTCGCTACCCCAAGCACGCGTGGCCCGAAGATCCTCTGCGGGCACCGCCGCGCAGGCCTGGCTGACCCGAAGCCGCGCGCGGCACCTCGGCGGCAGCTTCGCAGACCGGGCAGGCACGTCGCAGAGCCCGTGGAGTCTGCGAGGCGCAGATGGGGTCTGCGAGGGTTTCCTTCGGGCGATCAATCTGAGGTGCTCGACACCGCACTGCCGATCCGGCTGCGAGGCGCTACCATTGCCGGGTAAGGCCGCGGTGGCCGCTCATCACATGGTGGCGGGCTCCAGGCGGTGCCGGGACAGCGCGTTCCCGTTGAGCGAGCCGGTTGGCCCCGGCGGCGCCGATCTTCCGTGGGCGCCAGGCGCGTGTCGGACGGGCGATCGCCTCTCTCCGCGACGCCTACTGATCGACCGCAGCACTGTCTGCGTACGGCCGCCCCGCTGCCGTGCCGGATGCCCCATAGGAGGAGTTAGTGGCTCGACGAGGCCAGCCCCAGACCAGGGCTCGCCAGACCGCCCCGCGGAACCGGCGAAACGGCCGCGATGGCGACGACGTGATGTCGGTGCTCGCGAGCGCCGTTCGAGACGTCGAAGCAGCGCTGCGCCACGGCCGGGCCACGGCCGCCATACGCGCGAGGTTCCAGGCCATCGCGCTGCTGCTGCGCGACGAACGCGCCCGTGTCCGCGCGGAGGAGAACGGGAACCACGCGTCCGAGCAGCTCAAGCGTCTCGACGGCATCGCCACGATCCTCGCGAAGACCGCTGTGCGTGACGCCGCGCTAATGGCACTCCTCGACGAGGACGCCGTCGTGTCCGACCAGGCGCGGTCGCTCAAGCGGGAGATGCTGGCGAGAGCAGGCGTCCAGCCGAATGTCGAAGAGCTGCCGCCGGTGGAGCGGCCTGCTGCCGCCGCCACGCAGGGCGTTGTGCCGCAGTCGGTCGTCTCGCGGCAACTGGCCAACCCCTTCCTCGCCCCCGACTTCTCGGCCGCCCGACCGAGCACACCCCGCCCGACGCGGCTGGCAGGCTGGGAGTTGCTCGGCCCATTGCTCAGCTCATTCGAGCGCGCGGGCGCCGGAGCCCCGGCGTGCATGGCGCTCCCTGCGCCGACGCGCAGGCAGCGGCCGGGCGGGCTGGAGCTGATGCCCCACCAGGCCCAGCTGGTCGCCGCGGCCGCGGCAGGACACCGGACCTTCCTGCTGGCCGACGAGCCGGGGCTGGGCAAGACGGCCCAGGCGCTGCTCGCCGCGGAAGCCGCGAACGCCTACCCACTGCTGGTCGTCGTGCCGAACGTGGTGAAGACGAACTGGGCACGCGAGGCAGGCCTGTGGGTACCTCGCCGCTCGGCCACCGTGATCCACGGCAACGGCGACGCGATCGACGGCTTCGCCGACATCGTGATCGTCAACTACGAGGTGCTGGACCGCCACGTGGGGTGGCTGGGCGACTTCGGACTGCGCGGCATGGTCGTCGACGAGGCCCACTTCATCAAGAACAAGACCTCCCAGCGCTCGCAGCACGTCCTGGAGCTCTCCGAGCGGATCCGGTCCTTCACCGCGCGTCCGCTGCTGATGGCCCTCACCGGCACCCCGCTGATCAACGACATCGAGGACTTCCTGGCCATCTGGCAGTTCCTCGGCTGGATCGACGCGAAGAAGCCGCGCGCCGAGCTCATGCGCGCGCTTGACGAGACCGGCCTGACACCCGCCGATCCGGGGTTCTACGCCGCCGCCCGCCGTTGTGTCATCGACATGGGCATCGTCCGTCGCCGCAAGGTCGACGTGGCCGCCGATATCCCCGCCCGTCGGATCGCCGACCTCCCCGTCGAGCTGGATGGGCCTGCAGGCCGGTCGATCCGAGCGGCCGAGCGTGACCTTGCTCAGCGGATGGTGTCACGGTACGAGACCGCACTCGCCAACCGCCGGTCCGGTGCCGCCGTGCCGGGCATCGACCACGACCTCGTGCGCCAAGTGGCCAGGTGGGAGCAGAAGGACGCGACCACGTCGACGACCGGCGAGAACGTGTTCAGCATGATGCGCCGCATCGGCCAGGCGAAGGCAGGCCTCGCCGCCGACTACGCGATGCAGCTCGCGCGGAGCGCAGGCAAGGTGGTCTTCTTCGCCAAGCACGTGGCCGTGATGGACGTCGCCGAGGAGACGTTCGCCAAGCACGGGGTCCGGTTCTCCTCGATCCGCGGCGACCAGACGCCCACAGCACGGCAGAAGAACATCGACGCGTTCGCCAACGATCCCGACGTGGCCGTCGCTGTCTGCTCGCTGACCGCGGCAGGCGTGGGCATCAACCTCCAGGTGGCCTCCAACATCGTGCTCGCTGAGCTGTCCTGGACCGCTGCGGAGCAGACCCAAGCCATCGACCGCAGCCACCGCATCGGCCAGAAGGAACCCGTCACCGCATGGCGCGTCATCGCCGCGCAGACGATCGACGCCCGGATCGCCGAGCTGATCGACGGCAAGGCAGGCCTCGCCGCTCAGGCGCTCGACGGCTCGCAGGAGGAGGTCGGGTCCTCGGCCGACGTGCAGCACGAGGCGCTCGTCGCGTTGCTGACCGACGCGCTGTCGGCGGCCGCTGGGAGCTGACGTGGTGGGCGGGGGGCCTCACACGTGGACGACGACGAACGGGCGCCGCACCTCGACGGGGTAGCGCTCGGCGCGGTAGGGGCCCGGGGTCAGCAGTTGCGTGCGCAGCAGGCCCAGGTCCGAGCCGGGCGGCCCGTCTTCCGGCCAGGCGCCGGGGATCGCCGAGAGCGGCGAGCGCGGGGGGTAGAGATCGGACTCCAAGCTTTGGACCCCGCTCTCCCGGATGTAGTCCCGCCACCGTGCAGGCAGGTAGGGCAACAGCGACCCGATGGCGCGGGGCGTGATGTGCACGTCGGTGTCGACGAGCGCCACGTCCGGCCAACCCGAAGGCCGCGCGTACTCCGGTGCCCCGATCATGGCCGCCGCCGCGTCGGGTGCCTGCCGTCCACCTCGTCAGCATGCTTCCGGTCGAGGCGGATGGTCAACGTCGGGCGCAGATCGCCGCAGCGCTCAAGAGGGGGAACCGCACAAGGCCGATCGCGGCCACCGCCGCGCTGAACGATCCGGCAGGCGCCGGCAGGATGACCGGCATGGATGCTGTCGGTTTGCTGGTCGACGCGTTCGGCCGAGTCCGCGAG
Organism: uncultured Actinomycetota bacterium; assembly: GCA_963826705.1. Taxonomy (GTDB): domain Bacteria; phylum Actinomycetota; class Actinomycetes; order Mycobacteriales; family Pseudonocardiaceae; genus Pseudonocardia. Next base: position 25,001 of record CAWGYF010000010.1, read on the forward strand.
GCCGCGCACCACGCCGTCGAAGGGCTCACCGGTGAGGAGCTCGTGGCCCGCCTCGACGCCGACGCCAACTCGATCGCGTGGCTCGTCTGGCACCTGACCCGGGTGCAGGACGACCACGTGGCCGACGTCGCCGGGGTCGAGCAGGTCTACACGGCCGGAGGCTGGGCGAAGCGGCTCGGGTTGCCGTTGGCGGACAGGGATATCGGGTACGGCCACAGCAGCGCTGACGTCGCGGCGGTCCAGGTGACCGACCCCGCGTTGCTGGTCGGCTACCACGACGCTGTCCATGAGCAGACCCTGCGTTACCTGAGCGGGATCAGCGCCGACGACCTGGACAGGGTCGTCGACGAGCGGTGGGACCCGCCCGTCACGCTCGCGGTGCGCCTGGTGTCGGTCGTCAACGACGACCTGCAGCACGCGGGGCAGGCCGCCTTCGTCCGCGGCGTCGTCCGGCGCCGCGTCAGCCAGAGGTAGGGCGGCACCTGGGCCGAGCCGGGGTCGACTTCGCAGACGTTGAGGTGACTTCGCAGGGGTTCGGTGCAATGCCCGGGTCTCCGCAAGAACCATGCTCGACCCGGTCGCCACGGTGATCGCCGCAGTGGTGCCAAAGTGACGGTTGGCTCGCATGATCGGCGAGAGTGGTGCCACAGGGGCGCTGGTGTACCAGTGGCACCACTGCTGGCGATCACGGGCTCAACCGATGCTCCGACCCAGTCGCAGCAGGGTGACCCTGCTCCGACCCAGTCGCAGCAGGGCCACCCTGCTGCACACTCGGGCCGCTGCTGGCCTTCGCCCCGCGGGAGCCGCCGCGCCCGCGCTCACTGCGATCAACCGCGGGCACCGACACATGCTCGTTGTCGGTCACCAACAATTGGCTGTTTCCGCCGAGCCGCCTGCGTGTCCAAGATCGGCCGGATGGACCGTACCGACTCGACCGCGGCGCGCCCGGCACTCCTCCTCGGTGTGCTGTGTGCGTCGATCCTGCTCGACGCCCTGGATCTGTCGATCACTCAGGTCGCGCTGCCGACAGCGCCTGCTCGGCCAGGTACAGCCTGCTAGTGCGGTGTCCAGGAACGTTGCCGGGGTGATCGCGGGATCCAGGCGGCGTCTCGCAAGGCGCCGCCCGAAGCTCATCCCGGGCGTCTTCGCGAGGGCGGCAACGCCGCGAGGCGTCGTCTGGGCCCGCGAGGACCCGGTGAACGTTTCTGGACATCGCACTAGCAGCCCGGGTGAAGTTCAGCTCCTCGGCGACCGCGACGAAGTGCCGCAGGTGGCGCAGCTCGGGTGCCATGGCGCCATTCTGCGCGACGACCAGGGCACTAGCGCAGCGCGGCGCGGGTGCCGCGGGCGATTTCGAGGTCCTCGCGTGCGGGTATCACCAGGGTTCGAACTCGGGCGTCGGGTGCGGTGATCTCCCCCTCGCCCGCGTCGTTGTGGGCGGGGTCGACGGCGACGCCGAGGAACGTGAGCCGCTCGGCGACCTTGGCGCGGACGGGAGCGGAGTGCTCGCCGACGCCGCCGGTGAAGGCCAGGGCCTCGATGCCGCCTGCCGCGGCGGCCATGGTGGCGATGGCGCCCACGAGCCGGTGGATGTAGACGTCGAGGGCGAGGTGGGCGTCGTCGTCGTCGCGGCTGGTGATCTCCCGCATGTCGGACGTGCCTGCGAGGGCCAGCAGCCCCGAACGTTTCTCCAGGGTTTCGGCGATCTCGTGGGGCGCGAGGTGCTCGTGTTCGGCGAGCCAAAGCACCAGGCCAGGATCGACGGTTCCCGACCGGGTGGCCATGACCAGCCCTTCCAGCGGGGTGAAGCCCATGGTGGTGTCCACACTGCGGCCGTCGACGACCGCGGCCAGCGACGCGCCCGCGCCGAGGTGCGCGGTGACGACACGGCGGGCGCCGGTCAGCGCGGTGACCTGGCGCGAACACCACGCGTGAGACAGCCCGTGGAAGCCGTAGCGGCGGATGGCGTAGCGCTTGCGCCACTCCTCGGGGATGGCATAGGTGGCGGCCGCGGCCGGCATGGTGGTGTGGAAGGCGGTGTCGAAGCAGGCCACGGCCGGAACGTCGGGCAGCAGGGCCGTCACCGCGTCGATGCCCTGCAGCGACTTGGGCTGGTGCAAGGGCGCCAGCGCGGTCAGCTCGTCCAGCTCACGCCGCACGTGATCGTCGATCACGACGGGGTCGGTGAACCGGGTGCCGCCGTGCACGACCCGGTGACCGACAGCGTCTGGGGGACGCCAGTCGCGCAGGACCTGGTCGAGGTCGGCGCCGGGCTCCGCGTCGGTCGTCTGCTCCACGGTGTCGTCGTCGCCGAGCAGGCGCAGCTTGAGGCTCGACGACCCGGCGTTGACGACCAGTACCCGCGTCACTCCCACCTCCAGTTGGTTGTCTGGCCAATGATCACCGCGCGAGAGGAACACGAGCGGGGTTCGATCTTGGATGAACCCCGCTCACGGTGCGCTCGGCCGAGGCGCGGGCTCCTCCTGCTCCGGCTGGTGCGTCTCGGTCCGAGTCCGCGGTGACGGCTGGCTCGGTGAGCTCCGCATGGTCGCTGACGAGGTCGCGCGCTACTTCAACACCTCCTGCCCCTTGCCGACGATGGTGACGCCACCGTCGGAGACAGCGAGCCCGCGGGCGCGGTCCTGGTCTTTGTCGATACCGATCTCGACGCCGTCGCCGATCACCACGTTCTTGTCGAGGATCGTGTCGCGCACGACCGCGTGACGGCCGATCTGGGCGCCGTCCAGGATGACCGAGCGATCGACGCGGGCCCAGCTGTGCACGAGCACGCCGGGGGAGAGCACTGACTCGCGCACCGAGCCTCCGGAGACGATGACACCGTTGGAGACGACGCTGTTGATCGCGCGGCCGACCCGGTCGCCTGTGTCGTGCACGAACTTCGCTGGTGGCTTCGACGGGATGTGGGTGAGGATCGGCCAGCGGTGGTTGTACAGGTCGAAGGCGGGCACGACCGCGCACAGGTCCATGTGCGCGTCGAAATAGGAGTCGAGCGTGCCGACGTCGCGCCAGTAGCGCTGCGCTCCGGTGTGCTCGCCGGGGACCTCGTTGCGCTGGAAGTCATAGACGTGGGCCGCGGACTGCCCGACGAGCATCGGCACGATGTCACCGCCCATGTCGTGGTTGCTGTCCTCGTTGGTGGCGTCGGTGTGCAGGGCGTCGATCAGGGCTTCGGTGGAGAAGACGTAGTTGCCCATGGAGGCGTAGGTCTCGTCGGGGCGCCCCGGCAGCCCTGGCGGGTTAGCGGGCTTCTCCAGGAAGGCCTCGATGCGCTGCCCGTCGTCGGCGGTCTGGATGACGCCGAACGCGGTCGCCTCGGCCCGGGGGACGGGGATGCCCGCGACGGTGACGCCTGCGCCGCTGTCGAGGTGCTGGCGGAGCATCTGCCGCGGGTCCATCCGGTAGACGTGGTCGGCGCCGAACACCACGACGAGATCGGGCCGCTCGTCGTTGATCAGGTTGAGCGACTGGAAGATCGCGTCGGCCGAGCCGGTGTACCAGCGGGGACCGAGGCGCTGCTGCGCGGGCACCGGGGTGACGTAGTTGCCCAGCAGGTTCGACAGCCGCCAGGTCATGGTGATGTGCCGGTCGAGGCTGTGGCTCTTGTACTGCGTCAGCACGGCGATCTTCAGCACGCCCGCGTTCACGAGGTTGGACAGCGCGAAGTCGATCAGTCGGTAGAGCCCGCCGAAAGGCACCGCCGGTTTGGCCCGGTCGTCGGTCAGTGGCGCAAGGCGCTTCCCCGCGCCTCCCGCGAGCACGATCCCCAGGACCTTCGGTTCGGACACGTCATCCCCTCCCGCTCTTACGCCGCCGAGCACGACGTCGGCCATGCTGCTGGGCCTCCCGGATCCTGCCAGGTGCGCGCCCTCAAGGTGTGCGCCGGAGAGCTTTATCCGGTCGGCGGCTTCAGGTCGACGACCTCGGCGTGGAGGTCGCCGTCCGGGCCGAGGTAGGTGATGGCGTCGCCAGGCTGGCGTCCGGTGAGTGCCCGGCCGAGCGGGCTGTCGCTCGTCAAGACCTCGTCCGTGCCCGCTTCCTCGACGATCGTGACCACGCGGAACGTCGCCACCTCGCCGCCGGGGAACCGCAGCGTGACCATGACGCCGTCGGGGAGGCTCACCTCCTCGTCCGCCGCGTCCGGAGTGGCGATGAGGTGCTGGAGCTCGTCGATGCGTCGGTCGATCCGGGCCAGGTCGGCGTCGCCTTCCAAAGCCTGGGCCTGATCGCCGCTGTCGCCGACTACCGGGTCCTCGGGATCCTCGCCCGCGAGGCCCGCCGCCCGCTCGCGGCGTTCGGTGCGCAGTCGGGCCAACTCCTGCTCGAGACGGGCGTGGGCGGCGTTCGGCTCGGATGCGTCGGCCACGGTGCCACCCTTCGTCTCAGGTCGTCGATCGCGGCCCACCGTACCGGCGGAGGCGGCGTCGTGGGCCGGGTGTGCTGGGTAGCGAGTGGGCAGGCTGCGGGGCTAGCGTGCGGATCGTGCAGTCGACGCAACGGCCGGGCTTCTGCTGGCACCTGGAGATGGCGTGACCGCGCAGCGTGGCGACGTGCTGGTGCTCTTCGGCATCACCGGCGACCTCGCCCGCAAGATGATCCTGCCCGCCCTCTACCGCCTCTCCGAACGTGGCGAGCTCACCGTGCCCGTCATCGGCGTCGCGCTGACCGACTGGGACGACGATCGGCTGCGGGCGCACGTCGCCGACTGCGTCCACGCCGCGTTCGGCCGCGTTGACGGTGGGGTCGACGAGGCCGTCCTCGCGAACCTGCAGAAGGCCACCTATCTCGTCGCGGGTGACTACGCCGACAGGGCGACGTTCACCCGGCTGACCGAGGTGATCTCCAATTCCGCGTCGGACACCGCGCTCGTGGTGCACTACCTCGCGGTGCCGCCGGGGCTTTTCGGCACGGTGGCCGACGGGCTGGCCGCCGTCGGTCTGCAAAGCCGCTCGCGGTTGGTCGTCGAGAAGCCGTTCGGCCGCGATCTGGACTCGGCCCGTGCCCTGGACGCGCTGCTGCGCCGGGACTACGCCGAGGAGCAGGTCTTCCGGGTCGACCACTACCTGGGCAAGGAGCCGGTCGAGGACCTGATCGTCCTGCGGTTTGCGAACACGCTGCTCGAGTCGATCTGGAACCGGCACTGGATCGAGCGGTTCGAGATCACGATGGCCGAGGACTTCGACGTCGCCGACCGCGGCTCGTTCTACGACGGCGTCGGCACCATCCGCGACGTCGTCCAGAACCATCTCCTGCAGGTCATCGCCTATCTGCTGATGGACGCTCCGCTCTCGGACGGCGCCGACGACCAGCGCGACGCCAAGTATCGGGTGCTGCGCGCGATCCGCGCCGTCGACCCGGCCGAGAGCGTCCGCGGGCAGTACGACGGCTATCTCGGCACACCGGGGGTGGCCGCCGGGTCGACGACCGAGACGTTCGTCGCGCTCACCCTGCATGTGGACGGCTGGCGCTGGGCGGGCGTGCCCGTGCACGTGCGGGCGGGCAAGGCACTGCCCGAGACCCTGCTCGATGTCGTCGCGGTGTTGCGTCCGCCGCCCTTCGCGCTCTTCCCGGGAACGGGGAGGGCACCGACCCCGAACCGCATCCGGCTGCGACTGCAACCCGATGCGGGGACCACGTTCACCTTGCTCGCCAAGCAGCCCGGCGCGGATGACGTCCCGGTCGAGGTGCCTGTCACCGTCGAGTTCCGCCAGGTCCTCGGCCCGACCCACGCCCCGTACGAGCGGATCTTCGCCGACGCCCTCGCGGGCGACCCGGCGCATTTCGCCCGCATGGACACCATCGAGCAGGCGTGGCGCATCGTCACCCCCATCCTCGATGAGAAGACGGCACCCGAGACGTACGCACCCGGCTCATGGGGCCCTGGTTCGGCGGCGGCCATCCCCGGCCCGGACGGGTGGACGTCGCTCCCGTCGCCACGTGGAACGGATTCCTAGGGGAGTCCGAAGGTCGTGCGGTAGGCGGCCGGAGTGGTGCCGGTCTCTGCGGAGAAGGCCGCGCGGAATGCGTCGACGGAACCGTAGCCGCATTGACGGGCGATCGCGGTGATGGTGAAGGCGGTGGTTTCGAGTAGTTCTCGGCCGAGCTGGACCCGTTGGGTGGTGAGCCATTGGTGGGGGGTGGTTCCGAGGGTCGCGACGAAATGGCGGAAGAAGGTGCGGGGGGCCATCCGGGCTCGAGCGGCGAGGTCGTTGACGGTGAGGGTTTCGTGGAGTTGGCCGCGGGCCCAGTCGAGGACGTCCTGCACGGGCGGTTGATGGTCGGTGTCGGGGATGGGGCGGTGGATGTACTGGGCCTGTCCGCCTGAACGGTGGGGCGGGACGACCATCCGGCGGGCGACTTCAGCGGCGGTACGGATTCCGTGTGCGCGGCGGAGAAGATGCAGTCCGAGGTCGATGCCTGCCGCAGTGCCCGCCGAGGTGGAGAGGGTTCCGTTGTCGACGTAGAGGACCTCGGGCCTGACGTCGACGCGCGGGAAACGAGTCTGCAGTTCGTCGGTCCATCGCCAATGCGTGGTGGCGGGCTGTCCGTCGAGCAGGCCGGTAGCGGCGAGCACAAACGCGCCTCGGCAGATCGCCATCAGGTGCGCGCCGCGTTCGTGGGCCGCGTGCAGGCGCGCGGCGAGAGCCGGATGCGGTTCGCGCTCGGCCCAACTGCCCGCGACGAGGATGACCAGGTCGGCGCCGTCGATCCGGTCGAGGCCCGCGTCGGCGGTCAACGAGAAGCCCGCAGTGGTGAGCAGCGGCCCGTCGTGGACACCGGCCAAGGCGAACGCGTAGGTGGGGAGACCCTGGTCGGAGCGGTCAAGGCCGAACAGCTCGCACGCCACCCCCAGTTCGAACGGCGCCACGCCGTCGTCGACGGGGACGACGACGTCGGTGATGGTGAGCGGTTCGAGCACCGGTGTCTGGGCCACCGGCACATCATGGCGGCAATCGCGGCCTGGATGTCAGTTCTGCCACTGCTGTGCAGGCGCCCCTGCTGCTGGGATGGGCGCATGACCTCGTCGTCGGCCGTTTCGGGCACCGCCTCCCTGCCGGCGTCGGGGCGGGCGGGCTTCGCCGTCCCCGCCGACGTCGCGTACTTCAACACGGCGAACCTGGCACCGCTGCTGCACGTGGTTCGAGCGGCCGCCGAGAAGGCGTTGGAGCGTCGTGCCGCGCCGTGGACGATCGTGGCCGAAGACTGGTTCTCCGAGGTGGAGACCCTTCGATCGCTGATCGGGGAGTTGTTCGGCGGGGACGAGGGACGGGGTTGCTCTGGTTCCCTCGACGAGCTACGGGTTCGCCGTCGCGGCGCGGAACCTGCCGCTGCGGCCCGGCGCGAAGATTCTCGTGGTGGACCAGGAGTATCCGTCGGGCGTCTACACATGGCGGCGTCATGCCGCGCGCAGCGCCGCAGAGCTGGTGACCGTTTCCTGCCGTGGCGGCGAGAGCTGGACCGACGCGATATCGGCGGGGATCACCGAGCAGATCGGTGTCGTGAGCGTGCCGCAGGTGCACTGGACCGACGGCGCCTGGATCGACCTGCCGACCGTCGCGGAGGCGACCCGTTCCGTCGGGGCGGCACTGGTGATCGACGCGAGCCAGTCATTGGGTGCTGTCCCGTTCGACGTGTCCGCGGTGCGGCCGGATTTCGTTGTCAGTGTCGGCTACAAGTGGCTGCTCGGGCCGTTCGGTCGCAGCTATCTGTGGGTCGCGCCCCAACACCGCGACGGCGAGCCACTTGAGGAGAACTGGATCGTGCGCGCCGAGGCGCAGGACTTCGCCCGCCTCGTGGACTACCGCGACGAGTACCAGCCCGGGGCCCGCCGCTTCGACCACGGCCAACGGACCCAGTTCGAGCTGACGCCGATGGCCGTCGCCGCGGCAGCGCAACTCCTGTCGTGGGGCGTGGAGAACGTGGCATGCCGCCTCGCCGCGACAACCGACACGATCGTCGAGCGGGTCGAGGAACTGGACTCAGGCGTGCATCCGACGGCGGAGGCGCGCGGCCCGCACCTCCTCGGGTTGACCCTTCCGGACGGCAGCCAGGCCCGGGTGGCCGAAGCTCTGGCCCGGGGCCGCTGCTACGCCGCGATCCGTGGGGCATCGCTGCGGGTTGCGCCGCATCTGCACACCACCGATGAGGACATCGACCGCCTCGTCGACATCGTGCGCGACACCCTTCGGCTGAGCCGGTGATCGCCTGCAGTGGTGCCCGAGGTGCACCAGGGTCCCCGTGGCACCACTTTCGCCGATCATGCGGGGCCAACAGTGAAGATCTGGTCGTGAAACCGGCGCGTTGGTAGGAATCTTCGTCCACTGATCAGCATCCTCATGGTGCTTTGCCGACCGAACGGATTGGCTGCGGATTTGCAGGTGCAAACATTTCCGTCGGATCATGGATATCGAACACATGTTCGAATAAGCTCGAGATGTGTCCGAGACCGGAGTCGCGAACGCCTACCGCCTGCTGGTGGCCGGGCTGGATGCTCTGCAGCGGGCGTGCGGCCCGAGCGCGACCGACGAGGAACTCTTCGCGACCCTCGTCGGGAGCGAAGGCCTCACCCGCCGGTGTGATCGGGTGGTCGTCGGGGTGGTCGCCGAGCTGGAGCGGCGCGGCAGCTTCGTCGAGCGTGGCTACCGCAACACCACCACCGCCCTGGCCGATCTGGTGGGCTGGGACCGGGCCGAGGCCCGCCGCCGCGTGATCGCCGCCGAGCAGGCCCACCCGCGGACCGGTCTGGACGGCACCCCGTTGCCCGCACATCTGCCCTGCACCGCCGAGGTCTTCGCCGCCGGGGGCACGAGCATGCGGCATGTCGAGGTCATCGCCCGGCTGCTGGCCACCCCGGCCGCGCGTCGTCTGACACCCTCGGTGTGGGCGGGCGCCGAAGTCCAGCTCGCCGCGAAATCGGGCGACTACACGCCCACGGAGTTGGTGGAGTGGGGCACCCGACTGATCGACGCCCTCGACCAAGACGGGCCCGAACCCGACGACCAGCCGGATCCGGTCAACGAGTTGCGTCTGACCCGCCACCGCGGCCGCCCCGGCGGCACTCTGCGCGGGCACTACGACGACGCGGCCATGTTCGACGCGATCGCCGCCGCGGTGGATGCGCAGTCCCGCCCGGTCGAGGCCGACGAGAGGCGGACTCCGACGCAGCGGCAGGCCGAAGCGCTCGCCGATGTGTGTGGCTATGTCCTGGACCACGGTGATCTGCCGCAATGTGGTGGGGCGCGGCCGCAGCTGAACGTGCACATCACGCTGGAGGATCTGGAGAACCGGGCCCGGGCGGCGTGTCTGGACTTCGGTGGCACCTTGTCCCCGGCCTCGTTGCGGATGTTGTGCTGCGATGCCGCGGTCGTGCCTGTCGTGCTCGACGGGCGCAGCCAGCCGCTGGATGTGGGCCGGCTGACCCGGGTGGTCCCGGACGGCCTGCGCCGCGCGGTGGTCGGCCGCGATCGGGGCTGCGCCCGCTGCGGCCGACCCCCCAGCTGGTGTGAGGCGCACCACCTCGTCCCGTGGGAACACGGCGGGCTCACCGCGCTCGAGAACCTGGTGCTCCTGTGCCGGGCGTGTCACCGGCTGGTCCATCACGCGGGCTGGGCCGTGGCTCTGGTCGACGGCATCCCCGAGTTCTACCCGCCGACCTGGGTGGATCCGGAGCGTCGACCCCGCCGCCGACCACCACCCGTCTCACCGCAGCCTAGCCCGTCGGGCCCTCGGCCCGGATCACATCCGCCACCTGATTGAGGCGAGTTATGAGAAGAGGCCTTATGCGAGTCAGACGGCGTACAGGGCACGGGTCTGCGCGCGGGGGGTCAGCCATCCTGTTCGGTCGGGCGGATCAGGACCTCGTTGACGGCGACGCGGCGTGGGCGGCTGACGATGTAGCCGATCAGGTCGGAGATGTCCGTCGCCTCCATCCGCTCCATATCGCGGAAGCGCGTCATGATCGTCTCCCGGACCTCGGGGCGGTTGTGGCCCGCGAGCTCGGTCGCCACCGCGCCGGGCTCGACCAGCGACACTCGGACGTGGCGCTTGGTCACCTCCTGCCGCAGTGCTTCGCCGAACGCTCCGACCCCGTGCTTGGTGAGGTTGTAGACGCCGCTGCCGTTGCGGGGGACGCGGCCCGCGACGCTGCTGATCAACACGAGGTCGGCGACCCTTCGCGGATCGGACGTGGCGGCGTCGAGCAGATGAGGCAGCGCGGCGTGCGTGGTGTAGAGCAGGCCCAGCAAGTTGATGTCGACCATCTGCTGCCACTCCTCGATCGGCGCGTTCTCGATCGGGCCAAGCAGCATCACACCGGCGTTCGCGACGACGGTGTCCAGTCTGCCGAAGCGCTGGATTGTCTGCTCGATCGCACCGCGCGCGGCCGCTTCGTCGGTCACATCGGCCTCGACGGTCAGCACCTCGGTGCCGTCGGCTTCGAGTCGCTTCGCCAAGTCGTCCAACCGCTCGCGCCTGCGCGCGACGATCGCGACGCGCGCTCCCTGCCGCGCGAGCTCGGCCGCCGTCGCCTCGCCGATCCCGCTGCTGGCGCCGGTGACCAGCGCGACGGTGCCATCCAGTCGTTCACCCATGTGATCCATCCTGCCGTGCGGCAGGACGGTCGGCCCGGCGGAGTCGTCTGCTCAGCGAAGCGCGCGGCGCAGCATCCCTGGACCAGCGCCGCGGAGACCCCCAGCTGGGTCAGCAGCTGCGCCAGCCGACGATGAGCAGCGGGGCGGGCCACGGAACCAAACTGCTCGGGCGTCAGCAGCCGCGCGAGCACGATCGTGGCCGCGATCTGCACCACCGCCTGACCGGTGGAGCCGGTGAAGGCCCAGGCGAATCCGCGCAACGTGAGCGTCGTGAGCGACGTCGTCCTCACCGGCCGCGGCGCACGGCGGCGTGCAGTCTGCCGACCGTCGCCATCGTCAGGTACCAGCGCCACTGGGTCGCGATGCGGCGCAGGCCGTCCATCCGTGCCATGCCTCAGACGGCACTCGACGCGGCGCACGGCCGTCTGGACCAACATGACCCGTATGAGGTTTCCCAGGCGCCACTGAGGCGGATCTTAAGGCCGACTCTTAACGGTGAGCGACACGGGTATCACCGTTCGTGGTCACGAGCGGAACGACTAACCAGAGTCAGCAGTATGTGTGAGTCACTCATATAATCCTCGTATGACGAAGACCGTAGAGACCGCTTTGAAGATCGAGAGCTGGGACGAGGAGCCTGCGCATGAGTTCGCGGACGGCACGAAGATCTGCCACTCGGAGTCGCGGCTCGACGGCGCGGACGAGATCAGCTCGGCGGCGTCCCGATCGCTGCTCTACTACCGGGCCGACGGGACCAGTTCGTTCGTGGTCGTGATGCGTGTCGAGGCGACGTTGGACGGGCACGCGGGAGCGTTCGTCCTGTCCGGCACCGGCACCTACGACGGCACGACGGCCGCGCAGCGGCTGACGATCGTCGACGGTTCGGGCTCGGGCGAGCTGGCGGGCATCCGCGGCTCGGCCCGCAGCGACTCCACGCACGCCGATTACCCGAACATGCCGCTGGTCCTCGACTACGACCTCGGGTGAACCGCCAGGAACGCGAACGTCACGCGACCGTCCTCGGAGCGGCCGCGCTCGCGATCACCGACCGCGCGACCGCCGCGGCGGCGACCGTCACGACCCCCTCCGTATCGCCCCCTCCGTATCGGCCCCCTCCGTATCGGCCCCCTCCGTATCGGCCACTGCCGCCGTGTCGGCGATGCGACACTTCCTGGAACGGCCGACGCTCGACCAACTGCGTCGCGTCCTCGGTCTCACGCATTCGGGTGCCGTCCGGCTCGTCGACCGGCTGTGCGAGGCGGGCCTCGCGCAGCGCCATGGTGGACGCGACGGGCGCAGCCGGGAGGTCGTCCTCACCGCCAGTGGCGAGCGGCTGGCTGACGAGATCACCGCGGCCCGGTTGGCGGCCCTCGACGGCCTGACCGCCGGGCTGACGGCAACCGAACAGCGCACCCTCGCTGACCTGCTCGGCCGGGTTCTCGCCGCCGTGGTCGACACCAAGAACGAGGGCGCGTGGACCTGCAGGCTGTGCGACACCTCGGCGTGCGGCCGCAGCGAGGGCCTCTGCCCGGCCGCGAACGCCGCCACCCGCCGGTTCGGTGGCGCCGCGACGGGCCTGCCGGACGGGTCGTGAGGCGCCTCGCCCTTCGGGTGTCAGCCGCCCACGGGAGGCGTCACCGAGGCGGCCGCGCGCGTGAGGAGCTGGCGTACCACCACGCGATGCCGAGGGGCGACACCTGCCCAGATCAGGCGGGCCGGGGGATTGCGCAGTCGGACGAAGGTCGCGAAGAGCAACCCGTTGGGCTGACGTTCGAACAGCAGCTCACCCGATATCCCGAGGCGGCCACGCGCGCCCAGCAGCGCGAAGTCCGGCGTGCTGTGCCGGATCTCCCAACCGAGCACCGTCCGGTCCGACCCGATCGGGCGCAGCCGCAGCCCGAGGGCGAACCACCCCGTCCCGAGATCGCGGCGTGTGCCCGCCGGAGCGCCCTCGAGGATCGCCCTGGCCCATTCCTCGCCGCTCCGGTCGGTCACTGATCCGGTGTCGACGAGGAAGGCGTCCTCGTAGTCGACCCGGGAGAACGTGGTGCGTGCCCGGGCGGCAAGTGGGACGGCGATCTGCCGAACGCCATCCGGGGACGGCCCTCCGCCTGCGGTGTTCGAGGTCATCTGGATCTCTCCCGCCGATATATACAGGTGTGTATGTATCGAGGGTAGGTCGCGCCGCCCGGAAGGTCAATCATGGCTGTCGACCTCGCTACTGGGCCTCCAGCTGCCGCGTGGCGAGCTCCACCACGTCGGCGCGGCTGCGGCCGCCATGGTCGGCCGCGATGAAGTGGTCGCCGATGAGCAGCGAGAAGGCGAGCATGCAGCGGGCCTCCACGTCGTCGGGGTCGGGGCAGAACGCGCTGAAGAGTGAGCGGAGGTAGTCCATGCGCCGGTTGTCGACGCGGCGCAGCCGGGCCGCGACCGACTCCGCGCGACGGGCCCAGTCGCGGACGGCCAGGTCGATCGGCATCAGCCAGTCGCTGAACGTCAGCGTGCCCGCCCGGCGCAGCTTCGTCCCGACGTCACCGCCCTTGCTCTCCACGCGCTCGATCACGTCGTCGGTCGTCGCGCGCTCCCACGTGTCGAGCATCGCCTCGAGCAGCGCGTCCCGGTCCTTGAAGTGCCAGTAGAAGCCGCCGCGGGTCACGCCGAGCGAGCGGGCCAGCGGTTCGATCCGGACGGCGTCCGGCCCTCCGGCGGCGAGCGCCCGCAGCCCCTCTTCGATCCACTTGCTGCGCGGCGTGCGCGTCGGAGGGGCCATGGACTATCTCTAGCGCGTCCGAGACGGCACTGCCAGGGCGGCCATCAATCAAGCCGTCAATCAAGTGACCGTGGGGTCAGTCGGAGGGTGCGGGCGCCTGCGGCCCAGCACCGGTGCAGGTCGGCGGAGTCAGGCTCGCCGGACTCGCCCAGGCTGATGTTGTTGAAGCCCGCGAACTGGCGGTTGCGGCGGGCGAGGATGGTGTAGTCGGCGACCACGCCCGCCTCGTCGGTGACGACGGTGACGTCCGCGGTTCGCCGTCGCCCTTTCAGCCGGATGTCGACCGGTTCGCCCGTGCGCAGATTGGCGGCCCAGGCGAACGGGGTGCCGACGATGAGCATCCCATCGTGGCGGGTGTAGGCGACCGGGACGTCGAAGCGCCTGCCGGTCTTGCGGCCCACAACATAGATCGTGATCAGTCGCGACCCCGCGAGGCGGGAGAGCAGCGGCGTCCGCAGCAGACCCCGCACCACCCGGTTTGCCGCGCCTTGGAAGGCGAGGGTCCGTGGCTTCGGTGGCGGTGGCGTCACCGGTCGGTCTGTCTGCCCGGTCGTCTGGTCGGAGTCCATGGAGATCCCTTCTCGTCGTTCCTCACCGCGATGACGGAGCAGAGCAGAGAAAGGTAACGGTGTTCGACGACCGTCGATGAGGTGAGTCGCCCACTCCCACCCGGTCCCGCCTCGGCGTGGTGAAACGGCCAACTCGACGTGACGAGATGCCGGACTCACCGGGGTGGGGTGGGCGACTCACCGGGGTGGGGTGGGCGACTCACCGGTCAGCGCGCGAACGGTGCGGGAGGGGCTCGGGCGACCCATGATCGTGGCGAGCCACGCGCTCGTCTCGCACAGCTTGGTGAGGTCGACGCCCGTGCTGATGCCCAACCCGTTGAGCTGCCACAGCAGGTCCTCTGTTGCGAGGTTGCCCGTGGCGCTCTTCGCGTAGGGGCAGCCACCGAGGCCGCCCGCGGAGGCGTCGATCGTGGTGACGCCGTGGCGCAGCGCCTCGAGGGTGTTGGCGAGCGCCTGGCCGTAGGTGTCGTGGAAGTGCACGGCGGTCCGCTCGATCGGGACCTCCGCCTCGACCAGCCCGTCCAGCAGCGCGGCGACCCGCCCGGGCGTGGCAACCCCGATGGTGTCGCCGAGGCTGAGCTCGGTGCAGCCCAGCGCCATCATGCGAGTGGCGACGGCGATGACCTGGGTGAGCGGCACCACGCCTTCCCAGGGATCGCCGAAACACATCGACAGGTAAGCCCGCACGCGCATCCCGGCTTCGCGTGCGCGGGCGACGACGGGTGCGAACATCTCGAGGGTCTCCGCGACGCTGCGGTTGAGGTTGGCCTTGGCGAAGGACTCGGTGGCGCTACCGAAGATCGCGATGTCGGTGACACCGCGGTCCACCGCCCGGTCGAGACCGCGGAGGTTGGGGACCAGCACCGGGTACCGCACGCCCGGATGCAGTGTGAGCCGGTCGAGGACCTGCTCGGCATCGGCCAGTTGGGGCACCCACTTCGGGTGCACGAAGCTGGTGGTCTCGACGACGGTGTGGCCCGCATCGACGAGCCGCTCGATGAACTCGACCTTCACCTCGACGGGCAGGACCGCGGACTCGTTCTGCAGACCGTCGCGGGGACCGACCTCGCAGATCGTGACGCGCTCAGGGAGGCCGTCGAGGCGGTCGACGCTGTGTGGGCCGTTGACCATCTCTACAGCCAAGCACGCCGGGATGCGCCGAGCACCCGGCCGTGACAGGGTTCTCGCGCACTCCACCGTGTCCTTCGCATCGTCTGAGGGAAGTCCGGGACATGACTGATCTCCGCCCGACGATCTTCGTGCTGTTCGGCGCCACCGGCGACCTGGCCCGGCGCATGGTGCTGCCCGCCTTCGCGGCGCTGGCCGTGAACAACCTGATGCCGGGGAAATGGGTGCTGGTCGGCAACGGTCGCAAGAAGGAGGACGACGCGTGGTTCGCCGACCACGTGCGTGACGTTCTTGGCGACGAGACGCAGTTCGCGGCCGTCCGCGACCACCTCCTGTTCGCGGGCAACGGCTTCTCCGTCGACGACCCGGGTGACCTGCCCGCCGCGTTGGCCAGGGCCCGGCAGCAGACCGCTGACGACGCACTGGTCGTGCACTACATCGCGCTGCCGCCCTCCACGTTCGAACCGTACGTGCGGGCGCTTGACGCCCACGGCCTCGCCGAGGGATCGCGGGTGGTGTTCGAGAAGCCCTTCGGCACCAGCTCGGCCGCCTTCGAGCATCTCGAGGGGGTGGTCCGCGACGTCCTCGACGAAGAACAGATCTACCGGCTCGACCACTTCCTCGGGAAGGAAGCGACGCAGAACCTGCACGTCCTGCGCTTCGCCAACGCGATCGTCGGCGACGTCTGGTCCAACAGGCTGGTCGAGCAGGTGCAGATCGACGTGCCCGAGACCCTCGACATCGACGACCGCGCGGAGTTCTACGACGCGACCGGGGCCACCCTCGACATGGTCGTGACCCACCTGCTCCAGGTCGCGGCTGAGATCGCGATGGAACCTCCTGCATCCCTGGCGCCGGGGGAGCTGATGGCGGCCCGCGAGTCGGTGATCGCCGCCTTCCAGCCCATCGACCCGACCGAGGTGGTCCTCGGGCAGTACGAGGGCTACCGCGACGTCGAGCACGTCGCCGCGGACTCCGAGACCGACACGTTCATCGCGGCCCGGATGTGGGTCGACACACAGCGCTGGCGGGGCGTGCCGTTCCTGCTGCGCACGGGCAAGCGGCTCGCCGTCTCCGAGCAGCGCGTCACGCTCGTGCTGAGGACGCCGTCGAACGGTCCCGTCGACGATCCGCCGTCGACCGCGATCGGCCTCTCGTTGCAGGGGGCGGGCGAGCTGGACATCGAGGTCGTCACCAAACGGCCCGGCCTCGAGATCGCCGTCAGCACCGGAACGGCCTCGCTGCCGCTGTCGCACGGCGAGGGCACGGTTCTTCCCGCGTACGCCACCCTGATCCGCGATGTCCTCAACGGCGATCGCTCGCTGTTCACCTCGAGCGATGGCCTGGCCGCCACGTGGCGGACGCTGGCTCCGCTGCTCGACCACCGGCCGGAGGTCGTTCCTTACGCCCAGGGCTCCTGGGGCCCCGAGGCGGCCCATGCGCTCGCAGGCCCTGGCGGGTGGCACCTCCAGCGGCTACCGGGTGGTGGGGGGCAGTAGCGCGGTTGATCGTGACTGCGCAGACATCACGCTCGGGCAGAAGCCGATGACCAGGATGAAAGCGAGATGATCGGCCAGCCCCACGCGATCGCCGCCGGGCCTCCGTTGTTCCAGCCCAGCCCGAAGCTGGTGAAGCAGCCTGCGAGGATGGAGATGATCGAGAACGAGATCGCGAAGTTGGAGAAGCCTGACCAGGATCGGTTCAGCTCCTGCTTGTAACCCAGTTCCGCGAGGCGCTGCTCGTCCTCATTGAGCGATGTACCTTCAGGCACGGCATGTACTCCCTGTGAGTGTGGTGGGAGCGGCACGCCGATCGCGGTCACCCGCTGTGACAGGCTTATCGGCCGAAAGAATGACACACCGGCCTACGGCGCGTCGCGGGGGCTGTCGTGCCGCGACAGCTCCATTAGACCGAACTTACTTGATCTTTGGCGGCGGGCGGGGTCCTGACCTGGTGTTTCTTGTCCGGCGGTGGTGGTCTTCGTGGCTACGTGGTGGTCAGGGTGAGGGGGATCGGGGCGCCGAGCAGTTCGAACGCGTGTCGTTGGACCGGTGTGGGGTTGGTGATCTTCTCGATGTGCTGGCCGGCGAAGGCGATTGTTTCCCGGTGGAGTGTGCCGAGGTGGCGTAGCAGGTCCTGGAAGCTTTGGACGGGGAGTTTTTCTGGTGTTTCCCGGCTGGTGTCTTTCGTCTTTGCGCTGGGTGAGCGTTGGGCTGGGGAGACGGGGTCGGTGCGGTGGGGGATGTGTTCGTCGGTGTAGGTGAGTGGTGCGAGTGTTTTCCGTAGGTGCCAGGTGATGTAGGCGGCGAGCATGCACAGGAACACGTGTGACCGGACGCGTTCGGTCAGGTAGTGGTAGATGGGTCGTAGATCGAGGTCGTCGACCTTGATGATGCGGAAATCGCGTTCGACGTGGGCGAGGTTTTTGTAGGTGGTGATGACGCCGGGTGTGTCGAGTCTTTCGGCGGTGAGGCTGGTGCGGATGACGTAGATGCCGTCGAGGTCGGCCTCGGTCTGGATTTTGTCGGGGTCGTGTCGGTAGCTCAATGTGGTGTCGGTGATGTCGGGGATGAAGTGTTTCGCGACCTTGTATTTGTTGATGACTTTACCGACGGCGATACCGATATCGTCTCGCCCGGTCAGCTTCCCGCCGGCGACCCGTGCGGCGATCTTGTCGAGTTCGGTGTCGGTTGCGTTGATGAGTTCGCGGCGTTTGCGGGCGCGTTGCCATCGAGGACGGGCTGGTCGATGGTCGTCTTCGGTCCGGTGAACCAGTTCTTGACCGAGACGTGCCAGTAGATCCAGAGCAGGATCAGCGCGCCGGGGACCACGATGATCGTGTAGTTGACGTACTTCCACGCGAACTCCGGATACCAGGGCGCGCCGCCGGTGGAGGTGGGCAGCAGTGCGATGAGGGAGGTGATGACGATCTCGACGATCGCGACGATCGACATCCACTTGTACTTCGAGCCGAGCGTCCAGCCGCCGGTGCGGAAGGCGTCGCCCGCCTTCCACCGGTAGTAGATGGGGATGGCGAAGGCGAGGTAGAGCCCGACCACGCCGATCGAGACGACGGCGAAGAACGCCACCGGCACCGGCGCCCCGTTGATGTCCACCTTGACCAGCGCGGGCAGGGTCAGCACCGCGGCGATGACGGCGGTCAGGACGACCCCGTAGACCGGCACCCGCGTGCTGTTGAGGTGCGCCCAGTAACGGCCACCGGGGACCGCGCCGTCGCGGCTGAACGCGAAGAGCATCCGGGTGGTGCTGGTCATGCACGCCACGGTGCAGAAGAACTGGCCCGCGGTGGAGATGAACAGGACCGTTCCGGCCCAGTTGCTGCTCAGCGCCTGGTTGATGATCAGGGCGACGCCGCCGCCGCCCGAGGTGACCTTGTCCTCGTCTTGCACGCTGAACAGGAACGTCAGCAGCAGGATCCAGCCGCCGAGGCCGGAGTAGGCGATCGAGCGCCAGATGCCCTTGGCGGCCGCGTTGGCGGCGCTCTTGGTCTCCTCCGACAGGTGCGCCGACGCGTCGTAGCCGGTGATCGTGTACTGGGTGAGGATGAACGAGAGCGGCAGCACCCCGAAGAGGAACGCCGCGCCGCCGGTCGCGCCGCCGAAGAAGCCCGTGTTGTTGACGGTGTGGGTGAAGACCGACGCCAGGGTCGCGTGCTGGGCGGGGATCAGCAGCAGGATCAGCACGACCACGGCTGCCCCGATCACGTGCCACCACACCGAGACGTTGTTGATGATGGCGAGGAGGTGGCTGGAGAAGATGTTGATCACCGCAGCGATGATCAGGATTCCCAGGAAGAACAGGAAGATCGTGTTGAGGTCGCCGGAGGTCCAGCCCGAGTCGAAGGTGCCAAGGGTCAGGTCGAGGAACGTCGCGCAGCCGTAGGCCACGGAGGCCACGATGGCCAGCAGACCGATGAGGTTGAGCCAGCCCGTGTAGTAGCCGGCCTTGGGACCGGCGAGCTTTGACACACCGGCCCACGGCCCGTCGCGGGGGCTGTCGTGCCGCGACAGCGCCATTAGAGCGCCCGGCACATCAGGCACGTGGTGTGACAGAGCCTCGCAGGGTCCGCCGGCGCTTCGCAGGGTCTGTGGACCCTGCGAGGTGTGGGTGCAGCCTGCGAAGTGGCGCGGGTGGGGCGAAGCGGACCTCCCCCCGTGTTCGGTTGGATTTATGCGCCGTGCACGTCGGCCGGGTCAGGATGCGGGGTGTGAAGGATGCGCGGGTATGACAGTCAACCCTTCGGGTGAGACGCCCGACGTCGGGGTTCCGCGCGGCCTGGCGGCGGCGATGACGGTGGGCGAGCAGCAGGAGTGGTTGCGCCGCTACCTGGATCGGCACCGGGTCAGCAGGCGCACGGCGCTGAAGGGCGGTGCGGGCGTGCTCGCCGCACTGGGCGCCGTCACCGCGCCGTGGGCGCTCGCCGGGTGCGCGCAGGCGGCGAGCACGCCGGTCGGGGTGCTGGGACGGCGGCTGTCCTTCGGCGTCGACCCGACCGCCCAGATGGCTGTCGCCGCCGAGCTCACCGGGAAGCCCGACGGCAAGGTGGTGGTGGACTTCGGGACCGACACCGACTACGGGCAGACCGTCGACGCCGAGATCCGCGAGCTGGTCAGCATGGTCCCGCAGCAGGACGGCAGCATCCGGGCGGCCGACCAGTTCTTCGTCCACGCGCAGGCCGACCACCTCTCCCCGGGCGCGACGCTGCACTACCGCATCCGGTTGGCCGACGGCACGATCAGTCCGGACGCGGTGTTCACCACCGCCCCGGCCCGGCAGGCACTCCAGCCCTTCACGTTCACCGCGTTCGCCGACCAGGGCGTCAGCACCGACCCGACTCCCGATGGACAGACCGGTTTCAGCGACAACTACTACAAGCCCACCGACACCCGCCGCACGGCCGCGCCCTCGGACGCCATGGTCGCGTTGATCGCGGCCGAGCGCCCGGCGTTTCACCTGCTGGCGGGCGACATCTGCTACGCCGACCCTGGCGGCAACGGGTTCCCGGTCAAGAACAACGGGCCGAAGGCCGCAGACAAGGGGTTCGACAGCTTCGATCCCACCGTGTGGACCCAGTACTTCGGGTCGATCGAGAAGAGCGCCGCGAGCGCACCGTGGCTGTTCGCTACCGGCAACCACGACATGGAAGCGCTCTACGACGACAACAAGGCCCCCGGCGGCGCCGCCCACGGCTACGCGGGGCACGCGGCCCGGCTCGACCTGCCCCGCAACGGCCCCACGGCCTGCCCGTCGGTCTACTCGGTGGTCTATGGCAACGTCGCGGTGCTCAGCCTCGACGCCAACGACCTGTCCCATGAGATCCCCACCAACGCCGGTTACAGCGGCGGCGCCCAGCTGAGCTGGCTCACCCAGCGGCTCACCGACCTGCGCAGCAACCCCGACGTCGACTTCGTCGTCGCCTTCTTCCACCACTGCGTCTACGCCACGAGCAGCACCCACGCCTCAGACGGGGGCGTGCGCGCCGCGCTGGCCCCGCTGTTCGACCGGTTCACCGTCGATCTCGTGGTGCAGGGCCACAACCACCAGTACGAACGCACCGACCCCATCCGCGGCGGCGTCTCCACCACGCAGGCCCCCGACGGCGCCACCGTCGACTCCCAGAAGAACGGCACCACCTACATCTGCTGCGGCTCCGGCGGACGCCCCCGCTACGGGTGGCAGCCCGGCGAAACCGACCGCTACCGCGGATCGGCCGCCGCGCCCAACGAGCCGGTCAAGAGCTTCGTCGCCGGTCCGAACGGGGCGAAGACACCCGAGACCGTGGAGTGGTCGCAGACCCGCTACCTCGACTACGCCTTCCTCACCGTGCATGTCACCCCCGCGCCCGCGGGCCAGACCACCACGATGAGCGTGCGCGCCGTCACCGACTCCGGCACCGAGATCGACCGCGTCGAGATCACCCGCACCGCAGGACGGACCCAACCTCCCACGACGCCGAGCGTCGCTCCCTCGTCCTGGCGCACCCATCTGCCCACCGGGCTCTCCGTTCCCGGGAACGGAGCACGTGCGTGAGCGACCTCAGCGGTCGGCGGGAGCGGTGTCACGGAACTGCGCGGCGAGCTCACCGCGGGAGCCCACACCGAGCTTCGCGTAGATGTGGGTGAGGTGAAACTGCACGGTCTTGACGCTGACGAACAGCTCGGAGGCGACCTGCCGGTTGCTCATCCCCGCGGCCACCAGCCCGGCCACCGCCTGTTCCTGCGCGGTGAGCCGGGTGGGATCGAAGTCGCTGCGCTTCCCGGGGACCAATCCGCAGCCGCGCAGCTCGCGTTCGCAGCGCTCGAGTGAAGGCGCCGCCCCGAGCTCGACGAAGCGTTCGCGGGCCGACTGGAGCTGGGCTGCGGCTGCCCGCCGCTGACCGCCGCGGCGCAGCGCCTGCCCGTAGGCCAGCTCGATCAGCGCGCGTTGGAACGGCATCGCCACACGTTCGATCTCGGCCAACGCCCGGCAGAACGTCTTCTCGGCCCGGTCCATCCGGCCTGCGCCGCCTCCAGCCGCCCGCGCACCCGGGCCAGCCGGGCGATCATGGAAGAGCGGCTCCGCGCCGCCGCCAGCTCCTCGTGCGGCCGCAGGAACGCGTCGACCTCGTCGTCGCAGCCCGCGCTGATCAGGGCATCGGCGTACAGGTCCTGCCACGGCCAGAAGCCGGGCTCGTCCACCCCGCCCCTCGGCGCGATCGTCGCCACGGGTTCCAGCGCGCGCAGCACCGCGTCGTGATCGCCGCGCGCCGTCGCCACCTGGGCTCTGGCCAGGCCCGAGGCCACCACCATGAGCTCGTAGTCGCCATCGAGGGACCCGCAGGCCCGCAGGTGCTCCTCGGCCACGTCCCACGCTCCGCGGGCCGCAGGGACCAGCGTGGCGGCGTATCGGGCGAGCGGCCGCAGCCATTCCTGGCCGGTCTCGTCGAGCAACGACACCGCTCGGTCGGCGTCGACCGCCGCCTCCGTCCATGCCCCCGCCGCGAAGCTCGCGTGCGCCAGCCAGACGAACGACCACACGGCGATCCGGACGGAGCCCGAGCGCAACGCGGCGGGCGCGGTGACGGCCAGTGACGCCCGTGCCGCCATCACGTCGTCGCCGACCAGCTGCAACCATCCGTGCGCCATGCGGATGCGGTCGAGCTGCGGGCCGTCGTCGGCCGCGGACGCACGCCCGAGCATCTCCTCGTAGGCTGCTATGCCTTCGGCCAGCCGTCCCTCCCAGGCCAGCCCGAGCCCCAGCAGCGCCTCCGCCTCGATCCGCACGGCATCGCCTGCGGTCACCAGCGTGACCGCCCGGTGCGTCCACTCCACAACGTCGTCGCCGCGCAGGCGGCCCACCGCGTGCAGGGCCAACCGCTGGGCCACCACCGCGGACAGCGAGGAGTCCCGGTCGCGCGCGCTCAGCCGCCACGCGCTCTGCAGGTGCACCTGGGCGTCGGCCGGGCGGCCGCGCAGCACGGCCAGGTAGCCGAGTGCGGCATCGCGCCATGCGCCGGGGCGCAGCGACGTGACGTCGCGGGCGAACGCCTCGGCCTGGATGAGATCACCGGCCCCGATGGTCGCGTCGACCGCGCGCAGCAGCCGTTGCTCGCGCTGCTCGCGGTCGACGCTGAGGCTGCTGCCCTCGGCCAGCGCCCACGCGGCGCTGGCCCACGCCCCGACCGCGGCCTCTCGGCGGGCGAAATCGTCCAGGTCGGCGGCCAGCCTCGGGTCCGGAGGGGTGGCGGCCAGCACCCGGTGGCGCAGCAGTGCGCCCTCGTCCTCGACGACCGCGGCCGCGGCGCCGTGCAGCTGCACCCGGCGCAACGGACCCAGCTGCTCGTAGACCGCGGCCTGGACCAGCGGATGGGTGAAGCCCACGGCGCGGATCCCGAGCTCGTCGTCGACTTGGAGGAGCTCGAGGACCGACGCCTCGTCCAAGGCGGCGACCAGGTCGGGAACGCCCGCGAGGGCAGCGGCGACGGGCACCGGCGTGGTGGTGCCGAGCACCGCCATCGCCTCGACCAGCCGCCGCGTGGCCGCGGTGCAGGCCTCCAGCTTGCGCTGCACCTGGGCGGCGAAGGCGCGTGGCGCGGGGAGCGAGAGGTCCCAGGTGCGCCAGCGCCGCTCGGGCAGCTCGGCCAACATGGTCTTGACGAACAGCGGGTTGCCCTCGGTGTGGGCGTGCAGCCGTTGGGCGGCACGGGCCGAGAAGTCCCGCACCCCGAGCGCGCCCGCCAGCTGGTGGATGTCGGCCGCGGGCAGCGCTTTCAGCGTCAACGTGGACCCGGTGCGTCCGCCCGCCAGCCTGCGCAGCCCGTCGGGGAGCCGCGCCGCGTCCTCGCCGCGCAGGCCCAGCACCACCAGCACCCGCTCGCTGACCAGTCGGCGCACCGCGAACAGCAGCGACCGCAGTGAGTCCATGTCGGCCCAGTGCGCGTCGTCGACGACCACGGCGACCGGGGCCTTCTGCTCGAGATCGGCCACCACCTCCAGTAGCCAGGCGCCGACGCCGACCGGCTCCTCCGCCGGGAAGGACCTGGCGCGGCTGGCGAGCAGGCGCGCGGTGCTGACCCCGGCTACGCGCATGAGCTGGTCGATCACCCCGTACGCGACGTAGGCCTCCCACGGCTCGCCGGTCGCGCGCAGCACCGTCACGTCCGACTCGCCTGCGAGGAACTGGTCGATCAGGACGGTCTTGCCGATCCCGGCGGCTCCTTCGACGACCACGACCCGCGGCGCCCCGGACCGCATGATGCGCAGTTCCTCGCGGAGGCCCGCCAGCTCGCCGCCCCGTCCCACGAAGGGTGTGCGGCTCTCGGCGACCGACATGTCGACCACACCCTCTTCTGTCACGCGATCCTCGATGAACGCGCACCTACTCGCGACGCTGGATCAGTCGGTCGACCCTTGCGAGGCAGCTCCCTTGGCCTGCATGTTCTGGCGAAGGTTGACTTCGCGCTGCATCTTCTCGGGGCCGCCGCTGACGGTGCCGCGCCACGGGATCGGCACGTCGCCCGCCGAAGGTCGGGCCCCGACACCGCGTGCGAGCCGGGGACCCGCAGGCATCTTCCGGGTCGCCCCGCCGCATTCGGGACACGCAGGCGCGGCGCTGTCGCGTGGCACCAACCGCTCGAATCGGAACCCGCAGTCGCAGCGATAAACGAAGATCGGCATTGAGCCTCCCTGCCTCGAGCCGACAGTAATCGCGGAAGGGCCGAGGGCAAACCCTCCCGCGCGGCTGACCCGGTCCGGTGAGCCGTGCGCGGTCGACGCCTGACCGGGCCGGGACAGTCCTTCAGGATCAGGTGAAGACGCTGGTGAAGGCGTCGTTGAGCTCGCGGGCGTGGTAGAAGATGCCCTTCGCGAGATGGTCGACCGTCCAGTTGATCGTCGGGAAGTCCTTCTGCACCCGGTAGCCCAGACCGGCGAAGACCTCGTTGCGGTTCCCGGCGGGGTCGAAGAAGTAGATCGTGGTGCCGCGGGTGATGCCGTGGCGGGTCGGACCGATGTCGATCGGCACGTCGTCCATGCTGAAGATGTCGCCCGCCTTGAGGATCGCGCGACCAGTCCTCGAAGTGGTAGGCGAAGTGGTGCAGCTTGCCGTTGGGGCCTTTGATGAACGCGATGTCGTGCGGCGACTCCCCACAGCGTCAGCCAGCGTCCCGATCACGCTCGGGCTGGTCCATGCTGGCGACCACCCGCTCGGCGGGGCGGAAGTCGAGCACGTCGCATGAAGAACTTCTCGGTGAGCTCCGGGGTCATCGGCGGGCGATCAGCGCGTGGTCGATCCAGTGCGTGCCGACGCCGCGGACGTTGCGCGGCCACGCCTCGGGGTTGATCGAGCCCGGTCTCGGTGCCGGCTGAACTCCATGTCGGTGTACAGCTCGACGGTATGCTCTGAGGGCAGCGTCAGCCGCACGCCCTCGCCGACGGTCAGGTTCTCGCCTGCGCTGAACCGGCCCGTCGGTCACCCCGAACTTCTGCGGCGCGCTGCTCGAAGTCGGTGAGCGCGTCGGCACTCTCGACCTTGTAGCCGAGCTTCACCAGCCCGACGCCGCCTTCCTCCAGCACGAGGGAGTGGTGATCCCACTCGTCCCAGCACTTCAGCCACAGCTTGCCGGGCTCGGATGCCACCACCTCCATGCCCAAGGTGTTGGAGTAGTGGTTGCGGGCTTCCTCCAGGTCGGTCACTCGTAGGTGGACATAGCCCAGCCGGATCACAGCACTCATTGCTGTCCTTTCGATGGTTGTGGATAAGCGAAGCCCAGTACGCGGCGCAGGCGGTCACCCTCTTGCAGTTCGATGACGACGTTGGTCAGCGGCACCGCCCGACAGCTGAGCGAGACGCCCTCGACCCGTTCGTCGTCGCTGAGCACGGAATCCGCGATCGGGCGCTCGTAGCGGACCTCGCCGCCGAGCAGCTGCACCTTGCAGATCCCGCAGCCGCCGCGTTTGCAGCCGACGCGGTAGCGCAGCCCGGCCTTGGCCATGGCCCGCAGCAGCGTCTCGTCGGGATCCGCGGTGACCGTGATCCCGTCCGGGAGGATCGTGATCTCGTTTACGCGCATCGCAGCCCGACCGAGCCGAGGCCGTCGAACTCGGCGATGACCTGGTCGCCCGGTCCGCAGTGTTGCCGACGCAGTCAGGCCGCCGGTGAGCACGATCGTCCCCGGCTCGAGCTCCTCGCCCCTGGCGGCGAGCGCGCCGGCGAGCCAGGCCACGGCGGCTGCGGGATGCCCCATCGCGGCGCCGCCTGCCGCGGTGTCGAACCCGCCGGCGTGGCGGAACACGCAGCCGAGCACGTGCAGCTGCGGCAGTTCGGCAGGCGGTCGGGCCCGGGCGCCGAGCACGATCCGCGCGGCACCGGCGTTGTCGGCGACGGAGTCGGCCAGGCGGAACGGGGCGGAGTAGCGGGAGTCGACCACCTCGATCGCGGGGAGTACCGCCTCGACCGCCGCGAGCACGGCCGCCACACCTGTGCCCGCGCTGATCGGGCGCCCGACCAGGAGCGCGATCTCCGGCTCGGCCCGTGGGTGGATCAGCTCGTCCACCAGCAGCGGCTCCCAGGGCGCGACGACCATGCCCGAGGTCAGGCGGCCGTAGACCGGCTCCTGGATGCCCAGCGCGTCGCGTTTGACCTTGCTCGTCATGCCCAGCTTCACCCCGATGACGCGCTCACCGGCCTGGAGGCGGTGCTCGACGAAGAGCTCCTGCGCCTTGTAGGCGGTGTCGGTGTCCAGGAACGGGTTGCGCCGGGAGAACGGGGCGATCGGCGACCGCTGCCGCTCGGCGGTGATGAGGGCGGTCGGCGATGGTCTGTGGGGCGGTCATGACGCCGCCTCCGCGGGAAGGAGTGCGTCGGCGGTCATCACGTCGCCTCCGCGGGAAGGAGTGCGTCGGCGGTCATCACGTCGCCTCCGCGGGAGGGAGTCGTCGGCGGTCATGATGTCGCCTGCGACAGTCCCGGCCGGTCGAACCACACCGACACGTCACCGAGGTGCGCGAACTGGGCCTGGAAGACGTCGCCGGGGCGCACGGGCACCATGCGGTGCAGAGCGCCCGAGAGCACCACGTCGCCCGTGCGAAGCCCGGCGCCGTAGCCGCTGAGCGTGTTGGCCAGCCAGGCGACGGCGTGGGCCGGGTGCCCGAGCGCGGCCGCGCCTGCGCCGCTGTCGATCGGCGCGCCGTTGCGGGAGAACAACACGCCGAGCAGGCGCAGGTCCAGCGCGCTCCACGGGGGTGATCCGGGCGCCGAGGACCACGCGGGCGCAGGAAGCGTTGTCGGCGACGGTGTCGGCGAGCCGGAGCCGCCAGTCGACGATGCGGCTGTCGTTGATCTCGATGGCGGGCAGCACCCCGGCGATCGCCGCCAGAGCGAGGGGGGTGGTGACCCCCGGCCCTGCGAGGTCGGCGCCCATCACGAAGGCCAGCTCGGCCTCGACCCGTGGCGCGATCAACGTCGCCATGTCGATCTCGTCGCCGTCGTCGACGAACATGTCGTCGGTCAATACGCCGAACGTCGGCTCGTGCACGCCGAGCAGCTGCTGGGTGCGCCGCGACGTCAGCCCGACCTTCCGGCCGCGGACAACGCTGCCCGCGGAGACCCGTCGCGTGATGTTGTGGCTTTGGATCGCGTAGGCCTGCCCGACCGTGAGATCCGGTCGGGTGTCGGTGATCGGCGCGATAGGGGCGCGCTCGTGCTCGGCCCGCCACAGCGCGTCGGCCACCTCGATGGTGGCCTGTCCCGTCGCGTCGCCGTCCATGCCCACCACCGTCGCATCCGAGGGCGTTGTTGGCGCAGGGCAAAGCCCTAGGTTCCGCCCAGTTGGCGCATCGGATCCCCGCGGTCGTCTGCCGACGCCGCCTCCTGGCCTCTTCCTAGGTGTTCGTCCAGCGCGAAGCGCCTTCCGCCCGGTCGAGGCTGAGTCGAGAAAACCGAGCCAGGAGGACGACACGCGATGACGCTGACGTTGGACGAGATCCGGCAGAAGATCGATGGGGCGTTGGTGGCGGACCCGGCGCGCGGGCTGTACCGCGGGCGGCGGGAGGCTTTCACCGATCCGGATCTGTTCGAGTTGGAGATGAAGTACATCTTCGAGGGCAACTGGATCTATCTGGCGCACGAGAGCCAGATCCCGAACAACAACGACTATCTGACCACCTACATGGGTCGCCAGCCGGTGGTGATCTCGCGGGACAAGACCGGCGTGCTGCACGCGTTGATCAACGCGTGCAGCCATCGCGGGGCGATGTTGTGTCGGCGTAAGAAGGACAACCGGGCGACGTTCACCTGCCCGTTTCACGGGTGGACCTTCCGCAACACCGGCGCGCTGTTGAAGGTGAAAGACCCCCGCGGCGCGGGCTACCCCGAGCAGTTCAACACCGAGGGCAGCCATGACCTGACCAAGGTCGCCCGGTTCGAGTCCTACCGCGGGTTCCTGTTCGGCAGCCTCAACCCCGACGTGGTGCCGCTGCCTGCAGTTCTTGGGCGGCGCCGCGAAGATCATCGACATGATCGTGGACCAGTCGCCCGACGGGCTGGAGGTGCTGAAGGGTGCCTCGACCTACACCTACGACGGCAACTGGAAGGTGCAGGCGGAAAACGGCGCCGATGGCTACCACGTCGTCGGCGACGCACTGGAACTACGCGGCGACCACCGCCCGGCGCAGCACGGGGGAGTCGGCCACCGAGACCAAGGCGATGGACGCGGGCCAGTGGGGCAAGCTCCGCGGCGGCTACTACGCCTGGGACAACGGGCATGTGCTGTTGTGGAACGAATGGGGACAACCCGGAGGACCGCCCGTTGTGGAACCGGCGGGACGGAATGGGCGACACAGTTCGGGCAGGCCCGCGCGGACTGGATGCTGCGGTACTCCCGCAACCTGTGCCTCTACCCGAACGTCTACATCATGGACCAGTTCTCCTCCCAGATCCGCCATTTCCGGCCGATCTCGGTGGACCAGACCGAGGTCACCATCTACTGCATCGCGCCCAAGGGTGAGAGCGCGCAGGCCGCGCACCGCGCGGATCCGGCAGTACGAGGACTTCTTCAACGCCTCCGGCATGGCCACCCCGGATGACCTGGAGGAGTTCCGGTCGTGCCAGAAGACCTACCTGGCCGGCGCGGCGCCGTGGAACGACATGAGCCGCGGCGCCCAGCACTGGATCGACGGCCCCGACGACGACGCCAAAGAACTCGGGCTCGACCCCGTCTCCAGCGGGGTCCGCACCGAGGACGAAGGGCTCTACCTGGTCCAGCACGGCTACTGGAAGCAGGAACTACGCAAGGCCGTCGAAGCCGAAGCTGCCGAAGCAGCGGCCGCAGCGGAACTGCAGGGGGTGTGACATGGCCATCTCGGTGAGCGAGGTCGAGCAGTTCCTCTACCGCGAGGCGCGTTACCTCGACGACCGCGAGTTCGAGCAGTGGCTGGAGTGCTACGCGCCTGAGGCCGAGTTCTGGATGCCGTCATGGGACGACGACGACACCCTGGTCACCGACCCGCAGACGGAGATCTCGCTGATCTACTACAACAACCGCGGCGGCCTGGAGGACCGGGTCTTCCGGATCAAGACCGACCGCTCCAGCGCGACCAGCCTCCCCGAGCCGCGCACCAGCCACAACATCTCCAACGTGGAGATCGTGTCCCAGTCCGGCGACACCGTGGCGGTGCGGTTCAACTGGCTCACCCTCTACTACCGCTACCAGAACATCGACCCCTACTTCGGCACCTCCTTCTACACGCTCGACGTGTCCGGGCCCTCCCCGCTGATCACGAAGAAGAAAGTCGTCCTGAAAAACGACTACATCCACCACGTCGTCGACATCTACCACGTCTGAGGAGGCGATCCGACCATGGCAGCTGCGACCTATCAGATCGCGTTGAACTTCGAAGACGGCGTCACCCGGTTCATCGAATGCCGGGCCAACGAGGTGGTGGCCGACGCCTCCTACCGGCAGCGGATCAACATCCCCTCGACTGCCGCGACGGGGCCTGCGGCACGTGCAAGTCGTTGTGCGAGTCGGGCAGCTACGACGGCGGCGACTACATCGACGAAGCCCTGACCGACGACGAGGCCGAGCAGGGGTTCGTGCTGACCTGCCAGACCGTGCCGCAGTCCGACCTCATCCTGCGCATCCCCGCCACCTCCGACGTGGCCAAGACCAGCATCGCCACCCACGCCGGGGCGATCTCGGCGATCGACCGGGTGTCCGACACCGCGATCTCCTTCACCGTGACCCTGGAGAACCCCTCGGCGCTGGGCTTCCTGCCCGGGCAGTACGTGAACATCGCGGTGCCGGGCACCGACCAGGCCCGCTCGTTCTCCTTCAGCTCCGGCCCGGGTACCGGGGAGGCGGGCTTCCTGGTCCGCAACACCAGCCACGGGGTGCTCACCACCTACCTGCGGGACCGGGCGAAGATCGGCGACCGGATCGAGTTCAACGGCCCGCTGGGCAGCTTCTACCTGCGCCAACTCCAACGCCCGACGCTGTTCCTGGCCGGCGGCACCGGGCTGGCGCCGTTCCTGTCGATGCTGCACAAGATCGAGCAGAGCGGCGGACCCGAGTACCCGATCCACCTGATCTTCGGCGTCACCAACGACCCGGACCTGGTGCGGATCGAGGAACTGGAGGGCTACGCCGCGCGGATGGCGGACTTCACCTTCACCACGGTGGTCGCCGCCGCGGAATCGGCCCACCCGAACAAGGGTTTCGTCACCCACCACATGGGCCCCGAACTGCTCCGCGACGGCGCAGTCGACATCTACCTGTGCGGGCCCCCGCCCATGGTCGACGCCGTCCGCAAACACCTGGCCGAGCAAGGCATCCAACCGGCCAGCTTCTACTACGAGAAGTTCGCAGGCTCCGGCGTCGTCTCGGAGATCGGCGAGATCCACGTCAAGGTGCCCGAGTCCAACGAGGCCTTCGACGCCCGCATGGCCCTGGAGATGGGCGCCGCGCACCTGGTGTGCGGCAAACTGTCGGCCGAACAGATCGCCCACTACCGGCGGCTGGCCGAAGCCACCGCCACGCACGTGTCGGGCAACCGGTTCCGCGACTCGGCAGGCTTCCGCGAGGCCAACGCCGCCTTCCACCTGTTCCCGGTCGAAGCCACCGGCAACCCCACCCTCATCGACGCCCACCGCCAACTGCTGGTCACCGAGTACATGGGCGAAGTGCTGACCCTGACCACCGAACTGGTCGGGGACATCACCCAGGACCACCGCGACATCGTCGACGCCTTCGACAAAGGCGACTTCGACCGGCTGCGGGCGGTGATGGCCGAACACAACGAACACGCCAAACTGACCATGCAAGCCGGTATCGAGCGGGCCGGAAGCTCGTCGTCTGCCTGCGGCGGGGGTTGAGACGGTGTTTCCTGACCGATTCGCAGGCAAGGTCATGGTCGTCACCGGGTCCGCGCAAGGCCTCGGCGAGGCCGTCGCCACCCGCGCGGCCCGCGAAGGCGCCGCGGTCGCGCTCATCGACCGCTCCGAGCTCGTGCACGAGGTCGCCGAAAAACTCGCCAGCGAAGGCGCCCACACCCTCGCCCTGACCGGTGATCTCGAGCGCTACCTCGGGGCGTCCACGGCCATGGCCGCGGCGCGCAACCACTTCGGCCGGGTCGACATCCTGATCAACAACGTCGGTGGGGCGATCCACTTCAAGCCCTACGCGACCTTCACCGAAGCGGAGATCGAGGCCGAGATCCGGCGCTCGCTGTTCCCGACGATGTGGTGTTGCCGGGCGGTGCTGCCGACGATGGTCGAGCAGCGGCGGGGGACGATCGTGAACGTCTCCTCCGCCGCCGCCCGGGGCATCCACCGGGTGCCCTACTCCGCGGCCAAAGGCGGGGTCAACGCGCTGACCGAGTCACTGGCCTGGGAGTACGCCGAGCACGGCATCCGGGTCGTGGCCACTGCGCCCGGCGGTATCGAGGCGCCGCCGCGGAAGATCTCCCGCGGCACCCCGGCGGCACAGACCGACCAGCAGAAGGCCTGGTTCCAAGCCCACATCGACCAGACTCTCACCTCTTCGCTCATGCACCGCTACGGGACCTTGGACGAAGAGGTCGCGCCGATCCTCTTCCTCGCCTCCGACGAGGCGTCCTACATCACCGGCACCCGCCTGCCCGTCGCAGGCGGGGACCTCGGATAGGGGGAACGAGATGACCCTCGACTACGTGATGACCCCGTCGGCGACGCTGGCCGCGGGGCAACGCGCCGTCGCCGCCGCCCTGGACAAAGCCGAAGAACTCGCCGTCGACGTCTGCGTCGCCGTCACCGACGGCGCCGGACACCTGCTCACCATGGCCCGCATGGACCGCGCGCCGCTGCTGTGCATCCAAATCGCCCACGACAAGGCCTACTCCGTGTCCTCCTTCGGCGGACTACCCACCAGCGACTGGTGGCGCATGCTCGAATCCGAACCCGCCCTCCTGCACGGCATCGTCAAGACCGACCGCCTGATCGTCTTCGGCGGCGGCGTCCCACTCGTCGCCGACGGACGCACCATCGGAGCCATCGGCGTCTCCGGCGGATCCAGCGAACAAGACATCACAATCGCCGAAGCAGGCGCCGCCGCCATCAGCTGAACAGCCAGACCCCCACGCGATCGTCATCGAGCGAAGGAGCACCGCAACGACACACTCACAGATCAACGTTTGTGTGACATGGCGGCCATATGCGGCCGGGATGTCACGCAAGCGTCGATCATCAGCGCGGAGGAGTGTCGCCACTGCCAACCGTCTGCTCACCGGCGTCGCCAGGCAGTCACACTCGGGTCGACACAGGGCCCGTGTGGCCGACACCTAGGTTTGTCGGGTGAAGGTACTGCTCTTGGAAGGCATCCACCCGGTCGCGGCAGAAGCGTTTCGACGCGCGGGCAACGACGTCGACGAGCGCAAGGGTTCATTGAACGAAGACGAGCTCATCGCCCAGCTGCCGGGTGTCTCGGTGCTCGGGATCCGTTCGAACACCAAGGTCACCCCGCGGGTGCTGGCGGCCGGGACGGATCTTCTGGCGTTGGGGTGCTTCTGCATCGGGACCAACCAGGTTCATCTCGACGATGCGGCTGAACGCGGCGTCGCCGTGTTCAACGCGCCGTTCTCCAACACCCGTAGCGTCGTCGAGCTGGTGCTGGGCGAGATCGTCGCGTTGGCGCGCAGGCTGCCGGAGAAGACCCAGCGGATGCACGAGGGGGTCTGGGACAAGTCGGCGCGGGGCAGTCACGAGTTCCGCGGCTGCACACTGGGCATCGTCGGCTACGGCAACATCGGCACCCAGCTGTCCAACGTCGCGGAGGCCGTCGGGCTGCGGGTGATCTTCTACGACACCGCGGACCGGTTGGCCCACGGCAACGCCCAGCGGGTCGCCACGTTGGACGAGCTGCTGGCCCAGGCCGACGTGGTGACCATCCATGTCGACGGCAGGCCCGGCAACGCGGGGCTCTTCGGCGCGGACCAGTTCGCCAAGATGAAACCCAGGGCGGTGTTCATCAACGCCTCCCGCGGCATGGTCGTCGACGACCACGCGTTGCGCCGCAACATCCTGTCCGGGCATCTGGCAGGCGCCGCGATCGACGTCTTCCCGACCGAGCCGAAGGCGCAGGGCGACCCCTTCGACTCCCCGCTGCGGGGGCTCGACAACGTCATCCTCACCCCCCACATCGGCGGCTCGACCCAGGAGGCGCAGGAGGAGATCGGCAACTTCGTCGCCAACAAGCTGCTCGCGTTCGTCGCGACGGGCGGCACGTCGCTGTCGGTCAACCTGCCGCAGGTGGTGCTGCCACAACCCCCGGGCGCCTTCCGGACGGGCTACCTGCACGCGAACGTGCCCGGGGTGCTGGCGGGCATCAACCGCCTGCTCGCCGACAAAGGGGTCAACGTGGTCGGCCAGTCGCTGTCCACCAGAGGTGATCACGGCTACGTCGTCACCGACACCGACCAGGGGTTGAGCGACGCCACGACGGCGACCCTGCGGAAGTCGCCCGAGACCGTCTGGCTGCGGTGCTGGCGGCCGCAGGCGAACGGTCAGTGACTACCGTTCCCACCGCCGCCTGCCCCACCAGGCGGTCACCACGACGGGCACCGCGCCAATGGTGGCCCAGCCGAACACGGTGCCGAACCCGCCCGCCTCGGCGAGCGGGGCGAACACCGCGGTCCCGATCGCGCTGCCCAGGAACAACGACGTCGCGAACAGCGCGACCGAGGTCGCCCGCTCGCCGTCAACCATCTCCGTGGCCCACGTCTGCAGGGTCGTGTGCAGGAACGCCCACGACGCCCCGACCCCGAACCCGGCCACGGCCAACGTCGCGACCGACACCGTCGCCGCGGGCACGGCCCAGGCCGCGACCAGGCACGACCCGCCGATCGCCGCCATCCCCGACGGTGCCACCCGCGCGACCAACGCCCGCACCAACCGGGAGCAGGCCACGGCCCCCGCCCCGAACGTCGCCGCCACGAGCCCCGCGATGGCCGCGGAGTTCCCCAGCGCCTGCACTGCGGGGGCGACGAAGGTGAGCACACCGAGCACCACGAAGCCCTCGGCCAGCACCACCACCAGCACCAGTCGGGCCCAGCCCGAGCGCAGCACCGTCCGCACCGACCGCAGTGGGTTGCCCGCGGCCGTCGCGCGGTCCGGCTCGGGCAGCAGGCGCAGCGTCACGGCGAGTACGGCGGCTGCGGCGGCGCTCAGCCCCGGCACCACGCGCCAGCCCACGAGGTCGGCCACCACGCCTGCGCCGACGGTCGCAAGCGCAATGCCGGTGGCCGAGGCCGTGAGCACCTCCGAGACCGGGCGCTGCCGGGTGGCTGCGGGCCACACGTCCCCGACATAGACCAGCGCCGTCGGGATGACGCCCGCGAAGCAGGCTCCGGTCACGACCCTCGCGACACCCAGCACCATCAGGTTCGGCGCGACGACCGAGCAGGCGCCCGCCACCGCCGCGCCGAACAGGGAGATCCGCATGACCGGCACGCGACCCACCCGGTCCGACACGATGCCCCACACCAGCTGCATGAGGCCGTAGGCCAGGAAGTACCCGGCGGCGACCGCGGCGACCGCAGCGAGCGAGACCCCGAGGTCCAGGCCGATCGGCACGAGCAGCGGCGTGATCGCGAACCGGTCAACGTTGCTGGTGAAGGTCGTGGCCTGCAGCAACCGCAGACGCCTGCGCTCGTCGACCACCATGCCGCTCCCGACCATGCTCTCATCGTGCGGCACCGCACTCACCGCCGACCTTGCGCACGCGGGTGGCGGTGCCCACACCGGCCCGCGGTCATGATCGCCACGAGGCGCGCACCGGGGTGGGAGACAGGTCCGTGGTGTGCGCTGACCGACGAGGAGATCAAGTCGCTGGAGGAGCCCTACACCCCGCGCCTGCCTTCCGGGTGCTGACGGCCTGGGCCAAGGTGCCGGTGCGGCGCGGCGCGGCTGAGGCCGATCAGCGCGCGAGATGCACACCGGCGGGGTTCGATCTGAGTGGACCCCGCTCACGTCGCGCTCGGCCGACCTCCCGAGGCCGACACCCCTTGGGCTCGGTCATTGGGCCGTCATGTCCTCTCCGCCGGTGGCGAGCTGTGGATCACTCGGGTGCCCGCCGCCGCGATCCGCATGATCGTGGCGTCGCTCGCCCGGGGTTTCCCGGCTACGCCACAACCGGCGGCGTCTGCGGCCAGAAGTCATCCGCGCCGCTCGGCCTCAGGTGGGCTGCTCCCACCTGACGCGCGGCCCGCACGGCGATGGCCCCCAGCGAAGCGAACATCTGCTCCGACACGCGGTCCTTCGGTCCCCAGATGCTGAGCACCGCCAACGGCCGCCCGGTGCGGTCGAGCACCGGAGCCGACACCCCGTACAGGGACGACTCCAGCTCGCCCGCGCAGGTCCCGTAGCCGCGGGCGCGGGTCGCGGTGAGCTCTGCGGCCAGCTCGTCGGGCGTGACGATCGTGGTGTCGGTGAACTTCGGGAGATCGTCAGCGAGGACCCGCCGCACCTGCTCGACGGGAAGGAACGCGAGCAGCGCCTTTCCGGTGGACGTGGCGTGCAGCGGCACAGCCCGGCCCAGCCAGCTGGCCGTGAGCACCGCGATCGGCGTGACCTCGTCGACGTAGGTGAGCCCACCCATGCCGGGCATGGCCAGCGACGCCGTCTCGCCCGTCTCCCTGCACGTCTGCTCCAGCACCGGGTGAGCCACCGCGATCAGGGCATCAGGTCCCGCCGCACCCCCGAGCTCGATCGCGGTCAGGCCGAGCGAGTAGCGCCCTGTCGTCTCGTCGAGCGCGACCATGCCCCGGGCCTGCAGCGTCTTCAGCAGCCGCCACGCGGTCGCCCGGTTGAGGCCGCAGGCCCTGGCCAGCGCAGGCACGCCCGACGCGGTGGGGACTGCCGCGGCCACGGCCAGCAGGAGGTCGATGGCGCGGTCGACCGACTGGATCCGAGCCGTCGTACCGGGCGCGCTTCTGTGCCCGGTCACCCCAACCTCCTGTGGGTCCACTCCACCGTCTCTACCACCTATTGACGAGTTGTGGCGACCCCTCTACGTTCGCATCACTCCGAAGGGGTTCGCATCATGCGACAAGATGACCCACCGCACTCCGGATTCACCCGCGTTCAGGTGACGCCGCGGCCTTCCCGCCGCGACGTGCTGAAGCTCGGGATGGTCGCCGTCGCGGGCATGGCCGGGCTGACCGGGCTGACCGCTTGCGGCGCGGTGCCGGGGAAGCCGGACCCGAGCAAGCCTCAGCTGCGCGGCGGCGTCTACAGCCACGGCGCGACGGGTGGCGGGCTCAAGGACACGTTGGAGCCGTACTTCCCGGTGACCAACCCCGACATCGCCCGGTGTGTGCAGCTCTACGAGCCGCTGATGCGCTGGAGCCCGCAGTACGAGATCGAGCCGTCGGTGGCCGAGTCGATTACGCCGAACGCCGACAACACCCAGTGGACGGTCCGGCTGCGCGACGGGGTGGAGTTCCACCACGGCAAAACGGTCACGGCCGAGGACGTCATGTTCAGCCTCGGGAAGGTCACCGACCCGAAGAAGCCCGGATCGGGCGGCACCGAGCTGGCCAAGATCCTGGAGCTGAACAACTCGAAGATCGTGGATCCGAAGACGATCCTGCTGCAGCTGAACTCGCCGTACGCGGTGCTCGACCAGCTGCTGGCCGAGTACACCGTCGGCATCCTGCCCACCGACTTCGATGTCAGCAAACCGGTCGGCACCGGCCCGTTCGCCTACCAGCGGTTCGTTCCGGGCCAGCTGTCTCAGTTCGTGCGTCACGACAACTACTGGGACGGGCCGCCCTTCGTCGACCAGCTGATCATCTACGACTTCGCCGACGACGCGGCGAAGGTCAACGCGCTGCTCGCGGGCCAGGTCCAGAGCGTGGACAACCTGCCGAACTACCTGGCAGGCACGATCGAGCAGCAGGGCGCCTCGCCGCTGATCTCGGAAACCGGCGCCTGGGTGCCGTTCACGATGCGAGTCGACGCTGCACCGTTTTCCGACGTGCGGGTGCGCCAAGCGCTGCGGTTGATCGTCGACCGGCAGCAGATGATTGACCAGGCCTTGAACGGGTTCGGCATCCTCGGCAACGACCTGTACTCCCCGTTCGACCCGGCGTACGCGAAGGACCTGCCGCAGCGGATGCAGGACATCGACCAGGCCAAGTCGTTGCTGAAGCAGGCGGGGCAGGAGAACCTCGACGTCGAGCTCGTCACGTCGTCGGCGGTCGGCGCGGGCGCGGTCGAGTCGGCCAACCTCTTCGTCGAGCAGGCCAAGAAGGCGGGCGTCAACGTCCGGCTGAACAAGGCCGACGCGAGTGTCTTCTACGGCGACCGCTACCTGTCCTGGAACTTCGCCCAGGACTTCTGGAACACCCGCAACTACATCCCGCAGGTGGCCGTATGCGCGGTGAAGGGCGGGGTCTACAACGAGACCCACTTCGACGACCCGACGTTCAACGCACTGATCGAGCAGGCCAAGAAGGAGCCCGACGCCGCCAAGCGCAACCAGCTGCTGCACGACGCGCAGAAGATCGAGTACGACACCGGCGGCTTCATCATCTGGGGCTTCAAGCGGCAGCTCGACGGCTACTCGAACCTGGTGCAGGGCCTGGCGCCGCACCGCTACCTGCCGTGCTCGAACTTCGGGTTCAAGCGCGCGTCCTTCGTCACGCCCCCGACATGAACTCCCCCAACAGGAACACCGACATGAGGTCGGCAACGACGAGGCCTAAGCGATTGGGGCAGGCATGACCGACCTGGCGACCTCGGCCCCGGGCACCACCACCGCGGCCGCCCCGGTCCGCTCGGGCTCGCCCGCCACGGCGTGGCTGAAATGGTTGGCCCGGCGGCTCGGGCTGGCGATACTCACCCTCTGGCTGTGCTCGGTGCTGGTCTTCTTCGCCACCGCGGCACTGGGCGACCCTGTGCGGGCGATCCTGGGCAAGGACTACGCCTCCAGCCCGGAGCGGGTGGCAACGCTCACCTCGGAGCTCCACCTCGACCAGCCGGTGATCGTCCGCTACTTCGGATGGCTCGGCGGCCTGTTCACCGGCAACCTCGGAAACTCCCTCGCCAACGGATTCCCGGTGGGCGAGCTGGTCGGCAGCCGGATCGTCAACTCGGCTGTGCTGGTGCTGATCTCGGCGATCGTCATCATCCCGGTGGCCTTCGGCATCGCCATGATCTCGGCCAACTACCGGGGCAAGCGCACCGACGGCGTGATCCAGATCATCATGATCGCGCTGGCGGGCCTTCCTGAGTTCGTCGTCGCGATCCTGCTGGTGGCGCTGTTCTCCACCACCGTCCTGCACGTGCTGCCCGCGGTCACCATCGCGGGCGGGGGTGCGCCGCCGTGGTCCAAACCGGCCTCGATGATCCTTCCGGTGCTCACCCTCGTGCTCGCGGTGGCCCCGTACGTGTCTCGCATCGTGCGCTCCAGCCTGCTGGAGGTGCTCGACAGCGACTACGTGGAGCTGGCCCGGCTCAAGGGCGTGCCGGAACGGGTGGTGCTGCGCAAGCACGCCCTGCTCAACGCGATCGTCCCGGGCATCCAGGTGATCGCCCTACAGCTGGCATGGCTGGCAGGCGGGGTGCTGTTCGTCGAGTACGTGTTCTCCTACCCGGGCATCGGGGCGAGCCTCGTCGACTCGGTGCGCAACAGCGACTTCCCGGTGGTGCAGGTGCTCGCCATGGTGATCGCGGCGGTCTACGTGGGCGTCAACCTGATCGCCGACGTCCTGTCCATCCTGTTCACCCCCCGTGCGAGGACGGCGATCTCGTCATGACCGCCCCGGCAACGCTGCGCCGCATCGGCCGGCAGCGCAGGCTGGTCACCGGCATCGTGATCACCCTGATCATCGTCCTCATGGCGATCTTCGGCCCGCTCTTCGCCCCCTACGGCGAGAACGAGATCGTCGGCAAGCCCTACACCCACGAGGGCTCCTGGCTGGGCACCGACTATCTGGGCCAGGACGTTTGGACCCGCGTGCTCGACGGCGGCGGCACGATCCTGGTCAACTCGCTGCTCGCCACCGCGCTCGGCATGGTGCTGGGGATCATGATCGGCGTGGTCGCCGCCTACGCGGGCGGTTGGCTGGACGAGGTCATCATGCGGCTGAACGACGTCGCGCTCGCCTTCCCGCAGATCCTGCTCGCGCTGCTCGTGCTGACCGCGGTCGACCAGCCTGCCTGGTGGGTGATTGTGTTGTTGGTCGGCGCCTCGCACGCCCCCCGCGTTGCCCGCTTGGCCCGGGGCGTGGCCTTGGGCATCGTCTCGCGCGA
Source organism: uncultured Actinomycetota bacterium (assembly GCA_963826705.1). Lineage (GTDB taxonomy): Bacteria > Actinomycetota > Actinomycetes > Mycobacteriales > Pseudonocardiaceae > Pseudonocardia. The sequence continues at coordinate 64,360 of CAWGYF010000010.1, forward strand.
CTACGTGACCGCCGCCGAAGCACTCGGCGAGAGCAGGTTGCGGGTGATCCTCGCCGAGGTGCTGCCCAACATGAACGCGCCACTGCTGGCCGAGGCAGGCCTGCGGCTCACCTACTCGATCGGCCTCATCGCGGGTATCGGCTTCCTGGGCTTCGCCACCAACCCCGGCGCGGCCGACTGGGGGTACATGATCAACGAGAACCGGCTGGCGCTGCTGGTGCAGCCCTGGGGCGTGCTGGCGCCAGTGATCATCATCGGTATCTTCACAATCGGCACCAACCTGATGGCCGACGGCATTGCTCAGCTCGCCGGAAGGGGTGACTAGCGTGACGTTGCTGGAGGACACGCCCGACGCCGAGGCGGGCTGCGTCGTCTCCGACCTGCGGGTCGCGCTGACCGGGCGGGGCCTCGACGTGGTCGACGAGATCAACATCGACCTGCGGCCCGGCGAGGTGGTCGGGCTGGTCGGCGAGTCCGGCTCCGGCAAGACCACCGCGGGCACGGCGTTGCTCGCCTACGCCCGGCGCGGGGCGTTCATCGAGCACGGCACGGTCATGTTCGAGGGCCGCGACGTGCTCGCCATGCCCTGGGAGCAGATCCGCGAGATCCGCGGCATGAAGATCGCCTACGTGCCGCAGGACCCGGCGTCCGCGCTGAACCCGGCGATCCGGATCGGCCACCAGATCGTGGAGCTGCTGGAGCTGCACGGGATCGGCACCGACGAGGAGCGCCTCGACGGCGCCCGCGCCGGGCTGCGTGAGGTCGGCCTGCCCGACGACGCCGAGTTCCTGGCCCGCTACCCGCACCAGCTCTCCGGCGGCCAGGTGCAGCGCGTCGCGCTGGCCATGGCGTTCCTGCCCCGACCCAAGGTGCTGGTGCTGGACGAGCCGACCACCGGCCTGGACGTCACCACCCAGGGCATGGTCCTCAAGACCATGGGCGAGCTGTGCCGAAGCCACCAGGTGGCGGCGCTCTACGTCACCCACGACCTGGCCGTGGTGGCCAACATCGCCGACCGGGTCGCCGTGATGTACGCCGGGCGGATCATCGAGCTCGGCCCGCGCGACGAGATGTTCCACCGCCCCGCGCACCCCTACACGCGGGCGCTCCTGGACGCGATTCCGCACCTGTCGCAGGCCCGCGCGCTCACCGGCATCCCCGGAACGACGCCGGGGCCGGGGCGGCGCCCGTCGGGCTGCCGGTTCAACGACCGCTGCGAGTACGTCGAGGACCGGTGCCGCGAGATCGAGCCGGAGGACGTGCAGGTCGGCCCGGACCACACGGCGAAGTGCCTGCGTGTCGGCGAGATCGGCACCTGGGACATCAACCGGGGCAACACCAGCGACACCGATCCGAACACCAACCGCGACATCATCCTGTCGGTCGAGGACCTGCGCGTCTTCTACGGCCGCAAGGAGGTCGTGCACGGGGTCAGCTTCGACGTGGCCAAGGCCGAGGTCGTGGCGCTGGTCGGGGAGTCGGGCAGCGGCAAGACGACGATCTCCCGCTGCGTCGGCGGCCTGCACAAACAGTGGACCGGCGAGCTGAGGTTCGACGACCGCGCGCTGGGCAAGGGAGCGCGGTTGCGGTCGGCAGAGGACCGCAAGCGGATCCAGTACATCTTCCAGAACCCCTACCTCTCCCTGAACCCGCGCCTGACCATCCAACAGATCGTCAGCAGGCCGATGGAGCTGTTCGGCATCGCGAAGGGCCGGGCGGCCCGGGACCACGTCGTGGAGTTGCTGGATGCGGTGGCGCTCGGCCCGACCGTCCTCGACCTGCAGACCAACAGGCTGTCGGGCGGCGAGCGGCAGCGGGTGGCCATCGCCCGCGCGCTGGCCGCCGAGCCCGATCTCCTGGTCTGCGACGAGATCACGTCGGCGCTCGACGTCTCGGTGCAGGGCTCGATCGTGGCGCTGCTGGAGAACCTGCGGAAGACGCGCGGGATCAGCATGCTGTTCGTCACCCACAACCTGGCGCTGGTCCGCTCGATCGCGGCCCGCGTGCAGGTGCTCAACGCCGGCGAGCTCGTCGAGTCCGGCTTCGTCGTCGAGGTGCTCGACACGCCAAAGCAGGACTACACCAAACGGCTTCTGAGCAGCTCGCCTGCGGTCAACTGACGAGGCTTCCACGGTGAATCGCAAAGTCATCATCACCTGCGCGCTGACCGGCGCCGGGGACACCGTCGGCAAGTCCGAGCTCGTGCCGGTGACGCCGCAACAGATCGCCGAGTCGGGCATCGAGGCGGCCAGGGCAGGCGCCGCCATCGTGCACGTGCACGTGCGGGATCCGCTGACCGGCGACGGCTCCCGCGAGGTGGCGCTCTACCGCGAGGTCGTCGAGCGGCTGCGGGACAGCGGCGTCGACGTCGTGATCAACACGACGGCGGGGATGGGTGGTGACCTCTACCTTGACCCCGAGGACCCGTCGGGGTTCGCCGAGGGCACCGACCTGGTCAGCGGCGTCGACCGCCTCGCGCACGTGGCCGAGCTGCTACCCGACATCTGCACGCTGGACTGCGGCAGCCTGAACTTCGGCGAGGGCAGCCTGGTCTACGTGAGCACCCCGGACATGCTGCGCGCGGGCGCCAAGCGGATCCAGGAGCTCGGGGTGCGCCCGGAGCTGGAGATCTTCGACACCGGTCATCTGTGGTTCGCCAACAAGCTCGTCGCCGAAGGCCTGATCGACGACCCGGGGATGTACCAGCTGTGCATGGGCATCCCCTACGGCGCGCCTGCCGAGCCCGCGCTGCTGGCGGCCATGGCCGCGCAGATCCCGCCGGGTGTCGTGTGGGCATCGTTCGCCATCGGCCGGATGCAGATGCCCTGGGTGGCGCAGTCGGTGCTTCTCGGCGGCCACGTGCGCGTCGGCCTGGAGGACAACCTCTACCTCGGCCGGGGCAACAAGGTCAGCAACGCCCAGCTCGTCGCGAACGCGGTCACGCTCGTCACGGCGATGGGCGCCGAGGTCGCCACGCCGGACGAGGCGCGCGAGATCCTCGCGCTCCGACCCCGCGCATGAGGGGGGATCGGGTCGTGCCCGACCAGGTGCGGACGATCGCCTGTGTGGGGTCCGGGGTCATCGGCGGCGGCTGGGTCGCCTACTTCCTGGCCCGCGGGTTCACCGTGCGCGCATGGGACCCGGCGCCCGGCGCCGAGCAGCGCCTGCGCGGGCTCGTCGACGCCGCCTGGCCCGCGCTGGCCGAGCTCGGCCTGGCTCCCGGCGCGAGTCGGGACAACCTGACCGTCGCCGCCGAACTGGCCGATGCCGTCGCCGAGGCCGACTTCGTGCAGGAGAGCGCTCCCGAGCAGCTCGACCTCAAGCGCGGGCTGCTCGCCGCCATCGACGCGGCCGCCCCGGAGCACGTCGTCATCGCCTCGTCGACCTCCGGGTACGGCATGACGGAGATGGCGGTCGAGGCGAGGGCCCCGCATCGGCTGGTGGTCGCCCACCCGTTCAACCCGCCCTACCTCATTCCGCTGGTCGAGGTGGTCGGCGGCGAGAAGACCACCGCCGAGGTGGTGGTGTGGACCGCCGCGTTCTTCCGCCACATCGGCAAGTCCGTGATCACGATGGACCGCGAGGTGCCCGGGTTCATCGCGAACCGACTGCAGGAGGCGCTGTGGCGCGAGGCGTTGCACATGGTGGCCAACGGGGAGGCGACGGTCGAGCAGATCGACGCCTCGATCACCGACGGCCCCGGGCTGCGCTGGGCGTTCCACGGGCCCATGCTCACGTTCCACCTCGCGGGTGGGCCGGGCGGCATGGCCCACATGCTCGACCACTTCGGACCGTCGCTGCTCGCCCCGTGGACCCGGCTGGCCGCGCCCGACCTCACGCCCGATCTGCGCGACAGCGTCGTCGCGGGGTGCGCGGAGGAGGCGGGGTCGCGGACCATCCCCGACCTGGTCCGCGAGCGCGACCGCAAGCTCGTCGACCTGCTGCGCGTGCTCGGCAAGGCCCCACGTGCCTGAGCCCCACATGCCGGAGCCCCTGACGTGGTCGGAGGACGTCCGGCCGGAGTGGATCGACTACAACCGACACCTGTCGGAGGCCTACTACGTCCTTGTCTTCGGCCACGCCACGGACGCGGTGATGGCCGGGCTCGGCATGCCGCCGCAGTACCTCGTCGACACCGGCACGTCGCTGTACACACTGGAGGCGCACGTCCGCTACCTCGCCGAGGTGCCTGCGGGCTCGCGGCTGGACGTGCGGTCCTCGGTGATCGGGGTGACCGGCAAGCTGCTGTGGCTCTGGCACGAGATGTGGTGCGACGCGAGGCTTCGGGCCAGTGAGGAGGTCCTCGCCGTCCACGTGGACAGCACCGCGGGGCGATCCAGCCCGTTCCCCGACGCGGTGCGCGCCCGCGCCGAAGCGCTGCTCGTGCCGCTACCGGAGCACGCCTCCCGCCGCATCGCGCTCGGGTGAGGTGAGGGATTCATGGATCTTGAGCTATCGGCAGAACAGCGTGCCGTCGCGGAGACGACCCGGGCGTTCGTGCACCGCGAGCTGGTGCCTCACGAGGACGAGGTCGAGCACAGCGGCAGGCTCGATCCCGAGTTGTTGCGCACGCTGCGCGACACGGCGATCCGGGCCGGGCTGTACGCGGCCAACATGCCGGAGGAGGTGGGCGGCGGCGGCCTGGACACCCTGACCTGGATGCTGATGGAGCGCGAGCTCGGGCACACCGGCTACGCGCTGCAGACGCTCGCCGTCGCCCGGCCGTCCCGGATCCTGCTGGCCTGCGACGGTGAGCAGCGGGCGCGGTACCTGCTGCCTGCGGTGGCGGGCGAGCGCACCGAGTGCCTCGCGATGACCGAGCCGGAGGCGGGCTCGGACCTGCGCGGCATGCGCACCCGCGCGGTACGCGACGGCGGCGACTGGCTGATCACCGGGACCAAGCACTTCATCAGCCACACCGACGCGGCCGACTTCGTGATCCTGTTCGCCGCCACCGGTGAGCACGCCCCGGAGAACGACGGGCCGCGCCGCGCGGAGATCACCGCCTTCCTGGTCGACGTCGAAGCGCCCGGACTGGCCGTGCTGCCCGGCTACCGCAGCGTCTCGCACCGCGGCTACGGCAACGCCGTGCTCGTCTTCGACGGCTGCCGGGTGCCGGGCTCCGCGGTGCTCGGCGAGGTCGGCCGCGGCTTCGAGGTGGCCAACACCTGGCTGGGCACGACCCGGCTGCAGGTTGCCGCGAGCTGCCTGGGGCGGGCCCGTCGCGCACTGGACCTCGCGGTGCGCCACGCGGCCACCCGTCGCCAGTTCGGTCGGCCGATCGGACGCAACCAGGGGGTGGCGTTCAAGCTCGCCGACATGAGCACCGCTCTGGAGTCGGCGACGTGGTTGACCTGGCGGGCAGCCTGGCTGGTCGACGCCGGGCGCGCCGCGGACGGCGCGGTGGACGCCGCGATCGCGATGGCCAAGCTGTCGGCCACCGAGATGCTCGCCATGGTCGCCGACGAGGCGCTGCAGATCCACGGCGGGATGGGCCTGATGGACGAGCTGGTGCTCGAACGGATCTGGCGCGACGCCCGGGTGGAGCGGATCTGGGACGGCACGTCGGAGATCCAGCGGCACATCGTCTCCCGGTCGATGCTGCGAGCTCACGGTGGCTGAGCCGCGCCGTGGTGCGGCCCAGGGGATCGCAGCAGGGCCACCCTGCTGCGACTCGGTCGCAGCGGTGTCACCCTGCTGCGATCCGGTTGCCGCGGCCCAGCCGCTGGACCTCCGCAGGCTCCTGGGGCCGCGCACGCTCACCGTAATCGGGAGTGCCCGGGTGTGCGGGCGTGTCGTCGAGCAGAACCGGGCGGCGAGCTTCTCAGGGTCGATCTGGCCGGTGCACCCGACGAGAGCGACGGTCGCGGGCGAGCGGGCGTACCCGAGCGTCGCGGACCTCCCCGGCGTGCCGGACGCCGCCTTCGTCGCGGTGCCCGCGCCCCGCTGCGCGGAGGTCGTGGCCGAGCTCGCCGACGCCGGATGCGGCGGGACCGTCGTGTACAGCGCGGGCTTCGCCGAGACCGGGCCGCACGGCGTGGCGCGGCAGCGCGAGTTGGTCGCCGCGGCGGGGTCGATGCCCTTGCTCGGGCCGAACTGCTACGGCTTGGTCAACTACGCCGAGCAGGTGCTGATCTGGCCTGATCAGCATGGCGGGGTCGGAATGGCCGCGGGAGAGCGCGGTGTCGCGGTGGTGACCCAGTCGTCGTCGATCGCGATCAGCATGACCATGGCTGACAGCGGACTTCCCCTGAGCGCCGTCGTCACCGTCGGCAACGCGGCCCAGCTCGGGGTGCCGCAGGTCGCGGCGGCGCTGCTGGGGTCAGAGCGGGTCTCCGCGCTCGGGCTGATCGTGGAGTCGCTCGCGGACGTGCGCGGGTGGGAGCGGCTGGCAGCGCGGGCACGGGAGCGTCGGGTCGGGCTCGTCGCGCTGGTACTGGGTCGCAGTGAGCATGCCCGCCGCGCGGTGGTCACCCATACCGCCTCGCTGACGGGCGACGCCGATGCCTGCTCACAATTCCTGGCGCGCAACGGGATCGGTCAGGTCGCCTCGGTCGACGGACTGCTCGGCGCGCTCTGCCTTCTGCACTGCGGCGGTCCCCTGCGCGGCACGCGGCTGAGCTCGCTCAGCAGTTCAGGGGGCGAGGCCGCGCTGGTCGCGGACGCAGCTGTCGGGCGTTCGGTGTGTTTCCCGGAGCTGACCACCGGCCAACGGGCGGAGCTGGCGGCGGTGCTGGGTGAGCGGGTGGCACTGGCCAACCCGCTCGACTACCACACGTACGTCTGGGGTGAGCCCGACGCGATGGCCGCGGCCTTCACGGCGATGGTGCGCGGTCCGGCGGACCTCAACCTGCTCTTCGCCGACCTGCCACGGGCGGACCGCTGCGCCGATGACGAATGGACGCTGGCGATCGCGGCGTTCGCCAACGCCTGCGCCGCGGCGGGCACGCGCGGCGCTCTCGTGGCGGCGATGGCCACCAACCTGACGGGCGAACGCGCGGCCGTCTGGGTCCGGCGCGGGTTGGCGGTGCTGGCCCCGCCGGGCGTCGCGATGGAAGCGGTCGAGGCGACGGCCTGCATCGGACGGACGTGGGCGGGGCCGCCTGCGGTGCCGGTCGCAGGCCCGTGCGGACGGGGCAGCGGTGTCACGGTCCTCAGCGAGGCCGCGGGCAAGGGTCTGCTGCGGCGGCACGGGGTGCCGGTACCCGACGGTGCGGTCTGCACGAGCGCGGACGCCGCGGTCGCCGCCGCCGCCGACCTCACCGGCCCGGTCGCGTTGAAGGCACTGGGCACCGCCCACAAGACCGACCAGCACGCGGTCCGCCTCGGCCTGGTCGATCCCGCGGACGTCAGGGCGGCCGCCGCCGAGCTGCTGGCCCAGTTCCCGGCCCTCCTGGTCGAGCAGTTGGTGTCCGGGGGCATCGCCGAGCTGCTGGTCGGGGTGCAGACCGACCCGGTGTTCGGCCCGATGCTCACCCTGGGCGTCGGCGGCGTCCTGACCGAACTGGTGCGCGACGTCGTCCATCTGCTGCTGCCCGTGGACGCCGCCGGGATCCGCGGCGCCCTGCTCGGCCTGCGCTGTGCCCCGCTGCTGACGGGGTATCGGGGGGCCCCGCCTGCCGACCTCGCCGGACTGGTCTGCGTCATCGAGCGGGTGGCCGGGCTCGTACTGGACACACCGGAGCTGGCCGCACTGGAGATCAACCCGCTGATCGTCACCCGCGAGGGTGCCTTGGCCTGCGACGCGCTGGTCGTCACCTCCGGAAGGAGACCATGAACGACCCAGCGGTGCGCACACGGCGGCTGGGCGCCGTCCTCGAGGTCACCCTCGACCGTCCGCCTGCCAACGCGATCGACCTGGCGACGTCGCGGGCGATGGGACGGGTTTTCGCCGCCTTCCGCGACGACCCCGAGCTGCGGATCGCCGTGCTCCGCAGCGAGGGCACGCGGTTCTTCAGCGCCGGTTGGGACCTCAAGGCGGCCGCCGCGGGGGACGCGGTCGACGGCGACTACGGGGTCGGCGGCTTCGGCGGCATCCAGGAGCTGCCGGAGCTGAACAAGCCGGTGCTCGCGCTCGTCGAAGGCATGGCGGTGGGCGGCGGGTTCGAGCTGGCGCTGTCCTGCGACCTGATCTACGCCGCCGACACCGCGTCGTTCGCACTCCCCGAGATCAACGCGGGCACCCTGGCTGACGCCGCGACGTTGCGGCTGCCCACCCGGATGCCCCACCACATCGCGATGGAGCTGCTGCTCACCGGCCGCTGGATGGACGCCGCCGAGGCCCATCGCTGGGGGCTCGTCAACGAGGTGCATCCGCCGTCCCGGCTCGCGGCGCGCGTGCTCGAGGTGGCCGCGCGGCTGGCCGACGGCCCGCCGCTGGTGTTCGCTGCGATCAAGGAGGTGCAGCGGGAGGGCGGGCGCCTGCCGTTCGCGGAGGCCATGCGCAGGATCGCGACCGGTGGGTTCCCGACGGTGGCGGCGCTGTACGCGTCCGAGGATCAGGATGAAGGGGCGCGGGCGTTCGCCGAGAAGCGGCCGCCGGTGTGGAAGGGGCGCTGAAGGTTGTCCGGAGCACACGGCCATGGCCACGGCTGCGCGGCCGATCATCACCGCGGCGAGTACACCGAGCGGCAGCGGGCCGATCTCGATCTCGTGCTGGCCTTCAACCACCGGTTGGCGCGGGCGATCGAGAACAACGTCGACATCACCGCCACCATCGCCGCGCTCGATCCCGACCCGCTGCGGTACATGTGGGTGGACGAGGGCGACGGCCAGATCCCCGCCCAGCTCACCAAGGCCGCCGCGGTGCTCGAGAGCGCGCCACGGCTGGCCGGTCAGACCAGGGGAACGGTGCGGGTCCTTCCCGACAGCCGCAACGCGTCCCGTCCGACCGTCGCCGCCTCGGGCGCCACCCTGCTCGTCGCGTGGCTGGAATGGCAGGAGGGCCTCGGTGACCGGCTGCTCGCCGAGGTCCGCACGGCCGCGGCGCACACCGCCACCGTCGTGGTCGGGACGCCAGAAGACCTGTTCCGGCCGACCGCGGCGCTCACCTCGGACGGCGTTCCGTGGCTGATCTTCGGCCGATCGAACGAGGCCGAGGTCGGAGTGTGGGCCAGCAGCTTCGTCGACGGTGCGTGGACCCCGCCGCAGCCGGTCAGCGACACCCACGGCCCGTCCTTCAACCAGGAGGTCGTCGCGTCCGGCGACGGTGGCCTGCACGTGTGCTGGCAGGGTCGCGTGGACGACCGGTTCGGCGTCTTCGCGCGGCGCTGGAACGGCAGCGGCTGGGAACCGACGGTGCGGGTCAGCGACGAGGACTCGGGCAACGTCTGGGACCCGACCCTCGCCGTCGTCGGCGACGGCATCGCCTGCGCCTGGACCGAGTACGCGTACGGCAGCTACGTCGTCGCGCTGCGCCACCTGGCCGCCGACGGCGCGGCGGGACCGGTCCGGCAGCTCACCGGCGGCAGCGACTACGCGCTGCACCCCAGCCTGGCCACGACCGTCGACGGGCGCCTCTGGTGTGCCTTCGACGTGATCACGGTGCACGGCCACGGCGGCAGCGGACCAACCCGGCTGCGGCCGCGCCCCGCGGGCGACGGTCTCGTCGACGACCATGGCGGCATGCGGGAGCCGGGGGCGAGCGTGCCGCCGGAGCTGCTCCCCGAGGTGAGCGCCGGGATCCGGGTCGTCGGTGTCGAGGGCGACGCGCTGGTGGAGCCCGCAGGCGAGCTCGCGCGCGGGCTGAACGTCGTGCCGTCGGCGATGCCCCGGCTGCAGGCGACCGCCGACGGGGGACTGGTCCTCGGCTACCGGATCCACCGACAGCTCCCGTTGATGACCTACTACTGGGAGGCGGCCGCCCAGGTGCTCGGGCCCGACGGGTGGCTTCCGCCGACCACGTTCGGCGAGACCGACGCCACGCTCGAAGAGGTGTCCCTGGCCGCCACCCGGGGCGGGGTCGTACTGGCCACCCAGGCCGACGGCAGGCTCCAGCGCGCGCTGCACTGGAGCGAGGGCTTCGGTGGGCGCGAGTGTCCCTACCTCGCCGATCACCATGGCGCCGTCATCTGGCATGGGGTGCATGGCGCGGGCCAGGTGGTGCTGACGACCGTGGTGTCGGCGGGCCCGGCGGCCACCGGGGGCCGACGGTCCGCGCTGATCGTCTCCGCGGAACGGCGAGAGGACAGGCGGTGGGCGTCGCGTGATCACGAGGGGCGCGAGGAGATCGCGGCTGACGGGCAGACCTACGGCCTGTACTGGGGCGACCTGCACCGGCACTCGCTGGTCAGCCGCTGCACCTCCGGCGACGAGCCCTCGCTGGAGGACTTCTACCGTTACGCGTGGGACGTCAACGAGTACGACTTCTGGGCGGTGACCGACCACGCCGAGAACTCCACCGCCTACCAGTGGTGGAGCATCCAGAAGATCGCCGATCTCCTGCATGTGCCCGGCCGTTTCGTGCCGCTGTACGGGTTCGAGTGGACCTCCGCCGCGCACGGGCACCAGAACGTCATCTACGGCGACGTCGGCCGCGGGGCACCGATCTTCTCCGCCTTCGCCGAGGGCAGCACGACACCCGACGGACTCTGGCGCGGGCTGGCCGCCCACCCCCGGTTCCCGGCGATCACCATCCCGCACCACCCCGGCTCGGCGATGGTGCACAACGACTGGGACTACCACGATCCCGCCGCAGGCAGGCTGGTCGAGGTGTTCCAGGCCTGCCGGGGCAACTACGAGTCGCAGATGTGCTTCCGGCAGTACTCGGACGCCACGGCGACCGGCACGTTCATGCTCGACGGGCTGCTGCGCGGACATCGCTTCGGCCTCATCGCCTCCTCCGACCACGGCCACGGCTCGAGCTACGTCGCGGTGCTCGCGAAGTCGCTGAGCCGGGCCGACGTCTTCGACGGCCTGTGGTCGCGGCGGACGTGCGCGGCCACCACCCGTGGGGTTGTGGCGGTCCTGCGGATGGGACCTCACCTGATGGGCAGCGAGCTCGACTGGTCCGGTCCCCGCCCGCTGCGCGTCGATGCCCGCGGCTACGCCGAGCTGGCCAGGGTGGACATCTTGCGCAACGGCCGGATCGTGCACGTGGTGAGGGGCGAGCCGGAGCTAGCATCGCCGGGTCACCGCCGGGTCGACGTGCGGGTGGAGTGGGGGCAGGCCGACACGACCACCCGCTGGGACGGGCGGCTGACCGTGTCGGGCGGCAGGCTGCTGGTGCCCGGCTACGTCGGCCCGGAGGTCGTGACCATCGACGAGCAGGCGGTGGAATGGGAGCACGTGACGCACAGCTTCGGTGAGCCCTACGGCGCACAACGCGGTGGGGTCGAGGTCAGCATCTGCGGGCCTGCCGACGCGCAGGTGCGGGTCGACTGCGGCGGGCGGTCGATCCTGATCGCGCTCGGCGAGCTGGCCGATCGGCTGGCGCTGCGCCCGTTCGTGCCCGACGGGGGGGACGGCCCGGGACGGCCCGGCGTCCTCGCCCTGCAGCCTGCCGTCGGCGCCCTGCTGGGTCTCGGCGCGCGCAGCCTGGACGTCTCCTTCGTCGACGACGAGGTGCTCACCGACGTCTGCTTCTACTACGCGCGGGCCTTTCAGGTGGACGGCGAGCTGGCCTGGTCGTCCCCGATCTGGGTGCAGCCGGGGTAGGGCTGACAGCCGCCCGGTGATCGCCGGCAGTGGTGCCACAGCTGCACTGGTGCACGTGTGGCACCGCTACCGCCGATCACGGCGCGGCAGGCGGCCCACCTCACACGAAGGCGCTCAGGCCGGTGATCGCCCGGCCGACGATCAAGGTGTTGATCTCGCGGGTGCCCTCGTAGGAGTAGATGGCCTCGGCGTCGGCGACGAAGCGGCCGACGTGGTGTTCGAGCAGGATCCCGTTGCCCCCGAACAGCTCGCGGGCGTAGCCGACCGTCTCGCGCATCCGCACGGTGCAGAACGCCTTGGCCAGCGCGGAGTGTTCGTCGAAGGCGGCGTCGTCGGCCTGCAGGCGGGCGAGCTGGGCGCACAGCGTCGTCGACGCCGTGATGTTGCCCAGCATCCGGACGAGCAGGTCCTGGATGAGCTGGAACCCGGCGATGGGTCGGCCGAACTGTTCGCGGGACTTGGCGTAGGCCAGGGCCAGCTCGAACGCGCCTCTGGCGCAGCCGACGGCCATCCAGGCGACGCCCGCCCTGGTCAGCCGCAGCACCTTCGCGGTGTCGCGGAAGGATTGGGCGCCCTGCAGCCGGTTGGCTTCCGGCACGCGGACGTCGTTGAGGGTGATCTCGGCGTTCTGCACGATGCGCAAGGCGATCTTGTCTTCGAGCTTGCGGGTGTGGAACCCGGGCGTGTCCTTCTCGACGACGAAGCCCTTGACTTTGTCCTCCTCGTCGCGCGCCCAGACCACGGTGAGGTCGGCGAAGGTGGCGTTGCCGATCCAGGTCTTGCGCCCGTTGAGGATCCAGTCGTCTCCTTCGCGGCGCGCGGTCGTGACGAGCCCGCCCGCGCCGGCTGACGTCGCACCCCCGCGCCCCGTCACACACACCGTCTGCGGCCCGCGCACACCGCGGGACGTGTGTGGGAGCCCCCGACGGTGTGTGTGAGCGCGTCCCGCCGCGGCCGCGCCCGACGTCGTGACGCGTCGGACACGGTGCGTCGATCCTCGGATACTCTCCTGCGTATATGTCGACGTCCGGTGACGCGTCGACGCGGCGCGGAAAGGGGCGTCCGAGGAGTGAGTGCGGACATGGCGTTCGACGCGCTGGCGGATCCGGTGCGGCGGGAGATCCTCGCGGTGCTGGCCGCCCGCGAAGAGTGCAGCGCCGGTGAGCTGTCGAAAGCGGTCCAGCGGGTCGGCCGGACCGCCGTGTCCAGCCACCTGCGGATACTGCGCATGGCCGGGCTCGTCGCGGAGCGTCGCAACGGCCGTTTCCGGTACTACTCTGTCGACGGCACTGGGCCCGCCCAGGACGTGATCAAGCTGCTTCAGGAGCTGTTCCACGGCTCCCTCGAGGCCGCGAAAGCCGCCGACGAGTCGACGGACGCCGGCCCCGCGCGGGCGTGAAGACCGGTGATCGCCGCTTGTCGCACCAGGGTGTGCGTGGGCCGCGAAGCACCCCGGCGGTCGCCTCAGACGATCCGACGGCCGAGCGCAACTCCAGCGGGGTTTGAGCGGGCGAACCCCGCTCATGTTGCGGTCGCGCCCGCCGGGGCTTAGAGGGTCCGACAGTTGACGGTTGGCTCGCATGATCGGCGAGAGTGGTGCCACAGGGGCGCTGGTGTACCAGTGGCACCACTGCTGGCGATCACGGGCTCAACCGCCACCCTGCTGCATACCCGGGCCACTTCGCAGACCGCACCCACACCTCGCAGAGTCCACAGACCCTGCGAAGCGACAGCGGACTCTGCGAGGACCCTGTCACGCCACGCCACGTGCCTCAGCGCTCTTAGAGCAGCAGTCGGTCGGGGTCGCGCCGGACCGCGTCGAGGACGGACTCCGCCGCCCCGCGCACCACAGCCACGTCACCCTGCCCCGAGACCAGCACCCGGGCGGGCTCCGGCTGCAGCGAGCGGCGCGCCAACTCCGCTTGTAGCGCCGGGACAACGTAGGGGGCGAAGCGGGCGTAGGTGCCGCCGAGGACGACGAGGGGCACGTCGAGCACGTTCAGTACCGAGGCGAGGCCCACACCGAGGGCGCTCGCGGCCCGGTTGGTCGCCGTGACGGCCCAGCCGTCGCCCCGCGCGAGTCCGTCCTCCAGCGCGTCGAGATCGACGACGCCCGCGTCGGCCAGCAGGGCGGCCGTGCCCGCGTAGCGCTCGACGCAGCCGCGTCCGCCGCAGCCGCACTCCGGCCCGTCGCGGTCGACGACGACGTGCCCCAGCTCGCCTGCGAGCCCGTGGACCCCTTGGTACACCCTGCCGTTCAGCACGATGCCCCCGCCGATGCCGATCCCGGCCGAGACGTACACGAGGTCCGGGGCGAGGTCGAGGTGGGCCAGCGCGCCCAACGTCGCCTCGTTGCCGACGGTCACCGGCAGTCGCAGGCGCTCCGCGAGGACGGCGCCGGGCCGGGTGCCGGTCAGCCGGGGCAGGTTGGGCGCGCGCAGCACCAACGGCTGGTCACCCGCAGCCGACCCGAGGAGGGCAGGCAGGGCGAGCCCGACGCCGAGCACCCGCGAGCCGACGTCGGCGCGCAACCGCTCGGCCAGGTCGGCGGCGGCGTCGAGCACCGCGGCGGGCGGCAGATTCCGGTGGTCGCTCGCGATTCGCCGCTGCCCGCGCATCCCGCCGTCGAGCCCCATTGCGCAGACCGCGAGCGCGTCGACGTCGACGGCCACCCCGAGCGCGACGGGCCCGTCCGGATGGAAGCGCATGGCGCGCGAGGGCCTGCCCACCCCCCGTGGGGCCGCCGCGTCCTCGGCCACGATTCCGGCGCCGAGCAGGGGCTCGAGCAGGGTCGCCACGGTGGCCCTGGTCAGGCCCGTGCCGGTCGCGAGCTGCGCCCGCGAGGCGCTGCCCGCCGCCCGCAACACGGCCAGCACCAGCCCGAGGTTGTGCCGCCGCAGGGTGGGCGGTCCCGCGGGCTGGGTTCGGGGCTCGCTCAGCGCGCGCCGGTCAGGTGCTCGATGGCCAGCTGATGCAGTCGGACGAACCCGTAGCCGCGCACACCGGCGACGTCGGGGTTGAAGTCCTCGAACGCCGTGCGGTCGGCGAGCAGGTCGGTGTAGGTCTCGCCGGGGTTGAGCGTGGGCGTCGAGAGATCGGCGACACCCGCCGTCGCGAGCGCCTCCGCGACCTCCGGATCGGCGCGGAACGCGGCGGCCCGCTCCTTGAGCAGCAGGTACATCCGCATGTTGGCCGCGGCGGAGCTCCAGACGCCGCTGATGTCCTCGGTGCGCGAGGGCTTGTAGTCGAAGTGGCGGGGGCCCTCGTAGCCTGCGGTCTCCAGCAGGTCGACCAACGAGAACGCGTTGACTAGGTCGCCGTGGCCGAACACGAGGTCCTGGTCGAACTTGGGTCCGTGCTGGCCGTTGAGGTCGATGTGGAAGAGCTTGCCCGCCCAGAGGGCCTGCGCGACGCCGTGCACCATGTTCAGGTTGGACATCTGCTCGTGCCCGACCTCCGGGTTCACGCCGACGAGCTCGGGGTGTTCCAGCTTCTCGATGAACGCCAGCGCGTGGCCGACGGTCGGCAGGAGGATGTCGCCGCGGGGCTCGTTGGGCTTGGGCTCGATGGCGAAGCGGATGTCGTAGCCGTTGTCGATCACGTAGGCGCAGAGCAGGTCCATCGCCTCGCGGTAGCGGTCGAGCGCGGCCCGGATGTCCTTGGCCGAGTCGTACTCGCCACCCTCTCGGCCGCCCCAGAGCACAAACGTGGAGGCGCCGAGATCGTGGGCCAGCTCGAGGTTCTGCAGCACCTTCCGCAGGGCGAACCGGCGTACCGAGCGGTCGTTGCTGGTGAAGCCGCCGTCTTTGAAGACGGGGTGGGTGAACAGGTTCGTGGTGATCATTGGGATGGTCATGCCGGTCTCGGTGAGCGCTTCGCGCAGACGCGCGATCTGCTTGTCCCGGGTGCCTGCGTCGGGGAGGAAGCCGAACAGGTCGTCGTCGTGGAAGGTGAGGCCCCACGCGCCGAGCTCGGCCAGCCGGTGGACCGCCTCCACGACGTCCAGCGGCGGCCGGGTGGCCTCGCCGAACGGGTCGCTCGCCCGCCAGCCCACGGTCCAGAGACCAAACGAGAAGCGGTCGGCTGCGGTCGGTGCTGGCACGGCGTCTCCTATTAAGATGGAACCTGAACTAATTAGCACGCTACTCACGCCGTGAAGCGGGGGCAAGGGCGGCTTCGGGCGGCGGACACTGAGGGTGTGTTGATCCGGATCGAGGGCCGCGACCTGCCCGGGAGGTCCTGCGGGCCCAGCCCCGACACACCAGACGGCTATCCGAACGTGCACGTCGGGCTGCAGCGGCGTGCTCGTCCGGCCGAGCTGCTGGGCCTCGTGCGCGGCGACGCGCCATCGGCCACCTGGGTGATCGACGGCGCACCGGTGCGGCGCGGCGACGGCCTCGACATCACGGGCCCGTTCATCCAGGGGGCGCCCGGCGGCCGGTTCATCTACTTGTCGTGGGGCACCGTCGACCAGGCGGGCGGCTTTGTGATGTTCCGGCGCGCGAAGCTGTGGCTAGAGGCGGTCCCGGCCGACGTCGGCGCGGCAGCGGTCGACCAAGGCGTCCTGGTCGGGCGCCTCGGCCTGACCGACCCGAAAGGCAACCCGCGCTGCGCGTCTGTCCGCCCGCCGCTGATCGCGTGGTCCGCGGCTCACGAGTGAGCCACGTCCGCATTGCAGCAGGGTGACCCTGCTCCGACCCAGTCGCAGCGGTGTCACCCTGCTGCAAATCCGGCCGCCCGCGGATCTCGACAAACCGACGGCCGCGGCGCCAAGCTGATCTCTACCCGTCCGACGTCGCAGGAGAGTAGTCATGACGCGCACTCCGCAGGAGATCTTCGCCCACCACGCCGAGGTCCTGATCGCAGGAGACATCGACGGCATCGTGTCCGACTACGCCGACGATGCCGTCTTCATCACGCCCGCGGGGATCCTGCGCGGCAAGGACGGCGTGCGGCAGGCTTTCACCTCGCTGCTCGCCGACCTGCCGTCAGCGGAATGGTCCGTGCCCACGCAGGTCTTCGAGGGCGACGTGCTGTTCATCGAGTGGAGCGCCGTCTCGTCGGCCACGCAGGCGCACGACGGGATCGACACCTTCGTGTTCGACGGCGACTTCATCCGCGTACAGACCGTGCGCTACACCCTGGAGAAGACCGGCTGACGCCAGTTTCAGGCGGCGCGGGCGCTGGCCGTCGCCCGCTCGAGCGCCCACAGCATCGCGGCGTAGGACTCGAAGCGGGCGTCGGGCAGCACGTACAGCTCCTGGCGAGTGCGGGAATCGGCGCCGTAGTGCTCGGCCTCGGCGATGACCTGCCAGCGTTGGGCAGGGAAGGCGAGCCCGGCTAGGACGTGGCGGAGTCGCTGGTCTCTACCGGTCATGACATCTCCTTTGTCGGCTATGCATGAGATACTACGCGACAATGTCTGATATCCCAAGCGAAATCCGCCGACCGCTGGTGAGGGATTCCACGACCGCGAGGGCGACCGCCAACGAGCGCACTCCGTCTGCGCCAGTGCACGGCGGGTCTCCGTGGCCCGCCACCGCGTCGGCGAACGCCCTGAGCCCGCGGACGTAGAGGTTCTCCCGCTCCCCGACGTCGACGAGCACAGCCTCGTAGCCGTCGCGGCGCAGCATCACCTCACCATCAGGCGTCTGCGACATCGCGTCCGTGGCCAGCGCGGACGCCTCGGTGCCGAACACCTCGAACGTCGACCGTGCATGGGGTGTCGTGAACGCGTCGTGAAGGTGCAGCGTCACGTCGCCGGTGAGCCGCCCGGCCACGGCGACCGCGTCGACGCCGCCCGCCGACAGGCCCTGCCCCACGCCGATGGCGGCCACGTCGACCACCTCGTGCCCGGTGACGAACCGGACGGTGTCGGCGTCGTGCACGGTCAGGTCGAGAACGACGCCCGCACCCGCGTCGGTGCCCAGCCGCCAGCCGCGCAGGCGTTCCGAGAGCAGGTTCGTGTTGGCCACGCGGACCCCGAGCAGGCGGCCCAACGTTCCGTCGGCGACCAGCGCGCGCAAGGTGCGATGCACGGGCGCGTTGCGCAGGTGGTGGTTGGTCGCCATCACGACGCCCGCGCCTGCCGCCGCGTCCACCATGGCTCTGGCCTGGTCGAGCGAGGTGGCCAACGGCTTCTCGCACAGGACGTGGCACCCGGCGCCGACCGCGGCGTGGACGCCCGCGGCGTGCCGCTCGTTGGTCGTCGATACGTAGACGGCATCGACCCCCGAGGCCAACGCATCCTCGACCGAGGAGGTGCCCCGTCCGATGCCGTGCTGCGCGGCGTAGCGCCCCGCCCGTTCGGGATCGGATCCGACCACCGCCACGGCGGTGTGTCCGAGCTGACGCAGCGCGGGCAGAACCTGGGTCGCGGCGATGTCGCTGGCCCCGATCAGCGCCCAGCGCAGGGGTGGGGGAGCAGTCATGGGCGCGATCCTCTCGGGCGAAGCAACGCCTTGTCACCGCCGGAGGCGCACCACGGCGCTCAGCGGTTGTCGGGCCGCCGGCGAGTTTAAGGTCCGATCATGCCTCCGCGCCCGGGTCTCGTCGGCGCCACCGGCGACCCGGTCCGCAGCTCGTGGACCCTCGAAGAGGCGATGCCGTACGCCGTCGCAGTGGGCGCGGGGCAGGACGATCCTGCGCGCGAGCCGGCGTTCACCACGCAACTTCACGTCGCACTCCAGACCGCATAGGCTCGCCCGGCCAGGCGAACGACCTGGCGGCAAGATGGGCATCGTGGGTGGGCGCGTCCGCGGTGCGCGCCCGAGGCCGATCAGCGCGCGAGGTGCACACCCGCGGGGTTCGATCATGGGTGGACCCCGCTCACGTCGCGCTCGGGCCGACATCCCGACGCGTCGCCAGGCCCGCAGCTGACTTTCAGGGTGCCGTGGCCCGGCCGCCGGTGGGGGTCACGGCAAACCAGCCGGGCTGGGCTCCCTGGCCGTCGACGGCGCCGGGCTGCTTGTCGGTGGCGTGGCGGTAGACCGGCCACCCGCCGATCGTCACCTGGTGCGAGCCGTCGTCGCGGGTGACGCTGCCGACGAGCTTGGGGTCGACGCCCTCGTAGTCCGGGGTGCCGGTCCCCATGACCACCGGCGGCCACGCGGTCGCGCAGTCACCGGCGCAGATGGACTTCGACGGGTTGGCGGAGTCGGCGTCAGAACGGTAGAGCGTCCAGCCGGCGCCGTCGATCACCACCGTGCCCAGCCTCGCGGTGCTGTTCGCGACCAGGATGGTGTGGTCGGGCTCAGCGAGCGTGCTCGCAGGCGCGGCGCCTGCCGCGGCAGCGCTGTAGGGGTTGGGGGTACTGCAGGCGGCAAGACCGACGGCGAGCACGACGGCGGGCAGGACAGCGGGCAGAACGGCACGGCGGGACACGGACACCTCCGGGGGAGCGGATCAGGTTCTCCAGAGGCACACGGACGCGGGCCGGGCCGGGTTCAGCGCGGCTACCCAATGGCGACGTCGGCGAGGCGCTTCAGCTGGTCGGGATCGGGGGAGCAGGGGAAGAGGATGAGCTCGTCGCAGCCCGCGTCGGCGAAGCCCGCGATCTGCTCGCCGACCGCGGCCTCCGACGTCGCGGCGCCGGAGACGACCATGGACGCGTAGTCGCCCGCGAAGGCGTAGTAATCGGTCAGGTAGCTTTCGGCCAGCGCGGTGGCGTCTTGGCCCAGCGCGTAGTAGGCCAACGAGACCAGGCGGGGCTCGCCTGCTCGCCCCCCGTCCTTCCACGCCTGCCGGACCGGCTCGACGGCCTGCGCGAACGTCGACGGTCCGCCCCCGCCCGCAATCCAGCCCGCCCCGTGGGAGACGACCCGGCGGAAGGCGGCCGGGCTCATCCCACCGATGAGCAGCGGCACGCCACCGGCCTGGCGCGGGGCGGGACCCACCGCGCCCGCGGTGCCGCGGGACTCGCCCGCCCACACCGCGTGCATCTCGGTGAGCTGATTGTCGAAGGCGGCGCCCCTGGTGTGGAAGTCCGATCCGGTGGCGCTGTAGTCGTCCTCGCGTCCGCCCACCGCGATGCCGACGGTGAGCCTGCCGTCGGCGAAGCTGTCGACGGTGGCCAGCTGCTTGGCCAGGAGCGTGCCGTTGCCGCGGAACGGTGAGATGAGGATGGCGGTGGTCAGCCGGATGCGGCTGGTGACGGCCGCGGCGGCGGCGAGGGTCGGGATGGTCTCGTGGTTGCCGTAGACGATGCGGTCGATCGTGCCGAGTGTGCTGAAGCCTGCCTCGTCGGCGTCGCGGGCCCACGTGAGCACGTCGGCGCCGGTGGCTGCGGGAATGGTCGAGGGTAGGCCGATACCGATCTCCATGTGCTGAACCTAGTGCCCGTCCAGTCCGGCGGGCACCCGTCACGGCGGACTAGCGTGGCCGTGTGCATGTGGTGATCGCGGGAGGACACGGGAAGATCGCGCTGTTGCTCACCAGGCTGCTGGCAGACCGGGGTGACACGGTCACGTCGGTGGTGCGCAACCCCGACCACCGAGCCGATGTGGAGGCGGCCGGGGCCACGGCGGCGGTGCTCGACCTCGAGGCGGCCTCGACCGATGACCTGGCTCCGCACCTGGCGGGCGCCGACGCCGTTGTGTTCGCCGCGGGCGCGGGCCCGGGCAGTGGCGCGGCCCGCAAGGACACCGTCGACCGGGCCGCGGCCGTCCTGCTCGCTGACGCCGCCGCGACGGCCGGGGTAGCGCGGTACCTGCTCGTGTCCTCGACCGGCGTCGATGCGCCGCCCGCTCCGGGCACCGACGAGGTGTGGGCCGCCTACCTGCGCGCCAAGAAGGCGGCGGAGGACGCGCTCCGCGCCACCGCGCTGGACTGGACGATCCTGCGCCCCGGCAGGCTGACCGACGACGCTGGCACGGGCATGGTGCTGCTCGCCCCGCCGCCCGTCGAGCGCGGAGACGTCACGCGCGCCGACACCGCTGCCGTGCTCGTCGCCCTGCTGGACACTCCCGGCACCGTCGGGAAGGTGCTGGAGCTGCGGGAGGGCAACGTCGCAATCGGCGAGGCGGTCGCGTCCTGAGCCTCCTGTGCGCGGCCCCCCACCCCGGTGAGTCCGGCGTCTGACCCCGCCGAGTTGGCCGTTTCACCACGACGTGCGCTGTGCTGACCGTGATCGCGTCGAGTGCGACGTTTCCGGGGATCCAACCCCGATAACCTCGCTCTCGACGTGATCACCGACGCTGGGGGTCGATCACGCCGGGCAAACAGCGGACTCACCGGAGCCCGCCGACTCCCCGTGGGGGATCGGCCGACTCGCCGTGGGGCGGTGGGCGACTCGCCGGGGTGGGGTGGGCGACTCGCCGGGGTGGGGTGGGCGACTCGCCGGGGTGGGGTGGGCGACTCGCCGGGGTGGGGTGGGCGACTCGCCGGGGTGGGGTGGGCGACTCGCCGTGGGGGATCGGCCGACTCGCCGGGGTGGGGTGGGCGACTCGCCGTGGGGAGGTGGGCGACTCACCGGGGTGGGTGGGCGGCTCCTGTCGGGTGGGTGGGGATCGCCTACCCTCGCAGACCATGGCGGGACGGGTGCGAGTCGCGGTGGTCTTCGGCGGGCGGAGCGGCGAGCACGCGATCTCATGCGTCTCCGCGGGCAGCGTGCTGGCCAACCTCGACCCGGAGCGGTTCGAGGTGGTCCCGGTCGGCATCACCCCCGCGGGAGCGTGGGTGTTGGGCACCGACGACCCCCGGGAGCTGGCCATCGACGGTCGCGCCCTGCCGTCGGTCGACGCATCGCGTCCCGCGCTCGCACTGCCGGGCGACCCCACGCGCGGCGGGCTGATCGTCCTGGAGCCCGGCCGCGCGGGCGACGTGTTCGCCGGGGTCGACGTGGTCTTCCCCGTGCTGCACGGCCCCTACGGCGAGGACGGCACGATCCAGGGACTGCTGGAGCTCGCGGGTGTGCCCTACGTCGGCGCCGGGGTGCTGGCCAGCGCGGCGGGGATGGACAAGGAGTTCACCAAGAAGCTGCTGGCCGCCGACGGCCTGCCGGTGGGCGATCACGTGGTGCTGCGGCCCGGCGTCGCGACGCTGACGCCCACGCAGCGCGACCGGCTCGGCCTGCCCGTCTTCGTCAAGCCCGCGCGCGCCGGGTCGTCGATCGGCATCACCCGCGTGACCACCTGGGACGACCTGGACGTCGCCATCGCCACCGCCCGCGAGCACGACCCCAAGGTGCTGGTCGAGGCCGCGATCGGCGGCCGCGAGATCGAGTGCGCGGTGCTGGAGCGGCCCGACGGCACGGTGTGTTCATCGGTCCCCGCCGAGATCCGCATCGTGGGCGACGCCACCTTCTACGACTTCGACGCGAAGTACCTCGACGACGTCTGCGAGTTCGACATCCCCGCCAAGCTCGACGACGAGGTGGCCGACCGGCTGCGCGACATCGCGGTCGCCGCGTTCCGCGCGCTGGATGGCCAGGGTCTCGCCCGTGTCGACTTCTTCCTCGGCCCGGCAGGGGAGATCACCGTGAACGAGGTGAACACGATGCCGGGCTTCACCCCGATCTCGATGTACCCGCGGGCATGGGCCATCACCGGCGTGGACTACCCGACACTGCTCACCACCCTGATCGAGACGGCACTGGCGCGCGGCACCGGCCTGCGCTGATTCACGATCCACCAACACAGCGGCGAGCGTCGCGACGCCGTTCGCGACGCTGCGCGGCTCGCTCGACCCGACCGTCGGCCAGCCGCCATCAGGCGAGGATCGTCCGCCAGATCAGGAAGCCGTTCAGGCCGATGATCACGGCGGCGATCAGCGACGCGACGACGGTGGTGGCGCGCCGGTTGACCAGCTCCTTCATGAGGTCGCGGCGACGGGTCAACAGCACCAGCGGCACGAGCGCGAAGGGGATCCCGAAGGAGAGCACCACCTGCGACAGCACCAGCGCGCGGGTGGGGTCGAGGCCCATGCTCAGCACCACGAGCGCCGGGCTGAGCGTCAGCAGCCTGCGCACGAGCAGCGGGATGCGCCGCTGGATGAACCCCTGCATCACGACCTGGCCCGCATACGTCCCGACGCCCGATGACGCGAAGCCCGACGCCAGCAGGGCCAACGCGAACGCAAACGCCGCAGGCTGATCGAGCACCCTGGCCAGAGCGGCGTGCACCCCCTCCAGGGTGTCGGTGTCGGGGATGCCGGAGCCGGAGAACAGCGCCGCAGCGATCACCAGCATCGCCGCGTTCACCACTCCGGCGATCCCCATCCCGACGGCGACGTCGAGCTGTTGGCGACGGAAGAGCAGCTTGCGTTCCCGGATGTCGCGCGGCGGGGTGCGCCCGGTCGTCAACGCGGAGTGCAGGTAGATGACGTGCGGCATGACGGTGGCGCCGAGGATGCCGGTGGCCAGGAGCAGGCTCTCGGTGCCGTCGAAGCGCGGCACGAGACCCGATGCGAGGGCGGGGCCGTCGACGTCGATCCGCAGGGCCGTGACGAGGAAGCCGAGCAGGATGACCGCGAGCAGCCCCGCGATCGCCAGCTCAAAGGGCCGGTAGCCGCGGGCCTGGAGCGCGAGCAGCGCGAACGCGACCATCCCGGTGATCACTCCGCCCAACAGCAGCGGGAGCCCGAACAGGAGGTTCAGCGCGATGGCGCCACCGATGACCTCGGCGAGGTCGGTCGCGATCGCGACCAGCTCGGCCTGCACCCACATCAGCCGCGTCACCGGGCGGGGGAACGTGTCGAAGCACAGCTCGGGCAGGTTGCGGCCGGTGGCCATGCCGAGCTTGGCCGACAACGTCTGGATCAGCATCGCCACGAGGTTCGCGGCCACGATCACCCACAGGAGCAGGTAGCCGTAGTTCGATCCGGCGGCGAAGTTGGTGGCGAAGTTGCCGGGGTCGACGTAGGCGATGGCGGCCACGAAGGCAGGCCCGAAGAACGTCAGCGCACCGCGGATCCCGCCGTTGTCGACGAGCTCGGAGACCGACGGCGCGGATCTGCCGGTCGTGGTCATCGTGTCTCCTGGCCGAGGACGTCGCCGTGCACGAGCCGGGTCAGCGGCGCCCCGAGCGGGCACGACCGGTTGTCGAGCAGGACCCACAGCGGGCCGCCGAACGGATCCTGCCGCTCGACCGTCAGCACCACACCGGGACGCACACCCAGCTCGCCCAGGTGGCGCAGTGCGCCGCTGTCACGGTCGGAGACGCGGCGGACGCGGAACCGGCCGCGCGGCACGACCTCGTCGAGCCCGACGCCCCATTGCTCCTCGTGCGGGCCGTCGCGTGGCGGGATCGGGTCGCCATGCGGATCGTGGGTCGGATGGCCCAGTCTGGTGTCGATGCGCTCCTCCAAGCGGTCGGACAACACGTGCTCGAGCCGCTCGGCCTCCGCGTGCACCTCGTCCCATGGCACGTCGAGCACCTGGGCGAGGAACGTCTCCAGCAGCCGGTGGCGCCGCACGACGCGCAGCGCGGCGCGCTCACCCTGCTCGGTCAGCCGCAGTTCGCGAGGACCCGCCCGGTGGACGAGCCCGCCTTCCTCGAGCCGCTTGACCATCGCCGTGACCGACGGCGACGCGACCCTGAGCTCCGTGGCCAGCAGGCCGGTGGAGACGGACTCGCCGCGCGTCCTGAGGTGGTACATCGCCTTGAGGTAATCCTCAACGGCCTGCGACATCTCCACCACAGGCAAAATGTAGGCAGGTCTACCAAATTTTGGAAGACGGATCTCACGTGAGGCCGCACACAACGACCGTGAAGAGCACCCGGCTGGGCCACGTCCGCATCGCAGCAGGGTGACACTGCTCCGACCCAGTCACAGCAGTGCCACCCTGCTGCAAACCCGGCCCCTCCCCGGTGCGGCTCCCGGCGCCGCGGCCGCGGCTACCGCACCACAACGGGGGACGCGGCGAGGGTGGTGCGGACCGTGTCCGACACGGCCTGCAGGGGTCCGCTGCCCGCTCCTGCCTGCAGGGTCAGCGCCACGTAGACCGGCCGGTCGACGGCGACGTAGGTCACCAGCTGCGGGCTGGGCGCCCCGTCGTCAAGCTGCAGCCACCGCACGCCGTTGACCTCCAGCAGCGCCGACGTCGGCGTCAGCTCGGCCGGGCGGGGGAGCCCGCACCGCAGCACCACGGGTTCGGGGGACGCCGCCCAAGCCCGCACCCCCGCAGGCGCCGGATCGGCCAGCGCCCGCCGGGGGAACGTCGAGCTGCCCGCGGGGAGATCCCCGTCGAGGCCCGCGAGGAGGGCCGTGCAGGGCGCGGAGGCCGCGGCGGGCGCGTCGACGGTGGCGACGGCGAGCGGCGCAGTGTCGGGCGGCGGCGCGCCGGACCCGTCGACGCCGCGCACCCGCGCCACGACCGCGATCCCCGCCACGACCAGGGCCAGCAGCAACGGGAGCGCGACGGCGACCGCGACCGACGCGGAAGGGCGGGCCATGCTGCTCAGCCCAGATGGACGACCGGGCAGGTCAGCGTGCGGGTGATCCCGCCGACGCCCTGGACCCGCGCCACCACGAGCTGGCCCAGCCGGTCCACGTCGTCGGCCTCCGCGCGCACGATCACGTCGTAGGGTCCGGTGACGTCCTCCGCCGAGATCACCCCGGCGATCCCGCCGATCTCGGCGGCGACCGCGGCGGCCTTGCCGACCTCGGTCTGGACCAGGATGTAGGCCTGCACCACGGCGTACCCCTTTCATCGAAAGGACGTGAGATCGTCGGACGCCGAACGTACCTGAGGAGGAGCCGTTGTCCGACGATCGACCCACGCTCGGTGCAGTCGGCGAGTTCGGGCTCATCGCGCGGATCACCCATGATCGCATCCAGCCCGCGTCCACACTGCTCGGTCCCGGCGACGACGCCGCGGTCGTGGCGGCGGGCGACGGACGGGTCGTGGCGACCACCGATGTCCTCGTCGAAGGGGTGCACTTCCGGCTGGACTGGTCCACGCCGGAGCAGGTCGGGCGCAAGGCAGCGGCGGCCAACCTCGCCGATGTCGCCGCGATGGGCGCCGTCCCGACCGCGCTCCTCGTGGGACTGGCCGCCCCGTCGAGCACGCCCGTCGCGATCCTGTCCGGGCTGGCCGACGGACTGTGGGCCGAGGCGGGAGCCGTTGGTGCGGGCCTGGTCGGCGGCGACGTCGTGGCGGCTGCTGAGCTCGTGCTCGCGGTCACCGCGCTGGGCTCGTTGGAGGGGCGGGCACCTGTCACGAGGGCGGGTGCCCGGCCAGGCGACGTCGTGGCACTCGCCGGGCGCGTCGGGTGGGCGGCGGCCGGGCTTGCGGTGCTGCAGCGCGGGTTCCGATCGCCCGGTGCCGTGGTCGGCGCGCACCGGGTGCCCGAGCCCCCGTATGCGGCCGGTCCGCAGGCGGCCGTGGCCGGGGCCACCTCGATGATCGATGTCTCCGACGGGCTGCTCGCCGACCTGGGTCACGTCGCCGCCGCCTCCGAGGTGCTGATCGACCTGCGGACGCCAGACGTGCCGCCGCGCCTCGCCGAACTGGGCTCCGCGCTGGGCATCGACCCGCTGTCCTGGCTGCTCACGGGGGGCGAGGACCACGCGTTGGCCGCCACGTTCCCGGCCGACCGCGTCCTTCCGCCCGGGTTCGCGGTGATCGGTGAGGTCCGCGCGGGCGATCCTGCCGTGCTCGTGGCGGGCAGGCCGCACGACGGCGAGGTCGGCTGGACCCACTTCCGACCGGCCTGAACCCGTACGCGGAAAGGAGTGCTCCAGCACTCCTTAGAGATCCCATGGCCCGGTGGGCCGCCTCGAAGGGGACGAACGGACCGTTCCTTCACAGCGCCCGGCACATGAGGCACGTGGCGTGGCGGGACAGGGTCTTCGCAGGGTCCGCTGTCGCTTCGCAGGGTCTGTGGACCCTGCGAGGTGCATGCGCGGTCTGCGAAGTGGCCCGGGTTGGCGGCGATCAGCCCGGGCGGGCGGGGGCTCGTCACGTCTGGTGAGCTGGTGATCGCCTGCAGTGGTGCCAGAGGTGCGCCAGTGCCCTTGCGGCACCACTTTCGCCGATCATGCGCGGCCAACCGTCAATTGCCGGGCGCACTTATCCGCGCACGAGGCTCAAGTGACCATCCAGCCCAGCACCGGGGTCGTCTGCAGGGCAATAAGTATCGCCAGGAGCAGGAGCAGCAGCAGGCTCCAGCCGATCACCTTGCGCAGGATGACGCCCTCTTCGCCTTCCAGGCGCACCGCCGCCGCCGCGATCGTCAGGTTCTGTGGCGAGAGCATCTTGCCGAGCACACCCCCGGACGAGTTGGCGGCGGCGAGGAGCTGCGGCGGAAGCCCCGCGCTGTTCGCCGCCGTCGCCTGCAGCGAGCCGAACAGGGCGTTCGAGGAGGTGTCCGAACCGGTCACGGCCACGCCGATCCAGCCGATCACGGGGGAGAGGAACGCCAGCGCCGGACCCGCGCTCGCGATCACCAGCCCGATCGCGGTGGTCTGCGCCGAGGCGTTCATGACGTAGGCGAGTGCGAGGACCGCGGCCACCGTGAGGATCGCCCAGCGCAGGTCGTAGACCGTGCGACCCCACGTGGCGAGCGCCCGGCCCGCGCCGACCCGCAACACCAGCGCCACGATCACTCCCGAGATCAGCAGCAGTGTGCCTGCTGTGGACAGCCACGTCAGCGAGTACATCGTGGTGGAGTGCGGCTTGCCGTTGGTGCCGACCACGTCGAGGAACGGCCAGTGGAAGGCGAGCTTCAGTGAGTCGGCCAACGGCTTGATGCCCGGCAGCTGCACGATCGCGAACACCACGATGATGATCACGTAGGGGGCGTAGGCCAGGCGGATGTCGGCGGGCGCGTCCGGCCGTGCGGCGGCGCCGGGGCCCCCGCTTGCGGCGACCGCGGGTTCGCGCGCCGCCCACACGGCATCCCGGCGCATCCTGGCCAGCACGAGCACCGCGACCGCACTGAGCAGCGAGGCGACGATGTCGGTCAGCGGCACGGACAGGTAGTTGGACGTCGCGAACTGGGCAAGCGCGAACACAAGGCCGCAGGCGAGGGCGGGCGCCCACGCCTCCCGCAGCCCGCGCTTGCCGTCGACGATGAACACCAGCACGAGAGGGACGAACACCGCCAGCACCGGCGTCTGCCGTCCGACCATCGACGCCACCTGCGCCAATGGCAGGCCGCTTACCTGCGACAAGGTGATGACCGGCACGGCCATCGCCCCGAACGCGACGGGTGCGGTGTTGGCCACCAGCGCGACGACGGCCGCCTTCATCGGCTTGAAGCCCAGCGCGACGAGCATCAGCGACGTGATTGCGACGGGCGCGCCGAACCCCGCGAGCGCCTCCAGCAGGGCTCCGAAGGAGAACGCGACGAGGATCGCCTGGGTCCGGTGGTCGGTCGACAGCGCTCCGACACTGCGGCGCAGAATGTCGAAATGGCCGCTGGTGACGGTCATGTTGAAGATCCACAGCGCGTTGACCACGATCCACAGGATCGGGAACAGCCCGTAGAACGCCCCGTGCGCGGCGGCGGCGAACGCCATCCCGACGGGCATGGCGAACCCCAGTATCGCGACGAGCAACGCCGCCGCCAGCCCGGCTAGCGCCGCCCACTGGGCGCGTATCCGCAGGCCGCCCAGCAACACCAGCACGACGAGCAGAGGAAGCAGTGACACCAGAGCGGAGAGGCCCAGCGATCCGCCGACGGCGCCCGGCTCCTGTTGGTAGGCGGCGAGCGTCAACCCCGACATGTCGGGCAGTGTGCGCGCCGTCACACCGTCGGGCAAGCGCTGGTCGCGGTGCTCCTAGACTTGCGACCAGCAGTTGACATTCGGTGGAGCTGACGCCCTTCGTTTGAGCTGGTGATCGCGTCCAGTGGTGCCAGAGGTGCGCCACGACCCCTGCCGCACCACTTTCGCCGATCATGCGGGGCCAACCCTCACTTGCCGGGCTCTTTAGGTGCGCGGCACCGGCACGCCGCGGATGCTCGCGTCCAGCAGCTGCACCGGGTGCAACAGGGGCACGTCCATGTCGAGGTGCTTGCTGATCTGCAGCAGGCAGCCGGGGTTGGCGGTGACGACGATGTCGGGCTGGGTCGAGCGCACGTTCTCGGCCTTGCGCCTGCCCAGCTCGCCTGCCGCCTCGGGGGCGACCAGGTTGTAGATCCCCGCCGACCCGCAGCACAGCTCGGCTTCGGGAAGGTCGACGAGCTCGACATCAGGGATCGAGCGCAGCACCGCCCTCGGCTGGGCACGCACTTTCTGCGCGTGCCCCAGGTGGCAGGCGTCGTGGTAGGCCACCCGCGCCCGGACGGGATGCCGCGGCGCCCGCGGCGGCCCGTCGGCCAGCACCTCGTGCACGTCGCGCACCCGCGCGCTGAACACGGCCGCGCGCTCCGCCCACTCCGGATCGTCGTCCAGGAGGTGCCCGTACTCCTTCATCGACGAGCCGCAGCCTGCGACGTTCGTGATGACGTAGTCGACGTCCAGGTGCTCGTAGACGCCGATCTCACGGCGGGCGCGGGCCAGCGCGTCCTCCTCCCGGCCTGAGTGCAGCTCAAGCGCCCCGCAGCACTGCTGGTCGCGCGGCACGAGCACGTCCCAGCCCTCCGCGGCGAGCACCCGCACGGTTGCGGCGTTGACCCGGTGGAAGAACACGTCCTGCACGCAGCCGGTGAGCAGAGCGACCCGGCCGCGGCGCTCCCCGACGGCCGAGGTGTGCACCGGGAGGCGGGCGAAGGCGTCGCGTACCGAGACCGGTGGCAGCAGCGACTCCATGGCGGCCAGTCGGCCCGGCAGCCGCTGCGCGAGCGCGCGGACCGCGGGGATCCGGCGCAACGCCTGGTAGAGCCCGCCCGGAAGAGCGGCTGCGCGCAGGCGTCGCTTGTACGGGAAGAGCGCGAAGATGGCGTCGCGGAACAGCCGGTCCTCACGGTCGCGCTCCACGTTTCGTTCGAGCTGCGGGCGCACCGACTCCAGCAGCCGGTCGTACTGCACGCCCGATGGGCACGCCGTCACACACGCCATGCAGCCGAGGCATGCGTCGATGTGCTGAGCGAACGGGCCGTCGAGGCCGATCTCGCCCTGCTCGGCGAGGTTCATCAGGTAGATCCGCCCCCGGGGGGAGTCCATCTCCTCGCCCCAGAGCTGGTAGGTGGGGCAGGTGGGCAGGCAGAAACCGCAGTGCACGCAGTCGTCCAGCAGCTCGCGCTCTGGCGGGCGGTGGGCGTCGAAGGCGCCGGGCATGGTCACATCCAGGGATCGAAGCGGCCGGGCCCGAGCCGGGCGTCGGGATCGAACGTGTGCTTGAGCGCCCGCAGCACCTCGACGGCCGACGGGGGCGGGCCCCATCCGGGGGCGTCCGCGCCTGCCGGACGGGCGCGCAGCACCGAGGTGCCGCCCGCGGCGTGGACGGCGGCGTGCGCGTCGGCGACCGCCTCGGAGGGCAGGGTGAGCGTGGCGACGCCCGTGCCCAGCCCGGCGGTGACCGCGGACGTGGGCAGCTCGGCCAGCAGGGCAGGCAGGCGCGAGGGCCGGACGCCGATCCGGAGAACGGCCGCGTCGCCGACGCCGCGGGTGATCTCGGCGTGCCGGGCCCATGGGTCGCCGCCCGCCACCACTGCGCCTGCGCCCAGCAGGTGCCGCACCCGCTCGGCGCGCGCGTCCAGCGCGGTCTCGGTGCCCTCCAGGCGCACCAGCAGGACCTCGTCGCTGGTCCACTCCAGCGCCGCGGGCTCTCCTGGGCCGCCCAGCACCCGCCCCGCCGCCGCGGTGGCCTCGGGCAGCGGGCCGGGCAGCTCCAGCGTGATCGACGCCTTGGGCACCGGGTGCAGCCGCAGCACCACCTCGGCCACGATGGCGAGCGTGCCGTAGGAGCCGTGCACGATCTTGGAGAGGTCGTAGCCCGCGACGTTCTTGATCACATGGCCGCCGGAACGGGCGATGGTGCCGTCGGCCAGCACCAGCGTGACGCCGATGACGAGATCGCGCAGCGAGCCGTGGACCAGCGCCGCAGGACCGGCGTCCGCGGTGGCGAGCAGGCCGCCGACGGTGGCGCCGTCGGTGATCCTCGCCGCGTCGAGCGACACGTGCTGGGCGTGGACACCCAGCTCGTCGTGCAGCGCGCGCAGCGGCGTGCCCGCGCGGACCGCGACCGTCATGTCGCCGGGGTTGTGGGCGATCACGCCGGTGAGCGCGGTGGTGTCGAGCACCGCGTCGACCGGTCCGAGCGGGCCTGCCCACGCCGCGGCCGTGCTCGCGCCCGCGATCGACAGCGGACCGGTGGTGTCCAGCACGGCAGCCCTGACCTCGTCGAGGCCGTCCGGCCGCAAAACTGGTGTCTTAGTGCCGCTGGTCATTTACTCGACCTCCGACCTGTGGATCTTGTTGCGATCCCGCGGTCATGACCACGAGAACGCAACAAGATCCTCCCCTGCGACCCCTCAAAGCCGTTCGATGGCACCGGAGGCCTCCAACGGGTGCGGCTTGTACTTGCCTGGCCGCTCGCCGCACAGTCGCGGCGTGGGCAGCACCTTGCCGGGGTTGCACAGGCCGCCCGGGTCGAAGGCCACGCGCAGCCGTTGCATTACGGCCATGTCGTCGTCGGAGAACATCTTCGGCATCGAGCAGGCCTTGTCGGTGCCGATGCCGTGCTCGCCCGACAGCGAGCCGCCCATCTCGACACACAGCTCCGCGATGAGCCCGGTGAGCTTCTCGGCCCGCTCGGTCTCCCCGGCGTCGGCGTTGTAGAGGACGAGGGGGTGCAGGTTGCCGTCGCCCGCGTGGAAGACGTTGGCGACCCGCAGCCCGGCATCCGCGCCCATGCCCGCGATCTTGTCGAGCACCTCGGCCAGCCGGGTGCGGGGGACGACGCCGTCCTGCACGAAGTAGTCAGGGGAGATCCGGCCGACGGCCGCGAACGCCGCCTTGCGCCCCCGCCAGATCGCTGCCCGCTCGTCGGCGGACCCCGCGATGTGCAGGCGGGTGCAGCCGTGCTTCTCGCAGATGGCCTTCACCTGCTCGAACTGGATCTCGCACTCCTCTGACGGCCCGTCCAGCTCCACCACGAGCGCTGCCGGCACCCCGACGGTGTAGCCCGCGTGCACCGCCTCCTCCGCGGCCTCGATGGCGAGGGTGTCCATCATCTCGACGGCGGCAGGCACGATCCCGGCCGCGATGATGTCGGACACGACATCGCCCGCTGCCGCGATCGACGGGAAGTCGGCGAGCAGGGTGCGCACCGATTCCGGCACGCGCAGCAAGCCGACGGTGACCCGCGTGACGATCCCGAGCGTGCCCTCGGAGCCGAGCATGACCCCGCGCAGGTCGGGCCCGGCCTGCTCCCCGGTGTCGCCGCCGACCGTCACGACCGCGCCGTCGGCCAGCACGACCTCCGCCGCCAGCACGTGGTGGGTGGTGAACCCGTACTTGAGGCAGTGGGCGCCGCCGGAGTTCTCCGCGACGTTGCCGCCGATCGTGCAGACCTGCTGGCTCGACGGATCGGGCGCGTAGTAGAGCCCGTGCGGCGCCGCGGCCTTCGTGATCGCCAGGTTGGTGACGCCGGGCTCGACGACGGCCCGCCGGTCGGCCGGGTCGACCTCCAGGATGCGCGTGAGCCGCGCCAGGCTGATCACCACTCCCTCGGCGACCGGCAGCGCGCCACCCGACAGACCCGTGCCCGCACCGCGCGCGACGAACGGCACCCCGTGCCGGTGGCAGACCCGCACCGCGGCGGCCACCTGATCTGCGTTGCGGGGCAGCAGAACCAGCTCGGGGACGACCCGGTAGCCGGTGAGCCCGTCGCATTCGTACGCCCGGCACTGCACCCTGTCGGACAGCACATCGCCGGGGGACAACGCCTCTTCGAACGCCTGCCGCACCGCACTGTCGAGCGCCATCGCGCCTCCTCCCCGAGGGCCTTCCGAAGACAGTACGACGAGAGACCGACAATTCGCGGGATGGAGTTGGGCGCCGCTGGGCCACCCCGCGCGCCTTCCCGATCAAGAGCCATGTCACGATCTGGCCGCTCGGATGGGAAGACACCTCGGGAGGCGCGCGTGGGCCCACGACGGACGCTTCAGCTGCTGCTCGTCCTCACCGCGCTCGCAACTCTGGTGCTGGCGCTGTCGGGAGTCGTCGCTCCGGCATAGTGCGCCGTCGGGAAAGGTTCGGCACGGAACTCGGTCCACCGATTTCCGCACCTACCTTCCCGTACGGCGCACTAGGCTTGCCTGTCGTGAGCACCGACCTGTGGATCGACCCGGCCCTGCGCTCCTTCGTCGCCGACGAGCTCCTTCCCGGTCTCGACATCGACCCCGAGCGGTTCTGGGCCGCGCTGGTCGATCTCCAGGCCCGGTTCGCCGGTCCGATCGGCGGCCTGCTCGCCCGGCGCGACGAGCTGCAGGCGCAGATCGACGCCTGGCACCAGGAGCACGGTACTGGCGACCCGGACGCCTACGCCGCGTTCCTGACCGAGATCGGCTACCTCGTTCCCGATGCTGCGACGCACCTGTCCGTCGGTGCCGTCGACTCCGAGATCGCCGAGGTGCCCGGCCCGCAGCTGGTGGTGCCCGCCACCGTGCCCCGCTATGCGCTCAACGCCGCCAACGCCCGGTGGGGCTCGCTCTACGACGCCTTCTACGGCACCGACGCGCTGCCCCATGACCACGAGCTGGCACCTGGCTACGACGAGCGGCGCGGCGCACAGGTCATCGCGGCGGCCGACGACCTGCTCGATGAGCTGTTCCCGCTGGCCACAGGCAGCCACGTTGACGTCACGGCGTATCGCGTGGAGGCGGGCGCGCTGGTGCCTGCGCTGGCCGACCCGGCCCAGTTCGCGGGGTCGGCGGAGAACGCGGTGTTGTTGCGGCGCAACGGTCTGCACGTCGAGCTGAAGATCGACCCGGAGTCCCGCGTCGGGCGCCAGCACCATGCGGGCATCGCCGACGTGGTGCTGGAGTCGGCGGTCACGACGATCGTCGACCTCGAGGACTCGGTCGCCACCGTGGACGGCGAGGACAAGACCGACGCGTACCGCACCTGGCTCGGCCTGATGACGGGCGCGCTCACGGCGTCGTTCGAGAAGGGCGGCCGCACCGTCGAGCGGGTTGTGCACGGCGACCGGGAGTACACGGCCCCCGACGGCGCTCCGCTGGTGCTGCCCGGCCGCTCGCTGCTGCTGGTGCGCAACTGCGGCCACCACATGACGTCCGCCGCCGTGCTGGTCGACGGGACCGAGGTGGCGGAGGGCGTGCTCGACGCACTGGTGACGGCCGCGGCGGCGCTGCACGACCTGCGCGGGCTCGGCCGGTTCAGCAACTCGCGCACCGGGAGCATGTACATCGTCAAGCCCAAGCAGCACGGGCCCGACGAGGTGGCGCTCACCGTCGAGCTGTTCGCCGCCGTCGAGGAGGCGCTCGGGCTTCCGGAGCGCACACTCAAGATCGGGATCATGGACGAGGAGAAGCGCACCTCGCTCAACCTCGCAGCCGCCGTCGCCGCGGCGGCCGATCGGGTGATCTTCGTGAACACCGGCTTCCTCGACCGCACCGGGGACGAGATCCACACCGACCTCAAGGCGGGCCCGGTCGTGCGCAAGGACGACATGAAGTCGACGGCGTGGCTCACCACCTACGAGGACCGCAACGTCGACGTCGCGCTGGCCGCGGGGTTCGCGGGCCGGGCGCAGATCGGCAAGGGCATGTGGGCCAAGCCCGCCGCGATGGCCGACATGCTGGCGCAGAAGGGGGCGCAGCCGCTCGCGGGCGCCAGCTGCGCCTGGGTGCCCTCGCCGACCGCCGCGACCCTGCACGCGCTGCACTACCTGCGCACCGATGTGCGCGCGCGGCAGCACGAGCTCGCGGGCCGCAACACCGACCGGCGCGGGCTGCTGGTCGTGCCCGTGCAGGACGCACCGCTGTCGGACGCGGAGCGGCAGCACGAACTGGAGACCAACGCCCAGTCGATCCTCGGCTACGTCGTCCGGTGGGTGGGCCTTGGCATCGGCTGTTCGACCGTGCCCGACCTTGAGGGCGTCGGGCTGATGGAGGACCGGGCCACGCTGCGGATCTCCAGCCAGCTCATCGCCAACTGGCTCTACCACCGCCTCGTCGACGAGCGCGACGTGCGGGTGACCTTCGAGCGGATGGCAGGCCTCGTCGACGAGCAGAACGCCAAGGAGCCCGGATACCGCGCCATGACCGACGACCTGGACCGCAGCGAGTCCTTCCAGGCGGCGCTCGACCTGGTGTACTCCGGGCGCACCGAGCCGAACGGCTACACCGAGCGCGCGCTCACGCACTGGCGCCGCCGCGCGAAGGCCCGCGCCTGAGCGCGCTGGTGCTGCGGCCCACGGCGCTGGACCACCCGGACGCCCTCGCGCTGGTCACCCGTCTGC
This sequence comes from uncultured Actinomycetota bacterium, assembly GCA_963826705.1. Classification (GTDB taxonomy): domain Bacteria; phylum Actinomycetota; class Actinomycetes; order Mycobacteriales; family Pseudonocardiaceae; genus Pseudonocardia. The sequence goes on from CAWGYF010000010.1 coordinate 99,326, forward strand.
AGGCCTACTACCGGGCGATCTACGGGGGGCAGGACGGGACGCCCATCGACGTGACGGAGTTCGCCGAGCCGAGCGGGCACTTCGTCGTCGGCTACGTCGAGGGCGTCGCCGTCGCCTGCGGGGGCTGGCGGGCCCGCGACGGGGAAGACCCCGCGCTGCGCCCGGGAGACGCCGAGGTCAAACGGATGTTCGTCGACCAGCCTGAACGCGGTCGCGGGCACGGGCACGCCGTGCTCGCGGAGCTCGAGCGAACCGCGGCTCGGGCGGGTCGCCGCCGGATGGTGCTGGAGACCGGCGTGCGGCAGCCCGAGGCGATCACCCTCTACGTCAGCGCGGGCTACGCGCCGATGCCGCCGTTCGGCGCCTACCGGGACGCGCCGGGAAGCCGGCACTTCGCCAAACTTCTGCATGGCAATACCGCGCGCGTTGCCGGATGATCCGCAGCACAGACACGGCGACGAGCGGGGGGCAACAATGGTGTTGGCGGCGACCAATCTCCGACTGGGTACGAACTGGATCGACTACGTGTTGGTGGCGTTCTACTTCGTACTGGTGCTCGGCATCGGGATCTTGGCCAGGAGATCGGTGTCTTCCAGCCTGGACTTCCTGCTCTCGGGGCGTTCGCTCCCTGCGTGGGTGACCGGTTTGGCGTTCATCTCGGCCAACCTCGGTGCGATCGAGCTGATCGGGATGACGGCCAACGGTGCGCAGTACGGGCTGCCGACCGTGCACTACTACTGGGTGGGCGCCATCCCGGCGATGGTGTTCTTGGGTCTGGTGATGATGCCGTTCTACTACGGCAGCAAGGCCCGCAGCGTGCCGGAGTTCCTGCAGAAGCGGTTCAACCACACCACGCAGCGGGTGAACGCGGTGACGTTCGCGCTGGCGTCGGTGCTCATCGCGGGGGTCAACCTGTTCGCGCTGGGCCTGGTGCTCGAGGCGCTGCTGGGCTGGTCGCTGGTCGTGGCGATTCCGGTCGCCGCACTGGTGGTGCTGAGCTACACCTTCCTCGGCGGCCTGTCCGCGGCGATCTACAACGAGGTGCTGCAGTTCTTCGTGATCCTCGCGCTGCTGATCCCGTTGACCGTCGCGGGGCTCGCCCGCGTCGGCGGCTGGGACGGGCTGCAGCAGAAGATCACCGCAGCGGGGAACGGAGGCGACCTGCATGCCTGGCCCGGCACCCCGCTGACCGAGATCCCCAACGACTTCCTGTCCATTCTGGGCATCGTGTTCGGGCTGGGCTTCGTGCTCTCGTTCGGGTACTGGACCACCAACTTCGCCGAGGTCCAGCGCGCCCTCTCGGCCCGCAACATGTCGGCCGCCCGCCGCACGCCGATCATCGGTGCCTACCCGAAGGCGTTCATCCCGCTGGTCATCGTGATCCCCGGCATGATCGCGTCGGTGCTGGTGCCCGCGCTGGCGGCGGCCAAGGCCGGCCAGCCCTCCGACGTCACCTACAACAACGCGCTGTCGCTGCTGATGAGCGAGGTACTGCCCAACGGCGTGCTCGGCGTCGCGCTGGCCGGTCTGCTGGCCGCGTTCATGGCGGGCATGGCGGCCAACGTCAGCTCGCTGAACACGGTGTTCACCTACGACATCTGGCAGGACTGGCTGCGCCCGGGCAAGGACGACCGCTACTACCTGCAGGTCGGCCGGGCGGTCACGGTGATCGGATGTGTGCTGGCGATCGGCACGGCGGCCATCGCGGGCAGCTATTCGAACCTGATGGACTACATCCAGTCACTGTTCAGCTTCTTCAACGCCCCGCTGTTCGCGATCTTCATCCTGGGCCTGTTCTGGCGGCGGATGACCGGCACTGCGGGCTGGACCGGGCTGGTCTCCGGCACGATCGCGGCGGTGATCATCGACGTGCTGGTCCGCACCGGCGTGATCGCGCTGTCGAGTCAGGCGGGCAGCTTCGTGGGGGCCAGCGCGGCGTTCGTCGTCGGCGTGGTGGTGGCGGTCGTCGTGTCGCAGGTGACCGCGCCCAAACCCGACGCCGAACTGGCCGGATTGACCTGGTCACTGACCCCGAAGGAGAGCCGCAGCCACACCACGACCGGGGAGGACGCAGGCTGGATCAAGTCCCCCGTGGTGCTCGGCATCGGCGTGCTGGTCATCACCGTCATCCTCTACATCGTCGTCTAGGGAGATCCTCATGGCTGACAAGACCCGCAGTGGTGGGGCCTCGCTGTTCGACCTCCGCACCGTGATCGCCATCCTGTTCGCGTTCTACGGCCTCGTCCTGACGATCATGGGCATCTTCTTTGCAGGCCCGGAGACGACCGTCAAGTCCGGCGGGATCGACCTCAACCTGTGGACCGGGATCGCGATGCTCGTCCTCGCCGTCTTCTTCGTGGTGTGGGCGCGCCTGAAGCCGCTGAACCCGGCCCCGCCCACCGACGCCGACGACCGACCCGCGCACCACTGAGACGCCGCTGCCGTGGCTGGACCACGTCCGCATCGGCCGTGGCCGGGCCACGTCCGCATCGCAGGAGGGTGACACTGCTCCGACTGAGTCGCAGCAGTGTCACCCTGCTGCAACCGCGGGTCGCTTGCCGCGCACGGGGTGTGACGTCACCCCGCGGCGTGCGGAGACGGCCTCCGCGGCCGTGGCCGCGGCGGGCGCAGGCCCGTCCGCACAAGCGTCGTTGTGTTCGCACAAGCGCCCTGGCGGGGGTGCGGACACCACTGTGCTTGTGCGGTCGACGCCTTAAGCGTTGGAGCGCCCGGCAATTGACGGTTGGCCGCGCATGATCGGCGAAAGTGGTGCCACGGGGGGCCTGGTGCACCTGTGGCACCACTGCCGGCGATCACCGGGCCGCTGTCAGCCCACTTCGCAGACCGCGCACGCACGTCACAGAGTCCACAGACCCTGCGGAGCGACAGCAGACTCTGCGAGGGCCTTGTCACGCCACGCCATGTGCCTCATGTGTCGAGCGCTCTAAGCCCGCTAACCCTGGACACGGCGACGGGCCGTGGCCTGTATGGCCACGGCCCGTCGCGTTCGGGTCCGGTCAGCGGTGGTCGGACGGCAACCACGGGTTGAACACCTCGAGCGTCCAGTCGTCGAGGCGGCGCAGTGCGCGTCGGATAATGGTGGTCATGGCGTTCCTCCTGTTCCGTGAGATCACATGAGGTACATCGAACCAGCGAGCTGAATCGTTCCAGACGATCAGGTGAAACGGCTCACGGTCGGGGGCATAGGCTCGCGCCCGTGCCGCTCTACGCCCTCGGCGACGCCGAACCCGACATCCATCCGGACGCCTACGTCCATCCCGACGCCGTGGTGATCGGCAACGTGACGATCGGCGCGGAGTCGTCGGTCTGGCCCACAGCGGTGCTTCGTGGCGACGACGGCCGCATCGAGGTCGGGGTGCGCACGAGCATCCAGGACGGCTCGATCATCCACACCACCGTCGTCCGACCGACGATCATCGGCGACGAGGTGACCGTCGGACACAACGTGCACATCGAGAGCGCGACGATCGGGGACCGGGCGCTGATCTCGTCCGGTTCGGTGGTGCTCAACGGGTCGAGCGTCGGTGAGGGCGCGATCGTCGGGGCGGGCGCCCTCGTCTCCCCGAACACGCAGATCCCGCCGCGGGCCATGGTCTTGGGCGTGCCCGCTCGCGTGCGGGAAGGCTACGAGGTGCCGGAAGGGTCGTACGCGCACGCCGTCACCAGCTACGTCGAGCGGGGCAAGCGGTTCCGCGCCGAGCTGCGGAGGTTGGGCTGATGGCAGACCAGGTCGAGGCACGAGGCGAGGGCCGGCGCAAGCCGCTGGCCGAGGTCGTCGAGGCGGGGTGGGCGCAGGCGTTGGCCCCGGTCGCGCAGCGGATCTCGGACATGGGCGACTTCCTGCGCGCCGAGATCGCCGCGGGGCGCCGCTACCTGCCCGCCGGGGCGAACGTCCTGCGCGCGTTCACCCAGCCGTTCGACGACGTGCGCGTGCTGATCGTCGGACAGGATCCCTACCCGACGCCAGGACACGCGGTGGGCCTGTCGTTCTCGGTGTCGCGCGAGACCCGGCCGGTGCCGCGCTCGCTCGCCAACATCTTCCGCGAGTACACCGACGACCTCGGCCACCCCACCCCTTCCACCGGCGACCTGACGCCGTGGGCCGAGCAGGGGGTGCTGCTGCTCAACAGGGTGCTCACCGTGGCGCCGGGCGAGCCGGGAAGCCACCGCGACAAGGGCTGGGAGGCGGTCACGGAACAGGCCATCCGCGCGCTCGTCGACCGGGACGCCGAGCCGCTCGTGGCGATCCTGTGGGGGCGCGACGCGCGCAACCTCGCGCCGCTGCTCATCGACGTGCCGCTGATCGAGTCGGCGCACCCGAGCCCGATGTCGGCCGACCGAGGGTTCTTCGGCTCGCGACCCTTCAGCCGGGCCAACACGCTGCTGGAGGAGCTGGGCGGCAGCCCGGTGGACTGGAAGCTCCCCTAACACGTCGGCGCCCCCGTCCGGGACCGGGCGGGGGCGCTGCAGAGTGCCGCTCAGGCGCGGGTGACCTTGCCTGCCTTCAGACACGAGGTGCACACGTTCAAGCGCTGGCGGTTGCCACCGTTGATCCGCGTGCGCACGGTCTGGATGTTGGGGTTCCAGCGGCGGTGGGTACGGCGGTGCGAGTGCGAGACGGACATGCCGAAGCCCGGACCCTTTCCACAGACGTCGCAGACGGCAGCCACGTCGAACTCCTTGACTCGTTATCGATGAAGCCGGGGCAGCCCCGGTCGCGAAACATCAGCGTACCTGCGCCGCCGCGACGGTCCCACACCCCCCGGCGCCCCGCGGATCAGCGACCGCGGTCTTCGCGCCCAGACGGCCCCTGGCTGCGTTGTCGGGCGTCTCGAGTACAGCCGGTACGAGAGCCGCCCTCCGCCTTGCCAGGAGCCGTCTGGATCACCAAGCCCTTCGGCCGTGATCCGCGGGACACGGCCTAGGCTCGGATCCCGTGTCCTCTGTGCTCGACGCAGCCCTGATCCACGCGTGGGCGCGCGCGTCGGTCGAGGTGCTGGCGCGGCATCGGGCCGAGCTGGACCGCATCAACGTCTTCCCGGTCGCGGACGCCGACACGGGCACCAACCTGCTGCTCACGATGCAGTCAGCGGTCGAGTCGGCTGACGGCGGCGCGGTCGACGCGGGAATGGAGGCGGGCCCCGCCGCGTGTACGGCCGCCGCGGCGCTGGCCCGCGGCGCGCTGCTCGGAGCACGGGGCAACTCCGGCGTGATCCTCTCGCAGGTGCTGCGCGGGCTCGCCGAGGCCGTGACGGCCGCCGCGGACGAGGCCGTGACGGCCGCCACGGTCTTCGCCAACGCACTGGCCCGAGGCTTGACGCTGGCCACGGAAGCGCTCGCCGACCCGCGCGCAGGCACCGCCATCACCGTGCTCGCCGCCGCGGCCGAGGGCGCCGACCGGTCCCGGCCTTCGCTTGCCGCTGCCGTCACCGCAGCCGCCGACGCCGCCGCTTCGGCCGTCCGCGCGACCACCGCGCAGCTGCCCGAGCTGGCCAGGGCCGGTGTCGTCGACTCCGGGGGGCTGGGGGTCTACCTGCTGCTCGACGCCCTCGCCGGGCTCGTGACCGACCGCTTGCCCGCCCCGCTGCCCATCCCGCGCGCGCGGCATGGGGCCCTGCCCACCGCCGAGCAGGAGACGGGCTCTGCCGAGTACCACTACGAGGTGATGTACCTCCTCGACGCCCCGACGCGCGCCGTCGACGGCCTCCGGGCGCGGCTGGCCGAGCTGGGCGACAGCATCGCGGTGGTCGGCGACGGGCGCGACCTGTGGAACGTCCACCTGCACTGCAACGACATCGGCGCCGCTGTCGAGGCGGGGATCGCGGCAGGCAGGCCGCATCGCGTCACCGTGGTCCGGTTCGCCGAGCAACCGGCGTCGGGTCGGTTCGCCCGCTCCCGGGCGGTGCTGATGGTCGTCGCCGGTGCCGAGCTGGCCCAGTTGGCCAGGGATGCCGGGGCTGCGGTGTTGACGCGCGGCTGCGACGAGCCGGTGCCCGAAGCGGATCTGGTGGCGGCGCTGGCCGGAACGGCTGCCCGCCAGGTCGTCCTCATGCCGGGTGATCCCGACGTGCTGCCGGTCGCGGAGAGCGCGGCGGCGACCGCCCGCCGCTCCGGCCAGGACGTGCTCGTCCTACCGACCGCGTCGGTCTTGCAGAGCCTGTCGGCGCTCGCGGTGCACGATCCGTCGAGGCGGGCGGGGGAGGACGTCGTGGCGATGGCGGAGGCCGCGGCGGGCACGCGCACGGGGGCGTTGCTCGTCGCCGAGACCGAGGCGCTGACCTGGGTGGGCCGATGCGAGCCCGGCGACGTGCTCGGCATCGCCGACGGTGAGGTCGTCGTGATCGCCCCGGATCTTTCTGTCGGTGCCCTGTGGTTGGCTCACCGCATGCTCCTGGGAGGTGGCGAGATCGTCACGGCGCTGCTGGGCGCGAGCACCGATGCCGCGCTCGCCGATGGGCTGGCGGCCGACCTGCACCGCACGCACCCCGAGGTCGACGTGGTCGTCCACCGCGGCGGCCAGACCGAACACCCGCTGGTGTTGGGGGTGGAATGAGGCGGCATGAGCACCGTTGATCTTGACACCCCGCTGGTCACCGCGGTGGGTGGGCGCACGGCCCGGGCGCTCACCACCCAGCTGGAGCTGCACACCGTCGGTGACCTGCTGCGCCACTACCCCCGCCGCTACGTCGACCAGGGGCGGCTCACCGACATCGCCGATCTCACGATCGGCGAGCACGTCACGATCGTCGCGCAGGTCGCGACGGCCAGCCTGCGCGAGATGCGCTCCCGCAACGGCAAGCTGCTCATGGTCGTCATCCGCGACGAGAAGGGCGCCCAGCTGGACTGCACCTTCTTCAACGGCCACCGGCTCAAGACACTCATCAGGCCCGGTGTGCGGGGGGTGTTCGCGGGCAAGGTCAGCATGTTCAACAAGAAGCTGCAGCTCACCCACCCCCAGTTCGACGTGCTCGACGAGGACGACGAGGTGCGCCCGTTCATCTCGGTCTACCCGGCCACGAACAAGCTCGGCTCACAGACGATCGCCCGGTCGGTCCGCCAGGTGCTCGACCTGCTCGACGAGGGCGGCCGGGTCGACGTCGCCGATCCGCTGCCGGTCAGCCTGCGCGGGCGCGAGAGCCTCGCCGAGCTCGGCAGGGCGCTGCGGCGCATCCATGTGCCCGAGAGCCAGGCCGACATCCACGCGGCCCGCCACCGGCTGGTGTGGGACGAGGCGATGGGTGTCCAGCTTGCGCTCGCCCTCCGCCGCCGGGCCACGGCGGCCCGCCCGGCGGCGGCCTGCCCGCCCCGGCCAGGGCGTCTGCTGGAGGCGTTCGACGCGCGCCTGCCCTTCGCCCTCACGGCAGGGCAGCGAGCCGTGGGGGAGGAGATCGCCGCTGATCTCGCGGGGCGACATCCGATGAACCGGCTCGTCCAGGGCGATGTCGGCGCGGGCAAGACGGTCGTCGCGCTGCGGGCGATGCTGCAGGCCGTCGACGCTGGACGGCAGGCGGCGCTGCTCGCCCCCACGGAGGTGCTCGCCTCCCAGCACGCGCGCTCCCTGCGCTCCCTGCTCGGTCCGCTGGGCCAGGCAGGCGAGCTGGGTGCGCCGGGTATCGCGACGCGGGTCACTCTGCTCACCGGCTCGCTAGGGGCCAAGGCCAAGCGCAAGGCGCTGCTGGACGCCCAGTCCGGTGAAGCGGGCATCGTCGTCGGCACGCACGCGCTCATCCAGGACCGCGTCGGCTTCGCCGAGCTGGGCCTGGTCGTCGTCGACGAGCAGCACCGCTTCGGTGTCGAGCAACGCGACGCCCTGCGCGCCCGCGGAGCGCATCTCGTGCCGCACATGCTGGTCATGACGGCCACCCCGATCCCGCGCACAGTGGCGATGACCGTCTACGGCGACCTGGAGGTCTCCGCACTGCGCGAGCTGCCCGCGGGGCGCCTGCCGATCGCCACCACCGTCGTCCCCCTCGCGGAGCGTCCGTCCTGGTTCGCGAGCGTCTGGCGGCGGGTGCGGGAGGAGGTGGCGGCGGGTCATCAGGCCTACGTCGTGTGTCCCCGCGTCGGCGATCCGCAGCTCACCGAGGACGCCGACACCGACAACACCGGCACCGGGCCGCCGGAGGACGACGCGGAGGGCCGCAGGCCGCCGCTCGCGGTGCTCGACGTCATCTCCAAGCTGATGGAAGACCAGCTGGCCGGGCTGCGCCTCGGGTTGCTGCACGGCAAGCTGCCCGCTGAGGAGAAGGACGCCGTCATGCGGGCGTTCGAGCGCGGCGAGCTGGATGTGCTGGTCGCCACCACGGTCATCGAGGTGGGGGTCGACGTGGCCAACGCCACCGCGATGGTGATCCTCGACGCCGAGCGCTTCGGCCTCTCGCAACTGCACCAGCTGCGCGGCCGCGTCGGGCGTGGCACCGCCCCCGGCGTGTGTCTTCTGGTCACGGAGATGCCCGCGGCCACCGCCGCGCGCACCCGGCTCGACGCCATCGCGGGCACCACCGACGGCTTCGCCCTCGCCCAGCTGGATCTGGAGCTGCGGCGCGAGGGCGACGTGCTCGGCGCGCTGCAGTCGGGCCGCCGCTCGGGCCTACGTCTGCTGTCGCTGCTCAAGCACGAGGAGATCATCGCCAAGGCGCGGGTGTACGCGGTCGACATCGTCGAGCACGACCCCGGCCTCCGCGCCCACGGCGGGTTGGCCGCGCTCGTCGGGCAGACGGTGGGCGACGAGGAGCGCGCGGCCTGGCTCGACCGCGTGTAGTCCGCCGGGACCTCTGGCGGTCGAGGTGGGCCTCAGCGGGGTTTGGGCGCGGGGGAACCCCGCCCACGTTCACCTCGGCCGCTC
>CAWGYF010000011.1:0-126873 GCA_963826705.1 uncultured Actinomycetota bacterium
AAAGTGGACAACTCGGGCGGTTGTGGTCTTCACGGTGGCGCGTAGTCGTCACGGTGGCGCAGGCGAGCGCGGGCCCACGGGCTGGACGTCGTCACGGTGGCGACCGCGCCCGGGCGCGCGAGGACCAACAGGCGCGTGATCTCTCACCCGGCGCGACCGGTGCGGGGGGACGAGGAGCCGGCTGCGGGTGATCTGCCCGATCAGTGTCCAGGCAGCCGGGCCACCCGCGCCCGGTGGGTGGCTGCGGCGACACCGCGGGCAGGCCTGCGTGTCGGCGACGGGCCCCGCACAGACCGCACGCTCGACGCGGTCGCCCTGGTGATCGCCGCAAGTGGTGCCAAGAGTGCGGCGGTGCACCGCCGACACCGTTCTCGACGATCATGGCCCGGCTGGGGCCCGGCTGCGGGCCTCCCGGGGGACGGTGATCGCCAGAATTGGGACATGACAGCCATATTTGGCCCTCATGTCCCACAACCGGCGATCAAGTGCTCGGCAGCAGGCTCACGGGCGGCGGCGACGGTCAGCAACGCAGCCACCGACCGTGATCGCGTCGAGTGCGACGTTTCCGGATCCAACCCCGATTTCGTCGCGCTGGACTTGATCACCGACGTGGGGACCGTCATAGCCGCCCGCCGCAGCACGTCAGCCAAATGGGCGAGGGCCCGTTAGCATCGCCTTGCAAAGGCTTCCTCTATGGCACGCGACCGTGGGAAGGGTGCGGCAGCATGCGTCAACCGCTCGGCCGGTCGACAGGGGTTGCCCGCTGGAACTTCTGGACGCTCCCCACTCGCCTCAAGGTCCCCATCCTGCTCGTCGACGTCCTCGTGTTCTTCTCCTTCGTCGCTGCCACCGTCTGCTGGATCATGCGGGGCATCCCGTTGCACGCCTCGTGGCCGTGGCTGGCCGTGGCATTGGTGCTGGCCGGGGTCCTGGGCACAGAGGCGTCGCTCGGCGTCGAACGCATGCGGCGACAGACTGACGCCAACCCACACCTCGACCTCAGCTCGGTCTGGATCTTCGCCGGGGCGGTATTGCTGCCCGGTCCGTTGGCGGCGACCGTGGCCACCGTCATCTACGCCCACATCTACCTGCGGGTCTGGCGCCCCATCGGGCTGCCCTTACACCGGGCCCTGTTCAGCACGGCCACGATCCTGCTCGCGGTGCAGCTCGCGGCGCTCGTCACGATGCGCCTCGGCGGCGACGCGCTGTTCCGCAGCCTCAACGGGGTGCTCGCCGTCGTCGCCGGGATGATTGCCTACACCGCGGTCAACCTGGCGCTGGTCGTCCTCGTGATCGTGGTCAGCGGGCAGGAGCGCGGCGCGACCGTCCGCCAGGTGCTCGGGCCGGTCGACGACGTCGCGCTGGAGTTCGCCACCCTCTCGATGGGCGCGCTGGTGGCCGCGGCCGCGTCGACGTTCGGGCCCGCCTACGTCCTGCTCGGGCTCCCGCCGGTGATCGTTCTGCATCGCACCGTGTTGGTCCGCCAGCTCGAGGAGGACGCCAGCACCGACAGCAAGACCGGGCTGCTCAACGCGGCCGCGTGGCGGGAACGGGCGGCACGGGCGCTGCTGAGCGCCGATCGCGTCGAACGGCACTCCACGGTACTGGTGCTCGACCTCGATCACTTCAAGCTCGTCAACGACCGCTTCGGGCACCTCGTCGGCGACCAGGTGCTCGCAGCCGTCGCCACGTCGGTGCAGGACGAGGTCCGCGACGAGGACATCGTCGGCCGGTTCGGCGGCGAGGAGTTCGTGGTGCTGCTGCGGGGCGTCGACGGCGACGACCCCCGGTCCGGCGCGCAGGCGGTGGCCGAGCGGATCAGAGAGCGGATCGCGGGCCTGCGCATCGCCGTGCCCGGCCCGCAGGGTCCGCTGATGGTCGAGGGGCTCACCGTGTCGATCGGTGGGGCGACGACGCCGCGTGACGGCCACGACCTCGCCGGTCTGCTGGAGGTCGCCGACGCGGCGATGTACCAGGCCAAACGAGCTGGCCGCAACCTCGTTCGTATGGGGTGTGTCGACGGTGCGCCGTCCGGGCGGGGAGAACTGCCCAGATCGGGCTGAGTCGCTACCGCGCGAGGCGCTCCAGCCGTCGAGCGCTTGGCCAGCGCACCGAGTGCACCCAGCCGAACTTCTCGAAGATCCACACCAGCCGGGCGGAGACGTCGATCTGCCCGCGCTTCACCCCGTGCCGCGCGCAGGTGGGGTCGGCGTGGTGCAGGTTGTGCCACGACTCGCCGAACGAGAGCAGCGCCAGCCACCACACGTTGGCCGAGCGGTCGCGGCTGGCAAAGGGCCTGCTGCCGAACATGTGGCAGATCGAGTTGATCGACCAGGTCACGTGGTGCAGCAGGCCCACCCGTACCAGTCCGCCCCACAGCAACGCCGTGAGCGCGCCCCACCACGACCAGCTCACGAGGCCGCCGATCAACGCGGGCACGCCGAGGCTCAGCACGGTCAGCGCCAGGAACTGGCGGTCGACGGCGAGGATGTCGCGGTCGGCGAGCAGGTCGGGGGCGAAGCGGCGGGCGTTGGTGCGGTCGCGCTCGAACAGCCATCCCATGTGCGCGTGCCAGAAGCCGCGGACCACGGCGACCGGACCGGTGCCGAAGAGCCACGGCGAGTGCGGGTCGCCCTCCTTGTCGGAGAACGCGTGGTGGCGGCGGTGGTCGGCGACCCAGCTCACGACGCCGCCCTGGAACGCCAGGCTGCCCGCGATCGCCAACGCCACCCGCATCGGCCTGGGCGCCTTGAAAGAGGAGTGGGTGAAGTAGCGGTGGAAGCCGACCGTCACGCCCATCCCGCTGACGACGTAGGCGACGGCCGCGATCACGACGTCGGCGACGCTGAGCCCCCAGCCCCACGCCAGCGGAATGGCGACGGCCAACGCGAGGACCGGCACGACCATGAAGGCGATCACGAGCGCCTGCTCGACCACCGACTTGCGGCCTTCGAAGAGCGGAGCGGGCGAGGAGCTTTCATGCAGGGCCGCGGACATGCATCACCTTCGTTTCTGCTGGGGGCATCCGCGGTCACCGGCAGAGATGCGGTGTCGGCGTCGTCGCCGCGGCCAAGGTCACGATATCGCAACGGGTCGCCAGGGCAATGCCGCTCGTCGCGCCGAACAGCCTGCTCGTCGCGTCTGCGTGGTACGTTCCGCGGCCCCGGCGGCGCAGTGTCGTCCGGGATCGCGTCACACATGGAGATCACGCATGCCGCAGGGCACCGTCAAGTGGTTCAACGCCGAAAAGGGTTTCGGCTTCATCGCCACAGACGAAAACGGTCCGGACGTCTTCGTCCACTACTCCGCCATCCAGTCAGACGGCTTCCGCACCCTGGAGGAGAACCAGCGCGTCTCCTTCGAGGCGAGCCAGGGCGCGAAGGGTCCGCAGGCCGACACGGTCCGCCCGATCTAGATCGCTTCCGAACCACGGTGCCGGCGACTCCTCCCCAGGGTCGCCGGCACCGTCGTGTCCGGGGTCGCGCCAGGGCGTGCGGTCGACGGCCGCCCTCCGCCTGCCTCCCCGCGGCTGAGCCGCCGACCCACGGAGGCGGACCGGCGGTCCCACGACGAGCGGGCGAACGCGCACCGTGACCAAATAGTGACTCCGCTTGGCTCGCCGTCACGCTCGGTCGTCGCCTGCCGGTGTTGCCCCCGTTTCCGCCGAGCCAGACTCTGCGTTGTAGGTCACGCAAGGGCGCTGCGACGGCGCCCCGCAGTTGGAGGTTTGGGATGCCGGGCTGGGACAGCTACCGCACGGTTTACGGCGCGGAGCTGCGCGCGGCGGCGCGGGAGTTCGCCGACCACGGATGGCCGGCGGCCGAGGTGTCGACCGACACGCTGCTGCTGATCACCGGGCGCGCCCTCGACGTGCTGGAGGTGCCCGCAGCGATCGGCGGCGGGGTCTGCGCGCAGCTGCGGGACGCCGACGTCGTGGTGCCGGTAGCCGCGACGCCGACCGGTTCGTGGTGGTACCCGGTCACCCCTGGCGCGGTGTTGCCGAACGGCTTGGGCGACGTCGAGGGCGTGGTTCTGCACGGAGTCGGCGACGCCGTGGCGGCGCCGCCGTCGCAGATGCCCGATGGCTGGATGCACTGGCGCGTGGCGCCCGCCGCGTGCGGCTACAGCCTCGCGCCCGCCGATCTGATCTTCTCCGCCGCAGCGGGCGCCGCCCGTCTGCGGGCCGACGACGCACACCCGGGCGCTCAGCGGCGCGTCGGTGCGGTCGCCGTCGGAACGCGGTCGTAGGAGACCGCGGCCCGCACCGCAAACGTGGCCGGGGTCGGTGGAGTACCACCGACCCCGGCCAGTACCACTTCGTCGACGGCGCAGGCGGGAGCCGAGTGTCAGCGGTCGGATGGGGGCAACACCCGATCGCTGACACTGCCCCCGGCCGGTTACCCGGCATCCAGGCGCCGTGGCCCGGGCGAACGCGTCGGTGGCGCGCTCGACGATCCGGACTCCAGGTATTCGCAGAGACAGGCACTATAGGTTTGTGACGACCTCACAAACCCCCCGATCGGACGCGGTTGCGCCGATCGAGCCGCCACGCACTCGTCCGGTCGTGGAGGTCGGTTTGGGCTTCGGGCGCGTTGATGCCGCCACCCGGGCGAACGACCTTCGGAAGATGAAACGGCTCGCCACGGGGCTCCTGCTCGTGGCCGCAGTGATCTTCCTGGTCGCGCGCTTGTGGGAGGTCAACGCCGGGCCCGCCTGGATCGGCTACGTCCGGGCGATGGCCGAGGCGGGCATGGTCGGCGCGCTGGCCGACTGGTTCGCCGTCACCGCGCTGTTCCGCCGCCCGCTGGGCCTGCCGATCCCGCACACGGCGATCATCCCGACGAAGAAGGACGTGCTGGGCGACAGCCTCGGCGACTTCGTCGGCGAGAACTTCCTCTCCGAGGCCGTTGTGCGCGACAAGCTCGCCCGCGTCGAGGTCTCCACGCGGGTCGGAGCCTGGATCGCCCAGCAGGCCAACGCCGACCGGGTCACCGCCGAGCTCGCCACCGCCGCAGGCGGCATCGTCACCGTGCTGCGCGACGACGCCGTGCAGGAGGTGATCGAGCAGGTCCTCGTGCGCAAGCTCATGGAGCGCCCCATCGGGCCGCCGCTGGGCGCGGTGCTGTCGGGCGTGCTGGCCGACGGAGCGCACCACCGGCTCGTCGACCTGGTCTGCGACCGCGCCTACGACTGGGTAACCGGCAACCACGACATGGTGCTGCGGATCGTCCACGAGCGGGCGCCGACGTGGTCGCCGCGGTTCATCGACGACCTGGTCGCCGACAAGGTGTTCGCCGAGGTCCAGAACTTCGCCTGGGCCGTCAAGACCGATCCCGAGCACCCGCTGCGCAAGGCCGTCGACACGTTCCTCATCGAGTTCGCCACCGACCTGCAGCACGACCCCGACACGATCGAGCGCGCCGAGCGGATCAAGGCTCAGGTGGTGGAACATCCCGACGTGCAGAAGTTCATCGGGCAGGCGTGGAGCACCGTCAAGAGGTTGATCCTCGACGCCGCCGCGGACCCGTCGAGCGCGCTGCGCCTGCGCGTACGCGATGGCCTGGTGAGCCTCGGCGACCGGCTCAACACCGATCCCGAGCTGCGCGCCAAGATCGACGGCTGGCTGGCAGACGTGGCGGGTTACGTGGTGCGGCACTACCGGGCCGAGATCACCACGTTGATCACCGACACGGTCGCGCGCTGGGACGCCGACGAGACCTCCCGCAAGGTCGAGCTGCAGGTGGGGCGCGACCTGCAGTTCATCCGGATCAACGGCACGGTGGTCGGGTCGCTGGCCGGGCTCGTGATCTACGCGGTGGGCGAGCTCCTGTTCCTGCTCTGACGAGCGGCGTCAGCCGTCGATCACCCCGCCCCGATCGCCAGCCCGAGGCCCGCGGCGCCCAGGCCCGCGAGGACCGAGCCCAGCGCGTTGAACAGCGTGAAGAGTCTGCTGCCACCCGCGGCGAGCTGGACGGTCTCGTAACCGAACGTCGAGTAGGTCGTGAGCGCGCCGCAGAACCCGGTGCCGACCAGCGCGGTCAGCTCCGGCGACGACACCGCGCCCACCACCAGGCCCAGCACGAACGAGCCGACGACGTTGACCGTGAACGTCCCCCACGGGAAGCCGGTGTCGTGCCGCGACTGGACGAGCCGGTCGATCGTGAGGCGCAGCGGCGCCCCGAGCACCGCGCCGACCACCACCAGCAGCGGGATCACGGCAGCACCCGCCGAGCGAGCGCGAGGCCCACCCACGTGGCACCGACCGCCGCGACGAGCGTTCCGGCCAGGTAGGCCCCCGCCACACCGACCCGCCCCGCGGCGATCAGCTGCTGCGCCTCCACGGCGTAGGTGGAGGCGCAAGGTCTAGCACGTGGCCGTGACCAAGGCCACGCCACCTGCGCAAGCACACTGCTTGCAAGAGCTAGCACCGCCCGGTAGCGTCGGTCTTGACGGAAATCGGAGGTGTAGCGGATGAGCAGCCAGAACGACGGCAACCCGGTCGGCCAAGCGGTCGAGCATGTGGGGACGGTTGCGTCGAGAAGGCCGTCGAGAAGGCAGTCGATGACATCGGCAGCTATATCCGCACGCAGCGCGAAAGCGCGCAGGTGTCACTGCGCCAACTCGCCCGCACCGCGGGCGTGAGCAACCCCTACCTCAGCCAGATCGAGCGGGGGCTGCGCAAACCGTCCGCCGAGATTCTCCAGCAGATCGCGAAAGGTCTGCGGATCTCCGCCGAAGCCCTGTACGTGAGGGCCGGGATCCTGGAGGAGAAGCCCGCGAGCGCCGTCACCGATGCCGTGCTCGTCGATCCGTCGCTGACGGAGCGCCAGAAGCAGGTGCTCCTCGATGTCTACCAGTCTTTCCGGCGGGAAAATGCCGCCACAGAAGAGGAGTGATCACCATGGCCGTTTCGCTGCCGACCGCCGCTGACGTCCGCAAGGTCCGTGAGCAGGCCGCCAAGAACGCTGCCGAGCGGGCCGAGGTGGCCCGTACGCCCCTGTTCGCCGTGCTCGGCGCGGGCGATGCCGCCGTCACCGCGGTGAGCAAGGCCGTCGCCGACGCTCGCGCCCTGCCGCAGAAGCTGACCGTGGCCGAGTTGCGTGAGCAGGTCGAGGCCACCTACGCGGGCTTCGCGGAGCGCGGCGAGAAGGCGTGGGGCAAGCTGCGCACCCGCCCGCGGGTCAAGCAGGCGATCGCGCGGCTCGAGTCCTACACCGAGGTGCTCGACGCGCGGGTCGACGGCTTCGTCGACGACGCCCACGACGCCGCCGAGAAGGCCCTCGCCGTTATCACGCGGCAGACCCGCTCGACCGGTGAGAAGGTCGCCCTGAGCACGCAGAAGGCCGCCGACGAGGCCGCGGAGAAGCTCACCGAGGTGAGTGACGACGCCGCCGAGCGCCTCACCGAGGCAGGCGACGAGGTCGCGCACGAGACCCGCAGCGTCACCCGTCGAATCGCGAACCAGACGGCGCCCAAGATCGCGCCGAAGGCCTCCCCGAAGTTGACGCAGCCCAAGCCCGCCACCCGTCGCGCGACCAACGGGACGTCTGGCAGCTGAGCCGTATCGCCAGAGCACCGCGCCCCTGATGCCTTCCGCGCATCGGGGGTGCGGTGTCGTGTTACCAGGTCTTGTTACCGGGCGGGGATGTCCTCCCCGGCGCCGCGCACGTAGTCTGGGTCGGTGTTCGACCCCAAACACCTCGACGCGCTCGTGCTCTTCGTGATCGGGATCGTGTCGGCGCCGGTGGCGGCGTATGCCTTCGCGCATGCGTTGCGCCAGCGTGCGGACGCCTTCACCGCCGTCGCGAAGCTCACGAAGAACGCTTGGCTGGGCATCACCGGGGCGGCCGTGTTCTTCCTGCTCCTCATCCCCGCGTTCACCGCGATCTCGCTCGGCCCGTTCTCGCCGATGTTCGCTTACGACGGGGATCCGAACTACCACCCGCCGGGCATCGTGGCCGCGTTCCAGGGCCCGGGCAGCAGCATGACCCTGTTCTGGCTGGCTGGGCTCGTGGCCGTGCTGGTGTACATCGTCGACGTCAAGCCCGCCGTGGTCGGCGTCCAGGGCGGCGGCCAGCGCTGGTGAACTGGCACGTCTTCGGCACCCTCTCCGCGGTGCCCGCACTCGACCGACCCGATCTTCTCGGCAAGCCGGTCGCGCTCGCCCTCGAACAGATGGCGCCCGCTGATGCCGCACTGGTCGGCGTCGCCGAGATCGATCCCGCCCTGGCCGACACCGCCGAGTTCTGCGCCGCCTACGGCTCACCGCTTTCCGGCTCGGCCAACTGCGTCGTCGTCGCCGGACGCCGGGGCGAGGACACCCGCTACGCAGCCTGCCTCGTCCTCGCCACCACGCGGGCCGACGTCAACGGCCTGGTCCGCAAGCGGCTGAACGCGCGCAAGGCGTCGTTTGCCCCGATGGACGACGCGGTCGCGCTGTCCGGCATGGAGTACGGCGGCATCACGCCGGTGGGCCTGCCCGCCGACTGGCCTGTGCTCGTCGATTCCGCGGTGGCCGTCGCTCCCGCCGTCGTGATCGGCAGCGGCATCCGCGGATCGAAGCTCGCTCTGCCCGGCGAGCTCGCCGCCCGTCTGCCCGGCGCCGAGGTGGTCGACGGCCTGGCTCGCTAGTGGAGCCTTCGTGGCTCAACCTTCCTGCGTTCGCCAGCAGCCGAACTGCTTGAACGCTGGAACAAGTTCAACGGTGTAACGGTTGACACGGGCATGACAGAAACGCTGAAGCTGCCGGTGCTTCCGCTCTCCGACTCGGTGGTGCTGCCCGGCATGGTGGTTCCCCTTCGCTTGGACAACGCGGAGGTGCAGTCGGCGGTAGACGCGGCAGGGAGCGTAGACCGCAAGGTGCTCGTCGTGCCGCGGCTGGACGGCAAGTACGCGAAGATCGGCACGGTCGCCGTCCTCGAGCAGGTGGGCAGGCTGCCCAGCGGCGAGAAGGCTGCCGTCGTGCGTGGCGAGGGCCGCGCGCAGATCGGGTCCGGTGTCACGGGGCCGGGCGCGGCGCTGTGGGTGGAGGCCACCCTGGTGCCCGACCAGCCGGTCACGGGCCGGATGACCGAGCTCGCCAAGGAGTACAAGGCGCTCGTCGTCGCCATCCTGCAGGAGCGCGGCGCCTGGCAGGTGATCGACTCCGTGCAGCAGATCACCGACCCCGGTCAGCTCGCCGACACCGCGGGCTGGGCGTCCTACATCGACATCGAGCACAAGGCCCAGCTGCTCGCCGAGACCGACGTGCTCAAGCGGCTCGAGCTGCTCGTCGAGTGGACGAAGGCGCACGTCGCCGAGAATGAGGTCTCCGAGAAGATCGCCAGCGACGTCCGCGAGGGCATGGAGAAGACCCAGCGCGAGTTCCTGCTGCGCCAGCAGCTGGCGGCGATCCGCAAGGAGCTGGGTGAAGGCGAGCCGGAGGGCTCCGACGACTACCGCTCCCGGGTGGAGGCCGCGAACCTCCCCGAGCATGTGCTGAAGGCCGCGCTGACCGAGGTCGGCAAGCTGGAGCGCTCCTCGGACCAGAGCCCGGAGGCGGGCTGGATCCGCACCTGGCTCGACACCGTGTTGGACATCCCGTGGAACGAGCGGACAACCGACGCCGACGACCTGGTCGCGGCCCGGGCCATCCTCGACGCCGACCACGCGGGCCTCGACGACGTCAAGCAGCGCTTGATCGAGTTCCTGGCCGTCCGGTCGCGTCGTGAGCGCAAGGGCATGGAGAAGGTCGGCGGTCGCGGCTCAGGTGCCGTGCTGTCGCTGGTCGGGCCGCCTGGCGTCGGCAAGACGTCGCTGGGTGAGTCCGTGGCCCGCGCGCTCGGGCGCAAGTTCGTCCGCGTTGCCCTCGGCGGTGTCCGCGACGAGGCGGAGATCCGCGGCCACCGGCGCACCTACGTCGGTGCGCTGCCGGGCCGCATCGTCCGCGCGATCCGGGAGGCGGGCTCGATGAACCCGGTCGTGCTGCTCGACGAGATCGACAAGGTCGGCAGCGACTTCCGCGGTGACCCCACGGCTGCGCTGCTCGAGGTGCTCGACCCGGCGCAGAACCACACGTTCCGCGACCACTACCTCGAGGTCGACCTCGACCTGTCCGACGTGCTGTTCCTGGCCACCGCCAACGCGTTCGACACCATCCCCGGCCCGCTGCTGGACCGGATGGAGGTCGTGACGCTCGACGGCTACACCGAGGCCGAGAAGATCGCCATCGCGCGCGACCACCTGCTGCCCCGGCAGATCGAGAAGGCCGGGCTGGAGGCCTCCGACGTGGAGTTCTCCGAGGTCGCGCTCGGCATGATCGCGGCCGAGTACACCCGCGAGGCGGGGGTGCGGCAGCTGGAACGGGGCCTGGCGAAGGTCCTGCGCAAGGTGGCCGTCGCGCTCGACAGCGGGACCCCGGCCCCGATCCACGTCGACGCCGACGCGCTCGTCACCTACCTGGGACGGCCGAAGTTCACGCCGGAGTCGGCGGAGCGCACGTCCACCCCGGGCGTGGCGACGGGGCTCGCGGTCACCGGAGCGGGCGGCGACGTGCTGTTCATCGAAGCCACCGCGATGGAGGGTGAGCCGGGCCTGATCCTCACCGGTCAGCTGGGCGACGTCATGAAGGAATCCGTCTCCATCGCACTGTCCTACCTGCGCTCGCGCGGGCTGGCTGGCGACCTGGCGTCGAAGAAGCTGCACGTCCACGTGCCCGCGGGCGCGGTGCCCAAGGACGGGCCGAGCGCGGGGGTCACGATGACCACGGCGCTGGCGTCGCTGGCCAGCGGGCGTCCGGTGAAGTCGTCGGTCGGCATGACCGGCGAGGTCACCCTGCAGGGCAAGGTGCTCCCGATCGGCGGGGTCAAGCAGAAGCTGCTGGCCGCGCACCGGGCGGGCCTCACCGACGTGATCATCCCGAAGCGCAACGAGCCCGACTTGGACGACCTGCCCGAGTCGGTGCGCGGCGAGCTGCGGATCCACCCGGTCGCCGACGTGGCCGACGTCCTGGCGCTGGCCTTGGAGCCGGAGCCGGTCGCAGCGGTCGCCTGACCTTCACTCCACGAAACGGACCTCTCCTCACCCGAGAGGTCCGTTTCTGGCGTCTGGGGGCTGCGCCGGAATCGATGGAGGGGTCGGGCGGTTCTGCTCGGCATGACGAGCGTTCTGCCTGACCCGTCCACCGACTTCGGGGCCCGCGTCGCCCGCCGCCTCGCCGAGGAGCCGGTCGCCTGGCTCACCGTCGTCGACGGGGCGGGCACGCCGCAGCCCGCGCCGATCTGGTTTCTGTGGGACGGCGACTCGGCGCTGATCTACAGCCTCGGATCGGCGAAGCGTCTGGAGCACCTCCGCGCTCGGCCACGCGTCACCCTGCACTTGAACAGCAACGGCCAAGGCGGCGACATCGTCGTACTGACCGGCCAGATCGCCGACGCGCCGAACGTGCCAACGGTGGCCGACAACGTGGCCTACCTGGAGAAGTACGGCGAGCGCATCAAGAATGGGTGGGGATCACCGGAGAAGTTCGCCTCGGAGTACTCCGTGCCGCTGCGGTTCACCCCGCGCCGGGTCCGGGGCTTCTGACCCGGGCCCCCATCGCCGCGCGGTCGCAACGCCACGTCCGCCGATCTTGTCGTGGCTGGTGCCGGGGTGATTGCCGGTTGTGGTGTCAGGGGTGCGTAGGCGCCTCGGTGACACCACTCCTGGCGATCATGGCGCCTGTCGCCGACTTCGGCCCCAGCCGCCGTCCCCCCAACGGCGCCCGCCGTCCCGCAATCCGCCTGCCGTGCACTACCAGCCCGCTCCGCGTGGCCGATCGGCGAACTCGCCGTGGTCAATCGGTGGACTCACCCTTGCCCGCCCCGCCGCCCATCCCGACCACCGTGCACAGATGGCCAACACACCGTGCACAGATGGCCCACTCGGCGTGCGCAGACACTGGACTCAGTGGAAGACGATCGTCTTGTTGCCGTTCACCAGCACCCGGTCCTCCAGGTGCCACCGCAGCCCGCGGGCGAGGACGAGGCGCTCGATGTCGCGGCCGCGGCGCACCATGTCGGCGACGGTGTCGCCGTGGTCGACCCGGATCACGTCCTGCTCCAGGATCGGGCCCGCGTCGAGGTCGGAGGTGACGTAGTGACACGTTGCGCCGATCAGCTTGACCCCGCGGGCGTGTGCCTGGTGGTAGGGCCGCGCACCCACGAACGAGGGCAGGAAGCTGTGGTGGATGTTCAGCGCGCGCCCGGCCCACGCCTCGCACAGCTCGGGCGGGAGGATCTGCATGAACCGGGCCAGCACGATGGCGTCCGGCCCCGTCCCGTCCGGCCCCGTCGCCTCCACGAGCTTGCGGACTTCGGCGAACGCCTCGGCCTTCCCGCCGGGTGGGAACGGGACGTGATGGAAGGGCACTCCGTGGGCGCGGACGATGTCGCCGAGATCCTCGTGGTTGCCGATCACCGCCTCCAGCTGGGCGGGGAGCTCCCCGGTGGCGACCCGGCCGAGCAGGTCGTGCAGGCAGTGCGCCTCCTTGCTGACGAGCAGCACGGCGCGCTTGGGCTCGCCGGTGTCGCTGATCGTCCACTGCCCCCCGAGCGAGGCGGCGACATCGGCGAAACGGGTCCGCAGCTCGTCGACGCCGAACGGCAGCGAGCCCGCGCGCACGACCTGGCGGGTGAAGAACCAGCCGGTGTCGGGGTCGGAGTGGTAGCCCGCCTCGACGATCCACCCTCCGGCGCGGGCGAGGAACCCGGAGATCTCCGCCACGATGCCGGTGGTGTCCGGGCAGGTCAGCGTGATGACGTAGCGGCGCTCGGCAATCGGATCCACGGCAATCATGGTTGCATCGGTATGTGCGCCGCCGACGTACTCCCCTCCGCGGAGGCGCAATGAGCGCCGCCGACGTACTCCCCTCCGCGGAGGCGCAATGAACAGAGCGCAGGACCGGACCCGTGGGCAGGCCGTAGCCGCGATGACGTTCGCCACGGGTGTGATCATCGCCAACAACTACTACGCGCAGCCGCTGGAGGCGGCGATCGCGTCGGCGTTCCACGCGTCGACGTCGGCGGTCGGCGCGGTGCTCACGACCATCCAGCTCTCCTACGCGGTGGGCCTGGCCCTGCTGGTGCCACTCGGCGACCTCATGGAGCGCCGCCGCCTCGTCGTGACGATGTTGACGGTGACCGCGCTCGGCCAGGTCGCCGTCGCGTTCAGCCCTACGCTGGCCGTGCTCGCGTCGGCCGCGGCCGTCGTGGCGTTGACGACGGTCGCCGCGCAGATCCTCGTCCCCTTCGCCGCGCACCTGGCCCCGGACGGCGAGCAGGGCAAGACGATCTCGACGGTGATGTCCGGTCTGCTGGTGGGCGTGCTGCTGTCGCGCGTGGTGGCGGGCGCGGTCGCGCAGTGGCTGGGGTGGCGTGCGGTGTTCGTGCTCGGCGCGGTGCTCACCGCCGTGGCCGTGGTGGCGCTGTGGCGCTCGCTGCCGGTGCTCGCGCCCGCGACCAAGCTCCGCTACCCCGCGCTCCTGCGGTCGGTGCTCACCCTCCTGCGCGACGAGCCCGTGCTGCGCTGGCGCATCGTCTACAGCGCGACGTCCTACGCCGCCTTCGGCGCGGTCTGGACGAGCATCGGGTTCTTGCTCGCGGGGCCGCCGCACAACCTGCCCGAGGGCGCGATCGGCCTGTTCTCGCTGTTCGGTGTGGCTGGGGCGCTGTCGGCCCGCGGCGCGGGCAAGGTGGCCGACCGAGGCTGGGCGCACTGGACGGTCGGCGCGACGCTCCTGCTCACCGCCCTTTCGATGCTCCTCATCGGCGTGGGCTCGGTCTCCCTCGTCGCGCTGGCGATCGGCCTGGTGATCTTCGATGCGGGCGTGCAGGGCACCCACATCTCCAACCAGACGATCGTCTACGCCCTGCGACCCGAGGCCCGCAGCCGTCTGAACTCCGCGTACATGACGGCCTACTTCCTCGGTGGCGCGCTGGGAAGCGGGCTGTCCGCCGCGGTGTACGCCACCCACGGCTGGACGGGGGTGAGCCTGCTGGCCGCGGCGTTCCCGACGCTCGGCTGGTGCGTGTGGCTCGTCGACACCGCGCGTCGTCGCCTCAGCCGTTCCGGGTCAGCCAGTCCAGCATGAACGTCGTCTCCAGATCCAGCAGCTTCAGGATCTGCTCGCCGATCGACTCCTCGATCCTGCCGCCGAAGAGCGGCACAGCAACGCTCACGTCGGTGCGCACCCGCAGCTCGCTGCCCATGGCGGCGTCGCGCAGGCCCATCTGACCGGTCGCCGACGCGGGTGTGCCCG
This sequence comes from uncultured Actinomycetota bacterium, assembly GCA_963826705.1. GTDB lineage: Bacteria > Actinomycetota > Actinomycetes > Mycobacteriales > Pseudonocardiaceae > Pseudonocardia. Next base: position 14,276 of record CAWGYF010000011.1, read on the forward strand.
GCACCTGCACCTGCGCCATTCCCGTGAAGTTGCCCTCGCTGGAGCGTCGCCACGTCTCCAGACGATTGATCAGGAAGTCGTTCGGCAGGAAGCTGCGGATCGCCGCGGGGATGTCGCTGGGGTCGAGGCTGTGCTGGACGCGGAAGCGGGCGCTCTCGGCGGTGGTCTCGTGCTCCAGCAGCGCGGCGTTGCGGCCGCCCAGCTTGTCCAGGCGGGCGCGCAGACAGTCGGCGTCGACCATCGCGGCGAACACCGCGTCGGCGGGCTGGGACGCGGTCTTGCGGTAGTCGAACTGGCGGGACATGGCCGGAGGCTACCGTTCTCGCCCGTGGTAGTTCCTGATCTGGCCGTCCCACTCGCGCCGCTGACGACGCTGCGCCTGGGCGGGCCGACCCGCAGGTTGGTCACAGCGCCGACCGCCGACGCCGTGGCCACGGCCCTGCGCGAGGCGACAGAGCCGGTGCTGGTCATGGGCGCCGGGTCGAACCTCGTGATCGCCGACGAGGGGTGGCCCGGCCTGGTCGTTCGGATCGGGTCGCGCGGGCGGCGGGTCGAGCGGCGGCCGGACGGTTCGGTGCTGCTGACCGTCGAGGCGGGGGAGGACTGGGACGAAGTCGTCGCGGCGACCGTCGCCGACGGGCTGGGCGGCCTGGAGTGCCTGTCGGGCATACCGGGCCGCGCAGGCGCCACCCCGGTGCAGAACGTCGGCGCGTACGGCGTGGAGATCGCCGACGTGCTGGTGGACGTCGATCTCTACGACCGCGCCCACGATGTCGTGCGTCGCGTGCCCGCCGCCGAGCTGGGCCTTGGCTACCGCACGAGCGCGCTCAAGGGCCGCGCCGATGCGGTGGTGCTGCGTGTGCGGCTCGCCTTGCCCGGCGACGGCCGCAGCGCCCCGATCCGCTACGCCGAGCTCGCCCGCACCCTGGGGGTCGCACCGGGGGAACGGGTGCCCGCCGCGGTGGCCCGCGAGGCGGTGCTCGGCCTGCGGCGCGGCAAGGGCATGGTGCTCGACCCGGCCGACCATGACACCTGGAGCGTGGGCTCGTTCTTCACCAACCCCGTGCTCCCCGCCGCCCCGCCCGACGCGCCGAAGTGGGACGCAGGGCGTGGGCTGGTGAAGGTGTCGGCGGCATGGCTGATCGAGCGCGCCGGGTTCCGCCGCGGGCACCCGGGGCCGGGCGGGCGGGTGGCGCTGTCCAGCAGGCACGTGCTGGCCATCACCCACCGCGGCGGAGGCACAACCGCCGATCTGCTGACGCTGGCCGCCGAGGTGCGCGACGGCGTCCGCGCCCGGTTCGGGGTGACGCTCACCGCAGAGCCGGTCCTCGTCGAATGCGTGTTCTGACACGTTAGCCTGGTTCAGCAGGCAACCTGGACCCGCAGGAGACGTCTTACATGACATCTCTTTATAGGAAACACCGACGGACGGGGGCGAGACGGTGCGACGGATCCTCCTGATCGTGGGGGCGGTACTCGTCGGCGCGCTCGCGGTGGTCACGGTCGCGACGGTGACCGGCGTTCGCACGGTCATCGGCGTGCCGTCGGTCCCGGCACAGCCCGCCGCCGCGGTCAGCTACCTGCCAGCCGCGGGTGCCACCGGCACCGATCCGGCCACGCCCGCGCGGGTGAGCGTCATCGACGGCACGCTGGAGACGGTTACGCTTACCGGCCCCGCGGGCCCCGTCGCCGGAACGCTCACGGCCGACCACAAGGCGTGGGCCAGCACCGACCGGCTGACCTACGGCGTGACGTACACCTGGGGCGGCTCGGCGAAAGGCGCCGACGGGGCCACGGTGGAGCTGAAGGGCACGTTCGCCACACGCGCGCCGAGCGCGAAGATCCGCGCCACGTTCAACATCGGCGACGGCCGGACGGTGGGGGTGGCCGCTCCGGTCCGCATCCAGTTCAACGGACACGTCGCCGATCGCGCCGCGGCCGAGCGTGCGCTCTCGGTGACGACGTCGGTGCCGGTCGAGGGCGCGTGGGGCTGGCTGCCCGACGAGGGCGGCGGTTCTCGCGTCGACTGGCGGCCGCGTGCGTACTGGCCCCCGCACACGTCGGTGACGGTCACGGCCAAGCTCGCCGGTGTGCCCTACGGCGGCGACACCGTCGGCGCGGCCGACATCACCTCGACATTCACCATCGGCGACGCCCAGGTCGTCAAAGCCGACGTGAACAGCTTCCGCATGGTCGTCCTGCGCAACGGGCAGCAGATCCTCGACGTCGCGGCCAGCTACGGCCTCGGCTCCGATCCCGAGCGCAACACCCGTTCCGGCATCCACGTCGTCAGCGAGAAGTTCACCGACAAGCGGATGGTCAGCCAGCGCTACGGCTACGACACCGTCGAGAAGTGGGCCGTTCGGATCAGCAACAACGGCGAGTTCATCCACGCCAACCCGGCGTCGGCGGCGGCGCAGGGCTCGGCCAACGTCACGCACGGCTGCGTGAACCTGTCGCTGGACAGCGCGAAGGCGTTCTACGACATCGCGCAGTATGGCGACCCCGTCGAGGTCACCGGCACACCCGTCAGCCTCGCCGCCCGCGACGGCGACATCTGGGACTGGACGCTGTCCTGGAACCAGTGGAAGGCGCTCTCAGCGCTGTGATGACTCTTCTTGGGATCTGTAGGCGCGCGAAGCGGAGTACTGGGCGCGGGGCTTGAGCACGATCTGGTCCAGGTTGACGTGGCTCGGGCGGGTGGCGGCGAACGCGATCACCTCGGCCACGTCCTCGGCGCTGAGCGGGGTGAGGCCGCGGTAGACGCCGTCCGCGCGGTCGGCGTTGCCGTCGAAGCGCACCACCGAGAACTCGGTCTCGACCATGCCCGGCAGGATCTCGGTGAGCCTGATCGGCTGACCGAGCAGTTCCCCGCGCAAGCTGCGGTGCAGCATCGCCTGCGCCGCCTTGGCTCCGGTGTAGCCCGCGCCGTTGTCGTAGGCCTCCAGCGCGGCGATGGACGTCACCGTGACGATGTGCCCGTCCCCGGAGGCCAGCAGGGTGGGGAGCAGCGCCTGCGTGACGCGCAGGGTGCCGATGACGTTGGTCTCGAACATCCAGCGCCAGTCGTCCTCGTCAGCCTCGGCGACCGGCTCCAGACCCTTCGCCCCGCCCGCGTTGTTGACCAGCAGCTTCGCTTCCGGGATGGCGGCTGCGAACGCGGTCACCGAGGGGGCATCGGTGACGTCCAAGGTCAGGGCCGTGCCGTCGATCTCGGCGGCGATCGCGGCGCAGCGCTCCACCCTCCTCGCGCCGAGGACGACGTGGAACCCGGCCTTGGCGAGCGCGCGGGCCGTGGCGGCCCCGATGCCCGAGCTCGCTCCGGTGACGACGGCAGTGGGACGGTCGGTCATGAGGCGAGATTATGCGGTCCGCCGCCCGGTCGGGCAGTCCCCACCTACGGGTCGACGCCCTGCTGCGCGGTGCGCGAGCCCCGCCGCACGGCCGACCGCTGCCACGCGAAGATCGCCCAGCCGACGCCGCCGAGCGCCGTCCCGACGACGCAGGTCAGCAGGGCGAGCGGGGGCAGGGGGCGCCCCGCGAGGGTCGCCACCGCCGCGGCGACCGCCGCGACCAGCCACAGGAGCGTGCCGATCCCGACCACTGTGCGCATCCGCGTGAGAGCGGGCGGCAGGGGCGGCGGGTCGAGCACGGGGCCACCCTACGCGGGGTAGATCCGCACCCAGTCCATCTGGAACTTGACCTCGGGCGGCGTCGTGGCGTTGCGCGCTGGAATCCAGTTGTCGCCGTAGGGGCCGATGTCCTGCTGCATGGCCAGGTGCATCGAGCGCGGGGGAATCTGGCTCCGGTCGTCGGTGCGGAAAACCTGCTGGCCGTAGTGGAGGTTGAAGTTGTAGTCGTTGCGGGCGGCCTTCGGGATCTCCATGAAGTCGATCTCGCCGCCGACCGGGAAGTCCTCGGCGTCGGGCCAGAGGATCAGCACGTCGCCGTATCCGGTGGCCTGCTGCGTGCGTGCCCGCACCTCCCACCGCCCGTAGAGCTGGCCGTGGTTCCACGCCAGGCCGCCCGAGGACAGCCCGTGGCTGACGATCGACAGCATGCCGTCGGCGACGTGCAGGTTCGCTGGATCGTGCCTGCCGATGCCGCCGGTGGTCTCGCCGCTGTAGGGGCCCCACGCCGGGCCGAGCGCGGTGCCGTCGAACTCGTCGTGGTCCTGCAGCTGCCAGTTGTATCGGACGGCCGCTGAGGAGGGTAAAGACCGCGGACTGTGGCTCGGCTGAGAGGCGTCACCACCCGAACATCTGCCGGATGACGTCGCGCATCACCGAGCCCCGCGAGTCGCCCGAGTCCGTCGGGTCCGTCGGTGAGTCCGTCGCGAGTCGGCCGAGTCCGTCGGGTCAGCCGAGTCCCCTGAGTCCCCGGAATCCGCCGAGTCTGTCGGCGTCGGTTCGGGGCTCGCCGTGGTGGATGTCGTGGTCTTGGGTGTTGTGGTCTTGGGTGGTGGTGGTGGTGGTGGGTGTCTCGGTCTCGGTTGGAGTGGTTGTGGTCGCCGTCGTTGTCGGGGTCGCGGTGGACTGAGCGCCGCCGGAGCCGTCGACGGGGTACTGGCGCACCCAGTCGACCTGCATCTCGGACGGCCGCACGGTGCCGTCGCCAGTGGGGAACCAGTCGAGCTGGACGCACAGGTGCATCGGACCGGGCGGCAGGACCCCCGCGTCTCCGGTGTGCCACCACGGGTTGCCGTCGACGTAGGCGGTGATGCCCTTGGGTGTCCACTCGACGGCCCAGTTGTGCCACTGCGTGGCGTCGATCTTCACGGCGCCGTGCACCTGCGCGTTGTCGGCCCCGTGGTGCAGGAAGGCGTTGGTGGACTGGCGGGTGTTGTCGGTCATCTCCATGAAGTCGATCTCGCCGCCGATCGGGAAGTTCTCGGCGTCGGGCCACAGGAGGAGCAGGGCGTTGTAGGTCGGATCGCTGGCGGGCGCCTTGACCCGGCCCTCCCAGCGGCCGTACTTCTGGCCGTGGTCCCATGCCATGCCCTCGGTTGTGCCCTGTGCGTCACCCCGGACCGTCAGCACGCCGCCCGCGACGGTGGCCGCCGCGGGCGAGCGCCTGCCGTTGCCCGCGTGGCCGGGCCCGTCGTAGAGGCCCCAGCCGGACAGGTCGCCGCCGAAGTCGTCCTGCCGGTCGGGGGTGCCCCAGCCGTACTTGGCCGCGGCCGTGGTGCCCTCGTCCGGCTTCGCGGTTGTCCCGGGGGCGGTGGCCGGGCCGATCAGGACGACCATCGCGGACATGCCCGTCGAGACGCACTTGCGAATCAGCGCCTCGACCTGTTCAACCGTCATGGCACTCGCTCCTGTCGCATCAGCACGGCGTCACTCCCGGAAGCTCGCGTGCACGTGGTCGTAGTGGCCGCCGGTGGCGGTGCGCACGTCGTAGATGCCCGCGCCGGTGTAGCGGGTGCCCCAGTTGCCCCGGTCGTCATGGATGCTCGGGTCCCAGTAGCGTCCCTGCCAGATCACGTACTTGACCTGCAGCGGGCCCGCGTTGGCGCGCAGCCAGTCGGCGAGTCTCCAGCCGTTGGAAAGCTCGCTGCCGCCCGCGAAGGTGCCGGGCCGGGTCACCATGAAGTCGCAGGCCTTCCCTCGCGAGTGGTCGCTTGACGGGTTCCAGGCGTGCCGGTCCCAACAGCCCGCCGAGTGGACGACCGGGCCGTCGCGCCACCCGCCGAACGCCGTTGCCACGGATTCGAGGCCGTGTCGGGTGGCGCCGGTCAGGCAGCCGCCGCTGCCGGTCGGGTCCGGCGGGTCGCACGCCGTGGCGCCGCCCCTCCATGCGGCGGCGATGGCGGGCAGTGGCCCGGATCGGACCGGGTCTTCGGCGCTGCCTGCCGAAGGTCGGGGCTGCGCCATGAAGCGGGTCAGGTTGTCGTGGACCGCCGCGATGTAGCGCTGGATGAGCTGAACGCACCGCTCGTCGCAGCCTGCCTCGCCCGGCGCCGGGACGCCGGTGTGGCTGTCGGTGACCCTGGCGCACCCGGCGATGTGGCAGACCAGCATCGCGTCCAGCGGGGCCGTCGGCTTGCCGGTGGCCGCGAGGTGCGCCGTGACGGCCCGCAGGCTGGCGCACACCCACGGGATGGCGGTGCGCAGGTGGGCCTCGGGCGACAGGACGGCGGCCCCGTCGGCAGGCGGGTCGGACGCCCATGCGCTGCCGCCTGCGGCCACCCACGACGCCTGGTCGAGCTGGTAGAGGCCCGCGACGCCGCCGGGCTGGTCTGCGTGTTGGCCCGCGTCCCAACCCGACTCGGCCTGCACCTGCGCCACGACCCACAGCGGCGGAAGCTCGGGACACGATGCGGCGGTGAGGTCGCTGATCAGCGGAAGGGACGTGCGGGCCAGCGCGGGCAGCGCGGCCGCGGCGACACCGGACACGACATCGGACACGACATCGGGCCGGTCGTCGGCTGTCGCCGGTTGGACGCCGACCAACAGCGCGAACATTGCCGTGGCCTGCGCCGCCGCGAGCAGACGCGGAAGCCGTCGCACGTCCTCACCTCGCCGTGCCGGAGCGGGGGCCAGGGCCGGGCCCGGCGGCCTCCGAGATGGTGATCGCCTGCGCCTCGAGCGCGTCGTCGTCGAGGGCGGATTCGGCCCGGCTCACGGCACCGGCGCGTGGAGATGTGATCTTCGGGGGTGCGGTGCGGATGGGTGTGGCCTGCGGAGGCGCGGGGCGCGCGGGCGTGGTCCGAGGCGCTGGGGGGCCCGCAGACCACGTCAGCCGAGGGGGTTGGGGCTCCCTCAGGCTGCCTCCGCGCATCAACGCTGTCACCACGAGCCGCAGAGCGCCTCCGTAGTCTCGCAGCGTCCGCGGGAGGCGCTCCGGTATGTGGGCCAACAGGAAAGCGGCTTCGTCGGGCACGGCGGAGAGACCCGCCCAGTGCGCGACATGGGGTAGCACGACCACGGCACGGTGGCGCAGACCGAGCTGACGCTGCCGGGAGCGAGACGGCGGCGGCCGGTCGTCGACCAGCACGATCACCACCACCGGGGCGCCCCGCAACGCCTCAGCCCACTGGAGGGAGACCTCGCTGCCCGAGCAGACGGCGATGTCCGCGGCCAGGCTCCCCGCCATGCCGTAGGTGGGGCCCACGTCCGTGGCGCTGCTCGCGTGCGCGTGGAGTGCGGCGGCGACCGTGGCCGCCCCCACTCCGGGCCCGAGGCCGAGCACAACCGGAACGCGGGCCGCGCTCACCACACACCGCCGGGAAGCGGCGTCTGCGGAATCGGGACCTCCGGAAGCGGATCCTGGAGGGGGTCGTCGTCGGCCAGCGTGTGGTCGTCGCCGGTCACCACCGGTCGACTCCGGGCGGGTGGCTCCTCGCCGAGCGTCTCCTCCCAGGCGTCGACGACCAACCTGCCGCCGTCGAGCGTGACCGGCACCGACAGTCGGATCCACGTCGAGGCCAGGCTCCGCCAGCCGCGACCGGTGGGAGCGGGCGCCGCCGCGTCCACCCCCGGCACCTTCGGGTCCGCATCCGCGCTCGGGCCGTGCTCGCCGACTGCGCGGTACGGCGTGACGCGGACCCGCACGTCGACGAGAACGCGACCGTCGCCGTCGGGGCGCACGAGGCCGGGCAGCGTGAACTCGCTCCGCTGACGCCCCTGCCCGGACCAGCCCAGCCGCGCCGGATCCCGGCCCGGCGTGGGCAGATAGTCGATCAGCACACGCCCGCGGCGTTCCGGATCGTCCTCATCCCAGGACAGGTAGTCGGCGGCGAACGCGGCCGCGAGTGCCGCTGCTTCTGCCGGGTCGGGGGCGGCAGGCGCGAACGCGGGCACCGGGGGAAAGCCGTAAGGATCGGTCGGCGGATCACCGACGACGCGCGGATCCCCACTGGTGAGCGCGACGGCCGGGCGCGCCGACCGCGTGGCAGGCCCCGGCGCCGCCGACCAGGCCTCCTCGGCGGCGCGGGGCGAAGTGCCGTTGGCCGCTGGCCGTGCGCCTGATGTCGGCCCGTGCGCGGCGCCGTTCGGTGCGGGCCAGGAACCCGTGGGCCACGCCACCCCGGCGCCGACCGGGGGCGGCCCGGTGGGCGCCGGGCGTCCCCACGACGGTGGCGGCGGCGCAGCGCGCTGCCGGGGCACCGGCAGCGCATCGGCCTCGCTTTCACCGTCGGACGGGGTGTCGGCGTCGGGGCGGCCGAAGAGACGGAAACGGGACACGGCGGTCACCACAGGACCGGTCGTCGGCGGTGGAGGGGCATAGCTCTCCCGTCTACGGGCACGGCGGATGGCAGCCCGGGCGGACTGCCGCGGGCGGATGTCGATCGTCATCGGCGGCGCGAGGGCCGCCAGGCGAACGTGACCGACGCTAGAAGCCCGACCACAGCCCGCGGGCAAGAACGGGAAAACGGTTTGCAGCTGCGAACGAATTAGGGCGTCCGGCCATCGACGGCTGGCCCACCCGTATCGCAGCAGGGTGGCCCTGCTCCAACCCAGTCGCAGCAGTGTCACCCTGCTGCAAGACGCGGGCCGCCGACGACCTCACCCCCGCGGGACCTGACCTCGCCGTCAAGCGGCGTGGGGAAGCGGCCAGGTGTGGACGGGCTCGTTGGCCTCGGAGTGATCAAGGTAGCGGTCGAACATGCGGCGCAGCGCCGTCACCCGGTCCGCGCCCCGGTCCTCAAGGACGGCCACGGCTGCCACCTGCCACGCCGCGCCGGTGCGGCGGCGCAGGCAGCGGCGCTCGATCACCGAAAGGTAGCGGTCGATCACCGCGGCGGCCACGCCCCAGCGGGCCAGCCCGTCGGCCGCCTCGGGCAGCAGCCTGCGCAACACCAGCTCGTCGGGCATGATCCACCCCGATCCCGGCCAGTACAGGGGGCCTTCGAGGCCGTAGCGGGCGGCGGTGGTGAAGTTCTCCTGCGCCGCCTCGAACGACATCAGCGTCCACAGCGGCCGCTCGCTCTCCACGAGCACCCGCAGCAGCCCGTAGAACAGCAGCGCGTTGGCCACCATGTCGACGGCGGTCGGGCCCGCGGGCAACACCCGGTTCTCGACGCGCACGTGCGGGACCCCGCCCGCGACGTCGTACACCGGCCGGTTCCAGCGCCAGATCGTGCCGTTGTGCAGGCGCAGCTCGTCCAACTGCGGCACCCGGCCCTCCTTGAGGTCGACCATCGGGTCGGTGTCCTCGGTCAACGGAAGGAGACCGGGGAAGTAGCGCCCGTTCTCGCTGAACAGGTCGAGTATCGAGGTGATCCACCTCTCCCCGAACCACACCCGTGGGCGCACGCCTTGGTTGCGCAGCTCCACGGTCCGCGCGTCGCACGACTGCTCGAACAGCGGGATCCGCGTCTCGGCCCACAGCCGGGAGCGCAGCAGGAAGGGCGAGTTCGCGCCGACGGCCAGCTGCACGCCCGCCAGGCACTCGGCGGCGTTCCAGTAGCCGGCGAACGCATCCGGATCCACCTGCAGATGCAGCTGCATCGACGTGCACGCGGCCTCGGGAGCGATGGAGTCGAAGTCGGCGGCGAGATGGTCAGGGGCGACGGCCTGGCCGCCGGACGGGTCGTCGCCCGCGATGTCCAGGCGGATCGGCTCACCCCGCGCGCTCATCAGCTGCTCGTTCAGCGCGGCGTAGCGCCCCTCCGCCGACAGGGCGTCCGCGACGAGATGGCGCGACTCGATCGTCGGCAGTATCCCGATGACGGCCAGCTGCGCCCCGCAGGAGTCCGCGGCCGACCGGGCGACCCGGAGCTGGTCGGTGAGCTGCTGCTCGAAGTGGCGCCACTGGTCACCGGGCAGCGGCCGGGGCGGCAGGTTGAGCTCCAGGTTCCAGCGGCCCAGCTCGGACTGGAACTCGCCGTCGGCGATGACATCGAGCACCTGTCGTCCTCGCAGGGCGGGCACGAGCTCGCCGTCGACGAGGTTCAGCTCCACCTCGACGCCGGTCATGGGCTCATCGTGGGCGAACGGGTGCTCGCGCAGCATCAGCCCCAACGCATCGAGGCAGCGCTGAAGTTTCGTCCGGTAGGTGAGTCGGTCTCGTCGACTGAACGTTCTTCGGTCGACGTCCATGCCCATTCGGGCGCCGCCTCCTCAGGGTTCCTGGCCAACGGCCGCGGCCCCGCTGTCCCACGAGGGCCGCGCGGCTGTTCACCGTGACATATCCGTGATCTTTTCGCTACGGCTGACCGGATGACGGCCGAGACGGTGCCTCGACACCTCCTGCGACGATGGCCGACCGTGGCGATCCTCACGACCGTCGACGACCCGGACGACCCCCGCGTCGACGACTACCGCGACCTCACCGCGGCCGACCGCCGCCCCGACCGGCCCGGCGGCCGCGGGCTCGTCATCGCGGAGGGTGTCGTTGTGGTACGACGCCTGCTGACCTCGCCCTACCCGGTGCGCTCCGTGCTCGGCGTGCCGCGCCGCCTCGCCGAGCTGACCGCCGAGCTCGCCGACCTCGACGTGCCCGCGTACGCGACGGACGCGGACACGATGGCCCGCGTCGTGGGCTTCCATCTCAACCGCGGCGTGCTCGCCGTCGCGGACCGGGCGCCGATGCCGTCGGTGTCCGCGCTGGCGGCGCGGGCGCGGGTGCTCGCTGTGCTGGAGGCGGTCAACGACCACGAGAACCTCGGCGCCCTCTTCCGCAACGCCGCCGCCCTCGGGGTCGACGGGGTGCTGCTCGGCCCCCGCTGCGCCGACCCGCTCTACCGACGCAGCGTGCGGGTCTCCATGGGGCATGTCCTGCGGGTGCCGTTCGCGGCGCTGCCCGGACCGTGGCCCGCGTCCTTGGCGGCACTGACCGAGCATACGATCGTCGCGCTGACCCCTGCCGCGGACGCGGTCCCCCTCGCTTCAGCAGGTCTCGCGGGGCGGCGGGTGGCGCTCCTGCTCGGCGCCGAGGGGCCGGGCCTGACCGACGAGGCGCAACAGGCCGCCCATCTGCGGGTGCGGATTCCCATGACGTCGGGCGTCGACTCTCTCAATGTGGCCACAGCCGCAGCCGTGGCCTTCCACGCGGTCGCCGCACCCGTAAGCTGAAGCAGGGAGCGCGCGAGGGGGTGGGGGATCGGTGTCCGCTGGCCCGGTGCTGCCCACTGACCTTCACAGGAGCGAGCCCGTGTCCACGCGGCCGACGCCCGCGGTCAGTCCGCTCGCGCGCCCGCTCCCGGAGCCGCCGGGGCCGACGCCATGGGCCACCGGTCTCCTGATCGCGGCCTTCGCCGCCGTCTTCCTGGTGATCGCCGACGTGGCGGTGTGCCGGGCGTTCGCGGAGGCGTTCGGCCTGCTGTGGATCCCGGCGAACCTTCTGGTCGGGATCGGCCTGGCGCCGTCGGTGTGGCTGCTGCGGCGCACACCGCTGTGGCGGTGGCCCGCGTTGGGCGTGGCGGCGGGGCTGGTGGTGTCCTGGGTGGTGCTGCTGCTCGCGATGCTCGGTCCGCCGCCGGGCTGACCAGGCCCGCCCGCTAGTGCGGTGTCCAGGAACGTTGCCGGGGTGATCGCGGGATCCAGGCGGCGTCTCGCAAGGCGCCGCCCGAAGCTCATACCGGGCGTCTTCGCGAGGGCGGCAACGCCGCGAGGCGTCGTCTGGGCCCTCGAGGACCCGGTGAACGTTTCTGGACACCGCACTAGCTGTCAGCAACGGGTCAGCTCTCGATCAGGCCCGTGTCAGCGCCGTGGCCGGGAAATGTCAGGGGTCGCGTGCACACTCGTGGCCATGAACGGAGCAATCTGCGTCGAGGGGCTGGTCAAGCGCTTCGGCGACACCACCGCGCTCGACGGCGTCGATCTCGTCGCCCGGCCGGGCGCGGTGCTCGGGCTGCTGGGCCCCAACGGGTCGGGCAAGACCACCACCGTGCGCGTGCTCGCCACCCTCCTGCGTCCCGACGCGGGCCGGGCCACCGTCTTCGGCTATGACGTCGTCGCCGAGGCGCCCGAGGTCCGCCGCCGCATCGGCATCACCGGGCAGTACGCGGCGGTGGACGAGGCGCTGTCGGGCACCGACAACCTCCTGCTCGTCGCCAGGCTGCTCGACCTGTCCCGCCGCGACGCCCGCGCCCGCGCGGCCGAGCTGGTTGAACGCTTCGGGCTCGTCGAGGCGGCGGGGCGCCGCGTCCGCACGTACTCGGGGGGCATGCGGCGGAGGCTCGACCTGGCCGTGAGCCTCGTCGGCCGCCCTGACGTGCTGTTCCTCGACGAGCCCACCACTGGCCTGGACCCCCGCCACCGCAACGAGGTGTGGGAGCAGGTGCGCGGCCTCGCCGCCGACGGGGTCACCGTGCTGCTCACCACCCAATATCTCGAGGAGGCCGATCAGCTCGCCGACGATCTCGTGGTGCTCGACCATGGGCGCGTCATCGCGGGCGGCACACCGGCCAGCCTGAAGGCGGAGATCGGCGGGCAGGCGCTGCACGTCCGGCCGCTACACTCCGCCGATCTGGCGCGCACCACCGCCATCGTCGCCGAGCTCACGCCGGGACAGGGCCCCGTGGTCGACGCGAGCGGCGAGCTCGTGGTGCCCGCGCTCCACCCTGCCTTGCTGCGCCACGTCGCTGAGCGGCTCGACGTCGCGGGCATCCCGGTCGCCGAGATCGGGCTGCGGTTGCCGAGCCTCGACGACGTCTTCCTCACCCTCACCGGCCACAGTGCAGATTCCGATGGGGCAGATTCCGATGGGGCAGATTCCGATGGGGCAGATTCCGATGGGGCAGATTCCGATGGGGCCGATTCCAGCCATGCCGATTCCAGCCGGGAGGCAGCGTGACCACGCTCGTCACCACCGCGGCCCCGCCCGCGACACCCCGCCACGCCGCCCCGGCGCGGCACGGGCCCTCCGTCGTGCGCCATTCGGCCACGCTGGCTTGGCGCGGGCTCGTCAAGACCATCCACTCGCCGGAGGCCCTGCTCGACGTCACCCTGCAGCCGGTGATCTTCCTGCTGCTGTTCGTCTATGTGTTCGGCGGCGCGATCTCCGGCAGCACGAGCGACTATCTGCAGCTCGCGCTGCCCGGCGTGCTGGTCCAGACGATCGTGTTCGCCTCGGCGGGCACCGGGGTCGGGCTCGCCGAGGACCTGCAGACCGGCATCTTCGACCGCTTCCGCAGCCTGCCGATCGCCCGCAGCGCTCCGCTGGTCGGCGCGATCGCCGCGGATCTCGTCCGCTATCTGACGTCGGGGCTGATCATGGTGGCGTTCGGGATCGCGCTGGGCTTCCGGATCACCACCACACCGCTCGCGCTGGTGGCGACGCTCGGGCTGGTGATGGTGTTCGCGTTCGCGCTGTGCTGGGTGTTCACCGCGCTGGCGATGGTCGTGGGGCAGCCCCGCTCGGTGCAGGGTCTCGGCGCGCTCGTGATGCTGCCACTGACCTTCGGCAGCAACGCGTTCGTCCCCGCCTCCACACTCCCGTCGTGGTTGCGCGGATTCGTCGAGATCAACCCGGTCACCCACGTGGTCGACGCCGCACGGGGCCTGCTCACCGGCGGGCCGGTGGCGGGTCCGGTCGCGCTCACACTGCTCTCCTCGGCTGTTGTGGTGGCGGTGTTCGCTCCGCTCGCGGTGTTCCTGTACCGCCGCCGCACCTGATCTCCCCAGCCGACTCGTCGCTCGGTGCGCATCGGGGGGTAGCGCACCGAGGGGCGGGTCACCCCGGCGCGGAACGTGCCGCGAACGCCGTCAGGTGGGCGAGGCCGTCCGGTCGCGGCTTGGCCTGCCACTCGCCGATCAGGTCGTCGGCCAGGGTGCCGAGCGCGGCGCGCACCGCCGCGAGCACGGTGGTCACGTCAGGCGAGCCGAGGTCCAGCGTGCCGCGCTGCGCGGCGGCCACCCCGAGCAGCTCGGCCGCGGAGGCGTCATCGCCCTCGGCGTGCGCGAGCTGCGCCGTCGTCTCCGCGACCACCGCGGCCACCGGCCCGTCGCTCGCGTCCACGGCAGCGGCGGCGGCCCGACACAGCCACGTACGCGCAGCCAGGAGATCACCCTCCACCAAGTCGATCTGCGCGGCGAGCACCGCATGATGGGCCAGGCGATGGGCGACGGCGATGCCCGAGCCCACGTCGGTCATCCCCGGGGTGGCCACGGTGAGGTGTGCCCGGGCGGCGTCGGGGTTGCCCGCCATGCGCTCGATCTGCGCCCGTGCCGCGGGCAACACTGCGGCCGAGTCGCCGTTCGTCGGCGGCTCGACCGCCGCGTCCAGCACCGCGCGCGCCGCCGCGAGATCCCCGCGACGGGCCTCCAGGAGGGCCCGTCGGGCGATGAACTGGGGCATGTCCTCCTCGTTGCCCAGCTCCCTGGCCAGCGCGATCGACTCGTCGTACGCCTTCGCGGCCGCGGCGTGGTTGCCTGCGACGTCCTCGAGGTCGCCGAGCCCGTGCACCACCATGCCGAGCCCGAACCGGTCACCGAGCGCGACGAACTCCGCATGGGCGGCGCGCATCAGCGGGTGATGGCGATGGATCTCGCCCTCGTTCTCGGCGAACTGCGCGCTCGCGGCCAAGGCGAACGCGCGCACCCACGGATCGGACGACTCGGTGGCGAGCCGCTCGATGGGCCCGTTGTCACGCCGCACGAACAGCGCCAACACCGGCCCGACGAGCTGCAGGATCGGATGCCATGGCCGCGGCAGGTCCTCCGTGATCGCCATCGACCGTTCGGCGTCCGCTCTGGCCTCGGCTACGTCACCCCTGCCGACGCGGACCACCGCGAGGTAGGCACTGGTGAGCGCCCTGGTGGGGGCCGAGACGCGCTCGTCGGCCTCGGGAAGGGCCAGCAGCCAGCGCACCGCCTCCTCCATGCGGCCGCGGATCATCCACGACCACGTCATGGCGTCGACGAGCCGGTGCGCGGTCGGGATGTCCCGCGAAATGGTGCGACGCAGGGCCAGGTCGATCTCGTCGGCCTCGGCGCGCAGTCGCGCCAGCCACCGCAGCTGCTCGGGTCCGCGGATGTGCTGCTCGGCCTCCTCGGCCAGATCCAACAGGAACGCGGCGTGTGCGGCCTCGGCCGTGGTCCGCTCGCCCGCGTCGTCGAGCTTCTCGCCCGCGTAGGCGCGGATGGTCTCCAGCATGCGGTAGCGCGTCGGCCCGTCGGCCTGGGGCACGGCCACGACCAGCGACTTGTCGACCAGCGAGGCGAGCATGTCCAACGCGTCGGGCCCGCACACCCGCTCGGCCGCGGCGAGCGTGCCCCCACCCGCGAACACCCCGAGGCGCCTGGCCACGGCGCGTTCGGCTTCGTCGAGCAGGTCCCAGCTCCAGTCGACGACCGCGCGCAAGGTCTGATGGCGCGGCAGCGCGGTGCGGGCGCCGGTGGTCAGCAGGCGGAACCGGTCGTCAAGGCGGGCGGCGATCTCGGCGGGGGACAGGGTGCGCAGCCTCGCTGCGGCCAGCTCGATGGGCAGCGGCTGGCCGTCGAGACGGCGGCAGATCTCGACGACCGCGGGCCGGACGCCCGCGTCCAGCGCAAACCCGGGTCGCACGGCGGCGGCGCGGTCGGTGAACAGGCGCACCGCGTCGCCTTCGGCCAGCGCGTCGACGGGGTGCAGCACCTCGCCGGGCACACCGAGCGGCTCGCGGCTGGTGGCCAGCACCCTCAGCAGCGGACACACCGTCAGCAGCGACTCGGCCAGCGCGGCGACGGCCGCGATGAGGTGCTCGCAGTTGTCCAGCACGAGGATCGCGTGGCGGCCCTCCAGCGCGGCGATCAGCCGCGTGGTGGGGTCGGGCGCCTCGGCCCCGCCCAGATGCAGCTCCGGCTCCCCGACCGCAGCCAGCAGGGTGGCGGGCAGCTGGGCGGCGTCGGTGAGCGCGGCCAGCTCGGCGACGAACGCCACCTTGGCGCTGTCTGCTGTGGGTCGACGCGGCCCCTGAGCGTGGGCGACGAAGGTGGCCTCCCTGGCCAGCCGGGTCTTCCCGGCCCCGCCCGGCCCGGTCAAGGTGACGAGCCGGAAGGTGTTCAGCAGCGCCCGGACCCGGTCGATGTCGGCGGCGCGGCCGACGAAGCTGGAGAGCCCGGCGGTGCGGGGCGGCGCAGGTGCGGCGCGCAAGACGGCCATGCGGGCCTCGGTCAGCTCCGGACCGGGGTCGACGCCGAGCTCGTCGGCGAGCTGGCCGATCGTCTGGTCGAGCACAGCCAGCGCGTCGGCCTGGCGCCCGACGTCATGCAGGGCCCGTCCGAGCAGCGCCGCCGTGCTCTCCCGGAGCGGGGTCGCGGTGAGTTGCGCGGTGAGGGCTTCGAGGTCGGGCGGGAGCCTGAGCCGCAAGGCCAGTCGGGCCCGTTCCTCGACGGCGACCGCTCGTCGTTCCGCCAGCCGCGCCGCCGCCGGGCCCGCGAACGGCAGCTCGGCGACGTCGGCGAGTGCGGGCCCGCGCCAGAGGGCGAGCGCATCGTCCAGGAGGGTGTGGGCGGCGGCCGGGTCGGCCCCGGCCGCCTCGGCCAGGAGCGCCTCGAAGGCTGTTACATCGACGCTGCGGGGATCCAGCGCCAGCCGGTAGCCGCCGGGCACCGTGGCGACGACATCGCTGCCGAGCGCGCGGCGCAGGCGGGAGATCAGCGCCTGAAGGGCGTTGGTGGCGTTGTCGGGCGGGGTCTCCCACAGGTCGTCGACCAGCGTGGCCGCGCTGACCGGACGTCCGGCGTCGAGGGCGAGCCGGGCCAGCAGCCCGCGCAGGCGTACCCGTGACAGGCCGCTCGGGCCGTCCACGGTGCCCAGCACGCCGATTCGCACGGACACTAGTGTGCCTGGGCCTGTCAGGCGCTTTCCCGGTGGAAAGTGCGCACTCCCCACACCACCGTCAACCCGGCGAGCACGAGACCGACGACGATCCCCACGATCACCGTGCCGCTCGTCAGTGCGCCGCGGAACACCGCACGCTCGGCGTCGACGATGTAGACGAAGGGATTGATCCGCGACAGCCCGAACAGCCACGCTGGCGCGAGCGTCATCGGCAGCAGGATGCCCGAGAGCAGCAGGAGGGGTAAGACGATCGTGTTGAGCAGCGGCGCGAGCGCGTCCTCGCTCTTCAGCTGCAAGGCCATGGCGTAGGACGCGGCCGACGTCGCGAGCGCGACGATCGCCACGATCACCAACGCGATCAGGACGCCGAGCACCGGCGCGCGCAGGCCGAAGGCCAGCGCGACGGCCGTGAGCAGGATGCCCTGCACCACGAGCACCACGACGTCGCGCATCGACCGGCCCAACAGCAGCGCGGTGCGGCTGACGGGGGTGACCCGCATCCGCTCGACCACCCCGCTGCGGTACTCCTGGATCAGGCTGAACCCGGCGAAGAGGCTGCCGAACATCCCGAGCTGGATGAGCAGGGCAGGCACGAGGATCTGGTAGGCGTCGCCCGGCGGGAATCCCGGGGTGCTCGCGATGATCGGCTGCAGCAGCGGGCCGAACAGCGCGAGGTAGAGCACCGGCTGGACGATCCCGACGATCACCCACACCGGGTTGCGCAGCGACTGGCGCATCGCGCGCTGGAAGATCAGCCACGTCTGCGTGAGGGTGGTCATGCGGCCGCTCCCTGCTCTGCGTCGCGCAGTGTGCGGCCGGTGAGGGTCAGGAACACGTCGTCCAGGCTCGGGCGGCGCACCTCCACCGACGTCATGGCGATGCCCGCCGCGTCCAGCTCGCGCAGGAGCGCAGGCAGCACGCTCGCCCCATCGGGCACGCGGAAGCGGGCGGTGTGGTCGTCGACGGCGAGCTCGGTGGCACCCTCGAAACGCTCGGCGATCTCGTTGACCCGCTTCGGCTCGCCGGTGCCCACCAACACGAGATCGCCGGACACGCGGCGCTTCAGCGCGTCCGGCGTGCCCTCGGCGACGATGCGGCCGCGGTCGATCACGAGGATGCGGTCACACAGCGCATCGGCCTCGTCCAGGTAGTGGGTGGTGAGGAACAGCGTGGTGCCGTGCTCGGCGTGCAACCCCCTGATGTGCTCCCAGAGGTTGGCGCGGCTCTGGGGATCAAGCCCGGTGGACGGCTCGTCCAAGAACAGCAGCTCCGGAATGTGCATGAGGCCCATGGCGATGTCGAGGCGACGGCGCTGACCGCCGGAGAGCGTCGCGACGATGCGGTTCTCGGCGCCCCCGAGGTCGAGCTGGTCGAGCAGCTCCGCGGCGCGGCGGCGGGCGACCGGTGGCGCGAGGCCGTAGAAGCGGCCCTGCAGGATCAGCTCCTCGGCGACCGGGCAGTCCAGGCCCGCCCCGCCGCTCTGCCCGACGTAGCCGATCTTGCGGCGCACGCCGACCGGGTCGGTGGCCAGGTCGTGGCCCGCGACCGTCGCCGTGCCCGCCGTGGGGGTGAGCAAGGTGGCGAGCATGCGCAGTGTGGTGGTCTTGCCCGCGCCGTTTGGCCCGAGGAACCCCACCAGCTCGCCGCGCTCGACGTCGATGTCGACCCCGGCGACCGCCGCCACGGGCCCGCGTCGGGTGCGGAAGGTGCGGGCGAGGCCGTGCGCGTGGATCATAGGGCGACGCTAGCCCGCGCCCCCGACAATTACGGCGCCAGCTCGGCGAGGAAGAGCGCCTCCGCCAGTGCGCCGCGGGCGAACATCCCCAGGTCGAGGCTCTCGTCGATGCCGTGCCACCGGCTCGCCGGATCGCCCACACCGGTGACGAGCACCGCAGCGCCGGGGAACGTGCGCGCGAACTCGGCGATGAACGGGATCGAGCCGCCGATGCCGACCTCGACCGCCGTGTTGCCGAAGGCCGCCGAGAACGCCCGGCGTGCTGCGTCGTAGGCGCTGCCCGTCGTCGTCAGGGAGAACGGCTCGGCGACGGCCGCCCCGGGCGTCACGCTGACGTGCGCGCCCCACGGCACGTGCGCGGCGAGGTGCTCGGCGAGCGCCTTCTGCGCGGTGGCGGCGTCCTCGCCGGGTGCCAGGCGCATGCTCACCATCGCTCGCGCCCTGGGGAGCAGCACGTTGGACGCCTCGGCGACACGGGGAGCGTCGATGCCGAGCACGGCGACTGCGGGCTTGTGCCACGCGCGCTCCACGATGCCGCCGAAGCCGAGCAGCTCGACGCCGGGCAGGAGCGCGACGTCGGACCGGAAGGTGGCCTCCTCGACGTCGGGCGCCGTGGAGGTGCCGCGGACCAGCCCGGGGACGGCGACCTCGCCGTGCTCGTCGTGCAGCGAGGCCAAGGTCCGGCACAGCGCCGTGAGCGCGTCGCCGACCGGCCCGCCGTAGACGCCGGAGTGCGCGGGGCGCTCCAGCATCGACACCTCGACGACCACGTCCACCAGCCCGCGCAGGCTCGTCGTGAACGCCGGGACGTCGACCGCGGGGTTGGCCGAGTCGGCGATGATGATGACGTCGCAGCTCAACTGGTGGCGGTGGGCGCGCAGGAGCGCGGTGAGCGTGGGGGAGCCGGACTCCTCCTCACCTTCGACGAACACCGTGACCCCCACCGGAGGGCGCCCCCCGTAGGCCCGCAGAACGGCGAGGTGGGTCATGACGCCTGCCTTGTCGTCGGCGGCGCCGCGGCCGTAGAGGCGACCGGCGCGCTCGGTCGGCTCGAACGGCGGCGTCGTCCAGAACGCGTCGCCGCCGGTGGGCTGGACGTCGTGGTGGGCGTAGAGCAGGACGGTGGACGCGCCCGGCGGGGCGGGCCAGTGGGCGATGACGGCGGGCGCGCCGCCGTCGGCCGCCACGACCGTGACGTCGGCCGCGCCCGCGGCACCGGCCAGCTCGGCGACGGCCTCCGCGCTGCGCCGGGTGTCCTCGGCGTGCGCGGGATCGGCCCAGATGCTCGGGATCCGCACGAGTCGTTCGAGATCGGCGCGCGCCCCCGGCAGCACGCTCTCGACGGCCGCTCGGAGGTCGGGCGCCTGCGTGGTCTGGCCTGGTCGGGGCCGCTCGGTCATGCCTGGCGACCCTACCCGCCGGTGAGGGGGCGGGCTTGCAGTGAGTCGCCCACCCCACCCCGGTGAGTCGCCCGCCCCACCCCGGTGAGTCGCCCGCCCCACCCCGGTGAGTCGCCCACCCCACCACCCTGAGTTGGCCGGACGTGCACACTCGTCGCGTTGTCGACGTCGTGATCGCCAAAAGTGGTGTCGGGCGTGCGCAGGTGCACCTCTGGCACCACTGGCGACGATCACGGAGCGCGGCGACGGGCCAGCACCCGGTCCGCACGTGGCGCGGCGGCGCGGCCCGGACGTTGCCCGCTTACGAGGGTCGGGGTCCCGGCGAGCCGTAGGGAGCGGGACCACCTGTCGGCCGACGCCTTAGCTCCCGCGGAGCGGCCGAGCCGCGCGCCACGCCGAAGTGGGCAACTCACCCGTGGTGTCGCCCCGGCACGGTGACGAACCGGCCAACTCACCTTGGTGGAGCGGGCGACTCGGCGTGGTGGAGCGGCAGGCTCGGCGGGGTGGAGCAGGCGACTCACCGGGGTGGAGCGGGCGACTCGGCGGGGTGGAGCGGGCGACTCACCGGGGTGGAGCCGGGCGACTCGGCGGGGTGGAGCGGGCGACTCGGCGGGGTGGAGCGGGCGACTCACCGGGGTGGGGTGGGCGACTCGGCGGGGTGGAGCGGGCGACTCACCGGGGTGGGGTGGGCGACTCACCGGGGTGGGGTGGGCGACTCACCGTGGTGGAGTGGGCGACTCACCGTGCTGGGGGCCAACACGGCGTGGTGAGACACCAGACTCGCCCGAAGTAGGCTGCGAGGCATGTCCCGGTTCCTGGCGATGCTGCTCGACTCCGCAGCGCGCTCGCGGCACGGCATGCTCACCGGCGAGCCGCGCGAGCCCGTGTGGCACCCCTGGGCGCAGGTCCACGACCAGGCCATGGCGATGGCAGCGGCGCTGCGCGCGGATCGCGACGGACGGTCCGGGATCCGACACGGCGCGTCGGTGGGTGTGCTCGCGGGTGAGCCGGTCACGATCGCCCCGCTCGCTCAGGCCGTGTGGCTCTGCGGCGGCAGCGTGACCATGCTGCACCAACCGACGGTGCGCACCGATCTTGCCGCGTGGGCCGAAGACACCGTCTCCGTCCTCAAGATGATCGATGCGGCGCTGGTTGTGCTCGGGCCTCCCTTCGACGCGCTCGCGCCGGTGCTGGCCGACCGCGGCATCCCGTTCTGCACCGTCGACACGTTGGATGGCGACGGTTCCACGGCCGTCGCCGACCCGGGCGTCGCCGCCGAGGACGCCACCGCGCTCCTGCAGCTCACGAGCGGCTCGACGGCCGAGCCCAAGGCCGTGCGCATCACCCACGGCAACCTGTACGCCAACATCACGGCGATGGTGCAGGCGGCCCGGCTCGACCTCGACCGCGACGTGATGGTGTCGTGGCTGCCGCTCTTCCACGACATGGGCATGGTCGGGTTCCTGACCGTGCCCATGACGGTCGGGCTGGAGCTTGTGACGGTCACCCCCGTCGACTTCCTCACCCGGCCGCTGCTGTGGGCCGAGCTGATCTCGAAGTACGGCGGCACGGTGACGGCCGCTCCGAACTTCGCCTACGCCGTGCTGGGCCGCCAGCTCGCCCGCGCCGATGGCCCGCTCGACCTCTCGACCCTGCGCATCGCCCTCAACGGCGCCGAGCCCATCGACCCGGTCGCGGTGGGTGGGCTCGTCGAGGCGGGCGCCCGCTTCGGGCTGCGGCCGGAGGCGGTGCTCTGCGCGTACGGGATGGCCGAGACCGCACTGGGAGTGGCGTTCGCGCCGGTCGAGACGGGTCTCGCGATCGACGAGATCGACGCCGACGACCTGGAGGCGCGCAGGCTCGCCACCCCGGGCACCGGCCGCAGCTTCCCGAAGCTGGGCCCGCCGCTGCCGGGCATCGAGGTGCGGGTGATCGGCGACGATGGGAGTGTGCTGGGCGAACGGGAGGTCGGGGTCCTGCACCTGCGCGGGCCGTCGGTCACGCCGGGCTACCTCACCGTGGACGGGCCGGTCACCGCGCAGGACGCCGAGGGCTGGCTCGACACCGGGGACGAGGGCTATCTCGCCGACGGCCAGGTTGTCGTCTGTGGACGGCGCAAGGACGTGATCATCATGGGCGGCCGCAACATCTACCCGACCGACATCGAGCGCGCCGCCGCCGACGCGCAGGGGGTGCGCGCGGGCAACGCCGTCGCGGTGCGGCTCGCCGCGGGAGAGGGGCGGCACCGCGAGTCGTTCGCGGTGGCCGTCGAGTCGCGGCAGGCGGGCGACGCCGACGCGGAGCGCGCGATCGGCAAGGACGTGACGAGCCGGGTGGTGTCGGCGGTCGGCGTGCGTCCCGCGCGGGTCGTGGTGCTCGCGCCGGGCCGCCTCCCCAAGACGCCGTCGGGCAAGCTTCGCCGCGCGGCGACGGGTGAGCTTCTGACCCGGGACTGATCAGCCCGGGACTGATCAGCCAGACAGTGCTAATCAGCCGGACAGGGCGTGGAAGCGGTTCTGGGTGGGCTCCAGGCCGTCGGACAGCAGCGCCTCGGTGGCGTCGGCGGCGAGGTCGACGGCAAACTCCAGCTCCTTGCGTTCCGGGCCCGAGAAGCGCTTGAGCACGAAATCGGCGGGGTCCTGCCGTCCCGGCGGGCGCCCGATGCCGAAGCGCACCCGCAGGTAGTCCTTGGTGCCCAGCGACTCGCTGATGGACCGCAGGCCGTTGTGGCCGCCCTCGCCCCCGCCCAGCTTGAGCCGGACGACGCCGAAGCCGAGGTCGAGATCGTCGTGCACGACCACCAGCTCGCCGCCGAAGTACTTCACCAGACCGGCCACCGGGCCGCCGGACACGTTCATGTACGTGCGCGGCTTGGCCAAGACCACCCGGCGCCCCGCGAGGCGGCCCTCCAGGACGTCGGCGTTGGAGCGGTGCCGGGAGAACCGGCCGCCGCCCGCCCTCGCCGCCAGCAGCTCGACGACGCGGAACCCGACGTTGTGGCGGGTGTCGGCGTACTCGGAGCCCGGGTTGCCGAGCCCGACCACCAAGGCGGGGCCCGGCACCGGCGTCACTCCGCTTCGCTCGCGGCCGTCGGCTCGGCCTCGGCCTCGGCGCTCTCGCCCGCGTCGGCCTCGGTGGCCGCGATGACGTTGACGACGAGCTGCTCCGGGTCGCCGCGCAGGTCGGTGTTGGCGGGCAGGCGGATCTGGCCCGCGAGAATCTGGGTGCCGACCTCGACGCCCTCGATCGAGACCTCGATCTGCTCGGGGATGCTCGAGACGTCCGCCTCGACCTCGAGGGTGTTGAGCTCCTGCGTGATGAAGGCGCCGGGCACGGCGTCGCCGGTGATGATCACGGCGACCTCGACGATCACCTTCTCGCCGCGGCGGATCACGAGCAGGTCGACGTGCTCGATGTAGGGCCGGATCGGGTGCGCGACCACGGTCTTGGTCAGCGCGAGCTGCGGGGTGCCCGCGATGTCGATCGTCAGCACGGCGTTGCGACCCTGGTCGCGCACGATGCGCTTGAACTCCAGCTCGGGAAGCGCGAGGTGCTGCGGGTCGGTGCCGTGCCCGTAGAGGACGGCGGGGATCTTTCCTGCGCGCCGGGTGCGGCGCGCGGCACCCTTGCCGAACTCCGTGCGCGTCTCGGCGATGATGTGGGCCTCGGCCACGATGGACACTCCTCGTTGTGCGTGATGTGGACGCGCGGCGAGGGGCACCGGCGGAGGCCGGGCCACGTCGATCACGGCGGGCCCGACGTGCACCCGCCCTCGCCGCGAAACTGGGCACCACGATACGCGACGTGCGCAGGCCACCCGCGGTCCGGGCCGGGGCATGTGGACAAACCCGCGGGCATGTGGACAACTCCCGGCCGATTGCCCGGCGTAGTCGCGGATCGCTATCGGTGATCGGACCCGGCGTACGATGCTTGGGTGGTCGGTGCCGGAGCGGTGAGGGTGTACCGGCCCCGCCTGCTCGATAGGACGTCCCGTAGCGACCGCTCGGCGCAGGGATCGCGCCACGGGCCTGGACGCTTGACGCTTTACGGGGCACGGTTTAGGCGATGAGTCCCGACACCGACAACCCCCGCCAGCGCACCGTCGCGGAGTTGCTTGCCGCGCACGGCGGCGACACGGCCGTCACCGGCAGGCGTGCCCGCAGGCGCGCCGCCGAGGACGCGGCGGACACGGGCGGTGTCGGACGCCCCCTGCCGACGGCCAACGGGAGCGGCGGCGCACCGCACGCGAACGGGCGCACCCTGCCCGCCCCGGCAGGCGACGGCTACGCCAACGGCGGAGGCGACCACCGCAACCCGTACGGCGCTCCTGCGCAGCCCGGCAACGAGGCCTACGGCGCCCCTCGCGGGCCCGCGGGCGACGACGCCTACCGCGGCCCATTCGGCAACGGAAACGGCCCGGACCTCCCCTCCGCTCCCCCCACGCCGCGGCGCAGCGTGACCCGGTCCGGCGATCTCGGCGCGCAGGCGCCCTTGCCCGACTGCGACGCGGCGTTCGTCAACGGCGGCGCCGTCGATGCCGACGCCGAAACGAGCATCTACCGCGACGCCACCCCGTGGACCGCCGACCGTTCGGTGCTGCGCGAACCCGTCCCGGTCGACGACGCCGCCCCCGCCGCCGAATCGACCTATCGGTCCCGCCCGACCGAGCAGATGCCGCGGATGCGGTCGGACAACACACCGATGCTCGACCCCGGCCTGACCGGGCCCATCGAGGTGCAGCGCCTTCCGCAGGGCCTCCCGCAGGCCGACGACGCCGACGGAGGGCCCTCGACTGCGGTCGGGATGGCTCCCGCGGGCGCCGGGGCCTGGCACCGCGAGCGCACCGGCCGTCGTGGCAAACGCCGTGCCGACAGCCGTGCCGACACCGGTGCCGACAGCGATGGCGGTCCGCCCACCGCGGCCTCCGACCCCTTCGACACGGGCGCCTACGACGACGACGCCTACGACGACGACGCCTACGACGACGACGCCTATGACGGCGACCCGCTGGCTGGCGCGCCCGCAGGCCTGTCGGTCGAGTCCGGCCGCCGCCGCACGTCCCCGGTTGTCGAGGGCTCTGCAGGCCACGCCTGGGCGGCCGTTGTGGCGCAGTGGATCGCGGGGGCGATTGGCGGGGCCGCGCTGTGGGTCGGGTTCCGCTTCCTCTGGCGCGACCTGCCGGTGGTGGCGCTCGCAGCAGCCGCGCTGGTGACCATCGGCCTCGTGCTGGTCGTGCGCGCCCTCATGCGCAACGACGACCGCCGCACCACCCTCTTCGCCGTGCTCGTCGGTCTGTTGCTGACGGTGTCACCGGCAATCCTCGTGCTGCTCGGCCGGTGATGTCGCATGCAGCCCAGCTCCGGCCCGCCGGTGGCGCTCTCCACGGCGTCGGTCTACCCCGAGCCCGTGGCCGCGGGCTTCGAGCTGGCCGCTGAGCTGGGCTACGACGGCGTCGAGCTGATGGTGTGGACCGATCCGGTCAGCCAGGACGTGGCCGCCGTCGACCGGCTTTCGCACCGTTTCGGGGTGCCGGTGACGGCCGTGCACGCGCCGTGTCTCGCCGTCACCCAGCGGGTCTGGGGGGCCGACCCGATCGAACGCATCCGCCGGTCGGTCGAGGCGGCGGAGCGGCTCGGCGCCGCCACCGTCGTGCTGCACCCACCTTTTCGCTGGCAGCGCCGCTACGCCGCGAAGTTCGCCGACGAGGTCGCGCACGCAGGTGAGGTAGCGGGCGTCGCGCTCGCCGTCGAGAACATGTTCCCGGTGCTGCGGGGCCGGATGCGCACCGTGCCCTACGAGCCGGGCTTCGACCCGACCGAGGTCGACCACCGCTACTTCACGCTGGACCTCTCCCACACCGCCGCGGCCGGTGTCGACGCGCTCGCCCTTCTGGAGCGGATGGGCACGCGCCTTCGCCACCTGCACCTCGCAGACGGCAGCGGCGGCCCCCGCGACGACCACCTCGTGCCCGGTCGGGGCAGCCAGCCGTGCGCCGAAGTGCTGCAGCAGCTGGCCGATCGCGGCTACGACGGCAACGTCGTCGTCGAGGTGAGTACGCGACGCTGCCGCACCCGCTACCGGCGCGCCGAGCTTCTGGCGGAGTCACTGCTGTACGCCCGGCTGCACCTGCAGCCGACCGCGCAGCCGGCGCTCGAGGTGGCGCGACCCACGACGTGAGCACGCGCGCGGGGTGTTCGTGCTAGGCAGAGATCATGCAGAGTCGACAGGGCGGGCAGCGTGTCGCCGCGCCCCCGTTCCGGGCCGCCGTCGAGATCGAGCCGCTCGGGGACGGCCGGTTCGGTGTCGAGCTGGGCGAGCGGTGGACGGTCGGGCCGAAGGCGCACGGCGGCCTGCTGCTTGCGTTGCTCGCGAAGGCGGCGCTGGCCCGTGTCGACGCCGAGGCGCCCGGTGTGGCCCCCGATCCGCTGGTGGTGGCCGCCGACTTCCTGCGCGCCCCTGATCCCGGCGCCGTCACGCTGACGACCGAGGTGCTGCGGCTCGGCCGGACCGCGTCCGTCGTCGGCGTGCGGATGCACCAGGACGGCAGGCTCATGCTCGCCGCCTCGGTGACGGCCGGGCGCCTGCCTGACGACGAGCCGCGCTGGTGGAACCTCCCCGACCAGCCTGCCGAGCCACCCGCCGACGCCGTCGACCCTGCGGCCGCCACGAGTCCCTTCCGCCTCGCCCGATCCTGCGACCTCCGCTTCGACGCGCCGACGATGGCGTTCTCCCGCGGGGAGCAGGCGCCGCCCGCGCTGCGCGGCTGGGCCCGGACCCGTGATGAGCCGGTCGACGTCCTGTTCGCGCTGCTGGCAGGCGACATCCTGCCACCGACGGTGTTCAACCTCGGCGGCGTGATGGGCTGGGCGCCGACCGTCCAGCTCACCGCCCTGCTGCGCGGCCGTCCGGCCCCGGGATGGCTGCGGCTGGCCTCGCGCGCCGAGGTGGTGGCTGGGGAGTGGTTCGACGAGGACGTGGCGGTCGTCGACGTGGCAGGCAGGCTGATCTGCCAGGCGCGCCAGCTCGCGCTCGCCCCACGCCTCCGGGTGGGCTGAGGGCTGCGGGTCGGCCCCGGATTGCAGCAGGGCCACCCTGCTGCGACTGAGTGGGAGGAGTGTCACCCTGCTGCAATCCCCCGGCTAGCGTTGCCGCATGGGTGTTGTCGCAGTACTGGGCGCGGGCAAGATCGGTGAGGCGTTGCTGACGGGGCTGCTGGCGGGGGGCCGCACCCCCGACGATCTCGTGTTCACCGAGCGCCATCCCGAGCGCGCGGCCGAGCTGTCCGCGCGACACGGCGTCGCGGCCCTCGACGTCGCGGCGGCGGCGCAGCGGGCCGAGGTCATCGTCGTCGCCGTCAAACCGCAGGACATCGCGCCGGTCCTCGCGGAGCTCGCACCCGTCCTCCGGCCGGGCACGCTCGTCGTCTCGCTGTGCGCGGGCCTGCCCATTGCCCTGTTCGAAGGCGCGCTGCCGCCCGGCACGTCCGTCGTCCGGGTCATGCCGAACACGCCGATGCTCGTCGGCGAAGCGATGAGCGCGATGTCGCCGGGCACGCACGCCACCGACCAGCAGCTCGCCGTCGTCGAGAAGATGCTCGCTTCGGTCGGACGGGTGGTGACGGTCCCCGAGTCGCAGCAGGACGCGGTGACCGCGCTCTCGGGCTCCGGGCCCGCCTACTTCTTTTTCCTGGTCGAGGCGATGATCGACGCCGGGATCCTGCTCGGCCTGCCGCGCACGGTCGTCTCGGAGCTCATCGTCCAGTCGGCGTACGGCGCGGCCCGGATGCTGCGCGAGTCGTCGGATCATCCGGTGCTCCTGCGCGAGGCCGTGACGTCGCCCGCGGGCACGACCATCGCGGCGATCCGCGAGCTGGAGCGCCACGGGGTGCGCGCCGCGTTCCTCGACGCGATCGAGGCGGCGCGCGACCGCTCGGCCGAACTGGGTCGCGCGGCGCAGCAGGCCTGAGCCGATAGGGGGGGTTTGCTCACCCCGACGCGACACTGAATACCCCGTTCAGGTGCAGCGGCGGGTCGTCCTCGTCACTTCGGCACCGCTAGACTCGGCGGGAACATCCCGAGAAAGCGGTGTGCGGATGGCTCCCGAGCCCGAGATTCACCTCGCCCAGGTCCAGTTCCTGACGGTGGCCGAGGTCGCGGCGATGATGCGCGTCTCCAAGATGACCGTGTACCGGCTGGTCCACGGCGGTGAGCTGCCCGCAGCGAGGGTCGGGCGCTCGTTCCGCGTGCCACGCCACGCCGTGGAGGACTACCTTCGCTCCGCCTACTTCGACGTGGGCTGACCGCCCCCGGTAGACTCGCCCAACTTCATCTCTCGCCCGGCTCCGCCCAGCCGGGCCGTATCAGCCGTAGCAACAGGAAGGTCCGCCGTATGGGCTCCGTGATCAAGAAGCGCCGCAAGCGGATGTCGAAGAAGAAGCACCGCAAGCTGCTGCGCAAGACCCGCGTACAGCGGCGCAAGCTCGGCAAATGACCTAGCGGCGAACGGCCGGTGACATGTTCACCGGCCGTTCCTGCATGAGTGGGATGTGACGCTCTCGCCGCCCCATCTCCGCCGAGACCGGTCTAGCATCGGTCACTCACCGCGTTCATTCCGATTCACCTGGGGCCTGGTTCAGTGCCGTCTGTCGTTCTCGTCACCGGGGTCAGCAAGTTCCTCGGAGGCCACCTCGCGGCCCGGCTGGCCGCGGACCCCGCCATCGCCCGCGTCCTCGGGGTCGACACCGTGCCACCGCCGCCGGACCTGCTGCGCCGCATGGGCCGCGCCGAGTTCGTGCGCGCCGACATCCGCAACCCGCTGATCGCCAAGGTCATCTCGCACGCGTCAGTCGACACCGTCGTCCACGCCTCGCTCTCGGCCAACCCCAGCACCTCGGGCGGCCGCACGGCGATGAAGGAGATGAACGTCATCGGCACGATGCAGCTGCTCGCCGCCTGCCAGAAGGCTCCGAGCGTGCGGCGGCTCGTGCTGAAGTCGACCACCGCCGTCTACGGGTCGAGCCCGCGCGATCCGGCGCTGTTCGACGAGGCCATGACGCCCAAGGACCTCCCGTCCGGCGGCTACGCCAAGGACGCCGTGGAGATCGAGGGCTACCTGCGCGGGTTCGCCAGACGCAGGCCCGACGTCTCGGTCACGGTGCTGCGCTTCGCCAACTTCATCGGGCCGCGCATCGACACCGTGTTCACCCGCTACTTCGCGCTGCCCGTCGTCCCCACGGTGCTGGGCTACGACGCCCGCGTGCAGCTCCTGCACGAGGAGGACGGGCTCGCGGTGCTGGAGCGCGCCGTGGGCAACGAGCTGCCCGGCACGTTCAACGTCGCCGCCGACGGTGTGCTGATGCTTTCCCAGGCCATCCGCAGGGCCGGGCGGATCGCCATCCCCGTGCCCGGTCCCGCGGTCGGGCTCGTCAGCCGGTTGTTCCGTGGTGCCGGTCTCGTCGACTTCTCCCCCGAGCAGATGCGGCTGCTCAACTTCGGGCGGGTGGTTGACAACGGGCGGCTGCGCACACAGTTCGGCTTCACGCCGCGCTGGACCACCGCTCAGGCGTTCGACGACTATGTCCGCGGCCGCGCCCTCCGCCCCGTGATCGCCCCCGAACGGGTGGAGTCGCTAGAACGGGGTGTACTCGCCACCGTGAGAGCGCTGCGATGACCCCGACGAGGACACCGACCCGTTTACGTCCGCGAGCCGCCACGAGGGGAGCCACCGTGTCGGAGGCCCGCATCATCCCGCTGCACGCCGACGATTCCGGCGATCGCACCCGCTGGCGTCTCGGCACGCAGCGCGCCAAGCCCGCTTCGGCGCCGCCGCCACCGACGCCTGCGCCCGTCGAGCAA
This sequence comes from uncultured Actinomycetota bacterium, assembly GCA_963826705.1. Lineage (GTDB taxonomy): Bacteria > Actinomycetota > Actinomycetes > Mycobacteriales > Pseudonocardiaceae > Pseudonocardia. The sequence goes on from CAWGYF010000011.1 coordinate 43,975, forward strand.
GCGCGGCCCGTGTCGCCGGAGAACGGTATCGAGGACGTGCTGCGGTTCCTGCGCAGGCGGCTGGAAGGCGACTACGCCGTCGACGCGTTCGGCTTCGACAGCGACCTCAACGACCACGTGATCCTGCCTGCGCTCCGCCCCCTGTACGAGAAGTGGTTCCGTGCCGAGACGATCGGCATGCACAACGTGCCCGACATCGGCGGCGCGCTCGTGGTGGCCAACCACTCCGGCACTCTGCCGCTGGACGCGCTGATGGTCGCCGTGGCGCTGCATGACGACCACCCCGCCCGGCGGAACCTGCGGATGCTCGGTGCGGACTTCATGTTCAAGTTCCCCGGGGTCGGGCCACTGGCGCGCAAGCACGGCGCCACGCTGGCCTGCAACCCGGACGCGGAACGGCTCCTGTCCGAAGGCGAGCTCGTCGGGGTGTGGCCGGAGGGCTTCAAGGGCATCGGCAAGCCGTTCCGCGACCGGTACAAGCTGCAGCGCTTCGGCCGCGGCGGATTCGTGACGGCCGCGCTGCGCACCGGGGTGCCGATCATCCCGTGCTCCATCGTCGGCGCGGAGGAGACCTATCCGAAGATCGGCGACATCAAACCGCTCGCCCGCCTGCTCGGCGCGCCGTACTTCCCGGTGACCCCCACGTTCCCGCTACTGGGCCCGCTCGGGTTGATCCCGCTTCCGTCGAAGTGGTACATCGAGTTCGGTGAGCCGATCCGCACCGACACCATCAGCGCCGCCGACGCCGACGACCCGGTGACCCTGTTCAACCTCACCGACCAGGTTCGGGAGACGATCCAGCACACCCTCTACCGCCTGCTGTCGCAGCGCCGCAACGCCTTCCTGGGCTAGGCGGCGGCCGCCAGGTGGGGGTCAGCGGCGGCGGTAGGCCACGCCCGCCGCCACCGCGCCTGCCACCGCGCCCGCGCCCAGCACCGACGGGACGCCGATGCGCGCGGCCTTGCGGCCGGTGCGGAAGTCGCGGATCTGCCAGCCGCGGGCCTTGGCGACGTCGCGCAGCTCGGAGTCGGGGTTCACGGCCACCGCCGTGCCGACGGCCGACAGCATCGGGACGTCGTTGACCGAGTCGGAGTAGGCGGTGCAGCGGCGCAGGTCCAGCCCTTCGGACGCGGCCAGCGCGCGCACGGCGTGGGCCTTGGCGGACCCGTGCAGGATCTCCCCGACCAGCCTGCCGGTGTAGACCCCGTTCTCGCTCTCCGCGATCGTGCCCAGCGCCCCGGTCAACCCCAGCCGGTTGGCGATGATCCGCGCGAGCTCGACCGGGGTGGCGGTGACCAGCCACACGCGCTGGCCCGCGTCGAGGTGCATCTGGGCGAGCGCCCGGGTGCCCGCCCAGATCCGGTCGGCCATCAGCTCGTCGTAGATCTCCTCGCCGAGCGCGGTGACCTCCCCGACCGGGCGCCCCGCGACGAACGACAGCGCGGTGTCCCGGTGCCCCGACACGTCGGTCTCCCGCCCGCCGACCCGGAACTTGATCTGCTGCCAGGCGAACCCGAGCAGGTCGGCGGTGGTGAAGAACTTGCGGGCGGCGAGCCCTCGCGCGAAGTGGAAGATCGACGCGCCGACCATCATCGTGTTGTCGACGTCGAAGAACGCGGCGGCGGTGAGGTCGGTGAGCGGCGCGTCGGCAGGTCCGGACTCCTCTGCGGCTCGGACCTCCTCGGAGGCAGCTGCCGCGGCGGCCTCGCCAGCGAGGACGGCGGCGTCGCCGGACGGTGCTTCTCCAACCACGTGCGGGCCTCCGGTGCTGCGGACTTCGGACACCCACCCTACTGTCGCGCCCCCGCCGGGGCGGAGCGCCGCGTGCTCACCCGGGCGTCCCCCCGACCTGCAGCTGAGGCTCACAGGGCGCGCACCCTGCGACCGTTCACCGCATCAAATCGTTCCTTCGCCGCAGGCGGGACGCGGCAGGAACGCGAACGGCGTCTGCGTGTCGCCACCCGGTCCGTGCGAGACTGCCCGCGTCCGCCCGACCAGACCAGGAGAGCCGTGGACGGCCCGAACCCGAATGACCGGAGAGCTGCGGCGACGCACGTCGCCGATCTCGTCGCGGCCAATGCCGCCCGGGTTCCGGACCAGCTTGCGATCGTGGACGTGAGCAGCGCAAACACGCTGACCTGGGCTGAGCTTGACGGGGTGGTGTCGGCGGAGGCCGACCGGTTGGTGCAGGCGGGAGTCGGGCCGGGCGACCGGGTGGTCGTGCGGCTGGGCAACAGCGCGGCGTTCTGCGTCACGGTCCTCGGCGCCCTGCGGGCGGGCGCGGTCGTGGTGCCGCACGGCCCGGTCGCGGTCGCGCGCGAGCTCGACGTCGTGTTCACCGACTGCCGACCGTCGGTCGTCGTCGCCGCCGACACCGACGACACCGCGCGGGGATGCGCGTCCGCCGTCGGCGCCTCCGTCATCGCGCTGCCCGACCTCGCGGCGCGGGCGCCGGGCCGCGCGGGCGAGGGCGGCGCGGAGGACATCGCGCTGCTCGTCTACACCTCCGGCACCACGGGCCTGCCGCGCGGCATCCGGCTATCGCACCGCGCGCTGCTCGCCAACCGCGAGCAGACCGCCGCGCTGCGACCGCTGCCGGTCAACCCGGTGGACCGGGTGCTGGTGTCGCTGCCGCTGTTTCACATCTACGGGCTGGCGGCGGGCTTCCTGCAGGTGTGCTGGGCGGGCGCGACGGTGGTGCTCACCGAGCGCTTCGCCCCGGCCGACATCGCCGAAGTGCTCCTCGCCCAGCGCGTCAGCGCTCTCGCAGGGGTGCCGACCATGTTCCGGGCGCTGCTCGACCTCCCAGCCGACGACCTGCGTGCTGCCACCGCAGGCGTCCGGCTGTGCACCTCCGGCGGCGCGCCGCTGCCGCCCGGATGGTTCACGGCTTTCCGCGAGGCCACCGGGCTGGCCATCGTCGAGGGGTACGGCCTCACCGAGGCGGGTCCGGTCGTGACGAGCAACCCGTTCGGCGCCCCGCCGAAGCCCGGCTCGGTCGGGCGGCCGCTGCCGGGCATCGAGGTGCGGCTGGTGGACGCCGAAGGCCGCCCGATCGACGTCGTGCCCGAACCCGACGACGAGGACGACGAACTCGACGTCGACATCGATGACGGACACGACACCGGGTTGGTCACGGTGCGCGGGCCGAACCTGTTCTCCGGCTACTGGCCCGACGGGACGGGCGGCCCCGACGCCGACGGCTGGTTCCGCACCGCCGATGTCGGCTTCCTCGACGCCGACGGCGACCTGCACCTCGTCGACCGCTCGTCCGACGTCGTCATCGTGAACGGGTTCAACGTCTACCCTCGAGAGGTGGAGCAGGTGCTCCTGTCGATCAAGGGCGTCTCGGAGGCCGCGGTGGTGGGGCAGCGCGATGAGCGCGCAGGCGAGGTCGTGAAGGCGGTGCTGGTCACCGACCCCGCCGTGGGCGTGGACGAAGAGGTCGTGCGCATCTACTGCGCCCAGCGGCTGGCGCGGTTCAAGGTGCCCGCGGTGATCACTTTTGTGGACGCGCTGCCGCGCACGCCCACCGGCAAGATCGCCCGACGGCAGCTGGCCCTTTCGTGAGCGAGCTTGCGAGCTCACCATCCAACACGAGCACAGATCGGGTTCTGGTCTACACCCGCGCGGGCTGCCACCTGTGCGCCGAAGCGGAGACCGAGGTCGCGCGCATCTGTGCTGACCTGGGGTTGGGCTTCACCACGGCCGACATCGACACCGATCCGGAGCTGCGCGCCGAGTACGGCGACCGGGTCCCGGTGATCATGGTCGACGGCCGCGAGCACGGCTACTTCCGGGTCGAGGAAAAACGGCTGCGCGCCGCGCTGGCGTGATGAGGTCCTCGGCCGCTCCCGTTCTTCCCCGCCGCGTCGCCGCGGGGATCGGTGTGCTCGCGGTGTGGGCGGCGCTCGGCGTCGGCCAGCTCGTCGCGGGTGTGATCTCCCCGGCCTCCTCGCCCTACCTGGCCGTCGGCGACCAGGTGATCCGTCTCTCACCGGACCGGCTCACCGAGTTCGCCAAGACCCAGCTGGGCACAAACGACAAGCCGGTGCTGTTGGTCGGCATGCTCGTTGTGATCACGTTGCTCGCCGCGGCGGCGGGGCTGGCGTCACGCGCGCGGCCTGACTGGGGCGTCCGCGTCGTGATGGCAATGGGCGTGCTCGGCGCCGCCGCGGTGGTCTTCGCGCCCGTGTTCACCCCGCTCGACCTCATCGCGCCGATCGTGGCGACGGTCGTGGGCGTCGTCGTGTTCCGCAGGCTGCACCACCTCGGCCTCCTCGAGCGCCTGCCCGGCGACGGGCCGCACGGAGTGTCGCGGCGCACCGTGCTGGTCGGCGGGTCCGCGGCGGTCGGGCTCGGTGCGCTGGCGTCGGCGGCTGGCGGCACGGTGCTCGCACGCGGCGTCCAGAGCTCGCGCGACGACGTCACGGCCCAACTCGCGGGCGCCACCTACGTCGAGCGCGCCACGGCGCCCCCGACGACAGCGGCGTTCCCCCAGCTGGGCACCCCGACGTTCCTCACCAGCAACACCGACTTCTACCGCATCGACACCGCGCTGCGGATCCCCACGCTGTCGGCGGCGAGCTGGAAGCTGCAGATCCACGGAATGGTCGACAACGAGGTCACGCTGTCGTTCGCCGACCTCATCGCGCGCCCGCTCGTCGAGCGCCCGATCACGCTGACCTGCGTCTCCAACCCCATCGGCGGCAACCTCATCTCGACGGCGAACTTCATCGGCGTCCCCCTGCGTGACGTGCTGCTGGAGGCGGGCGTCCAGCCGGGGGCCGACCAGCTGTTCAGCACCAGCTCGGACGGGTGGTACACCGGCACACCCACGTCGGTCGTGATGGACCCCGGCCGCGGCGCGCTGTTGGCGATCGGGATGAACGGCCAGGCGCTGCCACCCGAGCACGGCTTCCCGGTGCGCATGGTCGTGCCGGGCCTCTACGGGTACGTGTCAGGCACGAAATGGCTGGTGGACATCGAAGCGACGACGTTCGCGAACCCCGACAAGCAGGGCTACTGGCTCGAGCGCGGCTGGTCGCAGATGGGGCCGATCAAGACCATGTCGCGGATCGACAACCCGCAGGGCTCCGCGACCGTCACCGCGGACACGGTGACCGTGGCAGGCATCGCATGGGCCCAGCACACCGGGATCGCCAAGGTCGAGGTGCGCGCGGACGGCGGCCCGTGGGTGGCCGCGACCTTGTCGGACGAGGTCTCGGTGGACGCGTGGCGGATGTGGCACACCGAGCTGGCGCTGCCGCCGGGCAGCCACGACGTCGAGGCGCGGGCGACCGACAAGCACGGCTCCACGCAGACCGGCGAGCAGGCCGACCCGATCCCCGACGGGGCGTCGGGCTGGCCGAGCGTGCGCTTCACCGTCGCCTGACCGCGCCATCGAAAGGAGCAACCGTGCGAGAGATCCGGCGACTGGCCGCCGTGGGAGCGATGGCCGCGGTGACGGTGGCGCTGGCCGCCTGCAGCTCCGCGAGCCCGTCCACCCCGACGGCGCCGAGCGTGCCAGCGGCCTCTCCCGCGACGTCCGCCGTGGCTGCGGCAGACACCGGTGTGACGACCGACGCCGACGTCTTCGGCCCCGCCTGCGGCCAGCTGCCCCAAGGTGACGCGCCCGGCTCTCTCAACGCCATGCGCCCGAAGCCGGTCGCGACCGCGGCGAGCACCAACCCGCTGCTGACGACGCTGGTGAGCGCGGTCAAAGCGGTGCCCGGCCTGCCCGACACGCTCGACAGCGCACAGGGCATCACCGTCTTCGCGCCCTCCAACGGCGCGTTCGACGCCGCAGCGAAGCAGATCGGCGCAACGGCGTTCCAGGGCCTGCGGGGGGACCCGAACAAGCTCGGCGACCTGCTGTCCTACCACCTCATCGGCAGGCGTTACGACGCTGCGGGCCTGGTCGCGGCGGGCACGGCGACCGAGCTGGCAGGCGGCAGCGTGACCATCGGCGGCACGGCCGACGCGCCGACCATCACCGACGGCCAGGGCAACACCGCCAAGGTCCTCTGCGGAAACATCCCGACCTTGAACGCCACGGTGTTCGTGATCGACCGGGTGCTGATGCCGAAGAGCTGACGCGCCGAACGGGGGCTCGGCGGCGACCACCGGTCGTCGGGTGCGGGATGCGCTCGTGAGCACGAGTCCGAGCAAGATCGCAACTTTGTGCGTGACTTCACGAGCGGCTACCGTGGAACGAGGTCGCCGTCAAGGCCCGTTGCCGGGCCGATTCCGCCGACCCCACCAGCGCCGAGATCTACCAGCCCCGAGATCACCAGCGAGGAGAGCCCGTGACCGCCGCCTACGCGCTTTCTCCCGCGGAGGCGGCAGCGTGACCCTGCCACCGGGCACCGCGCAGGATTCGGCGGTCGCGGTCCCCGGCCGCCCGCGGTCCATCCCCGAGGCCAGCGTCGCGCGCCTCGCGGTGTACGTGCGGATGCTCGGCGAGCTCGCGGAGCAGGGCGCGGACACGGTGTCGAGCGAGGAGCTGGCCGCCGCCACCGGCGTCAACTCCGCGAAGCTGCGCAAGGACCTCTCCTACATCGGCTCGCACGGGATCCGCGGCGTCGGCTACGACGTGCGGGCTCTGCGCTACCAGCTGGAACGGGTGCTGGGGTTGGATCATCACCAGGCCGTCGCGCTCATCGGCGTCGGCAACCTCGGGCACGCGCTCGCGGGCTACAGCGGGTTCGGCGGCCGGGGCTTCCCCGTCACCGCGCTGTTCGACGTCGACCCCGACCTGATCGGCGTCCCGATCAACGGCATCCCCGTGGAGCACGTGCGTGACATCGCCACGGTGTGCCTCGAGCGCGGCATCACGATCGGGATGATCGCCACGCCCGCGCAGGCGGCGCAGGCCGTGTGTGACCAGCTGGTGTCCGCGAGCGTCCGTAGCATCCTCAACTTCGCGCCCGTCGTGCTGCAGGTGCCGCGCGGGGTCGAGGTCCGCAAGGTCGACCTCGCCGTCGAGCTGCAGATCCTCGCGTTCCACGTCAGCAGGCGCACCGAGGCCGGTGCGACGAACGGGGCGACGAACGGGCACTCCCTGAACGGGGCGGGAGGGCTGCTGGCATGAGCACTCGCTGGGAGGTGTCGGCATGACGGTCCTGGTCGTGGGGCTCTCGCACCGCAGCGCGCCGGTCGAGGTGCTGGAGCGCGCCGCCGTCGCCGCTGACGACGTGCCGAAGCTCGTCGGCGAGATGCTCCATACCGAGCACGTGAGCGAGGCCGTGCTGGTGTCGACGTGCAACCGCGTCGAGGTGTACGCGGTCGTCGACGCGTTCCACGGCGGCCTCGCCGACGTCTCGGCGGTGCTGGGCCGCCACACCGGCATGGCCCTGCCCGAGCTCACAGAACACGTCTACGTCCACTACGCGGGCTCGGCCGTCCAGCACATGTTCGCGGTGGCGTCGGGGCTCGACTCGATGGTCGTTGGCGAGGCGCAGATCCTCGGTCAGCTCCGCGAGGCGTACTTGGCGGCCACGGAGGCGGGCACGGTCGGGCGCGTGCTGCACGAGCTCGCCCAACAGGCTCTGCGCGTCGGCAAGCGGGTGCACGCCGACACCGGCATCGACACCGCGGGCGCCTCGGTCGTGTCCGAGGCGCTGGCGGACGCGACGGAGGCGCTGGGCGGAACGCTCGAGGGGCGCCGCGCGGTGCTCGTCGGTGCGGGCTCCATGGGCGGGCTCGCCGCGGCGCATCTGCGACGGGCCGCAGCGGCGCAGGTCGTGGTGCTCAACCGCACCCCGGAGCGCGCGCGGCGGCTGGCCCGGATCACCGCAGAGCACGGCACACCGTCGCGGGCGGGCGCCCTCGACACGCTCACCGCCGAACTGGTCCACGCCGATCTCCTCGTGGCGTGCACCGGCGCGGTGGGCACCGTCGTCGACCGCGACGCGGTCCGCGAAGCCCTGCTCGGCCGGAGCGGTCGGCCGCTCGCGATCTGCGACCTCGGCCTGCCCCACGACGTCGACCCAACCGTCGCCGCGCTCCCCGGCGTGCGGTTCATCGACCTCGCCGGGCTGCAGCGCAGGCTCGCCGACGGGCCCCGCGGCGCGGCCGTCGCGCAGGCGCAACTGCTCGTCGCCCACGAGGCGCAGGCCTACCTCTCAGCGCAGCGCTCCGCCGAGGTCACGCCCACGGTCACCGCGCTGCGCCGCCGGGCGTCCGACGTGATCGACGCCGAGCTGCTGCGGCTGGACGCCCGCCTTCCCGACCTTGAGGCGCCGGTGCGCGAGGAGTTCACGCGCACGGTGCGCCGAGTGGTGGACAAGCTTCTGCACACCCCGACCGTGCAGGTCAAGAAGCTTGCCGCGGGCCCGGACGGCGACAGCTACGCCGAGGCGCTCCGCACGCTGTTCGGGCTGGACCCGCAGAGCCCGGCCGCGGTCGCACTGCAGCGCAGCGGCGACGTGCTGGGCGCGCTAGAGGCCAGGGAGGAGCGGAGATGACGACGGTCGGCGCGGGGTTGCAGCAGGGTGACCCTGCTCGCACCCAGTCGCAGCAGGGTGACCCTGCTCCAGTTCCCGCGGCCCTCCCGCTGCGCATCGGCACTCGCCCCAGCGCGCTGGCCATCGCCCAGACCACCCAGGTCGCGCAGCGGCTGCGCGCCGCGGGGCACCCGTGCGAGCTGGTCGAGGTGACCACGCCCGGCGACCGGTCCTCGGCGCCGGTAGCCCAGCTCGGCGTCGGCGTGTTCGTCTCGGCGCTGCGGGACGCGCTCGTCGCAGGCGAGGTCGACGTCGCGGTGCACTCCTACAAGGACCTGCCCACCGCGCCCGACCCCCGGCTGGCTCTCGCCGCCGTCCCGCAGCGGGAAGATCCCCGCGACGCGTTGGTCGCGCGCGACGGATTGGTGTTGGGGGAGCTGCCGCACGGGGCCAGGGTGGGCACCGGTTCGGCGCGCCGCAAGGCGCAGCTGGACGCGCTGGGCCTGGGCCTCGACGTCGTCGCCATCCGCGGCAACGTCGACACGCGGCTCCGCAAGGTCGCCGCGGGCGAACTGGACGCGGTCGTCGTGGCCTCGGCCGGGCTGCGGCGGCTCGGCCGGATCAGCGAGGCCACGGAGCTGCTCGACCCGTTGCAGATGCTCCCCGCCCCCGCCCAGGGCGCGCTCGCCGTCGAGTGCCGCGCAGAAGATCGTGCACTCGCGGCGACGTTGGCCGCGGTGCTGGAAGACGAGTACACCCGCGCGGCCGTCACCGCCGAGCGCGCGGTGCTGGCCGGGCTCGAAGCAGGCTGTAGCGCGCCGATCGCGGCGCTGGCCGATGTGGTGTCCGACCTGACCGACGACGGTGCTGTCGTCGACCGCGTGTCGCTGCGCGCGGTGGTTGGCACGGCCGATGGAGCGCTGCTGCGCGCCTCGGTCACCGGAGACATGGACGTCGCCGAGAAGCTCGGTGCGGCGCTCGCCGCTGAGCTGCTCGACCTGGGGCGCGAGCCCCACGGAGAACCGCTGGATCAGGAGTTCTGAGAAGAGATGAACCGCGCACCTTCGCACCGCCCAGAGGGACGGATTGCCTTCGTGGGCACCGGCCCCGGCGACCCCGGCCTGCTCACCGTGAGGGCGAGGGACGCGCTCGCGGCCGCTCCGCTCGTTGTCACCGACTCGGACGTGCCGGAGACCATATTGGCGCTCCTCGCCGACGGGGCCGACGTCCGCCCCGCGGTCGGCGCACCCGCCGACGTCGCGCGCGACCTGATCACCGAGGCGTCGAGCGGGCGCACGGTCACCCGGCTGGTCAGCGGCGACCCGCTGACCGTCGACTCGGTCGTCGCCGAGGCCCTCGCCGTCGCTGCCGCAGGCGTCCCGTTCGACATCGTGCCGGGTGTGCCTTCCGGCACCGCCGTACCCGCCTACTCCGGCGTGCCGCTGGGCTCGGCGCACGTCGAGGCCGACGTCCGTGCGGGCGTCGATTGGGCCCGGCTCGCCGCCGCGCCCGGCGTCATCGTGCTGCACGCCACGGCGTCGCACCTGCCGGAGGTGGCCGCCGCGCTCACGATGCACGGCGTGTCGGGACAGACGCCCGTCGCCGTCACCGCGGGCGGCACCACCACCACACAGCGCACGGTGCAGGCCACCCTCGCGACGCTCGCGTCCGAGGCGGCCGACCTGCTCGGCCCGCTGGTGCTCAGCATCGGCGACGAGGTGGGCCTCCGCACGGAGCTGTCGTGGTGGGAGTCGCGGGCGCTGTATGGCTGGCGCGTGCTCGTCCCGCGCACGAAGGACCAGGCGGGCGCGATGAGCGACCGGCTGGCCGTGCACGGGGCCAGCGCCGAGGAGGTGCCGACGATCGCCGTGGAGCCGCCGCGCTCGCCCACGCAGATGGAGCGGGCGGTCAAGGGGCTGGTCGACGGCCGCTACCAGTGGGTCGTGTTCACCTCGACCAACGCCGTGCGGGCGGTGTGGGAGAAGTTCGCCGAGTTCGGGCTGGACGCCCGTGCGTTCTCCGGCGTCAAGATCGCCTGCGTGGGCCCGGCGACCGCCGAGAAGGTGCGCGAGTTCGGCATCGTGCCCGACCTCGTGCCCACCGAGACCGAGCCCGCCGAGACCTCGTCCGAGGGGCTGCTGTCGATCTTCCCGCCGCACGACGACATCCTCGACCCGGTCGACAGGGTGCTGCTCCCGCGCGCCGACATCGCCACCGAGACGCTCGCGGCCGGGCTGCGCGAGGGGGGTTGGGAGATCGACGACGTCACGGCCTACCGCACCGTGCGCGCCGCGCCGCCGCCCGCCCCGATCCGCGAGGCGATCAAGAGCGGCGGGTTCGACGCGGTGTGTTTCACCTCGTCGTCGACCGTGCGCAACCTCGTCGGCATCGCGGGCAAGCCGCACGCCCGCACGATCGTCGCGTGCATCGGACCGCAGACGGCCGAGACCGCGCGCGAGTTCGGCCTGCGGGTGGACGTGCAGCCCGAGGAGGCCCGCGTCCCCGCACTGGTCGACGCGCTGGCCGCGCACGCCGCGCGGCTGCGGGCCGAGGGCGCGCTGCCTCCGCCCCGCAAGGCGAAGGCCCGCCGCCGGTAGTCGTAGGCTGGCGTTGTGGCGTTTCCTGTTCAGCGGCCCCGGCGGCTGCGCTCCACTCCCGCACTGCGACGCATGGTCGCCGAGACCGACCTGGCACCGCGCCAACTCGTCCTGCCGATGTTCGTCAGGGAGGGCATCGACGAGCCGGTGCCGGTGACGTCCATGCCCGGCGTCGTCCAGCACACCCGTGACACGCTCCGCAAAGCCGCCACCGAGGCGGTCGCGGCGGGGGTCGGTGGGCTCATGCTGTTCGGCGTGCCCGCCCACCGCGACGCGCGGGGCACCGCCGGGGTCGACCCCGACGGCGTGCTCAACGTGGCCCTGCGCGACGTCAGGGCCGAGGTCGGCGACGCGGCCGTGGTGATGGCCGACACCTGTCTTGACGAGTTCACCGACCACGGCCACTGCGGGGTCCTCGACGAGCGCGGCAGGGTGGACAACGACGCCACGCTCGCCGTCTACGCCGAGATGGCGGTCGCGCAGGCCGACGCGGGCGCGCACCTGCTCGGCCCCAGCGGGATGATGGACGGCCAGGTCGGCGTCATCCGCCAGGCGCTCGATGAGGCGGGCCACCGTGACATCGGCCTGCTCGCCTACACCGCCAAGTACGCCTCGGCGTTCTACGGCCCGTTCCGCGAGGCCGTCGACTCCCAGCTCCGCGGCGACCGCAAGACCTACCAGCAGGATCCGGCCAACGTCCGCGAAGCCCTGCGCGAGCTCGCGCTCGACCTCGAGGAGGGCGCCGACATCGTGATGGTCAAGCCCGCCATGAGCTATCTCGACGTGCTGCGCGTCGTCGCCGACACCGCCGACGTTCCCGTCGCGGCCTACCAGGTGTCGGGGGAGTACGCGATGGTCGAGGCGGCCGCAGCCAACGGCTGGCTCGACCGCGACCGCACGATCATGGAGACCCTCACCGCCATTCGGCGCGCCGGAGCGGACATCGTTCTCACCTACTGGGCCACAGAAGTCGCCTGCCGGCTGGCCTGACGTTTGTCCGGGGCGCAGCCTCAGCGCAGGCAGGCCACCTCTCAACGTCACGGTTGCGCACGTCGGCTGGACACGGTAGAAGGTCCAGCTCTACGTTTCGGCTCATGACGTCCCCTTCCGACCCGTATGGGCCTGGCCAGCAACAGCCGGGCTACGGCCAGCAGCCGGGGTACGGGCCACCGCCGCAGCAGGGCGGATACCCCCAGCAGCCGCCGCCCGGCTACGGTCAGCAACCGCCGCCTGGATACGGCCAGCCTCCCCCCGGATACGGCCAGCAGCCGCCGCCGGGCTACGGCCAGCAGCCCCAGCAGGGCTACGGCGGGCCGCCGCCCTACGGCGCCCCGCCCCAGCCGTACGGCGCTCCCGCGGAGTACGGCGCCCAGCAGGCCTACGGGGCCCCCGCGCAGGTGCAGGGCACCCGCACTCCCGAAGCGCCGAACCTCGTGCTGGCTGAGTGGTGGGAGCGGCTGGTCGCCCGCATCATCGACGGCGTCCTGTACTACGTCGTCTACCTCATCCTCCTTGGGATCTTCGGTGCGATCTTCGCGGCGCTGTTCGTCTCGCAGATCGCTTACAACCCGGAGACCGGCCAGGTCACCGGCAGCGGCCTCCTCTCGCTGGGCATCGTCCTGCCGTCGCTGCTCAGCGGCGCCCTGTACGCGGGCTACGACTACTTCATGCACAACCGCGGCGGGCAGACGCTCGGCAAGAAGATCATGAAGACCCGCCTGGTCAGCATGAACGGCGGCAAGCCCGACCAGAGCGCGTTGATGAAGCGGGCGGCGATCTACCCCGGCATCCTCGCGGTGGTGGGTCTCCTCGGGTTCTTCTCGATCTTCGGAAGCTTCCTGATCTTCATTCTGATCATGGCCTTCACGCTGGTTGACGGCATCTTTCTGCTCACCGACAACGTGCGGCGGCAGTCGCTGCACGACCGGGTGCCGGGCACGATCGTCGTCAAGGCCCTGCCCTCCTGACGCCTCTCCTCCGGGCGGGTCGGGTGTTCACCCGACCCGCCCGAGCCGTGTCGTGGGTGCGGTCGCGAGCCTGTTCAGGCCCTTGCGAACGCCTGGTATGCCTACCGCCGTCAGCCGCGCCGCGGGCTTTGTCAGACTGGGCGGGTGGACACCGTTTCCGCTGAGCTGTTCTCCCGCGCCTGCGCCGTCATACCCGGTGGGGTGAACTCGCCTGTCCGGGCCTTCTCCGCCGTCGGCGGCACACCGCGGTTCATGGTGTCGGCGGCCGGGCCCTGGTTGGTCGACGCCGACGGCAACCGGTATGTCGACCTGATCAGCTCCTGGGGCCCGATGATCCTCGGGCACGCGCACCCTGCGGTGGTCGAGGCCGTGCGCGAAGCGGCGGGACGGGGTCTGTCCTTCGGGGCGCCCACGCTCGCCGAGGTCGAGCTGGCCGAGGCGCTCATCGAACGGGTCGAGCCTGTCGAGCAGGTGCGGCTGGTGAACTCCGGCACCGAGGCCACCATGAGCGCCATCCGGCTCGCCCGCGGCATCACCGGACGCTCGGCGATCATCAAGTTCGCGGGCTGCTACCACGGCCACGTCGACGCGCTGCTGGCTCAGGCGGGCTCCGGGGTCGCGACGCTGGGCCTGCCCACCAGCCCTGGCGTCACGGGCGCGCAGGCCGCCGACACGATCGTCCTGCCCTACAACGACCTCGACGCCGTGCGCGCGGCCTTCGCCGAGCACGGTTCCTCCATCGCCTGCGTGATCACCGAAGCCGCGGCGGGCAACATGGGGGCGATTCCGCCGGTCGAGGGCTTCAACGAGGGGTTGCGCGAGCTCTGCCACGAGGCAGGCGCCCTGCTCGTGATCGACGAGGTGATGACGGGCTTTCGGGTGTCGCCGTCGGGATGGTTCGGCATCGACGGCGTCGCGGGCGATCTGTACACGTTCGGCAAGGTCATGTCCGGCGGCCTGCCCGCCGCGGCGTTCGGTGGGCAGGCCGCGCACATGGCCTACCTCGCGCCCGCCGGGCCCGTCTACCAGGCAGGCACGCTCTCGGGGAACCCGGTCGCGGTCGCGGCGGGCCTGGCCACGCTGCGGGCGGCCGATGCCGCCGTCTACGCCGCGCTGGACGCCAATGCCACCCGGCTCGGCGACATGATCGGCAAGGCGCTCGCCGCGGAAGGAGTGCCGCACCGCGTGCAGTTCGCGGGCAACCTGGTCTCCGTGTTCTTCACCGAGGGCGACGTCCGCGACTACGCGGCCGCGCAGGCCGCCGCAACATGGCGCTTCCCGGCGTTCTTCCACGCGCTGCTGGAACGGGGCGTCTACGCTCCGCCGAGTGCGTTCGAGGCGTGGTTCGTGTCGGCCGCGCTCGACGACGACTGCTTCGCGGTGATCGAGTCGGCGCTCCCGTTCGCGGCGGCGGCCGCGGCGGCGGTCGTGAACCCGGCCGAGGCCTCGTCGTGACGCGGACGGTCGTGCACCTGCTGCGCCACGGCGAAGTCCACAACCCCGACAAGATCCTGTACGGGCGGCTGCCGGACTTCCACCTCTCCGAAACGGGGCGCCACCAGGCCGAGGTCGTGGCGAAGGCGTTCACCGACATCGATCTCGTCGTCGTCCTCGCCTCGCCGATGGAACGCGCGCAGGAGACCGCCGCGCCCACGGCGTCCGCCCACGACCTCCCGGTGCTCACCGAGGACGGCCTGATCGAGGCGGCCAACAAGTTCGAGGGCCGCCGGGTCGGCGTGGGCGACGGCGCCCTGCGCGATCCCCGCAACTGGCCGCTGCTGCGCGACCCGTTCACCCCGTCATGGGGCGAGCCCTACCTGCACATCGCGCACCGCATGCTCGGCGCCGCGCACCGGGCCCGCGAGCTCGCGGAGGGGCACGAGGCGCTGTGTGTGTCGCACCAGCTGCCGATCTGGACGCTGCGCCGGTTCGTCGAGGGCAGGCGGCTCTGGCACGACCCGCGGAAACGGCAGTGTTCGCTGGCGTCGGTCACCTCGCTGGTGTTCACAGGGGAGCGGCTGACGGGCTTGGCCTACAGCGAGCCCGCGGGGGCGAGCGCACCGACGAACACCGGCGCATGAGAAGCCTCGTCCTCCTGCTCGGCGCGCTGCTGCTGCTGGCCGGGTGTTCGACCAGCAAGGACGCGGTGGCGATCGGCGGCACGTTCCAGTTCGTCGCGCCGGACGGGAAGACGGAGCTGACCTACGACCCGCCGTCCGCGCGGGGCTCCGTCGGGCAGGTGAGGGGGCCCAGCCTGGCCGATCCGGCCCGCACGCTCGGGCTCGGCGACTACGCGGGCAAGGTCGTTGTGCTCAACATCTGGGGGTCGTGGTGTGGGCCATGTCGCACCGAGGCGCCGAACCTGGAGTTCGTCGCCCGGCAGGAGGCCGCACAGGGGGTGGTGGTGCTGGGCGTCGACGTCCGCGACGACCAGCAGGCCGCGCTCGACTACACCCACTCCGCCGGGATCAGCTACGACTCGATCTTCGACTATCCCGGCCGCAGCCTCGCAGGCCTGGGCGGCGTGCCGCGCAACGTCGTCCCGCTGACGGTGGTGCTGGACAAGCAGCACCGCGTCGCCTACGTCTCGTTGGTTGCCATCCAGGTGGCGAAGCTGATCCCGTTGGCGCAGCGGCTCGCCGCGGAGTAGCCCGCCGCGCGGTCGGGGGCAGCGACGCGGACCGCGTGGCCCGCCGCGCGCGGTCGGGGGCAGCGACGCGGACCGCGTGGCCCGCCGCGCGCGGTCGGGGGCAGCGACGCGGACCGCGTGGCCCGCCGCGACGCGGTCGGGAGCAGCGACGCGGACGGCGGGTGCGCAGTCGCCTGCGAAGCCGCGACCCCGAGGCGGTTGCTCACTTCGCCTTTGCGAGGTCGCCCCTGCGGGCCGTCGATGTTGACCCGGTGGGCCGCCGGGCCGACTTCGCAGGCCGTGCGCCGACTTCGCAGAGGTTCGGCCACCTGCGAAGACGCCCGAAGGCGTGCGAAGTCGGTTCGACGATCATGGCGTGGGAGGCGCAGGGCGGCGGCCGGGGGTTGCAGCAATGTCACCCGGCTGCAATGCCCGTGGCTCTGGCACAGCAGCGGCGCGGCCAGAATGTGTTCGCCACCATCGGATGAGCCGGTGATCCCGGGAAGTGGTGCCACAAGTGCACCGGTGCTCCCGCGGTACCACTTCCGGCGATCTTGGCCCGGCCGACGGCCCCCGCCCTCGCCTCGCCTCCACTCCCGCCCCCGCTCCCACCTCCACCCCCGCCCCGCCCGCCCCCGCCCCCTCCGCTCCCCCCTGCCCCTTCCCCTGCCGCCGCCCCCTCCGCTCCGCCGCTCCGCTCCGCCCCGCTCCGCCGCCCCTCCGCTCCGCTCCGCTCCGCTCCGCCCCGCTCCGCCCCGCTCCGCCCCGCTCCGCCCCGCTCCGCTCCGCTCCGCCCCGCCCCCGGCCCCACCCCCGCCCACTACAGCGTGTAAAACCCGGCGCGCGGATTGTCGGTGGCCCGGCCTACCCTGCTCGTTGATGGAACCGACCACTTCGCTCGCCGTCTCCGGCCCGCTGCTGCTCGCGGCAGCGGTGGCGCTGGTGGCGGGCGCGGTCAGCTTCGCTTCGCCCTGTGTGGTGCCGCTCGTGCCGGGTTACCTCGCCTACCTCGCCGGTCTGGTCGGGGCGCAGGAGCCGCTCAGCGAGGCGCCCAGCCACCGGTGGCGCGTCGCGGGGGCCGCGGCGCTCTTCGTCGCGGGCTTCACGGTGGTGTTCGGGGCGATCCTCGTCGGGGTCGTCTGGCTGGCCGATGCGCTGGTGGACAACGAGGCCGTCCTGCAGCGGGTCGGTGGGGTCGTCATGATCGCTATGGGGCTGGCGTTCGTCGGGCTCATCCCGGTGCTGCAGAACGAACGGCGGGTGCACTGGATACCCCGGGCCGGGGTGTGGGGCGCGCCGCTGCTCGGCGCGGTCTTCGGGCTGGGCTGGGTGCCCTGCATCGGGCCGACCCTCGCGGGGGTGGTCGCCGTCGCGGCGGGCACCGGCGGGGGATCGCTGCGCGGGGTGGTGCTCACGCTGGCCTATTGCGCGGGCCTGGGCGTGCCGTTCATCCTCATCGCAGTCGCCGCGTCCCGGGCCGTGCGCGCGCTGGGCTGGCTGCGCCGCCACACGAGAAGGATCCAGGTCGGTGGCGGTGTCCTTCTGGTCGGCGTCGGCCTCTTGCTGCTCAGCGGTCTGTGGGACGGCTGGCTGGCCTGGCTGCAGACCTCCGTCGCCTCGTTCGTCCCGGTGATCTGACGTGGTGACGACGGCGGCACCCCCCAGCCCGCCCCAGACACCAGGCAACCCCGCTTCGACGTTGTTGCGCAACGGATGGCGCGCGCTCACGTCGATGCGCACCGCGCTGGTGCTGCTCTTCTTGCTCGCGCTCGGCGCGCTCCCGGGTGCGCTGTTGCCTCAGCGCTCCCTCAACCAGACCCTCGTCGACCGCTACTTCACCGACCACCCCACGCTGGCCCCCCTTCTGGATCGGGTCGGCCTCTTCGACGTCTTCGCCGCGCCGTGGTTCGCGGCGGTCTACCTCCTGCTGATGATCTCGCTGATCGGCTGTGTGCTGCCCCGCACGCTGGAGCACAGCAGGGCGTTGCGCGCGGCACCGGTCGCCGTGCCGCGCAACCTCGCCCGGCTGCCCCACCACGCGGCCGCCACCCTCGACGCCGCCCCCGACGTCGTCGCCGAGGCGGTCCGTGCCCGCCTGCGGGGCTGGCGCCGCGCCGAGTCCGCAGAGGGGGAGTCGCGCGCGTTCTCCGCCGAGAAGGGCTACGTGCGCGAGCTGGGCAACCTCGTGTTCCACCTCTCGCTCATCGGGCTGCTGCTGGGCTTCGCCGCGGGCAAGCTCTGGGGCTACGAGGGCCAGGTGATCGTCCAGGCTGACGGCGGCCAGTTCTGCAACACCGGGATTCTGGGGTACGACTCGTTCCGCGCGGGCCTGCGCGTCGACGGCACGAGCCTCGACCCGTTCTGTGTCCAGGTGAACGACTTCACCGCCACCTACCTGCCCGACGGCCAAGCCTCCGCCTACCAGGCCGCCATCGGTTATCAGACGGCCGACGATCTCGCGGCAGACACCACCGCGTGGCGCCCGTTCCCGTTGGCGGTCAACAACCCGCTGCGCCTGGGCGATGAGCGGGTCTACCTGCAGGGACACGGCTACACGCCGCGGTTCACCGTCACGTTCCCCGACGGCCAGCAGCGCACCGGCGTGATCCAATGGAGCCCGGTCGACGGCGCCACGCTCCTGTCGCAGGGCGCCACCAAGTTCCAGCGGCCCGGCGTCACCGACGACGCCCAGCGCAAAGCCACCGGACTGGCGATCACCGGTCTGCTGGCGCCCACGACGTCCGGCGGTGACGTCGTCACCTCGGTGTTCCCCGCGGCCAACGATCCCGAGGTCGCCATCGACGTGCTGCGCGGCGATCTCGGACTCGACGACGGCCGCGGCCAGTCGATCTTCTCCGTGGATCAGTCCAAGGTGGATGCAGGCGCGCTGGTGCGGGTGGCGAGAGCCAACCTGCGGCCGGGCCAGAGCGTCCGCATCGACGACGGCACCGTCGTCCGCTTCGACGGTGTCGGCCAATGGGTGAACCTGCAGGTGAGCCACGACCCCGGCGAGGTGGCCGTGCTGGTCTTCGCGGTGGCCCTGCTGGTGGGGCTCGGGCTCTCGCTCACGATCCGGCGACGGCGGTTCTGGGCGCGGATCACCCCACTGCCCGGGGACGACGGCGCGCGACGTACGGTCGTCGAGATCGGCGGGCTGGCCCGCACCGACCGAGCGGGGTACGGCGAGGAGTTCGACCGCCTTCGGGCGGAGTTGCTCACACCTAAGGACGGCTGATGCTGGCGCAACTCGCCCTCTACAGCGACCGCTGCTTCATGGCCGCGGTCGGCGTGTACATCTTCGCGATGGTGTTGCACGGATGGGAGTTCGCGCGCGAGCGCACCGCGTCGCCCGCGCTGGTGGGCGCGGTTGCCGAGGTCGAGGACGCGTCGGCGGGGCCGATGCCCCGCGGGCCGATCCGGGGTGCCGCGCGCCCACGCTCCGAACGCATGGGGCGGATGGGTGTCTCGCTGGTCATCCTCGGGGTGGGCCTGCAGCTCGCCTCGATCATCCTGCGTGGCTTCGCCGCGGGGCGCTGGCCGCTGGGCAACATGTACGAGTTCATCTCGGCGATCACGCTCGCGGCGCTGGTGAGCTGGCTGCTGGTGCTGCGCCGCAGCCCCGCGCTGCGCCCCATCGGCGCCTTTGTGCTGTTCCCGGTGGTGATCCTGCAGTTCCTGGGCGGCACGGTCCTCTACACGCAGGCCGCGCCCGTGATGCCGGCGCTCCAGTCGTACTGGCTCGTCGTGCACGTCACCGCGGTCAGCCTCGCGTCGGGCCTGTTCTTCGTGCCCGGAATCGCGAGCGCGCTGTTCCTGCTGCGCGCGGCCGACCGGCTGCCCGCAGCACTGGCGGCCAAGGTGCCGTCGGCCGACGTGCTCGACCGCCTCGCCTACCGTGTGACAATCATCGCGTTCCCTCTCTACACGTTCGCCGTCATCGCGGGGGCGATCTGGGCCGAGGCTGCCTGGGGGCGGTTCTGGGGCTGGGATCCCAAGGAGACGGTCGCGTTCATCGCCTGGGTGGTCTACGCCGCCTACTTGCACGCGCGGGCCACCGCGGGCTGGCGCACCGGCCGCGCCGCGTGGATCAACGTCCTCGGCCTCGCCGCAGTGATCTTCAACTTGTTCTTCATCAACCTGGTTGTCGCCGGACTGCACTCGTATGCCGGAGTGAACTAGAGGGGTAATACGTCCGGCACTCGACCAGAGGGTGGTCACGCGGCTACGGTCGGACGTCGAGGGGATCGGACGAGTGGTGGCGTTTGGGGTGCGACGGAGTGGATCGATGACGGAGCGTGACCACGGCGACGATCCGGATTACCCGGACGGATCTGTGGGTCGCTACGTACGCGAGCAGTGGGGCTCGGCGACCGAGCGTCCGGCGCGGGCTGCCCGGCCCTACGTTCGGCCGGTCGAGCCGCCCCCGCCCCGCCCCGCGTCGGACGCGGAGACGCGCAGCGGTGACGAGGACCGCGGCGACGAGGACACAGCAGACGGCGACGCCGAGTGGCGGGCGAGCGACGATCCTCAGGCACCTCGTGAGCGGAGCCTCTTCGAGACCCCCTACAACGAGTCGGCATCGCACCGAACCGCGTTCGGTGACCCCGCCCGGCCGCCGAGTCCGGCTCCGGCTCCGTTTACCGGTGGGGCATCGGGATTCGATCTGCCTGCAGGTGCGCAGGGCGCAGCGAGCGGCGTTGCCGCGCCGGACGATGCCGAGGGCGACGCCACGCGGAAGCCCTCTGAAGGGCCGCGTGCTGTGTCTCGTCCGGACGGTACCCGGCCGGACGGGTCTGGCGACACGGCCGATGCTGCGAGCCTGCCGGACGGGTCTGGCGACACGGCCGATGCTGGGAGCCTGCCGGACGGCTCGGAGACCGCAGAGCCGGGCGGCGAGGACGCCGCGAACCGGCCAGGCGGCGCGGCACCTCCCGGAAGCGCGGATGCCGCCGGTTCGCCGGACCTCGCCGGGGCCGACGGCCCCACGGTCGCTGGCAGCACGCTGCCGGGTTCGGCCGCGCGCGGCGCCGACCGGTCGGAGGGTGCGGGTTCCGCCGGGGCTACGGCGGCAGGCCCGCCGCCCAGCGGACGCTTCGCCGTTCCGCGGGGCTGGGCCAGCGACACCCCGCCTGATCCGAAGCCCGAGCGGCGCGGCGCCGAACCCGGCTTCGCCGATCCGTCAGCGGCGTACCACCGTGGCGTCGGCGCGCATTCCCTCACCCGGCGGCCAGGCGAGGCCGGTCCCACGATCTCGCGGACGACGGCCACCGGCCCGTTGCCTCCCCCCCCGCCCGCCACCGGTCAGGCGCAGGCTGGCTCCGCCCGGGTTCGCCGGCCCCCCGCGCACACCGTCGCGGCCCACGCCGCCGTTGCCTCGTCCCACAGCGAAGGACTCGGCCCACTGGACCGATCCCGTCGCCGTCGCGGCTCAGGAGGCCCAGCGGGCACGGCAGCCCCACGGCGCCGACCTGTCCACCGCCCGCCTGCTGCGGCAAGCCAAGCGACCGCCGCAGAGCGGGTGGCGGCGCATGGTGTACGTGCTGTCGGGCCGGATGTTCAACCCGGGGGAGAGCCCCACCGACATTCGGCGCCGCGAGCTCACCGCTCGGGTCAACCAGCCCCTGCTGGGCTGCTACAAGATCGCGATGTTGAGCCTGAAGGGCGGCGTCGGCAAGACGACCATGACCGCCACGCTCGGCGCCACCTTCGCCTCACTCCGCGGTGACCGGGTGGTGGCCGTCGACGCCAACCCCGACCGCGGCACCCTCAGCCAGAAGATCCCGTTGGAGACCAGCGCCACCGTGCGCAACCTCCTGCGCGACGCCCAGCGGGTGCGCCGCTACACCGACGTCCGCGCCTACACCTCGCAAGGCCCGTCGCGGCTGGAAGTGCTGGCCAGCGAGCAGGACCCCGCGGTGTCGGAGGCGTTCAGCGAGGAGGACTACCGCCGCACGGTGAACCTTCTCGAGCACTTCTACAACATCGTCCTCACCGACTGCGGCACCGGCCTCATGCACTCGGCGATGTACGGCGTGCTGGGGGTGGCCGACCAGTTGGTGATCGTGTCGTCGGGCTCGATCGACGGGGCGCGCAGCGCGTCCGCCACGATGGACTGGCTCGACGCGCACGGGCATGGCGAGCTGGTGGCCAACTCGGTCGTCGTCATCAACTTCGTGCACCGGTCCCGTGGCGGCGTGGACCTCAACCGGGTGTCGGAGCACTTCGCCGCGCGCTGCCGCGCGGTGGTGCGCATCCCGTTCGACGCGCACCTCGAGGAGGGTGCGGAGATCGACCTCGACCGTCTCGAGCCGGGCACCCGCATGGCGCTGCTCGATCTCGGGGCCAACGTGGCGGACGCCTTCGAGCGCGTTCACGCAATCTAGGAGGGCGCTGCTTGCAGCGGGGTCAGGCTGGCGGGTCCTCCCGGCGACGGACCCGCTCGTCGAGCTGGCGCAGGAACTCCGGATCGTCGTCGGGGCCGCTGATCCGGGGACGGACCGTGCTCGGGCGGCGGACGGGCTCGGCTGGGGGCGGCTCACCCTGGGCGGTGTTCATCGCCTTCCACAGCACCAGTGCTATCACTGCGGCGCCGACGAACGCGATGAGGAACAGGAGCATCCACGACCACCTCCGCTTAGGAGGGTAGCTCAGCCGGACCGCGGCCGGAGCACAGTCCGGCAAATCGCGAGGTGATCAGTGCGTGCGGGCGATCGTGGCCTCGCTCGTCAGGTCGGCCAGCATCTCGCGGACCTCGGATTCGCGGAAGCGTCGGTGGCCGCCCGGCGTGCGGATCGAGCCGATGCGACCCGCCGACGCCCAGCGGGTGACGGTCTTGGGGTCGACGCGGAACAGAGCCGCGACCTCTCCCGGGGTGAGCAGGCGCTCGGCGTTGCCGGTGGTCGTGGCCGTCATGGGTTCCTCCTGCGATGTCACGGCCGAAGACTCGGCCCGTCGGTTCCGGGCCATCGTGACACTCGGGACCCCGGGTACTCGAACCGTTGTCACCCGGTAAAGGGCTCTTAAAGGACGAACCGGACAGGGCCGATTGCGCAGAGTGGCCGCCGTAGGGTGAGGGGCATGCCGTCTGCGCCCAGCCTCGTCGGTCCGCTACTGGCCTACACCGCGGCCCGGTTGGCCATTGTGGCCGTGGTCGCCGGGCTGCTGGTGGCGGCGGGGGTGCCCCTCCTCCTGGCCACGCTGATCGGCCTGATCGTCGCGCTGCCGCTGTCGATGCTGCTGCTGCGCGGGCTGCGCGCGCGGTTGGACCTGGCGGTGGCCGAGGTCAGGCAGCGGCGCTCCGCCCAGCGTGAGGTCCTCCGTGCGCGGCTGCGGGGGGACGACCTCGCAAGCAAGACCGACTCAGGCCACACCGAATCAGGCCCAACCGCCGGATCAGACCACACCGAATCAGGCCGGGCCCCCGAACGACAGCCCGACGCCGACGAGGATCGACCAGCCCAGCAGTAGGAGCCCGGTCTGGCCCAGCACCCGGATGAGGGCCCGGCCGTCGGCGCCCGCGAGCACCGGACGGACGGGCACCACCGCGGCGGGCAGCGCCAACAAGCCGAGCAGCATCGGCCAGCTGCGCAGTCCGGCCAGCGCCGTGAGCAGGAACGGGATGAGGACCAGCGCAGCGTAGAGCCTGCGGGTGTCGCGGTCGCCCAGCATCACGGCCAGCGTGCGTTTGCCCACGGCCTCGTCGGTGGGGATGTCGCGCAGGTTGTTGGCCACCAGCACGGCGCAGGTCAGCATCCCCACACCCACGGCGCCGACGAGCGCGAGTGCGTTGGGCGGCCCGCTCTGCGTCAGGACCGTGCCGAGCACCGCGACCGGCCCGAAGAAGACGAACACCGCGACCTCGCCGAGCCCGGCGTATCCGTAGGGCCTGCTCCCGCCGGTGTAGAACCACGCGGCCGCGACGCACAGCGCCCCGACCGCGATCAACCACCACTGCTGCGACAGGGAGACGAGCGTCAGCCCGGCAAGTCCGGACACCGCGAAGCAGATCAGCGCGGCGGCGCGGACGGTCGAGGGCCGGGCTGCGTTCGACCCGACCAGGCGCAGGGGGCCGACGCGCTCGTCGTCGGTGCCACGGATGCCGTCGGAATAGTCGTTGGCGAAGTTCACGCCGACCACCAGCGCGACGGCGACGACCAGCGCGAGCAGCGCCCGTCCTGGCATGATCGTGCCGCTGCCGATCGCTGCGCCGGTGCCCACGACGACGGGGGACACGGCCGTCGGCAGGGTGCGCGGGCGCGCGCCCTGGATCCACTGCGCCGGGGTGGCCACGGGGAGACGCTAACGCGGGCGGTCAGCAGGGGTCGACCTGGCCGGGGGTCGGGCACCGCCGCCGCGGCGAGGTACGGGCCGATGCCGATGCGCAGCCCGTCGCTCACCCGGCCGGGCGGCTCCCGTTTCCTGCGTCGATCACGAGGCGTGCGACGGCGCCGCGGTCCGGTTTGCCGATGCCGCGCAACGGGATCTCGGCGACGGCGATGATGCGGCGCGGCACCGCGGCCCTGCCGAGCTCGGCCCGCACAGCGGCGCGCAGCCGATCGGGCCAGGCGCGCTCTTCGGGCTGGTCAGTCCGCCCGCGCCGGGGTGGCGCGGTCTCGCGCACCGAAGGGGCGTCCAACACCACGGCGGCCGCCACGATCTGTCCCCACTCGTCGTCCGGGATGGCGGTGACGCACACCGCCCGCACGCCCGGCTGGGCGGCCACCACACGCTCGACGGCGGCGGGCGCGACCTTCTCCCCGCCCGTGACGATCACGTCGTCGGCCCGTCCGAGCACCTCCAGCCGCCCGCGGTGCCAGCGGCCGAAGTCGCCGGTGCGGAATCGCCCTTCGGTGAACGCGGCGGCCGTCTCGTCGGCCCGTCCGAGGTACCCCCAGGCCAGGGTGGGTCCGCCGAGCAGGATCCGGCCGTCGGGGTCGAGGTCGACGGTGACCCCGTCGAGCGGTAGGCCGTCGTAGACGCATCCCCCTGCGGTTTCGCTCATGCCGTAGGTCGTGACGACGCGCACGTGCTGCGCCAGCGCCCGCTCGCGCGTCTGCGGGTCGAGCGCCGCGCCGCCCACGAGCACGGCGGCGTAGCTGCGCAGCGCCTCCCGTGCGCGGTCGTCTGCGTCGAGAAGCCGTCGCAGCTGGGTGGGCACGAGGCTCGTGCACCGCGACCCTGGACCGAGCGCGGCCGTCGCCTCCGCGAACGCCGTCGGTCTGAACCGGTCCCGTAGGTCGAGGACGTGCGGGGGCGCACCGGCGAGCACCGCCCGGACGATCACCTGCACCCCCGCGACGTGCTCGGCAGGCAGCGCGAGCAGCCAACGGGCGGGCCCGCCGACGCGAGCTTCGGTGGCCCGCGCCGACGCCCGCAGCGCCTGTGCGGACAGCGCGACGAGCTTGGGGTCGCCGGTGGACCCGGTGGTGGCGATGACGACCGCGGTCCCGTCCGGCGCAGTGGTCGCGTCCGGTCGAGCGCCCGCGAGGTAGGGCAGGACGGGCGGGCCGCCATCGAGCGCGGCCGCCAGGGCGTCGACGAGGGCAGTGATCCGGTCCGGTGTGCCGTCGAGTTCAACGGGCCGCAGGGCCACGTGCGTGACGGGCCGAGGGCCGCGCGCGGGGTCGTCGGTCGTCATCGGATCGAGCGTAGCCACCGACATCGGTCGTCGGCGGCCGTTGTGGGCCCCTACCGAATTGCAGCAGGGTGGCCCTGCTCCGACTGGGTCGCAGCAGTGTCACCCTGCTGCGACCCCGCAGTGCTGCGACCCCGCAGTGCTGCGACCCCGCAGTGCTGCGACCCCCGCAGTGCTGAGGTGGGCCCCTACCGAATTGCAGCAGGGTGGCCCTGCTCCGACTGGGTCGCAGCAGTGCCACCCTGCTGCGACCCCGCAGTGCTGCGACCCCGCAGTGCTGAGGTGGGGCGCGCCACAGCTCAGGCGGCGCGTCGTGGGCCTCAGTAGTGCCAGGGGTAAGGGCTCCAGTCGGGGTCGCGCTTCTCCAGGAACGCGTCCCGGCCCTCGACGGCCTCGTCGGTCATGTACGCCAGCCGGGTCGCCTCGCCCGCGAACAGCTGTTGCCCGACCAGGCCGTCGTCGAGGAGGTTGAACGCGTACTTGAGCATCCGCTGGGCCTGGGGCGACTTTCCGTTGATCTCCTTCGCCCACTCCAGCGCCACCCGCTCCAGCGACGCGTGCGGCACCACCTCGTTCACCGCGCCCATGCGCTGCATCTGCTCGGCCGTGTAGGTCCGGCCCAGGAAGAAGATCTCCCGGGCGAACTTCTGCCCCACCTGCCGGGCCAGGTAGGCCGAGCCGTAGCCACCGTCGAAGCTGCCGACGTCGGCATCGGTCTGCTTGAAGCGGGCGTGCTCCTCGCTGGCGAGCGTGAGGTCGGCCGTGGCGTGCAGCGAGTGGCCCCCGCCTGCCGCCCACCCGTTGACGACGGCGATCACCACCTTCGGCATGAACCGGATCAGCCGCTGGCACTCCAGGATGTGCAGTCGGCCTGCCCGGGCGGGGTCGACGGACGCGGCGGTTTCGCCTGAGGCGTACTGGTAGCCGGTGCGGCCGCGGATGCGCTGGTCGCCGCCCGAGCAGAACGCCCAGCCGCCGTCCTTCGGGGACGGCCCGTTGCCGGTGAGCAGGACGCAGCCGACGTCGGGCGACTGGCGGGCGTGGTCGAGCGCGCGGTAGAGCTCGTCGACCGTGCCGGGGCGGAAGGCGTTGCGCACCTCGGGACGGTCGAACGCGATGCGCACCGCACCGGTGTCGACCGCGCGGTGGTAGGTGATGTCGACGAAGTCGAACCCCGGGACGGGGCGCCAGGCGTCGGGGTCGAACAGCTCGGAGGGCGAGTCGGCCACCCCTGGACCCTAGCCGTCTCAGCCCAACGTGAACGGATCGCGGGTGCCGCCGGTGAGCTCCACCCACACCGACTTGTTCTCGGTGTACTCGCCGAGCGCCTCCACCCCGTTCTCGCGGCCGAGGCCGCTGGCGCCGTAGCCGCCGAACGGCACCGACGGCGCGACGACCCGGTACGCGTTGATCCACACGGTGCCCGCACGCACCTTCGCGGCGACGCGGTGGGCCCGGTGCACGTCCTTCGTCCAGACCGCGCCCGCCAGGCCGTAGGGCGTGTCGTTGGCCAGCTTGAGCGCCTCGGCCTCATCGGTGAACGTGACGGCCGAGAGGACCGGGCCGAACACCTCCTCGCGGAAGACGGTGTCCGACGGCTTCACCGACAAAACCGTCGGCTTGACGAAAAGGCCGCCGAGCGCGTCGTCGGCCGCGCCGCCGTAGGCGACCGTGGCTCCCTCGCTCCGCGCGGTCGCCAGGTAGCCCAGCACCTTCTCGTACTGTGGCCGGTTGGCCACGGGGCCCATCTCGGTCGCCGGGTCGTTGGGGTCGCCGAGCTTGATCTGCGCCGCGCGCTCGGCCACGAGGCGCACGACCTCGTCGTGCACCGACTCGTGGACGATCAGCCGGGAGCCCGCCATGCACGTCTGGCCCGTGGCCGCGAACACCCCGGCGACCAGACCGTTGGCGGCGGCTTGCAGGTCGGCGTCGGCGAACACGATCTGCGGGGACTTGCCGCCCAGCTCGAGGGTGACCTTGTTCAGGTTCTCCGCGGCCGCGTGCGCCACCGCCCTTCCGGTGGCGGTCGATCCGGTGAACGCCACCTTGTCGACGCCCTTGTGCGACGCCAGCGCGGCACCCGTCTCGCGTGACAGCCCCGTGACGACGTTGACCACGCCCGGTGGGAACCCCGCGGCGTCGATCAGCTCGGCGAACCCCAGAGTCGACGCGGGGGCGTGCTCCGACGGCTTGATCACGACCGTGCAGCCCGCGGCGAGTGCGGGCGCGAGCTTCCACGTCATCAGCAGGAGCGGCGAGTTCCACGGCGTGATCGCGGCGACGACCCCGACCGGCTCCCGGCGGGTGTACACCAGGTAGTTCGGGTTCGGCGTGGGGATCTGGCGGCCCTCCAGGGTGGCCGCGAGCCCCGCGTAGTACTGGTACCAGCCGCCCAGCCCGCCCGTCTGGCCGATCATCTCGCGGAAGAGCTTGCCGGAGTCGTTGACCTCCAGCCGGGCCAGGCGCTCGGCGTTCTCCCCGATGAGGTCGGCGAGCCTGCGCATCACCGCGGCGCGCGCGAACCCGGTGGTGGCGCCCCACTCGCCGTCCAGCGCGGCGCGGGCGGCCGAGACCGCGGCGTCGACGTCCTCTGGCCCGCCGTCGGGGATCTCCGCCCACGGCTGACCGGTGTAGGGGTTCTCGGACAGGAACGTCTTGCCCGACAGTGCCCCCACGGGCTTTCCCCCGATCAGCATCGAGAACTTCTCGAGCTCAGCCATCTCGTCCTCCTCGACGTTGATGCTCTCGACCTTAAGAGCGCTGTGTGCCCGTCACAACGACATGCGAGAGGGAGAGGCCGGTCGCGGTCGAGCGCAACCTGAGCGGGGTTCTGCCGCGGCAAAACCCCACTCAGGTTCACCTCGGCGCGCTGATCGGCCGGCAGTATCTACAGGGGTGCAGTCCCTGCCCAAGGGCGCGAACGCGCCACTGCCGCCCGGCCCGGTCGCGGTGCGCGTCTTCGCCGCCGCCCCGGTCGACATCTCGGCGCTGCTGGTCACGTCGAGCGGCCGGGTGCGTGGCGACGCCGACTTCGTCTTCTACAACCAGCCCAGGGCCCCCGGGGTCCGCTACGACCCGGCCGGGGTGGATGTCGAGCCGACGGCGGTCGACGCCGCCATCGAGCGGGTCGTCGTCACCGCGAGCCTGGACGGCACCGGTCCCGCGACGTTCGGCGCGGTCGGCGACTTGCGGATGGACGTGGCCGTGGCCGGTCAGCCCTTCGCGCGGTTCGTCCCCGACGGCCTCGGGCAGGAGACCGCGCTGCTGTGTGTCGAGTTGTACCGGCGGTCGGGCGCGTGGAGGGTGCGCGCCGTCGGGCAGGGCTACGCGAACGGCCTCGCGGGCATCGCCACGGACTTCGGGATCACGGTCGACGCCCCTGCTCCCACCCCAGCCTCGACCCCCCCGGCCAAGATAAACCTCGACAAGGGCCGGGTCTCGCTGGCCAAACGGCAGACGGTCTCGCTGGTCAAGACGGGCGCGCCTGCGCTCCGACGCGTCGCGATGGGGCTGGGCTGGGACCCGGCCCACAGCGGCAGCGACATCGACCTCGACGCCTCGGTGATCGTCGTCGACGCCAAGGGCCGCAAGGTCGACGCCGTGTGGTTCATGGCCAAGACCGCCTACAACAGGGCGATCGAGCACTCCGGCGACAACCTGACCGGCGCGGGCGACGGCGACGACGAGACGATCACCGTTGACCTCGCGCGGCTGCCGGAGGAGGCGTACGCGCTCGTCTTCACGGTCAACTCCTTCCGGGGGCAGAAGTTCACCGACGTGCGCAACGCCTACTGCAGGCTGCTGGACGTCGAGTCCGGCGCCGAGCTGGTGCGCTACGAGCTCACCGACTCCGAGCCCCACACCGGTGTGATCATGAGCGTGCTGATCCGGGCGGGCGCGAACTGGGACATGACCGCCGTCGGCGAATTCCATGAGGGGAAGTCGGCGTCGGCGATGTACAAGCCCGCCGAGGCGACGGTGCGCGCACTCACCTCGCGTTGACGTCACGGCGGACGCGTGTCACGGTCACCGCCGTGGTTGACCTTGACCGACGCGGAAGAGGAGACGATCTTCACGTGCCCGCAGGCGAAGCGACGAACGCGCTCGAAGCCGACCTCGGGCGCGCCGTGCGCGGCACCGTGCGGTTCGACGCGGGGACGCGCGCGATGTGGTCGGCCGACGCGTCCAACTACCGGCGCGTGCCGATCGGCGTCGTCACCCCGCGCGACGCCGAGGACGTCGAGGCCGCGGTCGCCGTCTGCGGCGCGCACGAGGTGCCGCTGCTCCCCGTCGGCGCGCGCACCTCGATCGCGGGACAGGCCGTCAACTCCGCCGTGGTGCTCGACTTCTCCCGGATGAACGCGATCGTCGAGCTCGACCCGGAGGCGCGGACCGCGCGGGTGCAGCCCGGTGTGGTCCTCGACGCGCTCCGCGACGCCGCCCGCCCCCACGGCCTGACGTTCGGCCCCGACCCGTCCACCCACAACCGCTGCACGCTCGGCGGGATGATCGGCAACAACGCGTGCGGCTCGCACTCCGTCGCGTGGGGCAAGACGGTGGACAACGTGCACGCGCTCGACGTCCTCACCTACCGGGGCGAGCGCCTCGAGGTCGGCCGGGGCACGCCCGCGACCGGCCGCGTTCGAGGCGCCCTCGCCGCGCTGGTCGACCGGTGCGGGCCTGCCGTGCGCACGTCGTTCCCCGACCTCACCCGCCGCGTCTCGGGCTACAACCTCGACCAGCTCCTCCCGGAGAACGGGGTCGACATGGCCCGCGCGCTCGTCGGCACGGAGGGCACGTGCGCGACCATCGTGGAGGCCACCGTCGCGCTCGTGTCCGCGCCCCCGGCGCGCGCGCTGGCGATCCTCGGCTTTCCCGACGCCTACATCGCCGCCGACCACGTGATGCCGGTCCGCGCGCTCGGCCCGTTGACGATCGAGGGGATGGACGCCGGGCTGATCGCGGCGCTGCGCGCGTCGCGTCCGCGGGAGACGACGTCGCGGATGCTTCCCGAGGGCGCCGGGTGGCTCTACGTGGAGACCGGCGGGGAGACCCGGGCGGAGGCGGAGGCCGCCGCGCACGCCGTCGTCGCGGCCGTGCCGGGGGTGACGTCGTTGGTCGTCGCGGATCCGGCGGCCATGCGCGCGCTGTGGCGGATCCGCGAGGACGGCGCGGGCATCGTCACCCGCAGCCCCGATGGGGACGAGGCGTGGCCCGGATGGGAGGACGCCGCCGTTCCGCCCGAGCGCTTCGGCGCCTACCTGCGGGAGTTCGACGCGCTGCTGCGCCGTCACCATCGCCGGGGCGCCTACTACGGGCACTTCGGTGACGGCTGCCTGCACATCCGGATCGACTTCGACCTGCTCACGAAGAAGGGCATCGCGGACTTCCGGGCGTTCATGGAGGACGCGGCGGACCTGGCCGTCGCGCACGGTGGGTCGCTGTCGGGCGAGCACGGCGACGGGGCGGCCAGGGCCGAGCTGCTGCCGCGCATGTACCCGCCGGAGATCATCGCCGCGTTCGCGGCGTTCAAGGGCATCTGGGACCCCGACGACCAGATGAACCCCGGCCGCGTCGTGCGGCCTGCGCGGCTCGACGAAGACCTGCGCGTCTTCGTCGGCCTGCCGACCCTGCGCGACACCCCCGTGCTCGCCTTCGCCGACGACCGCGGCTCGTTCACCCGCGCCACCCGCCGGTGCCTGGGTGTCGGGAAGTGCGTGACGGAGACGGGCGGGGTGATGTGCCCCAGCTACCGCGCGACGGGGGAGGAGCAGCACTCGACCCGCGGCCGGGCACGGCTGCTGTTCGAGATGGCCAACGGGCAGGTGATCACCGGCGGGTGGCGGTCGCCGGAGGTCGAAGAGGCGTTGGACCTGTGCCTGTCGTGCAAGGGCTGCAAGCGCGACTGCCCCGTCGGCGTGGACATGGCCGCGTACAAGACCGAGTACCTCGCGCAGCGGTACCGGTGGCGGCTGCGCCCGTTGTCGCACTACAGCATGGGCGCGCTGCCGATGTGGCTGCACCTGGTCGCAAGGCTGCCCCCACGGTGGATCGACGCGCTGAACGCCGGTGCCCGCGGCCCGCTGGGACGGCTGGCGAAGCGCCTCGGCGGGGTGGCGCCGGAGCGGGTGATCCCGGCGGTGGCCAGGGAACCCGCCCTGCGGCGGGCGGCGGGGAACCGCGTGCTGTCGTGGGCGCGCTGGGATCGCAGCAGGGTGCCACCGCTGCGACTGGGTCGCAGCAGGGTGACACCGCTGCAATCCGACGTGCCGCGCGACGCCGCCACACTGCTGCAATCCGACGTGCCGCGCGACGCCGCCACACCGCTGCAATCCGACGTGCCGCGCGCCGCCGCCACACCGCCGCCATCCGGGCGTCGGGTGCTGCTGTGGACCGACACGTTCTCGTCGTCCTTCGACCCCGCTGTCGTGCGCGCCGCCGTCGCGGTCCTCGAGCGCCTGGGCTATGCCGTGGAGGTGCCGCCGCGCACCGTGTGCTGCGGGCTGACCTGGACCACGACCGGGCAGGTCGCCACCGCGCGGCGGGTGCTTCGCCGTAGTCTGCGCACCATCGAGCCGTGGCTGTTGCACGGTGTGCCCGTCGTCGGGCTGGAGCCCTCCTGCACGGCGGCCCTGCGCGCCGACGCCGCCGAGCTGTTGCCAGGACACCCGCTGGTCGCCCGGCTCGAGAAGGGTGTGCGCACCTTCGCCGAGCTGCTCGCGGAGCACACCGACGACCTGCGCGCCGCGGTCGTCGCCCCTGCCGGGCGCGCGCTGGTGCAGATCCACTGTCACCAGCACGCGGAACTGGGCGCCGACGCCGACCGGGCCGTGATGGCGGCGCTCGGCGCCGACGCCGAGGTGCTCGACTCCGGCTGCTGCGGCCTAGCCGGGAACTTCGGCTTCGAGAAGGGGCACTACGACGTGTCCATGGCGTGCGCGGAGCGGGTGCTGCTGCCCGCCGTGCGCGCGGCCGACCCCGACGTCGCCGTACTCGCCGACGGCTTCAGCTGCCGCACCCAGCTGCGCCAGGCCGACACCCGCGAGCCGATCCACCTCGCCCAACTCGCCGCTCGCGCACTGGGCCTAGAAGGTGAGTCCGGCAATCCAGCACGGTGAGTCCGGCAATCCAGCACGGTGAGTCCGGCAATCCAGCACGGTGAGTCCGGCAATCCAGCACGGTGAGTCGGCCATTCCAACACGGTGAGTCGGGCATCTGTGCACGGCGAGTTCTAGGCCACCGCGGCGCGGTCGGCGATGATCTGCGCGCACAGTCGTACGAACGTCTCGCTCAGGGTGGTCGTCCGCCGTTCGTCCCAGACCAGCATCAGGTCGGCAGGCGGCAGATCGGCCACCTCGGGCATCACGACGCCGCCCCGGTCGAAGATGGGCGCGTTGCCCGCGGCGAGGAGGCAGACGCCTATGCCCGACGTCACCGCCTCGTACGTCGACTCGGGGTCGTTGATCACCTCGGCCACGCGCGGCGGGTGCCCGCCGCGCTGATCGACCGCGAGCCAGAAGTCGCGCAGCGCGCCCGCCGCCTCCGGCAGCGCCAGGAAGGGCTCGTCGAGCAGGTCCGCCATGCGCACGCGACGTCTGCCTGCCAGGCGATGACCGCGCGGAAGAGCCACCAGACGCGGCTCGCGGGCCAGCATGATCGACCGGTACGGCCTGCCCGGCAGCGGCGCCCAGGCGAAGGCCACGTCCACCGATCCGTCGGCCAGCCCTGCGGTGCGGTCGGACCAGGGGATCTGCCGCATCTCCAGTCCGACGTCGGGGCAGAGCTCGAGCAGACCCTCCCGGATCGCAGGCAGCAGACCCCGGCCCGGGCTGGTGTGCATGCCCACCACCAGCGACGACGTCGACTTCCGGACGAGATCGCGCTCGGCCTTCTCCCAACTCCCGACGAGCTGTCGTGCGTGCGGCAGCAGCTCCTGGCCTGCCGGGGTCAGGCGCAGCTCGCGGGGCAGCCGTTCGAACAGCGGTGTCCTGACTTGGCGTTCCAGGGATCGGATCTGCTTGGAGAGGGCAGGCTGGCTGATGAACAGCACCCGCGCGGCCCCGGTGATCGAGCCCTCCTCGGCGACGGCGACGAAATAGCGCAGGTCGCGAAGATGGACGTCCATAACCAAGAGTTGTAGCAGCGGGTCTTGGACGCCGCTCGTGCTGACGCGGCACAGTGGCGTCCATGCGAACGATCACCTACGACCCGGGCGCGCCTTTCGGGTTGCGTCCTGCCGAGCGCGACGCTCCCCGCCCCGGCGCCGGTCAGGCCGTCGCCGCGGTGCGGGCGGCGTCGTTGAACTTCGGGGAGGTGGCCTACCTCTCTCGGCAGAAACCCGGGCATGTACCCGGCTGGGACGCCGCGGGCGTGGTGCTCGAGGCGGCCGCGGACGGCAGCGGTCCGCCTGCGGGCGTCCGGGTGGTCGGCTTCGGGCCCTCGGGAGCCTGGGCGCAGCAGCGGGCGGTGGACACCGCCGAGCTTGCCGTGATCCCCGACGGCGTTGACTTCGCAACCGCCGCGGCCCTGCCGGTCGTCGGCGTGACCGCCCTGCGCGCCGCTGCGACGCTCGGCTCGGTGCTCGGTCGCACCGTGCTCGTGACGGGAGCCTCCGGCGGCGTCGGTCGGATCGC
Source organism: uncultured Actinomycetota bacterium (assembly GCA_963826705.1). Classification (GTDB taxonomy): domain Bacteria; phylum Actinomycetota; class Actinomycetes; order Mycobacteriales; family Pseudonocardiaceae; genus Pseudonocardia. The sequence goes on from CAWGYF010000011.1 coordinate 77,882, forward strand.
CGTCCAGCTGGCCGCCCGCGCAGGAGCCCGAGTCCTGGCGGCTGTCGGAAGCCCGGAGCGGGGAGATGGGCTCACCCGGATCGGCGCGGACGGCTTGGTGACCGGCCCGGACCTGAACGGGCTCGACGAACCGGTGGACGCCGTCATCGACAACGTCGGCGGCCTGATGCTGACGGCCGTACTCGGGCACCTGGCTCCCGGCGCGCTGGTGTCGGCGGTCGGTTCGGCGGCCAGGGAGCCGACGGCGATCGACTACGAGGACGTCCGCATCAGCGCGGGCGGGGCTCGGATCGAGGCGTTCAGCGTGTTCGCCGCTGGCCCAGGGTGGGCAGGCGAGCTCGACTACCTGCTGCGGCTGGTCGAGGCGGGCGCGCTCGAGGTCCAGATCGGCTGGCGCGGCGACTGGGACCGCGTGCACGAGGCCGCGTCCGCCCTGATGGAGCGCCGGGTCACCGGCAAAGCGGTACTGGAGGTCTCATGATTCTCGTGACCGGCGCGACCGGAAACGTCGGCGGTGAGGTGGTGGCGCGACTGGCGGCTGACGGTGTGCCGCTGCGGGCGCTCGCCCGTCGCCCGGACGCCGTGTCGCTCCCCGACGGCAGCGGCGAAGTCGTCGCGGGCGACCTCAGCCGCCCCGAAAGCCTCGACGACGCGCTCGCCGGTATCGAGGCCCTCTTCCTGCTCGGCGGCTTCGACACCATGGCCGATGTCCTCGACCGGGCCGCACGGGCGGGCGTGCGCCGCATCGTCCTGCTCACCTCCCGCTCCGTCGTCGGCGGCAGGGCCGACAACGCGATCACCGGGATGTGGATGGAGTCCGAGGCGGTGCTCGAACGCTCCGGCCTGCCCGCCACGGTGCTGCGCCCGGCAGGCTTTCAGTCCAACGTGCTGCGCTGGTCAGACCAGCTGCGCGCCGGGGACGTCGTGCGGGCGCCATGGGCCGACGTCCCGATCGCCGCGATCGACCCGGCCGACATCGCCGCCGTCGCCGCAGCGGCCCTGCGGTCCGGCGACCACGAGGGGCAGGCGCTGAGCCTCAGCGGACCGGAGGCCCTCAGCGCGCGCCAGCAGCTCGCCGTGGTGGCCGAGGTGCTCGACCGGCCGCTCCGGTTCGAGCCGCAGCCCGATGCCGAGGCGCGCAAAGCGATGGCCGAGTCGATGCCGGAACCGTTTGTGGACGCGCAGTTCCGGTTCTTCTCGGGCGGCGAGTACGACGACAGCGAGGTGGTCGACACCGTGGAGCGCATCACGGGTCGCCCGGCCGGAACCCTGCGCGCCTGGGTGGAGGCCCACCGGGCGGAGCTGACCCCAGGGTGAGTCCGGGGATTCGGCACGGTGAGTCGGGAGTTTCGGCACGGTGAGTCGGTGATCGCGGCGAACCGCACCTCACGGTCGTGCGCACCGCCACGCCGTGCGGATGATCGCGACCATCGAACGGCGATGCCCCCCTCGCCGGACCCTCTTACCCCGGTGGTGCGCGTTCGAGCGTCAGCGCTCGGTGAGCCGTCCCGCGTCCAGCTGCCAGTGACGGGTGGTGCGCACGGTGTCGAGCATCCGGCGGTCGTGCGTGACGAGCAGGACGGTGCCGCCGAAGTCGTCGAGGGCCTGTTCCAGCTGCTCGATGGCGGGCAGGTCGAGGTGGTTGGTCGGCTCGTCGAGGACGAGCAGGTTGACCCCGCTGCCCTGCAGCAGGGCCAGCGCGGCGCGGGTGCGCTCGCCGGGGGAGAGCGACGCCGCGGGACGGGTGGCGTGGTGGCCGACGAGACCGAACTTGGCGAGCAGGGTGCGGACGTCGGACTCGGCCCAGTCCGCCAGGGCGTCGCCGAACGCCCGCGCCAGCGGATCAGGGCCGAGGAACAGTCGACGGGCCTGGTCGATCTCCCCGACCAGCACGCCCGACCCCAACCCCGCCGACCCCTCGTCGACCGGGATCCGCCCGAGCAGCGCGCCGAGGAGCGTCGTCTTGCCCGAGCCGTTGGCCCCCGTGATGGCGATCCGGTCGGCCCAGGCCACCTGCGCGTCCACCGGCCCGAGCACGAACGACCCGCGCCGCACGACCGCTCTCGAAGCCGACGCCACGATCGCCCCGGAGCGCGGCGCCGCGGCGATCGTCATCCGCAGCTCCCACTCCTTGCGGGGCTCCTCGACCGTCTCCAGCCGCTCGATCGCGCGCTGGGTCTGGCGGGCTTTCGCGGCCTGCTTCTCAGACGTCTCGGCGCGGAAGTTCCGCACGAACTTGTCGTTGTCCTTGCTCTTGCGACGGGCGTTGCGCACGCCTTGGGCCATCCAGTTGCGCTGCATCTGCGCACGGTCCTTCAGGCCGCCGAGCTTGTCGTCGTACTCCGCGTAGGCCTCGCGCGCGTGCCGCCGCGCCACCTCGCGCTCGGCGAGGTAGGACTCGTACCCGCCGTCGTAGACCCCGACCTGCTGCTGCGGCAGGTCCAGCTCGACGATCCGGTTGACCGTGCGCGCCAAGAACTCCCGGTCGTGGCTGACGATCAGGGCCGGGCTGCGGAGGCCGAGCACGAACTTCTCCAGCCGCTCCAGGCCGTCGAGATCGAGATCGTTGGTCGGCTCGTCGAGGAGCAAGACGTCGAAGCGCGACAGCAGCAGCGCGGCGAGCCCGGCACGGGCGGCCTGTCCACCCGACAGCGTGGACATCTGCGCCGAGAGCGCGATGTCCAGCCCGACGTCGGCGGCCACTTCGCCCGCTCGCTCGTCGAGATCGGCGCCGCCGAGGGCGAGCCATCGGTCGAGCGCGGTGGCGTAGACGTCGTCGGCTCCGGGTGCGCCCTCGCCGAGCGCGGTCGCGGCGTCATCCATCGCGACCTGGGCGTCGCTCACCCCGGTGCGGCGGGCGAGGAAGGCGGCGACCGTCTCGCCGGGGCGCCGCTCGGGCTCCTGCGGCAGGTGCCCGACGGTGGCGTCCGGCGGGCTGAGCACGACCTTTCCCTCCTCCGGCGCCTCCACGCCCGCGAGCATGCGCAGGAGCGTGGACTTGCCCGCCCCGTTGACGCCGACGAGCCCGACGACGTCGCCGGGCGCGATCACCAGGTCGAGACCTGCGAACAGGACGCGGGTGCCGTGGCCAGCGGCGAGAGAGACGGCCTGAAGCGTGGCGCTCATGACCAAACCAGCCTACGGGGCCGGGCACCGCCCGCGTCCGACCGACGTCGCGGGGGCTCGTGCACGCGAAGGCTCCCGCGGGTCTCACCCCCGTCAGGAGCGCGGGCAGGTCGCCACGATGTACCCACCGCGAGTGCCGTCCGGAACCGCGCGACCGTAGCGGGAGGCCAGTTCGCCATGCCCGTGAACGACGGTCGACCAGCCCAGCTCATCGAGCATCGCGCGCACGTCGCGTCCGGTGCTCGCGACCGTCGCGAGCAGGCTGGTCGGCCGGAGACTGCCGCCGCCGAGCAACGCGGCATCGCGGGGCACGACGTACTCCGCCGCGAACCGACTGGACGGCGCCGAGTTCGCGGTGACGCCCTCCAGGAGCCGCACGGCGTCTGGCGCCGGAAGATAGGTCAAGACACCCTCCGCCAGCCACGCCGTGGGCGCTTCCCAGCGGAATCCGGCGTCGGTCAGTGCGTCGAGCCATGGCCCTCGCAGGTCGGCGCCGACGACAATCCTCGTGCAGCGCGGCGTGAGCCGCAGGGTTGACAGCGTCTGTTCCTTGAACGCGACGAGCTCCGGGAGATCCAGTTCGTAGAGCCGGGTCGGCCACGTCCAGGGCAAGCGGTGGCCCCGCAGGTCCAGACCCGCACCGAGCACCACCACCTGGTCGCAGCCCTCCTGGCGGCCCGCCAGGAGGTAGTCGTCGTAGAAGCGGGTGCGGAGAGCAACCTGGTCGGCGATACCCGCAGCGACGTGCTCCCAACCTGGGCGGAAGCCTGCCGAGGTGGCGGCCTGCACGAGTCGCGCCGCGTGCGGATCGTCGACAAGCCGGTCGAGCCGTTTTGTCTCGGCCGCCCGGAGGTCGCACGTCACGACCGCGGTGGACATGATCTCGCGCAGCTCGGCGGATTGCGGGCCGGACACCGGGGGCCCGGCGGGAGGCCGACCGTCAGGCCGGGCCACGGCGGACGGTTGCATAGCGCGCGATCGCCCGCATCCGGGTCGGCGAGAACGACGCGGGATCCCCTGGCAGCGAAGCGAATGATCCTCCGGGCTGGTCCAGCTTCAACTGCACGAGGTGGCCTCCGGCGTCCCGTACCTCTGCGGCGATGAGAAAGGTGTCCAGGAGCGTTGACCGCTCTACGGCTGCCGCCTGGACGGGCAATCTGGGTGCCATGGAATTCCTTCGGGAAATGCCTCGCCGACATCGTGCGAGGCAGGGGTGAGGCGGCGGTACGGCGCCGGGGTGTGGGGACCCCGGCGCCGCGTGGACCTGCTACAGCAGCGACCCGAGTGCGGTCGTGGCGATCGGGATCAAGGACTGCGCGAGACCGCCCCAGTCGAACGAGGCCTCGACCCCGCCGTCGGCGGCGAGTGCGGACGCGCCTGCCCGCGACCGGTCGATCGGCATCGCTTGGATGGGAAGACGCCTGCGCGGCGAAGCCGCAGGCGTCTCCAGGACGTCGTGGTTCACGAGATGCTCCTTCGGATTGGACAGTCACCGGCGCCGTGTGGTGCCGGCGTCGCGGGGGTGCGGCCTGCTGGGCGCGCACCTGCCGACTGCGCGAGTCGGCCGCGCCCTATTACGTCAGGACGCCATACTGGGTCGCGTAGCACATCTGCTGCGCCAGACCGCGGAGTCCGTCGCACTGGCTCGCGGCAGCGTCGACGCCCGCGCCATCCAGGCGGCGCGTGCCGACCGCGCTGCGCACGACCGGAGCGCTCAGTCGAGGTGAGCGTCGCTTCGAGGCGGCGCCGGTCGGCGTGGTTCGCTGGCGAGACTGCATGGTCTTCTCTCCGTTCCCTAGTGGGCGATCAGGTACTGGCGGGTGGGCGCGACGCTGACGGGCAGGTCGTCGCTGACGTCGATCGTGAACTCGTAGACCGCCCTTGCCCGCTGATCGCTCTCCGGGTCGAAGAACGTGACTTGGACGTCCCAACAGTCCGAATCGATCCGGCCGTAAGGGCTCTTGCTGACCGAAATCGTGTCGAGCGTGTAGAGGTTGCTGTTGTCCCCTGGCATGTTCCGTGCCGAGAGAAGACCTTGGCCCACCCCTGCGGCGAAGGTGAAAGCGTTCGTGGCCGCGTAGTTCAGCGCGCGATCAGCCGGATTCCGCCCGAGATTCCGCAACTGGTTGTAGATCTTGTCGAGAAACGCCCGGATGGTGAGCCTGGTCCAGTCGGGGTTGAAATCGCCGGGTTCATGCTCGATCGCCTCGAGGATCTCGTCGACGAGCGCCGTTTCCTCCCAGCTGAACAGTCCACGAGGATGGACTTCGATGACCGGCAGCACTTGCCCCGAGAACAATCGGCATGTCCTGCCGGTCACCCTTCCCGGCACGGATACCCGCGAGACGTAGTCGAGATCGGTGGTCGGTCGCGCGCCGTTGCGCAGCGCTGCTCGCAATGTCGAGTAGACGTCCTCGGCGTAGGCGCCGCCGGCTTCCAGCGCGTAGACCGGCGTGAGATCGAGGTTGAGGGTCCAGATCAGCTTGGTGGACTCCCATTTCGCGCTCTCCAGGTAGTCGAAGAGCTGCACGACGTCATAGGGGTTCGGCGGCAGACTGCTGTCGGGCTGGCCGTCGGTCCCCGGCACCAGCACCCGTGGCATGAGCTGTCGAAACGTGTCACGCCGGGCCTCCGTACCGAAGTCGAAGCCCATCTGGCCGATGGCGAACACGTAATCTTCAGGTGCCGTTTCCTGTTTGCAGCCGCAGGTATCGCCTGACGCTCGCACTCCACCCGAGTGGTCGGATTCTGCGAGCATCGTCGAGATCGACGGCATGACGAGCGGCGGAGCGGCCACCGCGGCGGGCCCGGGTGACACCGTGGCGACGGGGGACTCGGCCCCGGTCGTCGCCGATGACGGAACGACGTTCTCAGACGCGGCATCGGCGGCCACGACGGCGGATTCGGTCACAGCGTTCAGTGCTCCTTCACAGATGTAGTGGTGTGCTGCTGCGACGTCGACGGTCCCCGCGAGGTATCGCCTGCAGTCGCGGCCGTCAGCGGGCGTACAGGGCATCGCCGACGCTACGAGTGCCCTGCCGACCCCGACCGGATCGGCAGACGCGCCGAGAGCCAACCGTTCCGCTGTCAGCAGTGCGATGACACCGGAGACGATGGGGGTCGCGAAGCTGCTCCCGGTCAACGACCGGGTGCCACCTCCAGGGGCGGCACCCCGGATCTCCTGGCCGGGGGCGAGGACGCCGTTGTGGTGGTAGTCGTCGCCCCAGTTGCTGTGCTCGAGCGGAAGCCCGTCAAGCCCGGCTGCGCCGACGGCGATCACTGACGGCACCGCGGCGGGAACGTGGATGCACCGGCAACCGTCGTTGCCTACGGCCGCGACGACGGCGACGCCGTGATCGGCGCATTGCTGCAGCACACGGCCCAGCAGGCTGTCCGGCTCCCGCGTCGCCGCGCGCTGTCCGCCGCTGAGGCTGATGATGTCGGCCCCGGCGGCCATGGCCGACTCGATCGCCCTGGCGATGTCGAGCTGTGGAACTTTGGCCGACGCGCCATCGCTGAAGATCGGGATCACCAGCCCACGACACCGGGGAACCAGCCCCTCCACTTCGGTGCCGGGCTGCCCGAACAGCAGGCTCGTGACGTGGGTGCCATGCAGGGACATAGACCCGGTACCCGCCTCGTCGGTGACCAGGCTGGGGATTCGTGTGAGGTCCGCCCCCGAAAAGCAGGGATGCGCCAGGTCGACCGGCCCGTCGAGCACCGCAACAGTGATCTCGGGGCTGCCCGCGGTCCGGGCGGCAAGATCAGCGAGTCCGGGGAGGGCATACCGAACATCCATGGTGGAAGCCCCCCTTCCGGATCCTCGTGGCGACGAGGCGACTGTCCCCGGAGGCCGTCGCTTCACCGTCGATGCGGTATCACGCGGCCGTTCGCCTCCTCGTCCATGTGGCGTCCCTCGTCCGGCTGTGGCGAAGGAGGCCGGTGACTCGGGGGAGTGGCCTGCCTGTCGCGTCGACGTCCGCCCGTCCCCGAGGTGACGCGGCCGGGTATGGCAGCACGCGAAGGTGAAGGCGTGACGTAGACCTTGTGCTCATGGTCGGTTGACGTTTGGGCAACGGTGTTCGATCGCTCGGGGCGCATGATGGGTTCGGAGGTTGGGCGATGCGAATTGGTCTGCTCGGCGGCTTCGACTGCCTGATCGATGGGCAACCGGTCTCCCTGCCGATGGGTGCGCAGCGGCTGATCGCCTTGCTGGCGATCTCGGTATCCCCCGTGAACCGGACGGTCGCCGCCGAACAGCTATGGCCCGACAGCTACTCCTCCCGCTCGGCCGCCAACCTGCGATCGGCGCTGTGGAGTGCCAAGAAGGAAGCAGGCGCGATCATCAGGCAATCGCACGCGCGGCTTGCCCTCGAGCCGGATGTAAGCGTCGATCTGCGGGAGGCACTGCGCAAGATCGACGGCACGATGCTGCAGGCCGGACCGGACCGCCGCGCGGCACTCAGCGACAACGCCGCCGTTGTCGGCCTCCTCGAGCGCACGCTGCTGCCGGGTTGGACGGAGGACTGGCTGGAGTACGAACGGCTCCGCTGGGACCAGCTGCGTGTCCACGCGCTGGAACAGATCGCCGTTGACCTGCTGGCCCAACGCCGCTACGTCGATGCACTCCGTGCCGTGATACTGGCCGTCAGCATCGACCCCATTCGCGAGAGCGGGCACCGCATCCTGATCGAGATCCACCTCGCCGAGGGCAACGCGGCCAGCGCGCTCAACCACGGTGAGCAGTACCGACGGATGCTGCACCGCGAACTCGGCACGACCCCCTCCCCGCAACTGGACAGACTGATCGGGCGGCTGACATCTCGATGATGGCGCGAAGACGAGGACCACGCATCCTGCGCTGATGGCGACGAGTGATCGCCCGGTCGGACTACTGGTCGTCCGCACCTGGCACGAAGGCAACCGGTTCCGCGCCCGAGTGTCCTACACGGCCGACATCGCGGGAGGAGCTCCGACCATGCAGCTCTTCGCGGAGAGCGAGCACGTCCGGTCGATCATGATCCTGTGGTTGGACGAGGTGAGTGCGCCCGTGGTGGAGGAGGGGGACGACGACAGCGAGCCGTAGCCGGGTAGCGCTTCTGGCGCTGCGCCAGGTCCAGGCCGACATCGCGGCCAGCAGTGGGTGGGGCAGGATCGGTGGCGATGAATGCGGCAAGCACGGTGGCGCGGACGGTCGTCGACGAGTTGGTGCGGTGCGGGGTCACCGACGCTGTGCTGTGCCCCGGCTCGCGCAACGCGCCGCTCGCGTTCGCGCTGCACGCGGCCGACGCGGCGGGGCGGCTGCGCCTGCACGTCCGCATCGACGAGCGGACGGCGGGCTTCCTCGCGCTCGGGCTGGCGATCGCGTCGGGTCGGCCGGTTCCGGTGATGACGACGTCGGGCACGGCCGCCGCGAACCTGCTCCCGGCCGTGTTGGAGGCCTCACACTCGGGGGTGCCGTTGCTCGCTGTGACCGCCGACCGACCCCCCGAGCTGGTCGGCACCGGCGCCAGCCAGACCATCGCCCAGGTCGGGATGTTCGGTGCGGCCGTCCGGCTCGCGCCCGCCGTCGGGGGGACAGACGCGCAGGTCCGTGCGGCCGTCGACCGCGCGGTGGGCGCCGCCCGCGGCACGCCGCCCGGGCCGGTGCACCTCAACCTGCCCTTCACCGAGCCACTCATTCCCGACGATCTGGCGTGGCCTGCGGGCCGCGAAGGTGACGCTCCGTGGACCGCGGCCACGCCCGTCGGTCAGACCGCGGGGCCGCTGCCGTTGGACCCGACCGCGCCTACCCTCGTGATCGCCGGACCGGGAGCGCCGCCGCTCGACGTCGAGGCCCCGGTGATCGCCGAGCCGTCCTGTGCGGCGTGGCCCGGCGCGGTGCGCGCAGGCCCCTGGCTGCTCGCGACGCCCGAGCTGATGCCGGCGCAGGTGGTGGTGGCGGGCCGTCCGACGCTGCACCGGGCCGTCGCGCGGCTGCTGGCTAACCCGGCCGTCGCCGTCTACGCACTGGCCGACGAGCGGGGCCTGCCGTGGACCGACGTCGCGGGCTCGGTCCGCGCGGTCGGCGCGCTGCCGCCGCTGCGGCCGGACCCGGAGTGGCTGGGCCGCTGGTCGGCCGCGGACAAGGCCGCCGCGACCGCGCTCGACGAGGCTCTCGACGGGGCGCTCGACGCGCAGGCCCCGGTCGGGCTTCGACTGGCCAGGGCGGTGGTCGCCGCGTTGCCCGACGGTGCCCAGCTCGTGCTCGGCTCGTCGAACCCGGTGCGCGACGTTGCGCTCGCCGCCGCACCGCGGCCGGGGCTGGTCGTGCGGTCCAACCGGGGCGTGGCCGGGATCGATGGCACGGTGTCCACGTCGATCGGCGCAGCGCTCGCCCATGCCGGTCCGACCGTTGCCCTGCTCGGCGACCTGACCTTCCTGCACGACACGACGGGCCTGGTGATCGGCCCCGACGAGCCCCGCCCCGACCTCACCATCGTCGTGCTCAACGACGACGGCGGCGGGATCTTCAACCTGTTGGAGCAGGGCGCCCCCGAACACGCCACCGCGTTCGAGCGGGTCTTCGGCACGCCGCACGGGGTCAATCTCGCCGCTCTGTGCGCAGCGATGGGGGTGCCGCACGTGCGCGCCGAGCCGTCCGGGGTGGCGGCGCAGCTGCACCGCCCCGGCCTGCGGGTCCTGGAGATCGCGGCCGCGCGGGGCGGCCTGCGCACCGCCCACGCCGCGCTCCGCGCCCGCATCGCGGCGGCCCTCTCCGGCCGGTGACGCCAAGCGCCGGGTAGCGGTGACCGCGCCGCGGCCCGCCCGACGCCCTACTCGCCTGCGGACTCCATGACCTCGCGCACGGCCATGAGCTTCGCCGCGGCCTCGCGGACCTCGGTGTCCGGGTCGGAGTCGGCGACGATTCCGCACCCCGCGAACAGCCGCGCCACGTGCCCGTCCAGGAAGGCGCAGCGCAGCGCGATGCCCAGCTCGCCGTCGCCGTCGGCGTCGACCCACCCGACCGGCCCCGCGTACCGGCCCCGGTCCATGCCCTCCAAGGCGGCGATCATTCCGACCGCGGCGGAACGGGGGGTGCCGCCGACCGCCGCTGTGGGATGCACCGCGGCCGCGAGCTCCAGCAGGGAGGCGGGCGCCTCGGCAGGCAGCGCTCCCTCGACGTCGCTGGCCAGGTGCGTGACGTTGTGCAGCACCAGCGGCGCGGGCTCCGCGGGCACCCTCAGCTCGGTGCAGTGCGGCCGCAGCGTGTCCGCGAGCGAGCTGATCGCCAAGCGGTGTTCGTGGCGGTCCTTCGCGGAGCCGAGCAGCGTGTCGCCCAGATCCGCCCCGGTAGCCGGGCCCGGCCAGATCGTGCCCGCGAGCACCCGCGACCACACCGTGCCCGTCCGACGGCGCATCAGCAGCTCCGGCGTGGCGCCGACCAGCCCGTCGACCGAGAACGACCAGCATGCCGGGTAGCGCTCGGCCAGACCGGCGAGCAGGTGCCGGGCGTCGAGGGGGGCGCCTGCGATCGCGAGGAGGTCGTGCGCGAGCACCACCTTGTCCAGCTCGCCCGCACGCATCCGCCGCACGGCTTCCGCGACGGCGTGCCGGTAGCCCGCGACCGACAGCTGCCCGTCGGCGTAGCGCACCGGGCCCGGCGGGCGCACCGGCGCGACGGCGTGCACCCCGTCGCCGTGCGAGAACTCGGTGATCCACGCGACCCCGTCGCGCCGACCCACGACCACGCGCGGCACAACGAGCAACGAGCCGGGCGTGTCGTCGGCGAAGGTGAAGCTCGCGAACGCGATCGGCCCAGTGCCGGGCACCCCCACCTGGTCATCGACCGACAGGCGCGCGGCGAACGAACGCCACCAGCGGTCGGCGTCGACGAACCGGCCCGCGCCTGACGGCGACAGGCGCGCGACCTCTCCCCAACCGACCAGACCGTCGCCGCCGCGGACCCAGGCGAGCGCGCCTTCGCGGTCGGGGAGCAGGTCGAGCACGCGCACCGGGTCATCGACGAGCCTGGTTCGCACGCCCAACCCGGTCGGTAGCGGGGCGATCGTCACGAATTCGAGAGTAGGAGCCCGTGAGCTTCCACGCCCGCCCGCCCTGGGAGGCGCCGGACACACCGCCGTAGGATCACCCCCGATGAGCGACCACACGCGCGTCACCGACGAGCTCGCCGACCTGGTGGGCCCGGCGGCGCGCGCGATCAGCCGCATCCGGGCCCAGATCGTGCTCGGTGTCGCCGTCGTGATCACGCTGCTGTGCACGTTCGCCCTGGCGGGCGCGGCCATCGACGACGGGCGCATCACCGCGAACGAGGGCGTGGCGCAGGCCGAAGTGCTCGACGGGTCCACGTTCTTCCGCACGCTCGTGCGGTTCACTGTCGCGAACGGCGACGTGGTGGTGCCGGAGCTGGGCGTGTCCTACCCGCGCGGTCTCACCCCCGGCACGTCGGTCGCCGTGGAGTACGACGTCACCGACTCCGACCGCGTCCGGGTGGCGGGTCGCAGCGCGCTCGAGTCCGCCGCGCCGCTCGCCACCGTGGTCGTCGTGACGTGGCTCGTGCTCTTCCCGGTGGCCCGCCGGACGCGCCGCCGGGGTTCCGCAGCAGGCTGACGCCGCCGGGGCACCGCGGTGGGGACACCGCCGGGAATTGCAGCAGGGTGGCACCGCTGCGACTGGGTCGGAGCAGTGCCACCCTGCTGCAGTTCGCGCGCGCCCCCGCGCCCGGCCCCGCGCCCGGCCCCGTCCCGCGCTGCCCGCCCGCTGCCCCGCCCGCCCCGCCCGCATTGCAGCAGGGTGACACCGCTGCGACTGGGTCGGAGCAGTGTCACCCCGCTGCAGTTCGCGCCGCCCCCGCGCCCGGCCCCGTCTCGCGCTGCCCGCCCGCGCCGCCCGCTCTGCCTGCCCGCGCCGCCCGCGCCGCCGTACTGTGGCGCCTGTGAGTCGCGCCGAGCTCGACAAGGACCCCCGCGACGTCGCGGCCATGTTCGACGGCGTCGCGCGGCGCTACGACCTCACCAACACCGTGCTCACCGCCGGGCAGGACCGCCGGTGGCGCGCTTTGACGCGGCGGGCGCTCGACTTGCGGCCCGGCGAGATCGTGTTGGACCTCGCTGCGGGCACGGCCGTGTCCACGGTCGAGCTGGCGCGCTCCGGCGCGTGGTGCGTCGCGGCCGACTTCTCCCTCGGCATGCTCCGCGCGGGCGCGGACCGGCCGGTCCCCAAGGTCGCCGCCGACGCGCTCGCCCTGCCCTTCGCCGATGCCGTCTTCGACGCCGTGACGATCTCCTTCGGCCTGCGCAACCTGAACGACGCCGACCGGGGGCTCCGCGAGCTGGCCCGGGTCACCAAGCCGGGCGGACGGCTGGTCGTGTGCGAGTTCGGCCGTCCGACGTCGGCCCCGTTCCGGGCGGCCTACTACCTCGGCCTGCAACGGGTGCTCCCCGCGATCGCCGACCGCGTCTCCAGCAACCCGGAGGCCTACCGGTACCTCGGCGAGTCGATCCAGGACTGGTCGCCGCAGCCGGAGCTGGCCGCCCGGATCGCCGCGGCGGGGTGGGCGCGGGTGGGCTGGCGCAACCTGGCCTGCGGGGCGGTCGCCCTGCACAGGGCCCGTCGACCGTAACCGCTACACACAGGCAGCACCGCCCGTCTCGCGGCCCGAACGGGGCATGAATAGACTCGTTCCGACTTCGTGAATCTGTTCACAAGCGAAGTGGCAGGTAAGGCATGCCTGGGTGCGACCAGGCAGGCGCCGAGGACCTAGGGTCCGCGACGCCGCGAAGAGATCAGGAGGGCCGATGACCTACCTCCCGCTGGTGCTGTTGTTCGCCTTGGCCGGGCTGTTCGCGCTCTTCTCGGTCACGTCGGCGCCGTACGTCGGACCGCACCGGTACAACCGGGCCAAGCTGGACGCGTACGAGTGCGGCATCGAGCCTTCGCCGGAGCCGGTCGTCGGGGGCGGGCGCATGCCCGTCGCCTACTACCTCACGGCGATGCTGTTCATCCTCTTCGACATCGAGATGGTCTTCCTCTACCCGTTCGCGGTCACCAGCGACGCGCTGGGCCTGTTCGGACTGGTGGAGATCGTGCTGTTCATCGTCACGGTCGGCTTCGCCTACGTCTACGTGTGGCGGCGCGGCGGGCTGGATTGGAATTAGATCATGGGACTTGAGGAGCACCTCCCGAACGGAGTCCTCCTGACGAGCGTCGAGAAGCTCGTCAACTGGACGCGCAAGTCCTCGCTGTGGCCCGCGACGTTCGGCCTGGCGTGCTGCGCGATCGAGATGATGACCACCGGCGCCCCGCGCTACGACCTCGCACGCTTCGGCATGGAGGTCTTCCGCGCGTCGCCCCGCCAGGCCGATCTGATGATCGTCGCGGGTCGCGTCAGCAACAAGATGGCCCCGGTGCTGCGCCAGATCTACGACCAGATGCCCGAGCCGCGCTGGGTGCTTGCGATGGGCGTGTGCGCCAGCTCGGGCGGGATGTTCAACAACTACGCGATCGTGCAGGGCGTCGACCACGTGGTACCGGTCGACATGTACCTGCCCGGCTGCCCGCCGCGTCCCGAGATGCTGATGGACGCGATCCTCAAGATCCACGCCAAGATCATGGACGAGCCGCTGGGCGCCAAGCGGGCCGCGGCGCTGGCCGAGTCGGGCCACACGACCGAGATGGTCCCTTCGTCGATCAAGTATGCCCCCAAGAAGTCGGCTGGGAAGAAGTAGCGATGGCTGACAACGAGACCTCCGGCACGTCGAAGGACGGCGCGGAGCCCACCGGCGGAGCGCATTCCTCCGCCGAGGCGAGCGGGCCCGACACCGCCGCCCAACGCGCAGGCGGGGGAGACTCCCCTGCCGCGGGCGAGGTGGAGCAGCTCGGGAGGGTGCCGGAGGGCGGCACCCGGGTCCAGCCGTCGCGCGCTCGCGAGGGCATGTTCGGTGTGCACGGCTCGGGCGACACCTCTGGGTTCGGCGGCCTGCGCCTCCCCGGCTACGCGCCCGCACCCGCGGAGCGTCCCTTCGGCGGCTGGTTCGACGAGTTCGCCGACGAGGTGGGCAACGCGCTCGACCGGCGCGGCATCACCCGCGGCGCCGTGCAGCAGATCACGATCGACCGCGGCGAGATCACGTTCTACGTCGAGCGCGACGAGCTCGTCGGCCTGTGCTCCACGCTGCGCGACGAGCCGAGCCTGCGGTTCGAGATGTGCATGTCGGTGTCCGGCGTGGACTACGGCACCGACGTGGCGCAGCGCCTGCACGTCGTCTACCACCTGCTGTCGATGACCTACCGGCGCCGGATCCGCCTGGAGGTCGCCCTCGACGTGGAGGACGCGCACGTGCCGAGCGTCGTCGCGGTCTACCCCACGGCCGACTGGCACGAGCGCGAGACGTGGGACATGTTCGGCGTCATCTTCGACGGCCACCCGGCGCTCACCCGCATCCTCATGCCCGACGACTGGGAAGGGCACCCCCAGCGCAAGGACTACCCGCTCGGCGGGATCCCGGTGGAGTACAAGGGCGCGGAGATCCCGCCCCCCGATGAGAGGCGGTCCTACTCATGACCACGCCTACCGAACCGCCCATCGCGGAAGAACGGATCACAACCGAGGGTCCCGTCTACACCGTCACCGGCGGCGACTGGGACACCCTCATCGACGAGGAGCACGACGACCGCATCGTCGTGAACATGGGCCCCCAACACCCGTCCACGCACGGTGTGCTGCGGCTGGTGCTGGAGCTGGAGGGCGAGACCGTCACCCAGGCCCGGTCCGTGATCGGCTACCTGCACACCGGCATCGAGAAGAACCTCGAATACCGCAACTGGACCCAGGGCGTCACGTTCGTCACGCGCATGGACTACCTGGCCCCGCTGTTCAACGAAACGGGCTACTGCATGGGCGTCGAGAAGCTGCTCGGCGTCGAGGCGCCGCGGCGGGCCCAGCAGGGCCGCGTGATGCTCATGGAGCTCAACCGCGTCGCCTCGCACCTGGTCTGTCTGGCCACCGGTGGCATGGAGCTCGGCGCGCTCACCGGCATGACCAACGGGTTCCGCGAGCGTGAGGACCTGCTGCACCTGCTGGAGTTCCTCACCGGCCTGCGGATGAACCACGCGTTCATCCGGCCGGGCGGCCTGGCGCAGGACTTCCCCGACGGCTGGGCCGAGAAGGTCATGACCTGCGTCCGGCAGATCCAGGCGCAGCTGCCCGGCTACGACAAGCTGCTCACCGGCCAGCCGATCTGGCGCCAGCGCCTGGAGAAGGTCGGCTACCTGCCGCTCGACGGCTGCCTGGCGCTCGGGGCCACCGGCCCGATCCTGCGCGCCGCAGGCCTGCCGTGGGACCTGCGCAAGATCGAGCCCTACTGCGGGTACGAGAACTACGAGTTCGAGGTGCCGACGGCCACCGAGGCCGACTGCTACGCCCGGTACCGGCTGCGGGTCGCCGAGATGCACGAGTCGCTCAAGATCGTCGAGCAGGTCGTGAAGCAGATGGAGCCCGGACCGGTCATGGTCACGGACCGCAAGATCGCCTGGCCCGCGCAGCTGTCGATCGGGTCCGACGGCATGGGCAACACGCTCGAACACGTCAAGAAGATCATGGGTCAGTCGATGGAGTCGCTGATCCACCACTTCAAGCTGGTCACCGAGGGCTTCGCGGTGCCTGCGGGCCAGGTGTACTCGACGGTCGAGTCCCCGCGCGGCGAGCTGGGCTTCCACATCGTCTCCGACGGCGGCACCCGCCCGGTGCGCGTCCACGTGCGCGAGCCCAGCTTCGTGAACCTGCAGTCGATGCCCGCGATGAGCGAGGGCGGCATGATCGCCGACGTCATCGCGGCCGTCGCCAGCATCGACCCGGTCATGGGAGGCGTTGACCGATGACACTGCCGGAAGGCATGCCGGAGGCCATCGGGCCCTCGACCCCGCCCGACGAGGTGGTTTGGGATGGGCCCGCCGACCAGCCGATCGTCGGCGGCGTCTTCGACGAGGTCACGCTGCAGCGGGCCAAAGAGATCATCGGCCGCTATCCGCAGTCGCGCTCGGCGCTGTTGCCGCTGCTGCACCTCGTGCAGTCGGTGGAGGGGCACGTCAGCCAGGACGGCATCCGCTTCTGCGCCGACGCTCTGGAGCTGACCACGGCCGAGGTCTCCGCCGTCGTCACGTTCTACACGATGTACAAGCGCACCCCGTGCGGCGAGCACCTCGTGAGCGTCTGCACCAACACGCTGTGTGCGGTGCTGGGCGGTGACGACATCTACGCGCGCCTGCAGGAGAAGCTCGGCGTCGGGCACGAGGAGACGGCAGGCGAGCCCGGCACCACGGGATCGATCACGCTGGAACACGCGGAATGCCTCGCGGCCTGCGATTTCGCGCCCGTGCTGCAGGTCAACTACGAGTACTTCGACAACCAGACGGTCGCGTCGGCGCAGGAGCTGGTCGACGCACTGGCCCGCGGCGAGAAGCCGCACCCCAGCCGCGGGGCGGCGCTCACCGACTTCCGCACCGTCGAGCTCGAGCTGGCGGGCTGCTTCCCGGATCTGGCCGCGAGCGTCGAAGGATTGTCGGTGGCCGATGAGACGCTCCTGGGCGTGACGGTGGCCGCCGACAACGGCTGGGCCGCTCCCGCCATGCCCGACAGTCCCCCTGCGTTTCCCGCCCTACCGGAGAAGAAGCCGTGACCGACCTCATCACGCCGATGCTCACGAGGCGTTGGGCGCAGCCCCGCTCGTGGTCGATCGACACCTACGAGCGCACCGGCGGCTACCAGGCCTTCCGCAGCGCGCTGGGCGCCGAACCCGATCAGCTGATCCAGCTCGTCAAGGACTCTGGGCTGCGCGGGCGCGGCGGCGCGGGCTTCCCGACGGGCATGAAGTGGGGCTTCATCCCCCAGGGCCCCACGGGGCCGGGGGCCAAGCCCAAGTACCTGGTGATCAACGCCGATGAGGGCGAGCCGGGCACCTGCAAGGACATCCCGACGATGATGGCCGATCCGCATTCGCTGATCGAGGGCTGCATCATCACCTGCTACGCGATCCGCGCGCACTTCTGCGCGATCTACATCCGCGGCGAGGCGCTGCACCCCATCCGCAGGGTCGCCAACGCCGTCCGCGAGGCGTACGCGAAGGGCTACCTTGGCCAGGACATCCTCGGCTCCGGCTTCGACGTCGACATCGTCGTCCACGCGGGGGCAGGCGCCTACATCTGCGGCGAGGAGACGGCGCTTCTCGACTCGCTCGAGGGCCGTCGCGGCCAGCCCCGGCTCAAGCCGCCGTTCCCGGCCACCGCGGGCCTCTACGCGTCGCCCACGGTGGTCAACAACGTCGAGACGATCGCCAGCGTGCCGTTCATCATCGAAGGCGGCAGCGACTGGTTCCGCTCGATGGGCACCGACCGCAGCCCCGGCCCGAAGATCTACTCGATGTCCGGGCACGTCGAGCGGCCCGGGCAGATCGAGGCCCCGCTGGGCACCACGCTGCGCCAGCTTCTCGAGCTCGCGGGCGGCATGAAGGACGGCATTCCGCTGAAGTTCTGGACACCGGGTGGCTCGTCCACACCGCTGTTCACCGCCGAGCACCTCGACGTTCCACTGGACTTCGAGGGCGCGGCCGCCGCGGGCTCGATGCTGGGCACCACGGCCGTGCAGGTGTTCAACGAGACCGTGTCCGTGCCGTGGGCGGTCATGAAGTGGACCGAGTTCTACAAGCACGAGTCCTGCGGCAAGTGCACGCCGTGTCGTGAGGGCACCTACTGGCTGCTGCAGATCCTGGAGCGAATGGTGCACCACGAGGGCACCGAGGCCGACATCGAGACGATGCTCGACATCTGCGACAACATCCTCGGCCGATCGTTCTGCGCGCTCGGCGACGGCGCCACCAGCCCGATCACCAGCGGCATCCAGTACTTCCGGCAGGAGTTCCTCGATCTTTGCGCCGAGCAGCCCGCAGCAGGCGGCCATGCCCAACCCATCGGAGCCATGGCATGACCCTCACCCAAGAAGGGGCTGATTCTCCCGCTCCGCCCGTCCCCGAGGGACACGTCCGCCTGACGATCGATGACCGCGTCATCGACGCGCCCAAGGGCGAGCTGCTCATCCGCGCGTGCGAGCGGCTCGGGATCATCGTGCCGCGCTTCTGCGACCATCCCCTGCTCAATCCGGCAGGCGCGTGCCGCCAGTGCCTCGTCGAGGTCGAGATGGGCGGGCGTCCGATGCCCAAGCCGCAGGCCAGCTGCACGATGACGGTCGCGGACGGCATGGTCGTACGCACACAGCACACGTCGAAGGTGGCCGCGAAGGCGCAGCAGGGCGTGATGGAGCTGCTTCTGATCAACCACCCGCTCGACTGCCCGATCTGCGACAAGGGCGGCGAGTGCCCGCTGCAGAACCAGGCGATGAGCAGCGGGCGCACCGAGTCGCGATTCGTCGAAACCAAGCGCACGTTCGCCAAACCGCTGCCGATCTCCACCGAGGTGCTGCTTGACCGGGAGCGCTGCGTGCTGTGCCAGCGCTGCACCCGCTTCTCCGAAGAGATCGCGGGCGACCCGTTCATCGAGCTGCTCGAGCGCGGCTCCCAGCAGCAGATCGGCGTGGCCGAGGACAAGCCGTTCCAGAGCTACTTTTCGGGCAACACGATCCAGATCTGCCCGGTCGGCGCGTTGACCAGCGCCGCCTACCGGTTCCGGTCGCGCCCGTTCGACCTGATGTCCACGCCCAGCGTGTGCGAGCACTGCGCGTGCGGCAGCGCGATGCGCACCGACACGCGCCGAGGCGTCGTGCTGCGCAGGCTGGCGGGCAACGACCCCGAGGTCAACGAGGAGTGGATCTGCGACAAGAGCAGGTTCGCCTTCCGGTATCTCACCAACTCCGACCGGATCACCCGGCCGATGGTCCGCCAGTCCGACGGCACGTTGGCCGAGACGTCGTGGACCGACGCGCTCTCGGTCGCCGCCCGGGGGCTCGCGGCCGCTCGCGAGGGCGGGATCGGGGTGCTCGCGGGCGGTCGGCTCACCGTCGAGGACGCCTACGCCTACGCCAAGTTCGCCCGGGTGGCGGCGGGCACCAACGATGTCGACTTCCGCGCCCGGCCGCAGTCGGCCGAGGAGCTGGAGTTCCTCGCCGCGCACGTTGTCGGCCAGGGCCCGGAGATCCTCGACTACACGCGTCTCGAGGCCGCGTCCACGGTGGTCTGTGTGGCGCTGGAGCCGGAGGAGGAGGCGCCGATCGTCTACCTGCGCCTCCGGAAGGCGGCGGTCAAGCACGGCCAGCGCGTCTACCACCTCGGGCAGTGGACGACGCCCGCGGTCGAGCGCACATCGCTGTCCACGGGCGTGGCGGCGCCCGCCGCGAAGGACAACCTCATACCGGCCGTGCCCGGCGCGGAGGCGGCGGTGCTCGCCGACCTGCCAGAGGCCGTCCTCGACGGGTTGAAGCACGGCGGTGTCATCCTGGTCGGCGAGCGGGCCGCGGAGGTGCCGGGGCTGTACTCGGCCGTCTCGGCGCTGGCCGCGCGCACCGGCGCGGTGGTCGGCTGGGTGCCGAGGCGCGCGGGAGAGCGGGGCGCGCTCGACGCGGGCGCCGCGCCCAACCTGCTGCCCGGCGGACGGCTGGTCAGCGACGCGGCCGCCCGCGCCGAGGTCGAGGCGGCGTGGGGGCTCACCGACGGCGCCTTGCCCGCCGTGCCGGGCCGCGACACCGACGCCATCCTTGCGGCGGCCGGGCGGGGCGAGCTCGCCGCACTGGTGGTGGGCGGGCTCGACCCGTACGACCTCGCCGATCCGGCCGCCGCGCTGGCGGGGCTGCGCGAGGTCGGGTTCCTGGTGAGCCTGGAGATGCTCCACTCGCCGGTCACCGAGCTCGCCGATGTGGTGCTGCCGGTCGCGCCGGACGTCCAGCGCTCGGGCACCTACCTCAACTGGGAAGGCAGGCCCCGCTCGTTCGGGCCCGCCCTGGATGCCAGCGGTGTGCTGCCCGACTGCCGGGTGCTTGACACGCTGGCCGTCGAGATGGACGTCGACCTGTTCACCCAGACCCCGGCCGCGGCCGCGGGCGAGCTCCAGCGCCTCGGTGCTCACGTCGGTGCCGCGCATGCCGCGCCCACGCTGGCCCCGGGTGTGCCCCGCACTCCCGGCTTCGGCCAGGCTGTGCTCGCCACCTGGCGCCAGCTGATCGACGAGTCGTCGCTCGCGGTGGACGAGCCGCACCTCGCGGGCACCGCACGGCCCGCGGTCGTGCGGGTCAACCCGCCGACGGCGGCCCGCCTGGGGCTCGTCGAGGGTGGTCCGGCCACCGTCCGCACCGAGCGGGGCGCGATCACGCTGCCGGTGGCCTTCGCCGATCTGCCCGACGGGGTGGTCTGGCTGCCGGGCAACTCCGGTGAATCCCGGGTCCGCGCCGTCCTCGGCGCCGGACACGGCGACCTGGTGGGGGTGACGCCATGAAGTTCCAGTCGGCACTGTTTGCGCAGGCCCCGACGGACGGCGGGCTGACGCACACGCAGCAGCTCCTCGCCGACGATCCGCTCTGGCTGATCGTGCTGAAAGTGGTGGCGCTGTTCGCCATCGGCGTGGTGCTGACCCTGTTTATGATCAACTGGGAGCGCAAGGTCGTCGGGCGCATGCAGCAGCGGCCGGGCCCCAACCGCACCGGTCCCGGCGGCTGGCTGCAGAGTCTCGCCGACGGGCTCAAGCTCGCGTTCAAAGAGGACATCATGCCGGTGATGGCCGACAAGCGCGTGTACTTCATCGCGCCGGTCATCTCCACGATCCCGGCGTTCGTCGCGTTCTCGGTGATCCCGTTCGGCGGTGAGGTGTCGATCTTCGGCGAGCCCACGGTGCTGCAGCTTGTCGACCTGCCCGTCGGGGTGCTGGTCGTGCTGGCGTGCAGCTCGATCGGCGTCTACGGGATCGTGCTCGGCGGCTGGGCGTCCGGCTCGCCCTACCCCCTGCTCGCCGCGCTGCGCTCGGCGGCGCAGGTGATCTCCTACGAGATCGCGCTCGGGCTGTCGGTGGTCGGGGTCGTGCTCTACGCGGGCTCGCTGTCCACGGCAGACATCGTCGCGTCGCAGGCGGCCAGCCTGTGGAACGTCATCCTGCTGCTGCCCAGCTTCGTGGTGTTCGTGATCGCCATGGTCGGCGAGACCAACCGCGCCCCGTTCGACCTGCCCGAGGCGGAGTCCGAGCTGGTGGGCGGCTTCCACACCGAGTATTCGTCGTTGAAGTTCGCGCTGTTCTTCCTCGCCGAGTACGTCAACATGGTCACGGTCTCGGCGATGGCCACCACCCTGTTCCTCGGCGGTGGCACCTGGCCCTGGCCGCTGTCGTTCCTCAACGGCAACGGGTGGCTGCAGTTCGTCGCCTTCCTGATCAAGATGTTCATCTTCCTGTTCGTCTTCATCTGGCTGCGCGGCACACTGCCCCGCCTGCGCTACGACCAGTTCATGCGGCTGGGCTGGAAAGTCCTGGTCCCGGTCAGCCTGCTGTGGATCCTGCTGATCTTCGCGGTGCGCACGTGGCGCAACAGCGGCGGCAGCACGGTCGCGCTGCTCGTGGCCGTCGGCATCGGGGTCGCCGTCGTCCTGATGATCGCGTTCCTGGTGCCGGACCGGCGTGGCCCCACCGAGCCTGCGGTCGAGCTGGCCTCGGACTACCCGGTGCCGCCGTTGGATCTGGTCGTGCCCACGAAGTCGTCACGACGCAACGGCAGGACGCGGCGCGAGCGGCGCGCTCCGGCCCTCTCGGCGAAGGAGAGCGAGTAGCCATGTTCGAGTTCTTCAAGGGCTTCGGGGTCACCTTCTCGACGATGTTCAAGAAGGTGGTCACCGAGGAGTACCCGGAGAACTTCCCGCCAGCCGCGCCCCGCTACCACGGCCGCCACCAGCTCAACCGGCATCCCGACGGCTTGGAGAAGTGCGTCGGCTGCGAGCTGTGCGCGTGGGCCTGCCCGGCCGATGCGATCTACGTCGAGGGCGGGGACAACACCGAAGAGGCCCGCTACTCGCCTGGGGAGCGCTACGGGGCCATCTACCAGATCAACTACCTGCGCTGCATCGGCTGTGGGCTGTGCATCGAGGCGTGCCCCACGCGGTCGCTCACGATGACCAACTTCTACGAGATGGCCGACGACAACCGCCAGGACCTGATCTACACCAAGGAACAGCTGCTCGCCCCCCTGCTGGCGGGCATGGAGCAGCCCCCACACCCGATGCGCCTCGGTGAGACCGAGCAGGACTACTACGTGCAGGGTCCGACGCTCGCCCGCAAGGGCCTGGCGAACGAGCCGGTGGGGGAGCAGGTGAAGTAACGATGGCAGCCGACCTACTCCCTCCCGCGGAGGCGAAATCATGACCGATGTGATCTCCACGGGCGAGGCCGTCACGTTCTGGATCCTCGGCCCGCTCGCGCTGCTCGGCGCGCTCGGCGTCGTGTCCGCCCGCAACGCGGTGCACTCCGCGCTGTTCCTGGCGATGACGATGCTGTCGCTCGGCGCCCTCTACATGGCCCAGCAGGCGCCGTTCCTCGGATTCGTGCAGATCATCGTCTACACCGGCGCCGTGATGATGCTGTTCCTGTTCGTGCTGATGCTCGTCGGGCGCGACAGCTCCGACTCCGTGGTCGAGGTGCTCCGCGGGCAGCGGCTCGCCGGGCTGATCTTCGGCATCGGGTTCGCGGTGCTGCTGGTCGGGGCGCTGGGCAACGGGCTCGCGGACATCACGTCAGTGGGGCTCGCGGCGGGCAACGCCGGATCGGGCGGCAACGTCACCGGCATCGGCAGGCTCATCTTCACCCAGTACCTCTTCGCGTTCGAGCTCACCTCCGCCCTGCTCATCACGGCCGCGCTCGGGGCCATGGTCCTGGCCTTCTCCCAGTCACGCGGGAACCTGTCGAAGATCGGCCAGCGAGCCACCGTCGAGGCCCGGCTGCGCGGCGAGCACGACCGGATCTCCCCGCTGCCTGGCCCCGGCGTCTTCGCCACGGGCAACTCGGTGGCCGTGCCCGCGATCCTGCCCGACGGCTCCGTCGCCCTCGAGTCCATCTCCGCGATCATCGACGCCACCCCGATCGAGGAGAGCGTGTCGCCAGAGGCCGACGCGCACGCCCTGACCGGCCCGCACCCCGAGAGCCCCCACACCGAGGAGAGGGCATGAGCGCCACCAACTACCTGCTGCTCTCGGCGCTGCTGTTCACGATCGGCGCGGTCGGCGTGCTCGTGCGCCGCAATGCGATCGTCGTGTTCATGTGCATCGAGCTGATGCTCAACGCGGTCAACCTCACGCTCGTCACGTTCTCCCGCATCAACGGCGCGCTCGACGGACAGGTCATGGCGTTCTTCGTCATGGTCGTGGCGGCTGCGGAGGTCGTGGTCGGCCTCGCGATCATCATGTCGATCTTCCGCACTCGCCGGAGCGCGTCGGTCGACGACGCGAACCTGCTGAAGTACTGAAGGAGCTCCCCTTGTCCTCGTTGCTCGTCGCGCCCGAGCTGCCGGATGTCGGCCCGGCCGCAGGCGCCGCAGGCCTGGTCTGGCTGCTGGTCACGATTCCCGCCGCCAGCGCGGTCGTGTTGTTGCTCGTGGGTCGCCGGGGCGACGCGTGGGGCCACATCCTCGGTGTGCTGTCGGTCGTGGCCGCGTTCGTCATCGGCCTGGTGATCTTCCTGCAGACCGCGGGGCTGGACGCCGCGGCGCGCACCCGTGAGCTCTCGGTCTACGACTGGATCTCCGTGGCGGGGCTGCACGTCGACTTCGGGCTGCGGGTGGATCCGCTGTCGTTGACGTTCGTGCTGCTCATCACCGGCGTCGGGTCACTGATCCACATCTACTCGGTCGGCTACATGAGCCACGACCCCGGCCGTCGCCGGTTCTTCGCGCAGCTCAACCTGTTCGTCGCCGCGATGCTGGTGCTGGTGCTGGGCAACAACTTCGTGATGCTGTACCTCGGCTGGGAGGGCGTCGGGCTCGCGTCCTACCTGCTGATCGGCTTCTACCAGGACCGCCCGTCCGCGGCCACCGCGGCCAAGAAGGCGTTCCTCATGAACCGCGTCGGCGACGTCGGGCTGGCGCTGGCGATCTTCATCCTGTGGACGCAGCTGGGCACGCTGCAGTACACGGCGGTGTTCGCGAACATCGGCAAGGTCGATCCGGCCGCGCTCGTCGCGATCACCGTGCTGCTGCTGCTCGGCGCCTGCGGCAAGTCCGGCCAGTTCCCGCTGCAGGCCTGGCTCCCCGACGCCATGGAAGGCCCCACCCCGGTCTCGGCGCTCATCCACGCGGCAACGATGGTCACCGCAGGCGTCTACCTCATCGCCCGCACCCACCCGATCTACGACCTCACCGAGTCCGGCCGGCTCATCGTCGCGATCATCGGCACGATCACCCTGCTGATCGGCGCGATCATCGGCTGCGCCTACGACGACATCAAGAAGGTGCTGGCCTACTCCACGGTCAGCCAGATCGGCTACATGTTCCTCGCCGTCGGGCTCGGCCCGGTCGGCTACGCGCTGGGCATCGCCCACCTGCTCGTGCACGGCTTCTTCAAGGCGGGCCTGTTCCTCGGGGCGGGCTCGGTCATGCACGCCATGAACGACAACGTCGACATGCGCCACTACGGCGGCCTGTGGCGGGTCATGCCGGTCACCTTCGTGACGTTCGGCCTAGGCTACCTCGCGCTGATCGGCTTCCCGTTCCTGTCCGGGTACTTCACCAAGGACGCGATCATCGAGGCGGCCTTCAGCGCGCCCGGCTGGCAGGGCTGGACGCTCGGCCTGATCGCCACGGTCGCTGCGGGGCTCACCGCCTTCTACATGACCCGGCTGATGTTCATGACCTTCTTCGGCGAACAGCGCTGGAAGAACCTGACGTCCGCCGAAGGTCACAGCTACCACCCGCACGAGGCCCCGTTCACGATGACCGTGCCGATGATCCTGCTCGCCATCGGCTCGGTCGGCGCGGGCTTCGTGCTCACCCAAGGTCATCTGCTGGCCACCTGGCTCACCCCGTCACTCGGCGAGCTGGCCGAGCGGGAGGGCCCGCTGCCCGCCGCGACCATATCCACGTTCGTGCTGGTGGTCTCGGCGATCGGGGTGCTGATCGCGTACCTGGCGGTCGGGCGGAGGCCCACGCCGGTGGAGCGGCCGCAGCACGTGTCGTTCCCGGTGCGGGCTGCGCGCCGCGACCTCTACGCCAACGCGATCAACGAGGCGCTCATCGCCACCCCGGGCATCTGGCTGTCGCGCTTCCTCGTGTACTTCGACAACCGCGGCGTCGACGGGCTGGTCAACGGCACCGCCGCGTTGCTGGGCGGCAGTTCTGGCCGATTGCGCAGGCTGCAGACCGGCTTCGTCCGCTCGTATGCCCTTTCGATGCTGGGTGGTGCGGTGCTCGTCGTCGCGGCGCTGCTGGCGGTGAGGTTCGCATGAACGGCGGCAACCTGATCCTGCCCGCGCTGATCCTGCTTCCGTTGGTCGGCGGCCTCCTGCTCTACCCGCTGCGGCACACCCCGAACAACGCGAAGCTCGTCGCGGTGGGCTTCGCGCTGGCCGAGGTCGTGCTGACGTTCTTCGTGTGGCTGGAGTACTCGATTCCCGCGGCCGCGTCCGGCACGCGGTTCCAGCTCGAGTTCGCCATCGACTGGATCCCGCTGTTCGGCACCCGGCTCGCGTTCGGCATCGACGGGATCGCGCTGGTCCTCATCGGCCTCACCGCGTTCCTGGTGCCCGTGCTGCTGCTCTTCTCGTGGGAGGAGAAGCTGCCGGAAGGCCGCAGCCACTCCGGCTACTTCGCGCTCCTGCTGGCCACCGAGGCCACGTTGATGGGCGTCTTCACCGCCACCGACGTCTTCCTGTTCTACGTGCTGTTCGAGGCCATGCTCGTCCCGATGTACTTCCTCATCGGGCGCTTCGGCGGACCGCGGCGGCAGTACGCGGCGGTGAAGTTCTTCCTGTACTCGCTGTTCGGCGGGCTGATCATGCTCGCGTCGGTGATCGGTCTCTTCGTCGTGTCGGGGCAGCAGCTGGGCGCGGGCACGTTCACCTGGGCCGACCTGCAGCGGATGGCGGCGAGCGTGCCGGAGTCCACCCAGATCTGGCTGTTCCTCGGCTTCTTCGTGGCGTTCGCGATCAAGGCGCCGCTCGTGCCGTTCCACACGTGGCTGCCCGACGCCGGTGCCGAGGCCCCCATCGGGGCGAGCGTCATGCTGGTCGGTGTGCTCGACAAGGTCGGCACGTTCGGGTTCCTGCGCTACTGCCTGCCGCTGTTCCCCGCGGCCTCGCGAGCGCTCGCGCCCCTCGTGCTGACGCTGGCCGTGATCGGTGTGCTCTACGGCGCGCTGCTCGCGGTGGGGCAGGCCGACATGAAGCGCTTCGTGTCCTACACCTCGGTGGCGCACTTCGGCTTCATCGCGCTGGGGATCTTCTCGTTCTCCAGCCAGGCGTTCGCCGGGGCCACGCTGTACATGGTCAACCACGGGCTCTCAACCGGCATGCTCTTCGTGATGGTGGGCGCCCTGATCAGCCGCGGCGGGTCGCGGCTGGTCCGCGACTACGGCGGCGTCCACAAGATCGCCCCGCTGCTCGCGGGCCTGTTCCTGGTCGCGGGCCTGTCGTCGCTGGCGCTTCCGGGCACCAACTCGTTCGTGTCGGAGTTCCTGGTGCTGCTGGGGTCCTACCCGCGCGAGCCGGTCTACACGATCCTGGCGACCATCGGGATCATCTTCGCCGCGCTCTACATCCTGTGGGTCTACCAGCAGATGATGCAGGGCCCCCTGCGTGGCGCCGCGGTGCTCGGCGCGCTGGAGCGAGGGGGCGGTCCGGGCACCATGCTGGACCCGGTCGTCGCCGCCAAGAAGCCCGGCAGCGGGTTCCGCGACCTCACCAGAAGTGAGATCGCGGTGCTCACACCGCTCGTCACGCTGATTGTGGTGCTCGGGTTCTTCCCCGGCCCGGTGCTGAACGTGATCACCCCGTCGGTGGTGACCACCATGAACGAGGTCGGGCTGCCCGACCCGGTGGGAGGACTGGTCCCGTGAGGGAGCTTGCGACCGAACCGTTGGCGCAGACGTTGCTGGCTCAAGCGCCTGCCCCGATCCAGGCGCCCGCGATCGACTACGGCGCGCTGATGCCGCTGTTGGTGATCCTCGCCGCGGCCTGCGTCGCGGTGCTGGTGGAGGCCTTCCTCCCGCGGCACCAGCGCTGGCCCGCGCAGGTGACGCTGTCGATTCTGGCCATCGCGGTGGCCGGGGTGTCGCTGGCGCTGTACGCGGGCACCAGCTCCCCCCAGGGCATCACCACGCTGTCGGACGCCGTCGCCGTGGACCGGCCGACGCTGTTCCTGTGGGGCACCCTGCTCGCGCTCGGGCTGGGCAGTGTGCTGCTGATCGCAGACCGTTCGGTCGAGCCGGGAGGAGCGTTCCTCGCCTCCGCCGCGGCGAGGGCGGCGGTCGGTGGCCGGGCGATCGCCGAGGAGCCGGAGGAGCGCGGCTACGGCGCCCCCGGCCAGGCGCCGACGATGCAGACCGAGGTGTTCCCGTTCACACTGTTCGCGCTGGCCGGGATGATGGCGTTCTGTTCGGCCAACGACCTGCTCACCATGTTCGTGGCGCTGGAGGTGCTCAGCCTCCCGTTGTACCTGATGTGTGGGCTCGCCCGACGGCGACGGCTGCTGTCGCAGGAAGCCGCGGTCAAGTACTTCCTGCTCGGTGCGTTCGCGTCGGCGTTCTTCCTCTACGGCCTCGCGCTGCTGTACGGCTACGCGGGCTCGGTCAAGCTGCGCGACATCGCCGCCGCGGCGTCGGGCTCGCAGCACTCGGACACACTGCTGCTGGCCGGGCTGGCGTTGCTCGTCGTCGGGCTCCTGTTCAAGGCGTCCGTCGGGCCGTTCCACACCTGGACGCCCGACGTCTACCAGGGTGCGCCAACGCCGATCACGGCGTTCATGGCGGCATGCACCAAGGTGGCCGCGTTCGGGGCGCTGGCGAGGGTGCTGTTCGTCGCGTTCGGCGACACCCGGTGGGAGTGGCGCGGTGTGCTGTGGGCCGTCGCGATCGTCTCGATGGTGCTCGGCGCTGTGCTCGGGCTCACGCAGACCGACGTGAAGCGGATGGTGGCGTACTCCTCGGTGGCGCACGCGGGCTTCCTGCTGCTGGGAGCGATGTCCATCACAGCGGCGGGCACATCCGGCACGCTGTTCTATCTGCTGGCTTACGGCTTCAACACGCTCGCGATCTTCGGCGTGATCAGCCTGGTGCGCGACGCCGACGGTGAGGCCACGCACCTCTCGCAGTGGGCGGGGCTTGCCAAGCGCTCGCCTGTCGTGGCGGGCGTGATGACGTTTTTGCTGCTCGGTTTGGCGGGCATACCGCTGACCAGCGGTTTCACGGCCAAGTTTGCCGTCTTCTCGGCCGCGCTCAGCGACGGGATGACCCCGTTGGTGATCATCGCGCTCATCGCGAGCGCCGTCGCGGCGTTCTTCTACCTCCGCGTGATCGTGATGATGTACTTCAGCGAGCCTGCCGCGGACGGTCCGGCCGTCAGCGTTCCGGGGGCGTTCACCACAGCCGCCATCACGCTCGGCGTGCTCGTCACCCTGCTTCTTGGCATCGTCCCGACCCTGGCCTTGGGCTGGGCCGGGGCAGGCGGCTTCGTAAGCTGAAGGAGTGACGAGCAACGAGGTCGCGGGTGTCGCGGTCGAGGACCCGCAGCTGGCCGGAACCCTACAGACGGGAATGGCCGAAGTGGAGGAGCTTCTGCGCCGCGAGGTGCGCAGCGACTACCACTTCGTGGCCGAGACCTCGCTGCATCTGTTCGACGCGGGCGGCAAGCGGTTCCGGCCGCTGTTCACGTTGCTCGGCGCGCAGATGGGACCGCGGCCGGAGTCGGTCGAGGTGCTGACGGCAGCCGCGGTCGTCGAGCTGGTCCACCTGGCCACGCTCTACCACGACGACGTGATGGACTCGGCCACGATGCGCCGCGGGACGGAGAGCGCCAACTCGCGGTGGGACAACTCGGTCGCGATCCTCACCGGCGACTTTCTGTTCGCCCACGCGTCGCGGCTGGTCGCCGACCTCGGCCCCGACGCCGTCCGGATCATCGCCGAAACGTTCGCCGAGCTGGTGACGGGCCAGATGCGCGAGACCCGCGGCCCGCGCGTCGGTGACGACCCGGTGCAGCACTACCTCACCGTGATCGCGGAGAAGACGGGCTCGCTGATCGCCACCGCGGGCCGGTACGGCGGCATGTTCGCGGGCTGCCCACCCGAGCACATCGAGTCGCTCCGCAGGCTCGGGGCGGTGATCGGCATGGCGTTCCAGATCTCCGACGACGTCATCGACATCGCCTCGCCGTCGGCCAGCTCGGGCAAGGTGCCCGGCACCGACCTCCGTGAGGGCGTGCACACCCTGCCGATGCTCTACGCCCTGCAGGGTGAGGGTCGCGACGCCGACCGCCTGCGGGTGTTGCTGGCCCGGCCGATCACCGCCGACGCCGAGGTCGACGAGGCGCTCGAGCTGCTGCGGGTCAACCCCGGCCTGGCCCGTGCCCGTGACGTGCTCGCCGACCAGGCCGCCGCCGCCCGCGCGGAGCTGGGAAAGCTGCCCGTCTGCCCCGCCTCCGACGCCCTGGCCGCCCTCACCACCTACGTCATCGACCGCACCGGCTGACACCCGGGCCGGGCCGACGGTGAGTCGCCCACCTCACCCCATCGAGTCCGCCACCTCACCACGGTGAGCCCGCCGTTTCATCAAAGGGACTCGGCGCGTTCCACCGGGGCCCCGCCCGCCGTTCCCCTCAGGCCGTGGCGACACTTGCGCGACGCTCACCACACCCGACTGGCGGGCGACGAACTCGGCGAAGGCGACCGTGGACACGGCGTCAGTGCGCGGCAACCCCCGCGGGCGGGGCCCTGATCGGCAATCCCGGCGATCACTCGGGGTCCGGAGCCGCGCCGCGCCCGTCTAGTCTCCCGCAGCGCGCTTTGGTCTCTGTGTGCGGTCAGCTCGCGGGGATCGTGGACGCCGAGTGACTGTGCGACGTCGCCCGCGAGTTCGCGCGGCTGGTGCGGACCAGGTCCGCGGTGAACATCACCAGCGCTGTCCACACCAGTACGAAGCCGATCCAACGGGTCGGGGGCATCGCTTCGCCGACCACGAGCACGCCCCACAGGAACTGCAGGATCGGGTTGAGGTACATCAGCACCCCGATCGTGGAGAGCGGCACGCGCCGGGCCGCGGCGCCGTACAGCAGCAGCGGCACGGCCGTGACCGGGCCCGCGGCCATCAGCAGCAGGACATGGCCCGCGCCGTGCCCGGTGAACGTGCCTGCGCCCGTCACCTCGAACGCGACGACGACGGCGACGGCGAGCGGGCCGAGCAC
Organism: uncultured Actinomycetota bacterium; assembly: GCA_963826705.1. Lineage (GTDB taxonomy): Bacteria > Actinomycetota > Actinomycetes > Mycobacteriales > Pseudonocardiaceae > Pseudonocardia. Next base: position 108,362 of record CAWGYF010000011.1, read on the forward strand.
CAACCCCTCCGCCGTCACACCTGCCGTGGCGCTGAGCGGGATCATGGTCTTGAGCAGCCCGTAGAGCCCGAACGAGCAGGCGAGCGAGAGCGCGATCCACGGCAGGCTGCCTGCCTCGACCGCGATCACGACGACGGCCACCGTCCCCAGCGCGACCGCCACCACCTGCATCCGGCGCAGTCTCTCGTGGAGCACGACGACCCCGAGCAGGACGCTGACCAGCGGGCTCATGAAGTAGCCCAGCGCGGCCTCGACGACGTGCCCGGCGAACACGGCGTAGATGTAGAGGCCCCAGTTCACCGAGATCAACGCCCCGGCCAGCGGCGACCATCACCCACCCCCGCGCGGGCAGCATCCGCAGCTGCGGCCACCCTCGTGTGGCGGTGATGACCAGGACCATCAGCACGGCGGTCCAGGCGATCCGGTGCGCCAGCACCTCGACCGGCGCAGCCGGTTGAAGCAGCGGCCAGAACGCGGGGAACAGACCCCACATCGCGTACGCCCCGGTGGCGGCCGCCACGCCCCGCCGATCCAGCTCCGTTGCCGCCACGCGACCATCACAACACCGCGCTCCGTCGTCCGGCGCCGCGAGACGGCCGTGAGACTGGTCACCAACCCCCGGGCTCAGCCGCGGGCGGCGTAGCGGTGCGCCGCCGCCACGATGCCCGCCACGATGTCGACTTCCGCGCGGTCGCGAGGGCCGTAGATCAGCACCATGCCCCGGGACAGCCGCACCCCCGCCAACGGGTGGGCCACCGCCCAGCCCTTGGCCAACGCGTCGTAGGCCTGGGCGTCGGGCAGGACGACGTGCACGCTGCCGTCCGGCGCGGGATGCAGATGGGCGAACTCGCCGTCGTCGGGGAGGATGAACGCGGTGTCCGGCCCGGTGGCCTGGCTGCGGTCGAGCAACAGTGCGCGCGTGCCGCCGATGCCGACGGTGCTGGGTGCGGTCGTGACGTCGTCCAAGGCGGCGATTCGGGACCACAGCTCCGCCTGGACGTCCGCAGGCCCGTTCTGGGACAGCTGGTGCTGCGGGATCCCGGCGCTGACCTCGGGCGGCTCGCCGTTCCTGGTCGAGAGCCGTCCGCCGGGCACGGTCGGCCACGCGGCGTCCTCGCCGTCGGGTATCGGGTTCTCGCCGTGGGCGCGGAGGTGGTCGAGGCGGTCGGCGAGCCAGGTGCCGACGTCACCGACGACCTTGCCCGCCAACTGGTCGCCGCCCGGCCCCCGTTCGGCCCACACCGGCGCACCGCTCTCCGTGGTCATCCACTTCCACGTGCGCGTGAGCAGCTCGGGCGGTGTGTGGGGGTCGTCTGCGCCGTGGGCCAGGAACACGGGCATGCCCGCCAGCCGTCCGCGCGACATCGGCAGGCCCACGTCGAGCGGCAACGCGCCGTAGAGGAGCACAGCGCCCGACCAGCGGTGCGGCTCGGCCACCATCAACGCCCCTGCGAACGTGACGCCTTCACGGAACCCGACGAGGAGCAGCGGTCGCTGCGGATCGCCCTCGGTCTCGAGCCACTGCAGGAACCACGTCGAGGTCGCCGCCAAGCTCTCCGCGTCCGGTCGGTGCTGCTGCGTCTCGGCGTACCAGCAGTATCCGGTGCTGCCCTCGATCGGTGCTCTGACCGCGATGTAGGCCACCGGGCCGTGCGGAAGCCACGGCGCGATCTCGATCATGGAGTGCTCGCTCGTGCCGTTGCCGTGGATCGCCACGATGAGCGGTGCCGACGGGTGCTCCGTGCCCCATCGGGCGACCATCGGTATGTCCAGCGGGGTCATTCCCGCACGCTAGTGCGGTGTCCAGGAACGTTGCCGGGGTGATCGCGGGATCCAGGCGGCGCCTCGCAAGGCGCCGCCCGAAGCTCATACCGGGCGTCTTCGCGAGGGCGGCAACGCCGCGAGGCGTCGTCTGGGCCCGCGAGGACCCGGTGAACGTTTCTGGACACCGCACTAGAGTCTGGGTCGGGGCCGGGATGTGTCAGAACGCGACACCCGCGTGGCGATGCGAAACTCGCTAAAGTTGCGATGCGTTATCGTTCCGTAACCGCATCGTGATGTTAGTCGGTGAGCTTGGACTCCGATTCCCTGCTCCCCAGGAGAACCCATGGCCTGTTACTCGGCTCGGCCGCGCCCGCTGGCTCTCGCCGGCTGGTGGGGCGCGGTCCTGGTGATCCCACTGGTGCTGGCCGGTGCCGGGTTGACGTGGCCCGCTTCGGAGATCGCGGGTCCGCTCGCGATCAGCGTGGGGCCCGCGCCCGCGGCACTGGAGCCGAGCACGCCGCGGGTGGCCGTGGCCGCCGCACTCGCCTCCGCTGGCACGATCACCTTCGACGCCGACCACGCCGATCTCACGGGGCCCGGAGCGGCAACCGTCCATGCCATCGCGCAGATCCTCGGCGCCGGGGCAGGCCCCAAGGTCGTGCTCACCGGCTATGCCGCGGACACCCCCGGGCCTGACATGGTCGCACAGCGGCTTTCGCAGCAGCGCGCGTCGATCGTCGCCGATGCGTTGGTGAGCGCGGGCATCGACCGCTCTCGCATCGTCGCCAGAGGTCGGGGCGCCGCCGACCCGCTCGCCACCCCCGCCGCGAGCAGGCGCGTCGAGATCAGCCTGCAGTAGGAGGAAGAAGCCGATGGAATGGTTGTTCGCCCAGATGTGGGCCTTGGAGATGGCCGCCTTCCTCCTGGGTGCCGCGGTCACCTGGCTGGTGTTCGTCCGGCCCGCCCGTGCCGCGGCGCGGGCGGCACGGCCCGTGCCGCTCCCGCCTGACTGGGCGTCGACCCCCTCGCTCCGCACGCCCGAGGCCGACCCATCCCCGTCGTACCCGCCGTCGACGAGCTCGACCGATTCCGCGTTGGCCGACCTGGACGCCCACGCCCGGCACGCGCGCCGCCGCATCGGGCTGTTCGCCGCAGGTCACCTCGACCTGGTCGAGGTGACCTCGCCCCTGCCGATCGTGGAAGTCCAGAGCGGTTCGCCCAGCACCCCCGAGCCGCGCTGACGCCGACGCCGGACGCGGCGTGGTGAAACGGCCAACTCGCCGTGGCGAGGTGGGCGACTCACCGGGGTGGGGTGGGCGACTCACCGGGGTGGGGTGGGCGACTCACCGGGGTGGGGTGGGTCAGCGTGCGACGGTCCAGGTGTCGCGGCCGTTGAGCAGGGCCTGCAGGTCCGGGTTGCGGATCTCGCGCTCGTGCTGGACCTGGGCGCGGGCGGCGTCGTCGTAGGTGGAGCGGGCGACGTTGCGGAAGATCCCGGTGACGGTGTGCGTCAGGTCCTGGTCCGACAGGCGCGAGAGCGCGAAGGCGAGGTTGTGGTCCTTGGCGTCGTGCACCACGATCTCGGACTCGTCGACCTCGATCGTCTTGGCCACCCGCAGACCGAAGCCTTCGCGGACCACGGCGTAGGTGCCCAGGCCGTCGTCGCTCGTCGGGCCGAAGCGGATCGGCTCGCCGTCGACGATCGGCACGAGGCGCTCGGCGGCGGTGTCGGGCTTGCGGAGCACGTCGAAGCTGCCGTCGTTGAAGATCGGGCAGTCCTGGAAGATCTCGACCAGCGCGGTGCCCCGGTGCGCCGCAGCGGCTTCGAGGACGGCGGTGAGGCCCTTGCGGTCGGAGTCGATCGCCCGTCCGACGAAGGTGGCCTCGGCGCCCAGCGCCAGCGACACCGGGTTGAAGGGATGGTCGACTGAGCCGAACGGCGTCGACTTGGTGATCTTCCCTTCCTCGGACGTGGGGGAGTACTGGCCCTTGGTGAGCCCGTAGATCCGGTTGTTGAACAGCAGGATCTTGAGGTTGATGTTGCGGCGCAGCGCGTGGATGAGGTGGTTGCCGCCGATGGACAGCGCGTCGCCGTCGCCGGTGACGACCCAGACCGAAAGGTCAGGACGCGTCACGGCCAGGCCGGTGGCGATCGCGGGCGCCCGGCCGTGGATCGAGTGCATCCCGTAGGTGTTGAGGTAGTACGGGAACCGCGAGCTGCAGCCGATGCCGGAGACGAAGACGGTGTTCTCCCGCCGGATGCCCAGCGTGGGCAGGAACTGGCGCACGGCGGCCAGCACGGCGTAGTCGCCGCAGCCGGGGCACCAGCGCACCTCCTGGTCGGACGTGAAGTCCTTGGCGGTCTGCTTCTCCGACGTGGTGGGCACCCCGTCGAGGCCATCAACCGTCGGCAGCCCGAGATCCAACGCTGTCATTATCTCGCCTCCGCGGGAAGAAGAACGTCGGCGGTCATTACTTCGCCTCCGCGGGAAGAAGGACGTCGGCGGTCATTACTTCGCCTCCGCGGGAAGAAGGACGTCGGCGGTCATGCGTGCACTCCAGACAGATAATCCAGGAACAGGTCCTGCAGCTCCTCTGCCCTGAACGGCAGCCCGGAGACCTTGGTGTAGCTCTTCGCGTCGACCAGGTAGCGGCCGCGCAGCAGGAGCGAGAGCTGCCCGAGGTTCATCTCGGGGACGAGCACGGTGTCGTAACGCGCCAGCACCTCGCCGAGGTTCTTCGGCAGAGGGTTGAGGTGCCGCAGGTGCACGGTGGCGACCGCGTGGCCCAGCGCGCGCACACGCCGCGCGCCCGCGCCGATCGGCCCGTACGTCGAGCCCCACCCGACGACGAGCAGCGTGGCGTCTCCGGCGGGGTCGTCGACCTCGACATCCGGCACCGGGATGCCGTCGATCTTGGCCGCGCGCAGCCGGACCATGCGGTCGTGGTTGTCGGGCTCGTAGGAGATCACCCCGCGCCCGTCGGCCTTCTCCAGCCCGCCGATGCGGTGCTCCAGCCCCGGGGTGCCCGGCTTGGCCCACGGGCGCGACAGCGTGTCGTGGTCGCGCAGGTACGGCCAGAACTCGCCCGACCCGTCCGGCGCGTTGACCTCCGTGGCGAAGGCGGGGTCGATCGGGGCGAGCGTGGACGCGTCCGGCACCCGCCATGGCTCGGAGCCGTTGGCGATCGACCCGTCGGAGAGCACCAGCACCGGCGTGCGGTAGGTGACGGCGATCCGCGCGGCTTCGAGCGCGACGGCGAAGCAGTCGGCTGGCGAGCGCGGGGCGATGATCGGCAGCGGCGCCTCGCCGTTGCGTCCGAACATGGCCTGCAGCAGGTCGGTCTGCTCGGTCTTGGTGGGCAGCCCGGTGGACGGGCCGCCGCGCTGCACGTCGATCACGAGCAGCGGCAGCTCAAGAGAGACCGCCAACCCGATCGTCTCGGACTTCAGCGAGATCCCCGGCCCGGACGTCGTGGTGACCCCGAGCGCTCCGCCGAACGCCGCGCCGAGCGCCGAGCCGACGCCCGCGATCTCGTCCTCGGCCTGGAACGTGGTGACGTTGAAGGCCTTCTGCTTGGACAGCTCGTGCAGGATGTCGGACGCCGGCGTGATCGGGTACGAGCCCAGGAACACCGGCAGCCCGCTGACCTGCCCGGCCGCGACGATCCCGTACGCCAGCGCGGTGTTGCCGGTGATCTGGCGGTAGGTGCCGGTGACCAGCTTCGCGGGCGCGACCTCGTAGGTGACGGCGAACGCCTCGGTGGTCTCCCCGTAGGCGTGCCCCGCCCGGAACGCCAGGATGTTGGCCTCGGCGATGTCGGGGCGCCGCGCGAACTTCTCCCGGAGGAACCGCTCGGTGGCCTCGTGCGGCCGGTGGTACATCCACGACAGCAGCCCGAGTGCGAACATGTTCTTCGAGCGCTCGGCGTCCTTCTTCGACAGCCCCGTGTCGGCCAGCGCGCCGCGCGTGAGCGTGGCCATCGCGACCGGGAACACCGAGAACTGCGTCAGCGACTCGTCCTCGAGCGGGTTGGTCGTGTAGCCGACCTTGGTGAGGTTGCGCTTGGTGAACTCGTCGGTGTTGGCGATGATCATCCCGCCGGGCGGCACGTCGGCGATGTTGGCCTTGAGCGCGGCCGGGTTCATCGCGACGAGCACGTCGGGCCGGTCGCCGGGGGTGAGGATGTCGTAGTTGGCGAAGTGCAACTGGAACGAGGAGACGCCCGGCAGCGTGCCCGCGGGCGCCCGGATCTCGGCGGGGAAGTTGGGCTGGGTCGAGAGGTCGTTGCCGAAAGCGGCGGTCTCGGAGGTGAACCGGTCGCCGGTGAGCTGCATGCCGTCGCCGGAGTCCCCTGCGAACCGGATGACAACCCGGTCCTTCTGCTCGACCCGGGAGTGGTCGACGGCGGTGTCGGTGGACGTCATGTCGAGGTCGTTCCTCGATTCGGGTACGGGGACAGTCGCTACATCGAGGTTAACTCCAGCTTCGCTCGAGTGTCGCCGCGCCCCATCCCACCGCACAGTGTGTGCTTCCGCTGCCTGAAACACCGATTCAGCGTCCACGGCTGATCCTCGCCTGCAGTGCGGCGAGCTTTTCGCGGAACTCGTCCGACCGCACCGACTCCGCCTGCGCCCGCACCTCCACCTCGACGGCCGCCGCCTGGGCCGCCATGCCCGCGGTGAGGCGCATCGACCCCTTCGTCGCGACGGCCAGCTCCCGGCTCGCCGCCGCGGCCCGCCCGGCCATCGTGACGGCTTCGCGCACAACGTCGTCGACCACGCGGTGCACCAGCCCGATGCGCGCCGCCTCCGCCGCGTCGACCGCCTCGCCGAACAGCGTCATCGCCGCCGCGCCCTGCGGGCCGAGGACGCGCTGGATCATCCACGTGTAGCCGCCGCCGGGGTGCAGGCCCAGCTGCAGGAAGCGCGAGTCGAAGGACGCGCGGGGTCCGGCGAGGCGAAGGTCGGCGGCCAGTGCCAAGTTCAGCCCCGCCCCGACCGCGGCCCCGTTGACGGCCGCGATCGTCGGCAGCGGCGACTCGGCCAGCGCGAGAAACCCGGCGTAGACGGTCTTGAGGGCAGCCGGGTCGGCAGTCGCGAGCTCGGCCAGGTCGCCGCCCGCGCAGAACGCCGGGTCCTCCCCGGTGACGACGATCGCGCCGACCCCGGGATCGGCCTCCGCCGCGTGCACAGCCTCGGCCAGCAGCGCCGACAGGGCGATGTTCAACGCGTTGCGTCGCGCCGGGTAGGACAGGGTCAAGACGGCGACCCGGTCGGTGGTCGAGGTGTGGACAGCGACGTCGGCCATAGGCGCATCCTGTCACCGGGTGCCTTGCTATCGGGTGCCTTGCTATCGGGTGCCTTGCTATCGGGTAACAGCCACCGCCGTCACGCCGGTCAGCGTGGGGACGACCAACGCCGTGCCGCTCACCGCGGGCGTCGCGAACCGGGACGCGGCGCCGACCGAGACGGAGGCCCGTGCGGCGCCGGTGGCGGCGTCCAGCCCGTGCAGCGTGCCCGCGGGGTCGACGGCCCAGACCGTGTGGCCGACGAGCACCGGCGAGCTGTTGACGTCGGTGCTGCGCCATCCCCGCGTCATCCGGTCGTCGGCGCCGACCGTGAACTGCGTCAGACCCTCGGTGCACGGCAGGTAGACGACCGCGCCGCCGCCGGAGCCCGCCGTGACCGCGCTCCCGCCGTAGGACCGGCAGCCTGACAGCTGGGCGAGCTGCCCTCCGACGCCCCCGAGCCGGTCGACGTCGGCCAGGTACACGCCGCCGCCCTTGCCCGCTGCGACCACCCGATGGCCCCCGGGCAGCAGCACCGGGCCTGTAGAGCCCAGGTCGGCGTCCACGGAGTTCTCCTGCGCCCACCCGACCGGCGCGAACCCGTCGCGCAGCGAAAGCGTCGGCGACAGGCGCAGGACCGAGTCGCTGTGGTCCCAGTCGCCGCCGACGGCCTCGCCGTTGCCCGTTGTCACGAGCAGGTCGCCGCCGGGGAGGCCGACCGGGCCAGGTGGGCCCCAGATCCCGCCTTCGCGGGTGGTCGGCACGGCGAACGTCACGAGCGGGGCGGAACCGGTGACCGGCGCGCCGACCACACGTCCGAGATACGCGCCGCAGTCGCCGAAGTTGCCGCCGTAAGGCGTGTAGACGACGCCGTCGGAGAGCAGGAGCGCGCCGCGCTGCAGGTGGGTGGCGGGGTCGCTGCCGGGCGCGTCGGCCAGCCGGTTGGTGCGAACCTGGCCAGTGAGCAGGTCGACCCCGAAGAGCACGTGCCGCACACCCCCGGCGGCGTTCGGTGTGGTCGTGGTGCTCTCCGCGGCGGTCGGGGTCGCGCTGCCCTGCGGTGTGGCGGTCGGGGTCGCGAAGCTCTGGGTCGTCGTGGCGACGGCGAAGACCTGCCCGGTCGCCGCGTCGTACACGGGGGTGCCGGTGATGCCGACGGTCGGGGAGATGTTGCCGCAGGGCAGCTCGCCTGAGGCCACCGGATCGGCGAGATGGGTGCGCCACGCCGTCGCGCCCGTGGCTGCGTCGAGGCCGTAGAGCGTGCCGCCCTCCGTGGCGGCGACGACGAGGCCGCGCGCGATGAGCGGGCTCGCGTAGACCGGCCCGTCCAACGTGGCGCGCCAGGCGACCGCGGGGGAGGACGGGTCGGGGCCGTTGGGCACCGCACCGGAGCGGGCGGTGTCGCCGTGGTAGGTCGGCCACTCGGCGCCGAGGGTGAGCGCCGTCGCGGCCACGCCGGTGGTGACGGCGGCGGAGGGCGGGCTCGCCGCGGGGGGCGCCGGGGCGGCGCATGCGGCCGCGGCGAGCAGTGCCGCCGTGCCGAGCAGCGCGGCGCCACGTGGGTGCGCTCGGCTCCTGCTGGCCACGTCGCCACTCCTCCGCCCGGGGGAGGCGATCGTTGCACGCCCCGCATCAGCCTGCCGGAACGGCCAGGTTCGCGAGCTGCCGCGCGATAGTGGGAAGGTGGCGGGTGGCGCGGGCACGACGGCAGGCGAACGGCACGGCTGGGCTGATGGCGAAGGTCGAAGTATGAGCAGGCGCAACGGGGCCGTGCGCGGATGAACGTGCACGACCTGCCGACCCCCGCGCTGCTCGTCGACGCCGACGCGCTGGAGGCCAACCTCGCCGACATGGCCGCCGCGAACCCGGGACCGCGGCTGCGACCGCACATCAAGGCGCACAAGACCACCGCGCTCGCCGCCCGTCAGGCCGCGATGGGCCACACCGGGTTCACCTGCGCGACGATCCGCGAGGTCGAGGGCATGGCGGCCGCCGGGCTGGGCGCGGACCTGCTGCTGGCCAACGAGGTGCTCGACGCGCGGCGCCTCGGCGCGCTGGAGGCGCGGGTGACGGTCGCGATCGACTCACAGCAGACGCTCGCCGCGGCCGTCGCGGGCGGGGTGCGCGAAGTGCTCATCGACGTCAACGTGGGCCTGCCGCGCTGCGGGATCGCGCCGGACCGCGCCGGGTGGCTGGCCGACCGGGCCCGCTCGGCCGGACTCTCGGTGCGCGGCGTCATGGGCTACGAGGGCCACCTCATGATGCTGGCCAACGTGGTCGAACGCGCCCGGCTCACCGAGGAGTGCATGGCGAAGCTGCTGGCCGCGCACGCCGACGTCGGCGGCGACGTGATCTCCGGGGGCGGCACGGGAACCTACGCGATCAACAGCTGGGTCACCGAGGTGCAGGCGGGCTCCTACGCGCTGATGGACACCGCCTACACCGCCGCCGGGCTGCCGTTCCGGCAGGCGCTGACGGTGCTGGCCACCGTGGTGTCGGTGACCGACCACGTCGGAAGCCTGGTGGGCTGGGCGGTCGCCGACGTCGGGCTGAAGGCGCTCGGCATGGACCACGGGAACCCGACGGTGAAAGCGCTCTCCGCGGCGCAGCGGGGTGACACCGCTGCGACTGGGTCGGAGCAGTGTCACCCCGCTGCAACGGGCCAGGTGTGGTTCGTCTCCGACGAGCACCTCACCTTCGCCCCGGCCGCACCCCTGGCCGTCGGCGACCGGGTGAGCGTCGAGCCCGCCCACGTCGACCCGACGGTCGCGCTGCACGAACGGATGCACGTCGTCCGCGGCGAGGAGGTGCTCGACACCTGGGCGGTCGACCTCCGCGGCTGGTGACCGGAACACGTTTACCCGATCGCTCGTTCTCCACAGGGGAGAACAGGAGGATCGAGGTGCATGGGCACCTGAACGGCCTGAAGACGGCATTGTTGCTCGGTGCGCTGAGCGCGTTGGTGCTGTTCGCCGGGTCGCTGTTCGGCCGAACAGGGCTGCTGGTCGCGCTGGTCGTCGCGCTTGCGATGAACGGCTACGCCTACTTCCAGTCCGAGACGCTCGCGCTGCGCGCCATGCACGCCCGCCCGATCACGGAGCCGGAGCATCCCGCGATGTTCCGCATCGTGCGCGAGCTGTCGCGGGCGGCGCGGCAGCCGATGCCGCGCCTGTACCTCAGCCCCACCGACGCGCCCAACGCCTTCGCCACCGGCCGCAACCCCCGCCACGCCGCCGTGTGCGCCACCACCGGCCTCCTGTCGATGCTGAACGAGCGTGAGCTGCGCGCCGTGTTGGGCCATGAGCTGTCGCACGTCTACAACCGCGACATCCTCATCTCGTCGGTCGCGGGCGCCCTCGCGTCGATGGTCGGCTTCCTGGCCAACATGGCGATGTTCGCGGGCCTTTTCGGCGGCGACGACGAGCGGGAGAACCCGTTGGCCGTGCTGCTGGTCGCGCTGCTCGGCCCGGTCGCGGCGGGGCTGGTGCAGATGGCGGTGAGCCGGTCACGGGAGTACCAGGCCGACGCGAGCGGCGCCCGCATCACCGGCGATCCGCTCGCCCTCGCCTCCGCGCTGCGCAAGCTGGAGCGCGGCACCCAGCTCGCGCCGCTGCCGCCGGAGCCGCAGCTCGTCGCCCAGTCGCACCTGATGATCGCCAGCCCGTTCCGCGCCGGTGAACATCTGGCCCGGCTCTTCGCGACGCACCCCCCGATCGAGGAGCGCATCCGCCGGTTGGAAGCGATGCGCTGACGGGAGGTCAGGGTCGGCGGCCGAACCGCGCGAGCAGCTGCGCCTGCTCGTCCGCGCCGTCCGGGAGCTCCACCCGCGGCCCGATCAACCCGCCCGCGCGGTAGGCGTCCTCGTTGTCGCCGAACCACCCGAGCACCGCGTGCACGGCGTCGCCGTCGAGGCGGTCGTCGACGGCCAGCGCGCGGGCCAGGTCCCAGGCGTGCACCAGGTGGTCGGCGGCGAGCTGGCGGGCGTACTCGGCGCCGGGCACGTCGCCGTACGACAGGTGCACGATCGTGTCGAGCGCGCCCTCGCCGCGGACCGCTTCCAGCGCGGCTTTCGACGCGTCGCGGGCCGCGCTCAGCGGGTCGGGGACGAGCTGGTCGCCCTCGAAGAGATCGCCGACCTCGCTGATCGTCAGACCCGAGAACAGCGGCAGCGCCCACCGCTCCTCGACGACGATGTGTCCGACCAGCGCGCGGACGTCCCACCCCGGCAGGGCCGTCGGGGCGTCCCAGCGCCCGGCGACGGCCTCCAGGCGGGCGGTGAACGCTGCGTCGCAGCGGGCGTAGAGGTCGGTGACGGCGAGTTCGGTCACGACGCGCTCCGCGCCGTGTGCTCGAGTCGCGTCCAGCTGGTCGTCCATGGGTCCTCCTCGGATCGGTGGCATCACGCTAGTGCGATGTCCAGAAACGTTCACCGGGTCCTCGCGGGCCCAGACGACGCCTCGCGGCGTTGCCGCCCTCGCGAAGACGCCCGGTATGAGCTTCGGGCGGCGCCTTGCGAGACGCCGCCTGGATCCCGCGATCACCCCGGCAACGTTCCTGGACACCGCACTAGAAAGTCGACCTTGCGATGGGTTAGCGATGCGAGACGATGCTCGCCGTGGAGGTCCGCCTGCAGCTGCTGGGTCGCTTCCAGGCGCGCCGCGGCGGCGAAGAGGTGCCTCCCGCTGCTTTCGGTGGACGCAAGGTGCGCACCCTACTGCGGGTGCTCGCCATCCGCCGTCCCGATCTCGTGCCGCACGACGCACTGGCCGACGTGCTGTGGCCCGACCGGCTGCCCGCCGACCCCGCGACCAACCTGGGTGTGCTCGTCAACCGCGCCCGCCGCGCGCTCGGCGACCCGGCGGTGATCGTCACGGGCAGCGGCGGGTACGCGCTGGGACCCTGCGCCGTCGACGTCGACGAGTTCCTGGCCGCGCTCGACCGCGCCCGGGCCGCCACCGACCCCGCGGCGGCCGCGCGGGCCTGCGCCACCGCGCTCGAGCTGTGGGGCGAGCCGCTGCCGGAGGACACCTACGCCGACTGGGCGCGCGATAGCAGGGAACGGCTGCGGCGGGCGTGGGCGGAGGTGGGGGTGCGGGCGGCGCACGCCGCGCTCGGGTCGGGCGACCCGCGCGCCGCGGCTGACCACGCCGCCGCTGCCGTCGCCGACGATCCGCTCGACGAGTCGGCGGTGCTCGTGCTCGCCGAGGCGTTGGCGGCCGCCGGTGATCCCGCCGGTGCGCTGGCCCAACTCGCGCGGCTGCGTGCGCTGCTGGCCGACCAGCTCGGCGTCGACCCGTCCGCCGAGGTCGAGCGGCTGCAGGCGGCGTTGCTGCGCCGCGAGGTCCGCCCACTCCGGCGGGTGGCTGCGCCCGCGTCGACCGCGGCACGCCCCTTCGGCGAGCTCGCGTTCGTCGGCCGCGACGACGAGCTGCGCAGGCTCCAGGCCGCTGCGTCCGAAGGCGGCCTGGTCCTGCTCGGCGGCGTCGCGGGGGCGGGCAAGTCGCGGCTGGTGGCCGAGCTGGTGGCGACGTCGCCGCGGCCGGTGCTCGCGGCGCGCGCGTTCCTGCCGGAGCGCGCCGAGGCGTGGGGGCTCGCCCGCTCCGTGCTGCGGGAGGCACTGGCGGTGGACTCCGCGCTCGCCGACGCGCTCCCCGCGCACTGCCGCGACGCGTTGGCCGTCCTGCTGCCTGAGCTCGGCGGCGGGTCAGCCCCTGCCTTGGACGCGGAGAGCCGCCGCGCGCTCCTGCTCGCCGGGGGGTTGCGGCTCCTGGAAGCCGCCACCGGAGACGGCGCGCTGCTGGTGGCCGACGACCTGCAGTGGGCCGACCCGAGCAGCCTCGCGCTGATCGGGTCGGCGCTGGCTCGGCTGCCGCGCCTCGCGGCGGTGCTCGCCTACCGGCCGGAGGAGCTGTCGCATGGCCCGCTCGACGGCCTGCGGGGCGCGCGCGCCGCCGTCGAGATCGGGCTCGGCCCGCTGTCGGATTCCGCGGTCGCGTGCCTGGTCGACGACCCGGACGTGGCGGGCGCGGTGCTCGCGTCCACCGACGGCACCCCGTTCGCTGTCGCCGAGGTGCTGCGCGAGCTCGCGGCACGGGGCGCGCTCGCCGCCGCGCCGGACGGGAGATGGACGGCGCGGCACCCCTCGGCCGCCGAGCAGGCGCGCGCGCTCGGTCGAGCCGGGCAGCGAGAGGCGATCCAGCGGCGCGGCGGGCGGCAGTCGGGGCTGCGGGCCGAGGTGCTCGCGCTGCTCGCGCTGCTGGCGAGGGAGGCGCCCGCGCGGACCCTCGCGGACGCCGTCGGAGCCGAGTCGAGGGCCGTGCTGGAGGCGTTGGCGGCGCTGTCGTCCGCGGGGCTCGTGCGGCTGGGGGAGCAGGGTTGGGCCACCGCGCACGACCTGGTCGCCGAGACCGTCACCGCCGGGTTGGGCGCGGGGGAGCGCGGCAGGCTGCACGGCCTGCTGGCCCGTGCGCTGGAGGCCGAGGACGCCGACCTGTCGGAGACGGCGCGCCACCACCGGGCCGCCGGTGACCAGGCCGCCGCGGCGCAGGCCTACCTCCGGGCGGCGCAGCGGGTGCTGGCCGCGCACGCCACGGCGGAGGCCGCCGAGCTGGCGTCGGCCGGGCTCGGCCTGGAACCGGGCTCGGCGGTGCGCGCGGACCTGCTCGCCGCGCGGGCGGAAGCGCTGGCCGCCCACGGCGACCCGGGAGCCGCCGTCGACCTGCGTGCCGCGCTCGCCGTGACCGACCGCGGACCGCTGCGCTCCCGGCGGCTGGCGCGCCTGGCGATGCTGACCTTCGGCGCGCAGGACGTCGCGCGGGCCTCCGAGCTGGCTGAGCTGGCGCTGGTCGAGGCGGGGGAGGACCTTTCCGTCAGTGCGGCGGCGCTGGAGACCGCCGCCATCGTCGACATGAACACCGGCCGTGCCGCCCGAGCCCGCGACCGCGCCGAGGCCGCGCTCGCCGCCTACCGCGGGCTCGCCGACGGCGCCGGGATCGCGCGGATCCTGGACGGGCGCGCCATGGCGACGTTCCTGGAGGGGCGCATCACCGAGGCGGGCCCGCTGTTCGACCGGGTGGCGCAGCTGTTCGCCGACTCGGGCGACCTGTTGCGGGTGGTCACCCCGCGCTCCACCCGCGGGCACGGGATGGTGTTCTCCGGCGCGGCGGCGGCCGGGCTCGTCGAGGTCGACGCGGCGCTGCGGCTGGCGCGCGAGCTGGACACCACCGACGGGCAGGCCTACGCACTGTGGCACCGCTCCGAGGCGCTGTCCGCGCTGGGAAGGGCCGACGAGGCAGAGGTGGACGCCCGCGAGGCGCTGAAGCTGGCCGCGCAGCACCGGGGCTGGCGCGCCACCGCCTACCGTGCGCTGGGCATCGCGCTGGTGACCTCAGGCGAGCTGGACGACGCCGAAGCGGCCTTTGCGGCGTCCGCCCTCGTGGCGGGGGAGTCGTTCACGCTCTTCGCGTCCTGGGCGGCCGCGCGCCGTGCGCTCGTCGCGGTGGCGCGCGGCGCGACGGCCGGTGTGGACGACCTGGTGGCCCGCGCGTTGGCCGTCGGACCGCCGCTTGGCCACTTCGAGGCGCGGTGGGCCGAGGCCGAGCTGCTCGCCTTGCGCGGCGATCCACAGGCAGGTGCGGTGGCCGCCGCCGCATGCGAGCAGGCGCGCGCGGGCGGTCATCTCGCGTCGGTGCGGCGGCTCACGGAACTGTCGGTGGGTTGAGCTTGCTCGGTTCAGCCAGTCCGGGCACCAGTGGCACAAACGCGACCTGCACCAGATCCTCGACGACGCCCGCTCGGTAGCGCCGCAGCACGCCGTGGCGGCCCCGCCCGACCGGGCAGATGAGCGTGCCGTCGGGGGTCAGCTGCTCCAGCAGCGCGGGCGGCGGCGCGCCGTCCGCCATGGCGGTCACCACGATGGCCTCGAAGGGGGCGCGGTCGGGAGCGCCCGCAGCGCCGTCGCCGGTGCGCACCTCGACGTTGCTGATCCCGAGGGCCGCGATCACCGCCCGCGCCCGCTCGGCCAGCTCGGGATGGCGCTCGATGGTCACGACGTCGCGGTGGCAGCGCGACAACACGGCGGCCCCGTAGCCCGAGCCGGTGCCGATCTCCAGGACGTGCGCGGCCGCGCTCTGGCCCAGTGCGGCGGCGCTGAACGCGACGATCCACGGCGCGGAGATCGTCTGGCCGAGCCCGATGGCCAGCGGCGAGTCCCGGTACGCCGCGTGGGCGAGGTGCGGGGGCACGAACCGGTCCCGCGGCACGTCGGCCATGGCGGCGAGCACCTGGTGGTTCTCGATCCCGGCGCTGCGCAGCCTCTTCACCATCGCGGCGCGCTCATCGGCAGCCGTCATCTCCGCGCGGCTCGATGGCGGCGCGGGTTTCCCGACGGACCGGCGGTCACGCCGTGTCGGACGTTGCGTCGACCGGGGCGGGTCCCAGAGCGGCTGGTGCAGGCCGCCCGGCCAGTACGTCGATCAGCGGGTCCCAGCGGGCCCGCCGACCTGGGGGGAACCGTTGGTGAGCCCGCGTCAGCTTGCGTGAGCTCGGACGGTAGAACCGGCGTCCCCACGGCGAGCCCGGCCGGGCCAGCCGGACGGCAGCGATCACCGCGAGCGGCGCGATGAACAGGCCCAACACCCCCAGCACCGCCCGGCCCTTGAGGATCGCCACCACCACGAACAACAGGCTCAGGCCCACGCTGACCGCGAGCACAACCGCGCCGTTGCTCGCATCGGTGTCGAACGGGTTGAGGCCCACGAGCATCAGCAGCCCGATCATCACGGCGACCAGCACCGCGTCGACCGACCGCCTGCCCTCTGGCCCCCAATAGACGTCGTCGAGGCGCAGCCACAGCGCGAACTCGTCCAACGTGAGGGCGGCGCCGATGCCGAACATCGTCGCGACGACCTCCTGCCACGGGCTTTCCGGCCGGTAGACGACCGATACCGTGCCGCTGCTCAGGATCAGGAAGATCCCGTAGACCTGATGGTGGATGTGCACCCCGCCGACCGTGGTGTCCCGGAACGGCCCCCGGCCCGCCCGGATCAGATGGGTGACGGCACGGGTCACGAGGAACGTGACCACGAACGCTGCGAGCATCCAGGCGACGGCGGAGCTGTCGGCCGTGACGGCCGCGTCCGCACCGGGTTCGACCGCGGTCGCGTGGACCATGCCGTCACTCCCATGGTCGGTCGGCTTCGAAGCCGGTCCAGTCGTTGCCTTTACTCTGACATCGCCGGGCACCGCACGCCAGAGTGCGGCGGCCCCGGCTGGACAAGATCGGCAGATGTGGCGCCACACGTGCAGAGGTGCACCGCTGACACCACTGGCGGCGATCACCCCTGCGCACAGCCGGGCAAGAGCGGCGAAAGTGGTGCTAGGGGGGCACTGGTGCGCCCCTGCCACCACTGCTGGCGATCACTGGCTCGGTGGCGGTGACGAGCCCCCCGGCGGCCGCGCTGCTCCCCCGCGGCGCGCTGGGGTGCGCTACCGGCCAGTTGGTGAACTGCCTCCAACCCCCGCGTATGCCATCCGGGACGCCCTGACCTGCCGTTGGGTGTCGTTGAGTGCCGCCGCGTGACGGCCTGTGTCCGCCAGACTTGTACCGGATTTGTACCCGCGAGTTGGGGCTCGCCGTGTGCGCATCGGGTTGTCAATCACGGTCCGGTTGCGTGCGGCCGCATATCAGGGATGCGGTCGGGCGCGATCACAAGGACGGCAGTCCCGCCATGACCAGGACGCTCGATGTGGTGTTTCGCAATCGAATCTCCCCTGCCGCTCGGTACGCCTCGGACCGATAGAAAGGCCAGGGCGTCGTGTAGCTGGGCAACTCAAGCAACACCACTCTTGCGCCAAAGTCGACCTCCAACGCTGCGTCCCGACGATCGGCGTTGGAGCGTCGCGGGGCTGACCATGATCGCCACGAGAGCGTCGTTTCCGGTGATCAAAGCCCCGAAACAGCGCTATCGTTGCGATCCTGCCGAACGCGCAGGGCTCAGCCTCAAGAGCCTTACCATACGGTGAGGAAGAGGTACGGAAAATCACGGTATGTCATCGTCTGACCGGATATTCCGGTCTGGCTACGCCGATGCGACCATCTCTCAGTATCGGATCTATCAAATCGTGACGATCCGATCGAGAATCGGAGGAGAATACTATGAAAGCCCATGCAACGGTCGTACGGGCGCTCATTGTTGCGGCACTTGCCGCAGCAATCGCAGGCACGACCAGCGGAGTAGCCTTTGCCAAAGCTCCGGGCGGTTCGGGCGGTTCGTCTGCCTGTAATAAGGACAAGTACACGATGAACACAGCGTGGGGAAATGCAATGAGCGCTGCGAACAAGTTCGATTTCGGCACCATGTCCGTTGCATTAGACGATTACCAGAAGGCATCGGGCGAATACGACGCCGACGGCTGCAAGCCTGCCTGAACCGACGACGGTACGGCGGGCTCCGGCATCTGATCAGTCGAGGTGGTGATCTCCTCGCGGCGCGGGTTCATCCCTGCCGGGCCGGTGGTTGGGGATGCAGGCCACCCCTTTCCCGGCGTGTGGCCCGAACCACCCGGTCTGACTCCCCTTTGGCGCGCCGTGAGTGGATCACCACCGTCCGCTCACCGCCCCCGCCATCCTGGTGATCTGCCCGCCCGGCGAGGGACGCGATCGACCGGACGCGGAACCTCGTGGCTCCGCGCTCGGTTGTACCGGCGGTGTACCCACAGGGTCTGGGTGAGGCATCGCCGCAGCTCAGGAGGGCCGCGCTACCGGTAGTTGGTGAACTGCAGCGCGATCCCGAAGTCCTTGCCCTTGAGCAGCGCGATGACGGCCTGCAGGTCGTCCTTCTTCTTGCCGGTGACGCGCAGCTGGTCGCCTTGGATCTGCGCCTGCACACCCTTGAGCTTCTCGTCGCGGATGACCTTGCTGATCTCCTTGGCCTTCGCCGACTCGATGCCCTGCAGGATCTTGCCGCTGATCTTGTAGACCTTGCCGGAGATCGCGGGCTCGCCCGCCTCGAACGCCTTCATCGAGATATTGCGTTTGACCAGCTTCTCCCGGAAGACCTCGACGGCGGCCTTCGCGCGCTCCTCGGTCTCCGACTCGATCGTCAGCGCCTCGTCGCCCGCCCAGGCGATCGACGTGCCCGTCCCGCGAAAGTCGAAGCGCTGAGCCAGCTCCTTCGCGGCCTGGTTGAGCGCGTTGTCGACCTCCTGCCGGTCGACCTTGCTGACGACGTCGAACGACGGGTCGGCCATCGGTTCCTCCTCACCGCCGGCCCGGGGCGGAACCCGGTTCGCGGCTGTCGTATCCTCTTATCGCGCTAGAGCGCACCCCGGCAGGTTGCCCGAGTGGCCAAAGGGAGCGGACTGTAAATCCGTCGGCTCAGCCTACGAAGGTTCGAATCCTTCACCTGCCACACCCGGGGAGAACGGCCCCTGACCAGCGGTAACGCTGGTCAGGGGCC
>CAWGYF010000012.1:0-442021 GCA_963826705.1 uncultured Actinomycetota bacterium
ATCGGTGCTGTTGACCACGCCCGCACGGTCGCGCAAGCCGCGTAGCCAGGATGGCCGACGGCCCCGGCCTATCCTTGCTGGCCGGGGCCCTCCACGGGGGTCGCGCGCGGGCGGGTCCACTGCGGCGTGGGGCGGCTGGTCGGGCCCCAGGTGGCGTTCCCGTCCGCGTCTGTGGCCCAGTACCAGCAGGAGTGGTGTCCCTCGGGCCAGCCCTCGGGGTTGTCTTCCCACGCCTCGCCCCGACCGTAGGGCGTCATGTCCAGCAGGCCGACGGATCCGTCCGCGGGCTCGTTGCCCCGGCCGGTCGTGCGGTAGGTGAGGAACGCACGGTCGCCGTCGCGCAGGTAGCAGACGATGTGCCCCTCGTCGGTGGCGATCGGCGCCTCGACGCCCCGCACCGAGTACCAAGGCTGGGCGTAGCCCATGAACGCGGTGAAGGGAGCCACCTCGTCCCACCGGCCCGAGGTCAGGACGGCGAACGAGACGCCACGAGCCTCGAGGTAGACGGTGTCCTTCATCTGCCAGACATTGAAGGTGCAGCCCGCGCACTGCCCCTGGTGCGGCACAGCGTCGTGCCACATGTGGTGGTAGATCACGAGCTCGTCGCGACCCTGGAAGAGGTCGAGGAACGGGACGGGGCCCTCGGCTCCGACGACCTCGGTCGTGCCGTCGATCTCCACCATCGGCAGACGGCGGCGGGCCGCGGCAAGGGCGTCGCCCGCGCGGGTGTGGGCTTTCTCGCGGACCAGGAGCTCGTCGCGGGCGGCCTGCCAGGTGGCCAGGTCGACGACGGGCGGCCGTCCGGGCAATGCGGTGGTCGATGTGGTCATGCAACGACAGACCGGTTACGCGGACGGAATTCATCGGCTCCCCGGCGGCCCCGGTGCCGTCGCCAGGGAGGAGTTCGACAAGGCCTGCGGTCGGCGCCACGGCGGTGCCGCTGTTGCCGAGCAGGCAGGCCTTTCGCCCGTGCGCGGACGTCGTCGCTGCTGGCCGTCGGGTCGCGGAAACCCGGGGAGCGGTGATCACGCCGCGGTGCGCGAGGACCATGACGTCGACGTCAGGAGGTCGCGGAGCATGCCCCGCAGGTGAGTACGTGCGCTGGCGTCCGGCCGCCCGCCGTGGAATGTACTGTGGCGTACAATCATGTACGTGGCGCAGCTGAGTGTGAGTGAAGCGCGGGCGATCCTGCCTGAGATCCTCGACCGGGTCGAACGGGGCGAGGAGATCACGATCACTCGGCATGGCCGTCCCGCCGCGGTCTTGCTGCGGCCGGATGCCGTGCGGGCGCGACGGGCCGAGGAGGTCATCGGGCGCTCGCGGGAGGTGGCGGAGTTGGTGTCGGCGGCGCGGGGTCGTCCGCTTCCCGAAGCGGCGCTGAGTGAGGAGCGTGCACAGGAGTGGGTGGACGCGGTGCGCGCCGATCGTGATCGCTGATGGATGCGTTCGATGCCGATGTGTTGATCTATGCCGGGGTGGCGGGGCATCCGTTGGGCAAGCGGGTTCGGGCCCTGTTCCCGGTCGAGCCGGATTCGGTGGCGGGCGTTGGTTCGGTGCTGTTGTTGCCGGAAGTGTTGGCGAAGCCGATGAGAGACGGGTCGGTGCAGGAGGTGGCCGCGCTGGCTGGCCTGTTGGGGCGGTTGGATCTGCGGAGCGTGGATCCGGTCACGGCCGAGGTGGCGACCACGCTGGCGAGTGGTTATCGCCTCCGTGCGGCGGATGCGGTGCATCTGGCCACGGCGGTCGTCTTCGGTGCGGACCGGTTCATCACCAACAACCGTCGTGACTTCCCCGTCTCGATCTCGGAGATCAAGGTGACCTACCCCGACGATCTGGACGAGCCCTGAGCTATGACGGCGGTCAGTTACTGGGCCACGACGTCCGTTTGTGCAGGTCGGAAGGTTTGACGATCACGGCTAGCTCGACGATCTTGTTGCGTTCTCGGGTTATGGCCCCCGCGATGCAACAAGATCGCGGAGTGGGGGGCTTCGATCTCGTGGTTCAGCCACCGCACCCGGCGCAGGAAACGCTGCGCGAGCACTACCTTCGCCTGCGGCGGAAGGCGGTGGCCGGTCTGGAGGGCAAGACGGCTGAGCGCACCGTGGCGGCCGGTGCCGCTCCCGAGGTCCTCGGGCGGTTGCCCGAGGACCTGCTGAACGCCGACAGCGTCGGGTAGGTCGACGGTTGGCCGCCTCCGCACGCTGGCCGCACCACGGGATGCGGCGGAAGGCCCGGCGCACGTCGGCGCGGGCCTGGGTCGCGTCGGGCGCCGACGTGAGCGTCAAGGCCTATGCCCGACGCTACGGCGTCGACCGGTACACCGCGCGGGAGGACCTGATCGCCATCGGCTTCCGCTTCGCTCCCTGCGACAACCGGTGGGCGGTCCGGCCTCCGCCGAAGCGGCCTCCCGCTGAGTCCGTGTTCGACGAGGACTGGGTCTGGGTGGGCGACCAGCGCATGTTCGTCGTCGGCTACACGCCCGGCGGTGCTCCATACGGCTGGTTCGAGGAGCCGGACGAGCCCTAGTGCGGTGTCCAGGAACGTTGCCGGGGTGATCCCGGGATCCAGGCGGCGTCTCGCAAGGCGCCGCCCGAAGCTCATACCGGGCGTCTTCGCGAGGGCGGCAACGCCGCGAGGCGTCGTCTGGGCCCGCGAGGACCCGGTGAACGTTTCTGGACATCGCACTAGCAACCTGGGCGTTCATGATCAACGCCTCCGGTAGGCGTCGCTGCGATGTGCGACGCGACAAGGTAAGGTCCCGGCGGTCGCGGCCGGGCTTGTCGGCGCTGAGCGCGAGCAGCCAGCAGCGGGTGATGGCCCACGGCCACTCGGCTCCCCGGACCGGGCGGCTCGCTCTGCGGCCTCCCGTAGGCTCTCAGCCTGCATGGGTGAAGCCCGCCCAGGCGACGATGTCGCTCGGGTCGGCCCTGGCGAGGCGCTTCTGCAGCTCGGGCGGCATCGCCTCGGGCGGCGGCTCGCGGTCGGGCCGGAGCATCCACAGCTGGGCGTCGCGCAGCGCGTCGACCGGTTCGAGCTCGCGGAGCCGGTCGTGGAACAGGAACATCAGCACGGACGTGGCCGTGTCCGGGACCTTCCACAGGGAGCTGACCACGGAACGGGTGCCCGCGGCGAGGAACGCGGTGGCGATGCTGAACGCCTCGTCGTAGCCGCGCCCCGGGACCCCGCTGTTGCAGGCGGCGAGGACGGCGAGGGCGAGACGGCGGGCGGGCCGGGTGGCCAGCGTGCGGACAAGATCCTCGGCGGTCAGCTGGCCGCAGGCGAGCTCCAGGTAGGACGTGGGTTTGGCGCCCGTGCCGGGCCGGACGGTGCCGTGGCAGGCGGCGTGCAGCACCGCGCCCGCGTCGGGCCGCTCGTCGGCGAGCCAGGTCGTGACCTCGGCGACGGTGCCGGGCCCGGCGGCACGGGTGGGCCCGTCGGCACGGCCGAGGTAGGTGGCGTTGGGATAGAACGCCTGCCGGATGGCGACGGCCTCGGCCCTGGCCCCGTACAGGACCGATGCCCGGCCGTGCGTGTCGGGGTCGCCGATGACGAGCCCTGCTCGAGTGCGCGGGATCGGGGCGGTGAACGCGAGATCGCAGAACAAGCGGGCAGACACGGCGTAGGAGAAGACGACGCTTTCAAGGGCGTAGCGGCGGCGGCCGTCGACGGTGTGCGCGGCGGCGTGCCACGGAATGCGCCCGAGCACGCCCATGGGCACGAACGCCAGGCGGGTCGGGCGGCCAAGGGGGCGTCCGTGGTGGTGGGCGAGGTGGTTGAGCAGGCCTTCGACGGCGGCGGTCCACGCCCAACCGGACAGCGCATTCACTGCGGCGGACAAGCCAGTCTCGGGTGGCTCCGCGGTGATGTCGCGGATCTTCCGGCCGGGCTCGGCGATGTCGCGGGCGTCCTGTACCGCGGTCGCCGCGAGGTAGCGCTCGACCACCTCGACGCGGGGATCCAGGTCGGGCAGCGGGCACCAGCTGGGCTCACCGCGGGAGGGGACGACGACGGCGAGCCCGCTGCCGTTGTCGTCGGCGGGCACGAGGTAGACAAGGGCGTCGGTGCCGGTCCGCTGCAGCGCGGCCCGCAGCTCGTGCACGTCGGGGGGATCGAGGGTGACCGGTCGGCCCTGGAGAGCGGCCCGGTGGCCCAGCAGCGCGGTGACAACCTTGGTGCGCAGCTCCACCGTGGCCTGGTCGCCGTGCGGCCCAGCTTCGGCCCGCCAGCGAGCGGCCAGCTCGGTTTCGCCGAGGGCGTCGAGCCGGGCGCCGGTGTTGCCGAAGCGCAGCGCGGACAGCAGCATCAGCCCGCGGCCTGCGTCGAGGGCGGTGGCTGCGCCCGCAGCGTCCTTCTCGTCGAGGCAGCGGCGGGCCAGCGCGACGGCCTCGGCCGCGGCGTCGCGGACCGCGGCGGTCGCCGCGGCGGTGTCGGACTGCAGCAGCACGCTCCACAGATTGCCGCGCAGCCCGTCCTGACCGGCCGCGCGGGCGAGCGCCGGGCGGCCCGCGAAGCGGTGCGCGTCGGCGAGGATCTGGCCCAACGTCGACCACATCGGGTGCGCGGGCCCACCGAGCGCGACCTTGCCCTGCTCGGCGACGGCGACGGCGTCGTCGAGGTCGCGCCGGACACCGAAGCCGCCCCGGTTGCTGATCTCGTAGTGCCGCAGGAGCGCTCCAGCCAGGGTCATCAGGTAGAACGGCCGCGAATGGTCGGCTTCGGGAGCCAGGTCGACGGCTGCGCGCAGATGGTCGACGGCGTCCGCGAGGTGCGGCAGCTGGTGGTCGGACTCGGCGAGGGCCATCTCCGCGGAGGCCAGCTCGCACAGGTTCATCGCCCGCTGGGCCGGGCTGAGGTCGGTGCGGGCCACGCGGGTGCGCAGCTCGGCCAACGGCCCGGCCAGCGTCTGCTCGGCGAAGCCCGGCGGCGGCACGGTGGAGCGGTCCACCACGTGCCGCATGGTCGACACGCTCGAGAGCGCCTCGTCGAGCGCGCCGCGCAGTGTGTCGCCCGGTGGGAGCTGATCGCGCAGGGCCGCCGCCTCGTCCAACTTGGCCAGGGCGGTCGTCATGTCACCACGGGCGTGCGCGGCCTGTGCCTCACCCATGATCGCGAGGATGCGGCCGCGCACATGCTGCGGCGTGTCCGCGGCCTGCGCGGCCGCGAGCTGTGCGGTCTCCGCGACGAGCTTCTGCTGCCTGCCGATGTCGTGCGTGCGCGCCGCCACCTGCTGCTCCACCCCGATCCGGGCGCTCTTCACGGCGGTGGCGTAGGGCTCGACCCCGTTGACCACGGACGTCAGGCGTTCGATCTCGGCGAGCGCTTCCTCGTCGTCGACGCCCGGGCGCCCGATCTGCACCGACCTGGCCAGCCACATCGCCCGCACCGCGGCCCGCGGTGCCCCCCATTCTGGCGGCTGGGGACCCTCGTCGGCGGTGGCCACCAGTTTGGCGGTCTCGTCGATGCGCTGCTCGTCGAACGTGCCGCTGCGCAGCCGCGCCGACACCAGCGCGGCCGCCAACCGCGGCCGGTCTCCGAAGCCGGGGGGCAGCTCCGCGAAGTCGGCGAGCGCCGCGTCCAGCTCGGCCGGGTCGCGCCGCCGGTCGAACCGCTCCAGATGTAGCCAGCAGCGCGCGGAGCGCCGCGCGTGCCGTCCGTCCGCCGCCGCGGCAGTCATCGTGCCCGCCTCACAGGGTCGTCGTGTGGGCCTACGTCATGACCTGACGGACGGCGAGCTCGACGATCTTGTTGCGTTCTCGGGGCTATGGCCCCTGTGATGCAACAAGATCGCGGAGTAGGGGGAGTGCGGCTGCTTGATGGCTGACGGTGCAGGCACTTCGCAGTCAGTCGTGGCGGCTGCCGATCTGGTCGGCGAGGCACGCCATGTAGATCGTCAGGCAGTCTGGGTACCAGCGCAGGTCCCGACCGGAGATGCGTTCGATCTTGGCGATCCGGTAGACCACCGTGTTGCGGTGGACGTGGAGTGCACGCGCGGCGTCGACGAGCCGGAACCCGGACTCGCACCAGGCGATGATTGTGTGCCGCAGCTCGTGCCAGTCGGAGAGGGCCCGCAGTTCCGACAGATAAGACGTGCCCAGCCGCGAGCGGGCTTCGCGCCCGGCGGCGGTGAGCACCTGGTGCATCCGCAGACGGTCGATGCGGTGCACCACCGCGGTGGGATCCACCCGGGTCCCCAACGCCAGCGCATCCAGTGCGTCATGCAGCGACGGCCGTAACCCGGCGATCGTTTGACTGACGCTGCCGAGCGCGGCTCGGAGGCCGACCGGGTGTCGCGCCCGCAGGTTGACGACCAGAGATCTCGCATCGGACACGGCCGCCCCGACGGTTCGTTCATCCTGAACGTGCAGGTGATGCAAGACGACGAACCGGCTCGGGGTGAGTTGTGCTGATATGTCCTCGCGCAAGGTGTAGTGATCGCGAACTGCGCGGAACAGCTCGACCCGTGGCGACGACGAAACGAGGGCCTGCTCGTCGTCGCGGACTCTGGTCTGGTTGGTCGCGAAGACGATCGCGATCCGCGAGGCGTTCACCCGGCAGCCGAGGTCGCGCACCCGATCCCGGAGATCGGTCGAGCCTGGTTCGTCGTGGTCGTCGTCGGCGAGGTCTCTGATGAGATCCTCCGCCGCTCGCTCGCGGGCGAACTGCGATCGCAGAGCCGCCGACTCCCGCAAGAGGATCTCTGTGTGCCTGCGGACGAGGGGCCCGAACCGCCGTATCCGCGTCGGGGAACCCGTGATGCCCACGGTGCCCACTGCGTCGCCTCCGACCAGCAGGGGGAGAGTCAGCCCGGGACGGACACCGCGCAGGGCAGCTGCCTGCTCGACGGTGTGCGACGCAGGCAGCCGCGTTCGCACGACCTCCACCGATGCCTCGTGGAAGGACCCCAAGCGGGTCGGATCGCTGGAGCCGATGACGGTTCCGCCCGGGTCAGTGATCAGGATGCCGAGCCCGGTCGCGGCCGCGTTCTCGGCCGCGACGGATTGGGCAAGCGACGAGGTCAGCATACGGGCCTCCGGTGAATTGGATGAATCGTACAGCCCGGGAGCTGTCAGCAGGACGCAACGACCAGTGACCTGCCCTGTTGGCGGCCCTACGGTCGTGATTCGTCATCCGGGGGCCGTCCCCGACCAGCGAAAGGAACGCGGATGCATCCAGGACCACGTCATCGATCTCCGCGCAGCAGCCTGCTCGGTGCTGCGCTGGCTGCGGCGCTGCTCGGCATGGTCGCGGCCGCCTGCTCGAGTGGCGGATCCACTGCCGCCCCCGGTGGCCCTGACCTCGGGACGATCGATCCGGGGGTGATCAAGGTTGCGTACGAACCGTACGCTCCGTACACCTCGCTCGAGGGGGATCAGCTGACGGGGCTGGACGCCGACATCCTCAACGCGGCCGCGCAGAAGCTGAACCTGAAGGTGACGCCGGTCGAGACCGACTTCCCGGGGATGCTCGCCTCGGTCCAGGCACGGCGGGTCGACATCACCATCGGTGGCGTGGCCTGGACCGCCGCCCGGCAGAAGCAAGGGCTGTTCACCGACCCGCCCTACTACTCACCGCCCGCGATGGCTGTGCGCCAGGGCGAGTCGTTCAGCTCGGTCGGCGACTTGCAGGGGCGCTCGTTGGGAACGGTGGAAGGGTACGTCTGGGTCGACTCGATCAAGCAGATACCCGGCGCCAACCTGCACGTCTATCCCGATGCGGCGAGCGCTTTCAGCGACCTGGAAAGCGGCCGCATCGACGGCGCGTTCCTCGACCCGCTGATCATCATCGCGGCCCAGAGGTCGGGCGCGAACGACGGGCTCAACACGATCTACCTGACGCCGCCGACCGCGGCGGACGTGGCCGCGCACCCCGCGTACTCCTACTTCCAGCCCTACATGACGGGCTTCTACATGCCGCCTCAGGAGACCAAGCTCCAGGCCGCCCTGAACGAGCAGATCAACGCCATGTACAAGGACGGGACGTTGTCGGCGTTGATCACGAAGTACGGCGGTGACCCGGCGCAGTTCCTGAAGCCGTCGCCGGACATGAGCGCCCAACGGCACGCCGTCGACAGGCCCGCGGGCTGGACGCCGCCCTCCCTGTGATGCGACCGGACACGTCAGGAGAGGACTGATCGTCATGAACCCCATCGCTGCGGGGATCTTCCAGGTTCCCTGGGCGACCTACGTCCCGGAGCTGTGGCACGCGCTCCTCATGACGTTGGCCTACACCGTCGTCAGCTTCGTCGGAGCGACGATCCTCGGCCTCGTTGTCGCCCTCATGCGGCTGGCCGATCTGCGGGCGCTGCGAGCGATCGCGGCCGTTTACACCGAGCTGTTCAAGAACGTTCCGCTCCTGGCGATCATCTTCGTCACCTACTTCGGCCTGACGTCGGTCTCGGTGCAGCTCAACGTGTTCCAGGCAGGCTCCCTGAGCCTGATCCTGTTCTACGCCGCCTACCTCTCGGAGATCTTCCGTGCCGCCATTTCCGGTGTGCACGCCGGTCAGCAAGAGGCGGCCGAGGCGCTCGGGCTGGGGCGGAACGCGGCGTTCCTGCTCGTCATCTCACCGCAGGCACTCCGGCTCGCGCTGCCGGGTGCCGCCACCATGGCGGTCGACCTGCTCAAGTCCACGTCGTTGTTGGTGACGATCTCGGCGGCCGAGCTGATGTCCGTCGGGCGCCAGATCACCTCCTCGACCTTTCGTGCCCTGGAGGTCTACCTCGTGATCGCCGCCATCTACTTCGCCCTGTGTTATCCCCTCTCTCAAGGACTGCTCTGGCTGGAGCGCAAGGTGGCGGCGGGAACGCCTCTCATGCCGCGGCGACGCCGACGCTTCGCCATCGCGCGAAGCTTGTTGGCCGAAGCGCAGGTGCCGGCATGAGCGGGCAGATCGAGAAGTCCGGCGGGCAGGTGGAGCCTGCCGTGCCTGCGACGACGCAGATCATCGACGGCGAACCCGTCGTGCGGATCAGCGGGCTCCGCAAGTCCTACGACGGTCGAGTCGTGTTGCACGACGTCGACCTGGAGGTCCATCGCGGCCGCATCACCGCCATTCTCGGCCAGAGCGGCGGCGGGAAGACCACGCTCATGCGCTGCATCAACCTGCTCGAACGCCCCGAGCAAGGACGCATCACCATCGATGGCGCTGCCGTCGTCGACGGCGGCAGGGTCGTCTGTCCGAACCTGGCCGAGCTTCGCCGGACCGTCGGGATGGTGTTCCAGCGCTTCAACCTGTTCCCCCACCTGACGGCGGTGGAGAACATCATGCTGGCACCGCTGCGGGCAGGCATACCCGAGCAACAGGCCGCGGCCCGCGCCGTCGCGTTGCTGGTCCGGGTCGGGCTCGCGCACCGCGGGCTGGCGTTCCCGGACCAGATGTCGGGTGGCGAGCAGCAGCGGGTGGCGATCGCGCGGGCGCTCGCACTCGACCCGACCGTGCTGCTGTTCGACGAGCCCACCTCATCGCTCGATCCCGAGGCCACCAACGAGGTTCTCCGGGTGATGCGCGACCTCGCCGCCGACGGCATGACCATGGTGCTGGTCACCCACGAGATCACGTTCGCCCGCGACGTCGCCGACCACGTCGTGTTCGTAGACGGTGGCCGCGTCGTCGAGCAGGGACCACCGGACGCGGTCCTCCACAATCCACGGGAGGCGCGGACCAGGGCGTTCCTCGCGTCGTTCGGAGCCACGCGATGACTGGCGCGCACGGGAGGGCGGACGGTCCGGATGGGCCGGTCGTCGTCGTGGGCGGCGGCGTGATCGGGCTGTGCCTGGCCCACCAGCTCGCCGAGGGGGGCGCGCAGGTGGACCTCGTCGAGCGGCACCACGTCGGCGCCGGGGCCTCCTGGGGCAACGCCGGGTGGGTGTGCGAGTCGCACTCGGCGCCGATCCCCGCCCCCGGCGTGGTGCGCGACGCGTTGGTCTCCCTCGGGCGCCCGGACTCACCGCTGTACTTGCGACCGTTCGCCGACCCTTCGTTCGCGGGCTGGATGTGGCGGTTCTGGCGCAGCACGTCCCCGCGGCGGTTCGCCGCGGGGTACGACGCGATTGCCGAGCTGAACCGGGACACGTTCTCGCTGTTCGATGACCTCGAGGCCGCGGGGGTCGACACCACGCTACGGCG
Organism: uncultured Actinomycetota bacterium; assembly: GCA_963826705.1. Classification (GTDB taxonomy): domain Bacteria; phylum Actinomycetota; class Actinomycetes; order Mycobacteriales; family Pseudonocardiaceae; genus Pseudonocardia. The sequence continues at coordinate 10,126 of CAWGYF010000012.1, forward strand.
GGTCGGAATGGTCCACGCGTTCCGGTCGGTCGAGCAGGCGCACCGGATGCGGCGCTCGCAGCTCGCGGTGGCCGGAGGCCGGTTCGACATGGGCGGCCCCATCGTCGACGGGGACGGGGCCGCGGCCCTGGATCCTGCCCTGTCCGACGAGGTTCGCGCCGCCTACCTCGTTCCGGGCGAGGGCGTCGTGGACCCCGAGCTTCTGACGGCGGCGCTGTCGAAGAAGGTCCGGGAACGGGGAGTCCGAATCCACGAGCAGACCGCCGTGACCGGGTTTCGGTCCCGGTCCGACCGCGTGGTGGGTGTCGAAACGTCGGACGGGCTACTCGACTGCTCCGCGGTGGCGGTCACCGCGGGCACGTGGTCGGGCATGCTCGTCCGAGCGCTCGGGACGCGGATTCCGCTCCAGGCCGGGAAGGGCTACAGCTTCGGCGTCGACCTCACGACGCCGCCGACGCACGCCCTCTACCTCGGCGACAGCAAGATCGCGGTCACTCCCCTCCACGGGACGACGCGCATCGCAGGGACGATGGAGTTCAGCGGCAACAACCGGCGGCTGGATTGGCGTCGGATCGTCGCCGTCGCGCGGGCCAGCACCCGCTACCTCGGGCCGTGGTTCACCGACGCCGACGATCTCACGACCCAGATCCGCGACCCGTGGGTGGGCAGCAGGCCGCTCCTGCCGGACGGACTGCCGATCATCGACCGGCTGCCAAGCCGGGCCAACGCGTACCTCGCCACCGGCCACGGCATGCTGGGTGTCACGCTCGCTCCGGTCACCGGCCGCCGCTTGGCCGAGCTGATCCTGACCGGTCGGCGAGCGGACGTGCTGCGCCCCTTCGCCCTCGACCGCCATCCGCTCGGCTCCGGTGCGTCGTGAGGCGCGGAGCAGACCGCGGCCGGGAGGTGGCGCCGTGAGCTACAGGACCACCCTCCGTGGGCGCACCTACTCGTTCGCGGGACTGCGCGAGCTCATGGCGAAGGCGAGCCCCCACCGGTCCGGAGACGTGCTGGCGGGCCTGGCCGCCGGAAGCTCGGCCGAACGCGCGGCGGCGCAGATCGCCCTCGCCGATGTCCCCTTGACGGTGTTTCTCGAGGACCTCCTCATCCCCTACGACGACGATGACATCACGCGGCTCATCGTCGACACCCACGATGCAAGCGCCTTCGCCGCGATCAGGCACCTCACCGTCGGTGGGCTACGCGATTACCTGTTGTCCCTCCCCGCCGATCCATCGGACCTGGCACCGGGCTTGACCCCGGAGATGGTCGCGGCGGTCTCGAAGCTCATGCGCAACCAGGACCTCGTGGCGGTGGCCCGCCGATGTGAGGTCACCAGCGCATTCCGCACGACGGTCGGGCTGCCCGGCCGGATGTCCACCCGACTGCAGCCCAACCACCCGACCGATGATCCAGCAGGTGTTCTCGCGGCTACGGTCGACGGTCTGCTCCACGGTTGCGGAGACGCCGTCATCGGGATCAACCCCGCAACCGACGGGCCCGCTGAGGCTGGGCGGCTCCTGCGCCTCCTCGACGATCTGCGCCTGCGGTTCGCCATCCCGACACAGTCGTGCGTGCTGAGCCACATCACGACGACGATCGACCTGATCGAGAGCGGCGCCCCGGTTGATCTCGTGTTCCAGTCGATCGCCGGAACCCAGGCGGCCAACCAGGGATTCGGAATCACGCTGGACATGCTCGGCGAGGCCCGCGACGCCGCTCTGAGCCTCGGTCGGGGAACCGTCGGCAGCAACGTCATGTACTTCGAGACCGGTCAGGGCAGCGCTCTGTCGGCGAACGCCCACCACGGCGTGGACCAGCAGACCGTGGAGGTCCGGGCGTACGCCGTTGCGCGCGCCTTCTCGCCGTTCCTGGTCAACACCGTGGCGGGGTTCATCGGGCCCGAGTATCTCTACGACGGGAGGCAGATCATCCGAGCCGGACTCGAAGACCACCTCTGCGGACGGCTGCTAGTGCGGTGTCCAGGAACGTTGCCGGGGTGATCGCGGGATCCAGGCGGCGTCTCGCAAGGCGCCGCCCGAAGCTCATACCGGGCGTCTTCGCGAGGGCGGCAACGCCGCGAGGCGTCGTCTGGGCCCGCGAGGACCCGGTGAACGTTTCTGGACATCGCACTAGGGCTGCCCATGGGCGTGGACGTCTGCTACACGAACCACGCCGAGGCAGACCAGAATGACATGGACATCCTGCTCACGGCGCTGGGCGTCGCAGGGTGCCCGTTCGTCATCACCGTTCCCGGGGCAGATGACGTCATGCTGGGATACCAGAGCCTGTCCTTCCACGACGCCCACTACATCCGCGAGGTCTTGGGGCTGCGACCCGCCCCTGAGTTCGAGTCGTGGCTCGACGGGATCGGCCTGCTCGACGCGCGGGGTCACGTCCTCGACGCCTCGCCGCTCCGCTTTCCCGTCCATGAGCTGGTCAGCGGACTTCCGACGACCGGCGCGCAGCGATGACAGGTTCCCTCGATCCGTGGCCATCCCTGCGTAGCCGCACGCAGGCAAGGATCGGGCTGGGTCGCTCCGGGCACTCCCTCCCGACTGCGGCGGTACTCGCCTTCGCCGCGGATCACGCCGCGGCCCGAGACGCCGTGCACGACGAGTTCGACACGGAACTGCTCACCGCGCAACTCGGTAGGCGGGCCGTCGTCGTCGAGAGCGCCGCCCCGGACCGCGCCACCTACCTCCAACGACCCGACCTGGGGCGCATGCTGTCCGTGCGATCCCGGGCAACGCTGGGACCCGATCCTCGCGATGTGATCTTCGTCCTCGCCGACGGGCTGTCGGCACGAGCAGTGCACGAACACGGCGTCGCCTTGTTGACGAGCACAATCGCGCAGCTCCCGAACATCACCGTCGGCATGCCGGTGCTGGCACGGCAGGCCCGAGTCGCTCTCGGGGACGAGGTCGCCCTGCTCACCGGCGCCCGGCTCATCGTCGTGCTGATCGGCGAACGGCCTGGGCTGAGCTCAGCGAACAGCCTGAGCGCCTACACGACCTACGCGCCCCTGTCGGGATCATCCAACTCTCTACGAAACTGCATCTCCAATGTGCGTAAAGGCGGAGGACTGTCGGTGACTGCGGCATCGGCCCAACTCGCCCAGCTCATCCGAGCCTCCCTGGAGCAGCAGGTCTCCGGGATCGGACTCCACCTCGAGCCGACGCAGTCGACTTCCGGGTCGCTCGAATCCGAGCATGGCCGACATCGCCACGCGGCCCTACCGAGCGAGATGTGACCGTCTGCCTGTGGCTCGCGTGGGGGACCGCTCCCTTCGGCGCCCGGCTCGCCCGCGCAGTCGCGCGAGTCGCGTGACCTTCGATGCTCTTGCGGCCACCACCGTCGGCAGCTGGCGGCTGCTTGCTTCAGCGGCTCAGCGCTTCGTATTGCCTTTTGTTTCGCTGTTTCTGCGAACGGTTGGGTCATGAGTGCGACACTCCCGGAGCGGACAGTGCTGCCGGGGTAACCCGCGCAAGAGCGCCGCCGTCGTGCCCCGGGACCTAACCTCCGCCTGCCTGCCCGGGCTGATCCCCGCCAACCAGGGCCACTTCGCAGGCCGCGCACGCACGTCGCAGAGTCCACAGACCCTGCGAAGCGACGGCTCACCCTGCGAGGACTCTGTCGCGCCGCGCTCGCCGAGATGGTCGTGTGGGCGGCGTTCGGTCATCAGGGGCGGTGACTGACAGGTCTTCGAGCCGCCGTGGCAACGCAGCGCGTCCGGGCACCGAACCGATGTGCATGGCCAAGCCCAAGCCGTCGACCCGCGTCGGCGAGGCTGAACGGACCGCGGCCCAGCAGGCGCTTCAAGCTCACCTGAACGCAGGCAGGCTGCAGGTCGGCGAGTACGCGGACCGGTCGGCTCGCGCGTCGAACGCCGTGCTGGCATCGGAGTTGGACGAGCTCTTCGCGGACCTTCCGGCGCCCCACCCCAAATTGCCCGGCAGCCCGTCAGGCATGAATCGCAACCTGATGCTCATCCTGGTCGCCGTCGTGGTGGTTCTCGTCGTGGTGCTCGCCGCGCTGCTGTTCGGCGGGCGTACGACCGGCGGATCCCCGGTCGCGCAGACGTCGAACGGCCCGATCGCGTCCTCGACGACGGCTGTCGCGCCATCGTCGGCGGCCGCGATCGCGTCCTCGGATGATGTGCCGCGCGGGAGCGCGGCTCCGCTGCCGGTCGGCACGACGGTGCGGCGTACGACCGACCAGACGGCGATCACGTTGCGCCCGTCCTACGGCGTGGACCTCGACGACACCAGCAGCCAGAACTGGAACGTCAGCGCCGGGTGCTGCGACGGTCAGGACGTCAGGTGGGCCGGTGACGGGAACAGTCTGCAGTTCTCCGGCGACTTCGCCGCCGTGACCGGCCCCCCGGCCTACGCGACCTGCGCGCAGGAGACCGCCTACACCAATGGCGGCATCGAGCGCGGGTATCTTCAGCGCGACGAGAACCTCTGCGTGCGCACCAACGGCAACCGCTACGCGGTCATCACGATCGTCGACGTGAACGAGCAGGCCGTCGAGTTCCGGGCGACCGTCTGGGATCCGCCGATCTCCTAGTAGCGCCGACGGTGAGCTCGACGATCTTGTTGCGTTCTCGGGCTACGGCCCCCGCGATGCAACAAGATCGCGGAGTAGCGGGGCCTGCACGCATCGCGAGCATCGTCAACGGAAATGATTGCGATGACAACTTCCGGTAAAGTCGATCATTTCTCCGGCAGCGCCCGTGCCCGCTTCTCCGCACATTCTTGATCACTGTCAGGAATCCGGCAAATCGGACATCGCTTGGGCGAATCCGGTAGTGATTATTTGGAGATCTTGACTCGGCCATTGCGCTAGGGGACTCTCTCGTTCGCTGAGGCTGTCGGGATCCGAAGCACCATCTCCTCGCAGCCTGCGATGAGAAGGTGGGTGAGTGTCGTGTGGCCGAGCCGTCGTTCTCAAATGTCGCTGATGGCCGTTGCGGCCTGCCTGGGGATGGCCTCCTGCAGTGCTACGCCGGGTCCGACGAATCCGGTCCAGAACCCCAACAGTGCCAAAGTGAGCGTGGGGATGGTGACCCACGGCCAGGCGAGTGATCCTTTCTGGGCGCAGGTGAAGCAGGGCGCTGAGCAGGCCGCATCGGATTTCAACGTGGACCTGCGCTATAGCGCGCCTCCGACGACCGACGCCCAGGCGCAGGCGAAGCTGATCAGCGACACTGCCGGGCAGAAGCCTGCGGCGATGGTGGTGACGATCCCGGACCCGACCGTGCTGACGGCGCCGATCAAGCAGGTGTCCGACTCGGGGATCCCGGTGATCGTGGCGAACGTCGGGGTCAACCAGCTCGACCAGGTCGGCGGCGCTCACTTTCGTCGGCCAGGACGACACTTTGGCCGGTCAGGAGGCAGGCACGGCGATGACACAGGCGGGTGTCAAGCGTGCGCTGTGCGTGATCCACGAGGAGCAGAACACGGCCCTGACGGACCGGTGCTCGGGCTTCCAGACCAAGTTGGCGGCCTCGGGTGGCACGGTGGCGGTCCTGCACGTCAACGGCACCGACGCGCAGGGTTCCCAGACGGCCGTCACGAACGCCCTCGCGCAGGACCCGACGATCAACGGCGTGCTCGCGACGGGCATCCAGGGGTTCAGCGCGGTGAGCGCGGCAGTGAAGGGCCTGAACGCGGCCGGGCGGATCAAGATCGGCACGTTCGACGTCTCGGTGGACAACCCGAACAACCTGGCGGCCGTGCAGGGCGGCGACGCCCTCTTCGTCGTCGACCAGCAGCCATTCCTGCAGGGGTACGACGCGGTCCAGACCGCCGCGTACCAGGCCCGCTTCGGCCAACATCCGTTCCGGCCGATCTACACCGGACCCAGCATGGTGACGAAGGACAACGCCGCCAAGGTGATGAGCCTGTACCAGGGCCTCGGGAAGCCGGGCCAGCAGCAGCGGGTGTCCATCGCCATGGTCACCCACGGCCAGGGCTTCGACCCGTTCTGGGCCCTGATCCGCAAGGGCGCCGAGCAGGCCGCGACGGACTTCAACGTGGACCTGAAGTACAGCTCGCCCGACACCACCGACCCGAACGAGCAGGCCAAGCTGATCACCGACGCGGCCGCCCAGAAGCCCGCGGCGATGGCCGTGACGATCCCCGACGCGGCGGTGCTGACCGCGCCGATCAAGGAGGCGTCCGACTCCGGGGTGCCGGTGATCGTGATGAATGTCGGCGTCGGCCAGCTCAGCCAGGTCGGCGGCCTCACCTACGTCGGGCAGGACGAGACGCTGGCCGGTCAGGAGGCAGGCACGGCGATGGCCCAGGCCGGGGTCACCCACGGGCTGTGCGTCATCCACGAGGAGCAGAACGCCGCCCTCGCCGACCGGTGCGACGGCTTCAGCAAGCAGCTCGCCAACACGGGCGGCACGGTGCAGGTGCTGCACGTCAACGGCGCGCAGCTGCACGACGCCCAACAAGCGGTGGAGAACGCCCTCCAGCAAGATCCGTCGATCAACGGCGTGCTCGCCACCGGCCTTCCGGGCTTCAGCGCGGCAGGTGGCGCGCTGCAGGCCACGAACGCGTTCGGGAAGGTGAAGCTCGGGTCGTTCGACGTCTCGACGACGAACCTGGCGGCCGTCCAGAACGGCCAGGCGCAGTTCGCCGTCGACCAGCAGCCCTTCCTGCAGGGCTACGAAGCGGTGCAGGTGGCGGTGTTCCAGGCGCGGTTCGGCCAGCACCCGTTCCAGCCGATCTACACCGGGCCGAGCCTCGTCACCAAGGACAACGCTGCGCAGGTGGCGAAGCTCTACCAGGGCAATGCGCCCGTGCTCGTGCAGCAAGGCGGATACCCGAGCTGAGAGGAAGTGATCACATGAACGTCGCCGCGGAAACCCTGACGCTGCACCTCGGCGGGTTGGACATCGCGCTGCTGGTGATCTACTTCGGCTTCGTGATCGGCATCGGATTCGCATTGAAACGCCTGGTCACGACGTCCGCGGATTTCTTCCTGTCCGGCCGATCGCTGCCCGCGTGGGTGACCGGTATCGCTTTCATCGGCGCCAATCTCGGTGCTATCGAGATCCTCGGCATGGCGGCCAGCGGCGCCCAGTACGGGATCTCGATCGTGCACTACTACTGGATCGGCGCCGTCCCGGCGATGATATTCCTCGGTGTCGTGATGATGCCGTTCTACTACGGCTCGAAGGTGCGCAGCGTCCCGGAGTACCTGGTGCGCCGCTACGACCAGAAGACGCACCTCGTCAATGCGATCATCTTCGTGCTGGCGTCGATCCTGATCGCCGGGGTGAACTTGTACGCGCTGGCCGCAGTGCTGGACGTGCTGCTGGGGATCCCGCTGCCGATCGCGATCGTGGTGTCGGCGTTGTTCGTGCTTTCCTACATCCTGCTCGGCGGCCTGACCAGCGCGATCTACAACGAGGTGATGCAGTTCTTCGTGATCTGCGCCGGGCTGATCCCGATTGTGATCATCGCGCTGAAGGAGGTCGGCGGCATCGGCGGCCTCTTCCAGAAGCTGTCAGTCAACGGGCCGAACTTCACCCACCCCTGGGCGGGTCTCGGGTTCGGTGGCGACAACCCGATCGGCGACTGGGTCGGGCTGGTGTTCGGCCTTTCGTTCTGCCTGTCCTTCGGCTACTGGACGACGAACTTCGCGGAGGTGCAGCGGGCCATGTCGGCCAAGGACGACAACGCCGCCCGGCTGACCCCGATCATCGGTTCGTTCCCGAAGATCATCATTCCGTTCGCGATCGTCATCCCGGGCATGGCTGCGGTGCTGCTGCTTCCGGGGATCGGCGAGTCCGGCGGGCTTCCCTACAACGACGCCATCCCCGGGCTGATGAACAAGTACCTGCCCACAGGCGTGCTGGGCGTGGCCATCACCGGGCTGCTCGCCGCCTTCATGGCGGGCATGGCGGCCAACATCTCCTCGTTCAACGCGGTGTGGACCTACGACATCTGGCAGACCTACATCCGGCCCGGTCGTCCGGACCGCTACTACCTGCAGGTCGGCCGCTACACCACCATCGCCGGGGTCTTCGTCGGCATCGGCACCGCGTTTCTCGCCGCGGGCTACAGCAACATCAACAACTACATCCAGACGCTCTTCTCGTTCTTCAACGTGCCGATCTTCCTGGCGTTCATCGTCGGCATGTTCTGGAAGCGCGCCGGTCGCGGCTCCGGTTTCTGGGGCATGCTCGTCGGCACGATCACCTCGTTCGGGATCTTCCTCCTGTACCAGTTCGGCGTGGTTCATTTCCGCAGTGACCTCGGCGAGAACCAGTGGGCGGCGATCATCGCGTTCCTGGTCGGCATGGTGGCGATGGTGATCGCGACCAGGTTCAGCGAGCCGAAGACCGACGAGGAGCTCGAGGGCCTCGTCTACGGACGCCAGACCCTCGCCACGGCCGGACCCACGGAAAAGGCACGCGGCATCGCCGCGGTCGCCAAGAGCCCGGTCGCGCTCGGCGCGCTGTCCCTGGCCCTCTGCGCCGTCGCGTACGCCTACATCGAGCTGGTGAACTGAGGGAGGACGCGTGGCCAAGAAATACGACCTCGATCCGGAGGAAGCCCAGACTTGGCGTTTGGCGAAGCTGTTCGACCTCCGCACGTTCATCGGCGTCCTGTTCGTCATCTTCGGGGTGCTGGTGATCATTCCCGGTCTGGCGCCCAGCCCGGCCGACATCGAGAAGGCGGCGGGGATCAACATCGCGCTGTGGGTGGGCGCGATGATGCTCGCCCTTGGGGTGATCTTCCTGCTCTGGATCCTGCTCAGCCCGCCGCCGCCGGTCACCAAGGAGGAAATGGCGGCGGCCAAGAAAGCGCTCGAGGAGATGGGCACGTCCGGGGGTCTGCATCACTAGACGTGGACGGTCGGGGAACCCTTGGGCAACGATGGTTGTCGCAGGTTCTGGGTGAATGTTGAGAGGGAGCGAGTTGTGAGGGCATCGTCGTTCGCTGCGCGGGACGCGCAGACGGATTCCTCCACGGTCGACCGAGTCGGATGGTGGCAGCGCAGGAGGCAGCGCAGGCGGCTGGCGGCCCAGGACGAGCTGAGCGCGCATATCGCGGAGCTGATGCGGATCCGCGAGCTCGTCGGGGCCGCACGGGAGGTCGTGGCGGCGGGCTGGGTGCAGGACGCGTGGTATGTCCGCCCGGATGAGCACGGTCGCCAGCACTCGATCGGGTACCTGCGAGGGAACCTCGGCAGCGGCCCGGTCGCGCGTGCGTGCCTGGTGGGCGCGATCCTGCACGCCAACGGCGGCGTCGCGACCGCCGACACCCAGGTGGTGCAGCGCACCTTCGACCTGGCCTGGCACACGCTGAACCGCAGTGAACGTGAGCCGGTCCGCTGGTGCCCGGCCCCGCCCATCCGCGCACAGCAGCTCCGCGACCTGGTCAGCTGGAACGACCGGCCCGGGCGCACCGGTGCCGACGTGGAGGCGCTGCTGATCGCGGCCGAGCAGACGGCCGACCGGGAGGTCGCGCGGAGTCGTCAGCAGCTCACCGCACTCGTGTAGGGCGGGCACAGAAGGAGGCGAAGATGAGTGGGCCGCAAAGCCAAGCGCCCATCGTGGTGGGCGTCGACGGGTCCGAGGACAGCAAGGACGCCTTGCGCTGGGCGGCGCGGCAGGCTCAGATCACCGGGGCCACCCTGGAGGTCGTGACGGCGTGGCACCTGCCGATCGACTTCGGCACGGCGTGGCAGATTCCTGCCACCTACGGCAAGTCCCGTGCCCAGGTGGACTTCAGCGAGGACGCGCACAAGGCGCTCGCTGCGGCGATCGAGGAGGTGTTGGGGGCGAACCCGCAGGTGGCGGTGACGCCGAAGCTGGTCAGCGGGCATGCCGCGCTGGTGCTCATCGAGGCCTCCCGCAACGCGGCACTCCTCGTGGTGGGCGGCAGCGGGCACGGCGGGTTCACCGGGATGTTGCTCGGCTCGGTGAGCCAGCACTGCGTGCAGCACGCGACCTGCCCGGTGGTGGTGGTGCGCCACCGAGCGTGACACGCTGACGGCGACGGCGTTATGGACGTCTGGATCGAGGTTGATCGGTTGACGTCGGCAGGGCGCACCGGATAAGGAGCCGTTCGGCGTCGTCACCGCCTACCCCATGCACTCGTCCTGCCGCAGCGTGACCAGTCGGAGCCCCTGCGCAGCCTTCACCTCATCGATGTCGCCACGGCCGGGCCTATCCTGCTGGTCATCTTCACCTGGGCCGACGACGACACCGTATTCGTGCTGCCCTGCGACACTCGTGAGGGCGATGAGGCCACGGATGAGGAAAGGGCGTAGCTGGACGCTCGTCGCCTTCGAGTTGTTCGCGACCCTGATTGCGCATGTTGGTGTGGGCTCAATGAGGGGCGCTGCCACCCGTCGAGTCGGACGAGTGTTCGAGTCGCCAAACAACAACTTCGCTGAAGCGGAGCACTCGCTCGCCAAGCCGGTAGCCGGGTTTGCGGATCTCGCAGATAACACCGTCGAGCGCCGCGTCGGCCGTCGGACGCGTGGCAATGGCCTTTGCCTCCCCACGAACAAACTTGTCCTCCGGCAGCGGTGCAAACTCTTCGAGGCCCTGCCGTTCGAGAATGAGTGCGACGTCGGCGGCCACTTCCAAGAGGACAGCGCTCACCTTCTCGGTGGTCTCGACGCTGACGTCGCGTCGAACCTTCCATTGTCGGCTCGTGCGCACACACATATCGGACAGCTGGATGAGGTCGCGGAGGATTGGGTCACGCTGACGTCGTTGCTCGGCCTCCCGCAGGCGCTCCTTCTCGCCGTGGATCTTATCCAGCAGCCGGTGCTGGTGTTCCTGAGCGCGAAGGCTCGTCGCGAGCGCTTCCCGCAACGACTCCACGGTGGTGGTCAAGGTCTCGATCGCGGGACTTCCCTCGGCCGATACCTCCGCCGTCGGGTCAACCACCTCAGTGTCACGGCGCTCTGGCGGCCGTGTGCCGTCCGGGTCCATCGACTCGGCGGCGCCGTCCGCCTGCGCGGCGTGGTCAACGAACAGGTCGTCCTGATCGGTGCCGCTGGGCTGGGTCATGAACTCATCTCCTGGTGTGTCAGGGTGGATTGGTCCGTCGTTCAGGGGCGGTGCTTGGTGTTGTTGCCGGGATAGGCGGAGGAGGTACTCAGCCGCTTGGCGTAGCAGTGATCGCGGTCGATCTGCTCGGCGTCGCACCAAGCGAGCACCGTGCCCGGGGTGCTGCTGGCCTGCGACGGCACCACCGTCACCCAGTAGTCACCGCTGGCAAACGTGCGAAAGTCACCGCTCCACAGAAGAGCGCCGCCGTAAGCGTTTCGCCGCGCAACGTGGTCGGCCAGGATCTCCGCCTCGCTCCACGTATGTCCTTGCTTGTCGGTGCCCACCTGGTTCGAGGCAAGCTGGGGCACCCAGTACCCGTCGGGTACATCGGAGACGCGGCTCGCGTCCTGGGCGCGGAGACTCGCGAGCTCGTCGCCTGGGGCCGCAGCGGCGGAGGGGACCCCCGCGGTGAGCTGCTGGACAGACGTCGGCGCAGAAGCCGGAGCGGTCGCGAAGGTCGGGACCGAGATCGGGTGCACGACGGGCGGGGCGGTCAGCCAGCCCGCGACGAGCAGCACGACCGCTACCACCCCGAGCAGGCTGCTGACCAGCAGGATGACGCCGGTGGTGCGCCGCGCCCTGACGATGCCGTACGGGATGCCGTTCATGCCCGACCTCGCGGCCCGAGCAGCCACTGCAACGGCTCGGCGGGATCGTCGTTGCGCACCGCCTGCCGCGTTCGCTCGCTGCGCCGCGCGGAGTTGTCGAAGGCGTCGGCCGCGCTCACCGCGAAGTACTCGCTGCGGGTGAAGGTGTTCTGCACGACCGAGAGCAACCCGCCCTGGCCCGCCGTCGTCCCCAGCCACCTCTGAACGGCGTTCGACCGCTCGGCCCGGGGACCCAGATCGCGCGCGGCCGCGCCGAGCGCGTCGTACGGGTGGGGCACGACGCTGGAGCGCAGCAGCGCGTCGCACTTGGTCAGCACCACCGCGGCCTGGACGTTGAGCCTGCGGCCCGCCCGTGTGCCCGAGGTGCGGCGCAGCCCCTCGGCGAAGCGGCTCAACACGTCGTCGACGTCGGCGAGCGAATGGCGAACTCCGTGGAGGATGGCGGGTTCGACCGAACGTCGGACTTCGGGAAAGGAGAACGGGTCGACGATCACGACGACGCCGCCCGCGTGTTCGAGGTACCGCAGGGTGTCGACGCCGGTCTCCAGCTCGAACCGCTCGCCCGCCGCGTCGTAGAGGTACATGAGCCGTCGCGCGCGACCCGTGCCCAGGTAGATGTTGAACGCGGGCGCGGAGTCGACGGCGATGGTTGCGCGGATCTCCCCGAACGACGCGCGGCCGAGCGCGTCGCGGGCCCTGACGTATTCCGGCACGGACGCCCGGTCGGCGAACTCGAAGCCCGAAGCCCCGGACTGGCTGCGGGCGTGCCGTTCCAGGGCCGCCACCCCCGCCGTCATGAAAACCGTCTTGCCCGCCTGCCGGGCGGCGACGACCGGGATGTGCAAGGTCGGCGCGGACAGCGACTTCACCGGGAGGGCTGCCTGGCAGTACTGGCAGCGGCCCTCGAGCTTGCCCTTACCCCGCGCCAGCAGGGTCGGCAGCGTGTTGCCGCAACGACAGATGCGGAAGAACACGCCGTGCGCGCCGGGGATCAGCCGCCGGTGCAAGGCAGGCGCCGTGGGCGGGCAGTGCGGGCACAGGTACGTGGGCGCCGTCGCCTTGCGGTGGCAGGACGGGCACTCGATCGTGATGCCGCGCACGCGCAGGACGGCAAGCTCCAGCCCGCGCATCAGCACGGCCACCACGGCGGCGGCGACGACGATCAGGGCGATGACCAGACCGAAAACGACGGTGATGACCACTCCGACCGCCGCGGCTGCGGCGACGCCCGCCGCGAGACCGCAGAACGCGCCTACGAACGGTCCGAATGCGATCATCTTCGCCGCGGTCGGGCTGATCGGGACGTAGTACCCGACGTTGCGGTAGAGATGGATGAGACGCTGGGAGAGCGACCGGTTCGACGCGGTCGTGGCGGCGGGGTTGGTCGGCTGGGCGCCGAAGGTCTTCCGCCACGCGGCGGAGCCCGCCCGCTGTACGGCGAGCGCGTAGTCGCGGAAGACCGGGCCGAGGTAGTAGCTGCGGTAGGCGGGCTCAGGTTGGTGCTCGGCGCCCGGCGACGGCGCTCGGGGCTCGATCCGCAAGTGCCCGATGGGCTCGACGGCGCCGCGGAACACCAACGCCGACGCTGTCGCGAACTCGAAGAACGCGATTCCCGCGGTGCCCACCGCCGCTATGGCGAACGCGAACGGGCCCGCGATGGTCAGGCTCAGGTACGCGGCCGCGAGGGTGAGCGCCAGCGCGATGAGGGCGAACATCAGTCGACCGCCTTCGCCGAGCGCCGCCGGGCGATCAACCGGCTGACCATCGAGGTGCGCAGGTGTTCTTGCTGCCAGTCGTCCCACCAGATCGGCCAGCTCTTCGGCGCCTTACGGCCCATGTCCCGCAGCAGTGAGCGCAGCCGCCGGTCGGCGCTGCCGAACGCTTTGGCGATGGCCTCTCGGTCGCGCTTGGACCGCCCGGTGAGCACCATCGATGCCGTGTCCTCGAGTAGCCCTTGGGCGTCCCGGTTGCGCACCGCCAGGCAGGCGAGCGCGGGCAGGACCGCCGCGACTGCCGCGGGTTTGCCATTGCGCAGCACCTCGATCAGCTCGACCCGGTAGGCGCCGACGAACTCGCGGGAGCCGCGGCTTCCGGCCAGCAGCTGCGCCAGCACGTCGGCGTGGACGACGGCGTCCGGGGCTGTGCATACCCAGGACCCGACCGCGAGCAGCGCCTGCTTGCGGATCGCCGGGAGCACGTCGTCGACCGCGTTCAGCACATCGATCGCGCGGTCGACGTTCCGCTCACTGTGCGGCGGACCCGCGGTGTACTGCGCGATGGAGCGGACCGTGTCCACGGTCCGCCGCCCGTCGCCGAGCGCCTGTCGAACCGGCTCGGTGGACAGCTCGTCGGCCAGGTCGAGGTCGTCGGCGTCGAGCCCTGGTCCTTCCGCGTCGGCGATCAGACGGCCCACTAGCAGGGCGGGAACTCCCGAGTCCGCGAGCAACGCAGCGGGCACCGTCCGGCACACGGTGACCGCGTCGCGCGCCGAGGGCAGCTCGGGCCACAGCTGCTCGACGAGCGTGTCGACGTCGGCCGGGGACAGTCCGCCGCCGCGGAAGGCGGCGTCGAGCACGTCCAGCGGCCCGTTCCGTCCGCGGCCCGCTCGCGCCGCCACGATGTCGAACGCCAGCGCACAGCGCGTCGGCCTGCGCACGTGGCGGGCGAGCTGGTCGGCCGCCGCGTCGGAGAGCGTCGCGGCCACGCGCCGCAGCCCGCGCGGATCGGCGCACATCCGGTCCAGCTCGGCGCAGACCATCCCGGGCAGCGCGGGCGTCCTCGTCGCCATCCGGGTGAACTCGACCGCCGCTGTGTCCGCAGTGGCCGGGTCCACCAATTGCGGCACGACGACCCGTTCGACCAGCTGCCGCAGTACGGCGTCGGCCAGGACGACGCCGACGGCCGCGAGGGTGTCGAGTACCGCGGTGGCGACCGGGAACGACGGGCTTCGCGCCAGGATGGCGACCGCCCAGTCCCTGATGGTCTGTTCGTGCGCACCGGTCAGTCGGGCGGGCATCCACAACGCGGCCACGTCGAGGCCGTCGTCAACGACAGCGGTCAGCACCGCCTTCAGGTACGCGTCGAGCAGCGCGGGCGGCGGCGTCAGCTTCTTCGCCTCGGCCGCCGCCAGCACCTCGGACCAGCCCGCGATGTCGCGCACCGCGGTTCCCCGTTCGACGTGGTGCGCCACCCGGGCCCACGCAGGCGCGCGCAGGACCGCCGGGCTGCGGCTCAGGCCGAATCGCAGCGCGACCAGGACGTCGAGGTCCGGCGCAGCCTGCGGCAGGTCGGGGACGATCAGGTCGACCAGGTGCGAGAGCGCGTCCAGCTCCTCGGCCCGGACGGGGGGTCGGATCGAGGAGGACAAGGCGACCGCCTCCTCAGCCTCGTCGTCGGAGCGCCGCCAGCACCCCTCGATCGAACGCGCGTAGCGGGTGACGTCGCTCCCGGCGGCGCCTTCGCCCAGCCTCAGCACGGTCTGGTCGCCCAGCGGGCTGACCGGCACCACGACGTCCGGGCTGGTCCCGACGACAAGCACGTCGACGTCCCCGGGCGTCGAGGTGAACGTGACGAACGAGACCGCCGTGGCCAGCGCGCGCGGCAGGGAGCGGGTGACGGCGGCGACGGCCTGGGCCACGGCCTCGTCGGTGGGTGCGACCAGGACGACCCGACCGCCCCGCTGCAGTGCGCTCTGCACCGCGGTGAGCAGCGCGCCGAACTCGGGGAGCCGATTGCCGCGCAGGTGGTCGCCGGTTGACCAGGTGGTGAGCGAGCCTGCGGGCGGGGCATCCAGCACCGGCAGCTCGACCGGTGCGGCGGCACTCCCTCGCCATGCGCCACTGTTCCAGGTGTCGATGGGCAGCGTGCCCGCCAGGTCTTGCTGGGGCGCGTCGAGCACGAGGACGTGCGCGAAGTAGTTGCCCTGCCTGCCGGTGAAGTCGGCGCCGAGATAACGGCTGTGGAACAGCACGGCGAAGTCACCGCAGTGCCGGTAGCCGACCGCGACCGGCATCGCCGCGAGCTCGGCGGGCGTCGGTAGTGACGGTGCCCCGAGTGAGGGCCGGTAGAGGGAGAGCTGCAGACCGACGTCGACCTGCGCCCGGTCGATCCCCGAGCTGGTCGCGTTGACCTGGAACCCCTGGATGCCCTCGACGCCCTGCTGGCAGGAGGTGTAGTAGAGCTGGCGGATTGTCATCGCTTGGCCTTTCGCACCGGGACGAGCCGGAACTGTCCGAGCAGCCACAGCAGGGGGTCCTCGACCCGCAGGGGCCGGATCCCCGAGGCGGCGACGTGGCTGTGGTCGGGCGGGGTGGTCCCGAGCGCGGAGACCCCGAAGAAGCGGTAGCGAGAGAAGTTGTTGGCCACGGTGCTGAGCAGGTCCTCGCCGTCGGCCCAGCCGCTCAGCGTGGCCCGCAGCTCGTCGTGCACGAACTGCCCGTCCGCGTCGTCGTAGAACCCGTCATGGTGGGGAGGCCTGCGGACCACCGAGTTCGCGGGCAGGGCCGCGCCGAGCGCGTCGGTCTTGGCGACGGCCACGGCGAGCGGTGTGTCGATCTTCTTGTCCCCGACAAGACCCCGCCGTTGGCGCAGTTGCTCGGCGAGCCGCTGGACGATCGCGATCTGGTCATAGGAGTTCGGCGGGACAGGCACGTCGTCGTGGATGCCGCGCCGGACGCTGCTGATCTGCAGCGGGTCGACCAGCAGCACGATGCCGGACGCGGCGTTCAGGTAGTCGACGAGCATTTCGACGTTGGTGTCGTGGAGCAGGTCCTCGCCCGAGGTGTCGTAGAAGATCATCATCGCGGCGGTGAGCCGTTCGCGCAGCATTCCGCGCCGCGGCATGCGCAGCATGAACAGCAACGGGTCGAGCTTGTACTGGACCCGCACCGGGCTCGTAGCCGCGACGACCTCGCCCTTGTCGAACAGCGGCCCGGCGAAGACCTCGCTGTAGCGTTGGCGTGACTTGTCGCCGACGAGCTCGGTCGACATGCCGTTGAACGCGGGCCCGACACGGTTCTTCAGCTCGCGCACGAGCACGCCGACGTAGGTGCTCTTGCCCGCCGCCCGCGACCCGATCATCGCCACGATGTGGCTCTTCGTGGTGATGTAGTCGTGGTCGAGCGTCTTCTTGCAGTGCGGGCAGTACCGCGCCCGGCTCGGCAGCTTGCCGTGCGGGCACGCCTTGGCCGCTGCCGGGAAGAAGGTCCGTTCGCGTTTGCACAGCTCCGGGCAGAAGCGCAGGAGCTTGTTCTCCCGCGTCTCCTCCCAGCAGTAGGGGCACGTCAGTTCGGCCACGTCGTCGTCCTGTCTACCTGCTAGTCGATGCGCAGCTGCGTCGGATGGGCGGGCACGAGCACGACGGGGGCGCCGTCGGCGGGGAAGGCCCGCAGGAAGAGCGGGCGATCGCGTCCGCGCAGCTCGAACACGCCACCCGCGGTGGGGGCCCCGCGTTCGGGCGCGTCGAACGACTTCAGCTCGACGCCCTCGTCGCGCGACAGCGGCGGCAGCCGGGACCGGGCGACCACGCAGACCGCGCCGAGGTCGGTCGTTCCGTCCAGGTCGACGACGAGGCGGCGGAGGTGCCGGTTGCGGAAGCCGCTCACCCGCTGGATCTCGTAGGAGAGCTCGCGGGGGACGCTGGCCGACACGGTGACCATCGGGCCGTGTACCGGTGCGCCGTCGGTGAAGGCCGTGACGCAGACGCCGATCCACAGGTCGGCACCGGCCGCCGCGACGGTCACTCCAGTGCGGTGGTAGATCGCGTGGGTGAGCCGCCTGCGGGTGGCGTGGGGGTCGCCCGGGCCGGTCGGCGGCTCACCGCTGCGGGTCAGGATCAGAACCTCGGAGACCCGCGGCGGCCAGCGCCAGCGGAGCTGGACCTGGTTGCCCAGCTGATCGGCGTGCAGGTCGGTGACGGCGGGAAGCCTGCTGTCGTACTCGACGGCGACTCCGACCGCCGCAATCCCGTCGACCACGGTCAGCGGCAGCAGCCAGTGCCGCCGACCGTCGGCGGGCACCGCCATCCGCAGCCGTCCGGGGCCTGCGGCGCCAACCGAACGCGCCGGGAGACCCAGTCGGCTCGCCGCCGCCGCGCCCACGACCTGGCCAGGCCGGACCGGTGGGGCGGCGTCGAGCACGCGCACCTCGACCTCGCCACGGGTCGGAGCGGTCCAGGCGAGCACGAGGGTCTCGTCTTCCACCGCCGACGTGAGGTCGCGCACCGGCTGCGGCGGCTCCTGGGGCCGGACCCGAGCGGTGGCGGCCGGTCCGTGCTGGACGACGCCGTCGGCGAGCCGGTACTCGCTCTCGACGATGTACTCGTAGGTGACGCCGACCCGGACGTCGGTGTCGCGCAGGCGGCCGCCGCCGACCCGACGTGGACTCTCCGCGGGCCTGCCGTCGATGTGTCGGGTGACGCGGACACCGGTCGCTCCGTCAGGCAGATCCCACTGCGCCTCGACGACTTGCTCGCCGGGCAGCAGTTCGAGGTTCCGCACGGCCCGCAGGACGGCGATCGTCGCGGTCGTGCGGGGCGACGACGAGGGCTCGTCGCCCCGCAGTGTCCACACGGCGTAGGTGAGCGCCACCCCGGCGGGCGCGGCCGTGTCGAGGACGGTGAGCGCGGTGAGCCCGTCGCCGAGTGTGACGCCCTCGCCCACGCGTGCGCCGTCGCCGACGTGCCTCACGACCCGGTAGGTGATCTCCCCGGCCCTGGCCGGGGAAGGGCTCCACGTCACCGTCACGGTCTCGCCGGTGACCGTCGCCGTCGCCCGCGGCGGGGCGGCGGGCCTGCAACGGCGCAGCGCGGACTCGACCTCGGGCGAGCGGCAGATCTCCAGGATGCGCACGTACTCCTCGGCTGCGGCCTCGACATCGGCCTGCTCCAACATGCTGCGCGCGTTCCCGCGCCGCGTCGATCTTGGCGAGCTCGGCGTCGAGCGCGGTGAGCTCGGCCGCGAACTGCTTGTCCAGCGACGGCCGGTTGGCCACCAGGACGTCGCGCGCGCTGCGCAGATCGCGGTTCGCCCGCGCCTCCCGGTAGGCGGCCTGCCACGACGAGCCGGGATCGACCGGGTAGCGCTGGGCGCACAGCAGGGCGTAGGCGACGTCGTCCGCGTCCGGGAGGCCCAGCTCCTTGAGGTAGCGCCGGGTGTCCACCGTCGCGAGGACAGCCACGAGGCGGTCGGCGCCCATGGACGCCTCGGCATCGAGGTCGCGCAGCAGGTCGGCGCGCAGCAGATCCACCAGCTGGCCGCCCGCCACCCACTTCTTGACGTTGGTGAGGATCGACGTCTCGGCCGTCAGCCTGTCCCCGCTGGCTGTGCTCTGCAGCTGGGCCTGGCGGGCGGTCAGCTGCTGCGTCGTCACGGTCGTGACGGCCTTGAAGTGCTTCTGCAGGTAGGAGCGCAGAGTGAGCTCGCCGAGGAACGTCACCTCGTGCTGCACGCTCTTCCAGTTCGCGGGCGCCCTGGTCCTGGCAGGCAGCGCCACCGGCTCTCGGATCGGGCACCCGATGCCGCGCAGCGCGTCCTCCACCTCCTCACGGGTGAAGAACCGCTGCCGCTCCTCGGCAAGCGCCTTGACCGCCACCGGCGGGATCGCGGGCATCCCGTCGAGCTTCGCCCGCAGTGAGGCCGCTAGCTTCTCGCGATCGGCCTGCACACGGGCGCGGTGTTGGCTTCGGCGGGTCGCGTCGGTGAGCGTCGTCTCTGCGTCGGGGAGCACCTTGTCCAGGACCTTGGCCGCGCCGGAGCTCGTCCCGGTCTTCAAGTTGCGGTTGACGAACGCGTGGACAGCCTTGAACGCCGCGGCGATGACCGCCGGATCGGCGACGTCGACCGGGAGCTGAACGCAGCGGAACCAGTTGCTCTGCGGCTCCCACCGGTTGTCCAGCGCCCGGAAGACCTCCTCCCGGAACCGTTTCTCGTCCAACGACCACGCCGTCACCGCCGGGTCCTCCTCGTGTGCTTCGGCGCAGGCTCAGCGGGCCGCGATGTTGGGCATCGGCTTGGCGAGCTCCGTCTCGGGCACCGCGCCAGGGAGCTTGTACTCCAAGGTGAGCCGCTGTCCGGACGAGCCGAGTGCGAGGATCTCCAGGATGCCCTCGTCGCCAAGGCGGAAGGTGACCTCGATGGGCTGGCGCGGCGGCTTGCCCGGCGGCAGCCCCGTGAGCACCCCCGCGATGAGCTCCGTGTTCACCGCGAGGTCGTCGTTGAGGACGTTGGTGGCCGACTCGTAGACCGCGATGTTCACCTCGGTCTGGTTCGCCGAGACCGTGTAGTAGGTCTCCTTGGGCGCCGCGGGCAGCGGGTCGTTCGGCCGGATCAGCCACGACACGTGCCCGATGGTGTCGTGCTCGCCCTCGACCGTCCGCACGCCGTAGCCGCGCGAGGTGATGTTCACCAGCTTGGGCACGTTCGGGGCGGGCAGGTACGACTCGCCCGACGGACGACTCCCGGACGGGCCCCCGGTGTAGTCCTCGGCGACCGCGACCGCGCTGGCCGCAAACAGCGCCGCGCCCTTGGCGACGATCTCGTCGGGGTCGGTCACCCGCGGCGTCGGGGCGGTGCCGAAGCGCTTGGTCAGCATCTCTTCGAGTCGCCGCGACAGCACGGGTGTGCGGGACATGCCGCCGACCATGATCACGTCGTCGAGGTGGTCGATCCCTTTGCCCTTGGCCGCGTCCAGGACCATCTCGGTCTGGTCGAGGGTGCGCTGCACGAGGTCGGCGGTGAGGTCCTCGTACGCCTCGCGGGTGATCTCGTATGAGCCGCGGAAGGTGTTGGCGGTGAAGTTGACGCTGAACTTCTGGCTGCGGCTCAGCGCCCGCTTGGCGTCCTCGACCCGGATGTCCAGCTCGCCGACCGCCTCGGTGTCCTCCTCGGGGTCGGGGGCATCGGGGTGGTTGTCGCGGAACTGGTCGAGCACCCAGCTCTTGAGCCGGATGTCCCAGTCCGCGCCGCCGAGCTCGCGGTCCCCGCCCGTCGCGACCGCCCGGACCTCCGCGCTGGAGGCGTCGACCACCGTGACGTCGAACGTGCCGCCGCCCAGGTCGTACACGAGCACGTTGCGGCGCTCGTCGCCTTTGGTCAGCCCGTACGCGACCGCGGCGGCGGTCGGCTCGTTGATGATGCTGACGACGTTGAGCCGGGCGATCTCGCCCGCGCTCTTGGTCGCCGCCCGCTCCGCGCCTCCGAAGTAGGCGGGCACGGTGATCACGACGTTGGCCAGCGGGCCCTCCGCCGGGACGTCGAGGCCGAGTTCGTTGAGGGCGTCGGTGACGAGCACTTCCAGAATCAGCGCCGACACCTGCGGCGGGTAGTACGGGCGGCCGTCGATCTCGATCGAGAAGCCCTCGACGCCCATGTGCCGCTTAATGTGCTGCACCACCCGATCGGGGTGGATCGCCAGCTCGTTCTTGGCGTGCTTGCCGACGACGACCTCGCCTTCGGGCTCGAAGTAGACGATCGAGGGCGTCGTCTTGTCCCCATCGCCGTTGTTCAGGGCGACGGGCTTGAGTTCGTCGAGTTGGGCGACGCACGAGTACGTCGTGCCCAGGTCGATTCCCAGTGCGGGCAGAGTGGTCACCGTGACCTCCAGGTGGAATGTCGAATGTGTCAAGGGGACGTCGGCGTATTCCTGCGCATCGGCGCGATGGCGACGCGCAGTTTTCTTGCCTCCTGCGTCATCTCCGAAACGCCGACCGTGCCATGTGGCGGCGCAACTTCATGGCCTGTCGTCGCCCGGCTGGGCGTCCATGTCCCGGTGCAGGCGGTCGAGCGAGATGCGCCCCGCGCGACGGGGCGGCTTCGGGGTCGCGGGTGGCTCGGGGTGGCCACCGTCGGTCGGCGGGTCGTACAGCGGGTCGTACGGCCGGTCAGCGGGCGTCTGCCCGGTCGTCACGTCGTCTGGGTACGGGTCGCGGTACGGGGACTCGGCGGGTGTCGCGACCTCCGGAACGTCGTCCAAGGTCACGGTGCGGTCCCCGAGCGCGGCGGGGCGGGTTCTCGGTGGGCGGGGCGTCGAGAGCGGACCCCCCTTGTCGCGCCGCCTGCTCAACACGTACCCGCCGAGCGCGGCGAGCAGCGCGAAGGCCACGACGCCGCCGAGGACCGGGAGCCACGGGAAAGGAGCGCCCTCCGGCTTCGGAAGCGCCCCGACCGGGATACCGCAGGTCTTGCTGGCCACGTCGTAGAGCCGGTCGAGCAGCCCGGCGGCGTCGGATCCCGTCTCGTAGTAGTCGTCGTTCAACTTCGGCCCGGAGACCTCGACGAGGTTGGGGAGCGCGGCCTGCTGCAAGTTCATCCCCACGCCCACGATCCGCATGCCACCGCGGCGCATCCGGTCGGCGACCTGCACGGCGGGCCCAAGGCTGTCGGTGTCCTGCGAATATCCGGTGCTCGCGCTGCCGTGCACGGTCGGCATGCCGTCGGTGAGGAGCA
This sequence comes from uncultured Actinomycetota bacterium, assembly GCA_963826705.1. Taxonomy (GTDB): domain Bacteria; phylum Actinomycetota; class Actinomycetes; order Mycobacteriales; family Pseudonocardiaceae; genus Pseudonocardia. The sequence continues at coordinate 32,268 of CAWGYF010000012.1, forward strand.
GCACGACGTTCGGCTGCAGGGACGCCGCCAGGTTCAGCGCTTCCTCCCAGTTGGTGGCCCCACCGTCACCGGGACTTAGCCCGACGTCGTCGACCAGGTCCTTGAGGTGCGCCCGCTGCGCATCGTCGCCCGCGTCGAGAAGTGGCACCGCGACCGAGGCGGACGTTCCGAAAGCGACGACTGCGACTTCGTTATGAGCACCTCGCAGGGCATCGACCAGGTCGTCCGCCGACTTTCGGACCTCCGGTAGATATGGATCGATCGACGAGCTCAGGTCGAGAACGATCACTACGCGCTGTGGGCATCGGGCGGGCCATTGTGGGTTCGGCACCGCCGCCGCGGCCGGACAAGTGCCAATGAGCGCGATGACAACCGCAAACATCACGACAACCAGCAGTTGCCCGAGCGCGTGCCAGCGCAAATAGCCGTTCCCGTTGGCTGTGAGCCACACAGCGCACCACACCAATCTTCCAGACGGCCCAACGGTCTCTCCAGGAGTCACCTCTCGTGACCCGCTACACTGTCCACTCGTCTTCTGCCGACTAGCCGTTACGCCATCCGTCAACAGCCGCGCTATTTGTTCCCTACTGGCGGTGATAGCCCGCTCTGGCGGAGATCTTGGTATACGTCCTAAGATTTCTTACTCTCTCGCCGTACCATGCGGCCGAGGCGTAAGACCGCTGTCAGTGCGCTTACGATCTCGCCATCCGCGACGGCGGGTCGTGGTGGCGGTCGACACCCTGTTGCTTCGTGTCCCGCTGACAATAAGCCACGGGGCCGGGTTCTTGTCAACCGGACGTGAAGGGAGGCCGTGGCGAGACCGAGCGCCCGGCAGCTGAGGCACTGGCGTGGCGAGACGGGTTGTGTGTCGAGTTCTTGTCAGCTCGACATCAAGGTAGTGTGACGCGGTGCCCAAGCGCGATCACGAGCTGCTGCGCGTTGCCGCGGACCTGGTCATCCTGACCGTGCGCAATGATCAACTACAGGTGCTCGTCATTGTCCGCGATAATGAACCGTTCGCTGGTCAGAGTGCTCTGCCGGGTGGCTTCCTGCGACCGGGTGAGGACGTCGAGGAGGCCGCGAAGAGAGAATTGCGTCAGGAGACGGGGCTCGACATCGAAGCCCGTCATATCCACCTCGAGCTGCTCTCGGTGTACAGCGCACCGGAACGCGACCCCCGCGGCAGAGTGATCAGCGTCACATTTCTTGCGCTCTCACCGAACCTGCCCATCCCGCGCGCGGGAACCGATGCCCGGCGGGCGTTCTGGGCGCCCGTAGCCGACGTTAGCGGCAGCCTGAGCTTTGACCATGATCAGATTGTGGACGACGGGGTGGAGCGGGCGCGGTCACGGCTGGAATACACGACCTTGGCCACAGCTTTCTGTGCTCCCGAGTTCACGCTTGGTGACCTCCGCGCGGTCTACGAGGTGGTCTGGGGAGAGTTACTTGATCCGCGTAACTTCAGCCGGAAGGTCTTGCGGACCGACGGCTTCGTCCAGGCCACGGAACGCAAGCGTATGCCCACCACTGGGCGTCCCGCCGCGCTCTATGTCCCCGGCTCGGCCCAACTGCTCGTTCCGCCGCTCCTACGCAGCAAGCGCGGTGACGGCGCCCAGGTCATGAACCGTGACATGCCAAAGTCGGGAATATGAAGGACAGCGCTGGGACGTGGTCGTTCGCCGATGCACGCGCAGCGGCGCGCGCGGCTCGGGCGGCCGATCTCGGCGTGCGAGCCTCGGCCACGATCCGGCCGCGCGGCGTCCTAGGCGTGGTACGGGCCCGGGCGCCACTGGCCTTGCTGCTCTACGTCGCTTCCCAGGACGGCCTGGTGGTCGCCCGCGACGAAGGGTTCGCCGTCCTGCAGCCCCCGCTCGTAGATGGAGGCTGCCGCGCCGGCGACTACCGGCAACGGGTGCTGCGCGCCCTCGACCGCCATTGGGATCTGACGGTGCTCGCGGTTCCCCCCGCCGCGGTCGTGCTGTTGGGCGCGGCGGTGGCGCTGCTTGTGCCCGGAACCTTCATCGTGGCCGTGTTGACCGTGCTCCTCGGAGTGCTCTGGGTGGCGGCCCTCATGACCGGGATGTTGGTGCAGCAGCTCTGCTCCATTTCCCGTATGGGCGCTCCGTCGACGACGAAGCACAGCCGCGACGCGGAATCCCTGCCGGGCTATCACTGGTCGGTGCCGCTCGTGCACCAGCCGGACCCGGGCCGGGCCGACGCCCTCGTGACCGCGCTGCGGGCGCGGCTGGGCGACCAGTTGCTCGCCCGGGCGCAGGAACCGGTGCGTGGACACGCATACGTCGAGGCGAAGGTGACCGGGATCCTGGTCGTGCTGACCAGCGGTGTGACGACGGGGCGCACACAGGTCGCGCTGGCCGAGTCGGTGTACGCGAGCGAGGGCGGCCCCAACGACCGCGGCGTCATCGTCATGGGTGCGCCGTCGCGGATGTCGGAGCCCGCGGAACGGCCGGTGTCGGGCGGCAGCTTCCTGATTCTCTACCTGTTCGCCGTCATAGTGGTCATCGCGGTGTGCGCCCAGTTCGTCGCGACCGACGAGGCGGCCGCCTGCCAGGCTTTGACCTCGTGTGAAGGCCACCCCGCCACGTACGGCGCCGCCGTGCGATGGCTGCTGCACCGGCTCTACTTCACCGACGGCGACCTCGCGCCAACGACGATCCGGGCCACGGTGTTGGGCTTCGTTCTCAGCCTACTCGGGCCGGTCGGTGTACTCGTCGCCGTCGTTGCGGGCAGTCAGGAGTACCGGCGCAACCTCCAGCAGGCGGAACGACAGAAGGAGCGTCTTACCCGCATGGCTCATCGATCCCGCGTTCTCATCCTGGTCGTGACCTCGGTTGAGCGCGATGCCGTGCTCCGTGCGGTTCGCCTACGCACGAGCCAGCAGCCCGGTCTCGAGCGCGGACTGCGTACGGCCTTCCTGCTCGGCTCGGTCGGCGACACCGACGTCCTGCTCGCGCAGGTCGGCGAGGCCGGGACCGCGCAGGCCTCGGGCATGCTGGTGAGCGCGGTCCGACTGATCGAACACCTCGATCCGGACTACGTGATCCTGACCGGTATCTGTTTCGGTCTGCGCCCGGATGCCGGCCAGCGCATCGGGGACGTCCTCGTGAGTCGACGGGTGCAGAGCGTCGACCCGAAGAAGGTCATGGACGACCGGGTGATCTACCGGGGTGTGCACGTCGACTGCTCGCCGGTGCTGCTCGACCGGTTTCAGGCCGCTGAGGTCACCTGGACCGGGGCTCGTCTGCATTTCGGCACTCTGTTGTCATCGAATACGTTGGTGAACTCCACGAAGCTCGTCGAGCAGCTGCGCACGGACTTCCCCGACGCGATCGGTGGGGAGATGGAGTCGGTGGGCGTCGCCGAGGCCGTGTTGGAGGACTTCAAACCGGACTGGATCGTCGTCAAGGCAATTTCGGACTGGGGGTATGCCAAGTCCGATGACTGGCAGGAGGAGGCCGCGGCGAACGCGGCAGAGCTCGTCGTGGAGGTGCTCTCGGCGGGCGGGCTCGCCAGGCGCAGGGCAGAGCGGATCCAGGGTCGCGCGTGATCGTCTCGGCCCGGCGCGTTTGTCGAGACGCTACGGCTCGTTGCGCTGGTAGAGCTGGCCGGGGCGATGGCCTACGTCGGCCTGCCATTCCGGGAGGGGAACTACGAGCTTCCGACTCTTGGTGACGCTGCGTCGGAAGCTGTCCTTGTTGAAGTTCCGGCCGTGGATCGCTTCGTAAACCGACTGTAGCTGACGCAGGGTGAACCGGGTGGGTAGCGCGTCGAAGGGGGCACCGGAGAGCTCCGCGTCCTGGCGGAGTCGAACCACGCATGCTTCGAGCATTACGGCGTGGTCGAACGCGAGCCAGATGTCTTCGCCTCGTACAGACGGGTCAATCCGCCCGGCGCCCTCGGCCACCCACCTCGGGACGCGGGCGAGCTCAACCGCCCCAGGGCGCACCGCATGGGCCAGCAGCTCGTAGGGCGCCAGCGCGTAATACACGACGGAAATGACCCAGCCGCGCGGGTCGCGCCCCTGGTTGTGCCAGGCGAGCAGTTGCCTGAGGTTGAGCTCGACGTCGACCCCCGCCTTGGTGCGCAGTGCCCGCTGCGCCGCCGCTTCGAAGTCGTGCTCGATCGCTGGCCGCATGAACACCCCCGGGAGCGCCCAGGAGTCCCGGAACGGGTCCTTGTCCCGTCTGGCCACGAGGACGTGAAGTCTTTTCTCCGCGGTGGTCAAGAGGACGACGTCGATGGCGACGAATGCGCAGGAGCGAGCAGTCCGCCCAGCAGCCGCTACATCGTGACGATCACCCGACACGGTCGGCGGGGTCTGGCGGCTGATGCTGTTCGTCGTCGGCTAGTGCGCGGCGCCGCGCTGCGAGCGCGCGCTCGCGGTGCCGAAGGTTGTGTTCCTGGACGACCAGACCGACCACGATGCCCAGCACGAACATCGAGCCGACCAGCAGAAGTAGGAACCCCATCACGACGACCTCCCCAGTGGAGCTACCACTAGCATATATGCTAAGTGCATCTAAGGCGAGGTGGTGAGCACCCGGTCGCCACGGTGATCGCCGCATGTGGTGCCGAGAGTGCGGCGGTGCGCCGCCGATACCATTCTCGACGATCATGGCCGGGCTGCGGGCCTCCCGGTGGACAGTGACCGCGAAGGTTGCGACATAACGGCCATAAACGGCAGTCATCGTCACGCAGCGGTCGATCAACGCGGGAGGCCGGCCGGCGCGGCGCTGTACTCTAGCCGCCCTCGACGTCGGCCCGGCGTGCTTCGGGGGCGAGGATCCGGCGTTCCATGGGCTGAGGAACCGCGGGTTAGCGTCCGACGGCTTCGAGGATGAGGCGGGCGGTTTCGGCGCCGGAGAAGTTCTGCTGGCCGGTGACGAGGTTGCCGTCGCGGATGGCGAACGAGCGGAACGCGCCTGCTTGGATGTAGTTGGCGCCGAGCTTGCGGACCTCGTCCTCGATGCGCCACGGCATGATGTGCGTGTTCTCGGGCAGGGCGCCCGCCTCCCATGTCATCCGGTCCGCGGCGTCCTCCTCGACGTTGGGGAAGCCGGTGACGGTCTTGCCCTTGACCAGCGGTTCCCCATTGGACAGTCGGGTGTAGGCGAGGACGGCGGTGCCGTGGCAGAGCGCGGCGGTGACCTTGCCGCTCTCGTAGAACTCGACGAACTTGGCGTGCAGCTCGACGGCGTCGCCGAAGGTGAACATCGGCCCCTGACCGCCCGCGACGACCAGGGCGTCGTAGGCGTCGACGTCGAGTTCGGTGATGGGACGGGTGTTCGCCACCAGGGCGCGGAAGGTCGGGTCGTTCTTGTAGCCGCGCGAGATCTGGTCCTCGGCCTGCCACCGGCTGGCGTCGTCGGGGTCGCTCATGGCGTCCCACGCGCAGTTGCCTCCGTTGGGTGAGTAGATGTCGACCTGCCAGCCTGCCTCGGTGAAGGCGTAGTGCGGGTGGGTCAGCTCTGACCACCAGAATCCGACGGGCCAGCCGGTCGAGGTCGAGACAGCGGAGTTGGAGATGACGATCGCCGCGCGCTTGGGCTTGGCGGGGTTGACCGGGTTGAGGTCGCTGTGGGTCACAACTCTCCTTCGGTTCCTGACAGATGGGTAGGTAGTCGAGCCACGGGGTTGGTCAGTGCTGGTCGGCCGGGGTGTCGTCGATGTCGGTGAGCAGCCGCAGGCCGAGCCTGCGGTTCCAGCCGCGCGCGAAGACCAGATGGACCCACAGGCGGGCCAGCGCGTCGACGAGCGCGACGGCGTCGGGCCCGTCGCCCAGCCATATCGGCCGGAACCCGAGGTCGGCGATCGCGGTCTCGACCACGGCCCGGGCCGAACCGTCCGGGCCTGCGAAGGGCATATCGCTACGCTGGCCGCCGAACGTCGGCTGGGCCATCTGCTCCCAGCCGGTGCTGTTCAGCGACCGGAACGCCACCGCACCCGCCGCGCCGAGCGCGTCGAGGTGATGCAGCACCGGCGCGTGAGGTGTCATGACGTTCGTGGTGTCGATGACCGGCCGGTCACGCAGCACCGTGCCCAGCTCGCCGACCAGCGCGTCGACTTGGTCGCCCGGCACGGCGACGACGACGAGATCGGCGGCACGGGCGGCGTCGGCGTGCGTGGCGGCCCGCCTCGCGCCCGTCGCCGCGACGGCCGCTCGGAGGCGATCGGAGTCAGGAGCGCGGCTGCCGAAAACGACGTCGTGGCCCGCGTGGGCCCAGCCTGCCGCCAGGGTCTGCCCGACCGTGCCTGCCCCGAGCACTGCGATCACGCTCATCGTCGGCTCCCGACCCGGTGGCCGAGATGCTGTGGCATCCGGGTGAGGGAGCTCGTCGCTGGCGATGACCGGTAAACAGTGCGCATCACCCTATTTTCCTTGGATTCAAGGCATGAATGCAAGGCTTGTAGAGCTGGATTGTTCTTGTTCGCTGTGGGCGAGCGGTAGCGTGCGACGATGCCCCGCCGCCCGAACCCGTCGCGCCGCCCAGCGGCGGCTGTCGAGGAAGTCGAGGGGGTTCGTGTTCCGGACTCGGTGGACCGCATCGTTGCTGAATGGCGGATCGAGCGCCCCGATCTGGCTGTCGCTCCGATCGAGATCCTCACCCGGCTCGGCCGGGTCCGTACGCGGATCGACGAGGAGCTGGCCTCGGTGTTCGCAGGCTACGACCTCAGCGCGGCCGACTTCACCGTCATCGCCGCGCTGCGCCGCGCGGGAACGCCCTACGCCCTTCCGCAGAGCGTGCTCATGGCCCGACTCGGGCTCACCTCCGGCACCGTGTCGGTGCGGCTCGGGCGCCTCGAGGGCAAGGGCATCGTCACCCGCGCACCTAGCAGTGACGACGCCCGAGGCGTGCTCGTCGCCCTCACCGACAAGGGCGCGCGACTGTTCGATCGGGTCGCGCCCGTGCATCTGCGCAACGAAGACGTCCTGCTCTCCGCGCTCACCGACGCCGAGCGCGCCCAACTCGCAGGCCTGCTGCGCAAGCTGCTCGTGGGATTCGAGCACGAGCAATCGGTCAGCCCGCTGGGGTTCACCGTCGCGGCGGCGCACGTCGCCCGCCGCGCCCGCGCTGCGGTCGGCCTGTCGGACCGCGCCGGGCTGCTCGTCCAGGACGTAGAGGCCGCAGGCCTGGCCGCGGACGCGGGCCTGCAGCCCGGGGACCTGCTCATCGGCCTCGGCCCCGATGAGGACACGAGGCCGCTGCTGTCCTGCGTCGACCTCGCCGCTGCCACCGCCGCAGCGCTCAACACTGATCGTGCAGTGGTCTTGACCGTCCTACGCGGCGAGCAGACCCGAGCGGTAACCATCTCGGTCGACCCGCAGAAACGCACGTGAGCGCGGTCGACACCCGTTCGTCCCCGTCGACGGCGACTATGCCGGGCCCGCCATCAGGACGCCGGTGGGCAGCAGCGGCGGTCCGACCAGTTGCCAGTCGAACCCCGCGGCGATGCCCATCAGGTCCGCTGGGGGCAGCGGCGCGCCATGAAGCCGTTCGGCGTCGGCGGCTGCGGCGTGGAACCGTTCGAACCCGCCGGGGGTGTGCAGGGTGAGGAACCGGGCTCCGCCGCCGGGGGGTGTGGCGAAGGTGTGCGGGGTGCCGCGCGGGATGTGGACCAGCTCGCCCGCGCCGAGCTCGGCCACGTCGCCGTCGAGGTACACCAGCAGTGTCCCGGACTGCACGAGGAAGGTCTCGTCCGAACCCGGATGGGTGTGCATCGGCGGCCCCGCGGTCGCGACGGGGATGTCGCATTCGACGACCGCGAGCACGCCCCCGCTCGACTGGCTGGACAACAGGATGTTCAGTCCCCTCCGGTCGCGACTGATGCCTGCGCGCTGCTGGGGACGGACGATGGTGGTCACTCGGAAGCCTTCCGCTTGATTGACTATCAAGTCAATTGGGCAGATATGCACTTAATTCGTGGCTGAGGTCAAGCGGCACTACCACGCCCCCGTCCGCACCGAACAGGCGGCGCGGACCCGCGGGCGGGTCCTGCAAGCAGCGGCCGACGCGTTCGCCGAGCGCGGCTGGGCGGGCACCACGATCGCCGACGTCGCCCGTACCGCAGGCGTCACCGCGCAAGCCGTGCACCTGTGCGTGGGCGCCAAGCCCGCGCTGCTGATCGGCGCCATCCAGCACGCCGTCGCCGGGGACCAGCCCGAGGTTCCCCTGGTGGACCGGGAGCCGTTTCGGCACGCCTACGCCGCCGACGCCGACCTGCAGCAGCGCGCCGCGGCATTCGCCGCAGGCACCACCCAGATCTACCAGCGCGCCGGTCGGCTGTTTCTCGTCCTCGCCCACACCGCGGGTCTGGATCCAGAACTGTCTGCCCTCTGGGAACGCGCCCGCGGCGCTCGCCTCCAGGACTGCCGACGCCTCGTCGAGCTCACCGGCCGCCGTAGCCTGCCACTCGACCGGCTCACCGACCTGTTGTTCGTGCAGTCGGGGCCCGGCGTCTACGCCGATCTCGTCGGCGACCGCCACTGGACCGACGACGACTACCAATCCTGGCTGGCCGCCACCGTCCACACCCTCCTGGCGACCTCGTGACCTGCAGGCGTTCGCATCGCTGCGACCGCCCGAGACCCGAACGGGTCGGCTGCTGCTTCGAGCGCGAGGTTGGTCGCGGAGGCGTAGGCCGGGGCCGGCTGGACAAGATCGGCAGAAGTGGTGCCACACGTGCAGAGGCGCACCCCTGACACCACACCCGGCGATCACCCCTGCGCACAGTGGACACGATCGGCGGAAGTGGTGTCCCACGTGCAGATGCGCACCGCTGACACCACAACCCGCGACCACCCCGGCGCACACCGGGCAAGATCAGCGGAAGTGGTGCCCTGCGCCGGGTGCGCTGCTCCCGGCAGTTGCCTGCGGTTGCCGGTTGGGTCGGCAGTTGCCAGGCTTCGGCGACGTCGACTGTGGAGGTGGGTGTGTTCGGATCCGCGAGGCAAACCGGACGGCTGGTCGCGGCCACGCTGGCGGTGGCGGCCATGGCGCTGGCAGGCTGTGCCGACTCCGGAAGCGCGCCCCCGCCCGCGCTGCCCGGCCAGGCCGACACCAGCGGCTACGACCAGGCCATCGCGAACTCGCCGGTCGCCGACCCGGCGTCGATCACGCCCGGCTCCTGGGCCGACAAGATCAAGCAACGTGGCAAGCTGGTCCGCGGCGGCACCGACACCGGTGCGCTGTTCTCGCTCAAGGACCCGGCGACCGGAAAGGTCACCGGCTTCGATGCCGGGCTGGCCGCGATGCTGGCGCACTACATCACCGGCCAGACCGGCGACAACACCGTCGACCTGGTAGCCACCACGGTGGACACCCGCGAGACGTTGATCCAGAACGGCACCGTCGACGCGGTGTTCGCCACGTACACGATCACCCCGCAGCGTGCGCAGAAGGTCGCCTTCGCGGGCCCGTACTTCAACTCCGGTGACGCGATCATGGTCAAGGCCGACGACGACTCGATCAAGACCGTGACCGATCTCAACGGCAAGACGGTGGCCACCGAGGCCAACTCGACCGCGGCGCTGGCGTTGAAGAAGTACGCTCCGCAGGCCAACCCGCTGCTGTTCCAGGAGGACGCGCAGTGCGTGGCTGCCGTGCAGCAAGGGCGCGCCGTGGCCTACGTGCTCGACCAGTCGATCCTGCTTTCCGACGCGAGCACGAACCCGGCGGTCAAGGTGGTCGGCGAGCCATTCACCCAGGAGCCCTACGGGATCGGCCTGCCGCTGGGTGACCCGAGCGCGAAGCAGTTCGTCAACGCCTGGCTGACGAAGATCTACGCCGACGGCAGCTGGGCCAAGCTGTGGTCGGCCACCATCGGCACCGTCGTGAAGGGCGATCCGCCTGCGACCCCGAAGCTCGGCTCCGTGCAGGGTTCCTGAGCCGCCGTCGTGCACGTCGTCACCGACAACATCGGATTCCTCCTCGGCGGCCTGCTGGTCACCCTGGAGCTGACGGTGATCGGCTACGTCGGCGCGCTGCTGCTGGGCACCGTGCTCGCCGTGTTCCGGGTCAGCCCGATCCCGCCGCTGCGGGTGGCGGGCGCGGTCTACGTCGAAGTGCTGCGCAACATGCCGTTGCTCTCGTTGCTGGTGCTGGTGGTGTTCGGGCTGCCCGACATCGGGTTGACGTTTTCGCTCTTTACTTCGGCCGCGGTCTGCCTGGCCACCTTCGGGGCCGCGTTCGTCTGCGAGGCGGTGCGCGGCGGCATCAACACGGTGCCGGTCGGGCAGGCCGAGGCGGCCCGCTCGCTCGGGTTCACCTTCACCCAGTCGCTGGCGTTCGTGATCCTGCCGCCCGCGTTCCGACGGATGGTGCAGCCGCTGGTCAACATCTTCATCGGCATCCTGCTGAGCTCGTCGCTGGCCGCAGCGGTGGGCGTCAGCGAGCTGACCAACCGCACCCAGGTGCTCAACCTGCAGTCCGCGGAGGCGGTGGTGCTGTTCCTGGTCAGCGGTGTGCTCTACCTGGTGGTCGCACTGCTTGGCGGGACGGTCGGCGGCGCGCTGGAACGCCGCCTGGGCGTCGCCCGATGACCGCGGCGGCAAGCCGGGTGCTGTTCGACGAGCCGGGGCCGCGGGGCCGGGCGCGGATCCGGTTGTTCACCGTGGCTGCGTTGATCCTGCTGGCCGTATTGATCGCGCTGGCGCTCTACCAGTTCGCGCGCAGTGGTCAGCTCGGCCGGAGCCGCTGGCTGCCGTTCACCCAGCTGCCCTACTTGGAGTTCCTGGGGCAGGGCTTCGTCGGGACGATCACCGCGACCGTGCTGGCCGCGATCGTCTCGTTCCCGCTCGGGGTGGTGCTGGCGCTGGGCAGGCTCTCCACGGTGCGCCCGGTGCGGTGGCTCTCGACCGGCTATATCGAGCTGTTCCGCAGCATCCCGTTGCTGTTGCTGATCTACGCATTCCTGTTGGCGCTGCCGCGTTTCGGCATCAACCTGCCGATCCTGTGGAAGCTGGTGGTGCCGATCATCCTCGTCAACGTGGCGGTGCTGGCCGAGGTCTTCCGGGCAGGCATCCTGTCGGTTGACCGCGGCCAGTTCGAGGCGGCGGCCGCGCTCGGGCTTCGGGGCGGGGTGGCGATGCGTGCGGTCATCCTGCCGCAGGCGATCCGGTTCGTGATCCCGGCGCTGGTCACCCAGCTCGTCGCGCTGCTCAAGGACTCCACCCTGGGCTACGTGGTGAGCTATCCCGAGCTGATGAAGCAGGCGACCAACCTGACCAGCTACACACACCTGCTGGTGCAGACCTACCTGATCGTCGCGCTGATCTACGTGGTGGTGAACTTGCTGCTGTCCCGGTTCGCCGAATGGCTGGAGCGCCGTCTGGGCAGTCGGGTGCGCACCAGGGTCGCGATCGCTGACGACGTTGCCCGTTCGGATGCTCCGACCGACGACGCCCCTCACGCTCCCCGCACCATGGCCTGACCGGAAAGCAGGTGCCCGTCACGACGTGGCGTGGCGTGACAGGGTCCTCGCAGGGTCCGCTGTCGCTTCGCAGGGTCTGTGGACTCTGCGAGGTGCGTGCGCGGTCTGCGAAGTGCTCGGGTGGGGCGGCGAGATCGCCGAGAGCCGTACCGGGGTGAGCTGAGCAGGCTGCCGGTGTGCGAAGGGCGTCGATCAGCCGGGCGGGCGGGCGGAGGTCAGGTCCCGCGGGGTGAGGTCGCGCCCGGCCCGGCCGACTGCGGTCGACTGCACACACCGCGGGGTGACATCGCACCCCGCCCAGGTCGACTGCACACCCCACCGGATGACCTCACACCCCGCGCGCGGCGTGCCGTTGCGGGGTGACGTGGGCCGGGGTGACGTGGGCCGGGGTGGTCGGTGAGGCCGCCAGCAGGTGGGCGCCGTCGGCCCGGCGGGCGCGGCGGCTCCCGCGGGGCGAAGGCAGGCAGCGGCCCAGGTGTGCAGCAGGGTGGCCCTGCTGCGACTGGGTCGCAGCAGTGTCACCCTGCTGCGATGGACGTGGCCCGGCCACGGCGGCGTGGCCGAGGCGAGGCTCGTCACCCCATCGGTTGAGCCCGTGATCGCCAGCAGTGGTGCCACTGGTACACCAGCGCCCCTGTGGCACCACTCTCGCCGATCGTGCAAGCCAACCCGTCATATGCCGGACTCCTCTTTAGGCGGATCAGCCATGAGACCTTCTCGATCTCCGAGGGCGACGTCACGTACCCCGTAGAACCACGCTCGACAGGTCCGCAGTGGTCCGTGCCGTTTAGGCCGAATGCTCTACTCGAACTTCGACCGAACGGACTCTTTGTGTCCCCCGGGCTTGGGCACGGTACCGGGTCCTGTGAGGCTTAGCGTGTGCACGGGAGGACGCAGTGTGACCAGGTGCGTTTTGCAGCGCCTGACGACGGGCTGCGCTTCGCCGGACCCGGATGGGAATCGGCGTGTTCGGTTGCCGAAGCGGTGCTGTATGAGGGTTATCTGCTCTACCCCTACCGACGGTCGTCGGCCAAGAACCGGGTGCGCTGGCAGTTCGGGGTCCTCGCGCCGCGCGGGTGGGTCGAGGCGCGCGGGCCGGTCAAGGAGACGGTCGCGGGCTCATCGGACGCGTGGCGACAGCGGACCGAGTGCCTGCTCGAGGCCGAAGCGTCCGCACAGCTGTGGGTGCGGCTGCGGTTTCTGCAGCCCCGGCGGCGCTCGGTGCGACAACGCGGTGCGGACGGCGCGTTCGTCGAGGTGGACGAGCTCGAGGTGGGCGGTGAGCGCCATCTGACGTTCGACGAGGCGGTGCCGAGAGAGTTCGACGTCGCCGTGGAGCCTGCCGAGCTCGACGAGCGGGAGCACGTCGAGCTGATCACTCTTCCCGGTGCGGAGGAGATCGAGCCGTTGGGCCAGCCGCCGGGCGCGCACCAGGCCCGGGTGGTGCGTACGCTGTGGCCGCTGTCGGCGCGGCTGCGCTTGTCGGTCTCGGACGCAGGCGCGTCGTTCCCGTTGCGACGGCTGCGGGTGGACGTCGAGAACGCGGTGACCGACCAGGCGGTCGACGCGCCGCGCGCCGAGGTGCTGCGCCGCAGCCTGGTCGCCACCCACTGCCTGCTGGCCGTGCGGGACGGGGCCTTCCTGTCGCTGCTGGACCCGCCCGCCTGGGCGACGGGAGCCGTGAAGGAGTGCACGAACCTGCACACGTTCCCGGTGCTGGCCGGGGCCGACGAGGGCCGGGACGTGGTGTTGTCGTCCCCGATCATCATGTACGACCACCCTGGCGTCGCGCCGGAGAGCCCCGGTGATTTGTTCGACGCCACCGAGATCGATGAGATCCTCTCGCTCCGCACGCTGACCCTGACCGAGGAGGAGAAGCGCGAGGCCCGGGTCACCGACCCGAGGGCAAAGGCGATCGTGGACCGGGTCGACGCCCTGTCCGGCGAGATGTTCGCCCGCCTGCATGGCGCGGTGCGCTCCCTGCGCCCCGTCGCCGACGAGCCCATCCCGCTCGCGCCCTCGCCGGACCAACCATGAACGACGCAGGCGGATGCGCCGTGCACGTCACGGCGATCGAAGGTGGTGAGCGGCACCGATGAGTTCGTGGCGGGTCTGGAACCGAAAGCCGCAGGGCGGGCCTCCGAAGGAGGAAGCCCCGACGCCTCAGCAGCGCGAAGGAGCGCAGGAATTTCCGACGCCTGCCGACGCCCATGACGAGGCGGACGAGGCCGCGCAGCCCGGGAGTCGGCAGCGAGTGGTCTTCTCCGACATCAACCGCCCCGGCCGCCACCGACATCGGCCGACCGCGAGACCGGTCGCCCGTGAAGTCGAAGACGCGGGCGGCCCGTCGGTCATCCGGCTCGCCGCCGTCGGCGAGCCCGTTGCGGTCGACCGCAGCCCCATCTCCGAGATGCACGTCCTGTGGATCTCGGAGGGCATGAGCTGTGACGGCGACACGATATCGATGACGGCGGCGGATCAGCCCTCCATCGAAGACGTGGTGCTCGGACTCATCCCAGGACTGCCCAAGGTCCACCTGCACAACAAGATTCTGTCCCCGTCCATGGGCGGCGAAGAGTTCCTGGCTCCGTTCCGTGCGGCGGCGGCAGGCGAACTGGAGCCGTTCATCCTCATCGTCGAGGGCTCGATTCCCAACCAGAACATCATCGAAGGCGAGGGTTACTGGACCTCGTTCGGCAACGACCTCGACACGGGGCAGCCGCTGACCGTGAACTGGTGGATCGACCGCCTGGCTCCCAAAGCCTGGGCGGTGGTGGCGATCGGTACCTGCGCGGCCTACGGCGGCATCCACGCGATGGCAGGCAACCCGACCGGCGCCATGGGACTGGGCGACTATCTGGGCTGGGACTACCAGTCCACCGCGGCGCTGCCGATCGTGAACATTCCCGGCTGCCCCGTGCGGCCGGAGAACTTCATGGAGGTCTTGACCTGGCTGCTCTACCACGCCGCAGGCACGGCGCCGCCACCGCCGCTCGACGGCATGCTGCGACCGCAGTGGATGTTCAACACGAGCGTGCACGACAGCTGCGACCGCACGGCCTACTACGAGCAGGGCGATCTCGCCCGTGACTTCAACGCGCACAAGTGCCAGATCAAGCTCGGCTGTTGGGGACCGGTGGTCAACTGCAACGTGCCGAAGCGCGGCTGGATCGGCGGCGTCGGCGGCTGCCCCAACGTCGGAGGGATCTGCATCGGCTGCACCATGCCCGGTTTCCCTGACTCGTTCATGCCCTTCATGAACGAGCCGACCGAGGGCAACCTTGGCCTGTCCGCAGCCCTGATCAAAGAGTACGGGGACTTCGTCCTCCGCATGCGTCGCATCACGGGCATGGCGCTTAACCTCGAACCGGAGTGGCGGCACAACGGACCGCGACTGACCAGCGGCTACGAGCGACAGCGGCACGCGCACGCCACCCCGGCAGCACGCGCCTTCCCCGAACGCAACTGAGTAGCGACCCCCGAAGGAACCGACACGATGAGCGCAAGCAGTCGAGCGGCCCAGCAGACCCCGCAGATCGTGGAGATGGCTTGGGACCCGATCACCCGCATCATCGGGAACCTCGGCGTCTACACGAAAATCGACTTCGCGAATCAGGTCGTCACCGAGTGTCACAGCACGTCGTCGCTGTTCCGTGGCTACTCGGTGTTCATGAAGGGCAAGGACCCGCGGGACGCCGGATTCATCACCAGCCGCATCTGTGGAATCTGCGGGGACAACCACACGACGTGCTCGGTGTACGCGCAGAACATGGCGTACGGCATCAAGCCCCCGCCGCAGGCCGAGAACATCATCAACCTCGGCGAGGCCGCCGAGTACATGTTCGACCACACGCTCTTCCAGGACAACCTGGTGTTCGTCGACTTCTCGGAGGCCATGGTCAAGCAGACCAACCCGAGCGTGCTGGCCCGTGCGGAGAACACCGAGGCCCCGCGCGCCGGACTGCACGGGTACCGGACGATCGCGGACATCATGCGGTCGTTCAACCCCTTCGAAGGTGAGTTCTACCGGCAGGCGTTGAAGGTTTCCCGGACAACCCGGGAAATGTTCTGCCTGATGGAAGGCCGTCACGCGCACCCGTCCACCGTCTATCCCGGCGGCGTGGGTGTGGCGCCCGAGCCGACGCTGTTCACCGACTACATCGCCCGGCTGGTCAGCATCGTGGACTTCATCAAGCGTTCGGTCGCGATGAACGACGACGTCTTCGACTTCTTCTACGAGGCACTGCCCGGTTACGAGGAGGTCGGGCGGCGGCGCATCCTGCTGGGCTGCTGGGGCGCGTTCCAGAACTCGGAGGTCTGCGACTACCGGTACGAGACGATGAACGACTGGGGAAAGGGGATGTACGTCACCCCCGGTGTCGTGGTCGACGGCAAGCTGGTGACCAACAACTTGGTCGACATCAACCTCGGCATCCGCATCATGTTGGGCAGCTCCTTCTACGGCGACTGGGTCAACGAGGAGCCGTTCGTCACCCACGACCCGCTGGGAAACCCCGTCGACATCCGCCACCCCTGGAACCAGACGACGCTTCCCGAACCGGGCAAGCGGGACTTCGACGAGCGCTACAGCTGGGTCATGAGCCCGCGCTGGCTGCATCCGTCAACCGGGGAGCATCTCGCGCTGGACACCGGGGGTGGACCGTTCGCCCGGCTGTACACGACCGCGCTGTCCGGGCTGGTCGACACGCCCTACGTCACCTCGACCGGGCGCAGCGTGCAGATCACGCTGCCGCGCGGCGCCGAGCTGCCGGAGACCACGCTAGAGTGGCGGATCCCGCCGTGGTCCAACACGCTGGAGCGCAACCGCGCCCGGGTCTACTTCGTCGCCTACGCCGCGGCCATGGCGCTGCAGTTCGTCGAGGACGGTCTGCGGCGCTGCCGAAAGGGCGACCTCGAGGTGTTCACCCCCTTCCAGGTGCCAGAAGAGGCGGTCAGCTGCGGCTTCCACGAGGCGGTGCGCGGAGCGCTCTCCCACCACATGGTGATCAAGAACGGGGTGATCGCCAACTACCACCCGTACCCGCCGACGCCGTGGAACGGCAGTCCCCGCGACAGCTTCGGGACACCCGGCCCGTACGAGGACGCCATCGCGGGCACACCCATTTTCGAGGAGAACGGGCCGGACGACTTCAAGGGCGTGGACATCATGCGCACCGTGCGCAGCTTCGACCCGTGCCTGCCCTGCGGCGTCCACATGTACCTGGGCAACGGCAAGACCCTGGAGACAGTGCATTCGCCGGTGTTCGGGGCCACAGGTGGCTGACCAAGCCCCCGTCGACGAACAGCGCCCGCCGCGGGGCAGGCTCGACGACCCCGCGGTGCGCGCGCTGCTCGCCGATCTCAACGATCAGCTGGAGCAGCTGGAGGCCACGCCCGGCCCGGTCGGTGACCTCGCCCTGACCGCGGTGGCAGGCGTCGCGGAGATCTACAGCCAAGCGCTGGTCCGCACATTGGAACTGGCTGACCCGGCCTTGGTCGCCAAGATGCTCGACGACGAGCTGATCGGGCATCTGCTGGCGCTGCACGGCATCCATCCCGAGCCTGCCGAGGCGCGGCTGGCCCGGGTGGTCGAGGAGCTGCGGTCAGCGCTGACGGCCCACGGCGGGACGATCGAGCTGGATCGGCTCGACGGCGACGTGGCGGTCGTGCGGATTTCGGGAGCCGGGTCGAGCCCGGCGGACATCGAGCACACCGTGCGCCGAGCGGTGCTGACCGTCGTGCCGGAGTTGGCCGGGGTGACGATCGTGCCGGCCGGGGGGTCGGGCGCGACAGTCTTTGTGCCGCTGGATGCGCTGATGCGGAGCGCCACTTCCGCGCGTCTGCCATGACCGACGCGTTGGCCCGCGTCATCGGCCGGGCGCGCCGACGCGGACCGGCGGGCGAGCGCTGCGACCTGTGCGCGGTGGAGCTCCCCGAGCAGCATCGGCACCTCCTCGACACCGATCGTCGCGAGATCAGCTGCGCCTGCCAAGCGTGCTCGCTGCTGTTCGTCCAGGAGGCCGCCAGCGAAGGGCACTACCGACTCGTGCCCCGCAGGCGCCTCCGCCTACCGGAGGTGTCCACCGAGCCACTGGGTGTGCCGGTCGGTCTGGCCTTCTTCGTTCCTCGCTCCGACAACGTCGTGGAAGCGCATTACCCGAGCCCGGCCGGGCCCACCCGGTGGGAGGTCGACCCGGCCGCGTGGCACGGCGTCGTGGCGTGCTGCCCGCCGTTGGCCGACGTGACACCCGAGGTGGAGGCGCTGCTGGTGAACACGACCCGCGGACGACGTGAGCACTGGCTCGTGCCGATCGACGACTGCTTCGCACTGGTCACCCTCGTGCGCCGGGAATGGAGAGGGCTATCAGGTGGCACGCGCGTCTGGGAGGAGATCGACCGGTTCTTCGACAACCTGAGCGGGCAACGCTGAGGATCCGCCAAAGCGGATGACCGACCTTGCGCAGGGATGCGAGGGTGCCGCGGTGATGACGGTTGAGGTGGACACGTCGGCAGGCCGGGTGCGAGGGCGCTGGGAAGAAGGGGTGGCCGTGTTCCGCGGAGTCCCGTTCGCCGCGCCTCCGGTTGGGCCCCACCGGTTCGCTCCGCCCCAGCCGGTCACACCGTGGGACGGGGTTCGGGAGGCGTTCCGCTTCGGGCCACCCCCACCGCAACCGGCCATACCGACCGACGGTGACGACTGGCTGAACCTGACCGTGTGGACTCCTGATCCCGGACGGGCCGGGCTGCCGGTGGTGGTGTGGATCAGCGGCGGCGGCTACCTCAACTGCGACTCCGCCAACCCCCATCTCGCGGGTGCCGCGTTGGCCTCGGCAGGCGCGGTGATCGTCAGCGCGCACTACCGCAGCGGCGCCGAGGGCTTCCTGCGGCTGGCCGGGGCACCGGACAACCGCGCGCTGCTCGACCAGCTCGCCGCCTTGGCCTGGGTGCACACCGACATCGCCGCGTTCGGTGGCGACCCGGGCAACGTCACGGTGCTCGGCCAGTCCGCGGGCGCGGGCTCGATCGCCGCGCTGCTGGTCATGCCTGCCGCGGCAGGCGCGTTCCGGCGCGCGATCCTGCAGAGCATCCCGGGGACCTACTTCACCCCCGAGCTCGCCGACGACGTCGCCGCCGAGATCTGCGGCGAGCTCGGGTGCGCGCCAGCCGTCGCCGCTGCCGCCGACGTCGTCCACGCCTCGCACGGCCTCGACACCCTGCTCGTGTTCGGCACCACCGACATCCACGGCGAGGTCACCGCCGCCGGACCGGCCGCCCTCGCCCGGACCCGACAGCTTTCCCGGACGATCCGCGCCGACCACCTGGCCTTCGCCGCCACCGGCGACCCCGGCTGGCCCCGCTTCCGACGGCGCGATCGCCGCACACGGGTGTACGACCCCGAACCCGCCCTCATGCCTTACCCCGAGGAGCGCTCCCGCACGATCTGGCGCGACCAGCGGTTCGGCGTGCTGGATCTCCAATGCTGAGCACGACATCTTGCAGCGGGCAGTCGTAGCCGGTCAGACGCGCAGGAGCGCAACGTCGCGGGTACCGGTGTATCTGTGTGGGTCGCGGGTGAGGAGGGTGAGGCTTTCGCAGCGCGCCTGAGCGATCAGCATGCGATCGAACGGGTCGTGGTGCAGGAGTGGGAGCCGACCGGCGACCGCGGCGTGTTCGGCGGTGATTGGCAGATGTCAGGCACACAGCGGGCTCGTGGTCGAGTCGTTGCTTGAGATCGTCGGCGAGTTCTGGGGCGTCGGTCAGCCACCCAGAGTACAACGTGGGTGTCGAGCAGCAGGCTCACGGCGGGGCGAGGCCGAAGTCGCGCGCGATCGCGTCGTTGACGGCGGGGGTGTCCCAGTCGTCAGCGAGGTGGAGTCGTCCGGCGAGTGATCCACGGCTGGTGCGTTCGGCGTTTGGGTTGAGGGGGACGAGCTTGGCGACCGGGGTGCCTGCCCGGCTGATGATGATCTCTTCGCCGTGTTCGACGCGGTCGATGATGCGCGACAGGTTGGTCTTCGCGTCGTGGATGTTGTACGCGTCGCCGTGCGGTTCAGCGGTCATCGGGTCACCTCCTTTCGTGCGCCCGGCACATGAGACACGTGGCGTGGCGGGACAGGGTCTTCGCAGGGTCCGCTGTCGCTTCGCAGGGTCTGTGGACCCTGCGATGTGCGTGCGCGGTCTGCGAAGTGGCCCTGGTTGGCGGCGATCAGCCCGGGCAGGCGGGGTGAGGGTCAGGTGCCGCCGGGTGCAGTCGCACCCGTGGACACCGACTGCGCACCCCTGGGTGTCTCGCGCCCGTGCGCGGCGTGCGGGGTGTCGTTGCGGGGTGCGCAGGGGGCTGATGGCGACCGGACGTGGCGGATGTGGCCGGGGGACGGTCGTGGCGTGATCGCGGGAGGCTCGTCACGTCTGTTGAGCCGGTGATCGCCTGCAGTGGTGCCCAAGGTGCGCCAGTGCCCTTGCGGCACCACTTTCGCCGATCATGCGCGGCCAACCCCTCAATTGCCGGGCGCTTAGCTAAGAGACTATCCCGCGCGACCGCGGATGGTGGGGGATTGAGGCGGCACCGGAGCGTCGCCCGTTGCTGTGGTCGAGCGTTGCTGTGGTCGAGCGTCGCAGCAGGGTGACACCGCTCCGACGGGTCGCAGCAGCGTCACCCTGCTGCATTGGCCCAGATGTCGAGTCGGTGCGCCAGGGCCGTGCGTCGTCGACCTCGTGGAGCGGCCGCGTCTTGTCGGGGCGGGGTCGTAGGCTCCGCCCCGACAAACATCGCCGCTCCGGCGCGTCGGCGCCGAGCGGCCGGAGTGAACGGACTGTCGGATGCGGGCGTTGCAGTACAAGGCGTATGGGGGACCCGAAGTGTTGGAATGGGCGGAAGCGCCCGATCCGCACGCGGGCCCGGGACAGATCAGGATCGTCGTCCGGGCGGCCAGCGTGAACCCGATCGACTGGAAGGCCTTCAGCGGCGCCTTCTCGGGCGACAAGCCGATGGAGGGCACGGGCTACCTCGGGTATGACGCGGCGGGCGTCGTCGACGAGGTCGGCGAGGGCGTCACCGGCGTCTCCGTCGGCGACGACGTCTTCGGCCGCGGCACCAACGCGGAGGCCGAGCTCGCGGTGTTGGACGCGTGGGCGGCCAAGCCCGCCTCGGTGGACTGGGCCGTGGCGGCGGCCGCGGGCGTGGCCGGGGAGACCGCGGAGCGCGGTCTGCGCCTGCTCGGCGTCGAGGCGGGCGACACCGTCTTCGTCGACGGCGGCGCGGGCGGCGTGGGTGCGGTCGCCGTCCAGATGGCCCTGGCCAAGGGTGCGCGGGTGATCGCGTCCTCGAGCGAGCCCAACCACGACTACCTGCGGGAGATCGGGGCCACGCCGGTGCTGTACGGCGACGGGCTGGCCGAGCGGGTCACCGCAGCGGCCGACGGGCGGGTCGACGCCGTCTTCGACGTTGCGGGCCGCACGCCGATCGAGGAGCTGATCAGCTTGGCGCCCAAGCCGACGCAGGTGGTCAGCATCGCCAACTTCGGGGCGAGCGCGGCCGGTGCCCGGGTGACCGGTGGGGGCGACGAGAGCCGACCCATGGAGGCGTTGGCCCTGGTCGCGGGGCTGCTCGCCGAGAACAAGATCGTGATCAAGGTGCAGACCTTCCCGTTCGAGCGCGCGGCGGAGGCCTACCGGATCAGCGTGGAGGGCCACCTCCGCGGGAAGCTCGTTCTCGTCCCCTGACCGGGTGACGGCACCTTGCCCGTGCGGTCTCGGCGGGGGCAGGCCAGGATGCGCGCCGTGTCCCGACTGCGTCGTGTCGTCGTGCTCCTCCTGTGTGTGCTCGTCATCGCCCTGCTGGCCGGGGTGTCGGTGCTCGATCCGTTCCATCTGCGCCAGGCGCGGTGGTTCACCGCGGGCTTCATCGCCCTCGGCCTCGTGCTGCTGACTGTCGCGCTGGCGACCGCGGTGCCGCGCGGCGGGCTGCGCTGGCTCGTGATGATCGTCGGGGTGGCCGCGCTGCTGGGCTGGGCCGCGCTCGTCTACGGGGCGAGCACGCTGAACGGGTCGGGCAAGGACGTCGCCGAGACCGACGGCGCCGGGCTCAGGCTCGTCACCATCCAGAGCGACGGCGAACCGGCCTACGCCGTCGTGCTGCGGTCGGGCGGTGGGCCGTTCGAGCAGGAGTCGTTGGTCTATCAGGGTCTGGCGGGGTCGCCGCAGCCCGCGGGGCGCATCGTCGACCAGGCGGACGTCGAGGTCGCCGTCGGGACCTGCCGCTACGTGTCCAAGGTCGAGGGCGTGACGATGGCGGTCGAGCCTGTCCACCGGCCGTTGGTGCTCGGCTGCTAGGTCGTGTTCACGACTCCGGGTCGGCCGTCGGCTCGGCCTCCGCGATGGCCGTCGGCGGCACGAGGCCCGCGTCGCCTGGCTGCAGCACGACCATGATGAACCGCACGGCCCCCGCTCCCACGCAGGCGTACCGGTGCGGGCTGTGGGCCTGGAACAGCACGGTGTCGCCCGTGTCGAGCGCCTGATCGGAGCCGCCCACCCGCAACGCGAGCTGTCCCACCAGCACCGACAGCACCTCCTGGGTGCCGATCGGGTGGGCCTCGCCCTCGAAGGCGTCGCCGGGCTGCAGCGTCCAGTCCCACAGCTCGACGACGTCGGGCGGGTCGGTGCCGATGCGGAACACCGCGCTGCTGCCCGCCGCGCTCGTCCAGAGCTCGGCCGCCTCGGCGCCGCGTCGCACGACGACCCGCGGCACGGCGTCGCCGTCCACAAGCGATGCCACCCCGACGCGCAAGGCCGCAGCCAGGCTGCAGAGCGTGCCGATCGAAGGGTTGCCGCGCGCCGTCTCGATCTGGATGACCGTGCCGCGGCTGACCCCCGATGCGGCGGCGAGCGCGTCGATGGTCATGCGCCGCTGCCTGCGAAGCGTGCGGACATTCCGCCCGACCGCGGTGGCGACGGCCTCCGGTGACTGCATGGCGACCAGTTTGCCGTACCTCACCGGCAACTCTGTTGAACTGCGTCGGGAGGTGCCGTAATGTCCAGCGTGCTGTCCTGATGAGTCTATTTTACTGAACGGGAAGACAACGATGTCGTTGATGTTCGCCCTCCCCGGCGCGCTCTCCTACGGCCTCGCCGACTTCGCCGGTGGTCTCGCGACCCGCCGGGCACCGGTGTTACGGGTGACGGCCGTGGTGCAGCTGGCTGGACTGGTCGTGCTGGTGCCCGTGGTGGCGTTCGCGGGCGGGAGCCCGTCGTGGGCGGCGTTCGTGTGGGGGGCGCTGGCCGCGGTCGGCGGGACGACGGGCCTGCTGCTCTACCTGCGCGCCCTCGCCGTCGGGCCGATGGGGGTGGTGGCGCCGCTGTCGGCCGTGGTCGGTGCGGGTCTGCCGCTGCTGGTGGGGTTGGTGACGGGGGAGCGGCTCGGGATGGTGACGCTGGTGGCGATCGTCGTCGCGCTCGTCGCGATCGTCCTGGCCACCGCGGGCAGCACGGGCGGGACGGGTGCTCGCACCGGCACGTTGCTGGCCCTCGGCGCGGGTGCGGGGTTCGCGCTCTTCTTCGTCGGGATCGACGCCAGCCCCACGGGCTCGGGGCTGTGGCCGCTGCTCGCCGGTCGGCTGACGTCGGTGCCGGTGCTCTTCCTTGCGGTACTGGCGACCCGAGGACGATCTGGGGCCGCGTCGACCGGCCGCTTCCCGTGGCGGTTCGCGGTGTTCTCCGGGGTGTTCGACACCCTCGCGAACGTGTTTTTCCTCTTCGCCACCCGCACCGGCGAGCTGGGCGTGAGCGCGGTCGTGGTGTCGCTCTACCCCGTGGTGGTGGCGGTGCTGGCCGCCGTCGTGCTGCGGGAGCGGCTGACGGGGATGCAGTTGGGGAGCGCGGGCTTGGCGGTCGGCGCGAGCGTGCTGTTGGCGGTGGCCGGGTAGGTGCTCAGGCGCGCCAGCTCGGCAGCCACAGCTGCGCGTCCCACATCGCCTGGGTGATCGGCGCGCCGGTGAGGATCGGCCAGAGCCAGATGAAGTTGGCCACGACCAGCCCCACCCACAGCCCGACGACGAGCACCCCGGTCTGCCACCGCTCCCGCCCGACGCCCGCGCGGCCGATCATCTCGCCCATGGCCAGCACCGTGGCGAGCACGAGGAACGGCACCACCGGCGTCATGTAGAAGAAGAACATCTGCCGCTCGATGTCCATGAACCACGGCAGGATCCCCGCGCCGTAGCCGACGAGCACCGCGCCATACCGCCAGTCGGCGCGGGTGACCAGGCGCCACAGGGAGAAGGCCAGCACCGGCAGCGAGGGCCACCACAGCGCGGGTGTGCCGATCAGCATGACCGCGCTCACGCAATCGCTTTGGCCACAGCCTGTGACCCCGTCGCCCGCGTAGTAGTACAGCATCGGCCGCAGCCCCATCGGCCACGACCATGGCTTCGACTCCCACGGGTGCACACCTGCCGACTGTGTGGTCAGGCCCTCGTGGAACGCGAGCACCTTGCCCTCGAAGTACAGCATGCTGGTGAGGGCGTTGGACGCGGCGTAGCGGTCGGTGGAGGTCTCGCTGGCGAACCAGAGCCCCCAGTCGGCGAAGTACACGACCACCGGGACGAGCGCGAGGGCCCACACCGACGGCAGCACGTCGCGCACCAACGTGCCCTTCCACGGCTGCGCGACGCCCGCCGAGCGTCGGGACATGAGGTCCCACAGCACCGACAGCACCGCGAACGCCAGCACCCAGTACACGCCAGACCATTTCACCGCGCAGCCGAGGCCGAGCAGCACCCCGGTGGCCAGCCGCCACCAGCGCACGCCCATCCGCGGGCCGAGCGGCGAGTCCAGCACGCGGCCTTCGGCGACGACGCGGGCCATGCGGGCGCGCACGTCGTCGCGATCGCGAACCAGGGTGGTGAACGCGGCCACGACACACAGGGCCGAGAAGACGTCCAGCATCCCCATCCGGCCCTGGACGTGGGACAGCCCGTCGCAGATGAGCAGGACACCCGCGACACCGCCCAGCAGCGTCGAGCGGGTCAGCCGCCGCCCCACCCGGACGATCAGCAGCACACAGAGCACGCTCGACAGCGCCGCCGCGACCCGCCAGCCGACGGCGTCGTAGCCGAAGACCCCCTCGCCGATCGCGATGAGCTGCTTGCCAAGGGGCGGGTGGACCACGAGCTCGAAGCCGGGGTTGTCCTCCACCCCGCCGTTGCGCAACATCTGCCAGGCCTGCGGGACGTAGTGCTTCTCGTCGAAGACCGGTGTGCCGCCGTCGGTGGGCGTGCCGAGGCCCGCGAACCGGACCGCCGCGGCGACCAGCGTGAGGACGGCCGTGACCAGCCACCCGCGCAGGCGGTCGGTCGGCGGCGGCGCGCCGAGCACGTCGGACCGCTCGATGGGGGGCGGGGGTGGGGGGGCCCCGATGGGCTCGACACCGATGGAGGCGTCGTCGTCGGTGGCCGGGCGGCTGGCGCGGCCCGAGCGCGAGTCCTCGACGGTCGGGGTGGCCACGGCGGACAATCGTAGGCTCTGGCTCGTGTCCTCTCCGTCAGCCGGTCGCCTCGTGCTCGCCGCAACGCCGTTGGGCCAGGCCGGGGATGCGTCGGCGCGGCTGGTGGAGGCGCTGGGTGCCGCAGACGTCATCGCGGCCGAGGACACCCGGCGGCTGCGCACGCTGGCGGGGGCTTTGGGGGTCACGGTGCGGGGGAGGGTGCTCTCCCACTACGACGCCGTGGAGCTCGCCCGACTGCCCGGCCTGCTCGACGAGGTCCGCGCGGGCCGGACCGTGCTCGTCGTCAGCGACGCGGGGATGCCTCTGGTGTCCGATCCCGGCTATCGGATCGTGGCCGCGGCCGTCGCGGAGGGCCTGCCGGTGACCTGCCTGCCCGGCCCGTCCGCGGTGACGACCGCGCTGGTGTTGTCCGGGCTGCCGAGCGAGCGCTTCTGCTTCGAGGGGTTCGCGCCGCGTCGGTCGGGGGAGCGGCGGCGGTGGCTCACGACGCTGCGCGCCGAGCCGCGGGCGGTGGTGTTCTTCGAGTCGCCGCACCGCCTGGCCGACACGCTCGCCGACGCCGTCGCCGTGTTGGGC
This sequence comes from uncultured Actinomycetota bacterium, assembly GCA_963826705.1. Classification (GTDB taxonomy): domain Bacteria; phylum Actinomycetota; class Actinomycetes; order Mycobacteriales; family Pseudonocardiaceae; genus Pseudonocardia. The sequence continues at coordinate 57,796 of CAWGYF010000012.1, forward strand.
GGGGAGCGCGCCGCCGCTGTCTGTCGGGAGCTGACGAAGACCTACGAGGAGGTCCGGCGCGGGTCGCTGGCCGAGCTGGCGGCGTGGGCGTCCGAAGGGCAGGTGCGGGGCGAGATCACCGTTGTGCTCGCGGGCGCCGCCCCCACCGCCGCGCCGAATGTGGAGTCGCTGGTGGTGGCGGTGCGCGAGCGGGTCGAGGACGGGGAGCGGCTGAAGGACGCGGTGAGCGCGGTGGCGACGGCGGCGGGCGTCCCCAAGCGCGAGCTCTACGCCGCGGCCCTGGCGGCACCGGAGTGACGGCCCACTTCACAGGGGGTGTGGCGTCGTCGCAGAGGGCCGAGCGCCTGTGAGGTGGCCGCAAGGTGTGTGAGGTCGGCCGGGGTGGGGTGGCGGCGCGTACGGCTTGGGGCGGCTGTGGACCGGGGCGCGGTGGGGCCCACCGTCACACCACTCCCGGCCCGGCTGGACAAGATCGGCGGAAGTGGTGTTTCACGTGCGGAGGTGCACCCCCGACACCACTACCGGCGATCTTCCCCTCCGCGCCCGATCACCCCCTCCGCGTACTGGGCAAGATCGGCGGAAGTGGTGTTTCACGTGCGGAGGTGCGCCGCCGACACCACTACCGGTGATCACGGCCTCCGCGCACCGGGCAAGCCTCCGCACACGGGGCAAGCCTCCGCGCACGGGGCAAGATCGGCGGAAGTGGTGTTTCACGTGCGGAGGTGCGCCGCCGACACCGCTACCGGTGATCACGGCCTCCGCGCACCGGGCAAGCCTCGGCGCACGGGGCAAGATCGCGAGGTGTCTCACGTGCGGAGGTGCACCGCCGACACCACTACCGGTGATCACGGCCTCCGCGCACCGGGCAAGCCTCCGCGCACGGGCAAGATCGGCGGAAGTGGTGTTTCACGTGCGGAGGTGCGCCGCCGACACCGCTACCGGTGATCACGGCCTCCGCGCACCGGGCAAGATCGGCGGAAGTGGTGTCTGTGCACGTGCCGCGCACCGGTGCAAGCCCCGCGCACACGGGCAAGCTTCCGCGCACTGGGCAAGCCTCCGCGCACTGGGCAAGCCTCCGCGCACCGGGCAAGCCTCCGCGCACCGGGCAAGCCTCCGCGCACCGGGCAAGATCGGCGGAAGTGGTGTTTCACGTGCCGAGGTGCGCCGCCGACACCACTACCGGTGATCACGGCCTCCGCGCACCGGGCAAGATCGGCGGAAGTGGTGTCTCACGTGCGGAGGTGCACCCCCGACACCACTACCGGCGATCACCCCCTCGGCGCACCGATCACCCCTCCGCGCAGGGCCAGATCGGCGGAAGTGGCGCCCGCGTGCCTACCCGGACTTGCCTTCGGCTGCACCGCCCCAACAAGATCATCTCAAGCCGAACACTTGTGAGGTCGCCCGAGGGGGGTGTGAAGTCGGGCCTCGCGGGGTGCCTGGGGGACTGCGGCGGGCTGGGCAGCCGAAAAGGCCCACCTCGCAGACGATGTGGTGTCGTCGCAGATGGTCAACCTTCTGCGAGGACGCCAGAAGGTCTGCAAGGTCGAACCCGCCGGGCGGTGGCGGGCGGCGGCCGGCCGGGGCGGGGCGGGTGGCGGCGGTCTGACATGGCGCGTCTGGCGGATCGGTGTGCGCCGGGCCGCGTAGCGCTTGTTGGCCGTCCGGCGGCCGGGCGTGGCGGGGCGGGGGCGGGTGGCGGCGGTCTGACATGGCGCGTCTGGCGGATCGGTGTGCACCGGGCCGCGTAGCGCTTGTTGGCCGTCCTGCTGCTGGTCAGGTGGGCGGGATGGGGAGCAGGCGCCCTGCGGCGTCGGTGGCGAGGCGGTAGAGCCCGCATGGCCACCGCACGTGAGCGGTGCCCACGCCGGGTTTCGTGCAGGCCAGGCACTGACCGTGTTCGTCGGGGAGATGGGCGCGAGCGAGGCGTTCTGCGACGTCAGGCATCCGCGCGAGCTCGTCGACGGCCATCTCCCACCGCGCGTCAGCAGACCCCATATGGCAACTGTAGCGACTTTAACACCAATGTGCGACTGTGGCGTCAAGGGGGGCTTGATAAGGCGCGAAGTAACTTAGGGTGACTACCGTGCCGAAGCCGACCTTGGTCACCACCCCCGAAGCGGCCCGCCAGCTCGGCATCTCCGCGCGGACGCTGCAGCGCTATGTCGTCGCCGGCTGGATTACGCCTGATCTGCGGCTTCCTTCTGGTCGATACCGCTGGGACGTCGCCCGCCTCCGCGATCAGATCAACTCGTTGCCGGTCGAACGCAGGGAGTAGCGGGCGCGCCCTCGTGGCCCGTCGTCGCACTCGGTCGGATTACGCCGGATGCTTGATAAAGTTCGACCGCAAGCAGTAGTCGAACGTGCGCATGCAGTGCACTGTTCGCGGAGCGGCTCCAGGGGCGGATATCTGATTTCCGACGGGGCATACGCTGGTGACCATGAGTACCCGCGTGCTGACCGCCGTGGCGTGGCCTTACGCCAACGGCCCGCGGCACATCGGCCATGTCTCCGGTTTCGGTGTGCCCTCCGACGTCTTCTCCCGCTACCGGCGGATGGCGGGCGACCAGGTCCTCATGGTCAGCGGCACCGACGAGCACGGCACTCCGATCCAGGTGCAGGCCGACGCCGAGGGACTCACCGCGCGGCAGCTCGCGGACAAGTACAACCGCGTGATCGTCAACGACCTGCACGGCCTCGGGCTGGCCTACGACCTGTTCACCCGCACCACCACCAACACCCACTACGAGGTGGTGCAGGAGCTGTTCCTGGCGCTCTACCGCAACGGCTACGTCGTGCCCAAGACGACCATGGGCGCGATCAGCCCCTCGACCGGGCGCACCCTTCCCGACCGCTACGTGGAGGGCACCTGCCCGATCTGCGGCTACGACGGCGCCCGCGGCGACCAGTGCGACAACTGCGGCAACCAGCTCGACCCCGCCGACCTGATCAACCCCCGCTCGAAGATCAACGGGGAGACGCCGAAGTTCGTCGAGACCGAGCACTTCCTGCTCGACCTGCCTGCGTTCGCCGAGTCGCTGGGCTCGTGGCTGTCGACGCGCACGGACTGGCGCCCCAACGTCCTGAAGTTCGCCACCAACCTGGTCAACGACCTCAAGCCCCGCGCCATCACCCGTGACCTCGACTGGGGCGTACCGGTGCCGCTTCCCGACTGGCGGGACCAGCCGATGAAGCGGCTCTACGTCTGGTTCGACGCGGTGATCGGCTACCTGTCCGCGTCCGTGGAGTGGGCGCGGCGCGGCCCGGACCGCGACGCGTGGCAGCAGTGGTGGACCGACCCGGCCGCCCAGAGCTTCTACTTCATGGGCAAGGACAACATCGTCTTCCACTCGGTGATCTGGCCTGCGCTGCTGCTGGGGCAGAACGGCGCGGGCGACCGCGGCGGCGTGCCGGGCGCCTTCGGCACCCTGAACCTGCCGAGCGAGATCGTCTCGTCGGAGTTCCTGACGATGAGCGGCTCCAAGTTCTCCACCAGCCGCGGCACCGTGATCTACGTGACCGACTTCCTGAAGCAGTTCGGGCCCGACGCGCTGCGCTACTTCATCGCGGTCGCGGGACCCGAGAACCAGGACACGGACTTCACCTGGGACGAGTTCGTCCGGCGGACCAACTTCGAGCTGGCCAACGAGTGGGGCAACCTGGTCAACCGCTCGATCTCGATGGCGCACAGGAACGTGGGGTCGGTCCCCAAGCCGACCGCGCCCGCAGGCGCCGACCACGAGCTGCTGGCCGTCTCCCGCGCCGGGTTCGACACCGTCGGCGAGCTGCTCGCGCGCAGCCGCTTCAAGCAGGCGGTCAGCGAGGCGATGCGGGTCGTCACGGCGGCCAACCGCTACCTGTCAGACCAGGAGCCGTGGAAGCGCGGGGACGACCCGGATCGGCGCGACACGATCCTGCACACCGCACTGCAGGTGGTGCAGGACGCGAACACGCTGCTCACGCCGTTCCTGCCGCACGCGGCTCAGAAGGTGCACGAGGCGCTCGGCGGCAGCGGGGTGTGGGCAGCGCAGCCCGAGATCCGCGAAGTCGATGAGCTGGGCGATGGCCCCGGCTACCCGATCCTGACCGGTGACTACGCGGCCGAGCAGGCGCACTGGGCGTCCACGCCGATCGAGGTCGGCCGCCAGCTGGACAAGCCGACGCCGATCTTCACCAAGCTCGACCCGAAGCTGGGCGAGACGGGGCCGGAGTGGGCCCCGATTGAGCGCTGACCCCCCTGTGCGCGGAAATCGTCGCTATGGCAACGATTTCCGCGCACGAGCGCCGAAGGCGCGTCGGTGAAGCCGCCGCCACCCCCGCCGGAGCCGCTGCCGTCGTCCACCGTCGACGCCCACACGCATCTCGACGCCTGCGGGGCCACCACGCCGGAGCTGCTGGTGGCGGCCATGGACCGGGCGGCGGCCGTCGGGGTGACGCGCGCGATCACCGTCGCCGACGACCTGGCTTCGGCGCGCTGGGTCACCGCCGCCGCGACCTGGGACGACCGGGTGGCCGCTGCGGTCGCGCTGCACCCGACGCGCACGGCCGCGGTCACCGACGACGACCTCGCCGCGATCGAGCGGCTCGCCGCCCATCCCCGCGTCGTCGCGGTGGGGGAGACCGGGCTCGACTACTACTGGGACTATTCCCCGCCCGCGGCCCAACAGCAGGCTTTCCGCTGGCACATCGCCCTGGCCAAGCGGCTCGGCAAGCCGCTGATGATCCACGACCGCGACGCGCACGCCGACATCCTTGCCATCCTGCGGGAGGAGGGTCCGCCCACGACGGTGGTGTTCCACTGCTTCTCCGGCGACGCCGCGATGGCCAGGGAGTGCGTGGACGCCGGGTACGTGCTGTCGTTCGCCGGTCCCGTCACGTTTCGCAACGCGCCTGCGCTGCGTGAGGCCGCCGCGCTCGTGCCGGAAGACCAGATCCTCGTCGAGACCGACGCGCCGTTCCTCACGCCGCACCCGTACCGCGGCCGGGCGAACGAGCCCTACTGTCTGCCGTGGACGGTCCGGGCGCTCGCGGCGCTGCGGAACGTGTCCGACGAACGGCTTGCGTCATGCGGTCGGCGTAACGCCGAGCGGGTGTTTCGGCTCGACGAGCTGCCGTCCGTCCCACCAGTTGATGCATCGGGCGCAACGGGGTCTCGTTCGCCGTAGTGGACGGCCCGTTCGGCGCTCGCGGTGTGTCGCAGCTCGATCCTCTTGCTCACCCCCCGTTACGGTTCCGTGATCGCTAAAGCCGGGGTGGGGACGCTCCCCAGCACCGCGGTCACGACGGTTCCGGGGCGCTCCCCTGAACTACTGCCTCCGGGCCGTCGTGACCGTGACTTGTCCCCCTGCCCGGTCCGACGAGGGTCAGGATGGCTGTGGTCGACGTCTCCGCGCGTGCGCGCCGCCGTGCCGCACGTGCTCGTGTCGGGGTGATCTCGGGCGCACCCGAAACCGATCCGTATGCCGACTGGTACGGCGGCCAGCCCGTCGACGATCCCGTCGACTTCCCCTCGCCGTCGGCCCGCCCGGCGCTCGAGTCGGTGGTGTCGTTCTCCCAGGGTGTCGTCGCCTACCCCGGTCGCGGGGCGCTGACCGAGGACGCCTCCGCCGATCCCGCGACCGGCGAGCTGCCGGTGGTCGCGCCGGAGCCCAACCCGGCCGAGCTCACCAGCCGGATCCCGGTGATCAGCACCACCGACATGACCGGGCCGATCCCGCGCGTCGCCGGTGAGCTCTTCACCCCCGCCACGCCGGTGGGGTCCCCCGCCGTCGACGCCGCGTGGTCGGATCCGTGGCCCACGTCGCCCGCTCCCCTCACCCCGACGTCGGGGTTCTGGTCCGTCACCGCCCCACCCGGCCCCGTCTCCGCTGCTCAGACGCCCCTTCCGGCCGCCACCGCCCCGGTTTTGCCGGTCCAGTCTGCGGCCCTCGTAGACGCGCCGACGACCGGCAGCCCGCCTTCCCCCCCGGTTTTGCCGGTCCAGTCTGCGGCCCTCGTAGACGCGCCGACGACCGGCAGGCCGCCTTCCGCCCCGGTCTTGCCGGTCCACTCCGCGGCCCTCGTAGACGCGCCGACGACCGGCAGGCCGCCTTCCGCCCCGGTCTCGCCCGTCCAGTCCGCGGCCCGCGCAGACGCGCCGACGACCGGTCAGCCGACCTCCGCGCCGCCTGCACCCCGTCCGACCCCGAAGCCGAAGCGCAGCGAGGCGGCGGCTCAGACCGCGGTCCCTTCCGCGCCGCCTGCCGCCCCCCGGCCCGCTCCCGCGGAGTCCTCAGCCGACGTCTCCGCGCTGTCGGCCCCGCCCGCGGCCCGCCAGGCTCCGAAGCCGAACGCCTGGATGACCCCGGCCCGGCCCGTCGTCGAGGCAGCTACGTCCAGCTCGTCTACCGGCGCACCTGCCCGCGACGCCGTCGCCCCGACCCGGCGCCCCGCTGAGGCCTTCTCCCCGAGTCCGACCCCGGACTCGACCCCGGACGCGGACGCGGTGAGCGCGACCGGCCCGCTCCCGGTGGTCAGCGGCTCCGCGGCCGGATCCGTCGCCGTCGACGGAGCGGACACCGCTCGCCGCGTCGACACCTCGCCGGTCCCGTTCGCGCGGTCGGCCCGGGAGGCAGGCCGGGTCGCGGTCGCGGACGCCGGGCCGCTCACCGCGCCTATTCCCCTCGTCACGGACGAGGCTCCGGACGGGCTGCTCACGGGTCCGATCCGCACCGTCGGCGCGGGGGTGCTCACCCAACCCCTCGCCGCGGTCGCCGCTCCCGACGCGGCCGCTGAACCCGCCTCGGCCACGCTCGTCGAGCCCGCGCCCGCACGTCCGAGTCGCGCGGCGCGCCGTCGTGCCGCAGCGCCCGCGCCGTCGCGGTTGTTCGTCCGGGCGGCGGTGCTCGCCGTGCTCGTCGCGCTGACCGGGGGCGGCGCCACTGCGATCGCCATGGACAAGACGATCACCGTGAACGTCGATGGGACCGACCGCACCGTCCACACGTTCGCGGGCACGGTCGGGTCCGCGCTGCAGGCCGCGGGCATCGTCGCGGCCCCGCAGGACCGCGTGGAGCCCGCGCTGCCCACGGCGATCGACAACGGTGACCACATCATCTACAGCCGGGCCCGCAGGCTCACCCTCGACGAGGGCGCCGACCAGCGTGAGATCTGGACCACCGCGACCACTGTCGGACAGGCGCTCGACGGGCTCGGCGTGCGGGCGCAGCCGATTCAGATGTCCGCCTCGCCGGACCAGTCGATTCCGCTGTCGGGGCTATCGCTCGTGCTGCGGGTGCCCCGCGCGGTCACCCTCGCCGACGGCACCGGCGCCAAGAAGTCGTTTCACACGACCGCGGGCACTGTCTCCGGGCTTCTGGCCGAACACCACATCGTGCTCGGCGTCGACGACGTCTCCATCCCGAGCGGCGACACGGAGCTCGTCGACGGCACCGACGTGCAGGTCGTCCGGAACGGTGTCGGCGAGGTCGTCGAGACGCATGCCGCGCCCCCGCCAGTGCAGAAGATCGACGACCCGACGCTGCCGCGCGGCAAGGAGGTCGTCGTCAACCCGGGGAAGCCCGGCGAGGCCACGGCGATCATGAAGATCTTCGTGCGGAACGGCGAGGAAGTGCGGCGCGAGCAGGTCGGGGCGGGCGCGATGACGGCGGCCGTGACGAGGGTCGTCAGAGTCGGCACGAACGACAGCATCCCCTCGGCGCCCGCCGTAGACGACGGCAGCGTGTGGGACCGCATCGCGCAGTGCGAAGCGACTGGCAACTGGGGGATCAGCACCGGCAACGGCTACTACGGCGGCCTCCAGTTCGACGCAGGCACATGGCGGGCCTACGGTGGCGGCGCCTACGCGGCCCTGCCCAGCGGGGCCAGCCGTGAGGAGCAGATCGCGGTCGCCGAGAAGGTGCGCGATGACCGTGGCGGCTACGGCGCGTGGCCCGCCTGCTCCCGCAAGCTCGGTCTGCCGCAGTGACCCCGCGGGTCCGGGGGAAGGGCCAAGATCGGCGGTTGTGGTGCGAGGCGTGCAGATGTGCACGTTGTGCACCGCAGGCGGCGATCATGCCTCCCGGCCTCCCGGCCTCCCGGCCTCCCGGCCTCCCGGCCTCCCGGCCTCCCGGCCTCCCGGCCGGCCCCGGTGACCCTCCCGATGGCGACGCCGCCCCAGTGACTCCGCCGCCGACGCCGGGGTGCACGCTTCCCGCGTGACGGTGGGGGAGGCGCGGCTGCTGGGCCCGGCCGAGGTACGGGCGCTGGCCGCCGAGCTGGGCATCCGTCCGACGAAGCGGCTCGGCCAGAACTTTGTGCACGACCCCAACACGGTGCGCCGCATCGTCCGCGCCGCCGCGTTGGCCCCTGATGACGTGGTGGTGGAGGTCGGGCCCGGGCTCGGCTCGCTGACCTTGGCGTTGCTGCCCGAGGTGGCCGCGGTGCACGCCGTCGAGATCGATCCGCTGCTCGCTGCCCGGTTGCCCGCGACCGTCGCGGAGCGGGCGCCCGCGCTGGCTGGGCGACTCTCCGTCCTGACCGCCGACGCGCTGCGCTTGCGCGCTGCCGACCTCGTCGCGCCCGCACCGACCGCGATCGTCGCGAACCTGCCCTACAACGTCGGCGTCCCGGTTGTCCTGCACCTGCTGGCCGAGCTGCCTGGGATCCGTCGTGGGCTGGTCATGGTGCAGGCGGAGGTCGCCGAACGGCTCGCCGCTGCGCCAGGGAGTCGCGCGTACGGGGTGCCGAGCGCGAAGCTCGCCTGGTTCGCCTCCGCGCGCCGAGCCGGACCGGTGCCCCGGTCGGTGTTCTGGCCGGTGCCGGGCGTCGACTCGGGCTTGCTCGCCTTCGACCGCCGAGACCCTCCGCCGGGGGACCGCGCCGCCGCGTTCGCGGTGATCGACGCCGCGTTCGCCCAGCGGCGCAAGGTGTTGCGCTCGGCGCTGGCGGGCTGGGCGGGCTCACCCGCCGCGGCCGAGGTGATCCTGCGCGCCGCGGGCGTCGATCCGCGGGCGCGCGCGGAGACCCTGGCGATCGGGGACTTCGCGCGGGTGGCTGCGGCTCGCCCCTGAAGATCGCCGCGACCCGGACGCGATGGTTGTCCCCGTCGCCGTGGCGTGCGTGTGGACGCGATCACCCGAGCCTGCGCGTCGTGAAGATCGCCGCGATCCGGTCGTGCGCGGATGTGGTGGCCGGGGCGACCTTGGAGCGCCCGGACGCGGTGATCGGCGCGACCAGCACCGCACGGCTCTCCCTGCCTGCCTGGCGTGCGCCTCAGCGCGATCACCGCGTCCGCGCGCCGGTCCGGGGCCACCGCCGTAGCCTGGCAATCATGCTCGACGACGCAATGGCGCAGCCGGATCGCAGCCCCTGGCCCGCGCTGTGGGCACTCTGCGTGGGCTTCTTCATGATCCTTGTCGACACCACGATCGTGTCCGTCGCGACCCCGACGATCCTGTCGGACCTGCACACCGACGTCGCCGCCGTCGTCTGGGTCACCAGCGCCTACCTGCTCGCCTACGCCGTGCCGCTGCTCATCACCGGACGGCTGGGCGACCGTTTCGGGCCGCGCCGGGTGTATGTCGTCGGGCTGGCCGTGTTCACGCTCGCGTCGTTGTGGTGTGGGCTGACCGACACGATCGGCGCGCTCATCATCGCCCGGATCGTGCAGGGGCTCGGCGCCTCGGTGATGATGCCGCAGACCATGGCGGTGATCACCCGCACGTTCCCCGCCGAGTCTCGCGGGCAGGCGATGAGCCTGTGGGGCGCGGTCGCGGGCGTGGCGACGCTGGTCGGTCCGATTCTCGGCGGCGTGCTCGTCGACGGGCTCGGCTGGCAGTGGATCTTCTTCGTGAACGTGCCGGTCGGTGTCGTCGGCCTCGTGCTCGCGCTCCGGCTCGTGCCCGAGCTGCCCACCAAGGTGCGCCGGTTGGACCTGCTCGGCGTCGCGCTCTCGGCGCTCGGGATGTTCCTGCTGGTCTTCGGCATCCAGGAGGGCCAGACCTACAACTGGGGCACGATCGCCGGGCCGATCTCGGTGTGGTCGCTGATCGGGTCCGGGATCGCCACGCTGGCGCTGTTCCTGGTCTGGCAGGCGCGCAACAAGGGGGAGCCACTGCTGTCGCTGAGCCTGTTCCGCGACCGCAACTTCAGCCTCGCGAGCTTCGCGATCGCCGCCGTCGGGTTCGGCGTGACGGCGATGCCGTTCCCGACCATCTTGTACGCGCAGGGCGTGCTCGGGCTGTCCCCGACGCAGTCGGCGCTGCTGTTCGTCCCGATGGCGGTGATCTCGGGAGCGCTCGCCCCGTACGTCGGGCGGCTGACCGACCGCGCGCACCCGCGGTGGGTCGCCGGGTTCGGGCTGGCCTGCTTCGTCGTCGGGCTGGTCTGGTTGGCCGCCGTCATGCACGCCGACACGCCGATCTGGGAGCTGCTGCTGCCGATCGCGGTGATCGGCGTGGCCAACGGGTTCATGTGGGCGCCGATCTCGACGTCCGCCACGCGCAACCTGCCGATGGAGCAAGCGGGCGCGGCCGCGGGCGTCTACAACACGACCCGACAGGTCGGGGCGGTGTTGGGCAGCGCGGGCATCGCGGTGCTCATGCAGTCCCGCATCGCCGCTGAGCTGCCCGGGGCAGGCCAGGTGGAGTCGCTCGCCGCCGCGCTGCCGCCCGCCTTGCGCGCGGGGTTCAGCGCGGCCATGGGCCAGGCGCTGCTGCTGCCCGCGGCGGTGTTGGTGATCGGCCTGGTCGCGGCGCTGTGCTTCGCGTTGCCGCGGCACCTCGTCGCCCGTCGCAACGAGGCGGATGTCGTCCGGGCCGCGCAGGCCTGACGGCGGGTCGTGCGCGGATAGCGTGGCCATGGCCGCGGTATCCGCGTACGGGTCGTAGGCTCGCGCCGTGCTGTCCGCCGTCCCGCCCCCCGTCACGGTGCGGGTACCCGCGAAGATCAATCTGCATCTCGCGGTCGGCGCGCTGCGCGGCGACGGCTTCCACGACATCGTCACGGTGTTCCACGCCGTGAGCCTTTTCGACGAGGTGTCGGTGGCGGCGAGCGCGGAGCCTGCCATCCAGGTGCACGGCGAGGGGGTCACCGAGGTGCCTGCCGACGAGACGAACCTGGCCTGGCGTGCCGTCCAGCTGCTCGCCGACCGCGCCGACCGCGACCCCGACATCGCCCTCGTCCTGCGCAAGGGCATCCCGGTCGCGGGCGGCATGGCCGGGGGCAGCGCCGACGCGGCTGCCGCGCTGGTGGGGCTCTCGACGCTGTGGAAGCTCGACCTGTCCCGCGACGAGCTGTCCGGCCTCGCCGCCGAGCTGGGCAGCGACGTGGCGTTCGCGCTCCACGGCGGCACCGCGCTTGGCACCGGCCGCGGCGAGCAGATCGTCCCGGTGCTGTCGCGCCATCCGCAGCACTGGGTGATCGCGCTGCACCGCGGCGGCCTGTCCACGCCGACCGTCTTCCGCGAGCTGGACCGCCTCCGTGGCCGCGCGGAGCCCGTCTCGCGGCCCGTCGAGCCGGTCTTGGAGGCCATCGCGGGCGGCGACCCCCGCCAGCTCGCCCTCTCGCTGGGCAACGACCTGCAGGCCGCCGCCGTCAGCCTCGCCCCTGATCTGCGCCGGACGCTGCGGGCCGGGGTCGACGCGGGCGCGCTCGCCGGGCTGATCTCCGGCTCGGGGCCGACCTGCGCGTTCCTCTGCGCCGACGCCGACGCCGCGCTGGACGTCGCGACGGAGCTGGCCGGTCGCGGGGTGTGCCGCACGGTCCGCGTGGCCCACGGGCCGGTGCCGGGCGCACGGATCGTCGAGGCGTCCGAGTCGGGCCCGCCCACCCACTGGCCGCCGGTGCGCACCTGATGGCCAACCTCGTCAACCTCGAGACGGTCACCGCGCACGTTCCGGGCGACGCCTCACGGGTGCTGCTCGACAGCATCTCCCTCGGCGTGGAGACCGGTGACCGCGTCGGCGTCGTCGGGCTCAACGGCGGCGGGAAGACCACGCTGCTGGACATCCTCACCGGTGTGCGGGCCCCCGACGCCGGGCGGGTCAGCCGGGTCGGCGGGCTGAACCTCGCCCATCTGGCACAGGGTGACGACCTGCCCGCCGGGGCGCGCGTTCGCGACATCGTGCTGGGCGCTTACGGCGCAGAGCACGAGTGGGCCGCCGATCCCAAGGCGCGCGACGTCCTTGACGGACTGGGCGTGCACGACCTCGACCGCACCGTCGACGGCCTCTCTGGCGGAGAGAAGCGCCGCGTCGCGCTGGCCGCGGTGCTCGTCGGCGACCCCGATCTCGTGGTGCTCGACGAGCCCACCAACCACCTCGACGTCGAGGGCATCGGCTGGTTGGCTCGACACCTGCTGGCCCGGCGCTGCGCGGTCGTCGTGGTCACGCACGACAGGTGGTTCCTCGACGCCGTCTGCACCCGAACCTGGGAGGTGGCGGGCGGGCGCGTCGAGAGCTACATCGGCGGCTACGCCGACTGGATCTTCGCGCGGGCCGAGCGGGCGCGGCAGGCCGACGCCGCCGAAGCCCGCCGCCAGAACCTCGCCCGCAAGGAGCTGGCCTGGCTGCGGCGCGGGCCGCCCGCCCGGACGTCCAAGCCGCGGTTCCGGATCGAGGCGGCCGAGGCGCTGATCGCCGACGTGCCGCCGCCGCGCGACACGGTGGAGCTGCTCGGGTTCGCCACCAACCGGCTCGGCCGGACCGTGCTGGAGCTGGAGGACGCCACGGCGACCATCGGCGACCGCGTTCTGCTCGACCGCGTCACCTGGCGGCTCGGGCCGGGCGACCGCGTCGGAATCGTCGGGGTCAACGGCTCGGGGAAGACGACCCTGTTGCGCACGCTCAGCGGCCAGCGGCCCCTGGACGGCGGGCGGCTGATCACGGGCAAGACGGTGCAGCTCGCCCAGCTCTCGCAGGAGCTCGTGGACCTGCCGGGCGAGATGCGTGTGCTGGAGGCCACCGAGGCCGTGGCGAAGTACGTGCGGCTGGGGAAGCTGGAGCTGACGGCGTCCTCGGTGCTGGAGCGGCTGGGCTTTCCGGCCGCGCGGCAGTGGACGCCGGTCGGGCAGCTCTCCGGCGGAGAGCGGCGGCGGTTGCAGCTCACCCGGCTGCTGATGGCCGAGCCCAACGTCCTGCTGCTGGACGAGCCGACCAACGACCTGGACGTCGACACGCTCGCCCGCCTGGAAGACCTCCTCGACGGCTGGGCGGGCACGCTGGTGGTCGTCAGCCACGACCGCTATCTCGTCGAACGCGCCTGCGACACCGTCGTCGGGCTGCTGGGCGACGGGAAGATCACACATCTGCCCGGCGGAATCGAGGAGTACCTCGCGCGGCGGGCGGCGAGCGGCTCGGGCGAGATCGCGGGGTTGGCGGCGCCTGTGGCCGCGCCGAGGTCCACGGCTGAGGCGGCGGGGGACGGCACAGCGAGGGCCCGGTCGAGCTCCGAGCATCGGGCGGCGCGCAAGGAGGTCGCGCGGCTGGAGCGGCGGATGGACATGCTGGCGGCGCGGGAAAAGGCGTTGCACGAGCAGATGGTCGACGCCGCCACCGACCCCGGGCGGCTGCTGGCCCTCGACCGCGAGCTCACCGCCGTCGTCGACGACCGCGAGGCCGTCGAGCTGGAGTGGCTGGAGGCGGCGGAGGCTGCGGAGTAGGCCACGTTGCTCCGTTGGGCGCGGCCGGATCGCAGCAGGGTGGCCCTGCTGCGGGTGAGTCGCAGCAGGGTGGCCCTGCTCCGATGGGGTCGCCGCGGGGTCGCAGTGCGCCCGGAACGGTCTCCGCCCCCTCTCGCCCCGCAGGCGCCATGATCGCCGGTTGTGGTGCCAGGCGTGCGCTGGTGCAGCTCTAGCGCCACTTCTGGCGATCACGGGCTCCCCGGTGGCGGCGCCGGATCAACGTGATCGGCGGTCGCGGTGTGGCAGGGTCACATCCGCACCCCTGGCACCACTCCCGATGGTCACGGGCGGGCGGTCGGGCGGTCGTGTCGAGCCATCGACGCCGAGCGCGACCCCAGCGGGGGTTTCACTCTTGGAACCCCGCAGTCGTCGCGCTCGAGTGCACGAGCACGCCGCTGATGTCGACGAGCTGGTCGGTCGCGACGACCAAGCCCGGAAATGTCCCATCAGGCGTGCACTGGTGCACCCGGGGCACCACTTCTGGCGATCACCGGTTCGTGGGCGGGCGAGCACAGCCACCGGCGGACGAGTCAGCCCGAGCTCAGCGCTGGCCGCGCACCCCGAGGAGCACCTCGTCCCACGACGGCATGACGGGCTTGCCCTTACGGTTGCGCTTGGGGGCGGACGCGGCCGGGGCGGGCTCGGGGGGCGCCGCGCTGGCGTCCTCCCCAGCGCTTTCGGCTGTCGCGGCGGTGACGGGCGGCGACTCCGGCGGCCGCGCCCCGATTTCCGACGTCGGGGCGTCGGCCATCGCTTCCGCGCCAACCGGGTCGCTCCGCCGCGCCGGGTCGCCGAGCGGTGCCGGGTCGCCCAGCCGCGCGGGGTCGAGGTCTGCGTCGACGTGCCGGGTGGCGTCGACGGTGCGACCCCGGTCCTCAGCCTGCTGCTGCGGGACAGGCCGCTGCGCCGCGGGCTCGTCGACGGGGGCGGACCGACCCTGACCCGCCGCCGTCTCCTGGCGAAGCTGCGGCTCGTCGGCGCGGCCCGACCGGCTCATGCCCTCGCCCGGATCGGTCCGACTCGACGGCGCGGACCTCCGCGGCGGCTCGGGACGGCGCGGCTCGGGCGCGGTGCGCGACCAGTCCGAGACGTCCCTGCGCGCGGCGATGTCCGACGCCGCGGCGCGCAGCTCGTGCCCTTCCTCCGGCATGGGCGCCTGCTCGTCCGGCCGCGAGATGTCGATGACCGGCCCGACGGTGCGCAGCGGCCGTGCGGGCAGTCCCTCGACCAAGTCGTGGGCGTGCTCGTCGATCGCGGTGACGGTGCCGCCGTGCGCACCCGGTTGGAACGTCCACAGCGCACGGTTGTCCGAGCGGCCCGCCCGCCACGACAGCGCGACGACCCAGCGGCCGTCGTCGCCCTTCCACGAGTCCCACTCGGCGGAGGGGTACTCCTGCCCACGCAGACCGAAGGTGTGGGCGACGACGTCGCCCAGCATGCGGCCATCGGGCCCGTCAGCCCGCATCGGATGCGCGCGCTGGGCGACCTCGGCGGTCCGCGATCGCTCCAGCAACACCGGATAGGCGAACCGCTCGATCTTCTGGGCGGGCACGCCCGCGGCCGCGGCGACCTGCTCCACGGACGCTCCGGCGCGGATACGGGCCTGGATCTCACGTGGGCGCAACTGACTCTCCAACTCGATCGAGATCTGGCCGAGCCGGGTGAGGTCTCCCCGGGCGGCGGCGCGCAACTGCTCGTCGGCGGTCACCGTGAACCGCTCGCGGCGCAGGGAGTCCTCGAGCACGACGGAGATCTCTCCGCCGCCCTCGGTGATCCCGACCACCCGCAGCGCCCGCATCGGCGGCCTCCCGATCTGTTCACAGTCCCCGTCAGGGTGACGCTAGATGGGCGACCGCCACCGGCCGTGGAGGCGCGCCGTGGCCCGGCAAATGCCGCTCCAATGACGGCCACTGGGATGAGATTCAGCCGAGCCGCTCGACCACCCAGTCGACACACGCCGTGAGCGCCTGCACGTCCTCAGGATCCACCGCCGGGAACATGCCGACGCGGAGCTGGTTGCGCCCCAGCTTGCGGTAGGGCTCGGTGTCGACGATCCCGTTGGCGCGCAGCACCTTCGCGACGGCCGCCGCGTCCACCGCCGCGTCGAAGTCGATCGTGCCGACGACCTGCGAGCGGTGCACGGGCTCGGCCACGAACGGCGTGGCGAACTCCGACTTCTCGGCCCACGCGTAGAGCCGACCCGACGAATCGGCGGTGCGGGCCACGCAGGCGTCGAGACCACCGATGCCGAGCATCCAGTCGATCTGCTCGGCCATCAGCACCAGCGTGGCGACGGCGGGTGTGTTGTAGGTCTGGTCCTTCAGCGAGTTGTCGACGGCCGTGGCCAGCGAGAGGAACGGCGGGATCCACCGGTCGGACGCCGCGATCTCGGCCACCCGCTCCAGCGCCGCAGGGCTCATCAGCGCGATGTACAGGCCGCCGTCGGAGGCGAAGCCCTTCTGCGGGGCGAAGTAGTAGGCGTCGGCCTGGCGGATGTCGACGGGCAGGCCGCCCGCTCCGGAGGTGGCGTCGATGACGACGAGCTGGCCCTCGATCGACTCCTCCGGCCGCACGACCGGCACCGCCACCCCGGTGGAGGTCTCGTTGTGCGCCCACGCGAGCACGTCGCACGACGCGTCGGCCTGCGGTTCCGGCGCGCTGCCCGGCTCGGCCTTGACGACGACGGGATCGGCGAGGAAGGGGGCGCCGCGCGTCGATTCGGCGAATTTCGCGGAGAACTCGCCGTAGGACAGGTGCAGGGCCCGGTGGCGGACCAGCCCGAACGCCGCCGCGTCCCAGAACGCCGTGGACCCGCCGTTGCCGAGGACGACCTCGTAGCCCGACGGCAGCGAGAACAGCTCGGCGAGGCCCGCCCGCACCCGCGCGACGAGCGACTTCACCGGCTTCTGGCGGTGCGAGGTGCCCATGACGTCGCCGGACGCGGCGAGCGTGGCGAGTTGCTCAGGGCGGACCTTGGAGGGTCCACACCCGAAACGCCCGTCGACGGGCGTGAGGTCGGAAGGGATCGTGAGGTCGACGGTCGGGGAAGCGGTCACACTGTCCAGTGTCCCTCGCCGGGGTTCGGGTCTGCCGGGCAGGGCGGCGTGTTGAGGGAATCGTCCGCGAACTGCCGGTCGGCCTGTCAGGATGTCCTTGAAGGGTCGAAAACTTCGGGAGTGTGCGATGACGGAGACGCCGGATCGGCCCGGCGAGCACGGGCAGCACGAGGACGAACCGACCATCAGCAACGGCACCGCGCCGAGCTCCGACACAGGGCAGGCATCCGCTCCATCGGCGTCGGCCGCTCCTTCGGGACCCGACTCGGCGTCTGCCCGGCCGGAGTCTGCCCGGCCGGAGTCGGACGCTTCGCCGGAATCCGTGCGCCCGCCGGACTCCGCCCGGCTGGATTCCGCCCCGCCGCCCCTCGGCGGCGTCGCGGCGTCGAGCAACTCCGACTCGCCCTCGACCGGCCCGATCGCGACGCCGCCGAGTGGCTACGGCGCACCGGGCGGCCCGGCCACCACCCCGACCACGCGCCACCGTCCGCCGACCGGCCCGGCCGCCACTCCGCCGACCGGTTATGGTCCGCCGGTTGGTCCCGGCGGGACCCGGCCGATCGAGGTCGGACGGCAGGGGGGCCCGATCGGCACTCCGCCAGCAGGCTACGGGCCGCCGGTCGAGTACGGCCCGGGCGCCACCCCGCCGACCGGCTTCGGACAGCCTGGTGGGCCGCCGCCCCCCGGCTCCGGCTCGACGGCCGGGTTCGGACCTTCCGGCTACGGCGACCCACCGGGCGGCCAGGAGCACGGCGCGACGGCGGCTCCCGGGTTGGCACCGGGACCGGGCTACGGGCCGCCGAGCGGCCAGGGCTACGGCCCGGCGGATGGACCGGGGCACGGGCCACCGGGCGCCCCCGGCTACGGCGCGGTGCCCCCGGCTACGGGCCCCAGGGCTACGGGCCCCAAAGCTACGGCGCCCAGGGATACGGGCCGCCGGGCTACGGGCCCCAAGGCTACGGGCCCCAAGGTTACGGGCCGCCGGGCTACGGGCCCCAGGCTTATGGTCCACCGGACTACGGCCCGCCGTCGCCGGGCTACGGCCCGCCGTCGCCGGGCTACGGCCCGCCGTCGCCGGGCTACGGCCCGCCGTCGCCGGGCTACGGGCCGCCGGGGTTCGACACCGCACCCAAACCAGGGATCATCCCGCTGCGCCCGCTCGCCTTCGGCGACTTCTTCAGTGGCGCCTTCGGCTACATCCGGGCCAACCCCACGTCCACCCTGCTGCCCGCGCTGGTCGTCGCCGTGATCACGCAGCTGCTGCAGCTGGGGGCGCAGGCCGTGATGGGGGTGAGCCCGGCGTCGACGTCGGTGCCGTCGATCCCCGGCGGCGTCGGAAGGCCGCTCCTCGCGTCGGGGATCGTCGTCGTCGTCGACGTGATCCTCGGCGCCGCGCTCGGCGCTGTGCTGATCATGGTCCTGCGCGGCGCGATGATCGGCCGTCGCACCGACCTCGCCACGGCGTGGCGGGCGGCCCGGCCGCGGGTGGCGGGCCTGGTCGGGGTCGCGGTCGTCACGTTTCTGATCGTCCTGGTCGTCACCGTCGTCGGGTTCGGGCTCGCCGTCGGGCTCGGGGTCGGGATCGGCGGCGGAGCGGGCGCTGCGGTCGGCGTGCTGATCGGCATCGCCGCCGTTGTCGTCCTGATCTACGTGTCGGTGTTGCTGTCGCTGGCCACCCCGGCCTACGTCATGGAGGACATCGGCGTGGTCAGGGCCATCACCCGGTCCCGCGAGCTCGTGCGGGGGGTGTGGTGGCAGGTCTTCGCGGTGCTGCTCGTGATGGTGCTGGCCTTCAGCGTGGTCGGCGGAATACTCATTGCCTTCGCTGGCGTGTTCGGGGTGGCGACATCGGTCACGCCGGGGTCGGCCACGCCGGTGCTCGGGATCGGGTTCAGCATCGCCCTGGCGGTGGTTATTGCGCTCGTCAACACGTTCTCCGCACCGATACTGGCGGGGATCACCGGCCTGCTGTACGCCGACCAGCGCATCCGGCGGGAGCGCTTCGACCTTCAGCTGGCCAACTGGGCCGCAGGAGGGCGCTGACGCACCCGGCGGCCTAAGAGCGCCTGGCACACGAGGACGTGGCGTGGCGTCGCAGGGTCCTCGCAGAGTCTGCTGTCACTTCGCAGGGTCTGTGGACCCTGCGACGTGCGTGCGCGGTCTGCGAAGTGGCGCCGTGAGCCGCACCGAGGCGAGCTGAGCAGCGGTCGGTGTGCCGATCGGCCCGGCCAGGCGGGCGGAAGTCAGGTCCAGCGGGTGGGGTGCACCCCGCGGAGACCGACTGCGCATGCCGCGGGGTGACGTCGCACCCCGTGCGCGGCCGTCGCGGAGATCATTCCGACCGCGGCGATGACGGTGGTGGTGTGTCGGGTGCCGTTGCGGGGTGCGAAGTGGGCTGACGCGGACGTGGGCCCGGCACGGCAGCGGCGTGGCCGCCGGGAGGCTCATCGCCGTCCGCTGATCCGGTGATCGTCGGTAGTGGTGCCGCAGGTGCACCAGGGCTCCTGTGGCACCACTTTCGCCGATCATGCGGGGGACAACAGTCATCTTGCGGGGGACAACCGTCATCTGCCGGGCGTTCTAAGCCCTCCTTCGCCGGACCTTCAAGCCCGTCACGGGTGGGCGGCTGCGCCCCGGTAGGTGCGCCGATAGGTCAGCGGCGCGACGCCGATCGCGGTGTTGAGGTGCTGGCGTAGCGACGTCGGCGTGCCGAACCCCGCCTGCTCGGCCACCCGGTCCACCGGCAGTTCGGTGCTCTCCAGCAGCCGCCTGGCCAGCTCGACGCGCCGATCGGTCAGCCACCGGGCCGGGCTCGCGCCCGTCTCGTCCCGGAATCGACGGGTGAACGTGCGGACGCTCATCGCGGCATGCGCGGCGAGATCGGCGAGCGTCAACGGGTCGCCGAGCCGGTCGAGCGCCCAGGCGCGCGTCGCGGCCGTGGCGTCGGAGAGCAGGTCGGGTGGCGGCTCGACGAACTGCGACTGGCCACCTTCCCGCCACGGCGCCACCACGGTGCGCCGCGCCACCCGGTTGGCCACAGTCTGGCCGTGGTCGCGGCGCACGAGATGCAGGCACAGGTCGATGCCCGCCGCGTTGCCCGCTGAGGTCAGGACGTCGCCGTCGTCGACGTAGAGCACGTCGGGATCCAGCAGGACGGACGGGAAGAACCGCCGGAACGACGCGGTGTGCATCCAGTGCGTGGTCGCCGGGCGCCCCTCCAGCCGTCCCGCGGCGGCCAGGACGAACGCGCCGGTGCAGATCGACATCAGCCGGGCGTCGAGCCCGTCGAGGGCGGCGGCGAGGTCGTCCTCCAGGCCGCCGCGTTCCACCGAAGCGCCGCGTTGGATGCCCGGGACCACCACGGTGTCGGCGGCGCGCAGGATCGACGCGTCGTAGTCCGGCAGGACGGAGAAGCCAGCCGACGTCCGCACCGGCCCGCCGTCGAGGGTCGCGACGCGCACCCGGTAGAGCGGCAGGCCCTGATCGTCGACGGCGCCGCCGATCAGCTTGTGCGGCAGCCCCAGCTCGAACGCGACCACCGAAGGCAGCGCCAGCACGGCGACCTCGTGCCGGGGCCTCACGGGAGCGGTGGTCATGGCCGGATTCTTTCACATGTTGTCCTTCGGGCCACTATCGGCGCGACAAACGGTCAGCGATCCTGCGTGGTGTGACCGATCTTCGTCTCCGACCCCGGATCCACCCCGCGTGGTGGGCCGCCGCCGTGACCTTCCTGGCGCTCGTGGGCGCCGCGGGTTTCCGCGCCGTGCCCGGCGTGCTCATGGACCCGCTGCATCAGGAGTTCGGCTGGTCCACGACGACGATCTCGACGGCGGTGGCGGTGAACATGGCGCTCTACGGCCTGACATCGCCCTTCGCGGCCGCGTTGATGGAGCGCTTCGGCATCCGTGCGGTCGTGACCGCCGCGCTGCTGGTGGTCGCGGCGGGCAGCGGCCTCACCGTGTTCATGACGGCGAGCTGGCAGCTCGTCTTCTGCTGGGGCGTGCTCGTCGGCCTGGGCACGGGCTCGATGGCGCTGGCCTTGGTGGCGACGGTCACCGGCCGCTGGTTCGTCGCCCGCCGCGGCCTCGTCTCCGGTGTCCTGACCGCAGGGGGCGCGGCAGGCCAGCTCGTCTTCCTGCCGCTGGTCGCCGCGGTGACGCAGACGGCGGGCTGGCGGGTGGCGTCGCTCGGCGTGGCGGCGGCAGCGCTGGCTGTCGCGCCGCTGGTGGTCTGGCTGCTGCGCGACCGCCCGTCCGACATCGGCGCGGTGCCCTACGGCGGCACGGCCGACGACGAGCCGCCCGCCGTCCGCATCGGCGCCGCCCGGGTTGCGCTTCGGGCGTTGGCCGACGCGGGCCGCACCCGCCCGTTCTGGTACCTCGCGGGCGGCATGGCGATCTGCGGCGCGACCACGATGGGCCTGATCCAGCCGCACTTCGTGCCCGCTGCGCACGACCACGGGCTGCCGGTGACCGTCGGGGCCGGGCTGCTCGCCGTCGTCGGGATCTTCGACGTCGTCGGGACGATCGGCTCAGGCTGGCTGACCGACCGGTTCGACCCTCGCCTGCTGCTCCTGGGCTACTACGTGTTGCGCGGGCTCTCGCTGATCGCGTTGCCGCTGCTCTTCGCACCGCAGGTGCACCCGTCGCTGTTGCTGTTCATCGTGTTCTACGGGCTCGACTGGGTGGCGACCATCCCGCCGACGATGGCGCTGGTCCGCGCGCACTTCGGCGCTTCGGCCCCGGTCGTGTTCGGCTGGGTGTTCGCCGCCCACCAGGTCGGGGCGGCGGCCATGGCGCTGGCGGCGGGGATCGTGCGCGACCACCTGCACACCTACGACGCGGCCTGGTACGCCGGTGGCGCGCTGTGCCTGGTCGCCGGTGTCCTCTCGTTCGCGGTGCGCCGGACTCCGGCGCAGGTGCCGGGCCCCCGACCGCACCTGTGATCGCCGAAACCGGCGGTTTCCGTGCGCCCGCACACGGAAACCGCCGATTCCGGCGATCATGAAGCTAAGAGCGCCCGGCAGTTGACGGTTGGCCGCGCGCATGATCGGCGAAAGTGGTGCCGCGAGGGCACTGGTGCACCTCTGGCAGACGATCACCGGCTCAACAGACGTGACGAGCCTCCCGCGATCACGCCATGACCGTCCCCCGGCCATGTCCGCCACGTCGGGTCGCTGTCAGCCACTGCGCACCCCGCAACGACACCAGGCACGCCGCGCACGGGGCGCGAGGTCACCGCGCCGGGTGCGCAGTCGGTGTCCACGGGGTGCGCGACACCCCGCGGGGTGCGCAATCGGTGTCCACGGGGTGCGACTGCACCCGGCGGGGCGGGACCTGACCCTCACCCCCGCCTGCCCGGGCTGCTCGCCGCCAACCAGTGCCACTTCGCAGACCGCGCACGCACCTCGCAGGGTCCACGGACCCTGCGAAGCGACAGCGGACCCTGCGAAGACCCTGTCCCGCCACGCCACGTGCCTCATGTGCCGGGCGCTCTAGACTCGGGGCCCTATGGAGCGCCCGTTCGTGCTGATGTCGGTCGCGATGTCCCTCGACGGCCACATCGACGACGGGTCCCCGGAACGGCTGATCCTCTCCGGCGCCGAGGATCTCGACCGCGTGGACGCCGAACGGGCCGGGGTCGACGCCATCCTGGTCGGGCCGGGGACGATCGCGGCTGACAACCCGCGGCTGCTCGTCCGCTCGGCCGCCCGCCGCGCCGCGCGGCTGGAGCAGGGCGCGGCCGCCTCTCCGATCAAGGTCACGCTCAGCCGCTCCGGTGTCGGACTGGACCCGGCCGCACAGTTCTTCACCGCGGGTGACGGGGAGCGGCTCGTCTACACCGCCCCGTCCGCGGTCGCCGACCTGACGGGGCGGCTCGCGGGCCTCGCCACGGTGATCGACGCGGGCGAGCCGCTGAGCCTGGCGTCGGTGCTGGCCGATCTCGTCGACCGCGGGGTCGCCCGGCTGATGGTCGAGGGCGGCACCGCGATCAACACGCTGTTCCTGGGTGCGGGTCTCGTCGACGAGCTGCAGGTGGTCATCGCGCCCCTGCTCATCGGCGATCCCGCGGCGCCGCGGCTCGTCGGAGCCTTGACCTTCCCCGGCGCGCGGATGCGCCTCGCGCAGGTGCGCCAAGTCGGCGACTGCGCGCTGCTCGTCTACCGACCGGCGTAGGGCTGAGGGCGCGGCTGGGCGGCGTCCGCATCGCAGCAGGGTGGCACTGCTCCAACCCAGTCGCAGCAGTGCCACCCTGCTGCAACCCCGGGCCGCTGCTAGTCGTGTTTGATCTCGTCCCAGCCCTCGACGTCCTCCGGCTTGCGCGGAGCAGGCCCGATGTACTGCGCCGACGGACGGACGAGCTTGGCCTCCCGCTTCTGCTCCATGACGTGCGCGCTCCACCCGGCCGTGCGGGCCGAGGTGAACATCGCGGGCATCATGTGCGGCGGCACCTCGGCGAAGTCCAGGATCACCGCGGCCCAGAACTCGACGTTCGTCTCGATGGGGTGGTCGGGGCGGCGTTCCCGCAGCTCTGTGAGGGCGGCCCGCTCGAGCGCGACGGCCACCTCGTAGCGCGGCGCCTTGAGCTCCTTGCACGTGCGGCGCAGCACCTTGGCGCGCGGGTCCTCGGCCCGGTACACCCGGTGGCCGAAGCCCATGAGCTTCTCCTTGCGGCTGAGGATGCCCTTGACCAGCCGGGACGGGTCGTCGGTCCGCTCGACCTCCGCCAACATCGGCAGCACCCGCGCGGGCGCGCCACCGTGCAGCGGGCCGGACATGGCCCCGATGGCCCCCGACAGCGCGGCCGCGACGTCCGCGCCGGTCGACGCGATCACGCGGGCGGTGAACGTCGAGGCGTTCATGCCGTGCTCGGCGGCCGACACCCAGTACGCGTCCACCGCCTTGACGTGTGCGGGGTCGGGCTCGCCGCGCCAGCGCGTCATAAAGCGCTCTGTGATCGTCGAGCACCGGTCGATGCGCGCCTGGGGCACCGCGGGGATGCCGATCCCGCGGGCGGACTGGGCGACGTAGGACAGCGCCATCACCGACGCGCGCGCGAGCTGTTCGCGGGCTTCGTCGTCGGTGATGTCGAGCAGCGGCCGGTAGCCCCAGTACGGGGCGAGCATCGCCAACGCGGCCTGCACGTCGACACGCACGTCGCCCGTGTGCACCGGGATCGGGAACGACTCGGCGGGCGGAAGGCCTGGCCCGAAGCGCCCGTCGACGAGCAGGGCCCAGACGTTGCCGAAGGTCACCCTCCCGACGAGGTCCTCGATGTCGACACCGCGGTAGCGCAGCGCTCCGCCGTCCTTGTCGGGCTCGGCGATCTGGGTGCGGAACGCGACATGGCCCTCGAGTCCTGACTTGAAGCCCGGCGGAGGCGGGGGTACATCCGCCTGGGCCGAAGCGGCATGCGCAGTGGTCACTGCGATCTCCTTACCGGGCGGCGCCGCCCGTCGGGTGCTGCCCACGGCCGTCCGCGACAGCTAACGTGGTTGGCGTCACCCTGCCTGCGCCGGTGTCGGGAAGCAACGGTGCGCCCGGGTGGCATCCGTCACCGGTGCATACCCCCGATTGTCGGCTACAAGAAGGGATGGCGATGACGCCGCAACTGGCGCGCATGCGCGTGGACTACCCGGCAGCAGGACTCGACGTCGGCGCCCTCGCGCGCACGTGGCACGAGCAGCTCGCCGCCTGGTTGGCCGAAGCGGAGCAGGCAGGCTTCCCCGAGGTCAACGCCATGGTGTTGGCCACGGCGGGGCAGGATGGACGGCCGTCGTCGCGCACGGTGCTGTGCAAGGAGCTCAACGAGCGCGGGGTGGTCTTCTACACCAACTTCACCTCGGCCAAGAGCCACGACCTGCGCGTCACCCGTTTCGCGTCGGCCACGTTCCCCTGGTACGCCCAACACCGGCAGGTCCACGTCCGTGGGCCGGTGGAGATGGTGTCGCCCGAAGAGGCGCAGGCCTACTGGGCCGTTCGGCCTCGCGGCGCGCAATTGGGGGCGTGGGCGTCCGCCCAGTCGACGGTGGTGCGCAACCGCCGCGCGCTCGACGACGCGCTCGCCGCCGTCACCCAGCGGTTCGCCGACGACGACGAGGTGCCGCTGCCGGGGCACTGGGGCGGCTGGCGCATCATGCCGGAGCAGGTGGAGTTCTGGCAGGGCCGGGCCGACCGAATGCACGACCGGCTCCGTTTCGTCCTCGACCCGCTTGACCGCAGCTGGACGGTGCGCCGCCTGGCGCCCTGATCTCGCCCCGCGCCGGGCGGGCCGGGGTGGTAAGTCTTGACGTCGTGACCGAAACCGGCCCGGAGCAGCCCACTGGGCCGATCGACGCAGGCCCGGAGGCACCGACAGCCCGGCTGGCGGCCCTGCGCCGGTTCACCCGCGTCGCGAGAGGCGCGCTGGCCGACACCCGCCCGCTCCGCACGCCCGCCTACCGGCGCCTGTGGACGGCCGGGACCGTGACGGTCGTCGGGTCGCAGCTGTCGGTCGTCGCCGTCCCGACCCAGATCTTCGTGCTCACGGGGTCGTCGGCCTACGTCGGGCTGACCGGCCTGTTCGGGCTGGTGCCGCTGGTCGTGTTCGGCCTGTGGGGCGGCGCGATCGCCGACGCGGTGGACCGGCGGGTGCTGCTGCTCGTCACTGGAGCGGGCATCGCCGCGAGCTCGCTGTCGCTGTGGGTCATCGCGGCCAGCGGCGTCGGCAACGTCTGGCTGATCCTCGGCCTGTTCGCGCTGCAGTCGGCGCTGCTGGCCGTCAACCAGCCCGCGCGCAGCGCGGTGATCCCGCGGTTGGTGGCCGCCCCGCTGCTGCCCGCGGCGAACACGCTCAACTTCACCGTCACGACGTTCGGCGCGGTCATCGGGCCGTTGCTGGCCGGGGTGCTGATCCCGGTGGTCGGGCTGCCCACGCTGTACCTGCTCGACGCCCTCGCGCTGTTGGCCACGCTGTGGGCGACGTGGCGGCTTCCCCCCATGCCCGCGCCCACCGCCGAGGGCAAGCGGGCGCGGGCGGGCATGCGCGAGGTGGTGGCCGGTTTCCGGTACGCCGCCATGCACAAGGTGCTGCTCGTCTCGTTCCTCCTCGACATCATCGCGATGGCCCTGGGCATGCCGCGGATCCTGTTCCCCGAGATGGCGGAGCGGGTGTTCGGCGACCCACGCGGCGGCGGCTTCGCGCTGGGCCTGCTGTTCGCCGCGATCCCGGCGGGCGCCGTGCTGGGTGGACTGTTCTCGGGCTGGCTGACACGCGTGCGCCGCCAGGGCGTCGCGGTCACGGTGGCGATCTGCGTGTGGGGGCTCGCCGTCGCCCTGTTCGGGCTGACCAGCTCGCTGTGGCTCGCCGTCGTCCTGCTTGCCGTCGCCGGAGCGGCGGACCTGGTCAGCGCTGTGTTCCGGTCCTCGATGCTGCAGACCGTCGCGACCGACGAGATGCGCGGCCGGATGCAGGGGGTGTTCACCGTCGTCGTCGCGGGGGGCCCGCGGTTGGCCGACCTGTGGCACGGCTCGGTCGCGGCGCTCATCGGGCCCGGCATCACGTCCACGCTGGGCGGTGTCGCCGTCATCATCGGCGTGGTGCTGGCCGTCGCCCGTTTCGGTGAGTTTTTACGCTACCGCGGCCCGGAGATCTGAACTTCACAGGTCCAAACTGGGCGCACCCCCCGTCTCCCGCACTAACGTGAGAGGACAACCGGGACCAACGCGAGTGTGAGGGATCCTCCACGATGACTGCAGACGAAACGGCCGTGCTCCACCTCTCCGGCGGCGACTACGACATGCCGATCAAGAAAGCGACCCAGGGCGCGTCGGCGTTCGACATCGGGAAGGTGCTGTCGACCACCGGCATGACGACGCTGGACTCCGGGTTCGGCAACACCGCGGCGTGCAGCTCTGCGATCACGTATATCGACGGCGATGCGGGCATCCTGCGCTACCGCGGCTACCCGATCGACCAGCTGGCGGAGGGTTCGACGTTCCTGGAGGTCAGCTACCTGCTGATCTACGGTGACCTGCCCACGCGGGCCGAGCTCGACGATTTCACCACCAAGATCCGCCGCCACACGCTGCTGCACGAGGACCTCAAGGACTTCTTCAACGGCTTCCCGCGCGACGCGCACCCGATGCCGGTGCTCTCCTCGGCCGTCTCGGCGCTTTCGACCTTCTACCAGGACAGCCTCGACCCGTTCAACGCCGACGACGTCGAGCTGTCGACGGTGCGGCTGCTGGCCAAGCTGCCGACGATCGCGGCGTATGCGTACAAGAAGTCGATCGGCCAGCCGTTCCTCTACCCGGACAACTCGCTCGGTCTCGTGGAGAACTTCCTCCGGATGACCTTCGGGTTCCCCGCTGAGCCGTATGAGGTCGATCCCGACCTCGCCCGGACGCTGGAGATCCTGCTGATCCTGCACGCCGACCACGAGCAGAACTGTTCGACCTCGACCGTCCGGCTCGTGGGCTCCTCGCACGCCAACCTGTTCGCGTCGATCTCCGCGGGCATCAACGCGCTGTTCGGCCCGCTGCATGGCGGAGCCAACCAGGCCGTGCTGGAGATGCTGCAGAAGATCAAGCGCGAGGAGAACGGCGACGTCGAGGCGTTCGTCAAGCGGGTGAAGGACAAGGACGACAAGGGCGCTCGGCTGATGGGCTTCGGGCACCGCGTCTACAGGAACTACGACCCGCGCGCCCGCATCGTGAAGCAGAGCGCGGACGGGATCCTCAAGAAGCTCGGAATCAGCGACCCACTGCTGGACATCGCGAAGGCGCTGGAGGAGAAAGCGCTCGCCGACGACTACTTCGTCGAGCGAAAGCTCTACCCGAACGTCGACTTCTACACCGGCGTGATCTACCGGGCGATGGGCTTCCCGACGAAGATGTTCACGGTGCTGTTCGCCCTCGGCCGTCTGCCCGGCTGGATCGCGCATTGGCGGGAGATGATCAACGACCCGACCACCAAGATCGGCAGGCCGCGTCAGCTCTACGTCGGTCAGACGGAGCGCGACTTCGTGCCGATGGTGAACCGGTAGCAACCCCGGACAACCCACGCCGCCGTGGCTGGGCCCGTCCGCATCGCAGCAGGGTGGCACTGCTCCGACCCAGTCGCAGCAGTGCCACCCTGCTGCAAACCCGGGCCGATGCGGGGGCCGCTGCTAGCTGCGGTGCACCGGTCCGTGGGCCTGCTCGCAATGCTCGGCGCCGACGGTCACGTGGTCCACTTGCAGCGTGGTGTGGTCGATGCGGTCGGCGCGCAGGACGCGCTCGATGGCCCGGCGGGCGGCGTGGCAGTCGACGTCGGGCCGGACCAGCACGTGCGCCGACAGCGCGGGCTCGCCCGAGGTGATCTCCCAGATGTGCAGGTCGTGCACCTCGGCGATGCCGTCGACCGCGGCGAGCGCCGCCCCGACCCGGTCCGGGTCGACCCCGCGCGGCGCGGCTTCCAGGAAGATCCGCCCTGACTCCCTGATCAGCCCCCACCCCGCCTTGATCATCAGGGCGGCGACGACGAGCGCGGCGACGGCGTCGGCCCTGGCGAAGCCGGTGGTCAGCACGACCAGTCCGGCGACCGCGGTGGCGATGAACGCGAACAGGTCGTTGACGATGTGCTGGAACGCGCCCTCGACGTTGAGGCTGCTCCGGTTGGCCCGGCTGACGCACCAGGCGGCGGCGATGTTGACCCCGATGCCGACCAGCGCTGTGACCAGCACCGGGCCACCCTCGACCGCGGGTGGCGTGATCAGCCGTCGGACGCCCTCGAAGCAGAACCACGCGGCCAGCACCAGCAAGGTGATGCCGTTGGCCTGAGCGGAGAGGATCTCGGCGCGCTTGAGCCCGTAGGTGTAGCCGCCGCTCGCCGGACGGGCGGCGAGGCGGATCGCCACGAGGGCCAGCGCGATCGCGGCGGCGTCGGTCAACATGTGCGCCGAGTCGGTGATCAACGCGAGGGACCCCGACAGCAGGCCGACGACGAGCTCGACGACCATGAACGCCACGATCAGCGCGAGCGCGGCCCCCAGCCAGGGACGGTTGGCCGCCCCGCTGACGGCATGCCCGTGCCCATGACCGTGTCCCATGCCCTCGAACATATGCGGAGATGTGCATCAATGCAAAGCCTGCTGCGGGGTGAATCGCAGCTGCGCCGCCATCGCCGTGAGCCCCGCGAGGACGCCGGTCGTGATCGGCGAGAGGCGCACACCGCGGCGCCACACGGCCGTGATGTGGGACTCGCCGCGATCACCGAGCAGGTAGCGTCGCCGTTCATGAGCGAAACGTCCCTCGTCTGGTTCCGCCGCGATTTGCGGGTGCGCGACCAGCCGACGTTCCTCGCCGCGCGGGACGCCGCGCCCACCGCGCTCGCGCTGTTCGTCCTCGACCCCGCGCTGCTCGACCCGGCAGGAGCGGCTCGGCGCACCTATCTCCTCCGGTCGCTGCGGGCGTTGGACGCGTCGCTGGGTGGGCGACTGCTCGTCGTCGAGGGAGACCCGGCCGAGGTGGTGCCGCGGATCGCCGCCGCAACCGATGCCGCGATGGTGCACGTCGCCGCCGACTTCGGGCCCTACGGCACACAACGTGACGTGACGGTCGCGAAGGCGCTGGCCGAGAACGGCCGCGAGCTGGTTCGCACCGGGTCTCCCTACGCCGTCGCCCCTGGGCGGGTGCGCAAGGACGACGGTGGCGCGTTCAAGGTGTTCACCCCGTTCCACAGGGCGTGGGCGCAGCACGGCTGGCGCAAGCCCGCCGACACCGACGAGCACACCCTCGAATGGCGACGGCCGTCCGCGCGGGACCGGGTGCGGATCCCCGACGACGAGCCGCTCGACGCCGACCTGCCCGAGGCGGGGGAGGCCGCGGCGCGGGAGCGTTGGCTTGCGTTTCTGTCCGACGCCGTCTCTCACTACAGCCCCGATCGGGACCGGCCCGACAAGCCCGGCACGTCACGGATGTCGACACACCTCAAGTACGGGGAGATCCACCCGAGGACGATGCTCGCCGATCTCGCGCAGCGGCGGTCGGAGTCGGCGGAGGTCTACCGCACCGAGATCGCCTGGCGGGAGTTCTACGCCGACATCCTCCACCAGCGCCCCGACTCGGCCCGCGGCAACTACGACCGCTCGTTCGACGCGCTCCCCGTGGCGTCAGGAGCCGCCGCGCAGGCAGCGTTCGACACGTGGTGCGAGGGTCGAACCGGCTTCCCGATCGTCGACGCCGGGATGCGCCAGCTGCGCGCGGAGGCGTGGATGCACAACCGGGTGCGGATGATCGTCGCGAGCTTCCTGGTGAAGGACCTGCACCTGCCGTGGTGGTGGGGCGCGCGGCACTTCATGCGGTTGCTCGTGGACGGCGATCTGGCCTCCAACCAGCACGGATGGCAGTGGACCGCGGGGAGCGGCACCGACGCGTCGCCCTACTTCCGGGTGTTCAACCCGATCACGCAGGGGGAGCGGTTCGACCCCGACGGCGACTACGTGCGCCGCTTCGTCCCCGAGCTGGGTGGCGTCCGCGGGAAGGCCGTGCATCAGCCGTGGAACCTCCCGGGCGGGGCGCCCGAGGGCTACCCAGAGCCGATGGTCGACCACAAGGCTGAGCGCGCCGAGGCCCTCGCCCGCTACGAGCAGGTCAAGGCCGCACGCCGACCCTGAGTGGATCTTCATCAGGCGGGCGCCTACCCTCGCGGCATGGCGAAGGAGAGGGCGCCCCGACGTCGGCGTCGTTGGTTCCTGCTCGCGCTTCTGGCAAGCGCGGTGCTGTGGTACGTCCGTTCGCGATCAGCGTCCCGGCTGGTCGAGCCCGCCGCCCCGGGGACGGTGCAGCCACCCGCGCGCGCGGTGGCTACGCGGCCTACACCCGTCGTCGCGCCGCCCAGCCCCGAACCGACCGTGACGGGCGCGCCCAGCGCGCCGGTTCCCGCAGTGGTCCCCGACGTCGAGCCGATCGCCGACGTCGAGCCGATCGCCGATGTCGAGCCGATCGCCGATGTCGAGCCGACCGCCGACGTCGAGCCGACCGCCGACGTCGAGCCGACCGCCGACGTCGAGCCGACCGCCGACGTCGAGCCGACCGCTGTCGAGCCGATCGCGGCGGACGAGGCGGCGGTCCCGCTGTCTTCGCCCGCCACCGCCCCGTCCGCGCCAGGCGAGGCCGAGGTCTCCCTGGTGGACGACGCTGGCAGGCACGAATCCGGTCTCGACCTCGCGGCGGACTCCTCCGTAGCTGCCGAACCCGCCGCGGGTCGGCAGGAGGTCACCGAGCCTGTCGCCCCGGTGGCCGACGGCGAGGCTTCCGCGGTCGCCGAGCCTGCCACCGTCGACGCGTCCGCGGGGAAGGCGGAGTCCGCGGGTTCGGAGGAGGTCGCGGCCGAGCAGGTTGTGCAGGCCAGCCCGTCGCCGCGTCCTCGTCCCCGTCCTCGGCCGCGCCCCGACGCCGCAGGTGCAACCCAGGTTGCGACGCCGCCCGCCGGGTCGGCGTGGACCGACGCGGGGACCGAGGCGCCCCTCCGGTCGGCCGCGCAGAACACCCCTGACTCGCACGCCCCTGACTCGCACGCCCCTCGACTCGCACGCCCCTGACTCGCACGCCCCTGACTCGCACGCCCCTGACTCACAGGCCCCTGACTCACACGGCCCTGACTCGACGGTCCCCGACACACCTGCCGCGGGCTTCGGCCCCACCTCGGCCACAACGGCGCCCGCGCCACCCCATGCGCTCTTCACCCCCGCGTCGACCGACGGGGTGGGCGCGGGGGCGGTGCCAGGGCCCGGCGGTGAGGCTCCATCCCCGGAGTTCACGGTCAAGGGCAACGCCGACTCGATGGTCTTCCACACGCCGGAGAGCCCCAACTACGAGCGCACCCGCGCGGAGGTCTGGTTCCGCACCGCCGACGAGGCGGTCGCGGCGGGCTTCACGGAATGGCGGGCGCGGCGGCGCATCGGCTGACCCCTCACCGCGCATCGCCACCACGCATCGCCACCACGCGACGACCCACCGCGCGACCCCCAACCGCGGCGGCGTAAAGAACCGACCACACAGCCACCGTGGTGCCAGCACCCCCGTCAAGGCGCTTGCGGGGGCACCCGACGCATGTGCGATGTGGACGGCGGTCGGTCACCCGGGTGCACCGTGAACGTAACGAGCCGAAACGCGGCGGAATCCCCCGAATGGGCAGGGCGTGGGCGACCCTAGCCGCATGCATGGACAGAAGGCCGGTCATGTCGTCGTGTGCGGTGTGGACGACACGGCGCTGCGCACGATCGAGCAACTGCGGGCAGCGGGCGCCTACGTCGTGGTCGTCGACGCCGTCGCCGAGGCCGGGGCCGTCGCCGAGCGGCTACTCGAACAATGGGAGGTCCCGCTCGTGCGCGGCAGGCTGCGCGAGGCGCTCGTCGAGGCGCAGCTGGCCGCGGCGTCGGCGGTCGTCTGCCTCGCGTCCGCCGACCTGGCCGCGCTGGAGGCCGCCCTGCTTGTCCGCAGGCTGCGCCCTGACATCCGGCTGGTCGCCCGCATGGCCAACCCCCAGGTCGCGCGGGCGCTGGCGGAGGTCGTGAGTGAGGGCTGCGTGCTCGACGTGGCGGCGCTGGCCGCCCCTTCGGTCGTCGAGATCTGTCTTGGCAGGCGCACCCACGAGCTTTCGCTGGCCGGACGCGAGTTCCTCGTCGCCGATCTCGTCGCCGACCGCGACGCCACACTGCGCGACCTCTACGGCGAGCTCGCCCCGCTGGCCGTGGCGTCCAAGGGCGCGCCGCCGGTCGTGTGTCCCGGCCGCGACCACGCCGTGGGCAGGGGCGACCGGGTGACCGCCGTCGGCACGCCCGCCCAGTTCGCGCGCTACGGTGCGAGCGCGGTGGTGGAGCGGCTGCGGCCACAGGAGCCGGTGCGCGCCGTCGGGGCCCGGACGGCAGGGGCCGCGCGGGCCGCCGAGCGCGACGACGAGGGCCGGGCGGGCCTGTGGTCGCTGCTGCGCTCCCTCGCGGCCGAGGCCGACCGCCCGCTGCGCGTCGTGATCGGGCTGCAACTTCTGGTCTTCGCGATCTCGGTGTTGGTGCTGCAGATGGGTTACGTCAAGCCCGACGGGTCGCACATGTCCGTCGTGGATGCCCTCTACTTCACGGTCGAGACCATCGCGACCGTCGGCTACGGCGACTTCAACTTCGCCGACCAGGAGACCTGGCTGCGCATCTACGCCATCGCCCTGATGGGTGGCGGCGCGGTGCTCACGGCGATCGTGTTCGCACTGGTCACGCAGCTGCTGGTGAGCAGGCGGATCGAGGGGGCGTTCGGGCAGCGCAAGGTCGGTGCGATGCGTGGGCACGTGGTGGTCGTGGGGCTGGGCACGGTCGCGATCGAGGTCGTCGAGGAGCTGGTGGCGGCGCGGCGGCGGGTCGTGGCGATCGACAGCGACGAGGCTGGCCGCCACCACGCCCGCGCCCGTGCGCTCCGGGTGCCCATCGTGATCGGCGACGCGACCGACACTGCGGTCCTCGACGCGGCCAACCTCGTTGGCGCGGCGGCCGTGGCCGTGTTGACCAGCGACGACTTCGTCAACGTCGAGACGGGTCTGGTCATCCGGGAGCGGCTGGCCGACCGGTGGACGTCGGTGCCGGTGGTGCTACGCGTGTTCGACCGTGAGCTGGCGCGTGGTGTCGAAGACGGGTTCGGGTTCCAGAACGTGCGCTCGACGGCGTCGGTCGCCGCGCCGTGGTTCGTCGGCGCGGCGCTCGGGCTGGAGGTGCTGGGAACGTTCTACGTCGACAGCACACCGTTCCTCGTCGGCAAGCTCTCGGTGGCCGCGGGCGGTGGGCTGGACGGACTGGCGATGCGCGAGCTGTCCGAGCGGGCCAGGGTCGTGGCCCTGCACCGCGCGGACGGGGGTGTGGAGACCCCGCCGCGGCGCGACACCACCTTCGCCGCCGGTGACGAGGCGTACCTCGTGGGGCTGCCCGACGACGTGGTGCAGGTGCTGCGGCGCGACACCCCCGTGCGCGGATGATGTGGCCATCGCCACGTCATCCGCGCACGGCAGGCGTCAGCCGCTCGTCAGGGTGGAGATGCCGTAGCCGCGGATCTTGCGGTAGATCGTGGCGCGCGACATGCCCAGATGTCGGGCGGCCTCGGCCTTGTTGCCGTTGTTGTCCAGCAGCGCGTCGACGATCGCGTCGCACTCGATCGCCTCCAACGGCGTGAGCACGCGACGGGTGATCGCGCGGACCTCCGGGGGCAGGTCGTCGGGCGCGAGCACGCCTGCTCTGCGGCGCGCGACCGTCTTGCGCAGCACCTGGTAGAGCTGCTCGACGTTGCCCGGCCAGCGGTTGCGCATGAGCAGCCGCAGCGCTTCTGGCGAGCACGACAGCTCGGAGCCGCGGGTGAGCCGCGCGATGAAGTGCGGCACCAGCTCGGCCACGTCCTCGACGTGGTGGCGCAGCGGCGGCACCATGACGGTGCGGGGGAAGAACTCCAGCAGGTCGACCGGGTCGTCGGGGCGACCGAGGCCGCCGGGCCCTGCGGTGGCGACCAGCCACGCCCGGTCCGGGTCGGTGGACTCGCGGTAGGGCTCCAGCGCGTCGGCGAGGTGCTGGCGGCCGTCATCGGAAAGGCGGTCGACGTGGGTGAGCACGAGGGTGCCGCAGCCGGTCTCCAGCTCCTCGGCGACGTCGGCGATCCAGCCGGGTCCGTAGTCGTCGGCGTCGAGGATCCGCAGGTGGGCGGCAGGGGTGCGCAGCTGATGGGTGGCCCGCGCGATCGTGGTCTTGCCGGTGCCGGGCTCGCCCTGCAGCACGAGCCACTCCCGGCTGTGGAAGTGCCGGTCGACGGCCTGGCAACACTTCGTCCACAGCAGCCCGCTGCCGACCGCGGCGGGCAGGGAGGCGGAGACCGGCGGCGACGCCGTGGCGCGCGGCCGCGGAGTGATCTCGGGCGCCGCGAGCTGCACGTGCAGCACCCCGCCCGCGGTGCCCCGGTCGACCCAGCTCGGCCGCACCTGGACCCGCGCGACCACCCCGGAGGGCAGGTCGAGCAGCATCACCCGGCGGTCGGAGTTCATCGCCTCGATGGCACCGGCGATCAACGTGCCCTGGTCGTGAGGGTCGATCAGCTCGCGCGCCCGGTCGTTGCTCATCACCAGATCGGAGCTGACGGCGAGCACCGCGCCGTTGCTGCGCCTGCACGCGGTGAGGTAGTCGTGCAGCAGGGCCAGCTCCCGGGGGCCGGACTGGTCCAGCAACGCGCCCTCGATCTGCCGGGCGATGCGCGCCACCGCCGTCGACATGAAGCGCCCGGCGTCCTGGCGCCAGCACGTGAGGTCGACGACGCCGAGCAGCTTGCCGCTGACGGGATGCCAGATCGGTGCGCCCGAGCAGGCAAAAGGGGCCAGCGGCTCGGCGTAGTGCTCGTGCCCGAACACCTCGGCCGGGCCGCGGCCCTCCAGCGCTGTGCCGATCCCGTTGGTGCCGACGAAGCGCTCGGCGTAGCTGAAGCCAGGCGCGAGCCAGATGCGGTCGAGCGCCTGGCACAGCTGGGAGTCGCCGGTGCGCCGTTCCAACACGACACCGTCGGCGTCGGTGAGGATCACGCTGACCGGCTCGCCGGCCAGCTCGTCCGCGACCGAGTTGAGGATCGGCGTGGCCGCCCTGACCAGCGGTGAATCCCGCTCCGGGCTGAAGGCATCCGACAGCTCGACGTCCTCGACGTCGATGTGCCACTCGCGCGACCTGGTCCACGAGGCCAGGATCGTGTCTCGAACGATGCCCTGCTCCACACGGTCGTCGACGAGAAACGACGATCGAGCGCGCATCAACACGCCGTCGAAAGTGCCGTCAGTGCGGTACGACAGCGACTGCGGGTCGTGCGTACGGCCCACGCGGTTGCCCTCCTTGGCCCATCAGCGATACCGCCCCAGTGCGACGCCGCTTGCGCTCGACGGTACCCCGGGAAGCCGTTGCAGGGCAGATGGGCAGGGCAAACAGTCCGGTTGCCGTCAGAAGACCGCTCGTTCGTGACCGCGGAGGTCATACCCCGCGGCGACAGGACATCTCACTTTCTCATATTGAGACCTCGACACCGGTGATGGGGCGGTGTGATTCGCGGCACGAGCCCTTCGCCCTGGGTCGACCCGCGCATCGATGCCGGGACGGCGGACTCGGGTCTCCTTCGCTGCCGGCGCCACCCGCGCTTTGCACCGGCTCCAGCGGACGGGGGCAGACCGCAGGGAAACGTCCGTCGCTACCGCGCAGCGTCGACCGCTCCCTGGTCCACCACCACGTGAGGAGATGACGTGAGTCGGCAGAGTTTGGCCAAGGCTCATCAGAAGATCCAGGAACTCTCCTGGGAGCCGCAGTACCACGAGCCGTACATGAAGTACGGAACCGACTACACCTTCCGCAAGGCCGCCAAGAAGGACCCGCTCAAGCAGGTCCTGCGGTCCTACTTCCCGATGCAGGAAGAGAAGGACCACCGCGTCTACGGCGCGTCTGACGGCGCTATCCGCGGCAACATGTTCCGCCAGGTCCAGGAGCGGTGGCTGGAGTGGCAGAAGCTGTTCTTGAGCATCATCCCGCTGCCCGAGATCTCGGCGGCGCGCTCGATGCCCATGCTGTTCCACGTGGTTCCGAACCCGGAGCTGCACAACGGCCAGGCCATTCAGATGATCGACGAGGTACGTCACTCGACGATCCAGCAGAACCTGAAGCGCCTGTACATGAACAACTACATCGACCCGGCAGGCTTCAACAACAGCCTGCGGAACTTCCAGGGCGACTACTGCGGCACCATCGGCCGTCAGTTCGCTGAAGGGTTCATCACCGGTGACGCGATCACCGCGGCCAGCATCTACCTGACGATCGTCGCCGAGACGGCGTTCACGAACACCCTGTTCGTGGCCATGCCTGCCGAAGCTGCGGCCAACGGCGACTACCTGCTGCCCACGGTGTTCCACTCCGTGCAGTCCGACGAGTCGCGGCACATCTCCAACGGCTACGCCACACTGCTCATGGCGCTGTCGGACGAGGACAACCGCCAGCTGCTCGAGCGCGACCTCCGCTACGCGTGGTGGAACAACCACCGTGTCGTGGACGCCGCCATCGGCACGTTCATCGAGTACGGCACCAAGGACCGCCGCAAGGACCGCGAGTCCTACGCGGAGATGTGGCGTCGCTGGATCTACGACGACTACTACCGTGCCTACCTCGTCCCGCTCGAGAAGTACGGCCTGGTCATCCCGCACGACTTGATCGAAGAGTCGTGGAAGCAGATCTGGGAGAAGGGCTACGTCCACGAGGTCGCGCAGTTCTTCGCCACCGGTTGGCTTGCCAACTACTGGCGCATCGACGGCATGACCGACGAGGACTTCGAGTGGTTCGAGTACAAGTACCCGGGCTGGTACGACAAGTACGGCAAGTGGTGGGAGAACTACAACCGCCTCGCCGTGCCCAACGGGCACAACCCGATTGTTTTCGAGGACGTCGACTACGTCTACCCGATCCGCTGCTGGACCTGCATGGTCCCGTGCCTCGTCCGTGAGGACATGGTCACCGCAGAGGTCGACGGCGTGCACCGCGCGTACTGCCACGAGGTGTGCCGCTGGACCGACGTCGAGGCCTTCCGGCCCACGTTCCAGGGTCGCGAGACCCCGAACATGGGCAAGCTCGTGGGTCACCGCGAGTGGGAGACCCTTTACCACGGCATGAACTGGGCCGACGTGGTGTCCGACATGGGCTTCGTCCGCGACGACGGCAAGACCATGACGGCACAGCCCCACCTCGACTTGAACCCCAAGAAGATGTGGACGCTGGACCACATGCGCCGTTGCCCGCCGCTTGGTAGCCCGCTCGTGCTGTTCAACGAGATGGATGACGCGGGCCGTGCGGCCTTCGTCGAGGACTACCACAAGCAGGGCCCAGCCGGACGACCGGCACCCGCGGACGCCTGAGCGCGGGTCAGGTGAGGGGGGAGGGCCGGCGGAGCCACCGCCGGCCCTCTTCCTGCCAGGCTCGGACGTGGGGTGGCGGGTGGGTTCTCGCCGACCACCTCCTTGAAGAAGGGCTTTAGATGGGCAAGCACATCGTCAGGTTCGAGCCAGTTGGCATCGAGATCGAGGTCGACGAGGACCAGACGATCCTGCGTGCGGCAGCCGAGCAAGGCGTGCAGCTGATGCACGGCTGCAAGGAAGGCCAGTGTGCAGCGTGCAAGTCGTTCGTGCTCGAAGGCGATATGGACGACATCGACCTCGAGCGCTATTCGACGTTCGCCCTGCCCGACTACGAGAAGGAGGAGGGCCAGACGCTGTTGTGTCGGGCCCACCCCTACAACGACCTGGTGATCGAGCTCCTCCAGTACGACGAGGAGATCATCCGAAATGGTCTGCCGCTGAAGAAGGGTGTGGCGGAAGTCGTCTCGAACGAGTCCGTCACGCACGACATGCGGCATCTGGTGCTCAAGCTCATCGAGCCCGCGGACGGGATCAAGTTCTTCCCCGGGCAGTACCTGGACATCACCGTCCCGGGCACGGACGAGTCACGCTCGTTCTCGATGGCCAACACACCGGGCCGTGAGGGCCGGTTCGAGTTCGTGATCAAGGTCTATCCCGACGGGCTGTTCTCCGAGTTGCTGGCCACCAAGCTGGCCGTCGGGGACCGGCTCGACGTCGAAGGGCCGTTCGGCACCTTCACGCTTCGGGAGAGCCGCACCTCGCCGATCGTTTTCCTCGGCGGTGGCGCGGGGATGGCGCCGGTTCTGAGCCTGCTGCGATCGATGGCGGAGCGTGGCGTGGACCGGCAGGCCGTCTTCTACTACGGGGCCCGAGGGCAGCGGGACCTCTGCTTCGAAGAAGAGCTCCGGAGCCTGGAAAGCAAGATTCCCGGTTTCCGGTACGTCCCGGCGCTCTCCGAGCCAACCGCGGACGACGAATGGGCAGGCGAGGTCGGTCTCATCACCGAGGTCTTGAAGCGGTGTGAGCCGGACCTGTCTGGGAGGGACGCGTACGTGTGCGGGCCGCCGCCGATGGTTGATGCGGCGCTCCCGATGCTCACCTCCCTCGGCGTGCCCGAGCAGCACATCTTCTACGACAAGTTCACCACCACTGGTGAACAGGGAGAGGACTGATGACCACCACCGAACGCCCAGAGCGCAGCGTCCCGAAACCCCAGTTCACCGACGCGGAGGCTGGTGCGCAAGAGTTCCCCGACTCCAGCGCGTCGGCGCGTCGCTACAACTACTTCAAGCCCGCCAAGCGCAAGCAGACCCACTACGAGGACGTGACCGTCGACGTCCAGCCCGACCCACGGCACTACCTGTCCCAGGGCTGGATCTACGGCTTCGCCGACGGCAGCTCCGGGTACCCGCTGAACTGGACCAAGCTGAAGGCGTGGGGCGTCGACAAGCCCGAGCCCCAGCGCGGCATCGGCACCGGCGGCCTGCAGGTCCAGGACTGGCCCGCTCATGGGTGGCACGAGTTCCGTGACCCCAACGAAGAGTGGGAGATGACGTTCTACCGCTACAACGCGAACGTCGTCCGCCAGGTCAACCAGAACATCGAGAACGCCCGCAACGCGAAGGCGTTCGACCAGTGGACCGACAACTGGGTGAGCTTCGTCGCCCGCAACGTCGGCGCCTGGATGCACGTCGAGCACATTCTCGGCCTCTACGTGTTCGCTGCCTGCAACCGCTCGGGCCCGACCAACATGCACAACACGGCCATGGTCGTGAACAGCATGCACAAGATCCGCTTCGCCCAGGACCTCGCGCTCTACAACCTCACTTTGAGCGAGGAGATCGAGGGCTTCGACGGCGCCGCGCACCTGGACGCGTGGAACAACGACCCGATCTGGCAGGGCGTCCGCAAGGTCACCGAGGCGCTGACAGCGATCGACAACGACTGGGGCGAGTCGGTGTTCGCCACCAACGTCGTCTTCGAGCCGCTGATCGGTGAGCTGTTCCGGTCCAACCTCGTGCAGCAGGTCGCCGCGGGCAACGGCGACTTCGTCACCCCGACCGTCGTCGGCGCCGGGGAGTACGACTACGCCCAGCGCGACCTGCGGTGGACCCAGGCCTGCTTCGCCCCGCTCGTGCAGGACAAGGAGTTCGCGGACTACAACAAGGAACTCATGCAGGGCTGGCTGTCGAAGTGGGTACCGCAGGCCATCCAGGCGGCGCGACTGCTGCAGCCGCTGTGGAGCCAGCCTGACGCCAAGCCCCCGCGCTTCGAGGACTCCCTCGATCGCGCCAAGAGCAGGTTCGCCGGAATCGTGTCCGACCTTGGACTCCAGACCCCTGAGGAGCTGAACCAGTGACCAGGCCCGCGTACAAGACCGCCGAGAGTCCCTACAAGGCC
Organism: uncultured Actinomycetota bacterium; assembly: GCA_963826705.1. Taxonomy (GTDB): domain Bacteria; phylum Actinomycetota; class Actinomycetes; order Mycobacteriales; family Pseudonocardiaceae; genus Pseudonocardia. Next base: position 97,825 of record CAWGYF010000012.1, read on the forward strand.
GACAACACCGCGTCCGGCAAGGCGGGGGTGACCCTGATGAACAACCAGGTCGGGGTCGTCGTCGCCGAGGTCATGAACCGGCAGGAAAACGTCACCGTGACGCAGCTGCCGTCCATGATCCGCGTGGACTGCGTGGGCCGGATGGACTTCGTCTACGACGAGATCTCCGAGGCATTGGGCGAGGAGCCCGGCTTCTACGACGCGTCGGAGTTCGAAGAGAACATGTCGACGCACTACGGCAAGATGATCCACATGGATGACCGGACCGTGATGTTCGGCAACCTCGAGGAAGCGGCCGAGTTCATCGGCGACATGCTCCCGCCCGCCGTCAGCTAGCAGTTCCCTGGCCGGGGGTCCGCGCAATCCGGCGTGGGCCCTCGGCCCGGTTCGTCTCACCCCTCTTTCGAAACCCGCGCACCGATCGAGACACCGCTGTCACCAGGAGGGCCGTCGTGGCCAAGGAACTGAAGTTCGGGCAGGAAGCCCGCGACCTGCTCAAGTCAGGCGTCGACCAACTCGCAGAAGCCGTCAAGTCCACCCTCGGGCCCAAGGGCCGCAACGTGATCCTTGAGAAGATCACCGGCTCTCCGGAGGTCACCAACGACGGCGTGACGATCGCCCGCGAGATCTTCCTGCGCGACCCGTTCGAGAACATGGGCGCCCAGATCCTCAAGGAAGCGGCGATCAAGACCAACGACATCGTCGGCGACGGCACGACGACGGCCACGGTCGTCGCACAGGCGATCGTGCGCGAAGGCATGAAGGCGATCACGTCCGGCGGCAACCCGGTGCTGGTCAAGCGCGGCATCGACCTCGCGGTCGGCGCGATCGTGGCGCACCTTTCGTCGGTCGCGCACCCGGTCGACTCCCTGGAGCACCTCTCCCGCGTCGCCGCGATCTCGGCCAACGACGACGAGACGATCGGCCAGATCGTCGCGCAGACGCTGCACACCGTCGGCGACGACGGCGTGATCTCGGTGGACGACGGGCCGGTGAACGGCCTCACGGTCACCTTCGTCGAGGACTTCGAGTTCGACAACGGCTACGTCTCGCCCTATCTGGTGACCGACCCCGGCGCGATGCTGGCCGTCCTCGACGACCCCTACATCCTGTTCACGGCCGAGAAGATCACCGATGTGCGCTCGCTCATGCCGGTGCTGGAGCGCATCATGCGCGACCCCCGGCCGCTGGTGATCATCGCGGAGAAGGTGGAGGGCACCGCGCTGCAGATGCTGGTGCACAACCACGTCAACGGGCATCTCAAGGTCACCGCGATCCAGGCGCCCGGGTTCGGCGAGAAGCGCATCCACCTGCTGGAGGACATGGCCGCGCTGTGCGGCGGCCAGGTGCACTCGAAGGCGTCGTCGTTCGCGTTCGAGCAGATCGGCCTCGAGCAGCTCGGCCGCGCCACGCAGGTGCGCGCCACCAACGAGAACACCGCGATCATCGGCGGGGCTGGGGCGCGCGAAGCCGTCGAGCTGCGCCTTTCCCAGCTGCGCGCGGAGATGGCGCGGGCCACGATCGGCACCGACGAGGACTGGCTGGGCGACCGCATCGCGCGCCTCTCCGGCAAGGCCGCGATCATCTCGGTCGGGGCGCCGACCAACGCGGAGCTCAAGGAGATCCGCCACCGCGTCGACGACTCCCTGCAGGCCACCCGGGCCGCCATGGCGGAGGGCATCGTCGCCGGTGGCGGGGCGGCCCTCCTGCACGCCGAGCCCGCACTCGACGCGCTCGAGGTGTCGGGTGACTACCGCATCGGCGTCGAGATCGTCCGCGCGGCGCTCACCGAGCCGGTGCACCTCATCGCGTCCAACGCGGGCTACGACGGCGACGACGTGGTCAAGCAGGTCAGCGCGCTGGGCGTCGACGACGGCTTCGACGCCCTGGAGGGCCGCTTCGGCAACATGGTCGACATGGGCATCATCGACCCGCTGCGGGTCGTGCGCTCCGCGCTCCAGAACGGCGCTTCGGTCGCCGGGCTGATCCTCACCACCAACTCGCTGGTGGCCGAGGAGCAGACGCCGTGGAACAAGGCGCTGATGACCGAGTACGGGCCGCTGGACGAGGGCATTCCGCAGCCGTCACCCGACTCCAGCACGCCCCAGTCGCTCGGGCTCGGCCCGTCGATGGGCTGAGCCGTGTACACCGTCGGGGGCGTGCCCTGTCGTGTGGTCGACGCCCAAGTGCACATCTGGGACGCCAGCCCCCACAACCAGGCCGCCCCCGATGGCGAGGTCTACGCGCTGGACCTGCTGCGCCGCCACCGCGAGCTGGACGGCGGGACGGTGCCGCCGCACGAGGTCGAGCGGGTCAGCGAGGCGGGCCTGAACCGGGACGTCTTCGACGACGGTTGCGTCGACCGTGCCGTGCTGCAGCCCGTCGTCCTCGGCGACCTGTTCGTGCTGGGCTTCTCGCCTCTGGAGTGGCACGCGGAGATGGCGGGGTTGATGCCCGACCGTTTCGTGTTGTCCGGCGAGCTCGACCCCGACGGCGGGCAGCCGGGAGCGCGCGGGCTCACGCCGCGCGTGCGGCGGTTCGACCTGCGCGGGCTCACCTTGTGCGAGCGGCGTCGCCCCGCGGGGCAGATGCGGCTGGGCGACCCGTGGCTGCGCCGCACCCTGGCCCGGTGTGGCGCCGCGGGCGCTGACGTCGTCCACATCGGGGTGGGTCCGTCGACGCGGGCCGCCCCGTGGGTGCGTCGGCTGCACGATGGTCCGTTGCCCAGCGGTGTGCCGCCGCGGCGGCGGGTGCCGCATGTGCCGAAGTGGGCCGAGCCGGTGCAGGCGGGATCGGCCCAGCCGGTGCGGGCGGGCGCCGCGGCCCGTGTCGCGCCGCCCGGGTTCGACGCCCGCCAGTTCCGCGAGCTCGCCATGGCGTTGCCGGAGATCCGGTTCGTCCTCGGGGCGGGCTGTCTGCCGACCGACACCCTCACCCGCCTGGCCGCGCTGCCCAACGTGCACGTGGTGCTCACCGAGATCCTGCCGTGGACCGGCTCGATCGAGTTCGCCCACGCGTTCGGCTCGCTGCTGCGCGCGTTCGGGCCTCAGCGGCTGCTGTTCGGCAGCGGCTACCCGATGATGCGACCCGGCCCGCTCGTCCGCGAGCTCGCCGCCTACCGGTTCCCCGCCGAGATCGGCCGCCGCTACCCCCGCTTCGACGCCGACGCGGCCCGCGCCGTTCTGGGCGGCAACGCCGCCCGGCTCTACCGGATCCCGCTGGAGTCCGCGTCGACAGGCCCCGCCGCCGCGGCAGGCGCGTAGCGGGTCCCGCGGCTGCAGGTCGGCGGGGGCGAGGGTCGGCCGGGGATTGCACCAGGGTGAGTCGCGCGCTTCACCCCGGTGAGTCGCGCGCTTCACCCCGGTGAGTCGCGCGCTTCACCCCGGTGAGTCGCGCGCTTCACCCCGGTGAGTCTGGCGTTTGACCACGCCGAGTTGGCTGATCGTGCGCATCGTGAGCCCGGCGCATCGCCCCGGCAGCGCGCGGTTCGGGCGGGTGTGGTCGGGCGGGGATTGCAGCAGGGTGACACTGCTGCGACTCAGGCGGAGCGGTGTCACCCTGCTGCAGTCAGTCGGGCGCGGGCCAACCCCCCGGCAAGGCGTCCAAACCCGACCGCCCGGCCCGCCAGGCGTAGGACCAGCAGACGACGCCGCCCGCGACGACCCGGATGCGCACGTAGTCCGGGCCCTCATAGGCGTCGAGCGCGGGCAGCAGGGTGCCCGGGTCGCGGACGGTGACGACGAAGCCCGGCGTCGTACCGGGGGCGTCCGGAAGCCAGGCCGGGTAGCCGCGACCGGTGTCGAAAACGCCGCCCGCGACCGTCGCGCGCCGGGCACTGCCATCCGCATGCGGGCTGACCCGGCTCCACGACACGTGCCCAGGCTGCAGCAGGCCATAGGCGAAGAGAACGTCGGGCCACTCGTCGGGATGCGGGGCGCCGACGACCGGATCGGCGTCCAGCCCGTCGCCGGGTGCGGGCTCGCCGACCAGGCCTTTCGCGATGTCCTGCCCGACGTCGACGCAGCGCACCGGCGTACCGTCAACCAGCAGCGGCCTGCGGATGGCGCCGTGCCCGAGGTAGGCCCATGGGCGCTCGATCCGCGCTCCGCACACCGTCACCGATCCGGTGCGCAGGCGCGCGAGCCGAAACCGCTCGTCGCGACCTTCGCAACGGTCAAGAACGACCACCTGCTCAGGGGTGGCGAGCCACACCGCGTGCTCCTCGACCGCGCCGGGCGCCGCGGCGAGCACGGCGGGCCGGGCACCGTCGCGGGCGCGCAGGCCCGCCGCCCACACGGCCGCGAGCCCGGTCGTTCTTGCGCGCAACACCACCACGGGATCCGCGCCCATCCCCAGCTCGCGCCGCAGCCAAGTGATCTTCGACGGGCAGCGGTTGGAGCCGTAGGTGAGCACCGGGATGCGCGCGGCAAGCGTTGTCGCGCCGCGCCCGCGTAGCCACACGTCCAGCGGGACGCCGTCGATTGCGCCCTCGCGCACGGCATAGGCGACCTCGGCGACGTGCACATATGACACCGGCGGGACGGCGCCGGGGTAAGGATCGGCCGGATGCTCCGCGTCGGCCCACACCCGGCCGACGCTACGCGGTGCCCGCGCCTCGGCGCACTCCCTGACTCGGCCCACCTCACAGACCTTCATGGCCCTGGCGGGCCGCCCGTGGAGGGATGAAACTCGCCGCGATCGGGCGAGGTCACCAATCTGTCGTCCGCGGTGCGGATCCCTGACTCTCGAGGGCTGCGGGTGGTGTTGCCTGCGCCTGAGGTGAACCTGGTGGGGGTCTCGCTCGCGCTGTAGCCCCCTGGTGTTCATCTCAGCGGTTGTGCCCGAGACGGGCGGGCTTTCAGGGCAGAAAATCGGACATCAGCACCACCAGCCTCACGGGCACCCTATTTTCGGATCAGTCCCCATGTCCTTGTGAGGACGCCGCGCGGGCGTGAAAATAGGCGCCGGGCGGGTCTGTGCGGACCGGCAAGTTTGGTGTGCCCGCCGGATCGCCTATTTTCCGGTCAGGCGCGGGCCTGGTGCCGCCCCCTTGACGATCCGCTCGCGCTGGACCCACCCCACCGGCCACACCGGCACCACGTTTCGTCTCGGAGGTTGTGGCGTCGTCGCAGAGGTTTGGACCTTCTGCGACGACGCCAGACGTTCTGTGAGGTCGGGCTGGGCGGGATGGTGAGTGGGCGGCGGGCTCGATGTCGCAGACGTTGTGGCGTGCTCGCAGAGGTTCGGCCTTCTGCGACGACGCGAGGAGGTGTGCGAAGTCGGGGCCAGCCCGTTCCACGGCACTACGCTGCGATTGTGCTGCCACGGACCATCGACTGGGTGGACGGGCGCATCGTGCTCGTCGACCAGACCGCGCTGCCTGCCATCCGCACCGTCACAGTCGATCAGGTCGACGTGCTGGTCGACGCGATGCGCAGGTTGGTCGTGCGCGGCGCGCCCGCGTTGGGCGTGGCTGGGGCGCTCGGGGTCGCGCTGGCCGCGCGGACGCTCACCGGGACCGATCTCGACGTCGCCGCCGAACGCATCGCGACCGCGCGCCCGACCGCCGCCAACCTCGCCGTCGGCGTCCGCCGGGCGATGGCTGCCGCGCCATCCGGAGCCGCCGCGGTGCTCGCCGCGGCTCTCGCGGTCCGGGACGAGGACATCGCGTCCTGTCACGCGATCGGCGACCGCGGTGCGGCGCTCCTCGAGCAGCTGTGCGGGCCGGGCAGGTTGCGGCTCTCCACGCACTGCAATGCAGGCGCGCTCGCGTGCGTCGAGTGGGGAACCGCGCTCGGCGTCGTGCGGTCGTTGCACGCGGCGGATCGGGTCGCGCTGGTCGTCGTCGACGAGACGCGGCCGTTGCTGCAGGGCGCCCGCATCACATCGGTCGAGCTGGCGGCGATCGGCGTCGCGCATCGGGTGGTGGTCGATGGGGCAGGCCCGTCGGTGATCGCGCGCGGACTGGTGGACGCGGTCGTCGTCGGCGCCGACCGGGTGGCGGCCAACGGCGACGTCGCCAACAAGATCGGCACCTACCCGCTGGCTCTGGCCGCGGCCCGCGCCCGCATCCCGTTCGTCGTGGCCTGCCCCGAGTCCACGGTGGACGAAGCCACGGCGGACGGCGCCGCGATCGTGATCGAGGACCGCCTTCAGGACGAGGTGCTTCCCGGCGGACCGGCCTGGAACCCCGCCTTCGACGTCACGCCCGCCGACCTGGTGACCGCCATCGTGACCGAGACGCGCGTCTGGCGCCCCACCGCGGGATGAGAGCCTGAACGGCGAGATGATCCCACTGACGGGAGGAGTGTCATGGACATCATGGACATCAAGGAGACCAACCGCCAGGTCGTCGCCCAGTTCCGTGCAGGAGGGCCGATCGAAGGCATGCACCGCGAGCGGCTGGTGCTGCTCACCACTACCGGTCGACACAGCGGTGAGCCCCGTACGACCCCGCTCATGTTCCACCGCGACGGTGACCGCGTGCTCGTCATCGGCTCCAACATCGGGGCTCCGACCCACCCCGACTGGTACCTCAACCTCGTGGCCAGGCCGCAGGTGACCGTCGAGATCGGCGACGAGTCCTACCCCGCCATCGCTACCCCAACCGAGGGTGCGGACCGCGAGCGGGTGTGGACGATGCTGAAGCAGACCTATCCGTTCTTCGTCGACCATGAGCAGGCCACCCAGCGCGCCATCCCGGTGGTGGCCCTCAGCCGGGCATGAACCGGCCTGCACGCGTCGTCACTGGCCTCGGCTGATCCACTCCTCCAGGTGCGGGGCCTCCGCGCCGATGCTCGTTCCGTCACCGTGGCCCGTCCGCACCGTGGTGTCGGCGGGCAGGGTGAGCAGCGTCGTCCGGATCGAGTCGATGATCGTGTCGAACGACGAGTACGAGCGCCCGGTCGCACCCGGGCCTCCGGCGAAAAGCGTGTCGCCGGTGAACACCGTGCCGAGCTCCGGCGCGTACAGACACGTCGATCCGGGGGAGTGTCCGGGTGTCACCAGTGCGCGCAGCTCGATCCCGCCCGCGGTGAGCACCTGACCGTCGGCCAGCTCGCCGTCGGGCTTCCGCTCGGGCCAGGTCATCACCCACAGCGGCTGCTCGGACGGGTTGAGCAGGATTGGCGCGCCGAACCGATCGGACAGCGCCGGGGCTTGGTTGACGTGGTCGTCGTGGGCGTGGGTGCACACGACCGCCACGACCTTCCGGTCGCCGACGGCAGCAGCGATCGCGTCTGCGTCGTGCGCGGCGTCGATGACGATCACCTCGCGCTCGTCGCCGACGAGCCACACGTTGTTTTCAACCTGCCACGTGCCGCCGTCGAGTGAGAAGGTGCCGCTCGTCATGACGTGGTCGATGCTGCTCATGTCCAGTCCCAGGTGCCGTCGTCGAGGGAGAAGGTCCCCGACGTCACGAGACGGTCGATCGCCATCAGAAGACCACGACCGAGCGCAGCACCCCGCCCTTGTGCATCTTCTCGAACGCCGCCTCGACGCCGTCGAGCGGGATCGTCTCGGATACGAACTTGTCCAGCGGCAGGCGCCCCTGCAGATGCAGGTCGACGAGCATGGGGAAGTCGCGGCTTGGCAGGCAGTCTCCGTACCATGAGGACTTGGTCGCGCCGCCGCGGCCGAAGACGTCGATCAGCGGCAGCTCGATTGTCATGTCCGGGGTCGGCACCCCGACCAGAACGACAGTGCCCGCCAGGTCGCGGGCGTAGAAGGCCTGCTTGAACGTCTCGGGTCGGCCGACGGCGTCGACGACGACGTTCGCGCCGTTTCCGTCGGTCAGCTCCTTGACCGCCTCCACCACGTCGCGCCCGCTGGCGTTGATCGTGTGGGTGGCCCCGAACTCCTTGGCCCACAACAGCTTCTGGTCGTCGGAGTCGATCGCGATGATCGTCGACGCGCCCGCGAGACGAGCGCCTGCGATGGCGCCGTCGCCGACCCCGCCGCAACCGATGACCGCGATCGAGTCGCCGCGCCCCACCCCGCCGGTGTTGATCGCCGCGCCGATGCCTGCCATGACCCCGCATCCGAGCAGGCCCGCGACCTCGGGCTTCACCGCCGGGTCCACCTTGGTGCACTGTCCGGAGTGGACGAGCGTCTTCTCGGCGAACGCGCCGATGCCCAGCGCGGCGGAGAGCTCCTGGCCCGACTCGAGGGTCATCTTCTGCGCCGCGTTGTGCGTAGAGAAGCAGTACCAGGGCTGGCCGCGGCGACAGGCCCGGCAGGTGCCGTCGACCGCGCGCCAGTTGAGGATCACGAAGTCGCCGGGCGCCACGTCGGTGACGCCTTCGCCGACCGACTCGACGATGCCTGCCGCCTCGTGCCCGAGCAGGAACGGGAACTCGTCGTTGATACCGCCCTCGCGGTAGTGCAGGTCGGTGTGGCAGACCCCGCAGGCCTGCACGGCCACGACGGCCTCACCCGGACCCGGGTCGGGAATGATGATCGTCTCGACTGAGACCGGCGCGCCCTTGCTGTGCGCGACGACCCCGCGGACCTGCTGCGGCATGGCTGCTCCTCGGCTCGTCGATGAGGCTGTACGCAGCCTGCCACGTGGCGGAGGACCAGGCACCTCGCCATCCCATGGTGAGTCCACCGCCTGCGCACGGTGAGTCGCCCGCCACGCCACGGTGAGTCGCCCACCCCGCCACGGCGAGTCCGGCGGCTCGTCACGCCGAGTTCGCCGTTTGTGCACGGCGGCCGAGCATCACGGGTCCGACGGCGGCTGGCCCGCGTGATCGCTGAGACCGTAGTCGCGCGCGACATGCGCAATCCGGACGCGGTAGTCGGAGTACCAGACCTCGCGGCCGCGCCGCTGCGCCACGAGGTGCGCTCCGACTTGTTTCCATGCCCGCGCCGACGCCTCGTCCCGCCAGTACGACACCGTGATTCCCAAGTCGTCGCGCGCGGCCTCGATCCCCAGGTAGCCCGGCTGCTCGCGGGCTGTCGCCTCCATGGCCGCAGCCATCGCCGCGTAGCCTTGGTCGCCTGGCGTCCGCCACGAAGTGAAGATCACCGCGACGTACGGCGGCTCCGGCGTGTCGGCGATCGTCGGCTCGGCCATTGGTGGAGGATGCCGTAGTGCGCGATCCGCGTACACCGGAATACCGTGGGTCCATGACCCAGGCGGAACGGGTAACGACTACGAGGCTCGACGAGCAGCTGTGCTTCGCGCTTTACGCCGCCTCCCGCGCGATGACGAGCTGCTATCGGCCGATGCTCGACGCGCTGGGTCTGACCTACCCGCAGTTCCTCGTGCTGCTGGTGCTCTGGGAGCGGGGCGACCTGCAGGTCACCGGCATCGGGCAGGCGTTGCAACTGGAGACCGGCACCTTGTCTCCGTTGCTGAAGCGGCTGGAGGCCACCGGTCTCGTCACGCGCAGGCGGCAGGCGGGCGACGAGCGTTCCGTGCTCGTCGCCCTGACACCCGAAGGCCGCGACCTGGAGGCGCGGGCCGCGGCCGTCCAGCGCGAGGTGGCGTCGGCGACAGCGCTGCACGACGCGGAAGTCGCGACTCTGCGCAGCACCCTGCACGCGCTCACCGGAAACCTGCGCGCGGCCGAAGACTGTTGAGTCCGGATGACCGCAGAGGCGCTCGACCGCTCCCGAACGACTCCGCTCTGGGAGCAGCTGCTCGCGGACCTGCGCCGTCGTCTGGACCGCGACGAGTTCGCCGTCGCCTTCCCCGGTGAGCTCGCGCTCGTAGCCCAGTACGGGGTGAGCAGACACACCGTGCGCGAGGCCGTCCGGCGGCTGCGCGAGGAGGGACTGGTCATCGCGGGGCGCGGGCGCACTCCGCGGCGCGCCGAGCCTTCCCCCATCCAGCAGCCGCTCGGTGAGATCTACAGCCTCTTCACCGCGGTCGAGGCGACCGGGCGGGTTCAGCGCAGCGTCGTCCACACGCTCGACGTGCGCGCCGACGGAGTGGTGGCCGCCCGGCTCGGGCTGGAGGAGTCCACCCCGCTCGTCCATTTGGAACGTCTGCGCCTGGCCGACGCCGAGCCGCTGGCCGTCGACCGGGTGTGGCTGCCCGAGCGGTTGGCCGCGCCACTGCTGGACGTCGACTTCGGCCGCACCGGCCTGTACACCGAGTACGCGGCCCGGTGCGGGGTGCGCGTCACCGGGGGGAGCGAGGTGATCCGCGCGGTCGTTCCGGACGCCGCGCAGCGCGGGCTGCTGGGCATCGGCCCCGGGGTGGCGGCGCTCGCCATCGACCGGCTGGGCTGCGCCGGAGACGAGCCAGTCGAATGGCGGCAGACGCTGGTGCGGGCCGACCGGTTCAGCGTCACGGCGCACTTCTCGGCGGCTGAGGGCTACCGCGTCGGCGACGACCCTCCCCGCCGGAACCTGCCTGGGCAGGCCAGCCCGCACAGGTGATCGGCAGCACTCCGCTTCGGTGATCATGACCGCCGCCGGATGAGCTGCCGTGCACAATCGGCCAACTCTCCGTGGCGAGACGCCGGGCTCGCCGGGGTGAGGCGGGCGACTCACCCAGCGCGGGCGCGGGCTCGCCGGGGTGAGGCGGGCGACTCACCCTGCGCGGACGGGGGGTCGGGTCAGCCGAAGTTCACGTAGATCCGGACGAGCGTGCCGTCGCGGCGACGGTGGACCCGCACGAGATCACACACCTGGTGGACGGTGAACAGGCCGTGTCCGACGGAGGGGGGTGCGGGCGCGCGGCGCCCGACGAGCGGGTCGGTGATCTGGCCGCCGTCCTGAACCTGGCACACGACCTGCCGCCCGGACGTCCACACCATCAACAGCCCGAAACCGCCCGCGTGCACCACTGTGTTGACGACGAGCTCCTGCACCGCCGTGCGCAGATCCTTGACCCGCTCCTGGCTCATGCCCGTCCGCAGCGCGTAGTCGTGCACGAACCGGCGCGCGGTGCTGGGGCCGGTCGTCGGCCCGATCACGAGCACGTCGGCATCGGGCGGAGCGGGCTCGGGCGCCCGGTCGAACCACGCGGCGACGGCGACGGGATCGGCGTAGGCGGGGCTGTCCCAGCGGTCCCCACCCGCCGCGAGCGTGGGGTGGGTGCGCGTGGCGTCGGTCAGCACGTCACGGCTTAGGTTGCGCACGTCGTAGGGGCAGAGGATGTAGGCGGGCGCGTCGGCCAGCGCGACGTTGATCAGCGCCTCGTGCTCGGCGCAGGCCGGGTACTCGGTGGCTGTGCGGCCTGCCCAGATCGGCTCACCGATGATGCGCACCCGCCGTCCGCCGTGCTCGCCGACGAACGCGGCGAGCACCGTGCCGATGATGCGGCCGGGGTTGCGGCCCGCCACGGACATGTCGCGGGTGCGGACCATCGCGGCCTCGGCCGGGTTCAGAGCGGAGCGCAGCAGGCTGAGCCCTGGCTGGGGCACGGCCACCAGGACCGGCTCGTCCTGCTCGAGGCCTGCGCGCACGAAATCCAGGCATCCGGACCTGTAGCTCGCCGCATCGGTGTAGAACAACGCGTCATGCTCGAGGGTTCCGGCGGCACTGGCCGTCATCGGCTTCCTCGCTGGTTGTGGGCACCGCAGCCCCTCTTCGGGCTGGTTGTGCAGTCGTTCGGAGTACAGAGCGTACCGCTCCGCGCACGAGCGGCAAGTCTTGCACACGGCCCTCGTTCCCGAGGACTGATTCCGTAGGTTGTCAGGCTATCGGCACAGATACGCCGACGCCGCCGCGGGTCTGGGCGCCGTACCGTTCGATCTCCTGCTCCAGCCGCAGCGGCGAGGTGCCGACCCGCTCCTGTGGGTCGAGCAGGTTCGCGGGCACCAGCCAGCTGACTTCGAACTCGATGCCGTCGGGGTCCTTGGCGTAGAGCGCCTTCGTCGAGCCGTGGTCGGAGGCGCCCTGAAGCGCTCCGTTCTCGGCGAGCACACCGCGGATCCGCTGCAGCTCCGCGAGCGTGTCGACCTCCCACGCCAGGTGGTAAAGGCCCACAGAGGACCGGCCCGCCGTCGAGTCGCCCGCACGGTCGCCGATGGCGAAGAGGCCGAGGTCGTGGTCGTTGGTGGAGTCCGCGGCCTGCAGGAACGCCGCCTGGCCCGGTATTGCCATCACCACCCGGAAGCCGAGGGCCTCGGTGTAGAAGGCGACGCTGCGATCGACGTCGCGGATGTAGAGCACAGCGTGGTTCAGCCGCTGGACGGGCATGGTGACCTCCGAAAGTAACGCGCGTCAACAGATGAGAGTTCAACTATCATTCCCGTATGATAGCCGTGTGACGGAGTCGAACGAGCAGTGGCTGACGCCCGATGAGCTCCAGACGTGGCTCGTCTACGTCGCCACAGCGAGCCTGCTCGACGGCGCGCTCGACCGCCAGCTCCAACGCGATTCACAGATGCCGATGGCCTACTACCTCATCCTCGCGATGCTGTCTGACGTTCCCGGCCGCACGTTGCGGATGAGCGATCTCGCGGCGCTCACCCAGAGTTCGCAGAGCCGCCTTTCCCACGCCGTGAGCAGGCTGGAGCACAACGGCTGGGTGCGCCGCTCGCCGTGTCCCGACGACCGGCGCAGCACGCTCGCACAGCTCACCGATGCGGGCTTCGCGGCGTTGGCCGAGGCCGCTCCCGGCCACGTCCGCGCCGTGCGGCGATACGTGTTCGACCGACTCACCGCCGAGCAGGTCCGGCAGCTGCGAGAGATCTTCAGCGTGGTGCTGGACGGGCTGACGGCCACAGAAGAGACCGGTGCGTGTGTCACTGCGGTGCTAACGCCGGCAGAGTGACACCCATGGGAACCCTCGTGCTGCTGCGTCACGGCCAAAGCGTCTGGAACGCCGAGAACCTGTTCACCGGCTGGGTGGACGTAGCGCTCTCGGAGACCGGTGAGCAGGAGGCCCGCCACGGTGGGGAACAGCTGCGCGCGGCGGGGCTGCTGCCCGACATCGTGCACACCTCCGTGCTGCGCAGGGCGATCTCCACCGCCAACCTCGCGCTTGACGCCTGCGACCGGCACTGGATCCCGGTCCGCAGGAGCTGGCGGCTCAACGAGCGGCACTACGGCGCGCTGCAGGCCAAAGACAAGAAGCAGACCCTGGCGGAGTACGGCGAGAAGCAGTTCATGCTGTGGCGCCGCTCCTACAGCGTCCCGCCGCCGCCGGTCGAGTTCGGCTCGGAGTACAGCCAGGACCGCGACCCGCGCTACGCCGACCTGGGTGCCGAGATGCCCGCCGCCGAATGTCTCGCCGACGTCGTCGCGCGGTTCCTTCCGTACTGGGAGTCCGCGATCGTGCCGGACGTCCGCGCGGGCAGTGTCGTGTTGGTGGCCGCTCACGGCAACTCGCTGCGCGCGCTCGTCAAGCACCTCGACGACATCTCCGAGGACGACATCGCGGGCCTCAACATCCCCACTGGCTTTCCCTTGCTCTACGACCTCGATGACGACATGCGTCCCACCACCAGGGGCGGCACCTACCTCGATCCCGACGCGGCGAAGGATGCGGCCGCCGCGGTCGCCTCGCAGGGCCGATAGGGAAGCGCCCTGGCGACGGCAGGCGTTGGTCCAGGATTCCCGAGGCGAACGCCGTGTGAACGGCGACGGAACACTGGCGCCGCGCGGCGTCGCCGTGATCACGACGGGCGTGGTGAACTGGCGTCCGGCGTAGTCGGCCTGCCTACGATGGCGATATGACCGGTGTGGTCTGGGTGCTTATCGCGGCGGTCACCTTCGCGGTCGGCTTCGTGGTGGGCAGGCGGTGGGGCTCCGGTCGGGCAGCTGACGGCGCGGTGGGGTCGGCGCCCGAGCCCGGCCCGGCGATCGGCGATCTGCTCGAGCGCGTGTTCCGCTCCACCGACGAGGGGCTCGTCGTCGTCGACCGTGGTGACCAGGTCGTGCTCTCCAACGCCCGCGCTGTCGAGCTGGGTGTGGTGCTGGACGACAAGCCCGACGCGCGGGCGGTGGCGGCCTGCGCCCGGGTGCGCCAGCGCGGGGTTCCCCTGGCCGTCGATCTCTCGCCGCTGGATCACCGCGGCCGCCGCCCGGCCGCTGTGCTCGCCCAGGTGCGGCCGCTCGGCGACGGCTACACGATGGTCGAGGCGGCCGACACGTCCGACGCCGTGCGGCTGGAGGCCACGCGCCGCGACTTCGTCGCCAACGTCAGCCACGAGCTCAAGACGCCCGTCGGCGCCGTCGGGCTGCTCGCCGAGGCCGTGCTCGACGCGGCCGACGAGCCCGAGGAGGTGCGCCGCTTCGGCGCGAAGATCGTGCGCGAGGCCAACCGGCTGGGCAACCTCGTCACCGAACTGATCGCGCTGTCCCGCCTGACCGGCGCGGAGGGGCTGCCCGAGCTGTCGGTCGTCGACGTCGATGAGGTGGTGAGCGAGGCGTTGGGCCGCGCGCAGCTGTCGGCGGAGGCGGCCGGGATCGAGATCATCGTCGACCGGCCGATCGGGCTGGAGGTTGAGGGCGACCAGACCCTGCTCGTCACCGCGCTCTGCAACCTCATCGAGAACGCCGTCGCGTACTCACCGACAGAGGCGTCGGTCTCCCTCTCCCGCCGCCAGGTGGGCGAGACCGTCGAGATCGCCGTGACCGACCGCGGGATCGGCATCGCCCCCGAGCACCAGGAGCGGGTGTTCGAGCGCTTCTTCCGGGTCGATCCAGCCCGCTCCCGGGCCACCGGTGGCACCGGCCTCGGGCTGGCGATCGTGAAGCACGTGCTGGCCAACCACGGTGGCGACGTGCGGCTGTGGAGCCGCCCCGGCACCGGCTCGACGTTCACCATGCGCCTGCCCCTGCTCGTGGAGCAGCCTGCCGAATCCGTCCCCGTCCATCTCGGAGGAGCCACATGACCAGGGTGCTGATCGTCGAGGACGAGGAGTCCTTCGCCGACCCGCTCGCCTTCCTGCTGCGCAAGGAAGGCTTCACGACGGCGGTGGCCGCCACCGGACAGGACGCGCTGGAGGAGTTCGACCGCAACGGCGCCGACATCGTGCTGCTCGACCTCATGCTCCCCGGGATGAGCGGCACCGACGTCTGCAAGGCGCTGCGCACCCGCTCCGCCGTCCCGGTGATCATGGTGACGGCGCGGGACAGTGAGATCGACAAGGTGGTCGGGCTCGAACTGGGCGCCGACGACTATGTCACCAAGCCCTATTCGGCCCGCGAGCTGACCGCCCGCATCCGCGCCGTGCTGCGGCGCGGCGGAGAGGCGGGCGCGGAGGCCGACGGTGTCCCGGGGGTGCTGGAGGCCGGCCCGGTGCGGATGGACGTCGAGCGGCACGTGGTGCGGGTGAACGGCACCGACGTCGCCCTGCCGCTGAAGGAGTTCGACCTGCTGGAGTACCTCCTGCGCAACGTCGGACGCGTGCTCACGCGCGGGCAGCTGATCGACCGGGTGTGGGGAGCGGACTACGTCGGCGACACCAAGACGCTGGACGTGCACGTCAAGCGCCTCCGCGCGAAGGTCGAAGCCGACCCGGGCGCGCCCAAGCACCTCGTGACCGTCCGCGGGCTTGGCTACAAGTTCGAGTCGTGAACGCTGCATCGCGTTGGAGTCGCCGTGGCCGGGCCACGTCCGCATCGCAGCAGGGTGACACTGCTCCGACCCAGTCGCAGCAGTGTCACCCTGCTGCAAACGCGGGCCGCTGTCACCTGCCGTCGTTCAGGCGTTGCCGTCGAAAAGGCTCGTGACCGAGCCGTCGTCGAACACCTGGTGGATGGCCTCGGCCAGGAGCGGGGCGATGGGCAGCACCGACATCTTGGGGAAGCGCTTTTCGTCCGGGATGGGCAGGGTGTCGGTGAAGATCACTTCACGGGCGCCGCAGTTCGAAAGGCGTTCAGGGGCGGGGCCGGAGAGCACGCCGTGGGTCGCGGCGACCACCACGTCCTTCGCGCCCTGGGCGAGCAGCGCCTGCACCGCCTTCGCCACCGTGCCACCGGTGTCGATCATGTCGTCGATGACGATGCACAGCCGCCCCTGGATCTCACCGACGACGCGGTTGGCACGGGCCTCGTTGGGCCTGCGCGGGTCGCGGGTCTTGTGGATGAACGCTACCGGGGTGCCTCCGAGCGACTCGGCCCACCGCTCGGCCAGACGCACGCGCCCGGAGTCGGGAGACACGACGGTCAGCTCCTGGTCGGCGTAGGTGCGCTTGACGTGCCCGGCGAGCACCGGCATCGCAAAAAGGTGGTCGACGGGGCCGTCGAAGAAGCCCTGGATCTGGGCGGTGTGCAGGTCCACGGTCATGATCCGGTCGGCGCCCGCGACCTTGAACATGTCGGCGATCAGCCGCGCTGAGATCGGCTCGCGGCCGCGGTGTTTCTTGTCCTGGCGCGAGTAGCCCCAGAACGGCATGACGACGGTGATCCGTTTGGCCGACGCGCGCTTCAGCGCGTCCACCATGATCAGCTGTTCCATGATCTGGTCGTTGATCGGTGCGGAGTGGCTCTGGAGCACGAACGCGTCGCTGCCGCGCACCGACTCCTCGAACCGCACGAAGATCTCGCCGTTGGCGAACGACCACGCCGACTGCGGGGTGATCGTGACATCGAGGTGTTTGGCCACCTCCTCGGCCAGCTCAGGGTGGGCGCGGCCGGAGAAGAGCATGAGGTGCTTCTTCGGCAGTCCCGCCATAGCACTCACTGCTGGTTCAACCTCTCGGTGGCGGCCCTGGCGGCCTCCGCGGAGGACGTGCCCGGTCTGTTCTTCTCGACCCAGCCCTCGATGTTCCGCTGCGGTCCGCCGGAGACGGCCAGCGCGCCGGGCGGCACGTCGCTGCGTAGCACTGTTCCCGCGCCGGTGTAGGCGCCGTCGCCGACGTGGACGGGCGCGATGAACTTCGTGTCCGACCCGGTCTTGACGTGCGAGCCGATCACGGTGTGGTGCTTTTGCACGCCGTCGTAGTTGACGAACGTCGAGCTGGCGCCGATGTTGGAGTGGTCGCCGATCGTGGCGTCGCCGACGTAGGTCAGGTGCGGCACCTTGGAGCCCTCGCCGATCTGGGCGTTCTTGACCTCGACGAAGGTGCCGATCTTGCCGCGCTCACCGAGGCGGACGCCCGGTCGCAGGTAGGCGAACGGGCCGACGGACGCGCCCGCGCCGATCACCGACTCGCTGCCGTGGGTGCGCACCACGTGGGCGCCCGGTCCGACCTCGCATGCCGTGAGCGTCGTGTCGGGCCCCACCTCCGCGCCACCCCCCACGCTGGTGGCCCCGTGCAGCTGGGTGCCGGGGTGCAGCACGACGTCGCGCTCGAGCCGCACCTGGACGTCGACCCAGGTGGAAGCCGGGTCGACCACGGTGACCCCGGCCCGCATCCAGTGCTCCAGCACCCTGCGGTTGAGCTCGGCGCGCAGCTCGGCGAGCTGGACGCGATCGTTCACGCCGCGCACCTGCCACTCGTCGGCGCAGATCACGCCGCGGACCTCCGCGCCGTCGTCGTGGGCGATCTTGATCAGGTCGGTGAGGTAGAGCTCGCCCTGGTTGTTGGACGTCGAGAGGCGCGCCAGCCCGGCCTCGAGGAACGCGCCGTCGAACGCATAGACGCCCGAGTTGACCTCGCGGACCGCGAGCTGCTCCGCGGTGGCGTCGGCCTGCTCGACGATCCGGGTGACGGTGCCGTCGGACTCGCGCAGCACACGGCCGTAACCGGTGGGGTCGGCGAGCTCCGTGGTGACCAGCGTGACGGCGGCCCCTGACGCGGTGTGCTCGGCCAGCAGTGCGCTGAGGGTGTCGGCGCGCAGCAGCGGGACGTCGCCGTAGGTGACGAGAACGGGACCGGTGAGGCCGCGCGGCAGGGCGTCGAGACCGCAGCGCGCGGCGTGCCCGGTGCCCAGCTGCTTTTCCTGGACGGCGGCGACCACGGGTCGGGCGAGCTCGTCGCCGAGCGCGCTGACGGCGGCCCCGACCTGCTCGCCGCCGTGGCCGAGGACGACCGCGAGGTGTTCGGGGTCAAGCTCGGCGACCGCGTGGATCGCGTGGCCGAGCAGGCTGCGTCCCCCGATCGAGTGGAGGACCTTGGGGACGGCCGAGCGCATACGGGTGCCTTCACCCGCGGCCAGCACGAGCGCGGCGCCGAGCCGCGAGCGGTCGGTCATCGGAGGAAACTCCCTGGTTCGACGGCGCGTGCGCCGGGGCGGCGGACGCGCTGCATCCTACGGCGTGGGTCGCTGCGGCGAACGAATGCCGTCAGCCCGACTGACCGCGCTCGGTCGCTCGCGCTCAGCGGTCAGGTGTCCCCCGAATGGGTGATGGACGAGGCCGGCAGTCGACCGTTTGCCGTCGCATCCGTACCGGTCGGCTCACCGTGCGTAAGAACGCCAACTTTCCGAGGCATCCCAACGTTCTTAGGTCACGGACAGCGCGGACCGCGAAGGAGACTTCATGCCCACCCGCACCGCACGCACAGCCTGGAACGGCAGCCTCGAGAATGGCTCGGGCCGGGTGGAGCTCACGAGCAGCGGGGTCGGCACGTACGATGTCAGCTTCCCGAAGCGCGCTGCCGAAGACGCCGACGGCACGACCAGCCCTGAGGAGCTGATCGCCGCGGCGCACTCGTCCTGTTATGCCATGCAGCTCTCCGCGCTGATCGCCCAAGCGGGCGGCACGCCGCGGTCGCTGGACGTGCAGGCCGAGGTGACGTTGGGCCCCGACCCCGCCGGTGGCTTCGCCATCTCCGGCATCACGATCACCGTCCGCGGTGAGGTCGAGGGGCTCGACGAGGCCGGGTTCGAGAAGGTCGCCGACGAGGCCAAGGCCGGTTGCCCGGTGAGCAAGGCCCTCACGGGCACCACGATCACGCTGGACGCGGGCCTCAAGTGAGGGGCCGCGAGGGGGTAGAGGGGGGAATGATGAGGTGCACAGGTAACGGGCGACCGCCCGAGCCGCCGCAGCCGCGACCGAACGGTCGTTGAGCGAGGCCCATGACGCCTGACGGGGCGGGACCGCCACCTGGGCCGTGATCGCCGCGAGTGGTGCCACGCGTGCAGATCTGCACCTGTGGCACCACTTCTGCTGATCACCGCCAGACGAGCCCGCACCACCGGCGAGGCCCACGATCGCCACAAGTGGTGACAGGCGTGCGCTGTTGCACGTGTGGCACCACTCCTGACGATCACCGACGGGTGGCGGTAGCGCCTCCACCCCAACCCGCCCCCGCCCACCACTCCACCCTCCGTAACGCTTCGGTTGCCCAACGCGACTGTCAACACGCCAGGCAACGGATCGAGGTGAGGTCGATGGACGGTCGGCACGAGCGGTCGGGACCCGCAGCACTCCCGACAGGCAACGGGCGGTCTTTGCGGCGGGCCGCGATGCGCGCAGAGCGGTCGCGCGATGAGTGGCTGCCGGGCTACCTCGTCGCAGGCAACCGTTTCGCCTCGTCCGGGCTCGCCGCGGCGGTCGTCGGCCTCGCTTGTTCTCTCCTTTCAAGCGGGCAACCCGCCGGGTGGGTATCGGCCACGGTGGGCGTGCTGCTCGCCTGCATCGGATTCGTGAAGTACTGCCAGGGCGGTGCCACGAACCGCGATGCCGCTGTCCTCGCGGGGCTGCTGGCGTGGCTGGCGTTGGTGATCCTGCTGGCGCGCGCCTTGGTCGACGGGCCGATCCCGATGTCGGGAATTCCGTAGCGCGACGGCCCTGACCTGGCGGAGCCCTGCTGCTCCGCCGCCAGGATTCGAACCTGGACCATCAGAACCAAAATCTGAGGTGCTGCCTTTACACCACGGCGGACAGACCTCCATCCTGACACGTCCCACCCAGCCGCCTGCACGGGCGCCGACGGGTCGGTGAGAGCGGGTCGGAGGGGTGTCTGACCGCAGGGTCTCCGCGGAATCCGCGGACCGCGCGTGAAACACTGCGCCCGTGCTTAGCGAGGATCCTCCAGGGACACCGGCCCCACTCGCCGACCTGGCCGGAGGAATCGCATGACTACCGACAGCGCATTTCATCTACACGCCGACGCCGACGCCGCCGCCGTCCCCGTGATCACGTGCAGGCTCTGCGGCTCGACGCAGCTGCGCAGCTTCCTCGACCTCGGCGCCACGCCGCCGTGCGAGCTGTTCCTCACCGCCGCCGCGGCGGAGGCGCCAGAGCTGACCTTTCCACTGCACGTGCGCGTGTGCGACCGGTGTCTGCTTGCCCAGCTGCCGCCGCTGATCACCCCAGAGGAGACGTTCACCGAGTACGCCTACTTCTCCTCGTTCTCGACGTCCTGGGTGCAGCACGCGCGCCGGTTCGTCGACGCCGCCGCGGAGCGGCTGGGGCTCACCGACGAGTCGTTCGTCGTCGAGGTCGCCAGCAACGACGGCTACCTGCTGCAGCACGTCGTCGAACGCGGGATCCGCTGCCTGGGCATCGAGCCGTCGGTCAACGTCGGCGAGGCCGCCCGGGACAAGGGGGTGCCCACCCTCACCGCCTTCCTCACCCCGGAGACGGGCGCGCATGTGCGCGCCGAGCACGGCCCGGCCGACCTGGTGTGCCTCAACAACGTCTACGCCCACATTCCCGACGTCATCGGGTTCACCGAGGGCCTGCGGGCGATGGTCGCCGACGACGGCTGGGTGTCGATCGAGGTGCAGCACCTGCTGACGCTGGTGGAGCGCACACAGTTCGACACCGTCTACCACGAGCACTTCCAGTACTACACGCTGCTCACCGGGCAGCGGGCCCTCGCGTCGGGTGGTCTGACGCTGGTCGACGTCGAGCTGCTGCCCACGCACGGCGGCTCGATCCGCATGTGGGCGCGGCCCAGCGGCATCGCCGGGGAGCCCAGCCAGGCCGTCCTCGACGTGCTGGCCGCGGAGGAGAAGGCGGGCCTGCACACCGCGGAGGGCCACGACGGGTTCGCCGAGGCCGTCTCCCGGGTGCGCGACGATCTCGTGGCGTTCCTCATCGAGGCCCGTCGAGCAGGCAAGAAGGTCGTGGGCTACGGCGCCCCCGGCAAAGGCAACACGCTGCTCAACTACTGCGGGATCCGGCCCGACCTGCTCGCCTACACCGTCGACCGCAACCCGTACAAGCACGGCCGGTTCACCCCGGGCACGCGGATACCGGTGCTGGCGCCGGAGCGGATCGCCGAGGACGAGCCCGACTACGTGCTGATCCTTCCGTGGAACCTGCGTGACGAGCTCGTCGAGCAGCTGTCCTACGTGCGCGAGTGGGGCGGACAGCTTGTATTTCCCATACCAAGCCTGGAGGTCGTTTCATGAAGGACGTGCCTCTCAGACAAGGCAGTAGGCACATTTCGGCCATCCCGGCGCTCGAGGTCGTCGCGTGAAGGTCGTCCTGTTCTGTGGCGGCTACGGCATGCGGATGCGCGACGGGCAGTCCGACGTGCCCAAGCCGATGACGACCGTCGGCCCGCGGCCCCTGATCTGGCACGTCATGCGCTACTACGCGCACTTCGGCCACACCGACTTCGTGCTCTGCCTCGGCTACGGGGCGCACCACATCAAGGACTACTTCCTGCGCTACGACGAGACGGCGTCCAACGACTTCGTGCTCAGCGGCGGGCACGTGCGGCTGCTCGGCTCCGACATCCGCGACTGGACGATCACCTTCGTGCACACCGGTTTGACCTCGCCGATCGGCGAGCGGTTGCGGCGGGTCCGCCCGCACGTGGAGAACGAGGAGATGTTCCTCGCCAACTACGCCGACGTGCTCACCGACATGCCCCTCGACGACATGATCACGCAGTTCCGCGGGCAGCCGGACAAGGTCGGGGCGCTGCTCGCGGTGCCGCCGCAGTCGGCGTTCCACTGCGTTGACGTCGACGACGACGACTCGGTCGTGTCGATCACCACGCTGCAGCAGATGCCGATCTGGGAGAACGGCGGCTACTTCGTGCTCCGCCCGGAGATCTTCGACTACCTTCCGGAGAACGGCGATCTCGTCACCGACGCCGCGATGGTGCTGGCCAAGGAGGGCCGCATGATGGCCTACCGGCACACAGGATTCTGGCAGCCCGCCGACACGGTGAAGGAGCGCACGGCGCTAGAGGCCGCGTACCAGAGCGGCACGCGGCCGTGGATGCTGTGGGACCACGAGCGCGCCGGGTCCGACCGCTCTCCTCTGCAGGCCACCATCGCGGCCCTGCGTGACGCCCAGCACGAACGCTGATGCTCAGTCTCCTGCCTGAACGCCTCGACCGGCTGGTTTTGCTCGGCGCCCACTGCGACGACATCGCGATCGGTGCGGGCGGGTCGCTGCTCGAGCTGTGCCGGGCGCACCCGGGGCTGACGGTCGCTGCACTCGTCTTCACCGGCGGCGGTTCGCTGCGCGAGGAGGAGGAACGGGCTGCGCTGGCCGCCTTCTGCCCCGGCGCCCGCCTGGACGTCACGGTGCTCGACCTGCCTGACGGCCGCCTGCCCGCCCGGTGGGAGCGGGCCAAGGGCGCTCTGGAGGAGCTGCGCGGCGCAGGCGAGCCGGATCTGATCCTCTGTCCGACCGCGCACGACGCCCACCAGGACCACCGCACGCTCGCCAAGCTCGTCCCCACCGTGTTCCGCGACCACCTCACGTTGGGCTACGAGATCCTCAAGTGGGAGAGCGACCTCGCCCAGCCGACGGTCTTCCTCCCGCTCGCGGAGCCCGTTCTGCGGGAGAAGGTCGCCAAGCTGCTGGAGCACTACGGCAGCCAGCGCGACCGCACCTGGTTCGACGCCGAGGTCTTCAGCGGTCTCGCCAGGGCGCGTGGTGTGCAGTGTCACGCCCGCTACGCCGAGGGTTTCCACACCGCCAAGATGGTGCTCGGCGTAGCTCCTCTGCCTGGCCTCGACCCCACCGACTAGCTCGAGAGAGAAGAAACTGTGCGTGTTCTGCTGACCGGCCACCAGGGTTACCTTGGCACCGTCATGGCCCCGATTCTGACGGCCGCGGGCCACGACGTGACAGGCCTGGACAGCGGTCTGTTCGCCGACTGCATCCTCGGCGGGCTCGATGTCCCCGACGTGCCCGGCCTGACCGTCGACCTGCGCGACGTCACCGTGGAGCAGCTGGCCGGGTTCGACGCCGTCGTGCACATGGCGGCGCTGTCGAACGACCCGCTCGGCTCGCTCGCCCCGGAGATCACCTACGACATCAACCACCACGCGTCCAGCAGGCTGGCCCGCCTCGCGAAGGACGCGGGGGTCGGGCGCTTCGTCTACGCCTCCACGTGCTCGGTGTACGGGGCGCAGTCCGGCGACGAGCTCGTCGACGAGGACGCGCCGCTCAAGCCGGTCACGCCGTACGCGATCTCGAAGGTGCGCGTCGAGGACGACCTCGCCGAGCTCGCGGACGCCGACTTCGTGCCCGTCTCGATGCGCAACGCCACCGCGTTCGGCTTCTCGCCGCGGCTGCGCGCCGACATCGTGCTCAACAACCTCGTCGGGCACGCCGTGCTCTCCGGGGTGGTCAAGGTGCTCTCCGACGGCACGCCGTGGCGTCCGCTGGCGCACGCCGACGACATCGCGGGCGCGGTGGTCGCCGCGCTCGCCGCTCCCGCCGACGTCGTGCGGGCGCGGGCCTACAACGTGGGCGCCGAGCGCAACAACCGCACGGTCGCCGACATCGCCCAGGCCGTGTGCGCCGCGGTGCCGACGGCGACGCTGGCGATCACCGGTGAGAGCGGCAGCGACCCACGCTCCTACCGCGTCGACTTCTCGCGTGCCCGCAAGGAGCTGGGCTTCGAGGCGGCCTGGACGATCCCGGACGGCGCCGAGCAGCTGGCGAAGGAATACCGCGGGCGTGGTCTCACGCAGGAGCAGTTCGACCAGCGCTTCACCCGGCTGGCCGTGCTCTCGGCGCGGCAGCGCGCGGGCGAGCTCGACGCGAGCATGCGCGTACTGCGCTGACGCGGCTGTCCGCACGAGCCCGCAGAGTCTCAGGGGTTGAGCACCGGACCGCCCGCCTCAGGGGTCGGGCTGGTGGCGGAGTAGGCGAGCGCGAGATCGTGCAGGAACCGCAGCACGCCCGCGCGTTCGTCCGCCGAGAGCAGGCTCGTGCACCGGGCGGTGCTCACCGCGATGCGCTCGAACATCGCGCCGACCTCCTGGGTCGCGAAGTCGGTGAGCGAGAGGACGACCTTGCGCCGATCGTGGGGGTGTGGCGCGCGGCTCGCGAGCCCGGCCCTGCTGAGGCGCTCCACCATCTCGGTGACCGACGCAGTGGTGATCTGCAGCCGGGCGGCCAGCTCGGTCGGGGTGCTCGACCCCTCCACGAACAGGTGAAGCAGGGCGATCATCTCGGTGGGGCCCACCCCGAAGACCGAGCGCGCCGCGCGGAAGCGGAAGTTCTCCGCGGCGAGCACGACGGCGCGGACGGCGCGCGCCATCTCCTCGTCGGGCCTCACTCGGCGAGGTTATCGTCCAAGGTCGGCAGCTGGCGTAGGGGAGGCGGCGTGTCGATAGATCAGACGGCGGCACGCCCGTCGACCGCCTGGGTGAGGCGGCCGTGCATCGCGGCGTAACCGAGCTGCGAAGCCAGCTCGACGCGGGCTCGGTCGGTGGTGAGGCCGCGGACCCCCGCGTCCTGCCCCGGAGCGACCGCCAGCTGCCCACCGCGCCGCGCATGCCCCCGCCGACGACGACGACGGCGATGCGGTGCCCGTCGGCCCGGTCCCCGCGGTCGCGGCGGCCGACCAGCGCCCGCAAGACCTCCGCGTCAACCCGAGAGTCGGCCCGGGGACGCTTCACCAGTTCATTGTCCCATCGAGGAGATCGTTCGCGGGTAGGGTCGGTCACATGCTCAAGGTGGACGCCGAGCCGGGTGAGGTTGGTCTTGACGCGGGCAGGCTGGGGCGGCTGGACGAGGTCTACCGGCCCTATGTGGACGACGGGCGGCTGGCGGGATGGACGGCCGCGGTGACGCGGCGGGGTCGGGTCGTCCATCTGTCCCACTACGGGGTGTCCGATCTCGACAGCGGCCGCGCGGTCGCCGACGACACGATCTGGCGCATCTACTCGATGACCAAGCCGATCACGTCGGTCGCCGCGATGATGCTCTACGAGCAGGGCGCCATCGAGCTGACCGATCCGGTGGCGAAGTACATCCCGGAGTTCGCCGAGCCGCGCGTCTACGTCGCGGGCTCCGCGAACGCGCCCGGCACCCGCCCCGCCACCGAGCCGATCCGGGTCTGGCACCTGCTCACCCACACCGCCGGGCTCACCTACGGCTGGCAGCACACCAACGCTGTCGACGAGATCTACCGTGCGGGGGGCTACGAGTTCGGCGCGCCGGAGGGCACCGACCTCGCGGGCGCCTGCGCGGCGTGGGCGCGGTTTCCGCTGCTGTTCGACCCGGGCACGGAGTGGAACTACTCGATCGCCACCGACGTGCTGGGCCGCGTCGTCGAGGTGGCGTCGGGCCTGTCGCTCGACCGCTACTTCGCCGAGCGCATCCTGGCGCCGCTCGGGATGATCGACACGGCCTTCTCCGTATCCGGCGACGACCTGCACCGGCTCGCCGCCCTCTACGTCCTCGGCCGGAACAAGACCCTCACCCGCAGCGTCCGGATGGGCGACGCGGTGACGAAGCCCGTCACGCTGGTCCACGGCGGCGGTGGCCTGGTGTCCACGGCGGCGGACTACCACCGCTTCACGCAGATGCTCCTGCGCGGCGGCGAGCTGGACGGGGTGCGGCTGCTCTCACCCCGCACGGTGGCCTACATGACGCGCAACCACCTGCCAGGCGGCGCCGACCTGGCGAGCATCGGCCGTCCGATCTCGGCCGAATCGGCGTTCGACGGGATGGGCTTCGGGCTCGGGTTCTCCGTAATGCTCGACCCGTCGGCGGCCAAGATCCTTTCAAGCGCGGGCGAGTACGCCTGGGGCGGGCTCGCGCGCACGGAGTTCTATGTCGATCCAGCCGAGGAGATCACCGCGATGTTCTTCACCCAGCTGCTGCCAGGGCCGGACTATCCGCTGCGGTCGCACCTGCGCGCGCTGGTGCACGCGGCGGTGGTGGACTGATGGGCGCCGCCGTCGCGTTCGTCCTCCGCGTCGCGGTGATCGCCGTCGCGCTGTGGGTGGCCACGCTGATCATTCCCGGGATCGACAACACCGCGGGCACATCGGGCGCCCGCGTGGGCACGCTCGTGGGCGTGGCGCTGGTCTTCGGTTTGGTGAACGCCACCCTGAAGCCGCTGATCAGGGTGGTTGGCGGGTGCCTCTACCTCATCACGCTCGGGCTCATCGGCCTGGTGGTCAACGCCCTGCTGTTCCTGCTGGTCGGGTGGCTCGCGGGCAAGCTCGGGCTGCCGTTCACCGTCAGCGGGTTCTGGGCAGCGTTCTTCGGCGCGATCGTGGTGGCGGTCGTGGGGGCGGTCCTGCACTTCGTGATCCCCGACCGGCTGGACCGCCGCTAGGGGTGGGCCGCTTTCCCGATCTTGTTGCGTTTCGGTCGCTATGGCCCCCGAGACGCAACAAGATCTACATGCTGTTGGTGACTTCATCACCACTGTATGTGTCGGAACGTGAGACTTCGGTCACTCTTCGGGTACAATAGGTCAGGTCCACTCGTCGCGTCCCTCAGGATGGGTGGGTCCCGGATTGGCGACTCAGCGCCGAGCGCGCGCCGGAGTAGCTCAACACCCCGGAGGTGCGTGGTCATGACCCCAGTTCCTATGGACCACCACGAGAAGATGCGGCTGCGCGCGGCCGCCTTCCGTGTCACGCGGCTGTACCCGGGCCCGGTGGGCGAGGTGCTCTCCCGCGAGCTGTTGACGTGGGAGGAGTTCGGCTACCGCCTCGGCGGCGGCCAGCTCGTGATGCGCCTGGTCGACCACGTCCTCAAGACGCCGCTCGGCCAGGCCGAAGCCGCCTGATCCAGGCTCGTCTCCGCCGGTCGCCTCTGCCCTGGTCAGTGCAGGGTGACCGGCAGCTCCTTGGCGCCGTTGATGAAACATCGACTGCAGGCGCCGGGGTGGGGTGGTGGCGCGCACGTTTGGCGCGCCGTGAGCAACTCGACCGCTCACTGCGCACCCCGCAGCACCACCTCGCACGTCGCACACGGGGTGTGAGGTAACCCCACGCCGTGCGCAGTCGCCCGAGGGTGTGCCTGCCGAGCGCACTTCACACCCCGGAGGTCCACCTCGCACGTGCCCGGCGGGGTGCGAGGTGACGGGGCGGGGCCAGGTGCAATCGCGGGAGCGCTGGCGCGGCCCAGGGGGTGTGCGAGACGTTCCATGGCGGGGTGCGCAGTCGCCCCGCGCGTCCGAGCGCGGTGCCCGACCGGCCCGACCGGCCCCCACCGCCCCGACCGGCCCCGACCGCTCTTCGCAGGGCGCGCAGACACTTCGCAGGGTCCAGGGGGTCTGCGAAGTGCACACCGGACCTGCGAAGTCGGCCCTCACGGGCCCGGACCGACCCGTCCCACGACTACCGGACACGCCAGCCCACGAGCCCCGGCCACGCGCTCTGCGCACCCTTCAGCACCACCTCGCACGCCGCACGCGGGGTGCGAGACACCCCCACGCCATGCGCAGCCTGCCCGCAGTGTGCGCCGTCGCCCCCTGCGGGGTTCGCCGTCGCCCGCTGCGGGGTTCGCCGTCGCCGCTGCGGGGTGTGCCGTCGCCCCCTGGGGGGTGCGTCTTCGACCCTTGCGGCGCGCGCCGTCGGTCACGTCAGGACGCGGGGGTCGAGCAACCCTCTGGCGTACGCGACCGTGACGGCCTCGGTGCGGCTGCTCGCGCCGAGCTTGGCCATCACCCGTGACAGGTGCACGCTGACCGTCTTCTCGCTGATGTAGAGCTCCGCGCCGACCTGACGGTTGGTGCGCCCGTCGGCGACCAACGCCAACACCGACCGCTCGCGCGGGGTGAGCACATCGGGGACGGGGTTCGGCTGCGCGTCGTCGAGCCGGACCCCGGCCCGCACGGCCATCGCCGCGACGGCCGTGCCCAACGGCTCCGCGCTGAGCGCCGCCGCGACCTCCTTTGCCGCGCGCAGGTCATCGGCCACCGCCGCGTGCGGCGCGCCGCCCGCCAGCAGCGCCTCGGCGCGCCGCAGGTGCGCGTAGGCCTGCCGGTAGCCGACCCCGGTCCCACCGGTCTCGAAGCCGAACGCGGTGATGACGGCGCTCCACGCCTCGGGGTCGGGCCCGGTGAGGCGGGTGAGCTCGGCGCGGGCCATCAGCAGCCACGCGCGACCCTCCGGGCCGAGGACGCCCGCCCGCGGCGCGCCCTTCTCGGCTGTC
This sequence comes from uncultured Actinomycetota bacterium, assembly GCA_963826705.1. Lineage (GTDB taxonomy): Bacteria > Actinomycetota > Actinomycetes > Mycobacteriales > Pseudonocardiaceae > Pseudonocardia. Next base: position 125,945 of record CAWGYF010000012.1, read on the forward strand.
TCCTCCGCCCGCGCCGCGAGCGCGCGGGCGGCCGCGAGCGCCACCGCTGGTTCCTCCGCCCGCGCGGCGCCCGGCGGATCGGGGACAGCGGCCTGCGCGTGGGCCGCGATGCCCAGCGCCGAGAGCATGATCCCCCCGAGCTGGTGGGGGAACAGCTCGTCGAGCCGGGTCAGTGCGTCGTCGACGCGCCGGGCGGCGGTGGAGCCGTCGCCTTGCCAGAGCGCGGCTTCCGCCCCTGCCTGTCCGAGCAGCATCACGACCTGCTCGTCGGCCGGATGCGAATCGCGCAGCTCGGTGGCCCGCCGGGCGGCGAACTCCAGCCTGCCGCGGCCGACGGCGACGAGCAGGCTCGCGGCGGCGAGCCTGGTGGAGACCGTGGCCGACACGGACGCGCCCGCGATCTCAGCGGCGGTCTCGGCCGCGTTCCAATGGCCGCGCATGAACTGGGTCATGACGTGCGCGACCCGCAGATCCAGGCCGTAGCCGCTCCACGTGATGCCGGTCTCGGCCGCCCGCGCCTCGCCCGCGCCGAACGCGGCGCTGGCCTCCGCGAGCGTGCCCTCGTCGAGCAGCGACATGCCGATGTTGTAGTACATGCGCAGCTCGACACCCAGGTTGGCGGCCCGGCGAGCCAGCGGCTGCGCCTCGGCCCACCGCTGCCGCGCCCGCTGGGGATCGCCCGCGCGCTCGTCGCAGACGGCCAGGCTCACCAGCGCATCAGCGCGGGCCCCGAGCACGTGGGGATCGTCGGCGGGCAGGTCCGCGGCGAGCGCCAGCGCGACCTCCGAGCTCGCCCGCGCCTCCGACCAGCGGTCGAGCCTGGTCATCACCGTGGCGTGGACGGCGTGGGCCCATGCGGTCTCGGCCGTGGGGGGCTGGTCGGCGAGCAGCTCCAAGGCCCGGTGGATGGCGTCGAGCGCCTCCTGCTCACGGCCCGTGAGATCCAGCAGACGTTGGGTGTAGCGGCGGCTCAGCGTGGCCGTCGTGATGATGTCGTCGGCCTGTTCGGCCAGGTCGAGCGCGCGGCGCGCGAGGGCGATGCCGCGGTCGGGATCGCCTGTGGCGCTCGCCGTCCACGCCGCCCACCGGGTGAGGGCGATCTCGCTGATCCCCGCCACCTGCTGGGGCTCGGGCACCGCTTCCCACAGCTCCAGCGCACGTTCGATGTGCAGCAGCACCTCCGCGGGCGCGGCGCGGCGATCGGCCTCCTGAGCGGCCCGCACCGACGCCTCGAGCGCGAGCGGCAGGTTGTGGGCGGCCATCGCGTGATGCGCGAGCTCGGCGGCGTCGCCCGCCTCCTCACCCTGCTCCGCGATCAGCGTGGCGTAGCGGGCGTGCAGTCTGCTGCGCTCGCCGGGCAGCAGCTCGCCGTAGATCGCCTCGCGCAGGAGGGCATGGCGGAACATGTAGGCGTCCCGGCTGGCACTGCTCGCGTCGGCGACCAGCACGTGGTGGGCGACCGCATCGCGCAACGTCTGCTCCAGTTCGTCGTCGGGCATCCCCGACACGGCCGCGAGCTGATCGTGGGCCACCCGCCGTCCGGCGACGGCGGCCAGCCGCAGCACCAGCTGGGTGGCGGCCGGGAGCGCCTCGACCCTGGCCATCAGCACTTCGGCCAGCCCGTGCGGCAGCCCGTCCGACGAGGCCGAGACCAGCTCTTCCGCGAAGAACGCGTTGCCCTCGCTGCGCTCGGCGGCCCGTCGGAGCAGCTGCTCGGACAGGCTGCCGTCGGCGAGGAGGCGGACGAGGTCGAGGGTGTGTGCGGCATCGAGCGGTGCCAGGTCCAGCCGCTCGACGGCGGGCAGGCGGACCAGCTCGGAAAGCAGCGGCCGCAGCGGATGCCGCCGGTGCAGGTCGTCGGCGCGGTAGGTGGCCAGCACCACCAGCCGCTGGGCGGTGAGCCGGGAGAGCAGGAAGACCAGCAGATCGCGGCTCGACCGGTCGGCCCAGTGCAGGTCCTCGATGACGAGGAGCACCGGCGACTCCACGGTGAGCGAATCGAGCGCCGAGAGCATGGCGTCGAAGACACGCAGCTGACCCAGCTCGCGATCCTCGCGGCCCGCTTCGCCGTCCGACATGCGGCCGGGAAGCAGCCGCTGCAGCTCGGGATGGGCGGCGAGCTGCTCGGGCCTTTTCGCGACGAGCTGCCCGACGACCTCGGTGAACGGCAGGTACGGCAGCGCGGCCGTGGAATCCATACAGCGCCCGGTGAGCACGGCGAACCCCCCGGCGGCCGCCCGTTCGACCGTCTCGGCGACGAGCCGCGACTTTCCGACCCCCGCGTCGCCTGCCATCAGCACGCCGGTCGGCTTGCCGTCGGCCGCGCGCGCGAGAGCCGCGCCGAGCGCAGCCATCTCCGCTCGGCGCCCTACGAGTCCGATGCCTACACCCAGCCGCGCCACACCGGTCATCGTGACATGGCATACCGACGATTTGCGCGGCTGTTTCGCTCCTGGGTTGCCTCGGCTGCGGGCGGATCGGGCCGCCCGACCACGTGCCGCATGGCGCGGCGGGCCCTCCGCAGCACGGAGACGGTGTGGTACTGCTCAGCGGCGCGGAGGAGATCGTGGCGGTGGGCTTCGGCGGAGGCTGCGGACAGCGAGCTGTAGAGAACCATGTCCACAAGGTTCGTGCTGAGGCCCCGCCCCGGGCATCGGGCGATCACGTCGAGCCCGCGGGCCGCCCCGAGCGTGCCGGGTAAGGGTCCTCCCCGTTTCCGGGCCGCCGCTGCGGGTGTGTACTGTTTATGGGGCCGCTTCGGCGGCCGTGCCGCCCCTTTAGCTCAGTCGGCAGAGCGTCTCCATGGTAAGGAGAAGGTCTACGGTTCGATTCCGTAAAGGGGCTCGACGAGGGACGCCTCACGGCCACCTCGCAGCGGCGTAGCTCAGTCGGTAGAGCAAGCGGCTCATAATCGCTGTGTCGCCGGTTCAAGTCCGGCCGCCGCTACCGAAGCCCGACGAACCATTTGACGCAGGAGGCAGCCGCGATGGCGAAGGCCACAGACATCCGGCCGAAGATCACGCTGGCATGCGAGGTCTGCAAGCACCGCAACTACATCACCAAGAAGAACCGCCGCAACGACCCCGACCGGCTCTCGCTGAAGAAGTTCTGCCCGAACTGCCGCGTGCACCGCGACCACCGCGAGACGCGCTGAGCGCAGCTTGCGGAGCGAGAAGATGGAGCTGAGCGCAGCTTGCGGAGCGAGAAGACAGAGCTGAGCTTGACCGGCGATCAGTCGGCGCGGGGCGCGCCCGACGCGTCCTACGTGGGGAAGGCGCTGCCGCCGTCGGCGCCCTACCGCGTCAGCCGGGAGAAGATCCGGGAGTTCGCCCTCGCCATCGGCGAGGGCGCTTCCGTGTGCCATGACGTCGTCGCGGCACGCGCCGCAGGCCACCCCGACGTCGTCGCGCCGCCTACGTTCTGCGTGACGTTCACGATGGGTCTGATCGAGGAGTTCCTGCGCGACCCCGCGTTCGGGTGGGACTACGCGCGCATGGTCCACGGCGACCAGTCGATCACCCTGCACCGCCCGGTGCACGGGGGCGACGAGCTCGTCACGACGATCCACGTCGAGGATCTCGCGAGCCGGGCGGGCAGCCACCTGCTCACGCTGCGCTGCGAGATCGCCGACATCGCAGGCGGGCCGGTGGCCACCACGAAGGCGCTGTTGGTGACCCAGGCATGAGCGCACTCCCCTCTTCGGTCGAGAAGGGCACGGAGCTGCCGACGCTGTCGCTGCGGGTGACTCGCGCCGACCTCGTCCGCTACGCCGGTGCCTCGGGGGACTTCAACCCGATTCACTGGAGCGACCGCGTCGCAGCGTCGGTGGGTCTGCCGGGGGTCATCGCGCACGGCATGCTGACGATGGCGCTCGCCGGGCGCGTCCTCACGCAATGGGCGGGTGACCCGGCCGCCGTCCGCAGCTACGGCGTGCGGTTCACCCGCCCCGTCGTGGTTCCCGATGATGACGAAGGCGCGCTCGTGGAGATCAGCGGCACGGTCCGCGCGGTCGCTGACGGCGTCGCCACGGTGGCGATCACGGCCGTGTTCGAGGGCAGAACCGTGCTCGGCCGGGCGCTGGCCGAGGTCGTACTGCCTGTTGGTGACCGGCGCACGCCTTGATGATCGCCGAAGCCGGCGTTTTCCGTGTGCTGGCGCACGGCAACCGCCGCATTCGGCGATCATGACGTGAGCTTGTCGCGGTGGCCGACCTCGACGAGTGGGGCTGGCGGGTCGGGTGTCCAGCGCCACGAGGGGGTGCCGTACACTCGTTCTGCTGGGCACAGCGCCACTGCGGTGTGCCCCTCCGGCAGCTGAGCCGGAGTCGGTCTAGGGGTGTAGCTCAACTGGCAGAGCAGCGGTCTCCAAAACCGCAGGTTGCAGGTTCAAGTCCTGTCACCCCTGCCACTGTGCAGGATGTACCACTGCGCAGGGTGTACCACTGTGCAAGATGTAAGAGCGCAGAATGTAGGAGAAGGTGGCGGTCCGCCCGGACCGCAGGCGAGCTGGAGGGCACAGGCGTGACCGAGGAGCGCGAGGAGAGCGGCGACGGGCTTGAGCGCCCGAGCACCGCCGCCGACCGTCGTGGTCGGCGCCCCGCGCCCGGCGAAGGCGCGGCGGTGGGCAAGGGCCGCGCCACCGCGGTGCGCGACGCCCGTCCGCCCCGTGTCTCGCTGCCCAAGCGGCTCGTCGTCTTCCTGCGTGAGGTCGTCGCCGAGCTCCGGAAGGTCATCTGGCCGTCGCGTCGGAACCTGGTCACCTACACGCTTGTCGTGCTGGTCTTCGTGTCGTTCATGGTCGCTCTCGTGGCGCTGCTGGACTTCCTCGTCGGCCAGGGCGTCAACGCCCTGTTCGGCGCGTGACCGCGCACCGCAGAAGTTCGACATGGAAAGCGAGACGCAGGTGAGCACCCAGGACGACAGCGCCGGGCAGGCCGACGGCGAGGTCGACGAGAGCGTGGAGGTCGAGCACGTCGACGAGGTGGCCACCGACGAGGTCGCGCAGGACGCACCCGCCGCGGAAGCCGACGAGAGCCCGGCCGACGAGACCCCCGCCGAGGAGGAGGAGGTCGACCCGGTCGAGGAGATGCGCGCTGCGCTGCGCAGGGCCCCCGGCGACTGGTACGTCGTGCACTCGTACGCGGGATACGAGAACAAGGTCAAGACCAACCTCGAGACCCGCGTGCAGACCCTCGACGTCGAGGATTACATCTTCCAGGTCGAGGTGCCGACCGAAGAGGTCACCGAGATCAAGAACGGCCAGCGCAAGCAGGTGCAGCGCAAGGTGCTGCCCGGCTACATCCTCGTGCGGATGGACCTCAACGACCAGTCGTGGGGCGCGGTCCGCAACACCCCGGGCGTCACCGGGTTCGTCGGAGCCACGTCCAAGCCGTCCCCGCTGACGCACGACGAGGTCATCAAGTTCCTGCTGCCGCGCGTCGAGCCCAAGCAGGCCGTCGCGAGCGGGAAGTCCGATGTCGCCACCGGTCCGGGCAAGGCGTCGGTCGAGGTCGACTTCGAGGTCGGCGAGTCGGTCACCGTCATGGACGGTCCGTTCGCGACGCTTCCGGCCACGATCAACGAAGTCAACGTGGACGCCCAGAAGATCAAGGTGCTGGTGTCCATCTTCGGCCGCGAGACCCCTGTCGAGCTGGCGTTCAGCCAGGTTTCCAAGATCTAGAAGGAACGACGAGATGCCCCCCAAGAAGCGGAAGCTCTCCGCGATCATCAAGCTCCAGATCAAGGCGGGTTTGGCCACACCCGCGCCGCCCGTCGGCCCCGCGCTCGGCCAGCACGGCGTCAACATCATGGAGTTCTGCAAGGCCTACAACGCGGCCACCGAGTCGCAGCGCGGCGACGTCGTGCCGGTCGAGATCTCCGTGTTCGAGGATCGATCGTTCACCTTCGAGCTCAAGACCCCGCCCGCCGCCCGCCTGCTGCTCAAGGCGGCCGGTGTCGAGAAGGGCAGCGGCGAGCCGCACAAGACCAAGGTCGCATCGATTACGATGGACCAGGTCAGGCAAATCGCGCAGACCAAGATGCGCGACCTCAACACCCATGACGTCGACGCCGCCGCGAAGATCATCGCAGGCACCGCCCGGTCGATGGGCATCACCATCAAGGGCTGACCGGGCCCACAGCACGCGTGGGAGAGCATGCGCTCGTACCACTGAGGAGAGAGACACCAGCACATGACACAGCGCAGCAAGGTCTACCGCGCCGCGGCCGAGCAGATCGACCGCGACCGCCTCTACAGCCCGCTCGAGGCCGCTAACCTCGCGAAGGCCACCGCCAGCAAGAAGATGGACGCCACTGTCGAGGTCGCGCTCCGGCTGGGCGTCGACCCGCGCAAGGCCGACCAGATGGTCCGCGGCACCGTCAACCTGCCGCACGGCACCGGCAAGACCGCCAGGGTGATCGTGTTCGCCACCGGCGACAAGGCCGTCGAGGCCGAGGCGGCAGGCGCCGATGTCGTCGGCGCGGAGGACCTCATCGAGCGGATCCAGGGCGGCTGGCTCGACTTCGACGCCGCGGTCGCCACCCCGGACCAGATGGCCAAGGTCGGGCGTATCGCCCGCATCCTGGGCCCGCGCGGCCTGATGCCGAACCCCAAGACGGGCACGGTCACGCCGGACGTCACGAAGGCCATCACCGAAATCAAGGGCGGCAAGATCAACTTTAAGGTCGACAAGCAGGCCAACCTGCACATCGTCATCGGCAAGGCCTCGTTCGACACCACGAAGCTCGTGGAGAACTACGGCGCCGCGCTCGACGAGATCCTGCGCGCCAAGCCTGCCGCGGCCAAGGGCCGCTACGTCAAGAAGATCACCATGGCGACGACCACGGGCCCGGGCATCCCGGTCGACCCCAACCGCACGCGCAACCTCCTCGTCGAAGAGGTCTGACCCCGGTTTTCCGTCAGACAGGCCGCGCCGCGCCGCACTGCTCCTCAGCGAGCCGTGAGGTGCGGGGCGGCACCAGGCCCGCGCCTGACCGGAAAATAGGCGATCCGGCGGGCACACCACACTTGCCGGTCCGCACAGACCCGCCCGGCGCCTATTTTCACGCCCGCGCGGCGTCCTCGCAAGGACATGAGGACTGACCGGAAATAAGGTGCCCGTGAGGCTGGTGGTGCTGATGTCCGATTTTCTGCCCTGAAAGCCCGCCCGTCTCGGGCACAACCGCTGAGATGAACACCAGGGGGCTACAGCGCGAGCGAGACCCCCACCAGGTTCACCTCAGGCGCAGGCAACACCGGCCGCAGCCCTGACGCCGCACCCCCACGAATGCCGACTGCGCACGCGCAGCGTGGCGTCGCACCCTGCGTGCGGGGTTCCTTTGCGGGATGTGCAGTGGGCTGGTCACCCTGCAGCGATGCGGACGTGGGCCAGCTGCCGCCGGTTGAGCTGGTGATCGCCGTCAGTGGTGCCAGAGGTGCACCAGGGCCTCTGTGGCACCACTTTCGCCGATCATGCGGAGCCACCGTCAAATGCCGGGCGCTCTCCCTTAACGCTGACCTGTCTACCGGGACCAGTCGGCGAGGACGGCGTCGAGCGGCTCCGGGGCGCGAGCGGCTGCGGGGGTCTCCGCTGGCGTGCGGCTGAACCGGGGGGCAGGGGCGGCCTGGGTGATGCCGTCCCGCTCGACGAGCGTGTCGCGCGCCGCCACGTGCGGATGCGCGGCCACCTCGCCGAACGCCAGCACCGGCGTGACGCAGGCGTCGACGTCGGCGAAGACCGCGGCCCACTCGTCGCGCGTACGGGTGGTGAACGCCGCCACGAACCGGGCGCGCAGCTCCGGCCACCGCTCGCGATCGTCCTGGTCGGGCAGGTCGTCGGCATCGGCGAGGCCCAGTCCCGTCAGCAGCGCGGCGTAGAACAACGGCTCGAGCGCGCCGACCGCCACGTGTTTCCCGTCGGCGCACGTGTAAGTGTCGTAGAACGGCGCCGCGCCGTCGAGCAGGTTGGACTCCGGCTCGTCGACCCAGATCTTGTGCCCGAGGAAGCCCCAGAGCATCTGTGACAGCACGCTGACGCCGTCGATCATGGCCGCGTCGATGACCTGGCCCCGCCCAGAGCGCTGGGCTTCCCACAGCGCCCCCAACACGCCGATGACGAGCAGCATCGAGCCGCCGCCGAAGTCGCCCACCAGGTTCAACGGCGGCACGGGCCGCTCACCGGCCCTGCCGATGGCGTGCAGGGCACCGGTGAGGGAGATGTAGTTGATGTCGTGGCCCGCGCGCTGGGCCATCGGGCCGTCCTGGCCCCATCCGGTCACGCGGGCGTAGATCAGCCGTGGGTTGCGGTTGTGGCACTCGACCGGGCCGACCCCCAGCCGCTCGGTGACCCCCGGCCGATAGCCCTCCAGCAGGACGTCGGCCCGCTCCACCAGCCGCAGGACGGTCTCGCGTCCCTCCGGGGCCTTCAGGTCGGCCGCCACCCGCCGTCGGCCGCGCAGCGTCGGATCGGGCAGCCTGGGGTCGCCGATGCGGAGCCCGCCCGGCCGGTCGATGCGCACGACCTCGGCCCCGAGGTCGGCGAGGATCATGGCGGCGTGCGGCCCGGGCCCGATCCCGGCCAGCTCGACGACCTTCAGCCCGTGCAGCGGTCCCACCCGACACCTCCGTGCTCGACGCCCGGAGCATACGGTCGGTCCTGACCGCTCAGGGGTGAGCTGGATCGCCCAGCGCGCCCCGCCCCAGCGCGCTGCGGCATCGCAGCGCGCACTCGACATCGCAGCAGGGTGACACCGCTCCGACTGGGTCGCAGGGGTGCCACCCTGCTGCAACTCCCCGGCCCCTCAGGCGCGGTGCAGCACCCGGTCGACGAGGCCGTACTCGACCGCCTCCTGCGGGGTGAACCAGCGGTCGCGCTCGGCGTCGGCCGCCACCCGCTCCAGCGACTGGCCGGTGTGCTCCGCGGTGATCTGGAGGATCTGCCGCTTGAGCCGGGTGAGCATGTCCGCGCGGATCCGGATGTCGCTCTGCACGCCGCCGACCCCGCCGGAGGGCTGGTGCATCATGATCTCCGCATGCGCCAGTGCGCCGCGCTTGCCCGGCGCGCCCCCGGTGAGCAGGAACTGGCCCATCGACGCGGCCAGCCCGGTGGCTACCGTCGCCACGTCGGGCGCGATCGCCGTCATCGTGTCGTAGATCGCCAGCCCGGCCGACACCGAGCCGCCGGGTGAGTTGATGTAGAGCGTGATGTCGGCTGCCGGGTCCTCCGCGGCCAGCAAGAGGAGCTGGGCGATGATCCGGTTGGCGGCCGCGTCGTCGACCTCCTGGCCGAGAACGATGATCCGTTCGCGCAGCAGGCGGTCGAAGACGGCGTCGTCGAGGGTGGTGACGGAAGTGTTCGGCATGGCCTGACCGTAGGAGCGGGCGCGCCGTCGCGGACCCGGTTTCGCCGCGCGCGGAATGTCCGCTGACAGCGAATCACCCCCGTTCGGAGCGACTCGCCACACGCCCTGCCCGCCCGCGCCGCCGCCTGCGCCCTGGCGTACTCTGGACAGCGGTTCCACCGAAGACCGCAGGTCTGCGTCCCCGGAGCAATCGGGGGCGCACCAAGGTCCCGCATAGGCGGGCGGCCCGCGTAGGAGGACGAGGTTCGACCGGGCGCCGCTGCGCGCCCGTCCACACCCCGTGCGCTCCTGCGCCGGGGCGTTCGTGTGTCCGGGGTTCCTCGGTCGGTGGGCACGCACCACCAAACCGACACCCCGAGAGGAGGCACACCGATGGTACGACCCGACAAGGTCACGGCGGTCGCTGAGATCGCCGAGAAGTTCCGGGGCGCGTCCGCCTCGGTGGTCACCGAGTACCGCGGGCTCACGATGTCGCAGCTGACGACTCTGCGTAGTTCACTCGGCGAGAACACGACTTATCGTGTCGCCAAGAACACGCTGGTCAAGCGGGCCGCGGAGGACGCGGGTCTCGAAGGGCTCGAGCAGATGCTCATCGGGCCGACGGCAATCGCGTTCATCACCGGCGAGCCGGTGGACGCCGCGAAGGCGATTCGCGACTTCGCCAGGACCAACCAGGGCCTGGTGATCAAGGGTGGCTTCATGGACGGTCGCCCGCTGACCGTCATCGAGGTCAACCAACTCGCCGACCTCGAGTCGCGCGAGGTACTGCTGGCCAAGCTGGCCGGCGCGATGAAGGCCAACCTCGCCAAGGCCGCGGGCCTGTTCGCCGCCCCGGCGTCGCAGGTCGCCCGGCTGGTACAGGCGCTCGCCGACAAGCGCGCGGAGCAGGAGGGCCCGACCACGGCCGACGCCACCGCCGAGCCCGACACCACTGTCGAGCCCGACACCACCGCCGAGCCCGACACCGCCGCCGAGCCCGACACCGCCCCCGAGCCCGACGCCACCGCCGAACCCACCGCGGCGGCCGACGCCACGGCCGAGCCCACCGACTCCTGACCACCACCGTCACCATCGTTTTGAGAGGAAGCGCCACCATGGCGAAGCTCAGCACCGACGAGCTGCTCGAGGCCTTCAAAGACCTCACCCTGATCGAGCTCTCGGAGTTCGTGAAGAAGTTCGAAGAGACCTTCGACGTCACCGCCGCCGCGCCCGTCGCGATCGCCGCAGCGCCCGGCGCAGCCGCCGCTGCCGCCCCCGTCGAGGAGGAGAAGGACGAGTTCAACGTCGTCCTCGAGGCCGCGGGCGAGAAGAAGATCCAGGTCATCAAGGTCGTGCGCGAGCTCGTGTCCGGCCTGGGTCTGAAGGAGGCCAAGGACCTCGTGGAGGCGGCCCCCAAGCCGATCCTCGAGGGCGTCGCCAAGGACGCCGCCGAGGCCGCACAGAAGAAGCTGGAGGACGCGGGCGCCAAGGTCAGCCTGACCTGATCGCCGCTCCTGATCGTATTGCAGCAGGGTGACACCGCTCCGACGCAAGGCAGGAGGTGTCACCCTGCTGCTGTTGCGGGCGGCTAGTGCGGTGTCCAGAAACGTTCACCGGGTCCTCGCGGGCCCAGACGACGCCTCGCGGCGTTGCCGCCCTCGCGAAGACGCCCGGTATGAGCTTCGGGCGGCGCCTTGCGAGGCGCCGCCTGGATCCCGCGATCACCCGGCAACGTTCCTGGACACCGCACTAGCGGCCGCTACGCAGCGTGCGGCGGCGCAGGGAAAAATCACTCGGCGGACCGCCCACCGAAATGTCCCGACGGACACTGATCACCACTTCAGCCCCCTTGCGGCGGGTCGGACGGTCGCCGCAGCGGGGTAAGGAAGACGTGAAGCAGGCGGGCGGTCGTCGTCACGCCCTGTGCTCGCCGGTCGTCTCGCAAAGAGGACCACTTACCGACGCGTAGGGCCTTGACTCGGTGCGCCTGGCAGGTCACTCTTAGGTCTCGATGGTTGCCTTGGTGACTCGTCTCGACAGCCGCTGCTTTTGCAGCTAGACTGCCTCTTTGCGCTGCCTTCATCCAGCCTCGCGCGCGCTCAGTCGGGTCTCACCGTCGAGATCTCTTCCCGATCGCGTTCGGCTGCTGGGCTGATGGCCGTGCCCTGACAACAGACGGCGTGCACCGGCAAGGCCTCGTGCGTTCGCCCGCCCGCTCCGGACCTCCCGCCCGGGGCCGCGTGGGCAGACGATATCGCGAGTCCCCCGACGCTCGCCAGATGAGAGCGCAGTTCCGGAAGGACGCATCTTGGCATCGCCGCACGCCACCAAGACCCTCGCGACCACCTCCGACCACCTGAATCTCCCTGGGGCGCCAACTCGCGTCTCCTTCGCGAAGATCCGCGAACCGCTCCGGGTGCCCGATCTGCTCGACCTGCAGACCCAGTCGTTCGAGTGGCTGGTGGGTGACGAGGCGTGGTTCCAGCGGCGGATCGAGGCCGGAGACGAGAACCCGATGGGCGGCCTGGAGGACATCCTCGCCGAGATTTCCCCCATCGAGGACTTCTCCGGATCCATGTCCCTCTCCTTCTCCGACCCCCGGTTCGACGAGGTGAAGGCCTCCGAGGAGGAGTGCAAGGACAAGGACATGACCTACGCAGCTCCGCTGTTCGTCACAGCGGAGTTCACCAACAACACCACCGGTGAGATCAAGAGCCAGACGGTCTTCATGGGCGACTTCCCCGTGATGACCCGCAAGGGCACCTTCATCATCAACGGCACTGAGCGCGTGGTCGTGTCGCAGCTCGTCCGCTCGCCGGGCGTCTACTTCGACACCGCTATCGACAAGTCCACCGACAAGGACGTCTTCTCCGTCAAGATCATCCCGTCCCGCGGGGCGTGGCTGGAGTTCGACGTCGACAAGCGCGACACGGTCGGCGTCCGCATCGACCGCAAGCGGCGCCAGCCGGTCACGGTGCTGCTGAAGGCACTGGGCTGGTCGGCAGAGCAGATCTCGGCGCGCTTCGGCTTCTCCGAGACGATGCTCGCCACGCTTGAGAAGGACCACACCGCTGGCCAGGACGAGGCGCTGCTCGACATCTACCGCAAGCTGCGCCCCGGCGAGCCCCCCACCAAGGAGAGCGCGCAGGCCCTGCTGGAGAACCTGTTCTTCAAGGACAAGCGCTACGACCTGGCCAAGGTCGGCCGCTACAAGGCCAACAAGAAGCTCGGCGTCGGCATCGACCCCTCGGTGGGCACGCTCACCGAGGACGACATCGCCACCACCATCGAGTACCTCGTCCGGCTGCACGCCGGTGACACCTCGATGACGGTGGGCGAGGGCGAGAGCGCGGTCACGATCCCGGTCGAGACCGACGACATCGACCACTTCGGCAACCGGCGCCTGCGCACGGTCGGCGAGCTGATCCAGAACCAGATCCGCGTCGGCCTCTCGCGCATGGAGCGGGTCGTCCGCGAGCGGATGACCACCCAGGACGTCGAGGCGATCACGCCGCAGACCCTGATCAACATCCGCCCCGTCGTGGCGGCGATCAAGGAGTTCTTCGGAACGTCGCAGCTGTCGCAGTTCATGGACCAGACCAACCCGCTGGCCGGGCTCACCCACAAGCGCCGCCTGTCGGCGCTGGGTCCCGGCGGCCTCTCGCGTGAACGCGCGGGCATGGAGGTCCGCGACGTCCACCACAGCCACTACGGCCGCATGTGCCCGATCGAGACACCGGAAGGGCCGAACATCGGCCTGATCGGTTCGCTGTCGAGCTTCGCGCGGGTCAACCCGTTCGGCTTCATCGAGACGCCCTACCGGCGCGTCGTCGACGGCGTCGTCACCGAGAAGATCGACTACCTGACGGCTGACGAGGAGGACCGCTTCGTCGTGGCGCAGGCCAACGCCCCGCTCAACGAGGACGGTTCGTTCCAGGAGGACCGCGTCCTCGTCCGGCGCAAGGGCGGCGAGGTCGACTACATCCCGCCGACGGGCGTCGACTACATCGACGTCTCGCCGCGCCAGATGGTGTCGGTCGCCACCGCGATGATCCCGTTCCTCGAGCACGACGACGCCAACCGCGCCCTGATGGGCGCGAACATGCAGCGCCAGTCGGTTCCGCTGCTCCGCTCGGACTCGCCGCTGGTCGGCACCGGGATGGAGCTGCGGGCCGCGGTCGACGCGGGCGACGTGGTCGTGGCCGAGAAGGCGGGCATCATCGAGGAGCTGTGCGCCGACTTCATCACGGTCATGGCCGACGACGGCAGCCGCCAGACCTATCGGCTGCACAAGTTCCGCCGCAGCAACCAGGGCACCTGCACCAACCAGAAGCCCATCGTCGACGAGGGCGCCCGGGTCGAGGTGGGCCAGGTGCTGGCCGACGGTCCGTGCACCGAGAACGGCGAGATGGCGCTCGGCAAGAACCTGCTCGTGGCGATCATGCCGTGGGAGGGCCACAACTACGAGGACGCGATCATCCTCTCGCAGCGCCTGGTGCAGGACGACGTGCTCACGTCGATCCACATCGAGGAGCACGAGATCGACGCCCGCGACACCAAGCTGGGCGCCGAGGAGATCACCCGGGACATCCCGAACGTCTCCGAGGAGGTGCTCGCCGACCTCGACGAGCGCGGCATCATCCGCATCGGTGCCGAGGTGCAGCCGGGCGACATCCTCGTCGGCAAGGTCACGCCGAAGGGCGAAACCGAGCTGACCCCCGAGGAGCGCCTGCTGCGCGCGATCTTCGGCGAGAAGGCGCGCGAGGTGCGCGACACGTCGCTGAAGGTGCCGCACGGCGAGAACGGCAAGGTCATCGGCATCCGGGTGTTCTCCCGCGACGACGAGGACGAGCTGGCGCCGGGCGTCAACGAGCTGGTGCGCGTCTACGTCGCCCAGAAGCGCAAGATCCAGGACGGCGACAAGCTCGCGGGCCGCCACGGCAACAAGGGCGTCATCGGCAAGATCCTCCCCGCGGAGGACATGCCGTTCCTGCCCGACGGCACCCCGATCGACATCATCCTGAACACGCACGGTGTGCCGCGACGGATGAACATCGGTCAGGTTCTGGAGACCCACCTCGGGTGGATCGCCAAGACCGGGTGGGAGATCAAGGGCAAGCCCGACTGGGCGACCAAGCTGCCCGACGAGCTCTACTCCGTTCCCGCAGGCACGAAGACGGCCACGCCGGTCTTCGACGGCGCCAAGGAGAACGAGATCACCGGGCTGCTGGGCTCGACGCTGCCCAACCGCGACGGCGAGCGGATGGTCGGGTCCGACGGCAAGGCGCAGCTGTTCGACGGTCGGTCGGGGGAGCCCTACCCGTTCCCGGTGGCCGTCGGCTACATGTACATCCTGAAGCTGCTCCACCTGGTGGACGACAAGATCCACGCCCGGTCCACCGGCCCCTACTCGATGATCACGCAGCAGCCGCTGGGCGGTAAGGCCCAGTTCGGTGGCCAGCGGTTCGGCGAGATGGAGTGCTGGGCCATGCAGGCCTACGGCGCGGCATACACGCTGCAGGAGCTGCTGACGATCAAGTCCGACGACGTCGTAGGCCGCGTGAAGGTCTACGAGGCGATCGTCAAGGGCGAGAACATCCCCGAGCCGGGCATCCCGGAGTCCTTCAAGGTGTTGTTGAAGGAGCTCCAGTCGCTCTGCCTGAACGTCGAGGTGCTCTCCAGCGACGGCGCGGCGATCGAGATGCGCGATACCGACGACGAGGACCTCGAACGAGCCGCGGCGAACCTGGGCATCAACCTGTCCAGCCGCCCCGGATCGGACTCGATGACCGTCGACGATCTCGTCAACTGATCCCCGCCCGAGCCGAGTTACGAAGGAACTGAGGACACATAGTGCTCGACGTCAACTTCTTCGACGAACTGCGCATCGGCCTGGCCACGGCGGAGGACATCCGGCAGTGGTCACACGGCGAGGTGAAGAAGCCGGAGACCATCAACTACCGCACCCTCAAGCCGGAGAAGGACGGGCTCTTCTGCGAGAAGATCTTCGGCCCCACCCGCGACTGGGAGTGCTACTGCGGCAAGTACAAGCGCGTCCGGTTCAAGGGCATCATCTGTGAGCGCTGTGGCGTGGAGGTCACCCGCGCCAAGGTGCGGCGCGAGCGGATGGGCCACATCGAGCTGGCCGCACCCGTCACCCACATCTGGTACTTCAAGGGTGTCCCGAGCAGGCTGGGCTACTTGCTCGACCTGGCTCCCAAGGACCTCGAGAAGATCATCTACTTCGCGGCGTACGTGATCACGTCGGTCAACAAGGACCAGCGCCACGAGGACCTCACCACGCTCGAGAACGAGATGGGCGTGGAGCGCAAGCGCGTCGAGCAGCGGCGCGACACCGACGTCGAGGCGCGCGCCCAGAAGCTCGAGGCCGACGTGGCCGAGCTGGAGACCGAGGGCGCGAAGAGCGACGTCCGCCGCAAGGTCAAGGAGGGTGGCGAGCGTGAGATGCGCCAGCTCCGCGACCGGGCCCAGCGCGAGCTGGACCGGCTCGACGAGATCTGGACCACCTTCATCAAGCTCGACGTCCAGCAGCTGATCGCCGACGAGTCGATCTACCGGGAGCTGTACGACCGCTACGGCGACTACTTCACCGGTGCGATGGGCGCCGAGGCGATCCAGACCCTGCTGCAGAACTTCGACATCCCGGCCGAGGCGGAGAACCTCCGCGAGATCATCCGCAGCGGCAAGGGTCAGAAGAAGCTGCGCGCGCTGAAGCGGCTCAAGGTCGTCGCGGCGTTCCAGACCACCGGCAACTCGCCGATGGGCATGGTGCTGGACTGCGTCCCGGTCATCCCGCCGGACCTGCGCCCCATGGTGCAGCTCGACGGTGGCCGCTTCGCCACGTCCGACCTGAACGACCTCTACCGCCGCGTGATCAACCGCAACAATCGTCTCAAGCGGCTGATCGACCTCGGCGCGCCCGAGATCATCGTCAACAACGAGAAGCGGATGCTGCAGGAGGCCGTCGACGCTCTGTTCGACAACGGCCGCCGCGGCCGCCCGGTCACCGGGCCGGGCAACCGTCCGCTCAAGTCGCTGTCTGACCTGCTCAAGGGCAAGCAGGGCCGGTTCCGCCAGAACCTGCTCGGCAAGCGCGTCGACTACTCGGGCCGTTCGGTCATCGTGGTCGGCCCGCAGCTCAAGCTGCACCAGTGCGGCCTGCCCAAGCAGATGGCGCTGGAGCTGTTCAAGCCGTTCGTGATGAAGCGGCTGGTCGACCTCAACCACGCGCAGAACATCAAGTCCGCGAAGCGCATGGTCGAGCGGGGCCGCTCGCAGGTGTGGGACGTGCTCGAAGAGGTCATCTCCGAGCACCCGGTGCTGCTCAACCGCGCACCGACCCTGCACCGTCTTGGCATCCAGGCCTTCGAGCCGCAGCTGGTGGAAGGCAAGGCCATCCAGCTGCACCCGCTCGTGTGCGAGGCGTTCAACGCCGACTTCGACGGCGACCAGATGGCGGTGCACCTGCCGCTGTCGGCCGAGGCGCAGTCCGAGGCACGGGTGCTGATGCTGTCGAGCAACAACATCCTCTCGCCCGCGTCGGGCCGCCCGCTGGCCATGCCGCGCCTGGACATGGTCACCGGCCTGTTCCACCTCTCGCGCCTGCGCGAAGGGGCCATGGGCGAGGGTGGCGTCTACTCCTCGGTCGCCGAGGCGATCATGGCGTACGACCGGAAGGTGCTGCACCTGCAAGCGCCGATCAAGATCCGGCTCACCGACGTCGTGCCGCCCGCTTCGGTCTACCCGACGCTGGCTGCCAAGGGTTGGTCGGCCGGGGAGCAGTGGCTTGCCGAGACCACGCTGGGGCGCGTGCTGTTCAACGAGCTCCTGCCCGTGGACTACCCGTTCGTCAACGAGCTTCTGCCCAAGAAGCGCCAGGCCGCGATCATCAACGATCTGGCCGAGCGGTACTCGATGACCGAGGTCGCGCAGTGCCTCGACCGGCTGAAGGACGCGGGCTTCTACTGGGCCACGCGGTCCGGGGTCACGATGGCCGTCTCCGACGTCGTCGTGCCGCCGAACAAGCAGCAGATCCTCGACGGCTACGAGGTCAGGGCCGAGCAGATCAACAAGCGCTACCTGCGCGGCGCGCTGTCGCACCAGGAGCGCAACGACGAGCTCGTCAAGATCTGGACGCAGGCCTCGGAAGAGGTTGCGAAGGCGATGGAGGCCAACTTCCCGCCGGACAACCCCATCCCGACCATCGTGCAGTCCGGCGCCGCGGGCAACATGGCCCAGGTCCGGCAGCTGGCGGGCATGAAGGGCCTGGTCGCGAACCCGAAGGGCGAGTACATCCCGCGCCCGATCAAGTCCAACTTCCGCGAGGGCCTCTCGGTGCTGGAGTACTTCATCTCCACGCACGGCACCCGCAAGGGCCTGGCGGACACGGCGCTGCGCACGGCCGACTCGGGTTACCTCACCCGGCGTCTGGTGGACGTGTCGCAGGACGTCATCGTCCGCGAGGTCGACTGCGGCACCGAGCGCTCGATCACGATGCCGGTCACGGAGGAGACGGCCGACGGCCGCCGCATCCCGCACCGCTACATCCGCACGAGCGTCTACGCGCGGACGTCGGCTGAGGACGTCGTCGGGCCGGACGGCGAGTTCGTCGTCCAGCGCGGTGAGGATCTCGGCGACCCTGCGCTCGACGCGCTGGTGGAGGCGGGCGTCAAGACGATCAAGGTGCGCAGCGCGCTCACCTGCACGTCGGCCACGGGCATCTGCGGCTACTGCTACGGCCGCTCGATGGCCACCGGCAAGCTGGTGGACGTCGGCGAAGCGGTCGGCATCGTCGCGGCGCAGTCCATCGGCGAGCCCGGCACACAGCTGACGATGCGCACGTTCCACGTCGGCGGTGTGGCCGGTGACGACATCACCACCGGTCTGCCGCGTGTCACCGAGCTGTTCGAGGCCCGTGTCCCCAAGGGCAAGGCGCCGATCGCCGACGTCGACGGCCGCATCGCCATCGAGGACGGCGACCGCTTCTGGAAGATCACCCTGACGCCGGACGACGGCGGCGAGGAGATCGTCTACGAGAAGTTGTCGAAGCGGCAGTGGCTGGCCACCACCGTGGTCGACGGCACCGAGCGGGCATTGGCCGACGGCGACCACGTGCATGTGGGCCAGCTGCTCCTGGAGGGCACGGCCGACCCGCACGAGGTGCTGCGCGTCATGGGTCCGCGCGAGGTGCAGCTGCACCTGGTGCGTGAGGTGCAGAAGGTGTACCGCACGCAGAGCGTGGACATCCACGACAAGCACATCGAGGTGATCATCCGGCAGATGCTGCGCCGGGTCACGATCATCGACTCGGGCTCCACGGAGTTCCTGCCCGGCGCACTCGCCGAGCGGGCCGACTTCGAGACCCAGAACCGCCGGGTCGTGGCCGAGGGCGGCGAGCCCGCCTCCGGTCGTCCGGTGCTCATGGGGATCACGAAGGCCAGCCTCGCCACGGAGTCGTGGCTGTCCGCGGCCTCGTTCCAGGAGACCACCCGGATCCTCACCGATGCCGCGATCAACGGAAAGCGCGACAAGCTCGTCGGGCTGAAGGAGAACGTGATCATCGGTAAGCTGATCCCGGCGGGCACCGGCATCGGCCGGTACCGCAACATCCAGGTCCAGCCGACCGAGGAGGCCCGCGCGGCCGCCTACGCCCTGCCGAGCTACGACGATGGCTACTACAGCCCCGACGTGTTCGGCACGGGTACCGGCGCCGCCGTGCCGCTCGACGACTACGACTTCGGCCGCGACTACCGCTAGCCGGTAGCCGCGTCGGCCCGCCGCGACGGCGGCGGGCCGGTGCCGAAAGCCTGGCCCGAACGGGGCCGGCCACCGCTCTCCCGTGGCGGTGACCGGCCCCGTTCGGCATGTCCGCGCCCCGGTCGCGAGCCCGCGCGACTTCGCGTGGCAGGCGGCGTGACTGCGGACCCGGCGGCGACCGGACGCACGCCTGACCCGGGCCGTGGTACGGCTGCCGAGCGTTGATCGCCGGTTATGGGACATGAGGGCCATATATGGCCGTCATGTCACAATCTTGGCGATCACCGTCCACCGGGAGGCCGCACAGCCGGGCCATGATCGTCGAGAGTGGTGTCGGCGGCGCACCGCCGCACTCTTGGCACCACATGCGGCAATCACACTTGCGACCGGATCGAGCGCGAGGCTCGTGCGTGGCCCGCTCACGGTGCGCACTGCGCCGGGACACCCTGCCGGACGTCCTACCTCAGGGAAGCGGCATTGCGCTCGGCCGCCTGCGAGGAACACCACCCTCTGCGAGGTGGCCCAGTGGTGTGTGGAGTGGCGGGCAGGTGGGGTGTGCCGGGGTCTGCCCGTGTCACGATCCTCCCGGCGGAGCCGGACCCAGGTGTGGCTCGCGGCCGTGGTTGGGCCGCTCCTGCTCCTCGCGTCTACCAGCAGGCTCCCTCGGCGAAGGGTGGCGCTGGCCCGCACGACGGCGCGCGCGTCACCTTCACCGCGATCACCGTCGGCCTAGTGCGGTGGCCACAAACGTTCACCGGGTCCTCGCGCGCCCAGACGACGCCTCGCGGCGTTGCCGCCCTCGCGAAGACGCCCGGTATGAGCTTCGGGCGGCGCCTTGCGAGGCGCCGTCTGGACACGCGATCACCCCGGCAACGTTTGTGGCCACCGCACTAGCTCCGATCGTCCCGTCATGCGTCAGGTGTTGCCCGCCTCGTGGGGCTGGGCGGGCGCGGGGGAGCGGGTGCAGTCGGCGCGCAGCGCCGCGCCGAGCGCCTCGATGGCGGCGTCGGCCTCCGCCATCAGCCCGGCCAGTATCGGGAAGTCGTGCCAGAGGCCCTCCGCGCGGACGTAGGTCACCGCGACCCCGGCCGCCCGTGCGCGCTCGACGATGCGGTCCGCGTCGTCCACCAAGACCTCGGCGCCGCCTGCGATCACGTGCAGCGGCGGCAGACCCGTGAGGTCCGCCTCGAGCGGACGCAGGTCGGGGGCGTCGACGGGCCCGCCGTAGCCGTTGGCCGCGATCGGTAGCCACCGCGCGTCCAGCAGCAGGTCCGAGGCGGCGTTGCCCATGACGGCAGGCGCCGAGCAGGTGAGGTCGAGCCACGGGGAGATCAGCCCGACCGAGCCGGGAAGGTCCTCGCCCGCCTCTCGCAGCCGCAGCAGCAGCGCCATCGCCAGTCCACCGCCTGCGGAATCTCCGGCCACCGCGATGTGTTGTGCTTGGTGTCCGGCGGTGCGCAGGGCGCGGAAAGCGGTCAGCGCGTCGTCCAGGCCTGCCGGATAGGGGTGCTCGGGGGCGAGGCGGTAGGCCGGGACGAAGACCGGCGCGCCTGCGCTCTTGCTCAAGTGGGCCGCGATCCCGCGGTGCGAGCTCGGCGAGCCGATCTCGTAACCACCGCCGTGCAAGTAGAGCACCCGGTGCGCGTCGGGTTCGGCCACGGCGGACACGACCAAGGTGGGCACTCCGCCGAGCACGCCACTCGCCGTGCGCGTGCCGCGGGGCAGTGGGACCGCATAGCCGGTGGCGTCGAGCAGACGGCGCCGCACGGCGCGCGGAAGCCGGGGATCGAGGAGGGGTGCGATGCCGAACCGGGTCACGACCCGGTTGGCGACGGAGGGGAGATGCACACCAGACCGTAACCGATCGGCCCGAAACTGATCGGCCTGCGGGACTGCGCGCGGGCCTGAGGTCTCGCCGCCGTGGGTAGACGATCACCCAGCGCGCGACGAACGGGGCCGCCCGGGCGGTGAGCGGGCGTGCCCTCTTGCCATCGGACGAAGCGTGGGGCACCCTGCCTTCACCGACAAGCGCCGACACGGACCCGTTTTGACCCTCATCCGGCGGGCCGGGTAGTCTTGTGTCTTGCGCTCGACTGCGGTCGGGCCGATCTGCGTGCCCGACGGCGCCCGCTACGGCGGCATGTCGGGTCCGCGGGCCCCATGGGCTCCCGCGAGGTCCTCGATCTCCGCGTAAGGCCGATGGAGTGCGACACGCCCGACCTCGGGTGTGGGCGGCCCCCCGGCCGTCAGCACACAGGCAGAACAGCACGACGCGCAGAGCAGCACCGATATAACGCAGCACCGAAGAAACGCAGCACGCCGACGGGAAGAAGTAGACGGTTCATGCCCACGATCCAGCAGCTGGTCCGCAAGGGCCGTCAGGACAAGGCCACAAAGACGAAGACGGCCGCGCTCAAGGGAAGCCCTCAGCGTCGCGGGGTGTGCACCCGTGTGTACACGACCACGCCGAAGAAGCCGAACTCCGCGCTGCGCAAGGTCGCCCGCGTCAAGCTCTCCAGCCAGATGGAGATCACGGCCTACATTCCCGGTGAGGGCCACAACCTCCAGGAGCACTCGATCGTCCTGGTTCGTGGCGGCCGCGTGAAGGACCTCCCCGGCGTGCGCTACAAGATCGTCCGGGGCTCGCTGGACACCCAGGGCGTCAAGAACCGCAAGCAGGCGCGCAGCCGTTATGGCGCGAAGAAGGAGAAGGGCTAACCGGTGATGCACGTACTTAACGCCCGCTACGGAATCGCCCGCTGCTTGGAGGGGAAGAAGTGCCGGTGATGCACGTACTTAACGCCCGCTGCGGAATCGCCCGCTGCTTGGAGGGGAAGAAGTAATGCCGCGCAAGGGACCCGCACCGAGGCGGCCGCTCGTCTCGGACCCGGTGTTCAGCTCGCCGCTGGTCACCCAGCTGGTGAACAAGGTGCTGAAGGACGGGAAGCGCAGCCTCGCCGAGCGCATCGTCTACGCGGCGCTCGAGGGCACCCGCGACAAGACCGGCAACGACCCCGTCGTCACGCTCAAGCGCGCGCTGGACAACGTCAAGCCCGCACTGGAGGTGCGCAGCCGCCGTGTCGGTGGCGCCACCTACCAGGTGCCCGTGGAGGTCCGCGCCGTCCGGCAGACCACGCTCGGCCTGCGCTGGCTGGTGTCCTACGCCGGGCAGCGCCGCGAGAAGACCATGGTCGAGCGGCTCATGAACGAGCTGCTCGACGCGAGCAACGGCCTCGGTGCCGCCGTCAAGCGGCGCGAGGACATGCACAAGATGGCGGAGTCCAACAAGGCCTTCGCCCACTACCGCTGGTGACCGGCCGACCGTCGGGCGCCAATTCGAGGGAGAGCTGAGCAGTGGCACGCGACGTGCTCACGGACCTGACGCGGGTCCGCAACATCGGCATCATGGCGCACATCGATGCGGGCAAGACCACCACCACCGAGCGGATCCTGTACTACACCGGGATCAACTACAAGATCGGTGAGGTGCACGACGGCGCCGCCACCATGGACTGGATGGAGGAGGAGCAGAAGCGCGGCATCACGATCACATCCGCCGCGACGACCTGCTTCTGGAAAGACCACCAGATCAACATCATCGACACCCCCGGGCACGTCGACTTCACCGTCGAGGTGGAGCGCAACCTCCGGGTGCTCGACGGCGCCGTCGCGGTCTTCGACGGCAAAGAGGGCGTGGAGCCGCAGTCCGAGCAGGTCTGGCGGCAGGCCACGAAGTACGACGTCCCGCGCATCTGCTTCGTCAACAAGATGGACAAGCTCGGCGCCGACTTCTACTTCACCGTCCGGACGATCCAGGACCGACTCGGCGCCAAGCCGCTGCCGATCCAGCTGCCCATCGGGTCGGAGAACGACTTCATCGGAGTCGTCGATCTGGTCGAGATGCGAGCGCTGACCTGGCGCGGTGAAGTCCAGAAGGGCGAGGACTACACCATCGAGGCGATCCCGGCCGACATGGCCGACGTGGTCGCCGAGTTCCGGGAGAAGCTTCTCGAAGCCGTCGCGGAGACCGACGACGACCTCATGGAGTCCTACCTCGGCGGCGAGGAGCTCACCACCGAGCAGATCAAGACTGGCATCCGGCGGATCGTCAACCAGCGCTTGGCCTACCCGGTGCTGTGCGGTTCGGCGTTCAAGAACAAGGGCGTCCAGCCCATGCTCGATGCGGTCATCGACTACCTGCCGTCGCCGTATGACCTGCCGCCGGTCGAGGGCACGCTGCCCGACGGTGAGACTCCGGCGTTCCGCAAGCCCAGCAAGGACGAGCCCTTCTCCGCGCTGGCTTTCAAGATCGCCGCGCACCCGTTCTTCGGCAAGCTCACCTACATCCGGGTGTACTCGGGTCGGGTCGCCGCGGGTTCCCAGGTCATCAACTCGACCAAGGACCGCAAGGAGCGCATCGGAAAGATCTTCCAGATGCACGCCAACAAGGAGAACCCGGTCGACGAGGCCCTGGTCGGCCACATCTACGCGGTGATCGGCCTCAAGGACACGACCACGGGCGAGACGCTCTGCGACCCGCAGGCGCCGATCGTTCTGGAGTCGATGACCTTCCCGGACCCGGTCATCCAGGTGGCGGTGGAGCCGAGGACCAAGGCGGACCAGGAGAAGCTGGGCATCGCGATCCAGCGCTTGGCCGAGGAGGACCCGACCTTCCAGGTCCACCAGGACCAGGAGTCCGGCCAGACCATTCTGGCCGGCATGGGCGAGCTGCACCTCGAGGTTCTCGTCAACCGGATGAAGAGCGACTACAAGGTCGAGGCCAACATCGGCAAGCCGCAGGTGGCCTACCGCGAGACGATCACGAAGACGGTCGACAAGCACGAGTACACCCACAAGAAGCAGACGGGGGGCTCGGGCCAGTTCGCCCGCGTGATCATCAAGCTGGAGCCGCTCGAGTCGGCCGACGGCGCGCTGTACGAGTTCGTGAACAAGGTCAGCCAGGGCCGCGTCCCGCGGGAGTACATCCCGTCGGTGGACGCGGGCGCGCAGGATGCCATGCAGTACGGCGTGCTCGCGGGCTACCCGCTCACCAAGATCAAGGTCACGCTGCTCGACGGTGCCTACCACGAGGTCGACTCGTCGGAGATGGCGTTCAAGATCGCGGGTTCGATCGCGCTCAAGGAAGCGGCCCGCAAGGCCGGTCCGGTGCTGCTCGAGCCGAAGATGGCCGTCGAGGTCACGACGCCAGAGGACTACATGGGCGACGTGATCGGCGACCTGAACTCCCGCCGTGGCCAGATCCAGGCCATGGAGGAGCGGGCGGGTGCTCGCGTCATCAAGGCGCTGGTTCCGCTGTCGGAGATGTTCGGCTACGTCGGCGACCTCCGGTCGCGGACCCAGGGCCGGGCCAATTACACGATGACCTTCGACTCCTACGCTGAAGTCCCGACCAACGTGGCCAAGGAGATCATCGCCAAGGCCACGGGCGAGTAACACACCCATCCGGAAAGACCTGCCGTCAGCACGGCGGAGAAGTTCACCACCAGAAGGAGCCCACCAGTGGCGAAGGCGAAGTTCGAGCGGACCAAGCCGCACGTCAACATCGGTACGATTGGTCATATCGACCACGGCAAGACCACGCTGACGGCGGCCATCACGAAGGTCCTGCACGACAAGTTCCCCACCCTGAACCAGGCGTCGGCGTTCGACCAGATCGACAAGGCGCCCGAAGAGCGCCAGCGCGGCATCACCATCTCGATCGCGCACGTCGAGTACCAGACCGAGAAGCGCCACTACGCGCACGTCGACTGCCCTGGTCACGCCGACTACATCAAGAACATGATCACCGGCGCGGCGCAGATGGACGGCGCGATCCTCGTGGTCGCGGCCACCGACGGCCCGATGCCCCAGACGCGTGAGCACGTGCTGCTCGCGCGCCAGGTCGGCGTGCCCTACATCGTCGTCGCGCTCAACAAGGCCGACATGGTCGACGACGAGGAGATCATGGAGCTCGTCGAGCTCGAGGTCCGCGAGCTGCTGTCGTCGCAGAACTACCCCGGCGACGACCTGCCCGTGGTCCAGGTCTCGGCGCTCAAGGCGCTCGAGGGCGACCCCGAGTGGAGCGACAAGCTGATGGCGCTCATGGACGCCGTCGACGAGTCGATCCCCGAGCCCGTCCGCGATGTCGAGAAGCCGTTCCTCATGCCCGTCGAGGACGTCTTCACGATCTCCGGCCGCGGCACGGTGGTCACCGGCCGCATCGAGCGCGGCATCGTCAAGGTGAACGAGGAGGTGGAGATCGTCGGCATCCGGGAGAAGTCCTTCAAGACCACCACGACCTCCATCGAGATGTTCAAGAAGTTCCTTGACGAGGGGCGCGCGGGCGACAACGCGGCGCTGCTGCTCCGTGGAACCAAGCGCGAGCAGGTCGAGCGCGGCATGGTCGTCGTGAAGCCCGGCACCACCACGCCGCACACCGAGTTCGACGGTCAGGTCTACATCCTGTCCAAGGACGAGGGCGGGCGTCACACGCCGTTCTTCAACAACTACCGTCCGCAGTTCTACTTCCGTACGACTGACGTGACCGGCGTCGTGACGCTGCCCAGCGGCACCGAGATGGTCATGCCGGGCGACAACACCGTCATGAGCGTGAAGCTGATCCAGCCGATCGCCATGGAGGAGGGCCTGCAGTTCGCCATCCGCGAGGGTGGCCGGACCGTCGGCGCAGGACAGGTCACCAAGATCAGCAAGTAGCACTACCCCGGTCAGGGATGCCGCACCTCGGTGTGGCATCCTTGCGGGGTTGCGCGTCGGGCTCGGCATTGCCGCGGTGAGAACCCGCGGATGCCGAGCCTTGATGCGAGGCCCCCCGGGGCCGAAGGGTGATCCGGGGACCGGTCCGGGTAGGAGTGCGACACACCCGACCTCGGGGACCGGAGCCACCAGGGTGATAGCCCTACAGCCACGAGGCAACCACGTTCGGCTGCCGGGACTTAACAACAGAGCGCGGCAGGAAGAAGAGGGACACCGACGACATGGCGGGACAGAAGATCCGCATCAGGCTGAAGGCCTATGACCACGAGGCCATCGACGCTTCCGCGCGCAAGATCGTGGAGACGGTCACGCGCACGGGCGCTCGGGTCGTCGGGCCGGTGCCACTGCCGACGGAGAAGAACATCTACTGCGTCATCCGCTCGCCGCACAAGTACAAGGACTCGCGCGAGCACTTCGAGATGCGCACGCACAAGCGGCTCATCGACATCCTCGACCCGACGCCCAAGACAGTCGACGCGCTCATGCGCATCGACCTGCCTGCCAGCGTCGACGTAAACATTCAGTAGGGCATTGAACGAGATGACCACCGAGAGGCAGATCACCGGGATCCTGGGCACCAAGCTCGGGATGACCCAGGTCTTCGACGAGAACAACCGGGTGGTACCGGTCACCGTGGTCCAGGCGGGCCCGAACGTGGTGACGCAGGTGCGCACGGCGGACAAGGACGGCTACGTCGCCGTCCAGCTCGCCTATGGGGCCATCGACCCCCGCAAGGTCAACAAGCCCGTGACCGGCCACTTCGACAAGGCAGGCGTCACCCCGCGGCGGCACCTGGTCGAGCTGCGCACCTCCGACGCCGCTGAGTACGCGATCGGCCAAGAGATCACCGCCGAGGTGTTCGACGCGGGCTCGGTCGTCGACGTGGTCGGCACCAGCAAGGGCAAGGGCACCGCGGGCGTGATGAAGCGCCACGGCTTCAAGGGCCTCGGCGCCAGCCACGGCACCCAGCGCAAGCACCGCTCGCCGGGCTCCATCGGCGGCTGCGCCACCCCGGGTCGCGTGTTCAAGGGTCTGCGCATGGCGGGCCGCATGGGCGTCGCGCGAGTCACCACCCAGAACCTCACCGTGCACCGCGTCGACGCGGAGCGCGGACTCCTGCTGATCAAGGGTGCGGTTCCCGGCCCCCGCGGCGGCCTCCTGTTCGTGAAGAGCGCAGCGAAGGGCGGTGCTTCGGCATGACCACCACCGTTTCGGTCGAGCTCCCCCCGCACGTGTTCGACACCCACGCCAGCATCGCGCTGCTGCACCAGGTCGTGGTGGCCCAGCTCGCCGCCGCCCGCCAGGGCACGCACTCCACGAAGACCCGCGGCGAGGTCCGAGGCGGGGGCAGGAAGCCCTACCGCCAGAAGGGCACGGGCCGCGCCCGTCAAGGCTCCACCCGCGCGCCGCAGTTCGTCGGCGGCGGTGTTTCGCACGGCCCCACGCCGCGTGACTACACGCAGCGCACGCCCAAGAAGATGAAGGCCGCCGCCCTGCGTGGCGCGCTTTCGGACCGGGCCCGCGCGGGCGTGGTGTTCGTCGTCGACACGCTCAGCCCGGGTGACACCCCGTCCACGAAGGCCGCGCGCATCGCGCTCGCCGAGGTGGCTGGCGAGGGCAAGACGCTCGTTGTGTTGAGCGGCGACGACCGGCTCGCGCGGCTCTCGCTGCGCAACCTGCCGCACGTGCACCTGATCACGGCGGGCCAGCTCAACACCTATGACGTGCTCGACAGCGAGTGCGTGGTGTTCACCGAGGCGGCGCTCGCGGAGTTCCTCGACGGGCCGATCGGCACGCCGAAGGGCGCGACGCCTGCGAGCGAGACCGTCGGTTTGACCAAGGGAGCCGCCGCTCCCGCGAGCGTCGACGACACAGCCGACGACAAAGCCGACGACGCTGTGGATGACGAGGCCCCCTACGGTCCCGACAGCCACGCGCCGCTGGCCGACGGCTCCCAGCCCGAGGGCTTCCCCGTCAAGGGGAATGTCGACTCGATGCTGTACCACGTGCCCGGCAGCTCGTTCTACGCCCGCACCGTGGCCGAGGTGTGGTTCGCCACGGCCGAGGCGGCGGAGGCGGCCGGGTTCGCGCTGCCGCCGTCGCAGCGTGCTGCGGCTGCGGTCGAGGCGCAGGCGGCCGATATCGAGGAGGACACGAAGTGATTCCCGACCCGCGCGACATCCTGCTCGCGCCGGTGGTCTCGGAGAAGAGCTACGGGCTCATCGAGCAGCGCCAGTACACCTTCATCGTCCGGCCGGACGCGAACAAGACCCAGATCAAGATCGCTGTCGAGCAGGTCTTCGGCGTCAAGGTGCTCAGCGTGAACACCCTGAACCGCCCCGGGAAGCGCAAGCGTTCCAAGACCGGGTTCGGCAAGCGAAAGGACACCAAGCGCGCCATCGTCACCGTCTCGCAGGAGAGCCGGGCGATCGACGTGTTCGGCGGCCGGGCGAGCTGAGGGGCGTCAGGAGACAAGCATGGGCATCCGTAAGTACAAGCCGACGACGCCAGGGCGCCGCGGAAGCAGCGTCGCCGACTTCGCCGAGATCACTCGGTCGACGCCGGAGAAGTCGCTCGTCCGCCCGCTGCACAGCAAGGGCGGCCGCAACGCACACGGCCGGATCACCACCCGGCACCAGGGCGGCGGGCACAAGCGCGCCTACCGTCTGATCGACTTCCGACGCAACGACAAAGACGGCATCCCGGCCAAGGTCGCGCACATCGAGTACGACCCCAACCGCACGAGCCGCATCGCGCTGCTGCACTACCGCGACGGCGAGAAGCGCTACATCATCGCGCCGGACAAGCTCAAGCAGGGCGACCTGGTCGAGGCCGGTCCGAAGTCCGACATCAAGGTCGGCAACAACCTGCCGCTGCGCAACATCCCCACCGGCACCGTGATCCACGCGATCGAGCTCCGCCCCGGCGGTGGCGCCAAGATCGCGCGGTCGGCGGGGGCGCGGGTGCAGCTCGTGGCCAAGGACGGCCCATACGCGCAGCTGCGCATGCCCTCCGGGGAGATCCGCAACGTCGACGTGCGCTGCCGCGCGACGGTCGGCGAGGTGGGCAACTCCGAGCACTCGAACATCAACTGGGGCAAGGCGGGCCGCATGCGGTGGAAGGGCAAGCGCCCGACCGTCCGCGGTGTCGCGATGAACCCGGTCGACCACCCGCACGGCGGTGGTGAGGGCAAGACCTCAGGTGGCCGCCACCCGGTCAACCCCGCTGGCAAGCCCGAAGGCCGCACCCGCCGCACCAAGCCGTCCGACAGCATGATCGTCCGCCGGCGCCGTACCGGCAAGAAGCGGTGAGCGAGTTGCGAGCGAACAATCATCACCGAGTAGGAGGTCAAGACAATGCCGCGTAGCCTGAAGAAGGGCCCGTTCGTGGACGACCACCTGCTCAAGAAGGTGGACGCGCTCAACGAGTCGGGCAAGAAGACGGTGATCCGCACGTGGTCACGCCGTTCCACCATCATCCCCGACATGATCGGCCACACGATTGCGGTGCACGACGGCCGCAAGCACGTGCCGGTGTTCGTGTCCGACGCGATGGTGGGCCACAAGCTCGGCGAGTTCGCACCCACGCGAACCTTCCGGGGCCACATCAAGGACGACCGCAAAGCGCGCAGGCGCTGAGCGGGCTGGCAGAGGAGGAGAGAGATGGCTGACGCAGCCACAAGCTCCGCCGACGCACCCGCCAGGGCGCGCGCGGTGGCGCGATACGTGCACATGTCGCCGACGAAGGTTCGGCGGGTGGCGGCCCTGATCAAGGGCCGTCGGGTCGGCGAGGCGCTGGACATCCTGCGGTACCTGCCGCAGGCCGCCGCCGTACCGGTCTACAAGGTCGTCGCCAGCGCGGCGGCCAACGCGGAGAACAACCACGCCATGGACCGCGATTCGCTGTTCGTGGACGTGGCGATCGCGGACGAGGGCCCGACGCTCAAGCGCATCCGCCCGCGGGCCCAGGGCCGCGCCTACCGGATCCGCAAGCGGACGAGCCACATCACGGTCGAGGTCGTCTCGATGCCGAACAAGGCACAGTCTGGCCGCGGCAGTGCGAAGGGAAGGGCCCGCTGATGGGGCAGAAGATCAACCCGCACGGGTTCCGACTCGGTATCACCACCGACTGGAAGTCCCGCTGGTACGCCGACAAGCAGTACGCCGAGTACGTCAAGGAAGACGTCGAGATCCGCAAGATGCTCGCCAAGGGCATGGAGCGGGCAGGCATCTCCAAGGTCGAGATCGAGCGCACGCGCGACCGCGTCCGGGTGGACATCCACACCGCGCGGCCGGGCATCGTCATCGGCAGGCGCGGCGCTGAGGCCGACCGTATCCGCGGCAGCCTCGAGAAGCTCACCAAGAAGCAGGTGCAGCTGAACATCCTCGAGGTCAAGAACGCGGAGTCCGACGCGCAGCTCGTCGCGCAGGGTGTCGCCGAGCAGCTGTCCAACCGCGTGGCGTTCCGGCGCGCGATGCGCAAGGCCATCCAGTCGGCCATGCGCAGCCCGCAGGTCAAGGGCATCCGGGTGCAGTGCTCCGGCCGTCTCGGCGGCGCGGAGATGTCGCGCTCGGAGTTCTACCGCGAGGGGCGGGTGCCACTGCACACGCTGCGCGCCGACATCGACTACGGCCTGTTCGAGGCCCGCACCACGTTCGGCCGCATCGGCGTCAAGGTGTGGATCTACAAGGGTGACGTCGTCGGCGGCCGCCGCGAGGGCACGCCAGCCGCACCTGCGGCCGCTGACCGCGCGCCTCGCCGCGAGCGCCCGCAGCGGCGTCGCTCCGGAGCGTCGGGCACCACGGGCACGAGCACCGAGGCCGGGCGCGCAGCCGCCGAGCAGGCCGCAGGTGGAGGCACCGCAACGGCGGTCGTCGAAGCCCCGGCCGAAGCCCCGACCCCAGCCCCGACCGACGCTGGGGAGGCGTAGGTCATGCTCATCCCCCGCAAGGTCAAGCACCGCAAGCAGCACCGGCCGCACCGCACGGGCGCGGCATCGGGCGGCACGCAGGTGACCTTCGGCGACCTCGGCATCCAGGCGCTGGAGCCCGCCTACCTCACCAACCGGCAGATCGAGTCCGCCCGTATCGCCATCAACCGGCACATCCGCCGCGGTGGCAAGGTGTGGATCAACGTTTTCCCGGACCGTCCGCTCACCAAGAAGCCCGCCGAGACGCGCATGGGTTCCGGCAAGGGCTCACCGGAGTTCTGGGTGGCCAACATCAAGCCCGGCCGTGTGCTGTTCGAGATGAGCTACCCGAACGAGACCACTGCCCGCGAGGCCCTGCGCCGCGCGATCCACAAGCTGCCGATGAAGTGCCGGATCGTCACCCGCGAGGGAGGGGACATCTGATGGCCGCTCAGGCGACAGCCGCCGAGCTGCGCGAGCTCACGAACGAGGAGCTCACGCTGCGCGTGCGGGAGGCCAAGGAGGAGCTGTTCAACCTCCGCTTCCAGATGGCCACCGGGCAGCTGGACAACAACCGGCGGCTGCGGACCGTCCGGCACGACATCGCGCGGATCTACACGATCATGCGCGAGCGCGAGCTGGGTCTTTCGGTCGCCCCTGACGAGAACGACGAGGGCGCAGCATGAGCGAACCAACGCAGGTGCGCGGGGAGCGGAAAGTCCGCGAAGGCTTGGTCGTGTCCGACAAAATGGACAAGACCATCGTGGTCAGTCTTGAGGACCGCGTGAAGCACCCGCTGTACGGCAAGGTCATCCGTCGCACGAGCAAGGTCAAGGCGCACGACGAGGCCAACTCGGCGGGCATCGGCGACCGTGTGCGGCTGATGGAGACCCGACCGCTGTCGGCCACCAAGCGGTGGCGGCTCGTGGAGATCCTGGAGAAGGCGAAGTGATCCAGCAGGAGTCGCGGCTGCGCGTCGCCGACAACACCGGTGCGAAGGAGATCCTCTGCATCCGGGTGCTGGGTGGCTCCGGCCGTCGCTACGCGGGCATCGGTGACGTCATCGTCGCCACCGTCAAGGACGCCATCCCCGCCGCCGGGGTCAAGCGCGGTGACGTCGTCAAGGCGGTCATCGTGCGCACGGTCAAGGAGCGCCGCCGCCCCGACGGCAGCTACATCCGGTTCGACGAGAACGCCGCCGTGCTCATCAAGCCCGACGGCGAGCCGCGGGGCACCCGCATCTTCGGTCCGGTCGGTCGCGAGCTGCGCGACAAGAAGTTCATGAAGATTATTTCCCTCGCTCCAGAGGTGCTGTAGCCATGAAGGTCAAGAAGGGCGACACCGTGCTGGTGATCGCAGGCAAGGACAAGGGCGCGCGGGGCAAGGTCATCCAGGCCTACCCGGAACGCGACCGCGTGCTGGTCGAGGGCGTCAACCGGATCAAGAAGCACACACGGGTCACGCAGAACCAGCGCGGCTCCCAGTCGGGCGGGATCATCACCACCGAGGCCGCGATCCACGTGTCCAACGTGATGGTGTGCGACTCCGATGGCAAGCCCACCCGCATCGGCAAGAAGGTCGTCGAGGGCGAGGACGGCAAGATCAGGCGCGTCCGGATCTCCAAGCGCAACGGGAAGGAGATCTAAGATGACGACCACAGAGAAGACCGCTCCTGAGAAGACACTCCCGCGGCTCAAGCAGCGCTACCGCGAAGAGATTCGCGACCAGATGCAGGAGCAGTTCAAGTACGGCAACGTCATGCAGGTCCCCGGCGTCGTGAAGGTCGTCGTCAACATGGGGGTCGGCGAGGCCGCCCGCGACGCGAAGCTGATCGACGGCGCGGTCCGCGACCTGGCCACGATCACCGGCCAGAAGCCGCAGGTCCGCAGGGCGACGAAGTCCATCGCCCAGTTCAAGCTGCGTGAGGGCATGCCGATCGGCGCGAAGGTCACGCTGCGGGGCGACCGCATGTGGGAGTTCCTCGACCGGCTGCTGACGATCGCGCTGCCGCGTATCCGCGACTTCCGCGGGCTTTCGAGCACGCAGTTCGACGGCCGGGGCAACTACACGTTCGGGCTCAACGAGCAGTCGATGTTCCACGAGATCGACCCGGACACGATCGACCGGCCGCGCGGCATGGACATCACCGTCGTCACCACGGCGGCGACCAACGAGGAAGGTCGGGCCCTGCTGCGCAGGCTCGGCTTCCCGTTCAAGGAGGCGTAGTGGTGTCGGTGTTGGCCCTGTCAAAGGAATGTCCGGCTGTCATCCCGGCCCGGATCATGGTCGGGAAGGAAATCTAATGGCCAAGAAGGCGCTCCGTATCAAGGCCGCGGCCACCCCGAAGTTCAAGGTGCGCGGCTACACCCGCTGCCAGAAGTGCGGTCGCCCGCGCGCCGTGCTGCGCAAGTTCGGCCTGTGCCGAATCTGCGTCCGCGAGATGGCACACGCGGGCGAACTGCCCGGCGTCTCGAAGAGCAGCTGGTAGGAACCCTGATCGCCGAAGGCCCGATAGGGAACCGCGGCGGGAAAGCAGCAATCACATGACGATGACCGATCCGATCGCAGACATGCTCACGCGTCTGCGCAATGCCAACTCGGCCTACCACGACCGCGTGGTCATGCCGCACAGCAAGCTCAAAGTGGCGATCGCGGAGATCCTCCAGAAGGAGGGCTACATCGCGGGCCACGTCACCGAGGACGCCGAGGTCGGCAAGTCGCTGGTCATCGAGCTGAAGTACGGCCGCAACCGCGAGCGCAGCATTGCGGGCCTGCGCCGGGTCTCGAAGCCCGGCCTGCGGGTCTATGCGAAGTCCACCACCCTGCCACGGGTTCTCGGCGGCCTCGGCGTCGCGATCATCTCGACGTCCAGCGGTCTCCAGACCGACCAACAGGCGAAGAGGAATGGCGTAGGTGGGGAAGTCCTCGCCTACGTCTGGTGAGGGGGTAGGAACCATGTCCCGCATCGGGAAGCTGCCCATTGCCGTGCCATCCGGGGTGGACGTCGAGATCGACGGCCGCACGGTGACCGTCAAGGGCCCCAAGGGCACCCTGTCGCACACCGTGATCGAGCCGATCACGGTCGAGCGCGACGACTCGGGCGCCGTCCTCGTGAAGCGCCCTGACGAGGAGCGCCGCAGCAAGGCCTACCACGGCCTGTCGCGCACGCTGCTCAACAACCTCGTCGTCGGCGTCACCGCGGGCTACGAGAAGAAGCTCGAGATCCACGGCGTCGGCTACCGCGTCGCGCTGAGGAACGGTGTGCTGGAGTTCGCGCTCGGGTTCAGCCACCCCGTGGTGGTCCCCGCACCGGAGGGCATCACGTTCGCCGTCGAGACGCCCACGCGGTTCTCGATCTCCGGCATCAACAAGCAACTGGTCGGCGAGACCGCCGCCAACATCCGCAAGCTGCGCAAGCCCGACCCCTACAAGGGCAAGGGCGTGCGTTACGCGGGCGAGGTCATCCGCCGCAAGGTCGGAAAGACGGGTAAGTGATGGCTGACACTGTTCTCTCGACGAACGCGAAGAAGCGCACGGCCTCACGGGTCGCGCAGACGCGCCGCAACGCGGTCACCCGCAGGCACTCGCGGCTGCGCAAGAAGGTCAGCGGCACGCCGGAGCGCCCGCGCCTCGCCGTCAAGCGGAGCTCGCGCCACATCGTCGTTCAGCTGATCGACGACCTGGCCGGGCACACAATCGCCGCCGCCTCCTCTCTGGAGGCCGACGTCCGCGCGCTCGACGGTGACAAGAAGGCCCGCGCGGCCGAGGTCGGCAAGCTCGTCGCCGCCAGGGCGCGCGAGGCGGGCGTTACCACCGTGGTCTTCGACCGCGGCGGCTACGACTACCACGGTCGGATCGCCGCGCTGGCCGACGCCGCCCGCGAGGGCGGTCTGGAGTTCTGATGGTTCACAGCAATACGACACACAGCAATACGACACACAGCAACACGAAGCACAGTGACATGAAGCACAGTGACATGAAGGGCAGGGTCTGATGCCGGGACGCACACGGCGTGACGGCGGGAGTGGCCCGAACACCGGGTCCGGTGGCGAGCGCTCCGGCGACCGCCGCGACCGCCGCGACGGAGGCCGTGGCGGGGCGGCCCAGGACAAGACCCCGTACATCGAGCGGCTGGTCACGATCAACCGCGTGGCCAAGGTCGTCAAGGGCGGGCGGCGCTTCAGCTTCACCGCGCTGATGATCGTCGGCGACGGCGACGGGCTCGTCGGCGTCGGCTACGGCAAAGCCAAGGAAGTTCCGGCGGCGATCGCCAAGGGTGTGGAGGAGGCGAAGAAGAACTTCTTCCGCGTTCCCCGCATCGGCGGCACGATCGTCCATCGCGTGCAGGGCGAGGCGGCGGCGGGTGTGGTGATGCTGCGTCCGGCCAGCGCCGGTACCGGAGTCATCGCCGGTGGTCCGGTCCGTGCCGTGCTGGAGTGCGCGGGCATCCACGACATCCTGTCCAAGAGCCTCGGCAGCGACAACGCGATCAACGTCGTGCACGCCACGATCGCGGCGCTGAAGATGATCCAGCGCCCCGAGGAGGTCGCGGCCCGCCGTGGCCTGCCGCTCGAGGACGTCGCTCCCGCTTCGATGCTGCGCGACCGAGCGATCGCCGCGGCCGCGGTGAGGTCGTGATGGTCAAGAAGCACAAAACCAAGGAGCCGGTGGACCCGGGGGCGCAGCAGCAGCCCACCAGCGACCTCACCCTGGTCGTCACCCAGGTCCGCAGCGGCATCGGCTGCCAGCAGAACCAGCGGCTCACGCTGCGCGCCCTGGGGCTGCGAAAGATCAGCCAGTCGGTAGAGCGTCGCGACACACCCCAGGTCCGCGGCATGATCCACACCGTGCGGCACCTCGTCACGGTGGAGGAGGTGGAAGCATGACTGAGATCATCAGGCTGCATGACCTGCGTCCGGCCCCCGGGGCCAAGACCGCGAAGACCCGGGTCGGTCGCGGAGAGGGCGGCAAGCGCGGCAAGACCGCCGGTCGCGGCACGAAGGGCACGAAGGCGCGCAAGAACGTGTCGCCCGCCTTCGAGGGCGGTCAGATGCCTCTGCACATGCGGCTGCCGAAGCTGAAGGGCTTCCGCAACCGCTTCCGCGTCGAGTACCAGGTCGTCAACGTCGCCGATCTCGGACGTCTCTTCCCTGATGGCGGACAGATCGGCCCGGACGAGATCGCCGCGGCGGGTGCGGTGCGGGCCAACAGGCTCGTCAAGGTGCTGGGTGAGGGCAAGCTGTCGGTCGCGTTGACGGTGAGCGCGCACAAGTTCTCGGGCAGCGCCCGGGACAAGATCACCGCAGCGGGCGGAACGGCCACCGAGCTGTAACACCGAGTCCGGACCCGTTCGGTGCGGGCAGGCGGGTGCGCCGGTCCGCGCCGTGGGGGTTGTCGGCCGCCGCTGTTACAGTCGAGTGTGCCCGGCCTCCCGGGCCACCGACACAGGAGGACAGGCAGTGTTCAGCGCATTCCGGTCGGCTCTGACCACGCCGGACCTGCGAAAGAAGATCCTCTTCACCCTCGGGATCATCGCGGTCTATCGCATCGGCGCGGGTATCCCGTCGCCGGGGGTTTCCTACCCCAACGTTCAGAAGTGCCTCGCGCAGGTCGAGGGCGGCGCCAACGCAGGCGTCTACTCCCTGATCAACCTGTTCTCCGGCGGCGCGCTGTTGCAGCTGTCGGTGTTCGCGCTGGGCATCATGCCCTACATCACGTCGAGCATCATCATCCAGTTGCTCACCGTTGTCATTCCGCGGTTCGAGCAGTTGAAGAAGGAAGGGCAGTCGGGTCAGAACAAGCTGACTCAGTACACCCGCTACCTGACGATCGCGCTCGCCGTACTGCAGGGCACCGGCATCATCGCCCTCGCCGACCGGGGTCAGCTCTTCGGCGACTGCGACCAGCCGGTGATCCCCGACTCAAGCGTCTGGACCCTCACGATCACGGTGCTGACGATGACGGCGGGCACCGCGGTCATCATGTGGCTCGGCGAGCAGATCACCGAGCGGGGCATCGGCAACGGCATGTCGTTGCTGATCTTCACGGGCATCGCGGCGCGCATCCCCGCCGAGGGGAAGCAGATCCTCACCAACGGCGGCCTGGTGTTCGCGGGCGTCTGCGTCTTCGGGTTGGCGATCATCGCGAGCGTCGTGTTCGTCGAGCAGGGTCAGCGGCGCATCCCCGTGCAGTACGCCAAGCGCATGGTCGGCAGACGGATGTACGGCGGCACATCCACCTACCTGCCGCTGAAGGTCAACCAGGCCGGTGTCATCCCCGTGATCTTCGGGTCGTCGCTGCTCTACCTCCCCGACCTGATCTCCCGGTTGATCGGCACGTCAGGGGGCACCTTCCAGCAGTTGGTGCAGACCTATGTCGTGGACCAGTCCAACCCGGTGCACATCGCGCTCTACATCCTGCTGATCATCTTCTTCACCTACTTCTACGTCGGCATCACGTTCAACCCCGAAGAGCGGGCCGACGAGATGAAGAAGTTCGGCGGCTTCATCCCGGGCATCCGGCCCGGTCGCCCCACGGCGGAGTACCTGCAGTTCGTGCTATCGCGCATCACGTTGCCCGGCTCGCTCTACCTCGGCATCATCGCGGTGCTGCCCAACTTCTTCCTCGGGCTCACCGGCAGCGGCCAGAACCAGAACTTCCCCTTCGGCGGCACGGCAGTGCTGATCATGGTGGGTGTGGGGCTGGACACGGTCAAGCAGATCGAGAGCCAGCTCATGCAGCGCCGTTACGACGGATTCCTGCGCTAACGTCGGTTGATTCGTGTTGGCGTCCAGGGTGTGGAGGATCGAGTGCGCGTTGTGTTGGTAGGCCCGCCGGGTGCGGGCAAGGGAACTCAGGCCGAGCGGCTGGCCGAGCGGCTCGACGTGCCGCACATCTCCACCGGCGACCTCTTCCGGGCCAACCTCTCCAAGCAGACGGCGCTCGGTGTCGAGGCCAAGCGCTACATGGACGCGGGCGATCTCGTCCCCGACTCGGTGACGGTCGAGATGGTGCGCGCCCGCCTCGGCGAGGATGACGCGACCAAGGGGTTCCTGCTCGACGGCTTTCCCCGCACGATCAGCCAGGCCGAGTCGCTCGAGGCGATCCTGGAGGAACGCGGCGAGGCGCTCGATGCCGTGGTCGAGATGCAGGTGGCTGAGGACCAGCTGGTCGCTCGCCTCCTGGCCAGGGGCCGTTCGGACGACACCGAGGACGTCATCCGCCGCCGCCAGCAGGTCTACCGCGACGAGACGTCACCGCTGCTCGCGCACTACCGCGACAAGCTGGTCTCGGTCGACGCCGTCGGATCCGTGGAGGAGATCACCGACCGCATCACCGAAGCCCTCCGCGCACGGTGACGCGGAGCGGGGTCCGCGGCCTCGTGGCCCGTTGGCGTGGTCGTGACATCGAGCTGAAGAACCCGGCCGAGCTCGACGCGATGCGCGCGGCGGGCGCTCTGGTGGCGCGGACCCTCGCGGAGGTCGCGGCGCACACACGGGCCGGGGTGAGCACAGCCGAGCTCGACCACATCGCCGAGCAGACGATCCGTGACGGCGGCGCGGTCCCGTCGTTCCTGGGCTACCACGGTTACCCCGCCTCGATCTGCGCGTCGGTGAACGAGCAGATCGTGCACGGCATCCCGGCACACGCGAACGTGCTGGCCGACGGCGATCTGATCTCCGTCGACTGCGGGGCGATCCTCGAGGGCTGGCACGGCGACGCCGCGGTGACGATCCCGGTCGGCGCGGTGTCCGAGGCCGATCTCGCCCTCTCAGCGGCCTGCGAAGCGGCGCTGTACGCCGGGATCGCCGCGGCCGTGGTCAACGGGCGGCTCTCGGACATCTCCTACGCCGTGCAGTCCGCGATCGCGGCAGCCGCCGAGAACAACCGGGCCGACTACGGCATCGTCGCCGAGTACGGCGGCCACGGGATCGGCACGTCGATGCACATGGACCCGTTCCTGCCCAACCACGGCGAACCGGGCCACGGGCCGCGGCTGCGCCCCGGCATGGCGTTGGCCGTCGAGCCGATGATCACTGCGGGCGACCCGGAGACGGTCGAGCTGGAGGACGGGTGGACGGTCGTCACGGCCGACGGCGCCCGCGCGGTCCACTGGGAGCACTCCATCGCGATCACCGAGGACGGGCCGCGGATCCTGACCCTCCCTGCGACCTGAGCGGGCCTAGCGGGCCTTCAGGATGTCCTTGACGCGCTCGCGGGCGCCAGGGCGTGCACGATGTCTTCGACGCGGTCTTTGGCGTCGCCGAAGAGCATTTGGCTGTTGTCGCGGTAGAAGAGCGGGTTGGGCACGCCCGCGTAGCCGGTGGCCATGGAGCGTTTGAAGATGATGACGTTGCGCGCTTCCCACACTCTGAGCACGGGCATGCCCGCGATGGGGGAGGTGGGGTCGTCTTCGGCGGCGGGGTTGACGGTGTCGTTGGCGCCGATGACCAGGACGACGTCGGTGGCGGCGAAGTCGTCGTTGATCTCGTCCATTTCCATGACGATGTCGTAGGGCACCTTGGCCTCGGCCAGCAGCACGTTCATGTGTCCTGGCAGGCGGCCTGCGACGGGGTGGATGCCGAAGCGGACGGTGATGCCGTGCTCGCGCAGGCGGCGGGTGAGCTCGGCGACCGGGTATTGGGCTTGGGCGACGGCCATGCCGTAGCCGGGGGCGATGATGACGCTTGAGGCGCCGTCGAGGAGTTCGGCGGCGGCGTCTACGGTGATTTCGCGGTGTTCGCCGTAGTCCTTCTTGTCGCCGGACGGCGCTTCGATGCCGAAGCCGCCTGCGATGACCGAGACGAAGGAGCGGTTCATCGCCTCGCACATGATGTAGGACAGGTAGGCACCGGACGAGCCGACCAGCGCGCCGGTGATGATCAGTAGGTCGTTGCCCAGCAGGAAGCCCGACGCCGCCGCCGCCCAGCCGGAGTAGCTGTTGAGCATGGAGACCACGACGGGCATGTCGCCGCCGCCGATCGAGGCGACCATGTGCACGCCCAGGGCGAGGGCGAGGACGGTGACGGCGATGAGCACCCCGAGGGTGGGGGCGATGACGAACCACACGGTGAGCGCGACGAACACGACCAGCGCGCCGAGGTTGAGCAGGTTTTTGCCGGGCAGCACCAGGGGTGCGGACTTGAGCCGGGCTGACAGTTTGCCCCAGGCGATGATGGAGCCGGTGAGGGTGACCGCGCCGATGAACACGCCGATGACGACTTCGGCGTGGTGGATGCCCAGTAGGTCGGGCTCGAAGCCGCTGCCTGCTCCACCGCCTGTCCCGTTGGGGTTGGCTTCGACTTCGAGGTAGCCGTTCCAGCCGACGAGGACGGCGGCGAGGCCGACGAAGCTGTGGAACAGCGCGATGAGTTCGGGCATGCCGGTCATGGGCACGCGGGCGGCGCGGTAGAGCCCGACGGTGGCGCCGATGAGCACGGCGGCGATCAGGAGGCCCACCTGGAGACCGTCGAACCCGCCGGTCACGGCCAACACCAGGGTCGCGACGAGCGCGATGGCCATACCGGCGATGCCGAAGGTGTTGCCGTAGCGGGCCGTCTCGTGGCGGGACAGCCCGGCGAGGGCGAGGATGAACAGCAGCGCGGCGACGATGTAGGCCGCGCTCGCGGCAGTCTGGGCAGTCATGTCATCAGCTCTTCGTCGTCGGCTCGGGCATCAGCTGCGGCGGAACATGCCCAGCATGCGGCGGGTCACGGCGAAACCGCCGAAGACGTTGATGGTGGCCAGCAGGATCGCCGCCGTCGCCACGATGGTGATCGGCAGCGAGTGCTGTCCGATCTGCAGCAGCGCGCCGACGACGATGATGCCGGAGATCGCGTTGGTCACCGACATGAGCGGGGTGTGCAGTGCGTGGTGCACGTTCCCGATGACGTAGTAGCCGATCACGATGGCCAGCGCGAACACCACCAGGTGCCCGATCAGGGCGGGCGGGGAGATCGCGGTGATTCCGAACAGCACGAGCGCGGCCACCCCGACGATGCCGAACCGGCGGGCAGGGGAGGCGGGCGGCTTGGCCTCCTTGTCGGCCTTCGTAGCCGGGGCAGCCGCAGCGGCGGCTGGGGCGGCCGAGACCGAGACCGGTGGTGGTGGCCAGGTCTTCTCCCCTTCGCGGACCACGGTCATCGAGCGCTGGACGACGTCGTCGAAGTCGAGTACTAGCTGACCGTCCTTTTCCGGGGTGAGCAGCTTCATCAGGTTGACCAGGTTGGTGCCGTAGAGCTGGCTGGCTTGGGCGGGCAGCCTGCCTGCCAGGTCGGTGTAGCCGATGATCGTGACACCGTTCGGCGTGACGATCTTCTCGCCGGCGACCGTGCCCTCGACGTTGCCGCCGTTGGCGGCGGCCATGTCGACGATGACCGAGCCGGGGGTCATCGCGGCGACCATGTCCGCGGTGATCAGCCGGGGCGCGGGCCTGCCGGGGATCAGCGCGGTGGTGATGACGATGTCGACGTCGGCGGCCTGTTCGGCGTAGAGCTTGGTCTCGCGTTCCTTGTAGTCATCGCCCATCTCCTTGGCGTAGCCAGTGGTGGAGACCTCGAGCTCCGGTGAGGCGACGGCCAGGTACTCACCGCCCATCGAGCGCACCTGGTCGGCGACCTCCGGGCGGGGGTCGGTGGCCCGCACGATCGCGCCCAGCGACCCGGCCGCGCCGATCGCCGCCAGTCCGGCCACGCCTGCGCCCACCACCAGCACCTTCGCGGGCGGCACCTTGCCTGCCGCGGTCACCTGCCCGGTGAAGAACCGACCGAACACGTGCGCGGCCTCGATCACCGCCCGGTAGCCCGCGATGTTGGCCATCGATGACAGGACATCGAGCGACTGCGCCCGCGAGATCCGGGGAACCGCGTCCATCGACAGCGCCGTGATCGGCCTGCGCGCGAGCGCCTCGACGACGTCGGGACGCAGCGCGGGCGCCAGCAGAGCGACCAGCGTGGCGCCGGGCTTTATCTGGTCGAGCTCGTCCTCGGACGGCGCGTTGATCGCGAGCACGACGTCGGCCTGCCACGCGTCGCCGATGGTCGCGCCCGCGTCGACGAAGCCCTCGTCGGGGAAGTCGGCCCGTTCGCCTGCCTGCGGCGCGACCACGACGTCGTAGCCCAGCTTCCGCAGCGGGCCGACCGTGGTCGGGGTGGCCGCTACGCGCGTCTCACCGGGCTTGGACTCCCGCACTACACCGATGATCACGGTCGACTCCGTTGGCGGCTCGGCATGGCCCGCACCCTAGGCCGCGACATCGACTGCATGCCACAAGTCGTGCCGAGTGTCTCAAATCGCATGATCGCCGGATCAGGCGGATTCTGTGCGCCAGCGCACGGGAATCCGCCTGAACTGGCGATCATGCGGAGGGCGGGCGGACCCGACTGCGAGCACGCTCCATGCGGACGTACACTTAGTCGACGGCGCGTCTGCCTGCGCCGGTTCCGTCGTGCCTCCACAGCCTGCGGTTCCGCGTGGTGGCGTGCCCGGACAGAACACGATGGTACGCACACGTCACGGAACGCGGAGGACATGGCCAAGAAGGACGGGGCGATCGAGGTCGAGGGACGGGTTGTCGAACCGCTGCCCAACGCGATGTTTCGCGTGGAGCTGGAGAACGGACACAAAGTCCTCGCCCACATCAGCGGCAAGATGCGGCAGCACTACATCCGGATCCTTCCAGAGGACCGGGTCGTGGTGGAGCTGTCGCCGTACGACCTCACCCGCGGCCGCATCGTCTACCGCTACAAGTGAAGAACCGGACAAGAGCCCTCACGGTGAATCGACCAGGGGCCCGAAAGAGAGAGCG
Organism: uncultured Actinomycetota bacterium; assembly: GCA_963826705.1. GTDB lineage: Bacteria > Actinomycetota > Actinomycetes > Mycobacteriales > Pseudonocardiaceae > Pseudonocardia. Next base: position 168,549 of record CAWGYF010000012.1, read on the forward strand.
CTGACGTGAAGGTCCAGCCGAGCGTCAAGAAGATCTGCGACAAGTGCAAGGTGATCCGCCGTCACGGGCGGGTCATGGTGATCTGCGAGAACCTGCGCCACAAGCAGCGGCAGGGCTGAGCGGAGCTTGCGAAGCGAACATCATCGCGAGCCAGACCCACGAGAACCTGACGTGCCTCCCGCGCCACACGGGCGCGGGTCGTCTCCGGAACCAGGCCGGAGCCCGGGCAGTGAGTCCGCCCGGGACGGACGTCGGGAAGACCTGGCGACACGTCAAGAGGAGTACACCGCCGTATGGCAAGACTCGCAGGCGTCGACCTCCCCCGCGACAAGCGGATGGAGATCGCGCTCACCTACATCTACGGGATCGGGCGCACCCGTTCTCTGGAGATCCTCACCGCCACGGGCATCGAGCGCGACCTGCGCTCGAAGGACCTGACCGATGAGGACCTGACCGCTCTCCGCGAGTACATCGAGAGCAACCTGCGCGTCGAGGGCGATCTGCGCCGCGAGGTGCAGGCCGACATCCGTCGCAAGATCGAGATCGGCTGCTACCAGGGGATCCGGCACCGCAAGGGCCTGCCAGTCCGTGGCCAGCGCACCAAGACCAACGCGCGCGGCCGCAAGGGTCCGAAGAAGACGGTCGCCGGAAAGAAGAAGGCAGGGAAGAAGTAACAAATGCCTCCTCGCACTCGTCAGCAGGCCGGTCAGAAGAAGGTCCGGCGCAAGGAAAAGAAGAACGTCGCCGCGGGCCACGCCCACATCAAGAGCACGTTCAACAACACCATCGTCTCGATCACCGACCCGGCGGGCGCTGTGATCGCGTGGGCATCGGCAGGCCACGTGGGCTTCAAGGGCTCGCGCAAGTCCACGCCGTTCGCCGCTCAGATGGCCGCGGAGAGCGCCGCCCGCAAGGCCGCCGAGCACGGCATGAAGAAGGTCGACGTGTTCGTCAAGGGCCCGGGTTCCGGTCGCGAGACCGCCATCCGGTCCCTGCAGGCCGCAGGCCTCGAGGTCGGCACGATCAGCGACGTCACGCCGCAGCCGCACAACGGCTGCCGTCCGCCCAAGCGGCGCCGGGTCTAGGTCAGGTGCTACGCAAAGTGATTTCACACAACGCACACCCGTCCGTAAACCATGCCCGGTCGTTGGTCGGGGGAGGAATCTGATGGCTCGTTACACCGGCCCCATGACCCGCAAGTCCCGCCGTCTGAAGGTCGACCTCGTCGGCGGCGACCAGGCGTTCGAGCGGCGTCCCTACCCGCCCGGCCAGCACGGCCGGATCCGGATCAAGGAGACCGAGTACCTCCTGCAGATGCAGGAGAAGCAGAAGGCCCGATTCGCGTACGGCGTGCTGGAGAAGCAGTTCCGCCGCTACTACGAGGAGGCCAACCGTCGGGAGGGCAAGACCGGCGACAACCTGCTGCAGATCCTCGAGTCGCGCCTCGACAACGTCGTGTACCGCGCGGGCCTGGCCCGCACCCGGCGCATGGCTCGCCAGCTGGTCAACCACGGGCACTTCCTGGTCAACGGCAAGCGGGTGAACATCCCCAGCTACCGGGTGGCGAAGTGGGACATCATCGACGTCAAGCCCAAGTCGACCGCCACTGACCCGTTCATCATCGCCAAGGAGCTGGTCGGCGACCGGCCGATCCCGGCGTGGCTGCAGGTCGTCCCCTCGACCCTGCGCATCCTGGTCCACCAGCTGCCCGAGCGTCCGCAGATCGACACTCAGGTCACCGAGCAGCTGATCGTCGAGCTCTACTCGAAGTAGGCCGAGCGGAGCTTGCCCAGCAAGCATCGACTCGGACACCTCGCACGACGCGGCATCAAATAGCGGGTGCCGCACATAGGAGGAGAAGAAACCCATGCTGATTTCTCAGCGCCCCACGTTGACCGAAGACTCGGTCGTCGACACCCGTTCCCGGTTCGTCATCGAGCCGCTGGAGCCCGGCTTCGGCTACACGCTGGGCAACTCGCTGCGGCGCACGCTGCTGTCGTCCATCCCGGGCGCGGCCGTCACCAGCATCCGCATCGACGGCGTCCTGCACGAGTTCACCACGGTTCCGGGGGTGAAGGAGGACGTCACCGACATCATCCTGAACCTCAAGGAGCTGGTCGTGTCCTCCGAGGAGGACGAGCCGGTCACGATGTACCTGCGCAAGCAGGGTCCCGGGCCGGTCACCGCGGGCGACATCGTGCCGCCTGCGGGTGTCACCGTGCACAACCCGGACCTGCACATCGCCACGCTCAACGACAAGGGCCGCCTCGAGGTGGAGCTGGTCGTCGAGCGGGGTCGCGGTTACGTCCCGGCCATGCAGAACAAGGCCACCGGCGCCGAGATCGGCCGCATCCCGGTCGACTCGATCTACTCGCCGGTGCTCAAGGTGACCTACAAGGTCGAGGCCACCCGTGTCGAGCAGCGCACCGACTTCGACAAGCTGGTGCTCGACGTCGAGACCAAGCCCTCGATCACCCCGCGAGACGCGCTGGCGTCGGCAGGCAAGACGCTCGTCGAGCTGTTCGGGCTGGCCCGGGAGCTCAACGTCGACGCGGAAGGCATCGAGATCGGCCCGTCCCCGCAGGAGGCCGACACCATCGCGGCCTTCGCGATGCCGATCGAGGAGCTCGACCTCACGGTCCGCTCCTACAACTGCCTCAAGCGCGAGGGAATCCACACCGTGGGCGAGCTGGTGGGCCGGTCAGAGGCCGACTTGCTCGACATCCGCAACTTCGGCGCCAAGTCGATCGACGAGGTCAAGATGAAGCTCGTCGGCCTCGGCCTCTCGCTGAAGGACAGCCCGCCCGGATTCGACCCGTCGGCCGCGGCCGTCGAGTACGGCGAAGGCGGGTTCGACCCCGACAACTTCGGGGATGACGGCCAGGACTACGCAGAAACGGAGCAGTTGTAGCCATGCCTCAGCCCACCAAGGGCCCCCGCTTGGGCGGGTCGGCCGCGCACCAGCGGCTGATCCTGGCCAACCTCGCGACGTCGCTGTTCGAGCACAACAAGATCACGACGACCGAGGCGAAGGCTCGGCGGCTCCGGCCCTACGCGGAGCGGCTGATCACCAAGGCGAAGGTCGGCGACCTGCACAACATCCGCCAGATCGCCAAGCTCATCCGGGACAAGGACGTCATCTACAAGCTCGTCCACGAGATCGGCCCGTTCTTCGCCGACCGCGAGGGCGGGTACACGCGGATCACCAAGACGCTGCCGCGCAAGGGCGACAACGCCCCGATGGCCGTGATCGAGCTGGTGGCGCAGAAGACCGTCACGTCGGAGGCCGACCGGGCGCGGCGGGTCGCGTCGTCCCAGCAGGCCGTCTCCGCGCCCGCCGACCAGGCCCCGGCCGCGGAGGACGTGGCGGCGGAGGACGTGGCCGCGGAGGACGTGGCGGCAGTCGAGGAGACCGACGAGGTCGAGGAGTCGACGTCCACCGACGAGGCGCCGTACGGCGAGGGCAGCCACGCCCCGCTGGACGACGCGGACGAGGCCCCCGAGGGCTTCGAGATCAAGGGCAACGCCGACTCGATGCTCTACCACCTCCCCGGCACGCCGTCCTACGGCCGCACGGTGGCCGAGGTGTGGTTCGCCACGCCGGAGGCCGCGGAGGCTGCGGGCTTCTCCCTGCCGCCCTCGCAGCAGGAGTCCGACGAGGACGACGAGTCCTGATCGACCACCCGCGCACGACCGAGCCCGCAGTCCTCCCGGACGGCGGGCTCGATCGTTTCCGCCTCGACATCGCCTATGACGGCACCGACTTCTCCGGCTGGGCGATGCAGCCGGGGCGGCGCACCGTGTGCGGGGTGCTCACCGAGGCGCTGGCGACGGTGCTCCGGCTCCCGGTGGCGCTGACGGTGGCCGGGCGCACCGACGCGGGCGTGCACGCGACGGGACAGGTTGCCCACGTCGACCTGCCGTCGGCGCGCTCAGGTCCCCGAGGCGGGCCGCCGGAGCGCGGGGTACCCGCGGACGACGCCGTGGCGCCAGATCCGGAGTGGCTGGTGCGGCGGCTGGCCCGGCTGCTGCCGTCCGACGTGCGGGTGCGCGCGATCACCCCGGTGCCCCCCGCGTTCGACGCGCGGTTCTCGGCGCTGCGACGGCACTACCGCTACCGGGTGGCGACCTCCCCGTCCCTCGCCGATCCTTTGCGCGCCCGCGACACGCTGACCTGGCCCTATCCGGTCGACCTCGCCGCCGTCAACGCCGCCTCGGCGATGCTGCTCGGCGAGCACGACTTCGTCGCCTTCTGCAAGCGCCGCGACGGCGCGACCACCGTGAGGGAGCTGCAGTGCCTGTCCTGGACGCGGGGGCAGGACGAGGTCGTCACCGCAGCCGTGACGGCTGACGCGTTCTGCCATTCGATGGTCCGCAGCCTGGTCGGGGCGCTGCTGGACGTCGGGAGGGGGCGGCGGGCGGTGGTGTTCCCCGCCGAGCTCCTGCGTCGGGGGTCGCGCGCTTCCGAGGTGCCCGTAGCGCCCGCACACGGCCTCACGCTGGTCGGCGTCGACTATCCGCCCCCTGACGAACTGGAGGCCCGCGCGGTCGCGACCCGCCGCCTGAGGGCCTAACCGCCCGCACGACCCGACGACGGGCAGGCGGACGCCTTTGTTGCCGCGACGTTTCCGATCAGGCGGAGCGCTGTACCAGCGAGGTGGTCGCGGGGGAGAGTGGCCGCGTGAGCGCAGATTCCTGCACCGTGGCCCCGATCTACGGCGAGAAGATCGTCGCCGTCGAGCCGTACGGCAGCGAGCGCGTGGCCGACACCGACCGCCACGGCAAGCCCAGCCAGCTGTTCTGGACGTGGACCTCCCCGAACATGGAGTTCGCGACGGTTTTCGTCGGCGTGCTCGCGGTCGAGGTGTTCGGGCTGACGTTCGGCCAGGCCGTCGGCGCGATCCTGCTCGGCAACGTGCTGGCGGGCGTCGCGCACGGCGTGCTGTCGGCGCGCGGGCCGCCGGGGGGTGTGCCGCAGATGGTCCTGGGCCGCCTCGCGTTCGGGTTCAAAGGCAACATCCTCCCTGCGGGCCTGATGACGATCACCTCCGGCTTCGGATGGTTCGCGGTCAACAGCGTGAGCGCCTCCTTCGCGCTCAGCTCGCTGACCGGCGCGTCCCCGGCGCTCTGGCTGGTCATCGTCGTGATCGTGCAGGTCGTTGTGGCCTATCTCGGGCACAACCTGGTGCACGCGTTCGAGCGCTGGACGTTCCCGGTGCTCACGGTGATCTTCATCGTCGGCGGGGTCATCGTGCTGGCGCACTCCGACCCGTCGTTCGTGCCCTCCGGCGGCGGCACGGGTGGTCTCGGCGGGTTCCTGCTGACCGTCGGGGCGGTGTTCGGCTACACCGCGGGCTGGACTCCCTACGCCGCCGACTACACCCGCTACCTGCCGGAGAACGTGTCGCGGTTGGCGACCGGCCTCGCGGCTGGCGTGGGGAACGCGCTGGCCTGCACCGTGTTGATGATCGTCGGGGCGGCGTCGGTGAGCGCGTCCGCGATCGCCGGGATCAACTCCGACAACCCGACGACGGCCTACGTCGGGGTGCTGCCGGGCTGGCTCGCGGCGCTCACCCTGATCGCGATCGCCATCGGTGCCGTCGCGGCGAACGTGCTCAACATCTACTCCGGAGCGATGGCTTTCCTCTCGATGGGATTTCCGGTGCATCTGCGCCGGGCGCGGGCGTACGTGGCGCTGGCCTTCGGCGTGGTCGGTTTCGTGATCGCGTTGCTGGCGCTCGGCGATGCGGCGACCGGATACGAGAACTTCCTGCTGGTGATCGTCTACTGGATCGGGCCGTGGCTCGGGGTGATGTTCGCCGACCAGTGGCTGCGGCGTGACCGTGTCCCCCTCGAGCTGCTCTACGACCCGACGTACACCAACCCGGCCGGGTTGATCGCGATGGTGGTCGGCATCGTCGTGTCGGTGGTGCTGTTCTCCAACCAGACGCTGTTCACCGGTCTGATCCCGCGGGTGGTGCCCGAGATCGGGGACATCACCTTCCTCGTGGGGATCGTGCTGTCGGCAGCCTTGTACCTCCTGATCGCGCGCCGCAGGATCACCGTGTGACCGATCTGCTGGAGACAGCGCTGGAAGAGGCACGCACCGGGCTCGCCGAGGGCGGGATTCCCATCGGAGCGGCGTTGTTCACAGTCGACGGGCAGCTGCTCGGCCGCGGCCACAACCGGCGCGTCCAGGACGGCGACCCGTCGATGCACGCCGAGACAGCGGCGTTCCGCAACGCCGGGCGCCAGCGCGACTACCGCAAGACGATCATGGTGACCACGCTGTCGCCGTGTTGGTACTGCTCGGGGCTGGTCCGCCAGTTCGGGATCGGTGCGGTGCTGGTCGGCGAGGCGCGCACGTTCCACGGCGGCCACGACTGGCTGGCCGAGCACGGTGTCGGGGTCACTGTCCTGGACGACGAGCGCTGCGTCGCGCTCATGACGGACTTCATCGCCGCGCGCCCCGAGCTGTGGAACGAGGACATCGGGGAGCCGACGTGAGTGAGCCCGGGGATGGCAGCTTGCGGAGCAGGCGGGGTGGGTGAGTCCGGGGGATGGCAGCCTGCGGAGCTTGCGGAGCAGGCGGGGCGGGTGAATACAGTGATCCCCACGGTTGACCTGCGGGCTCCCGAAGCGACCGCGGTGGACGCGGCGTTGCAGAAGGCCGGGTTCCTGCTCGTCACCGGGCATGGTGTCGAGCGGTCGCTGCGAGCGGAGCTGCGGGCGGCTGCGCGGCGGTTCTTTGCGCTGCCGACCGAGGTCAAGCACCGTTACGCCGTGCGGATCGGCGGTCGAGGCTGGCTGGCGCCCGGGGTCGAGTCCAACGCCAACGCCGACGGGTTGGGCCTCGTCGACGGTTCAGCCGCGGAGGGTCCGGGCAAGGCGGGCGCGGACAACCCGCCGGACCTGAAGGAGTCGTTCGCGATCGGTCCGGACACCCCGACGGGCGACGCGGCCGTCGACGCGGTCTGGTTTCCGCCCAACGTGTGGCCGTCGGAGGTGCCGCAGCTGCACGACGTGGCGTCGCGCTACCTGGCCGCCATGACGACGGTGTCGCGCGCTCTCCTGGAGCTGTGCGCCGTGGCGCTGGGTGTGTCTCGCGAGACCCTCACCGCGATGGCCGGGCATCCGACGTGGACGTTCAACATCAATCGCTACCCGCCGCTGACCGAGGTCGGCGAGCCGCTCCCCGGGCAGTTCCGGATCGGCCCGCACACCGACTTCGGCACGGTGACCGTGCTCGACCGGGAGCCGGGAGCGGGCGGGCTGCAGGTGGACATCGACGGCGTGGGCTGGGTTGACGCCCCCTACGACCCGGACGCGCTGACCGTGAACGTCGGGGACCTGCTCGCGCACTGGACCGGCCTGCGCTGGCGCTCCGGACGCCATCGCGTCCTGCCGCCGCAGGCGGGGGCGCCGCACGAGGAGCTGGTGTCGCTGGTCTTCTTCTTCGAGCTCGACCACGACGCGCTGGTGACGCCGCTCGCTCCGCCGATCGGGCGGCGCGACGACCTGAGGCCGGTCGTGTCCGCGCCGTTCCTACGGGAGCGTCTCGACGCCATCTCGGTCGGATAGTTCGAGGGCGACCGCGCGCACCGGCGCACCGTCGGCGCCCACCAGTTTGATCGGCAGGCAGGAGAGGAACGGGTCGGGCCAGTCGACGAGGTCGAGGTTGCGGAAGTTCTCCCCGATCACACCGCCCGCGTCGGCGATGAGCAGGTGCGCGGGCAGGTTGTTGTCGGTGGTCGGGTCCACACTGGGCGCGTCGATGCAGAACGTGCGCACGCCGAGGGCGAGCATCCGGCGCACGGCGTCGACGTCGAGGAAGGGGTGGTCGAAGTAGGCAGGTGTCCCGTAGTGACGTGACCAGCCGGTGTGGATCAGTACGATCCGCTCCAGCTGGGTTGGGGCGATCCGGTCCCAGGTGATCGGCTCGCGGGGGCCGAGCCCGCGGACGTCGACGACCGTGGCCGGTCCCGTGCACAGCTGGAGATCCAGCTCGTCGACCGGCGTGCCGTCATGGCGCACGTGGAAGGGCGCATCGACGTGGGTGCCGGTCTGGCTGCCCAGGTGGAGGGCGAGGAGGTTGAACCCGTCGCGGGCGATGGTCGCGTGCTGAGTGAGGAGCGGCGGCGGGTCGCCGGGATAGACCTGGGTCTCCGGTCCGACGGGCAGGGAGAGGTCGACGATGCGACGCACGCGCATGCCACGAGTTCTACCGAACGCCCACGGCGGATGGAGGTGGCGGGTTAGCGTCCGGGGGTGCCCCGCACCAGCCCAGCCGACGCACACGCGCGCCGAGGCGGCATCGGCACGGTCCGGGCGCCTGCGACCCGGGACCAGGTCGATGCCTACCGCTTCGGCCTGCGGCGGATGGAGGCCGCGTTGGTGCGCGGCGACCCGGTGCCGTTGCACGAGCAGATCCGCTCGCAGCGTCGCGCCGCGCTCGCGGGAGTCGTTCTCGGGCTGCTGGGGCTGTGCGGGGCCGCTGCGTGGGCGATCATCGCGCCGAGCCCGGACTGGCGCCATGAAGCCGTGGTGATCGGGGCGACGTCCGGCGCGATGTACGCGGTGGCCCACGATCCCGATCGTCTGGTCCCCGTCGCCGATCTCCCCGCGGCCCGGCTGGTGCTCGCCGCGCTGCGCTCCGGCGGCGCAGGGGCAGGCGATCCCGCGAGAGCCACGGCCACGGTCGTGCCCGACGCGTCGATCGCCACGGCACCGCGCACGCCTGCGGCGGCGGTACCGGGAGCGGTCGCCGTCACCCCCGAGGCGACGATCAGGGCGAGCTGGGCGCTCTGCGACACCGTCGACGCCGAGGGCGCGCTCGTCAGCACAACGGTGATCGGCGACGCCGCTGGGCGCCCGCCCGTCCCGGCTGCGGATGGCGTTCTCGTCGCGGGCGCCGGTGACGCGACATGGCTGGTCACCGGCGGTCTGCGGCACCGGGTGGACGTGGGAGACGGAGCGGTGCGCGCCACGTTCCGGCTCACCAACCGGCTTCCTCGGGCGGCAACGGCCGCGCTCATCTCGGCGCTGCCGGAGGGTCCGCCGTTGGCGACCCCGGTTGTGCCTCGCCGTGGGGATCACCCGCCCGCCGGGTTGCCTGGGCGGATCGGCGACGTGCTGAGCAGCGGCGTGGGCGACGGGCAGGAGTTCTTCGTGGTGCTCGCGGGCGGGTTGCAGGAGGTGCCGCCCGCCGTGGCCGGTCTGCTGGTCATCGCTTCCGATGCGCGTCAGGCCCTTGCGGTGGGTGCGGACGTGCTCGCCGGGGCCACTTACGTCGACACGCTGCAGGTGCAGGGATGGCCCGCGGGCGCGGTGCGCGTCGTCGAACCGCAGGACGCGCCCGTCACGTGCTGGACCTGGACGCCGGACCGACCGGCAGGCGACGTCTGGTTCGGTCGGGGCCTTCCGCTGCCCGGGGGTGTCGCCCCCGTGGCGCTCGCGCAGGCCGACGGGGCGGGGGAGCGGGTCGACGCCGTGGCCGTCGGGGCCGGGGGCGCCGTGCGGGCCACCGGGCCGGGTCGGGCGGCAGGCGCGGGGCCGCTATGGCTGGTGTCGGCCGCGGGCGTCGGGTTCGGCGTGGCGAGCGACCCGACCGCCGCCGCGCTGGGCATCACCGCCGCCGAGCCCGCCCCGGAGGCCGCGCTGAGGCTCCTGCCCACCGGCCGGACCTTGGACCTGGCCGACGCCACCCGCGCCACGGACGTGCTGGACGCCCCCTGACCCCCTGGGCGACGGGGTCAGCCCCCGGGGTGATCGCGTCTGTGGGGGCCAACATCGGAGCAGGGTCACCCTGCTGCGACCCAGTCGCAGGGGTGTCACCCTGCTGCAACTCCCGGGTGCGCTCCCCCGGCGCGGCCCAACATCGGAGCAGGGTCACCCTGCTGCGACCCAGTCGCAGGGGTGTCACCCTGCTGCAACTCCCCGGGCCCCGGCGCGGCCCAACATCGGAGCAGGGTCACCCTGCTGCGACCCAGTCGCAGGGGTGTCACCCTGCTGCAACTCCCCGGGCCCCGCTCAGGGCCGTTGGCTCGGGCGGCGGCGGAGCAGCCAGGCCGCGGCGACGACGATGACGACGAGGGCGCAGGCCGCAGGCTCGATCGGGACCTCGGACGAGTACGAGGTGGGCTGGGGCCCCGGAGGTGACAGGGCGACCGTGCCCGGCTGCGGCGCGGCGTCGGGTGCCAACACGTCGGGCACGGCCGTGAGCGCGGCCACCGGGTCGATCACACCGTGGCCCAGCAGCTTGGACCGCCCACCTGCCGGGCGTCGGGCCGTGGCGAGGATGCGGTCGACAACCTGGGCCGCCGTCAGCTCGGGGTAGCGCTCCCGCAGCAGCGCGGCGAGGCCGGACACCCATGGCGCGGCGAAGCTCGTGCCCTCGACTCCGGTGCCGGTGGTCCCTCCGTCGACGGCGAGGGAGCGCAATGCTGTGCCCGGCGCCGCGACATCCACCCACGGGCCGGGCACCGTGAACTCGGCGGGCGCGTCGTCGGGACCCACCGCGCCGACCGTGAGGATGTCCTTGCCGTACCAGCCCGGGAGCGCAACCTGGTCGGTAGGCTCCTGCCCTGCTGCCCCGCACGACCCGACGCCCGCATTGCCTGCTGCAGCGACCACGACCACGTTGGATCGGGCCGCGAGCCGCAGCGCTGCCTGGATCGAGGCGCCCTGCATCGCGGCCTGTTCGGCGGGCAGACACACCGCCTCCGAGATGTTGATCACGTCGGCGCCGGACCGCACGGCGAGCACGATCGCCTGCGCCAGCGTGCGGACGTCGCCTGCGGGGCGGAGCGCGCCGTCGCCGTCAGGAACCTCGAACGACGGACTCGATTGGCGGATGGCCAGCACGGTGGCCTCGGGTGCAATGCCTTCGACGCCACCACCGTCGCGTCCGGCGTCGGAGGCGGCGATGATCCCGGCGACGGCCGTGCCGTGACCGTCACAGTCGGTGCGCCCGTCGCCGCCGGTCAGGTAGTCCCCGGCGCCGCGCAGCCGAGAACCCAGGCGGGGGTGCCGCGCCACCCCGGTGTCGATCACAGCGACGACCTGGCCCGCGCCCGTCGCCAGCCGGTGCAGGTCGGCGAGCCGCATCCGCTCTGCGCCGGAATCGGCTGATGCCTGCGCCGCGTCGCTCGCGGGAGGTACGCAGCGTTCGGCGGAGCGCAGCCCCGCGGCCGGACCGGGGCGGGCTCCGGAGGGCGCGGCGGCGTGGAGCGGAGGTGGGTCAGCCGGGTCCGCCGCGGCGGGGCGGGGAGAGGCAACCGCGACGGCGGGCGGCGCGACCGTCGCCCCGCCGAGGAGCAGGGCCGCCAGCAGCGCCGCCGCGGCGAGCCGGGTCACAACCCGCGCACGACGCGGAACAGGTCCATCGCCGCCAGAGCCAGCGGTACGGACGCGGCGACGAGCACCCCCTCCGCGAGGTCGATCGACCGCCGCGTCACCGGGGAGAGCTCGGGGCGCCTGCCCCGTGCGGCCGCGTCGAGCGCAACGACACCCGCGCCCGCCCCCAACAGCAGCGCGGCGCAGGCCAGGGGTGCGGCGGAGAAGCCAGGAGCAGCGATCAGCGTCGCCACGCCCACGGCCGTCACCACCGCCGCGGTCAGCGCGGTGCGCGCGGGCGCGGCGTCGGTGTATCCGCGGGTGCGCAGCAGGAGCACCACCGCTGTGACCCCCGCGAACACCGGCCCGGCCCAGCCACTCCCGGACGCCGCGAAGAGAGCGCCAACCGCCGTGATGACCGACGCGCCTCCGGTGAGGCCCGCGAGGTAGCCGCGAGCCAGGTCGCCGCGCTCGGCGAGCTCGGCCGCGGACAGCTGCGTCTCGTCGTCGGTCAGCTCGGATCCGTCAGCGGGCACCGCAGGCCGCGGCAGGCCTGCGAGCCGGATCGCGACCCGGGGCAGCAGCGGCGCGCCGACGATCGCCAGCGCTGCGGCGGCGCTCGCCGCCGGGATCGGTCCCGCGCCCAGCCGGACCGCCATCACGACGGCGGCGGTCACGACCGCGACAACGCCCGCGGCGACCAACGTCGGGGCCACCACCCGCAGCACGAGCTGCGCCGTGGCCGCGGCAATGCCCGCGGTCACCGCGGCCGCCATCAGCGACCCGGTGCCCGCGGGGTGCGGCAGCGCGGTCCAGCCCGCGGCGGCGGCGAGCGCGACGCCGCCGAGCGCGACGCTGCGGGCCAACGCATGGGCGGGGGCCCGGTCGGCGCCGTCGCGGTGAGCGATCCTCCCCGCTCCGATCACCGCGGTGACCGCACCAGCGGCGGCGAGCAGTGCGGCGGCCACCGAGCCGGGTCCGGCCGCGCTGAGCAGCCCGGACGCCGCCGCAACGACGGCCAAGACCGCAGCCGCCTCGAACCGGCGCCCGCGCCCAGCGCCCGTCTCCGCGCCCGCGGCGAGCGCGTCGACCGGATCGTCGAAGACCGGTGCGGACGGCGCGGACGCGGCCGGGGCGAGGCGCAACAGCTCCCCGTCGAGCACACCAAGCTCCGTGAGCGTCGCCGCGGCGGGCAGCGGGCCCCCCGCGACACCCGACAGCCGCCACGGCCGCGGCACGGCCGCACGGCTTCGCTCCGGCTCGCCGAGCAGCTCCAGCACCATGGGCACCAGCTCGGCGACAGACACGTCCGACGGCAGCGCGACATCCACCCTGTGGCGCGGAGCGAGCACCGTGAGCCTGCAGAAGGGCTGATCGGCCACCCGTGCACCTCCCTCGACCAGTTCTCCCAATCGCCCACGGAATGTCGGGGGCGCTGCCTAGCATCGCCGCCGAGGTCCCTCCCACGGGGCCGTTTGGAGAAACTCATGGGCACGCTCGCGATCGCGCGGCCACGCCGTGAGCCGCCGTCGACCCCCGGCGGTGAGCTGGCGCTGGAGGCGCCACCGGAGCCGGAGAAGCTGGTTCCCGCGGGGATCCTCACCCGCCTGCTGCCGCTGGTGATGCTGGTCGGGTCCCTGGGCTTCGTCGTTGTGCTCGGTGTCAACAACCCGACGTCGTGGCTGTTCGGGGGCATGTTTGCGATCTCGACGCTCGGCATGGTGGCCACCGGCGGAGGCGGGCGGGGCGGCGCGGCGCGCGCGTCGACCCTCGACGAGGGGCGGCGCGACTACCTGCGCTACCTCGGCCAGATGCGCCGCAGCGCGCGTGAGGTGGCGGCCCTGCAGCGCCACGCCGCGGAGACCGTGCATCCCGAGCCGGACGCCTGGCCTGCGGTACTGGCCGGAGGCAGGCTCTGGGAGCGGTCCCCGGTCGACCCCGATTTCGGGCACGTGCGCGTCGGTAGAGGGGCACAACGCCTTGCCAGCCGCCTGGTCGCCCCCGCGACCGGTCCGCCGGACGCGATCGAGCCGGTCACCGCGCTCGCGCTGCGCCGTTTCCTCATCGCCCACGCGGTGGTGCCCGATCTGCCGGTCGCGCTGTCGCTCAGAGAGAGCGCCACGGTCTGGCTCGAACCGCAGGCGGGCGCGATCGGAGCCGCCCGCGGGCTCGTCCGCGCCATCGTCGCGCAGTACGTGATGTGGCACAGCCCGGCAGACGCCCGGATCGCCGTCATCGCGACACCGGAGGCCATCGCGGAGTGGGAGTGGGTGAAGTGGTTGCCGCACAACGCCCATCCGCGCCACCGCGACGCCGCAGGACCCACCCGAATGATCACTCCGGAGCTCGATGCGGTGCGCCGATGGTGGACGGCCGAGCTGGCTGGGCGTGCGCCGGGCCCGGGTCACGGCGAGCCGCACCTGCTGGTGGTGATAGACGGAGTGGCCGACGTCCTCGGGCCGTGGGCGGCTGTCGCCGGGGTCACGGTGCTGCGGGTCGGCTCTCCGGCAGAGCGGCGACCCGCAGCGTCGGTGGTGCGCCTTCGCGTTGCCGCCGACCGGTTGGAGCGGGTGGTCGATCCTGCCGAGCCGCCTATCGCCGTCGGTATCCCTGATGTGTTGGAAGCCGCGCAGGCTGCCGCACTGGCTCGGCGGTTGGCCCGCTACCGGCCGCTACGCGCAGGTGCTGACGACGACGGGATGCCGCGGGCGGCGCCTGGCCTTCCCGGTTTGCTCGGTCTGCGGCCGGGGCCCGCGGGGATCGACGCACTGCGCCTGCGCTGGACGGCGGCCGAGACCGATCGGCTGCGCGTGCCCGTCGGCATAGACGAGCACGGCACACCGGTTGTGCTCGACCTGAAGGAGTCCGCGCAGGGCGGCAGCGGTCCCCACGGGCTGTGCATCGGCGCCACCGGCTCCGGAAAGAGCGAGCTGTTGCGCACGCTCGTGCTCGGTCTTGCCGCAACCCACCCGCCGGAGGCCCTCAACTTCGTACTCGTCGACTTCAAGGGCGGCGCCACCTTCCTCGGCCTCGCGGCGATGCCGCACGTCTCGGCAGTGATCACCAACTTGGCCGACGAGCTCTCCCTGGTCGACCGCATGGCTGACGCGCTGGCGGGCGAGATCATGCGCCGCCAGGAGATCCTGCGGTCGGCTGGCAACCTGGCCAGCGTCACCGACTACGCGGCGGCCCGCCGCACCCGTCCGGAGTTGCGGCCGCTTCCCGCGTTGGTCGTGGTCGTCGACGAGTTCTCCGAGCTGCTCGCCCAGCGGCCCGAACTGATTGATCTGATGGTCACGATCGGGCGGCTCGGCCGCTCGCTCGGGCTGCACCTGCTGCTGGCCTCCCAGCGGCTGGACGAGGGGCGGTTGCGGGGGCTGGAGTCGCACCTGTCCTACCGCATCGCGCTGCGCACGTTCTCGGCGTCGGAGTCGCGCGCCGTGCTGGGGGTGCCCGATGCCCACCACCTGCCCTCGACGCCCGGTTCGGCGTTCCTCGCCACCGGCACCGACGAGCGGGTGCGCTTCCGCGGGGCCTACGTGTCGGGACCGGTCGGTGCCGCGGCCGCGGTCGGCGCGCCCCCGCGGGCCAGGGCGTATCCGTTCGTGATCGGTGCTGTGCCGTTGCCGGAGCCTCCGCCGATCGGCCAACCGGACCACAACGGCGATGGGCCCAGCGTCCTGGAGACGATCATCGGATCGCTCGCCGGGCGGGGCGCGGCCGCCCACCGCGTGTGGTTGCCCCCGCTCTCCACGCCGCCTCCGCTGGACGAGGTGCTCGGTCCGTTGCGCGTCATCCCCGGCCGGGGGCTGGCCGCGACGACCCCGGGCGGCGCGGCAGCGTCCACCGGCCGTCGTGCCGCCACCACGCCGGGCGCGCTGCAGGTCGCCGTCGGCCTGGTCGACCGGCCCTACCTGCAGCGGCGTGATCCGCTCACCGTCGACCTGAGCGGCGCCGCGGGGCATCTCGCCGTCGTCGGCGGCCCGCGGGCGGGAAAGTCGAGCGCGCTCGCGTCGGTCGTTCTGGGCCTCGCGCTCACCCACACCCCGATCGAGCTGGGCGTGCACGTGCTCGACTTCGGTGGGGGAGCGTTGCGGCCGCTCGCCGGGCTGCCGCACGTAGGCACGGTCGCCGACCGGCAGGAGGCCGATCTCGTGCGCCGCACCGTCGCCGAGCTCGGCGCCGCGCTGAGCCGCCGCGAGCGGCTGTTCCGCGAGGCGGGAGTGACCTCGGTGGAGGCATTTCGGAAGCGGCGCGCCGCGGGCGAGTTCGCCGAGGAACCCGCCACCGATCTGTTGCTCGTCGTCGACGGCTATCTGACGCTGCGCAGCGACTTCGACGATCTGGAGGCCCGGCTGCTGCCCTTGGTCGCGCAGGGGCTGGCATACGGCCTGCATCTGGCGATGTCGGCCACGCGCTGGTCGGAGCTGCGCCCGGCCGTGAAAGACCTGCTCGGCGCCCGGCTCGAGCTGCGACTAGGGGAGCCAGCGGAGTCCGAGGTCGACCGGCGGCGGGCCGCGGCGGTACCCACGCGCCCCGGCCACGGCCTCGCGCCCGACGGAGCTCCGCTCGTTCTCGCCGCTCCCCGGGCGTCCACCGGTGCCGACACACCCGCGCTCGTCACCCGCATCGTCGACGCCTGGCCAGGGCCCGGATTCGCGTCCGTGCGCCTGCTGCCGTCCCGGATCGACCTCGCCGACCTTCCGCCGGGCGGCGCCGGGATACCGATCGGCGTCGACGAGGACCGGCTCGGTCGCGTCGAGCTCGACTTCGCACTCGAGCCGCACCTGCTCTGCTTCGCCGACGCCGAGAGCGGCAAGACGACCTTGTTGCGCCTCATCGCGCAGGGGGTCACCACACAGTTCACTCCGGAGCGGGCGCGGTTGGTCGTCGTCGACCATCGCCGCGGCCTCCTCGGCGCGGTACCCGATTCGCACCTGATCGGGTACGCGAGCACCCCTGAGCAGACCGCCGCGGCGGCGCGCTCGCTGGAGGCGTCGCTGCGCAAGCGGCTGCCCGGCCCCGGCGTCACGCCTCGGGAGATGCGCGAGCGCAGTTGGTGGAAGGGCCCGGAGGTCTATCTGCTGATCGACGACTACGACCTCGTCGCACCCGGAGGCGGCGCCGCCCACCCGTTGCTGTCGATCGTGGAGTTCCTGTCGCAGGCCAAGGACGTCGGGCTGCATGTGGTGGTCGCGCGGCGCTGTGGAGGCGCGGGGCGGGCCCTGTTCGATCCGCTGTTGGGCAGGCTCAAGGAGCTGGGCGCTCCCGGCCTCGTGCTCAACGGCAGCCCGGACGAGGGCGCCCTGATCGAAGCGGTCAAGGCGAGCCCGCAGCCACCGGGGCGAGGCACGCTCGTCGAACGCCGCCGCGGCGCGCGGCGCGTGCAGCTGGCCTGGTTGGGGTCCGACGAGGGATCGGGGTGATCACGAGTCGGGTGGCGGTCGCCCCCGGCAGCCACGCTGTGCGCGTGGCGGGCACCGCAGGCGCCGCCGCGCCACGGCTGCTGGCCGAGCTGGCCGTACGCTCGGCCCAGATCCTCCCGCTCGGCCCAGATCCGCTCGGCCCAGATCCGCTCGGCCCTGGTCCGCCGGGCCCACGTGGGGCGGAGTGGCTCGCGCGGCTCATCGGTCCTGACGTGAACGAGGTCGTGCTCGTGTATCCGCCGGGACGGCCGTCCGGCCCTGTGCGGGCGTGGCTCGACGCAGCAGCGGTTGCGGCGCGGCGGGTGCATCGGGTGTCGGCACCGGTCGCGGCCGCGGCGGGCACCGGCGCGCGCGCCGTGCTGGATGTCGGGCGGGCCGGGGCCGAGGCCACTCTGCTGCACGCCGACCGGATCGTCGCCCGGCGTGGATCGGGGATCGGCGGTGATCGGCTCGACCACGCGGTGCGCGCGGTGCTTCCCGACGCGACGATCGAGGACGCCCGGCGGATTCGCGAGGCGCTTTCGCTGCTGCCCGAGGCCCGGCACGGAGGCGTCGTCGTCGATGCCGAGCACGTGCGGGCGGTGTTGACACCGCTGCTCGACCAGGTCGTCGCCGTGCTGGCCGAAGTCGTGGCGGTCGCAGGGGAGCCGGTCACGGTGCTGTTGACCGGCGGTGTGGCGCGCTGCCCGCTCCTGGCCGAGCGGGTCGACGCCGCCGCGGTCACGGCCGACGTGCTCGTCGCCGCACGGCCCGATCTGGCCGCGGTGCTCGGGGCGTTGAGCCTGCCGCTCCCGCCGGTTGATGCCCAACGGGCGGCGGCGTCGCCGGAGGGGGCGGAACCCGAGCCGCCGGAGGAAGTGCCCGCGGCCCGGTTCCTGCCTGTGCCTGCCCCTTCGCGTCGCGCGCGGCGCTGGGTGGGCGCGACCGCCACCGCCGTGCTGATCGGGGGCGTCGCGGGCGCGGGAACGGCGGTCGCCCTCCCTGTGCACGCCCCGGCGGCCCCGACGTCCTCGGATGTGGGAGCGGGGGTACTGGTCCAATACGGCTATCGGCTTGATCTCCCGGTCGGATGGGCGCACACCGGAGGGTTGCCCGAGCGGCGGCGCAGCCTGCTCACCCGTGTCGCGGCACCCGAGGGCACCGACCTCATCGCCGTCGAGCGCACCCCGCTGGGCTATGACGCCGATGCCGAGCCCGAACGGGCCGCGGCCGAGCTGCGGGCGGAGTTCGACCGCGCCGTCGCGGGCGGATCGGCGCTGTCGGGCTACGGGTCGGCCCGGATTGGCGCCCGGAGCGTCACGACCTACCTGCAACAGGAGCGCTCGGGCGTGGTCGTCGAGTGGTTCGTGGTGCTCGACGGCGACGCGCAGCTGTCGGTCGGCTGCAGGCACACCCGGGCCGGGACAGAGGCGGTACGGGCGGCATGTGCCGTCGTCGTCGATTCGATTCGCCGGGCCTGAAGACCGCGTCGGACGCGCCTCGTGTTCCACCCGCTCGAGCAGCGCGTTCGCACCTGCAAACCGTTCTCCCGAAACCCCACGAGCCGACCCCTGCGGATGCCACGGTCTTCCCAGACGTCCCGCTCGGCGGGGCGCACAACGAGGAAGGGGAACACCCGTGGCACTCGACGGTTTCGGCACCACCACAGCGGAGATGGCCAGGGCGGCGCAGCACGTGGCGTCGGTCAACGACGCGGTCCAGGGCGAGCTCACGGCCCTGCGCGGCAGGTTGGAGCCGTTGGCTGGGGCGTGGGTCGGGCGGGCGTCCACGCAGTTCGCCCAGCTGATGGCCCGCTGGGACGCCGACGCCCGCTCGCTCAACCAGGCGTTGCGGGCGATCGGCGAAGCGATCGAGGGATCGCGCGCCACCTACCAGCGGCAGGAGGACACCCAGGCCGAGGCGATGACATCGATCAGCAACGCGCTGGGCTGACCCAGCACGCAGACCCAGAGCACGTCGAGGCAGAGACAGTCGAGGCAGAGAAAACTGAGGGGACAGACATGAGTACCGGATCCGAGATCAAGGTCACGTTCGGCGCGCTGAGCGCGGCCCAGTCCGACGTGTCGGGCACGGCGTCGCGCATTACGACGCAGATGGAGGACCTGCGGCGCTTCCTGGCGCCGATGGTCGCCTCCTGGCAGGGTGAGGCCGCGCAGGACTACCAGGCCCGGCAGAAGCAATGGGACGCCGCCGCGACCGACCTGGCCTCGGTGCTGGCCCAGATCGGCGTTGCGCTCGGCGCCGCGAACGACAGCTACCGGCAGGCGGAGAACGCCAACGCCGCCCGGTGGAGGTGACCTCGCGTCGTGCCCGGCGGCGATGCGTGCCGGTGGGTGGGGGGCGTTTTGACCCCGCTCCGGACCGGCGGGTACCCTCGTAATTCGATGTGCGGCGGGTGAAGCTTCGCGCGGCCCGGTCAACGGGCGTCCCTGCCGCACCGCGCAGAAGACATCCGTTCGAGCGCACGCCTTCACGGCTGCGTCCGAGCACACGACAGCGACGAGGTAGGTCCGTGTCCACGTACAGCCCGAAGCCCGGCGACATCACGCACGCCTGGCACGTGATCGACGCGACCGACGTCGTGCTGGGCAGGCTCGCGGTCCAGGCCGCCACGCTGCTGCGCGGTAAGCACAAGCCCATGTACGCGCCGCACATGGACACCGGCGATTTCGTCGTCATCATCAACGCCGAGAAGGTGGCGGTGTCGGGCAACAAGCGCACCGACAAGTTCGTCTACCGGCACTCCGGCTACCCGGGCGGCCTGCGCCAGCGCTCCGTCGGCGAAATGATTGACAAGCACCCTGACCGGCTCGTCGAGCAGGCCGTCAAGGGCATGCTGCCGCACAATCGCCTCGGGCGGGCAATGGGCAAGAAGCTCAAGGTGTATGCAGGCCCGCACCACCCCCACTCCGCGCAGAAGCCCACCACGTTCGAGATCAACCAGGTCGCGCAGTGACCGACGCGCCGACCACACCGGAAGAGGACCAGCCCGTGAGCACGCCCGAGCCCGAGACCCCGGCCGTCGATGACGAGGCCGTCGAGGTCGTCGAGGTCGCACCTGATCTCGACACCGATGTCGAGATCGAGGGCCTCGACGCCGTTGCGCCCCTCCCGGCGGTCTTCTCCGACCGGCCGATCCAGACGGTCGGCAGGCGCAAGGAAGCGATCGTCCGTGTGCGGCTGGTTCCCGGATCCGGCAAGTTCACGCTGAACGGCCGCACGCTGGAGCAGTACTTCCCCAACAAGCTCCACCAGCAGCTGATCCGCGAGCCGCTCGTCACGGTCGACAAGACCGAGCGCTTCGACATCTTCGCCAACCTCGGCGGCGGCGGCACGTCGGGCCAGGCGGGTGCCCTGCGCCTGGCGATCGCCCGCGCGCTCATCGAGTCGGACCCCGAGGATCGTCCTCCGCTCAAGAAGGCGGGCTTCCTCACGCGTGACCCGCGCGTCATCGAGCGCAAGAAGTACGGCCTGAAGAAGGCCCGCAAGGCGCCTCAGTACAGCAAGCGATGAGGTACGGGCCCCGACGACGCCGCGGCACGGCAGGCATCGCGGCTGGCATGGGTCGATGACCGTGGGCGGCCGGCGTCTGTTCGGCACCGACGGTGTACGCGGCCTGGCCAATGGCGATCTCCTCACGCCGGAGCTCGCTCTCGCCGTCGCCGCGTCGGCGGCGCATGTGCTCGCGGAGCGCGATCGCTCGCACCGCCCGGTCGCGGTCGTCGGGCGCGACCCCCGGGCCAGCGGCGAGATGCTGGAGGCCGCGGTCGTCGCTGGGCTCACCGCGGCGGGCGCCGACGCCGTCCGGGTCGGTGTGCTGCCGACGCCTGCGGTCGCGTTCCTGGTGCGTTCGCTCGACGCCGACCTCGGCGTAATGATCTCCGCCTCGCACAACGCCATGCCGGACAACGGCATCAAGCTGTTCGCCGCGGGCGGGCACAAGCTGCCCGACGCCGTGGAGGACGCGGTCGAGCGCGGCATCGACGTCGTCGGCGCACGCCCCACCGGAGCGGCCATCGGCCGCGTCCGCGACCTGCCCGAAGCGGCCTCGCGCTACCTCGACCACCTGCTCGTGGCCACTCCTGCCCCGCTCGACGGGCTGCGGGTGGTCGTCGACTGTGCACACGGCGCGGCGTCGGCCGTCGCACCGGAGGTGTACCGCCGGGCCGGAGCGGACGTGATCGCGGTGGCCGCTGAGCCGGACGGGCTCAACATCAACGACGGTGTCGGGTCCACCCACCTGGACCTCGTGCGCGCCGCCGTCCTCGAACACGGGGCCGACATCGGCATCGCGCACGACGGCGACGCCGACCGGTGTCTCGCCGTGGACGCGACCGGAGCCGACGTCGACGGTGACCGGATCATGGCCATCCTCGCGCTGGCGATGCGCGACACAGGAGAGCTCGCGGCGAACACGCTGGTCACCACCGTCATGAGCAACCTCGGCCTCCACTTGGCCATGCGCGACCACGGCATCGCGGTGCGCACCACCGCCGTCGGGGACCGCTACGTGCTGGAGGAGCTGCGGGCGGGCGGCTTCTCGCTTGGCGGTGAACAATCCGGCCACGTTGTGCTCCCCTTGCACGCCACGACCGGCGACGGTCTGCTCACGGCTCTCCGGCTCATGGCGCGGATGGCGGTGACGGGGTCGTCGCTGGCCCAGCTCGCATCGGTTGTCACCGTGCTGCCGCAGGTGCTGGAGAACGTGCGGGTGGTCGACAAGGAGGCGGTCGCAGCGTCGGACGACGTCCGCACGGCCGCCGCCGAAGCGGAGCAGGAACTGGGCGACACCGGGCGGGTGCTGTTGCGGCCTTCGGGCACCGAGCAACTTGTCCGCGTGATGGTCGAGGCGGCCACGGCCGAGCAGGCGAAGGCGGTTGCGGTCCGGTTGGCCGAAGTGGTCGCGGCCGCGCGGTAGGGCAGCGGCACCGTCCTGGCAGGGGAAACAACCCGGCCTTGCAGAGGCTGTGGCGTCCCTGCAGGGTTCGGCCTCAATGCCACTCCGCTTGTGTTGATCAAGGTGCCGGCGCGGGGTGCGATGGTGGAGATCGTGCTGGGCCATGGCCCGACCAAACCCCGCTCACCGTCATCTCGACGCAGTCACTCCGCAGCACTCCAACACCGTCGCCTGAACGAGGCTTTGCCCGTCGAGGTCGACACCAGCGGGATTTCGCCGCGACACAACCCCCGCCACGTCGACCTCGACCGTTGCCGACGGCCTCACGACCTCTACCGCCAGGGCCACGACAGTCGCCGCGCCGAAGCGATGACTCGGCCATTGCCGCCCCGCCCGCCGCCACCGGCAATGCGACCGGCACGAGAGCGCCAACCACGCTCCCACGACCAAGATCGTTAAGCTAAGCGCGCCCGGCACATGAGGCACGTGGCGTGGCGGGACAGGGTCTTCGCAGGGTCCGCTGTCGCTTCGCAGGGTCTGTGGACCCTGCGAGGTGCATGCGCGGTCTGCGAAGTGGCCCTGGTTGGCGGCGATCAGCCAGGGCAGGCGGGGGTGAGGGTAAGGTCTCGCGGGGTGTCGCGCCCCCCGTGGACACCGACTGCGCACCCCTGGGATGTCGCGCCCCCCGCGGACATCGACTGCGCACCCCACGGGGTGTCGCGCCCCCCGTGGACACCGACTGCGCACCTCGCGGGGTGTCGCGCGCCCCGTGCGCGGCGTGCGGGGTGCCGTTGCGGGGTGCGCAGTGGGCTGATGGCGACCCGACGTGGCGGACGTGGCCGGGGGACGGTCGTGGCGTGATCGCGGGAGGCTCGTCACGTCTGTTGAGCCGGTGATCGCCTGCAGTGGTGCCAGAGGTGCGCCAGTGCCCTTGCGGCACCACTTTCGCCGATCATGCGCGGCCAACCGTCAATTGCCGGGCGCCATGAAGGAAACGGTCCGTTTCGTCCCCTTCGAGGCGGCCACCGGGCCATGGGATCTCTCAGTGGCATTGGTTTCGGCCTTCTGCGAGGTCGCCTCAAGGTCTGTGAGGTCGACCTGGGCGGGTCGGGTTTCGTCAATCGGCCTCGCGCGGCGGCCCGATCAGTCACGATCGGGGAATGCACCTGCGACCGGAACGGCTGCGCTCCCACGCCGCTGTCGCCGCCGACTTGGCCCACGCTCTCGAGGCTTTGGGTCCAGCGCCGGGCGCCGCCGCCGAGGGCATCGACACCGTTGTGCGCCGTGCGCGCCGTGAGCTCGCCGAGATCGAGGCGGCGCTGCGTGGTGTGGCTGCTGACGCCGAGGCCGCCGACGAGGCCGCGGTCGAGGCACTACGGCGCGTCGCGGAGCATCCGTGACCGCCGCCGACGATGCGGTCCGCCGGTGGTGCATCGACGCCGCGGATGTACTGCGGGACGCGGCGCTGCGGGCCGGGCATCTGGGCGCCGCGCTCGCCACCGACTGGCTTGACGTCCGCGGACGCGAATGGTCCGAGCGGGTCGCCGCACTGCGGCGGGAGCTCGCCGACGCCTGCCACCACGCCGACGAGCTGACCGCGAGGCTGCGCGATCCGGACGGGACGGAGTCGGAGCTGGCCAGGGCGATGGCGGTCGCCGTTCGTGCCGCGTCCGTGGCCTCCCGCGGCGGCGGGCCACGGCTGGGCGACACCTCCGGCGTCCGGGTCGACGACGAGCACGGCGTGCACATCGCCCAGCTCCCCGATGACCCGGGGTGAGCCGGGGTCAGGCGTGGATGGTCGATGCGGCTCGCCCGGCTCCCCGATGACCCGGGGTGAGCCGGGGGGTCAGGCGAGGATGGTCGATGCGCATCGCCCGGCTCCCCGATGGCCCGGGGTGAGCCGGGGGGTCAGGCGAGGATGGTCGATGCGCATCGCCCGGCTCCCCGATGGCCCGGGGTGAGCCGGGGTCAGGCGAGGATGGTCGACGCGGCTCGCCCAGCTCCCCGATGACCCGGGGTGACCGGGGTCAGGCGAGGATGGTCGACGCGGCTCGCCCAGCTCCCCGATGACCCGGGGTGACCGGGGTCAGGCGAGGATGGTCGACGCGGCTCGCCCAGCTCCCTGATGGCCCGGGGTGAGCCGGGGGGTCAGGCGAGGATGGTCGATGCGGCTCGCCCAGCTCCCCGATGATCCGCGGTGAGCCGAGGTGAGCCGGACGACGGTCGACTCGGCGGATCCGGCCTGCCCAGGAGCGACGTGAGGACACCTCGCCTGTCCCCGCGCCCCCTCCTGGACCGGCGTTCCCGGCCTCAGCGGGGGAGGGTGGTGCCGGGCACCTTGCCGTCGACGAGCACGTCCACCCGGTCCTCGTCACACAGGTGCCGCATCAGGAACGCCGTCACGAGCGCGCGGGTGAGCCGTCGGACCTTGGCCTTGGGGTTGCCAGCCAGCAGCAGGTCGCTCCAGTGCTTGCCGTCGAGGAAGCCGGTGTGGGTCGCCTTCGGGAGCGTGCGCAGGATGACCGGCCCCCCGGCCGCGAGGGCGATCTGCTCGGCGTGGCCCGCGACCGGGGCCACCATGTCCTTGCCCGCCGCGAGGTGCAGCGTGGGCACGGTGATGCGCCGGGCCGCGTCGAGAGCGGACGGGTAGGTCTGCGCGACGGCGAGCGTCACCACCGCTGCCACCCGATCGTGCCCGGCGGCCGCGATGAGCGCCGCGCCGCCGCCGATGCCGTGCCCGGCGAGCGCGGTGCGCCGGGCGTCCACGCTGATCCGCCCGTCCCCCAACCGCACACCCGCGCACACATCGAGCGTGGTGCGCAGGTCGGCGGCGAACCCCGCGTGGCTGGGCAGCGGTCCGCGATGGCTCGACGGTGCCGCGGTGACGAAACCCCAGGACGCCAGGTGGCGCAGCAGGTCGGCGTAGCGGGAGGCGGGCTGCAGCCAGTCATGGGCGAACGCGACCGCGGGCAGCCCGAGGCCCTCGGCGGGCGCGTAGATGACGCCGGGAATTCCGGACATCCCCAGATCCCCCCGCAGCACGGCGAGGGGTCCAGGGCGGGACAGCTCGGCCAATCCCTGCTTGGCGTTGTGCATCGCCGCAGGTCGAGGCGTTGATCGGGTCCGCGTCACAGCGGAGACCGTAGTACGGCGGCCGGCCGTTCGACCACTGGGCGGCGCCGAGTTGCCACCGGCGGCGTAACAGGGGCGTCGCGGCGCACGATCGTTCCACGAGTGGGGACGAGACCCGGCCCGACTACTGAGGAGCCGCCGATGAACGCAGTGTCGCGATCAGGCAGGATTCTCGCCGCGTTCGCCATCGGTGTGCTCGCCCTCGCGGCCTGCACCGACCCGGTCCGCAGCGGCACCCTCGCTAAAGTGATCATGGACCAGCTGCAGAAGCAGAACATCGCCGCCGAAAACGTCACGTGCCCCGGGGACCTCCGTGCGGCGGTCGGCGAGACCGAGCGCTGCACGTTCACGGTCGACGGCCAGCCGGTCGACGCGATCGCGACCGTCACCTCGATCGACGGGAGCCACGTCGCGTACGACATCACCACCGAGGCGCGCCCGATCGCGAAGGACCTGCTGGCCCGCAAAGTCATCCAGCAGGTCACGCACCAGGCAGGCAAACCGGTGGACTCGGCCGCGTGCACGAGCGACCTGCAGCCCAAACCCAACGCTTCGGCAGGCTGCACGCTCGTCACCCAGGGCAAGCCGCTGGCCGTCACGGTCGTCGTCACCGGGGTCAACGGTGGCCGCATCTCCTTCTCGATCAAGGAGGCCTGAGTAAGAGGGCCCGGCGAATGAGGGCCCCGGCCCGCGACGCCCAGGCACCCGCATCGCGGCGTTGCCCCCGCATCCGAGTGCCCCGGCACGAGGACGCGGGGGCGCCTTGCGCTGCAGGCACCGCGGCGCCGCGGGCTCGCGGAACCCTCATTCGCCGGACCCTCTACCGTCAGGTCATGGAAGGCGTCTGGACCGCACAACAGATCCGGGAGACCGAAGCACGCCTGATGGCGCGCGTGCCAGAGGGCACGCTGATGCGGCGTGCGGCGTTCGGACTCGCCCGGCATGCCCGTCGGATGCTGGCTCGCACGGCGGGGTCTCGTGTCGCGCTGCTCGTCGGCGCCGGTGACAACGGCGGCGACGCGCTGTGGGCGGGCGTCGAGCTGCGGCGCCGCGGCGCGGGCGTCATCGCCGTGCTGCTGGACCCGGCGCGAGCCCACGCAGGAGGGCTAGCCGCTTTCACGAGAGCGGGGGGCCGGACGTCGGATGCGGGCGCGGCAGGCCTGGCCGCGCTCACCGGCGCTGATCTCGTGATCGACGGTGTGGTCGGGCTCTCGGGGCGCGGCGGCTTGCGCGCACCCGCGGCGGCGCTTGTCGCTGCTGTGGAGCGGGCGGGGGTTCCGGTGTTGGCTGTTGACCTGCCCAGCGGCGTCGACACCGACACAGGAGCGGTCGAGGGGGCCGCGGTCACGGCCACCGCTACGGTCACGTTCGGCGCCCGCAAGCCCGTCCATGTGCTCGCCGCGCCCCGATGCGGGCCGGTGCACGTCGTCGACATCGGGCTCGGACCCTTCCTGCCCGAGCCGTACGCCCACGTGCTCGACGCCGCCGACGTCGCCGAGCGGTGGCCGCGGCCCGGGCCGTCGGACGACAAGTACAGCCAGGGCGTGGTCGGGATCGCAGCAGGCTCGGACGTCTATCCCGGCGCGGCCGTCCTCGCGACCGGCGCGGCGGTGCTCGCCACGAGCGGGATGGTCCGCTTCGCGGGCTCGGCAGCGCCGGGCGTGCGCGCCCACTGGGTCGAGGTGATCGTGTCGGCGACGGTGAAGGAGGCCGGACGAACCCAGGCCTGGGCGGTCGGGCCGGGCATCGGCACCGATGACGCCGGGCGGGACGTGCTCGCGGCAGCCATCGCGAAGAACGTGCCGCTCGTGATCGACGCCGACGGCGTCACGTTGCTGGCCAACCACGACGAGCTGCGCGCGGCGCTGCGGGGGCGCCCCGTGGTGCTCACCCCCCACGCGGGGGAGTTCGCGCGGATCGCCGGGGACGTCGGCCCCGACCGGATCGCCGCCGCGCGCAGAGCCGCCGCCGACCTGGGCGTGACCGTGCTGCTCAAGGGCAACGCCACCGTCGTCGCGGACCCCGACGGGCGCACGCTCGTGCATCCTTCGACGGACTCGTGGGCGGCGACGGCGGGTTCCGGCGACGTCCTCACCGGCATCATGGGCGCGCTGCTGGCCGCCGGGCTCGAACCGTGGTGGGCCGCGGGGTGCGCGGCCTTTGTGCACGCCAGGGCGGCTGACCTCGCGGCCGATGGCGTGCCCACGCCGTCGTCGCGGATCCAGGCGGCGATCCCGGCGGCGTTGCGCTCGCTGTAGCTTGCGCGCTGTAGTTTGCGCGGGCGCGGTAGCTTGCGCCGCCCGACTAAGTCGCGGACTAAGTCTGCTACACTCCATGGTGTGACCGAGGTCGGCGTGCACGAGGCGAAGACGCACCTTTCCCAACTGCTGGCGCGTGCCCTGGCAGGTGAAGAGATCGTGATCACCCGATCTGGCGAGCCGCTCGTGACCTTGGTGCCGGTGCAGCGCAAGCGCAAGCCCAACTTCGGCTTCGCGCGAGGCACCATCACGATGTCCGACGACTTCGACGCGATCCCGGAGGGGTTCGAGGATTACATCTGATGCGGGTTCTGGTCGACACCAATGTGGCCATCTGGCTGGCTGATGCGCCGGACATGTTGCGCCCGGGGACGTTGACCGACCTCGGGTCCGTCGGCACCGAGCTGGTCGTCTCGATGATCGTCGCGTGGGAGGTCGCCATCAAGTGGCGCACCGGCCGCCTCACACTGCCGGATCATCCCCGGGGCTGGATGCGGCGCCTCGTGGCGGAGTTCGGCGCCGAGCTGCTGCCCGTCACGCTCGACCACGCTGTCCGGGTGGCGGACCTCCCCGACCACCACCGCGATCCCTTCGACCGCCTCCTCATCGCCCAGGCCCAGGTGGAGGACATGGCGATCGTCACGGCGGACCGCTCCTTCACCGCCTACGACGTCCAGGTCATCCCGGCCCGCTAGGAGGGTCCTGGAAAGCTCCGGCCGTAGCGAGCGGCGGCCAGGTAGCCGCATCGCAAGGCGGAGGAGGGGCCGATACCGCTGTTGTATCGGGCCCGACGACAACGCGGCGAGGTGGCTGCCTGGGCGTCGCGCAGTAGGCCCGAGCTCTTCAGGGCGCTCCTAGCCCGACGCCCGCCCCGGTCCCACGATCGGATGAGATGATGCTGGGGTGCACCGCCCCCGCGCCGAGGCGCTCGTCGATCTCGCCGCCGTCCGGCACAACGTCGGCGTCTTGCGCGGCGCCGCCCCCGATTCCGCGCTCATGGCCGTGGTCAAGGCCGACGGCTACGGTCATGGTGCCGTCCCCGTCGCGGAGGCCGCGCTGGCGTCAGGCGCGTCGTGGCTGGGCGTCTGCACGATCGAGGAGGCGCTCGACCTGCGCGCGGGGGGGCTGACCGCGCCGATCCTGTCCTGGCTGCACCTGCCCGACGACGACTTCGCCGCGGCCGTCGCCGCCGACGTCGACCTGTCGGTGGCCTCGCGCGCCCACCTCGCCGCGGTGCTGGCCGGGGCTCGGCGGGCGCAGCGGTCCGCCCGGCTGCATCTCAAGGTCGACACCGGGCTCACCCGCAACGGCGTGCAGCCGCGCGATTGGCCCGACCTGCTCGACGCCGTGGCCAAGGCCGTCGTGGACGGGGCCGCGGAGGTCGTGGCGGTGTGGTCGCACCTCGCGCACGCCGACGCGCCCCACCACCCCACGCTGGACCGCCAGGCCGCCCGTCTCAACGACGCCTGGCACGCGGCCCGCGACCGCGGCCTCGACCCGATCCGGCACCTGGCCAACTCCGCCGCCACGCTCACCCGGCCCGATCTGCACTTCGACCTCGTCCGCCCCGGCATCGCCGTCTACGGGCTCGACCCGCTCGCCCGCCCCGTCCACGAGAGCCCGCTGCTCCCGGCCATGACGCTGCGGGCGCGGGTCGCGCTGGTCAAGCGGGTGCCCGCGGGCGAAGGCGTCTCCTACGGCCACGCCTGGACCACTTCGCGGGAGACCACGCTCGCGCTCGTCCCCATCGGATACGCCGACGGGGTGCCGCGGCGCCTCGGCCGCGGCGGCCGGATGCGCGTCCTGCTGGCGGGCGAGGTGCGTCCGGTGGTCGGGCGCGTCTGCATGGACCAGGTCATGGTGGACTGCGGCGACGACCCGGTCCGCGAAGGGGACGAGGTGGTGCTTTTCGGCACCGGCGAACACGGCGAGCCGACCGCCCAGGACTGGGCCGACGAGCTCGAGGCCATCCACTACGAGGTGGTCACCGGCGTGCACGGCCGCCGGGTCACCCGCACGGTGGTCGGGGGTCCGCCAGCCGAGGAGCACTCGACGAAGGGCGGAGCGTGAAACCGCCCAGCCCCCGCGTGTGGGGTGTCGTCGCGGGCGCCGCCGGAGCCGCGGCCACGGGCGTCGTCGTCGGGGTGGCCGCGCGGCAGCATCGGAAGATCGCCTCTGACCGGCGCAGGCTGGCCACCCAGCTGTCGGAAGGGGGCCTCCCCGAGGTCCCTGAGGGCGACCCGTGCTCGGTCGTCGCCGACGACGGGGTGCGGCTGTCGTGCGAGGAGATCGAGGCCGACGGCAGGCCCGCGCTCACCGTCGTGCTCGTCCACGGGTTCGCGCTCGACCGGCGCACATGGCACCTGCAGCGCGGCTTCCTCGCGGGCCTCACCGACCCGCGTGTGCGGGTGGTGCTCTACGACCAGCGCAGCCACGGCCGCTCCGAACGTGCGCCGCGGGACAGCTGCACGATCGAGCAGCTCGGGCACGACCTCGACGCCGTCATCAGGGTGCTGGCCCCTGAGGGCCCCCTCGTGCTCGTCGGGCACTCCATGGGCGGCATGACGATCATGGCGTTGGCCGAGATGTACCCCGAGCTCGTGACCGAACGGGTGGCGGGCGTCGCGTTCGTCTCGACGTCGGCAGGCGAGGTCGGCAGCGCAGGGCTCTCTGGCACGTTGCTGTCGCGCCGCAACCCGCTCACCCGCGGGGTCGGCCTCGTCGCCGCGCTGCAGCCGTCGCTGGTGGAGGGCGTGCGCAGAGCGGCGGGCGACCTCATCTGGGCGATCACGCGCCGGTTCGCCTACGGCGACCGCAGCGTCGCGCCGTGGCTGGTCGACCTCGCCGACTCGATGATCAGCGCCAACGCCGTGGACGCGCTCACCGACTTCGTCGACACGATCGGCAGCCACAACCGGGTTGCCGCTCTGCCCGCGCTCGCCACCTGTGAGGTGCTGGTGGCCGCGGGCGACGCCGACCGGGTGATCCCGTTCAGCCATAGCGAGGTGATCGCGGCGGAGCTGCCGGAGGCGCGGCTCGTGCTCTTCCCCGGCGTCGGTCACCTGCCGATGCTGGAGCAGTCTGACGTCATGAACGAGGCGTTCGCCGATCTCCTGCGCCGCAGCGCCGCGCGGGGACGAGGGCCGTTGCGCAGGCTGCGGAGGCGGATATGACCGGCCGTGCCCAGAAGACGTCGCCGGAGCAAACGTCGCCGGAGCGAACGTCGCCGGGGCAGCCCTTTCCGCGCACGGTGCCGCTCGACGTCGAGATCGAACTGCCGACCCCTGCCGACACCGAGGCGTTGGGCGAGCGGCTGGCCGACGGGCTGGGCGCGGGCGATCTGGTCGTGCTGACCGGCCCGCTGGGCGCGGGAAAGACCGTACTGGTCAAAGGGCTGGCGCGCGGCCTGAAGGTGACTGGGCCCGTGACGTCGCCGACGTTCGTCATCGCCCGCGAGCACCGGCCCGGCCCCGGCGCCACGGCGGCGCTCCTGCACGTGGACGCCTACCGGCTCGGCGGCGCGGCCGAGCTGGACGATCTCGACCTGGACACCGACCTCACCGCCGCCGTCGTCGCCGTCGAGTGGGGGGAGGGCCTCGCCGAGCGACTGGCGCAGCGCCACCTCCTCGTCCGGCTCGACCGCCGCCCCGACGACGTCCGGACGGCGGTCGTGACGCGCCGAGGGGACTGAGAGCGACCGGTCGGGTCCATGATCGTCGTCTCGGCGCGTCAAGCGGCCAGATTCGACCGGATCTGCGCCCAGCCGGTGATCAACGCGGAGTGCCCACGAGGCGGGTGGCTCGGGCAGAGTAAGCTCCTCCGGCCGTGCTCGTACTCGCCTTGGACACCTCCACGCCCGCCGTCACGGCAGGCGTCGTCGAGCTGACCATCGATGCGGTCGTCCAGCGTTCGGAGCAGGTCACCCACGACGCGCGCAAGCACGCCGAGCTGCTGATGCCGGGCGTCCTCGCCGCCTGCGCCGCCGCAGGCATCTCCTTGGGCGACGTCGACGCCGTCGTCACCGGGACCGGGCCGGGCCCGTTCACCGGCCTGCGGGTCGGCATGGTCACCGCGGCCGCGCTCGGCGACGCGCTCGGCATCCCGGTGCACGGGGTCTGTTCACTCGACGCCATTGCGGACGGCCTCGGCGAGCTGGTGGTGGTCACCGACGCCCGTCGCCGCGAGGTGTACTGGGCCGCGTACGACGCGGGGGGACGTCGGGTCGCGGGCCCGCACGTCGATGCGCCCGCCGCGCTGCTCGAACGGCTTCCCGCGCTGGGCGTGACCGCGGCGGCGGGCGGCAGCGGCGAGGTCACCGGGCTGCCGGTGACGGGGCCCGCCGCGCCCTCGCCCGCGGGGCTGGTCGCCGTCGCGGCGCAGGCGCTGCGTTCCGGGATTGTGCCGGGCCCGCTGGAGCCGCTCTATCTGCGCCGCCCCGACGCAGTGGAGCCCGCCGCGCGGAAGCGCGTGACCGTCGACGCACTTCCTCCCGCGGAGGCGGCATGGTGACCGTCGACGCACTTCCTCCCGCGGAGGCGGCATTGTGACCGCCGACGCACTTCCTCCCGCGGAGGCGGCATGGTGACCGCCGACGCACTTCCTCCCGCGGAGGCGGCAGCATGATGGGCACGGTCGTACTCGGGCCGATGCGGGCGTCCGACGCTGCGCGCTGCGCCGAGATGGAGCGGATCCTCTTCCCTGGCGACGACCCGTGGAGCGAGCGCGCGTTCCGCGAGGAGCTGCGAGCGGGCTACCACTACGTCGTGGCGCGGCTGGACGCGTCCGCGACGCCCAGCCAGGCCGCGGGCCCCGCACCGGCGGACACCGGGCTCGTCGGCAGGACCGGGCTGGTCGGCAACACGAGGCTGGTCGGCAATCCCGGGCTCGTCGGCTATGCCGGGCTCGCGTTCGTCGCTGGGCAACCCCACGCCGAAGCCGAGGTGCACACGATCGGGGTCGACCCCGCCCACCAGGGCCGGGGCGTCGGTCGGGCGCTGCTGCGGGCGCTGCTGGAGGTGGCCGACGCCGCGCACGCCACGGTGTTCCTCGAGGTCCGCACCGACAACGAGGCCGCGCACGCCCTGTACGCGTCCGAGGGCTTCGCGGTCGTCGGGCTGCGCAGGCGCTATTACCAGCCCAGCGGGACGGACGCGCACACCATGCGGAGGGGCCCCCAGTGATCAGGTGCGGCCAGTGATCGTTGTGGGGATCGAGACCTCGTGCGACGAGACCGGCGTCGGCGTCGTGCGCGCCGAACGGGGCGCCACTGAGCTGCTGGCCAACGAGGTCGCCTCCTCGGTGGAGGAGCACGCGCGCTTCGGCGGCGTGGTGCCCGAGGTCGCCTCCCGGGCGCACCTCTCGGCGATGGTCCCGGCCGTCCGGCGCGCGTTGGCGACGGCCGGAGTGAGCGCGCGCGACGTCGACGCCGTCGCCGTGACGGCGGGGCCCGGCCTCACCGGGGCGCTGCTCGTCGGCGTGGCGGCGGCCAAGGCGTACGCGACGGCGTGGGACGTGCCGTTCTACGGCGTCAACCACCTCGCGGCGCACGTCGCCGTCGACACCTTGCAGAACGGCCCGCTGCCGCCGTGTCTCGCCCTGCTCGTGTCGGGCGGGCACTCCAGCCTGCTCGACGTGCCCGACGTCGCGGGGCCGATCACGCCGTTGGGCGCGACGATCGACGACGCTGCGGGGGAGGCGTTCGACAAGGTCGCGCGGCTGCTCGGGCTGCCGTTCCCCGGCGGCCCGCACGTCGACCGCGTCGCCCGCGAAGGAAGCCCGACGGCCGTCGCGTTCCCGCGTGGGCTCACCGGACCCCGGGACGCGCCGTTCGACTTCTCCTTCTCCGGCCTGAAGACGGCCGTCGCCCGGTACGTCGAGGGGTTGGAGCGGGCGGGCACACCGGTGCCGGTGGCCGACGTCGCGGCGAGCTTCCAGGAAGCCGTGGTCGACGTCCTCACCGCGAAGGCGGTCCGCGCCGCCCGTGAACGCGGCTTGGACGTCCTGCTCCTCGGTGGCGGGGTGGCCGCGAACTCCCGGCTTCGTGCGGTGGCGCAGGAGCGCTGCGCCACCGCCGGGCTCGCCCTGCGGGTGCCGCGACCGGGGCTGTGCACCGACAACGGGGCGATGGTCGCGGCGCTGGGCGCGCACCTGCTGGCCGCGGGCGCGAAGCCCAGCCCGCTGGAGCTCGCGGCCGACTCGTCGCTCCCGGTGACCGAGGTCCTGGTCGGCTGAGGCGGGCGCGCCGGGGTTGCAGCAGGGTGGCACCGCTGCGACTCAGTCGGAGCAGTGTCACCCTGCTGCGATGTCGGGTGCGTGGTCGGGCGCGCTGTCGCGGGCTCGGGCTCGGTGGGCGCGGACCCGCGCTTTCACCCCGCAGGTCTCAGGTGAGCACCAGCGTCGTCGGCCGGTCGGATCGAGATAGGCCAACCGGCATTCGGGGTCGCCGCACGCGGCAAGCGGAGCGCTCGGCAGCTGTTCGACGGCCAGGCGGACGACCCTGGCGAGCGCGGCGTCGAGCGTCGACGGCGGCGCCGCCGCGGGTCTGCCGTCCCTGACGACCGCGCGCAGCGGCTCGTCGGCATCCAGCCAGGGCTGCAGCACCGCGACGTCGGGCGGGTCTTCGCCGTCCAGGACGGCCAGCACCAGCGGACGCAGGGTCTCGCGCAGCCCCTTGACCCGTGCGACGTCCGCGTCGGCCAACGGGGCGGCGGGGGTGAGCCCCTCGTGGTCGAGCCACACCTGCAGCGCCGGGAGGTCGTACAGCCGCTCGATGGACTCGGCGCCGTAGGCGTGGCCCCGGGTGGCGAGCAGGTCCAGCCACACGGCCCCGGTGACGAACCGGTGCTCGCGGTAGTGCTCTGGGAACGTAGCCACCATCGCATTGTAACGCCTTGACAAGTTACATGCCGCCCCGGCACCGTGTAACGCATGAACCCGTTACAACGTGCGCTCGGGCCGGTGTTCGTCCTGCTCTGGAGCTCCGGCTTCCTGGCGGGCGCGATCGCCACCCGTTCGGCGCCCCCGTTCGCCCTGACCGTCTGGCGTTTCCTGTTCGCCGCACTGCTTCTGGCCCTGCTCGCCGTCGCGACGAAGGCGCCGTGGCCGCGGGGCGGCAAGGCCTGGCGCGACGTCGTGATCACCGGGGTCCTCCTGCAGGGCGTCCAGTTCGGAGCGGGCTACGGGGCGCTCGCCCTCGGCGTTCCCGCTGGCCTCGGCGCACTCGTGCTCTGTCTGACTCCGGCGCTGGTCGCGGTGCTGTCGAGGCCGGTGCTCGGCGAACGGCTGGGTCGCCGGGGCTGGTGGGGCTCGGCGCTGGCGCTCGCGGGGGCGCTCGTGGCGGGCGTCCACCACCTCCTCGCGGCGGGCGGCTCGGCAGCAGGCATCGGCCTTCTGCTGCTCGCGCTGGCCGGATTCGCAGGCGGCACGCTCTACCAGAAGCGCGCGGGCGCCTCCATGGACCTGCGCACCGGCACGGCCGTCCAATTGCTCGCAGGCGCCGTTGCCGTGCTGCCGGTCGCGCTGCTCACCGAGCACGGCCTGCCCCTGCCGTCAACCGGTACGGGGTTCGCCGCGCTCGCCTGGATCGTCGTCGTGAACTCGATCGCCGGAGCGATCCTGCTGTTCGTCCTGCTGCGCCGCGGCACAGGCGCGGCGGCCAGCGGGCTGCTCTACCTCGTGCCGCCGGTGACGGCCGTGCTCGCCGTTCCGGTGCTCGGGCAGCCGCTGGAGCTCGCGACGATGGTCGGGCTGGCGCTCACGCTCGTCGGGGTCGTGCTGGTCAACCGGGCAGCTGCGCCGCAGCCGACAGCGTCTCGACCTCCGGCGCGGACAGCTCCAGTCGCAGCGCGGGGAGCAGCCCGGTGAGCTGCTCGGTGGTGCGGGCGCTCGCGATCGGCGCCGCGACCGTGGGTTGCGCGGCCAGCCACGCCAGCGCGACCGCCGCCAGCGAAACGTCGTGGGCCGCGGCGACCTCGTCCAACGCGGCGAGCACGCGGCGCCCGCGCTCGTCGAGGTAGGCGCGGGCGCCCTCGGCGCGCGGGCTGTCCACCGCGGCCGAGCCCGGCCGGTACTTGCCGGTCAGGAAGCCCTTGGCCAGCCCGTAGTAGGGCACGCAGGACAGCCGGTGCTCGGCGAGCACCGGCTCCAGCGTGGTCTCGAACTCGGTGCGCTCCATCAGGTTGTAGTGCGGCTGCAGCGCGACGTAGGCGGCCAGGCCCTCCCGTGCGGAGATCGCCAGCGCCGACTCGAGCCGGTCGGCGCTGAAGTTCGACGCTCCGATCGCGCGCACCTTGCCTGCGCGCACGAGCGCGTCGAACGCGACGAGCGTCTCCTCCTGCGGGGTCTCCGGGTCGTCCTTGTGGGCCCAGTAGAGGTCGATGTGGTCGGTCTGCAGCCTGCGCAGCGAGTCCTCCACCGCGGCCGCGATGTTCGCCGCCGAGAGCCCCGGCCGTGACGGGAGCGAGCCCACCTTCGTGGCGACGACGACGTCCTCGCGGCGCCCGCGCGCTGCGAACCACTCCCCGATGATCGTCTCCGACTCGCCGCCGGAGTTGCCGGGGATGCGCCACATGTAGGAGTCGGCGGTGTCGAGGAAGTTCCCGCCTGCGGCGACGAACGCGTCGAGCACCGCGAACGAGGCGTCCCGGTCGGCAGTCCAGCCGAACACGTTGGCGCCGAGGCACAGGCGGGACACATCCAGATCAGAGGACTCGATCTTCACCATGGATTCGACGCTACGCCGGACGGTTGCGATGCAAGCTCCGCTGGGTCCCGATGCTCGCTCCGCAAGCCCCGCTGGGGGGCCGTTGAGACGTTGGCACTCTCGTGGGTAGAGTGCCAGATGAACGGGCGTTCCGGTTCCCGCGACGACGGAGCGCCTCGTCCATCCAGAGCACGCAGAAGCACAACGCACCCCTAGAACGGGAGGTCATCGACGTGGCGACCATCAAGCCGCTCGAGGACAAGATCGTCGTCCAGGCGAGCGAGGCGGAGACCACCACGGCATCCGGCATCGTCATCCCGGACACCGCCAAGGAGAAGCCGCAGGAGGGCAAGGTTCTGGCCGTCGGCCCAGGCCGCATCGACGACAACGGCAACCGTGTGCCGCTGGACGTGACCGTCGGCGACGTCGTCATCTACTCGAAGTACGGCGGCACCGAGGTCAAGTACAACGGCGAGGAGTACCTCATCCTTTCCGCCCGCGACGTCCTCGCGGTCGTCAACTGACGCTTCGCGTCGACTCCGCCGTCCCGGTCCGCCGGGGCGGCGGACGCGCGTAGGGAGAGAGGCAGGCAATGCCGAAGCAGATCAGCTTCGACGAGAACGCCCGCCGCGCACTGGAGCGCGGGGTGAACCAACTGGCCGACGCGGTCAAGGTCACCCTCGGTCCGCGCGGTCGGCACGTCGTGCTGGACAAGAAGTTCGGTGGGCCGACCGTCACCAACGACGGCGTCACCATCGCGCGTGAGATCGACCTCGAGGACCCGTTCGAGAACCTCGGGGCGCAGCTCGCCAAGACCGTCGCCACCAAGACGAACGATGTCGCGGGCGACGGCACCACCACCGCCACCGTGCTCGCCCAGGCGATGGTCGCCGCGGGCCTGCGCAACGTGGCGGCGGGGGCCAACCCGACAGCACTGGGCCGCGGCATCGCGCTGGCGGCCGAGAAGATCGCCGAAGTGCTCAAGTCCAAGGCCATCCCGGTCGACGACAAGGACCACGTCGCCCAGATCGGCACGATCGCCTCGCGTGAGCAGGAGATCGGCGATCTGATCAGCGAGGCCCTCAAGACGGTCGGCAAGGACGGCGTGATCACCATCGAGGAGGGCTCCACGCTCTCCACGGAGCTGGAGATCACCGAGGGGCTGCAGTTCGACAAGGGCTACCTCTCGCCCTACTTCGTCACCGACGCGGAGTCGATGGAAGCCGTGCTGGAGGACGCGTACGTCCTGCTGCACCGCGACAAGATCTCCTCCATCGCCGACCTGCTCCCCTTGCTGGAGAAGGTCCTCGGCGACGGGAAGCCGCTGCTGATCGTGGCCGAGGACGTCGAGGGCGAGGCGCTGTCCACCCTGGTGGTCAACTCGATCCGCAAGACACTGCGGGTCGCGGCGATCAAGTCTCCGTTCTTCGGCGACCGGCGCAAGGCGTTCATGGACGACCTGGCGATCGCCACCGGCGGCACCGTGATCAACCCCGAGGTCGGGCTCAAGCTGTCGGAGGCAGGCATCGACCTGCTCGGCAAGGTCCGCCGCGTCGTCATCACCAAGGACAACACGACTTTGGTGGAAGGCGGCGGCTCCGGCGAGGCCGTCGAGGCCCGGGTGGCCCAGCTCAAGCGCGAGATCGAGGACTCCGACTCCGACTGGGACCGCGAGAAGCTGCAGGAGCGGCTGGCCAAGCTGTCCGGCGGCGTTGCGGTGGTCAAGGTCGGGGCGGCAACCGAGACCGCGCTCAAGGAGCGCAAGCACCGCATCGAGGACGCGGTGGCGGCCACGCGCGCCGCGGTCGAGGAGGGCGTCATCCCCGGTGGTGGATCGGCGCTGATCCATGCGGCGGCTTCGCTCGCCGACGGGCTCGGTCTGAAGGGTGACGAGGCCACCGGTGTGGCGGTCGTCCGCCAGGCGCTCACCTCACCGCTGTACTGGATCGCCGCCAACGGCGGTCTGGAGGGCGCGGTCGTCACCAGCAGGGTGGCCGACCTGGAGTGGGGCCACGGCTTCAACGCCGACACGATGACCTACGGCGACCTGATGGCCGACGGCGTCATCGACCCCGTCAAGGTCACCCGCAGCGCGGTGATCAACGCCGCCTCCATCGCGCGGATGGTGCTGACGACCGAGAGCGCGATCGTCGACAAGCCTGCGGACGCCCCGCCCCCCACAGGTGGCGGGCACGGCCACGGGCACGGCCACTAGGCGCGATTCACCTCGCACCCGACGAACGGGCCTCTCGCTGCGACATTTGCGGCGGGAGGCCCGTTCGTTGTGCTGGGGTGCGAAGCTCACCTCTCCGGGAGGAGAGGTCTCGTCATCGGCGCACCGGGCCGGGCAGGCGCAGCGTGCGGGTGCTGCCGCGGATGATCTCGCCGCGTTCGGACTCCGAAAGGCCGCCCCAGACGCCGTAGGGCTCATGCGCCGCCAGCGCGTGCCGTCTGCACTCCTCGATCACGGGGCAACGCCTGCACACCTGCTTGGCCCTGGCCTCACGGTTCGCGCGGGCCGGGCCACGCTCGTTCTCGGGGTGGAAGAAGAAGCCGCTGTCCATACCCCGGCAGGAGCCTCGCACCTGCCACTCCCAGACCTCCGCCACCGGGGTTGGGAGCCTTCGCGTGTCCGCCATCTCGATCACCGGCCTTGTCGTCGTCGTTCACCAACGCGATACCCAGCGTAGAACCGCGCCAAACATTGTTCAATGAGTCGAACGTCATCGTCGGGCGTGGCGAGTTGCCCGGGTTGGTCCGGCTGGCCCACGATGGCAGGCGTGAAGCCCGATGTGGAGCGTGGTGACGTGTCGCTCGGGCCCGCGCCGCATCTGTCCGTCGCGGCCGTGGCCCGCATGCTCGGAATCGCGCCCGCAACCCTGCGGACCTGGGATCGTCGCTACGGCATCGGCCCCTCCGCCCACGCCGCGGGGCAGCACCGACGTTACTCCCCGCAAGATGTCGCGCGGCTGGAGTTGATGCAAGGTGCACTCGTTCGTGGGGCAGGCCCCGCGGAGGCGGCACGGTACGCGATGACCGACAGCGCGGTTGCGCCCAGCGTCGTGGCCGTCCCCGCCTCCGCGCATCGCCGGGCCCTCGACGGCAACCGCGCGCGGGCCGGGGGGCGAATGCTCCGGCTGCCGGGCGCGAGCCGCTACGCGCGAGGTCTCGGCCGTGCCGCACGGGCGCTCGACTTCACAGGCGCGCGCACCGTGCTCGTCGAGGCGATCGGCGCAGTCGGGGTCGTGGCGGCATGGGACGAGGTCGCCTATCCCGTGCTCGCCGCCGTAGCGCAGCGGTGGGCGGCGACCGGTGCGGGCGTCGAGGTCGAGCACCTGCTCAGCCAGAGCGTCACGGCCGCGTTCTCGGCGCACGTGGCCGCCGTGCCCCCCCGATCGGGCAGCAGACCGGTCCTGCTTGCCGGGATGCCGCACGAGCAGCACGTGCTGCCGCTGGTGGTGCTCGGCGCGGCACTCGCCGACAAGGGGGTGCCCGTCCGCCAGATGGGCTCCGACCTGCCCGTCGACGCGCTCGTGGCGGCGGTGCGCCGCACAACGCCCGCGGCGGTGGTGTTGTGGTCACAGCTTGCGCCGACTGCGGACGTCGCGGTGCTGGATGCGCTACCGGCCACGCGGCCCAGGGTGCGGACGTTCGTCGCGGGGCCGGGCTGGGAGCAGGTCACCCTGCCTCCTCAGGTGCGGTGCCTCGGTTCGCTCGTCGATGCCGTCGACGCGGTGGTGGCCGCCTCGGCGCGGTGAGCGACCCCGACCATCTCAAGTCGCGCGTTGTGCTCGTCGTCGCCAGGGGTGTTGCGAATGCGCTCGACCCCGTCGAAGCCGTTGCAGAGATGGAGGCGATCGGGGACGAATGCGCCCACTACGGACTGCTTCCGCTGCGTTGGCCCGCCGCGCTCGCAGCGGCTGATCTGCGGGAACGGTTCAACGAGCACATTGCTCCGTCCGCGGGAACTGCGCCCGGCGGTCGGTCCAGCGATGCGACGCGCCGACGACACGCCGCACGCGCGGCGCTGAAAGTCCTAAAATCACGTTCCGACCCCGTTGGCAAGCCCCAGATGGGGGAGTCCGTGTGGATTCCGCTACCGGTGACGGACGTGTAATTACTCCATCCGGTTTCATGTCACCCACATGTCTTGTGTCACCCGGCGCAATGCTCCCGAATGGAGGGCACAAGCTGGCCCTGATCGTGTCAAGGTGGGTCGGTCACCCGCCGATACAAGGGTGATACATCACCCGGCTGCAGGAAGCTGCAGAAAGGAATCGTCGTGACGACGGTACTCATCTGCGACGATCGTCGCAGCGTCCGCGAGGGCCTCACCCGCGTGATGTCCGCGGTGCCCGGGGTGCACCGCATTGACTGTGTTGCGCACGGGGACGAGTTGTTGGCCCGGTTCTCCCGGCAGCCCGTCGACGTCGTCCTGGTCGGCACCCAGCGTGCGGTGCCTACCGGAGTCGAGGCCACGCGCAGGCTGGTCGCGGCCCATCCCCAGGCGAACGTGATCGTGTTCGGGGCCCCGGACGACGCGGGCAGCATCGCGGCGGCAATCGCAGGCGGCGCACGCGGCTACCTGCGCTGGGACGCCTCGCGTCCCGAGCTGGTCGCCGCGCTCGCCCACACGTTGGCCAGCACGGCGGTGCCCACGCCGCGGGCTCCGACAGATCCGGGGGTTCAGCTGACCGAGCGCGAGCTGCAAGTGCTGCGCGGCATGAGCCAGGGCAAGAGCAACGGCCAGATCGGCCGCGAGCTCTACCTCTCGGAGGACACGGTCAAGACCCACGCTCGGCGGCTGTTCCGCAAGCTCGGGGTGCGCGACCGCGCCCAGGCTGTCGCCCACGGCTTCCGGCGCGGCCTCGTCTCCTGATCTCCTAACTTCCCCGACACCCCCGTCGCACGTCCGCCACGGGGGTGTCGGCGCGCCTCCTTTCGGGTGGCTCAGCGTCATTTTCACAACGACACGCGCGTCGATACGTCCTGAGATCAGGGAAGCTGTAATGGCGCGCCCCGCGCTGGCACTCGGGACGCTTCGCTACCGTGGGGCTAAGAACACGGTCGAACACGCTTCGTGATCGGCCTCGAGCGGATGATTGACCAGGATGCTTTGTAACGCGCGTGCAACGGCTCACGATGAGTGAGACGACAGACGTTCCCGATGAACTGGTTGCTCGAGCCATGACGGGCGAGCCGGCAGCCGTCGGGCACGTACTGGCCATCATTCGGCCGCTGGTCGTGCGCTATTGCCGTGCTCGTCTAGGCCGAATGGACCGCTCGTCGGTCTCGGCCGATGACGTAGCGCAGGAGGTGTGTCTGGCCGTGCTCATGTCCCTGCCGGGATACCGGGTGCAGGGTCGGCCGTTCCTCGCCTTCGTCTACGGGATTGCGTCACACAAGGTGATCGACGCGCACCGCGCCGCCACACGGAATCGGGCGGAGCCGGTCGCGGACGTTCCCGACTCGGTCGAGGTTGCCGACGGTCCGGAGCAAAGGGCACTGCGGGTCGAGCTGACGGGCGAGATGGCCCAGCTGCTCGACAAGCTGCCCGACAAGCAGCGGGAGATACTGCTGCTACGGGTGGTGGTCGGGCTGTCAGCAGAGGAGACGGCGGAGGCTGTCGGATCGACACCAGGAGCGGTACGCGTGGCGCAACACCGGGCCTTGGCCCGGCTTCGCAAGTCGATGCCAGAGGAGGAGGTGGTTTGAGTGCCCGGCAGCAGCGATACTAGCAACGGCTCGTCCCACCCCTTCGGCGATTTTCGTCGCCGCAGCCGTCGCAACGGTTCCCCCTTTGACGGAATGGGCAAGTCCCTCCCCGAGAGCGACGAGAGCGACGAGATTGAGGAGCCCGTCGACCTCGTCGCGGTGCAGGCCGACGACGAGCTGATCAGCGCGCTGGCTGCGGGATTGGCCGTCTCGTCGGCAGGCGCCCGCGCCTCCCACACCGACGACCAGGTCGTGGCCATGCTCTCCGCGTGGCGGGCGGACGTCGCGGCCGAGCCGGTCCCCGATCTCGTGGATCTCGACACGGCCGTCGCCGCGGTGCGCGAGGGCATCAAAGCCGCCCGGCCGGTCCGCTCGGCACGCACCCGCCACCTCGTCCCGGTCGCCGCCGCGGCTGCCATTCTCGTGCTGGTCGGCGGCGGGGTGTCACTCGGCTCAGCGGACGCGCAGCCCGACAGCGCGCTGTGGCCGGTGTCGAAGATGCTGTTCAGCGAGCGCGCAGCCTCGGTCGAGGCGGCGGTCCGGGCGTCCGACAAGATCGACAACGCGAAGCAGTCGCTGACCGATGGCCAGCCGGACGCGGCCGTGAACGATCTTCAGGCGGCCCAGCAGGATCTCAAGGCGGTCCGCCCGCAGGAGGGCCAGGCCCAGCTCGTCGACGTGAAGGACTTCCTCGTCGCCAAGGCGGCCGAGACGCCGCCGGGGAAGAAGGTCGACCCTGCCTCGCCGTTGGCGACCGACCGTTCGCGTCCGATTCCCGCCGGGGCGGCGCTGTCGGAGGCGCCTGCCGCCATCGGCACGGTCACGCCGGAACCCTCCGCGACCGACGCGACACCTACGCCGGTCACGTCGCGGCCCACCCACACGCGTCAGAAGCCGCCTGTTGTCGCCCCGCCCGAGACCACGGCGCCCGCGACCACCACCCCGGCGCTGGAGTCACCGACCCAGGATCGGCCGAGCGCCACTCCGGAGTCGACGACCGCGACGTCGCAGGGCGAGTCAGACACCACGACGTCGACCACGACGTCCAGCGGCATGGGCAAGAGCACCACGGGCAACGACACCCCGTCGGCTGAGACCACCAGCTGACGCCGACGGCCCCGGTTTCTGTCCGGAACCGGGCCGTTGCAGTGGTGGGTGTCAGGCGCTCAGGAGTCCGACAGCACCGCGTCGGCATAGCCGCGGCAGTACTCCCACGTCACGTAGCTCGTCGGATCGGGATCGAAGGCGGGCTCGTGCGGACGCATCAGCCCCTCGTCGAGCAGCTGTTGCAGGCTCGCCCGCAGCAGGCTCCACTCGTGGTAGTGCTGTTCGCCGCAGTCGCCGCAGTCGACGACGATCCCCCGTACACCGCGCGTCTCCAACAACGCCTGATAGACCGCGAGATCGGCAAGGTCGGCCACGACCTCGTCGCGCTCATCGAGGCTCAGCGCCTCCCCATTGCCCGCCTCGGTGGCGTCGATCGAGAGCGCGGGGTCGTGCGGATCCCCGGCGAAGGGGTCCGGCGGCAGCGCATCTGGTGACACGGATCTGACGATACTCCGCCATCGGAGCGGGTCACCGGCGGTGGCACGCCCATGGGACCGACGCGGATACGATGGGGGGCGTGTGCGGGGGTCGACGCATCGCGACCGGGTCTCGGACTGGATGACCCCGTCGCTGGACGGTGTCCGAGCCTGGACGGGCCAAACACTTCAGACGCTGGGAAAGTGACATGACGAGCGAGACCGCCGGGCTGCCGCCGAAGTTCGCGATGCTGGGCCTCACCTTCGACGACGTGCTGCTGTTGCCTGCCGAGTCGGACGTAGTGCCCAGCGGGGCCGACACGAGCACTCAGGTCACCCGCCGTGTGCGGGTGAAGGTGCCGCTGGTGTCGTCGCCGATGGACACGGTCACCGAGTCGCGCATGGCGATCGCGATGGCCCGCGCGGGCGGGCTGGGCGTGCTGCACCGCAACCTGTCGGTCGACGAGCAGGCCGCGCAGGTCGAGGTCGTCAAGCGCTCCGAGGCCGGGATGGTCACCGACCCGGTCACCTGCTCGCCCTCGGACACGCTGGCCGATGTCGACGCCCTGTGCGCCCGGTTCCGCATCTCCGGCGTGCCGGTCACGTCGGGGGACGGCAAGCTCGTCGGGATCATCACCAACCGAGACATGCGGTTCGAGATGAACCACAGCCGCCCCGTGCACGAGGTGATGACCCACGCGCCGTTGATCACGGCGCGGGTCGGCGTGTCCGCGGAGGCGGCGCTCGGCCTCCTGCGCAGGCACAAGCTCGAGAAGCTGCCCGTGATCGACGGCAACGGCATCCTCCGCGGTCTGATCACGATCAAGGACTTCAACAAGACCGAGAAGTACCCGCTCGCCACGAAGGACCCAGACGGGCGGCTCGTCGTGGCCGCGGCGGTCGGCGTCGGCGAGGACGGCTACGCCCGCGCGATGCAGCTCGTCGAGGTGGGTGTCGACGTGCTGATGGTCGACACTGCCCACGGACATTCACGGCGGGTGCTGGAGACGGTCGCGAAGCTCCGCGCCGAGGTGGGGCATTCGGTCGATGTCGTCGGCGGCAACGTTGCCACCCGCGCAGGGGCGGCCGCGCTCGTCGAGGCGGGAGCCGACGCGGTGAAGGTGGGCGTCGGGCCGGGGTCGATCTGCACCACACGGGTCGTCGCGGGCGTCGGAGCACCGCAGATCACCGCGATTTACGAGGCCGCGCAGGCGTGCATCGCGGCCGGGGTGCCGGTGATCGGCGACGGGGGCATCCAGTACTCGGGCGACATCGCGAAGGCGATCGCCGCGGGCGCCTCGTCGGTGATGCTGGGCAGCCTGCTCGCAGGCACCGCGGAGTCGCCTGGTCAAGTGATCTTAGTCGGAGGCAAGCAGTACAAGACCTACCGGGGGATGGGGTCGCTCGGCGCCATGCGCGGGCGGGGCGACGCGCGCAGCTACTCGAAGGACCGCTACGGCCAGGACGACGTCTTGTCCGAGGACAAGCTCGTCCCCGAAGGGATCGAGGGCCGCATCCCCTTCCGCGGCCCGCTCGGGCAGGTCGTGCACCAGCTAGTCGGCGGGCTGCGCTCCGGGATGGGGTACGCGGGCGCCCAGACGATCACGGCGCTGCAGCAGGCCCAGCTGGTCCGCATCACCGCCGCGGGGCTGAAGGAGAGCCACCCCCACGACATCACCATGACGGTGGAGGCCCCCAACTACGCGGGCCGCTGACCCCCGCCTGCGCAGCGTCCGCCCGTCGAGCCCACCGTCCGCCCGGCCGG
Organism: uncultured Actinomycetota bacterium; assembly: GCA_963826705.1. Classification (GTDB taxonomy): domain Bacteria; phylum Actinomycetota; class Actinomycetes; order Mycobacteriales; family Pseudonocardiaceae; genus Pseudonocardia. The sequence continues at coordinate 213,300 of CAWGYF010000012.1, forward strand.
GGCGGCGTCGGAGATGCGCGACCGGCCCGCCCGGCTACCCTGACCGCCTGTGCGTGACCTCGTGGAGATCGGGATGGGCCGAGAGGCCCGCCGCAGCTACGACCTTGAGCAGGTCGAGATCGTGCCGTCGCGCCGGACGCGCAGTTCGCAGGAGGTGTCCACCGCCTGGCAGCTCGACGCGTACCGCTTCGGGATCCCGCTGGTCACCCACCCGACCGACGCTGTGGTGTCGCCCGCGAGCGCGATCCGGATCGGGCAGCTCGGCGGCCTGCCGGTGCTCAACGCCGAGGGCCTGTGGGCGCGGCACGCCGACGCCGACGGCGCCTTGGCCAGGGTCGTGGCCACCGCAGAGGACGACGCGGGCGCCGTGATCGGGCTGCTGCAGGAGCTGCACGCCGCGCCGATCAACAGCGCGCTGCTCGCCGAGTCGCTCAAGCGGGTCCGGGAGGCCGGGGTCACCGTCGCCGCGCGGGTCAGTCCACAGCGGGCCCGTGAGCTGACGCCCGACCTCCTCGCCGCGGGCGTCGAGGTGCTGGTCGTCCAAGGCACGATCATCTCCGCCGAGCACGTCTCGCGGGGTGAACCGCTCAACCTCAAGGACTTCATCAGCTCGCTCGACGTGCCGGTCGTCGCGGGCGGCTGCGGGGACTACCGCACCGCGATGCACCTCATGCGCACGGGTGCGGCGGGCGTGATCGTCGGGTACGGGCAGTCGTCGGCCACCACCACGGACGAGGTGCTGGGCATCGGCGTGCCCATGGCCACCGCCATCGTCGACGCCGCCGCCGCACGCCGCGACTACCTCGACGAGACGGGCGGCCGTTACGTCCACGTCATCGCCGACGGCGGCATCCGTACCTCCGGCGACGTCGCGAAGGCCATCGCCTGCGGGGCGGACGCGGTCATGTTGGGCGAGCAGCTCGCCGCCGCCTCCGACGCCCCGGCCGCGGGCGCCTACTGGACCTCGGCGGTGGCGCACCCTTCGCTGCCGCGCTCGGAGGTCGTCGATGTCGCGACCGAGGTCGGCGACCTGCGGCAGGTGCTGTTCGGCCCCGCGAGCACCGCCTTCGGTGAGGTCAACCTGTTCGGCGCGCTGCGGCGGGCGATGGCCAAGACCGGCTACTCGGACCTGAAGGAGTTCCAGCGCGTCGGCCTCTCGATCCGCACCTAGTGCGGCGGCCACAAACGTTCACCGGGTCCTCGCGCGCCCAGGCGACGACGCGCGGCGTTGCCGCCCTCGCGAAGACGCCCGGTATGAGCTTCGGGCGGCGCCTTGCGCGTCGTCGCCTGGATCACGCGATCACCCCGGCAACGTTTGTGGCCACCGCACTAGCCGAGGCGCCCGCCCCGCTCACACACGCCGTGCGCAGCCGACGCACACCGTCGACCCCAATGCCGGTTACTTCAGGGCCGGAGCGGCGCGTCTGATTGTCTTGATTCGGGGGTCGTGGCGGGTTGTCAGTGGTGGCTGCGTTTCTTGCGGTGGCTGCCGAGCGTTGATCGCCGGTTGTGGGACATGAGCGCCATATATGGCCGTCATGTCCCAAGACCGGCGATCACCGTCCCCCGGGAGGCCCGCAGCCGGGCCATGATCGTCGAGAGTGGTGCGGGCGGCGCACCATTGCACTCTCGGCACCACGTGCGGCGATCACCGTGGCGACCCGGTTCGAAATGTGCGGTTCTTGCGGGGGTCCGCCTCACCCTGCGCACTTCGCCGGTGCACCCTTCAGTCAGCGATCATCACAGCTAGGGTGCTGGCTGGTCCCGGCCACCGCGTCGGGACCGCGAACATCTCCTACCCGGGATCCAGCCGCATCATGTCCACCCCGACGTCCATCACGCTCTCGGTCGAGTCCGAGAAGATCACCCCCTTCAGCGGGGGGACGTCGCAGTAGTCGCGGCCCCGCGCCAGCTCCACATAGGACGCGTCGACGAGCCGGTCGTTGGTCGGGTCGAGATCGAGCCAGCCCGTGCCGGTGTACACCGACACCCACGCGTGCGAGGCGTCCGCCCCGACCAGCCGCGGCCGTCCCGGCGGCGGGAACGTCTCCAGGTAGCCGCTGACGTAGCGCGCCGGGAGCCCCACGGCCCGCAGCGCGGCGACGGCGAGGTGCGCGAAGTCCTGGCAGACGCCCGCGCCACGGGCGAGCAGTTCCGGCACGGTGCTGCCGACCGTCGAGGAGCCGCTGACGTAACGGAAGTCGTGGTGTATGCGGGTCGAGAGGTCGATGGCGGCGTCGACAATCCGTCGCCCCGCCGGGAACGACCGGCGCGCGTAGGCCGCTACCTCGGTGTGCGCAGGCAGCCGCGGCGAGGGCAGGGTGAACGTCCTGGCGTCCAGCCCCAGCGGATCGGTGGCGCCGCGCAGGCCGTCGCGCACGGCCTCCCACGCGGCCGTCGACCTCGGGAACGGTCGCTCGTCCACGGCCACCGTGCTCTCCGCCAGCACCTCCAGCTTGCGGTGGCTGCGCGTGACGGCGAAGTAGGTGGAGCGGTTGCCGAACCAGTCGGTGTGCTCGCGCAGCTCGGCGGGCCGGGGGGTGAGGGTGACGCGGCCCTCCAGACAGGTCTGGCCGGGCCGGTCGCGGGGCAGCAGGTGGGCGCGCCCGAAGCTCTCACCGACGTCACCGTCATAGCCGTAGGTGGTGCGGTGGCTGATCATGTAGCGGTTCATCCGCCACCGCCGATCACCGCGATGGGCCCGAGTGGCCGAGGCGGCGCGCCGGGGGCGAACCGGGCCCCTTCCAGCACCTCGGCGAACCGGGTCAGGTCCTCCCCGAGCCCGGTGAGCACGCCCCGCAGCCCCCCGCGTGTGCCGTCGGGCCCGATCGCGACGAGATCGGCTGCCCGGAGCCCCGCCAGCCGCTGCTCGACGGCCACGAGCGCGGTCAGTTCGCCGCCGTCCGGCCCGGGGACGTGCGCCACGTCCTGGCGCAGCCGGTCGGCCTGGTAGCTGATCGACCGCGGGTTCTCGAGGTCGGTGATGAGCAGCTCCAGCACGGCGTCCAGGCCGGTGCGCCTGCGGCGGCGGTACGTGACGACGCTCTCCGCGATGATCAGCACCGACTCCTGGACGAGCCCGTCGGCTGCGGGGAGCCCCGACTCGCACAGCGTCGCGGCGACGAGCGCGGCGACGTGCTGGGCCCGCTCCACGCGCTTGCCCGCGTCATGCAGGTGCCAGCCCGCGTCGCGCACGTGGCTCTCGGCGGAAAGGCCGGTCAACGCGAGCAGTCCCTCGAGCACCCGGGAAAGCGCGTGGGAGGCGTCGGCGCCGTTGGGCCCGGCCGCGGCCACCTCGGCGAGCACGGACTCCAGCCGCCCCAGCACCAGCCAGGTGTCGGTGGACAGCTGTTCGCGCACGGCCTGCGCGGCCGCGATGAGGCGGTGTACCGCGTACGCCAGAGTGCCCGGCTGGTCCCTGGCGGCGATCAGCGTGTGCAGGGGGGTGTCGCCCGGCGTGCCTGTGACGGCGGTGGCGGCGCGCAGCAGCACGTCGAGCGCCTCGCCGCCCGCGGGCTCCGGGGACGAGCGGAAGTCGGCGAACCGGTCGGCGACCGCGCGCAGCAGCCGCGCCGTGTCCTCGGCGCGCTCGGCGTAGCGGCCCAGCCAGAACAGGTCCGCCGCCACGCGGGGGGACAGGGCAGAGGCGGCGTCGACCCCGACGACCGCCACCGCAGGCGTCGGCGTGGACGTGGGCGACGAGAGGGTCTGGCCGCTGACCCAGACGTCCTTCGCGACGGTGTCGCCGCGCGCCCCCGCCTCGGCCAGGCCGCCCTGCAGCACCCGGAACTCCCCGTCCGCGGCCACGGCGAAGGTGCGCAGCACTACCGGCTGCGCGTCGAGTGTGCCGTCGGCGGCGATCACCGGCGCGGTGCTCTGCCGCTGGCGCTCCTGTCCGATCCAGGCGTGCGGCTCGGCCTCGATGCGCGCGGCCAGCTCAGCGCGCTCGGCCGTGGTGAGCGCCGCCCCGTCGAATGTGACCCGCCCTTCGCCGCGGGCGATCGGCTTGACCAGCAGGTCGGCCATCCGGGCCAGCACGTGCGAGCGGCCCGTGGGATCGCCGCACCACCAGGTCGGCGCGCCCTGCAGCGCTAGCGGCTCGCCGAGCAGGGCCTGGGCCAGCGCGGGCAGGAAGGGGAGCAGGCCGGGGTTCTCCGCGACCCCGCTGCCGATCCCGTTGACGACCGCTACGGTGCCCAGCCGAGCGGCCTCCAACAGCCCTGGCACACCGAGGTGGGAGTCCTGGCGAAGGTCGAGCGGATCGGTCCAGCGCGCGTCGACCCTGCGCAGGATCACGTCCACCGGCTCCAACCGGCCTGCGCCGCCCATCGTGCGCTGCCACACCCGGCCCTCGCGCACCGTCAGCTCCGAGCCCAGCACCAGCGGAAACCCCAGCCGGGACGCCAGCAGCGCCTGCTCGAACGCGGTCTCGCTCTGCGGTCCGGGGGTCAGCAGCACCACACGGGCGCGGTCGGTGGCAGGGGCGAGCTCCTCGAGCCCGCGGCGCATCGCGTCGAAGAACGGGCCGACGCGCTGGATCTGGGTGTCGCGGTGGACGGCGGCGAGGACGCGCGCCACGATCCGCCGGTTGGCCAGCGCGTATCCGGCGCCGGACGGGGCCTGGACGCGGTCGCCGAGCACCCGCCAGCCCTCCGGGGTGCGGACGAGGTCGGTGCCCGCCAGGAACAGCTCGCGCGGCCGGGGGGTGGGGCGCGACCAGCCGTGGACGTAGCCGGGGTGGCCGAGCACGACCTCGACGGGCAGCACGCCGGTGCTCAACGTCAGGCGCGGGCCGTAGACGTCGGCCAGCAGCCGGTTCAGCAGCTCGGCCCGCTGGGCGACGCCCGCCTCCAGCTCGGCCCAGGTCGACCCGTCCAAGGGGAGCGGCAGCGGGTCGAGCGCCCATGGCTGTTCGTCCTCGCCGCCGGGTGGGCGGTAGGTGACGCCCTCGTCGGCCAGCAGCCGCCGGGTGGAGGCGGCGAGCCCGGCGGGCGAGCTGCTCTCGAGCAGCACCGCGAGATCCGCCCACCCCGGCTGCACCGCGCCGTCCGCGGCGAGCATCTCGTCGTGTCCCCGGCCCGGGTACCTGCCGACGACCCCCACCGTCACCGCCCCACGGGTGTCCGACGCAGTTCGAGCGTCCGCGGATACTCGCCGTCGGCTCGGTCCATGAAGGCAGGTTGCCACGTCGTCGGGTCGACCGGACCGGGGGAGGGCCCGTAGGGGGCAAGTCGCGCCCTCGGCGGTGGGGGCGGGATCGCAGCAGGGTGCCCCTGCTCCGATTGAGTCGCAGCAGTGTCACCCTGCTGCAGCCGCCCTGCCGCGCGGTCGTGCGACGATGGCGCCTGTGACCACCCCGGCCGACGGTCTGCAGCGGTTGCGCGTCGCCGCCACGTCCGGCGCGCTCGACGCCTTCTGCGTGCGCCACGGTGTGCGGGTGCTCACCGTCTTCGGGAGCGCAGGCCGCGGGGCGGAGCGTCCGCGCGATCTCGACGTCGGGATATTGACGGAGCGGGGGACATCGTTCGACGTGGTGTCGGCGGTCGCCGATCTCGTCGAGCTGACCGGAACCGACGCGGTCGACCTCGCCCATCTCAACCGTGGTGGGCCCGTGCTGCGGGAGCGCGCGCTCGTGGGGTCGATAGGGCTGTACGAGAGCGAGCCCTGCGCACTGGCCGACGCCCAAGCGATCGCCATCGCGGAGCGGATCGAGACCGACCCGATGCGCAGGCTGAACCTGCGACTTCTCGCCCAGTGACCCCGCCCGGCCTGGATTGGCGCAGCGTCGAGCGCAAGCTGGCTCGGATGCGGCGCCTGCTCGACCAGTTGGTGTCCCTCGGCCCGTTCGACGGACGGCGCTTCGCCGACGACGCGATCGCGGGACTTGCCGCCGAACGTCTGCTCACACTCCTCGTGGAGCTGGCCTTCAGCGCCAACAGCCATGTCTCGGCCGCCGTCCTCGGACAGGCGCCCGACACTTATCGCGAGTCGTTCCTGCTGGCGGCTCTGGCAGGCCTCATCGATGAGAAGCTGGCCGCCGCGCTGGCTCCTGCTGCAGGCCTGCGCCACGTGCTCGTCCATGCGTACCTCGATGTCGACCACGAGCGGGTCGCCGAAGCGACCGCTCTCGCGCCGGACGTGTTCGGCGAGTACGTCCGCCAGGCGTCCCGCTGGTTCGCCGAGCGCTCCGACCCCTGAGCGGCCGACTACCCTGGGTCCGTGCAGCCGCCCACCGTGCTCGTCGTCGACTACGGCGCCCAGTACGCCCAGCTGATCGCCCGCCGGGTGCGCGAGGCGCAGGTCTACTCCGAGATCGTCCCCGGCGACACGCCCGTCGAGGACATCGTCGCCCGCAAGCCCGCAGCGGTGATCCTCTCCGGGGGGCCTGCCAGCGTGTACGCCGAGGGCGCCCGGCGCATCGACGGCGCGCTGTTCGACGCGGGCATCCCCGTGATGGGGTTGTGCTACGGCTTCCAGGCGATGGCGCTGGCGTTGGGCGGGGAGGTCGCGCCAGACGGCACGCGCGAGTACGGCCGCACCGAGCTGCGGACCAGCGGCGGCGTGCTGCACGACGGGTTGCCTGCGCGGCATCCGGTGTGGATGAGCCACGGCGACTCGGTCGTGCGCGCGCCTGAGGGCTTCACGGTCACCGCCGCGTCGGAACGGGCCGCGGTCGCGGCCTTCGAGGACGTCGACCGGCGGCTGGCGGGCGTGCAGTATCACCCCGAGGTCGGACACTCGCCGCACGGGCAGCAGGTGCTGGAGCGCTTCTTGCACGAGATCGCAGGCATCCCACCGGGCTGGACCACCGCGTCGATCATCGACGAGACGGTCGACGCTATACGCCTGCAGATCGGCGACGGGCGGGCGATCTGTGGGCTGTCGGGCGGCGTCGACTCCGCGGTGGCGGCGGCGTTGGTCCAGCGCGCCATCGGTGACCGGCTGACCTGCGTGTTCGTCGACCACGGGCTGCTGCGGGCGGGCGAGCGTGCGCAGGTGGAGCACGACTTCGTGGCCGCGACGGGCGCGCGGCTGCACACCGTCGACGCCGCCGACCGGTTCCTCGCCGCGCTCGCGGGCGTCACCGATCCCGAGCAGAAGCGCAAGATCATCGGGCGGGAGTTCATTCGGGTGTTCGAGGCCGCCACGGCCGAGGTGGCGGTGGGGGCTGGTGACGATGGCGGCTCCGCTGTCGCTCCGGCTGGTGACGATGGCGGCTCCGCTGTCGCTCCGGCTGGTGACGATGGCGGCTCCGCTGTCGCTCCGCCTGTGGTCGGGTTCCTCGTCCAGGGCACGCTCTACCCCGACGTCGTCGAGTCCGGCGGCGGCTCCGGCACCGCGACGATCAAGAGCCACCACAACGTTGGCGGGCTGCCAGACGACATCGAGTTCGCCCTCGTCGAGCCGCTGCGGGCGCTGTTCAAGGACGAGGTGCGCAAGGTCGGAGCACAGCTCGGGCTGCCTGCGGCGATCGTCGGGCGGCAGCCGTTCCCGGGGCCGGGCCTGGGCATCCGGATCATCGGGGAGGTCACCCGCGACCGGTTGGAGACGCTGCGCGCCGCCGACGTCATCGCGCGCGAGGAGCTCACGGCGGCCGGGCTCGACGGGCAGATTTGGCAGTGCCCTGTTGTGCTGCTCGCCGACGTCCGCAGCGTCGGGGTGCAGGGCGACGGGCGCACCTACGGCCATCCGGTTGTGCTGCGGCCGGTGTCCAGCGAGGACGCGATGACCGCCGACTGGACCCGCCTGCCTTACGACGTGCTCGAACGCATCTCGACGCGGATCACCAACGAGGTGGCCGAGGTCAACCGGGTCGTCCTGGACGTGACATCGAAGCCGCCGGGGACGATCGAGTGGGAGTAACCCCCATGCGCGGAAAAGGTCGCTATGGCGACGTTTTCCGCGCACGGCCAGTGGAGGCTCGGTGACCGTCGCGTTACCGCCTCAGCGCCCCGGGCGGCTCGCCGAAGCCCTGCGGACCGGTCGGTTCGCGGTCACCGCGGAGATCGCGCCCCCGCGCGGCGCGGACGTCACCGAGCTGCGTCAGACGGCGCGGCTGCTGCGCGACTGGGTGGACGCCGCCAACGTCACGGACAACCAGGGTGCGCAGGTGCGGGTGTCGAGCCTCGCGGGCAGCGTCGTCCTGCTGGCCGAGGGGCTCGAGCCGGTCATGCAGATGACCTGCCGCGACCGCAACCGGATCGCCCTGCAGTCCGACCTGCTCGCCGCCGGGGCGCTGGGCGTCCCCAACCTCCTGCTGATGACCGGCGACCGTCCCGAGCGCGGTGACCACGCCGACGCCAAGCCGGTGTTCGACCTGGGCTCCGAGACGCTCATGGCCGCCGCCCGCGCCCTGCGCGACGAGGCCACGCTGCTGTCCGGCCGGATCGTGGACCCGCCGCCGCAGTACCTGCTCGGCGCCGTCGACACGGGCGCGGGCGAGCCCGACCGGTTGGTCGGGAAAGTCGCCGGGGGCGCGGAGTTCGTCCAGACCCAGTTCGTGTTCGACATCGCGGCGTTCGCAGGGTGGCTGAGGCGGGTGCGCGACCTCGGCCTGACCCAGCGCTGCGGGATCCTCGCGGGTGTCGGGCCGATCCGGTCGCTGCGAACGCTGGCGGTGATGGCGGCCCTTCCGGGCGTGGTGGTCCCCGAGACGTTGCAACGGCGGCTGCGCGGCGTGCCTGCCGACCGGGTGGCGGAAGAGGGGATGGCCGCGTGCGCCGAGACCGTCGCCGCCCTTCGCGACCTGCCAGGCTTGGGGGGTGTGCACGTGATGTCGGTCGCGTACGAGCGCGGGGTGCCGGAGATCCTCACCGCCGCGGGGCTGGGCCCGATCCACGCGTAGGGGCGGCCCGGCACGTGGCTGCCACTCGAAGACGGTGCCCGGGGCATGGCGCGCACTTCGCAGACCTTGATGGCCCTGGCGGGCCGCCCGTGGAGGGATGAAACTGGGGATCGCTGACTCTCGAGGGCTGCGGGCGGTGTTGCCTGCGCCTGAGGTGAACCTGGTGGGGGTCTCGCTCGCGCTGTAGCCCCCTGACGTTCATCTCAGGCGCGGGCCCTGGTGCCGCCCAGCCCCTCGACGATCCGCTCGCGCTGGACCCACCCCAGCGGGTACCACCGGCCACACCGGCACCACGTTTCGTCTCAGACCCAGCCTCCGCCTCGCAGAGTCCAGGGAGTCTGCGAGGCGCGCACCAGGTCTGCGAGGCTCGTTGCACCTCGCCGACGACCCGACAATGGGAGCGGTGCCGACCCCCCGATCGGCACCGCTCCCTCTCGTCCGCTCCCCAGCTCCCGGTCCCGCAGGCCTCACCTTCGCCGCAGGCTCCCCAGCAGCAGCAGAACCCCCACCAGCGCGGCCGCGCCCGCCAGGAGCCACCTGGGGTCGAAGTGCAGCGGAGGCACGTGGCCGGTGAACGCCGCCACCGCCATCCCGATGGTCAGCAGGCCTACCAGCAGGGTCAACCCGTCTGGTCCCCGCCGCCGTCCAGCCTCAGTCTGCCCGGCCTCAGTACGCCCGGCCTCAGTCCGCACCGTCGATTCGGCGCCTGCACCATCCTGCACCGGGTAGTCGCGCTCAGCCACGACGCACCTCCACGTCTCCCGCGCCCGTCTGGACGTCGATCACCAACAGCCGCCCTGCCCGCACGCCGTCGCTGCCGAGGTCGTCGACCACCGACAGCGTCGACCCGGGGCCGGACACGTTCCGGCCCGCGAACTGCACGTCGCCCAGCCCGGCCGATCCCGTGAACGTCACGTCGGCCTGCTCGGGCAGCAGCACCTTCGCGTCGCCCGCACCGACCTCGATCGACGTCGAAGCGTCCGGGGCGTTGCCGCCTGCAGGCGCCGTGAGGTCGAGCCTGCGCAGGTCGAGCGTCAAGTCCCCCACGGCGCGGCGATAGCTCGGCTGAAGCTGAGCCACGGTCGTCGGTGCGACGGTGAGGTCGCCGAAGCCGTCGCTGCCGAACCGGTCGAGCGGGGCCGACAGGACTCCCCAGGTCAGGGCCGACAACAGCAGCGCGAACGGGATGATCCCCCGGCCCGCGTGCAGGAACGACCCGAAGAGCAGGCCCGCGCCGAGCACGGCGAGCACCACACCCAGCAGCACCGGGACGGTCGGCAGCGCCAGCGAACCGGTCAGCAGCAGCACCACGCTCGTGCCTGCCCCCGCGAGCAGCGCCAGGCCCAGCGTCACGAGCGTGACCGGCGGGCGGCGGCGGCGGACCGGCGCGGGCCCGGCGATGGGCGACGGCTCCGGGAGATCCCAGGCGAACGGCGCGGCGCCCAGCGGATCCCACGAGGGAGGCTTCGGGTCCTCAGGCGGTGGAGGTGTGTTCGCCGCGTCGACGTCCTTGACGAGCGACACCCGATCCTGCGCCGACGTCGCCCCGGCCTGCGGCGGCCAGGACTGAGGGGGAACGCCCGCGCCTGTGCTTTGGGTCTGCGCTGATGGGTCGCTCGCCCCCGCACGTGCGAGGCCCGCGCCCCGTCCGGTGCCTGCGAGCCCCCGGTCGGCCCGGCTGCGGTGCAGCAGGAACAACAGTGCGAGCACCGCGAGCAACGGGAACACGAAACCCCCGTGCCCGTGGGAGATCGAGCCCACCGAGACGATGGTGGCGACGACCAGGCCCGCGACGAGGATCCCGCGCTTGCGGCTCTCGGGCACCGCGGGGTCGGCAGGCGCATCCGGCAGGACGATCCAGCCCGCGATGTAGAGCGCGGCCCCGATCCCGAAGAACGCGGCCACCACGAACCCGACGCGCACCAGCACCGGGTCGATGTCATAGCGGCGCGCGATCGCCGCCGCGACGCCCGCGATCTGGCGGTCGTCCCGCGGCCGCGCTGGCCGCGTCTCCCACATCTCACGGAACGCGCCGTGCACTTCTGTCCTGTTCATGGGACTCAGCCTGCTCATCCTTCGCCCGCGTTCCATCAGGGACGCCCCCGAGAATCCCCCGAGCTTCCCCCGATGTCACCCGGGCCCTCGCGTGTGACGATGGGTCGTGTGAGTGAGCGGGCGAGCGAACCATCAGCGCTGGGCGAGCGTACGGACGATCCGTCCACGCTGCGGCAGCCCGTGCCCGCCATGCCGACCGTCCCGGTCCGGAAGACCGCACGGCTGGTCCGCTTGCGCAACGGGCGGCTCGTGGCAGGCGTCGCGGGTGGCGTCGCCGAGCACCTGGGCGTCCCGGTCCTGTGGGTGCGGGCCGCGTTCGTGGTGCTCGCGGGCATCAGCGGGGCCGGCGTGCTCGCCTACGGTCTGTTGTGGATCTTCGTTCGGCAGGAGCAGCCCGACGTCGCCAGGCTGGTCAGCCGGGCAGAGCGGCAGCAGGCGGTCGGGCTCGCCGCGCTGGGCATCGCAGTCGGGATCGCGGGCAGCGCCGCGGGCAACTCGGTCGTCGGCTGGGTCGTCGGACCCCTTGGCGTCGCGGCGGTCGGCGCGGCCGTCGTGTGGCGGGAGGCCGACCAGACCCAGCGCCACCGCTGGACCGCGGGCGCCCGCGTCGGGCTCGGCGGACGGTCCGCGGTGTGGCGGGTGATCGCGGGAGCGGTGTTCGTCGCCGCCGGAATCGCGGTCTTCCTGTTCGGCAGCCTGCAGCTCGGCCAGATCCAGTTCGCGCTGCTGGCGGTGGTGGCCACGCTCGTCGGAGTCGCGGTCATCACCGTGCCGTGGTGGCTCAAGCTGGTGCGCGACCTTGGCGAGGAGCGCCGCGAGCGCATCGTCGAAGCCGAGCGCGCCGAGATCGCCGCGCATCTGCACGACTCGGTGCTGCAGACCCTCGCGCTGATCCAACGCCAGTCCGACCAGCCCCGCGAGGTGCTCCGGCTGGCCCGCGGCCAAGAGCGCGAGCTGCGGCATTGGCTCTACGGACCCACCGGGTACGGCCGTCCCAGAGGAGCCGATGCCGGCGTGGAGGGCGGGCTGGCCGAGGCCGTCACCGCGGCCGCCGCCGAGGTCGAGGACACCTACGCGATCGACGTCCGTCCGGTCGTCGTCGGCGACCGCCCGATGGATGACGACCTGCGTGCGCTCGTCCTTGCCGCGCGCGAGGCCATGGTGAACGCGGCCAAGCACGCCGAAGTGGACGAGATCAGCGTCTACGTCGAGGCCGAGGAGGCCTCGGAGGACAGCGCCGTGCACGTCTTCGTCCGCGACCGCGGTGTCGGCTTCGATCCCGACGAGGTGCCGAAGGACCGACACGGCCTCGCGGACTCCGTGCACGCCCGCGTCACCCGGCACGGCGGCACCGCGACGCTGCGCAGCACCCCGGGCGAGGGCACCGAGGTCCATCTGCGTATGCCCGTGGCCACCGCAGAGGAGGTCCGTCCGCTTATGACCGCGACCAACACCACGGCCCCTGTTCCGGCCGCGTCACCAGTTGAGGAGCGCTCGTCATGACCCAGCCAACGACGCCGACGCCGGTCCGGGTCTTCCTCGTCGACGACCACGCCTTGTTCCGGGCCGGGGTGCGCGCCGAGCTCGACCGCAGCATCCCCGACGTCACGGTGGTGGGCGAGGCCGGATCGGTGGACGAGGCGGTAGCCGCCATTCGCCACGTCAAGCCCGACGTTGTGCTGCTGGACGTCCACATGCCCGACGGCGGCGGCGCCGAGGTGCTGCGCAGGGTGCGGCCCGAGCAGCCCGAGGTGGTCTTCCTCGCGCTGTCGGTGTCCGACGCCGCGGAGGACGTCATCGCCGTCATCCGGGCAGGCGCGCGTGGCTACGTCACCAAGACGATCTCCGGGCGCGAGCTGGCTGACGCGGTGCGTCGCGTGCGCTCCGGCGACGCGGTGTTCTCGCCCCGGCTGGCCGGGTTCGTCCTCGACGTGTTCTCCGACCGCCCGGGTGCCGCACCGCCCGGCGATCCCGAGCTGGACCTGCTGACCCGCCGCGAACGCGACGTCCTGCGGCTGCTCGCGCGCGGCTACGCGTACAAGGAGATCGCCGCCGAGCTGTTCATCTCGGTGAAGACGGTGGAGACGCACGTGTCCAGCGTCCTGCGCAAGACGCAGCTGTCCAACCGGTACGAGCTGTCGCGCTGGGCGTCCGACCGGCGTCTGGTCTGACCGACCGCGGCTCCCTGACCGCTAGGCCGTCCGCGGCGGCCCGGCGCAGCGAACACGGAGTCAGTCCAGGCCGTGCCGAGCGACGCCTCGGGATGTCGGCCGAGCGCGACGTGAGCGGGGTCTATCCAAGATCGAACCCCGCTCGTGTGCACCTCGCGCGCTGATCGGCCGCAGGCGCCGCGGTGGATCGCCAGGTGAGGTCCGACGGCCCTCCGTCTCTCGGAGCGCACTGACCGGAATGGGCTCGGCGTCGTTGTGGTCGACCGCTCAGCCGATCTGGACGACCTGGAAGACCTCGGCAATGTGGCCTTCCGGCAGCCCCCAGCGAGCCGCTGTCGCCGAGCCGAAGCCCCTCATGCGCTGCTCCAGCTCGGCCCAATGGCCGGTCTGGGAAACGTGGGCACGCAGCGCGGCGATCTTGCGGTCAAAGGTCGATGTGATGTCCACTACATGAGCGGCGCGTTCCGGCGGCGCGCCCATGACCCAGAGCTCGGACACGGTCCATGCGTCGAGGCCTTCTTCGGCGAGGAGCTCGGGATGGGCGAACGGGTTGCGTGCGTCGGGGTAGACGGCCGCGAGGGTGGCTTCGCCGACGGCGCGGTGGTCGGGGTGGGACACGCCGAGGCGGTCCCAGTAGATCTCCGGCGACGGCGCGAGCACACGCTGGGGCCGCCACCGTCGGATCTCCCGGCTGATGTCGCGGCGCAGCTCGATGCTGGGTGTGACGCGGCCGTCGGGATAGCGCAGAAACGTCAGGTCGTCGACCCCGAGCTCGGCCGCCGCCGCCTTCTGCTCGGCCTCGCGCAGCGGGGCCATCTGTTCGCGCGGGGTGTCGTCGAAGCCGCCCGCGTCGCCGGACGTACAGAGGCAGTAAGCGACCTTCATCCCGTCGCTGACCCAGCCCGCGATCGTCCCCGACGCGGCGAAGTCGATGTCGTCGGGATGGGCGACGACGACGAGTACGCGTTCGACCTCGGTCGTGCTGCCCGTCACGGGATTCCGCGGAACTGCCTGCGGGTGCTGTCGAGCGACTGCTTCGCCGCGATGCCCGCGCCGCCGCCGATGATCAAACCGAGCACGTCGGGCGTGAACCCGCCCGTGGTGAGCAGCAGCCCGAGCAGCGCCACGGCCGCGGTGCCGCCCGCGACCTTCCAGCGGCCCGACACGTACTCGCTCGTGGCACCGCCGGAGATCCCGCGCTTGCGCGCCGCGTTGTTCAACATCGCCAGGTAGCCGACGTGCCCCAACGCGACGAGCAGGCCAACGAGCGCGATGACCGCCGCCACGATGCCAAACACAGCCTCCATGCCCACCACTGTGCCACGCGCGGAGGAGAACGGTAGGCACCTGCGAAGGTGGCATCGCACTGTAGCCGTAGCACTACTCTCTGCTCACAACGGCAGTCGAACGCATCACCAGCGGGTTTCGTCCCGCGGTCGAACCCCGCTGGTGTTGCCCTCGAGCGGTCTGGGTGGTTCGACTTGCTCAGCGGCCGCCCAGGCGACCGCGCCCGAGGCGCAGCAGGATCATGCCGAGCTCGCGGCCCTCGCTGCCGAGGTCGCGGAAGCGCTCCAGCACCGCCATCTCCCGGTTGTAGACGATGCGCGGCCCACCCGCGGCCATCCGCGCGCGGCCGATCTTCTGAGACACCTCGCTGCGCCGTTTGATCAGCCGCAGGATCTCGGCGTCGAGATGGTCGATCTCCGTGCGCAGCGCGGGGATCTCGTCCTCGGCCGGGATGTCGGCCTTCATCTCGGTGGGGATGGGGGTCTCGGCGCTGGGGGTCGTCACGGTCATGGTCTCCTCCTCGTGGTGACCCCATGAGCACATGAAAGAGCCCCGGGGTCCATGGACTCCGGGGCTATCGCGCCAGCTGTCAGCAGGCCACGGGAACCGGTGTCCGGTACCCGTAGAAAAATCGCCGCCGATCCAGCATGTCTGCAGTGTGCCACAAACCGGGGCTGTCGGGGAGCGGCGGTACCCTGCTTCAGCGATGAGCGCTCTTTTCGAACTTCCCGTCGATGATCCCGTCCGGCCCGCCACCAAGCGTGGCGCGGCGTTGCTGGAGGGGCTCAACCCCAGCCAGCGGCAGGCCGTCACACATGCCGGGTCGCCGCTGCTCATCGTCGCGGGGGCCGGTTCGGGCAAGACCCGTGTGCTCGCCCACCGCATCGCCTGGCTGCTGGCCGAACGCCAGGTGCACCCCGGCGAGATCATGTCGATCACGTTCACGAACAAGGCCGCGGCCGAGATGAAGGCCAGGGTCGATGCGCTGGTCGGCCGCCGGGCCAACGCGATGTGGGTGTCCACGTTCCACTCGATGTGCGTGCGCATCCTGCGCCGTGAGGCCAAGCACCTCGGGGTGCGCAGCGCGTTCTCCGTCTACGACGCCGACGACACACGCCGCCTCGTCGGGCTGGTCGTCCGCGATCTCGAGCTCGATCCGAAGAAGTTCGCGCCGCGCGCTGTCGCCGCGCAGATCTCCAACCTCAAGAACGAGCTGCTCTCCCCCGATGACGCGGCGGAGCGCGCCACGCTGGAGTACGAGCGCAAGGTCGCGGAGGTCTACGCCGTCTACCAGACGCGGCTGCGCACGGCCAACGCGTTCGACTTCGACGATCTGATCATGGAGACGGTCTCTCTGCTGCAGCGGCTGCCCGCCGTGGCGGAGTACTACCGGCGCCGGTTCCGCCACGTGCTCGTCGACGAGTACCAGGACACCAACCACGCCCAGTACGAGCTGGTCCGCGCGCTGGTGGCCCCGGCGGCGCCGGGTGTGGCGCCGGGCGAGCTGTGCGTCGTGGGGGATTCCGACCAGTCCATCTACGCCTTCCGCGGCGCGAGCATCCGCAACATCATCGAGTTCGAGCAGGACTTCCCCGACGCCCGCACGATCCTGCTCGAGCAGAACTACCGCTCCACGCAGCGGATCCTGTCGGCGGCCAACGCCGTGATCGCGCGCAACCCCGGCCGCCGCGACAAGCGGCTGTGGTCCGACCAGGGCGATGGCGAGAAGGTGATCGGCTACGTCGCCGACAACGAGCACGACGAGGCCGCCTTCGTCGCAGGGGAGATCGACCGGCTCGTCGATTCCGGGGAGATCCGCAACAGCGACGTGGCCGTCTTCTACCGCACCAACAGCCAGTCACGGGTGTTCGAGGACGTGTTCCTGCGGGTCGGGCTGCCCTACAAGGTCGTGGGCGGCGTGCGCTTCTACGAGCGCCGTGAGGTGCGCGATGCGCTGGCCTACCTGCGGGTGCTGTCCAACCCGGAGGACACGGTCAGCCTGCGGCGCATCCTCAACGTGCCCAAGCGCGGCATCGGCGACCGGGCCGAGGAGCTGGTCGCGGCCTACGGCGAGCGGCAGCGGATCTCGTTCGCCGCCGCGTTGCGCGTGGCCGCCGAACCGGACGGTCTCCCCGGCTTGGCCACGCGCTCGCAGCGGTGCATCGCCGCGTTCGTCGCGATCCTCGACGGGCTCGCCGAGCTGGTCGAGGGCGGCGCCGAGACCGCGGAGATCCTCGAGGCGATCTACGCACGCACGGGGTACACGGCCGAGCTGGAGGCCAGCGAGGACCCGCAGGACGGCTCGCGGCTGGAGAACCTCGCCGAGCTGGTCACGGTCGCGCGCGAGTTCGCGGGCGACGCGGCGGTGGCCGATCTGGCCGTCGAGCCCGAGATCCCGGCGTCGGAGCTCGACGGACCCGAGCCCGGCGTGCCGGAGCCGGGCTCGCTCGCCGCCTTCCTGGAGCGGGTGGCTCTGGTCGCCGACGCCGACTCGATCCCCGACGACGACGCGGGCATGGTCACGCTGATGACCCTGCACACGGCGAAGGGGCTGGAGTTCCCCGTGGTGTTCCTCACCGGCTGGGAGGACGGCGTGTTCCCGCACATGCGGGCGATGGGCGACCCGAAGGAGCTCGCGGAGGAGCGGCGCCTCGCCTACGTCGGCATCACCCGCGCGCAGAAGCGGCTGTACCTGTCCCGGGCCATGATCCGCTCGTCGTTCGGGCAGCCGAGCGCCAACCCGGCGTCCCGGTTCCTCGCCGAGGTGCCGGAGGATCTCGTCGAGTGGCGGCGGGTGGAGCCTGACCGCTCCGCCCCCGTCGGCCGGTTCGGCTTCGGCCGCCGCCCGACCGCCACCGACCGCGGCGACTGGAAGGTTCCCGAGCGCTCCCTCGCGCCCTCGCTGCACCTGGAGGTCGGCGATCGGGTCAACCACGACAAGTACGGCCTCGGCACCGTGATCGCCTCCGACGGCGCGGGCGTCCGCGCCACTGTCACGATCGATTTCGGCAGCTCGGGCACCGTCCGGCTGATGCTGATCGGGGGCGTGCCGATGCAGAAGATCTGACCCGCTCCGCCGCCCCGCCCGGGCAAGATCGGCGGAAGTGGTGCGACACGTGCGGATGTGCACGCCTGACACCACAACCAGCGATCACCCCCTGCGCACAGCTGCTGGATGAAGCCGCGTCGCCGCGGCGTCCGTCTATGCTCGTGTGACGCTGAGCGCGGGAGGTTTGCGATGTCCACCGACGCCGTCTACGAGGCCATCTTCAGCCATACCGGGCCGTGGACCGAGGACGACTACTTCGCGCTTCCCGAGACGTCCTCCCGGGTGGAGCTGGTCGACGGGGCGCTCCTCGTGAGCCCGCAGTCGTCGGTCCCGCATTCGCGGTTGATCAAGACGGTCGTGAACCTGCTTGACTCGACATGCCCCGATCCGAGCTGGGAGGCGCTGCCGCCCAACAACGTGCGGCTGTGGCCTGACCACATCCGGGAGCCGGACGTGACCGTGATCCGGTCGGGCCTGCAGGGTCGCAAGGTCGAGGTCGCGGACGTGCTGATGCTGGTCGAGATCACCTCGCCGGGCAACTTCCGGCAGGACATGATCGTCAAGCACGGGGACTATGCCGAAGCGGGTGTGCCCTTCTACCTGCGCATCGATCTGCACAAGGGCATCGACGACCTCACCGCGTCCGCCTACGAGCTGGCCGACGGCGGCTACCGCGAGTACGCCACCGCACCCGACGGGTTGCTGCGCCTCATCTGCCCGTGGCCGCTCGAGGCCGACCTGCGCGCGATGGCCCGCGGCCGGTAGAAGCGCCCTTCCGGAGTCGGACGGGACCCCGCCTGACCTCTCACACCCACCGATCCCAGCCGGACAAGATCGGCGGAAGTGGTGCCACGGACGCAGCAATGCAGTCCTGGCACCACACCGGCCGATCACCCCGCCCCGGCCTGGGCAAGATCGGCGGAAGTGGTGCCACGAGAGGCGGACATGCAGTCCTGGCACCACACCGGCCGATCACCCCACCCCACCCCACCCCACCCCGGCCTGGGCAAGATCGGCGGAAGTGGTGCCACGAGGGCGGACGTGCGCTCCTCATGCCACACCCGGCGATCACCTCTGCCCAGGCCGGGCGCTCTCAGGCCTACTGAGCGACGTCGATCCCGTGAGAGGCGAGCCAAGGGATCGGGTTGATCTTGGTGCCGTCCGGGGCCCAGACCTCGAAGTGCAGGTGGGGGCCGGTTGACTCGCCTCGGTTGCCGATCTCCGCGATCTCCTGACCTGCGTGCACCTGCTCGCCGACCGTGACGAACATCCGGTTCACGTGCCCGTACACGCTGTGGGTGCCGTCGGGGTGGCGCAGCACCACCCACAGTCCGAAGCCCGACGCGGGCCCAGCGTCCTCGACGACTCCGTCGGTGTAGGCGTAGATCGGGGTGCCGATGGCGTTGGCCAGGTCGATGCCGTAGTGCACGACGCCCCACCGCGCCCCGAAGCCGGACGTGAACGTGCCCGAGGTGGGCATCACAAAGACCTCGTTGCCGACGACGTTCGCGTCCTTCGCCCCGCCCGCCTGTGCTGCTTCGATCAGTTCCGCGTTCTTGGCGAGGCGGTCGCCGATCAGCGTGGCCTTGGCCAGGCTCTCGACGTCGAGCGCTGAGGCGGGGTCAAGGGCGTTCGCGAAGCTCAGAGGGTTGGGGGAGAGCTGGTCGCCGCCGATGGCCCGCTGTGCGGGGTCGGCGCTGGGACCGGCGGTCGTCGACTCGGGCACCGGGAGTAGCGCGCTCACCTCCTGCGGCGCCGCGTTGGCGGCGACGAACGGCGAGATCAGGGTCTGACCTGCCGCGACGACGGCTCCGGCGGCGACGGCGGCAACCGTCGCCCGGCCGCGGACGGACGCCGTGGGCGGCGCCGGGAGACGATGCGCCCCCGGCGGGCGCACAACGCGCAACCGCGCCGTGCGTTCGGGGTCGTCCTCCTGGGCGCCGCTCGGGGAGCGGTGGCGCGCCAAGACCTGCCCTTCTCGAAGCCAGTGAGGCCCGTTCCAGGGCGGTCGAGGACAGCCGGGCTGGGGATCCCGCAGGGTCGACTCGGGATCGACCCCTTGCCGTCGGTGATCGTTCTTGGTTCGGGCTCTGGCAACCTAGCGACACCCGCGACCGCGATCAAATCTGTGTTCGGCGTGTCGCTACGGACGGTCCCGTCGGTCGTCGCAATCGGACTAATTCCCCCAGCGTCCGCCTCGCGGCGATTACCTCAAGAGGCAGGGTGCGCGATGTCGTCGAACGCGGTCGGTCCGCGGCGGCGCCACGGGTGGTGTCGCCGGTCAGAGCGGATCAACGCGTCGACGACCCAGCGCACTACCCGCCCGTCGATCGGGAGCGAGAGATGGCCGACGTCGTGCAGCTCCAGCTGTTCCACGTCGAGGTCGGGATGCTGCAGGCGGGCGTTGCGCTGCGGCACGATCATCTGGTCCATCCGGCTCCACACCACGAGGAAGCGGGTGTCGCAGCCGGGGGCGGGCAGCTCGAGCTCGACGAGCGGGGGCGAGCCGGGGCGCATCTGGCGCCCGAGCGCGGTGGGCAGGAGGTAAGCGCCGAGGGTGCCGGTGTGGGGGCTGCCCAGCGTGACGAGCGTGTCGACGCGCGCCGAGCCGCCCATGCGCTGCACGTAGTAGCGCGCGATGACCCCGCCGAGGGAGTGCCCGACGATGTGCACCTTGTCGGCCCCGGTCTCCTCGCACAGCCGCTCGACGTGACCGTGCAGCTCAAGGGCGGCGGCGCGCAGGTCTCCGGTGAGCAACCCGTAGTTGACGGCGTGCACCTGTCCGAAGCCGCGGCGGCGCAGGGCCCGGCGGAACACCGTGAACACCGACCGGTTGTCCATGATCCCGTGGATGAGCAGGATCGGCGTGCCCGCCGCCTCCGGATCGGTGATGATCAGGCTGCGCCGCAGCGGCGTGAGCGTGTCGGTGCGGTAGGCCCCGCCCTGCAGCTGCTCGCGCAGGGCGCCGCCGGGGTAGACGGCGATGTGGGCCGCGAGCCAGGCCCCTTCCTTGACCATCCCCCAGGCTCCGGCCCGTGTACCGAACGTGCGCAGCGCGTACCGAAACGCGCCCACCAGCTCGACCGCCCGGTCCATGTGTAAACGGTAGGTGACATCCCTGCTCCGTGGCGGTTCCGAAGCCGGGACGTAACCTAGATGGCCGCGTGACGGGCGGTCACCTCCGGCGTGACAGCAGTCACCAGGCCAGGCCAGGGCAGGCGGCCATGTGGTGGCTAACCTCCCATCAGGAGACGCGGCGTAGCGGAGTGGAGAGCCAGTGGACCTGTACGAGTATCAGGCGAAAGACCTGTTCGCAGCCCATGGAGTGCCGGTGCTGCCAGGGCGGACCGTCGAGGACCCGGACGCGGCGGCCGCCGCGGCGGCCGAGCTGGGCACGGCCGTCGTCGTCAAGGCGCAGGTGAAGGTGGGCGGGCGCGGCAAGGCGGGCGGGGTCAAACTCGCCGAGACCCCCGAGGAGGCACGCGAGAAAGCCACGGCCATCCTCGGCCTCGACATCAAGGGCCACACGGTGCATCGCGTGCTCGTCACCGAGGCCAGCGACATCGCCGAGGAGTACTACTTCTCCTTCCTCCTGGATCGCGGCAACCGCACGTTCCTTGCCATGTGCTCGGCCGAGGGCGGCATGGAGATCGAGCAGCTGGCCGTCGAGCGGCCCGATGCGTTGGCGCGCATCCCCATCGACTCGATCGCGGGCGTCGACAAGGCCAAGGCCGCCGAGATCGTCGCCGCGGGGAAGCTCCCGGCCGCCGTCGCCGACCAGGCCGCCGACGTGATCGTGAAGCTGTGGGACACGTTCGTGGGAGAGGACGCGACGCTCGTCGAGGTCAACCCGCTCGTCCGCGACCCGAAGGACCGCATCATCGCGCTCGACGGCAAGGTCACCCTCGACGACAACGCCGCGTTCCGGCACCCGGGGCACGCCGAACTGGTGGATCAGCGCACGGAAGACCCGCTCGAGGCCAAGGCGAAGGCCAAGCACCTCAACTACGTCAAGCTCGACGGCGAGGTCGGCATCATCGGCAACGGCGCGGGCCTGGTGATGTCCACCCTGGACGTCGTCGCCTACGCGGGGGAGAAGCACGGCGGGGTGAAGCCCGCCAACTTCCTCGACATCGGCGGCGGCGCGTCGGCCGAGATCATGGCCGCGGGCCTGGACGTCATCCTCGGCGACCCGGACGTCAAGAGCGTCTTCGTGAACGTCTTCGGCGGCATCACCGCCTGCGACGCCGTGGCGAACGGCATCGTCGAAGCGCTGAAGATCCTCGGTGGCGCCGCGACGAAGCCGCTGGTCGTCCGGCTCGACGGCAACAACGTGCTCGAGGGCCGCCGGATCCTCGACGAGGCCAACCACCCGCTCGTCACCCAGGTGGACACCATGGACAACGCGGCCGACAAGGCCGCCGAGCTCGCCGCGGCAGGCGCCGCGACATCCAGCACAGCAGCGGGGGCCTGACATGTCGATCTTCCTCAACCAGCGCAGCCGAGTGATCGTCCAGGGCATCACCGGGGGCGAGGGCACCAAGCACTCCACGAAGATGCTGGCCGCGGGCACGAACATCGTCGGCGGAGTGAACGCGCGCAAGGCAGGCACCACGGTCACGATCGGCGGGAAGGACCTCACGGTCTTCGGCGGCGTCGAGGAGGCGATCAAGGAGACCGGCGCGGACGTCTCGGTCGTCTTCGTGCCGCCCGCGTTCGCCAAAGCCGCCGTGATCGAGGCGATCGACGCCGAGATCGGGCTCTGTGTCGTCGTCACCGAGGGCATCCCGGTGCACGACTCGGCCTACTTCTGGGCCCACGCCTGCGCCAAGGGCAACCAAACACGGATCATCGGCCCGAACTGCCCGGGGATCATCAGCCCCGGCCAGTCCAACGCCGGGATCATCCCGGCCGACATCGCGGGCGCGGGCCCGATCGGGCTGGTGTCGAAGTCGGGCACGCTGACCTACCAGATGATGTACGAGCTGCGCGACCTCGGCTTCTCCACCGCCATCGGCATCGGCGGTGACCCGATCATCGGCACCACCCACATCGACGCGATCGCCGGGTTCGAAGCCGACCCCGACACCAAGGCCATCGTGATGATCGGCGAGATCGGCGGCGACGCCGAGGAGCGGGCGGCGGAGTACATCGCGGCCAACGTGTCCAAGCCGGTCGTCGGCTACGTGGCGGGGTTCACCGCGCCGGAAGGCAAGACGATGGGCCACGCGGGCGCGATCGTCTCGGGCTCCGCGGGCACCGCCCAGGCCAAGAAGGAGGCGCTGGAGGCCGCGGGGGTAAAGGTCGGCAAAACCCCGAGTGCGACCGCGGCACTGATGCGCGAGTTGATCACTACGAATTAGCAACAACAGGGCCCTCTCCGGCGTGTCGTAGGGGTGGGTTAGCGTCTCGGGGGCCGGATACAGGAGGCCCACCATGACGCAGCAACCGCAGGAGCCCGCTGAGGCGACCGATTCCGCCCCGGCGGTGCCTGCTCGACCGGTCCGCGTGCTCGGGCTCGTCGGTGCCGGTCTGTCGGTCGTGTTCTACGTGCTCGGCTTCGTCGGCGACGTCGGGACGACCGACCTCGTCGGCGCCCTCGTCCTCGGCGGCGGGCTGTTGGCGGGCACGGCCGCGCTGCCGCGGGCCGGTCGGGTGCTGGCCCCGGCCGCGGTCGTCGCGACGGTGGGCATGCTCGTGTTGCTTCAGGTCGTCGTCGCAAGCCGGGGTGGCAGCGTGCTGCTCCTCGGTGCGCTGGTGATCGCGTTCCTACAGGCGGTGGCCGTCGTGGGCGCACTGCTGATGGACGCGGGGACCGTCGGCGCTTCGGCGCGGCGCCCCCAGCAGCAGCTTGCCGCTCACGCCCCCTCTCCGACGTGGTCGCCCGACCAGGCCTGGACCCCGCAGTATCCGGGCCAAGCGCCCGGAGCCGGGCCTTCCGACATGACGCCCTCCGATCTGACGCCTTCCGACATGACGCCTTCCGACATGACCGTGACGTACGCGGGCCACCCTGGCGGTGGCCAGCCCGCCCCGGCCCCGCCGTCGGACACGACGGCCATGCCGCTCGGCGGGGCGTCCGGCGCCGTCCCCGCTTTCGGCCTGTCCGGCGCAGTGGTCCCGGAGCGCGCGACGGAGGTCGTGTCGCCCTACGGACTGGCGGCCGCGGGGGCGCCCGGCGGGGCAGATTCCTCAGCTGCGGCGGGGGAAGCGCAGGCGCCTGTGTACGGCTTGTCCGGCGGCGCCGGCAACCCTGGTACGACATCGTCGGGTTCGTCGCATGCGGCGGAGACGCAGGTGTCGTCGTACGGCTCGTCCGGAGGTGCGGCGGGTGTGGCGTCCTCGGGACCGTCGCACGCGGCAGACGAGGGGCGGGCGCCGCTGTATGGCTTGCCTGGCGGCGCGGCGGGCACTCGTGCGACGTCGTCGGGTCCGTCGCACGCGGTTGATGCACAGGTGCCCTACTACGGCCCGTCCGGCGGTGCGCGCGGCGATGTGACGACCTCGGGCCCGTCCCATACAGCTGGGGGCGCGCCGGTGCCGCTGGGCTTGTCCGGGGGTGCGGCGAACCCCGGTCCATCGGCGTCGGGACCGTCTCACGGTGCGGGCAACGCGCCGGTGCCGTTGTTCGGCATTTCCGGCTCGAGTGGGCCGGGAGGAGTCTCGCCTGCGGAGCGCGGTCCATCGGATCCGGCAGGAGGAGCAGCGCTGTTCGGCTCGCATGCTGGGGGCGGCGGATCGGCTGGGCAGCGCGATCAGTCCGATGCCGAGGGCGATGCGTCCACCCCCTTGTACGGGCTGTCGGGAGCGGGCAGGAGCGGCGGCGCCTCGAGCGCGGGTTCGATGGTGTCCGGCCCCGGCCCTGCGGCGGAGGACGCGCAGCCGCTGTTCGGCCCGTCGGGCACGGGAGATCGGCCCAGTGCGGCTTCGGCCGCGGAGGGCGGCGCGCACGGGAAGGCGGGTTCGCCGTCCTACGGCGGCCTGCAGGCGCGAGATGCGCACGGCGCGTCCCGGGCAGGCCCGGCCGGGGCCGGTTCGTCCCCGGGGATCGCATCGATACCGCCGTTCAGCCTGTCCGGGCTCGGGGACGCGCCGTCCCCGGAGCAGGGCTTGTCGGGGGCGGCGCTGTTCGGCCGCCCCGGCCCTTCCCGTGAAGCGTCTGCGGCGCCGTACGGCGCGGGTGCGCAGGGGTCGCCCGACGGCGGTCCGACGGCGTCCGGTCCGCCCGGGCCCATCGGCCCCGGATCCGCGAACGGTGCGACGACCGCTCACGGCACATCTGCCTACGTGAACGGCGGGCCGACGGCCTACGGCGGGTCCGGGCAGGCGGGCCGCAGTTCGCCGGGCGCAGGCCCGTCGGGTTCCCACCGTGCGGGGCCGGTCGGGGCCGGAGCCGCCGCCGCGGGGTTCACCGGCCCGTCTGGTCCGGATGCGGCGGAGGGCCAGCGAGTGGTTCCCGGTCAGTCCGGCGCCCACCACGCCCCTGCGACCGGGGGCGACATGCCATCGCCGTCGTACGGCAACGCCACGCCCGCACCGCCGAACGGCGCCACGACCTCAGGTTCGCGCCACGCCCCCGCGGCAGGCACGTCGGGGGAGGCGGCACTGCCACGCAGGGCGGGCGCAGCCCCGGTGGGCCGGGACACGTCCGGGGATGCGCCGATTCCGATGTACGGCCTTCCCGGCACGATCCCCGCCCCGGGCTCGTCGAATCCCGGGTTGCGCCCACCGCGCCCTGGCCCGGCGGCGAACCCCGGCAAGGCGGACATCAACGCCGACACCACCGCGTTCCGCGCTCAGCCCGCGCAGGACACCACGCCGGCGTGGGGTGAGGCGGCGTTCGGCGGCCCCGACGCGGCAGTGGTCGCCGCGCCGGGCAGATCGGGTTCCCCACCCTCCGCAACCGATGTGCCGGGCACCCCGTCCGAGCCGAGGTTGCCGCCGCGCAAGGGCCGCCACGGCTCGCCTGCCGAGGGCCGCCACGGGCGCGACGACCCCCGGCCCGACGCCAGTCGGGTCTTTCCGACAGGAGAGCGCTAGGGAGGGCCCTGGAAGGCTCCGCCCGTAGCGAGCGGCGGCCGGAGCCGCCATCCCAACGCGGAGGAGAGGCCGATACCGCTGTCGTATCGGCCCCGACGATCACGCGGCGAGGTGGCTGCCTGGGGTGTCGCGCAGTGGGCCCGACCTTGTCAGGGCGTTCCTAGCTGTCCGATAGCGCTCGCCTGGCCCCAGCCGTTCGGCTGGGATGTGCGCGCCCGCACGGCGTGCCTGCCCGGCCGGGAGCCGGTGCGCTGCGACCCTTGGCGGATGACCACTGTCGACGACTCGGCGCCGGTCCACTCCGACGTCGCGCCGGTCGAGGGCCTCGACCGGCTCCGTGTGCTGCTCGCCTGCGCCATGGGCACCGTTCTGGTCAGCTATGCGGTGCTGGTGCCTGCCGTCGCCGTCGTCGTCCTGACCGCAGGCGGGCGGCTGACGGCCGACGGGGCCTTCGCCGCTGGGATCCCCTTGTGGCTGGCCGCGCACCAGATCCCGCTCTCGCTGGAAGGTCAGCCGCTCAGCGTCCTGCCGCTGGTGCCAACGGCCGCGGTGATCGCGATCACGCAGGTCGGTGCGCGCTGGGCGGGGCGCAGGCTGGGTGGCCGGTTCCGGGTCGATGCTGGGCCGGTGCTGGCGTCCATCGCCGGAGCGCACGCCGCGGTCGCGGTGCTGGGCAGTGCGCTGCTTCCCAGCGCGACGGAAGTGGCCGCCGCGCCGTGGGCAGCGCTCGTCGGCGGCGGGTTCGTCGCGGGAACGGGCGCGGTCATCGGGGTGTTGCGCGCCTGTGATCTACCACGCGAGTGGGCGCATGCCATCCCCGCCTGGGCCAGGGTGGGGGCCCGCGGCGCGGCCGTCGCCGTTGTCGCGCTGCTCGGCTCGGGCGCATTGGTGCTGGTGGTCGCGCTGGCGCTCGGCGCCCCAGCCGTCGCGGAGACCTACCGCGTGATCGCGCCAGGATTCGGCGCGGGCCTCGGGCTGACGCTGACGGCGTTGGCCTACCTGCCCAACGCCGTCGTCGGCGGCACGAGCTGGGCGCTCGGGCCAGGCATCGGCGTCGGGGCGGCCACGACCTCGCCGTTCGGCGCCTATCCCGGTCCGCCGTCCGGCTTTCCCCTGCTGGCCGCGCTGCCCTCGTCGAGCCCGGCTGCGTGGGCACTCGCGGTGATGGTCCTGCCCGTCGTCGCAGGTGTGGCCGCCGGTCTCACCTGTCGAAGCGCCCTCCCCGGCCCGGCTCGTCTCCCGGCCGCGGCCGCCGCGACCGTCCTTGTCGCGTTGGCGTTGGCACTCCTCGCCGAGCTGGCCGGTGGACGACTTGCGGCAGGCGCGTTCGACCCGGTGCAGGTGCCGGTCGGCCTCGTTGTGCCCGCCGCGCTGCTGCTGGTGGGCGTACCCACCCTCGTCGTGGCGAGCGTCCAACGGCGTGGCGAGGTGGCCCAGGGCGCTGACGATGACACCGACAGCGCGGGTATCGACGGCGACGGCGGTGACGTCCGCCGTGGTGAGGCTGGCCGTGGTGAGGCTGGCCGTGGTGAGGCTGGCCGTGGTGAGGCTGGCCGTGGTGAGGCTGGCCGTGGTGAGGCTGGCCGTGGTGAGGCTGGCCGTGGTGAGGCTGGCCGTGGTGAGGCTGGCGTGGTGAGGCTGGCCGTGGTGAGGCTGGCCGTGGTGAGGCTGGCCGTGGTGAGGCTGGCGGTGGTGAGGCTGGCGGTGGTGAGGCTGGCCGTGATGAGGCTGGCCGTGACGAGGCGGGCGGTGACGAGGCTGGCGGTGGTGAGGCTGGCCGTGAGGAGGCGGGCAGTGGTGACGCCGGCGGCGGTGTTGAAGATGGTCGGGGCGACGTCGGCCGAGGCGTCGACGGCGACGTCGACAGCGATGCAAGCGGTGGCCATGCCACTCGGCCTGTTGGCGGCGATGTCGACAGCGACGCTGCCCCCGGCGTTGGCGGCGATGTCGACCGCGCCTGCGGCCGCGGCGGCGATGGGGCGATGACGATGGCGGCAGCCGTGGCGCAGGTGCGAGGGGCCGTTACCGCCGCCGCGGCCCTCGAGGGGAGACCGCATCCGATGTTCGGTCCGGCCGGAAGCGGTGGCGTCGAAACGGCCCTGAACGGGACGTCGCGTCGCCTCCCCACCCCGAACCTTCGGCCGCTGCCCCGCCTCGGCCGAGAACAGTGGCGGAGCTCGTCGCCCTGAAGGAGCGTCAGAGGGCTGAGGCGGCCATCGAGGCTGCGGCAGCACAGCCCGACGCTCCCGCCGACCCCGACGCTCCTGCCGACCCTGACGCTCCTGCCGGCGCCGACGCTCTTACCGAACCCGACGCGAAGGCCGCCGAGCCTGCCGAGCCTGCAACCGCCAGGTCCGCCGCTGCCACCACCGCCGCTGCCACCACCGCCGCTGCCACCACCGCCGCTGCCACCACCGCCGCTGCCACCACCGACGACGCCGCCACCGATGACGACGCCGCCACCGACGACGCCTGAGGTGGACACCAGCGGGGTGTGATCTTGGAGAAACCCCGCTCGCGTGCGCCACATCGCCGGTCGACCGCTCAGCAGGTGATTCAGACCGCCGCCTACGCTGAGGGGGTCCCATCGCCGCCCTCCGAGGAGCTGCGCTTGCCCCCGTCCTATCGGGTCGAAGTTCCCGTGCCCGCCAGGCTCGTGGTGCTCGCCTCCGGCTCGGGCACCCTGCTGCAGGCGTTGCTCGACGCTGCCGCCGAGCCCGAGTACCCGGCCCACGTCGTCGGCGTCGGCGCCGACCGGCCCGGCATCGAGGGGCTGGCCCGGGCCGAGCGGGCCGGGGTGGCCGCGTTCCACCTGCGGGTCGCCGACTTCGCCGACCGAGCGGCCTGGGACGTCGCGCTGGCCAAAGCGGTCGCCGAGCATCGGCCCGACCTCGTCGTGAGCGCCGGGTTCATGAAGATCCTCGGCGCGGGCTTCCGGGAGGTCGTCGGCGTACCGGTGATCAACACTCACCCGGCGCTGCTGCCGTCGTTCCCCGGCACCCACGGTCCGGCCGACGCGCTGGCGTACGGCGTGAAGATCACTGGGGCCACCGTGCACCTCGTCGACGACGGGGTGGACACCGGCCCGGTGCTCGCGCAGGCCGCCGTGCCCGTCGAGCGGGGCGACGACGTCGAGCGCCTGCACGAGCGCATCAAGATCGAGGAGCGACGGTTGCTCGTGGCGACAGTCGCCGCGCTGGCCCGCCATGGGGCCACCGTCAACGGACGAGAGGTGACCATCCCGTGACCCCCCATCCCGCGGCGGCCCAACCCATGACAACACAGCGCAGGCCCGTCAAGCGTGCCCTGATCAGCGTCTACGACAAGACCAGCCTGCTGGAGCTGGCCACCGGGCTGCACGCGTTGGGCGTCGAGATCGTCTCCACCGGCTCGACCGCGAACGTGATCGCCGACGCGGGCGTGCCCGTCACACCCGTGGAGGAGCTCACCGGCTTCCCCGAGTGTCTGGACGGGCGGGTCAAGACGCTGCACCCGCGCGTCCACGCCGGACTGCTCGCCGACACCCGCAAACCCGAGCACCTCGACCAGCTCGCCCATCTGGGCATCGCGCCGTTCGACCTCCTGGTGAGCAACCTCTACCCCTTCACGGCGACGGTCGCTTCCGGCGCGACGCCCGACGAGTGCGTCGAACAGATCGACATCGGCGGCCCGGCCATGGTGAGAGCGTCGGCGAAGAACCACGACAGCGTCGCCGTCGTCGTCGATCCGGCGCGCTACGACTGGGTGCTGGAGAACGTCAAGGAGGGCGGGTTCTCGCCTGCCGACCGGCGTAGCCTCGCGGTGAACGCGTTCCGGCACACCGCGACCTACGACGTCGCGGTCGCGTCCTGGATGGGCAGCGTGCTGGCGCCCGACGGCGATCCGTTCCCCGGCTGGGTCGCGGGCGCCTGGGACCGGCGCACCGACCTGCGCTACGGCGAGAACCCCCACCAGGCCGCCGCGCTCTACGTCTCCGGCGCGCCGGGCGTCGCCGCCGCGGAGCAGCTGCACGGCAAGGAGATGTCGTACAACAACTACGTCGACGCCGACGCCGCATGGCGGGCCGCGCACGACCACGGTGACGTGCCGTGTGTGGCGGTGATCAAGCACGCCAACCCGTGTGGCATCGCGATCGGCGCGGATGTCGCCGAGGCCCACCGCAAGGCCCACGCCACGGACCCGACCAGCGCGTTCGGTGGCGTGATCGCGGTCAACGGCGAGGTGAGCGTCGCGCTCGCCGAGCAGGTCGCGGAGATCTTCACCGAGGTGCTCGTCGCGCCCGCCTACGCCGACGGGGCGCTCGAGGTGCTCACGGGTCGCAAGAACCTGAGGGTGTTGCGGCTGCCGGTCGCGCCGCCGCGTGCGGGCGCGGAGCTGCGACCGATTTCGGGCGGCCTGTTGTTGCAGCAGCGCGACGGCGTGGACGCGCCGGGCGACGACCCCACCACCTGGACGCTCGCCACCGGCGATCCCGTCGACGACGAGGTGCTCGCCGACCTGGTCTTCGCCTGGCGGGCCTGCCGATCGGTGAAGTCGAACGCCATCCTGCTGGCTGCGGGTGGAGCCGCGGTCGGCGTGGGGATGGGTCAGGTCAACCGGGTGGACGCGGCGCGGCTCGCCGTCCAACGGGCGGGTGAACGCGCGCGGGGCTCGGTGGCCGCCTCCGACGCCTACTTCCCGTTCCCCGACGGGCTGCAGGTGCTGCTCGACGCGGGTGTGCGCGCGGTGGTGCAGCCCGGCGGCTCGGTGCGCGACCCCCTCGCCATCGAGGCAGCTCAGGCCGCAGGCGTCCCGATGTATCTGACGGGCACGCGCCACTTCGCACACTGAGGTGGGGTGCTGAGACGGGGCGCGCCGAGGTGGTGGCCCTCACGGGTGGTTGCAGCAGGGTCACCCTGCTCCGACTCAGTCGCAGCAGGGTGACCCTGCTGCAATCCCGGGAGCTCAACCCAGCCGATATGCGGTACTCTTCGAACGTTGGTTCGAGCCGTCTTCCCCACGGCGTGTCCCAGGGGAGAGGTGTGTCGTGGGCGACGCGGCGACCAGGCTGGAGCTGGCCCGCGGGCTGTTGCAGCGGGCGGAAAATCGCGCGCTCCAGGCCCGTCCGGCGCCAGAGGTCGAAGGGCGCGTGCTGCCGGTCGTCGCGCCGCTGGCCCGGCTGTTGCCTGCAGGCGGATTGCGCCGCGGCACCACGGTGGCCGTCCCACCCGGTCCCGCGGCCACGTCGCTCCTGTGGGCGATGCTGGTCGAGGCGTCCGCGGAGGGGGCGTGGGTGGGCATCGTCGGCCGCCCTGACCTGGGGTTGGTCGCCGCGGCTGAGGCGGGGATGCAGCTGGAGCGCCTGGCGCTGGTGCCCCGCCCCGGGGCTGAGCTGCTGGCCGTCACGTCGGCGCTGCTCGACGGGCTGGACGTCGTTGTTATGGCGGGGGCGCAGCCACTGCCTGCTGGAGAGCGGCAGCGGCTCGCGGCGCGGGCCCGTCAACGGGGCGCGGTCCTGCTCTCCCTCGTGCCGTGGCCCGGCGCCGATGTGCGGCTGACCTGCGCCGATGCGCGTTGGGGCGGGGTCGGCAGCGGGCTCGACGGCGGGAGCGGACGGCTGGGGGAGCGCCGGGTCGAGGTGCGGGTGCTGGGCCGGGGGCTGGCCCCGGCGGGCCGGGTCGAGCGGCTATTGATGCCTTCCCGGCCCGCGAGCCCGGTGGTCGCGCCCGCTCTCGGCCCCGCGGGCACGGTCAGCCCGGCGGTCACCGTCGCCCCGGAGGCAGGCTCGGAGGCGGCGGGCGCGGTCAGGTGGGCCGGATGAGCGGGGAAGATCGCCGGAATCAGCGGATAACGTGCGCTGACGCACGGTATGCGCAGCAACCGGCGATCATGGCTCAGGTCGCGCGCGCTCCTAGGGGGCGGGCGTGAGGGTGTTGGCGATGTGGTCGCCCGATTGGCCGGTCACCGCCGCCGCGCGCGCCGCCCGCGTCCCGCAGCACCGGCCTGCGGCGGTGTTCGTCGCCGGCCGGGTGTTGGCGTGCTCGGCGGTGGCCCGCGCGCAGGGCGTCCGACGGGGCCTGCGCCGCCGCGAGGCCCAGGCCCGCTGCCCCGACCTGGCCGTGCTCGCCCCCGATCCCGATCGGGACGCGCGCGCGTTCGAGCCGGTCATTGCCGCGGTCGAGGAGTTGGCGCCGGGTGTGGAGATCGTCCGACCGGGCCTGGTGGCGCTGCCCGCGCGAGGGCCCGCGGGCTGGTACGGCGGGGAGCTGGAGGCGGCGGAGCGGCTGGTCGACCACGTCGCCGCCCACACCGGTGCGGAGCTGCAGGCCGGTTTCGCCGATGGCCTGTTCGCCGCGGTGCTCGCCGCGCGCCGTGGTGTGGCCGTGGCGCCGGGCGACACCCCCGCCTTCCTCGCCGCGCTCGACATCGAAGAGCTCGACCGCGAGCCCGACATCGACCGATCCGCGTTCGTCGACCTCCTGCGTCGCCTCGGCCTGCGCAGCCTCGGCGCGTTCGCCGCCCTCGACCCGGCGGACGTCGCATCCCGGTTCGGGGCCGACGCCGTGCTCTGCCACCGCCTCGCCCGCGGTCTGGATCCCCGCCCGC
This sequence comes from uncultured Actinomycetota bacterium, assembly GCA_963826705.1. Classification (GTDB taxonomy): domain Bacteria; phylum Actinomycetota; class Actinomycetes; order Mycobacteriales; family Pseudonocardiaceae; genus Pseudonocardia. The sequence continues at coordinate 245,332 of CAWGYF010000012.1, forward strand.
CGCTGCGGAGGGTGCCGCCGGAGGACCTGACCGTCGAGCTCGAGCTCGATCCGCCCGTCGAGCGCGTCGACGCCGCCGCGTTCGCCGCCCGCGGCCTTTCCGAGCGGTTGCACGCCATCATGGCCGGGCACGGGCTGGCGTGCACGCGGCTCGGGGTGGCGGCCCGGACGGTCGCGGGGGAGGAGCTGCACCGCGTCTGGCGGTGTGCCGAGCCGCTCACCCCCGCCGCCACGGTCGATCGGGTCCGCTGGCAGCTCGACGCCTGGCTCACCACCCGGGCCCGGCACCACACAGCCGACGACGTCGGGGACGACCCGGAGACCGACGGCGGCGAGGGAGCGGTGGCGCTCCTGCGGCTGGTGCCTGAGGAGACGGTCGCGGCCGGTGCACTGCAGCGGGGGCTGTGGGGCGAGACCGGAGAGGCCGACGAACGGGCGGGACGCGCGCTGGTGCGGGTGCAGGCGCTGCTGGGCCCCGAGTCGGTGATGACGGCCGTCCTCGGCGGCGGTCGCGATCCCGCGGAGCGCATCCGCCTGGTGCCATGGGGCGACGACCGGGGTGAGCCCGAACCCGCCCAGGCAGGCGACAGCCCGCGCTCTCCAGACGGCCGTGAGCCATCGTCCGCCGAGCCGGGCCCCGCGGCCCACCACCGACATCCCCCTGACGACCCGATGGGCATGTTCCCGGATCTCGCGGACGCCGCCCCGGCGGGCTGGCCGCTGGACGTGTTGCGCCGCACGGGGCGCGCCTCCGCCGTCGAGCTGCGGCAAAGTGGCCAACCCGCGCCGAAGCGATCCCGCAGGCGTCGGCTGCCCGCCCACCGCTCACCGCGCCCGTCGACGGTTCACGAGCCGCCTCCGTCGTGGCCGGGACGCTTGCCTGCCCCGTCCCCCGCGACCGTGCCCCCAGAGCCGCTGCCCGCGCTCCTTCAGGACGCCGCGGGCGATCCGGTGCGGCTCACCCGACCCGACGCGCTCTCCGCGCCCCCGGCTCGGGTCGCCGTCGACGGCCGCCCGCCCGCCGCCGTGGTCGGGTGGGCAGGCCCGTGGCCGATGTGGGCTCGCTGGTGGACACCGGAAGCCACGCCGGTCGCACGGATGCAGGTCGTCCTCGACGCGGGCGAGGCCCTGTTGCTCGTCGCGCGGGAGGGGCGGTGGTGGGTGGTCGGGATCTACGACTGAGCTGCCCCGTGGATCATGGCACACCTGGACCGGTGTCCGACGCTTGCTCGGCAACCGCAAGCGCTTGGCGAGCACGATCATGAATAGTGCACGGCCACCGAAACCGCCCGGACTGACCACCTTCTCCGTCGAGCACACCCGACACCGCCCAGACCCATCATCTGCATGCTCCCTCAGCAAACGCTCGGCCATCCCCCACTGCGACGAAATCAGCAGGACCAGAGGATCGACCGCCGCCCGCTCCATGAGGTCCTCCCCCAGTTGGTGCCGCCGCTCGCCGAGGCGTGGAGAGCCGACCTACACGGGGAACGGCCCGTCATCGGGGAGGCGCGACCTCCAGCCGTCGACCCCGAGCTGCTGCCCAACCATGGGCCGCGGCAGTTCGTGTCAGAATGTGTCTGGAGGGCACCACCCATGACGTTCCGCCTACTGGCCGACTCCGGTTGTACCGACGGCACCTGTCCGACCTTCTTCGTCGATGACGCCACCGGCACAGTGCGCGTCCGCGGCTATGACTCGACCGACCCGACCAGGAAGCGTGAACTGGACGTGCTCATCCCGGCCGACCGGTGGGCCGCGCTCATGGGCAACCTTGCTCGGTGAACGACGCCTTCGACGCGCTGTTCGACGAGTTCATCGCCACCGCGCACCGGCTTGAGGGGCTAGGCACCTACGCGATCCCCCGCGAGGACCCGGGCCTCCGGGCTTTTCGGGACGGCACCGCGCGACCCGAGCGATCGGTGCGCACCAGCCCCTGGGTGGCGCGTATGGCGGTCAGCACAGTCGTGCACGGCAAGCTGTGGTCTCGTACTCGCGTCATTGACGATCCGCTCACCGACTATGAGCTGTTCGAGCTGCCGTCCTATATCGAATCCCAGACCGCGGGCGAAGAGATCCGGCTGATCGGCCGCGACGTCGCCATCGAGTTGGCAGGCGACATCGGGCCCGACGTATGGGTGTTCGACATCGATACCGACCGGCCTTTCGCGGCGGTCATGCGCTATGGCGCCGACGGCGCGTTCGAAGGGTTCGATCGCCTCGACGGCCCCGAGGCCGTCCAGTCGTTCGCCGACCGCGCGGCCCTGCTGCATGCGCACGCGGTCCCGTTGCCGGAGTATCTCGCGAATCGCAACCGGATGACTATCGGTGGCTGAGCTGTCCCAGCGGGCTGAACGGCTGCGCCGTGAGCTCATGTATGCGCGCGACCTCGCCGGGCTGTCGGGACGACAGCTCGCCGACCGGATGGAGGTCAACCGCGGAAAGGTGCAACGCGTCGAGTCCGGGACGCAGCTGCCGTCGATGGCGCTCGTCCGGGCCTGGCTCGTCGCCTGCGAGATCGTCGGTGAGCCGCGGCAGCGGATCCTCGACCTTGCTGAGGCTGCGCACGGAGAGACCCGGCCGTGGGGTGATCTTCTCGGCGGGGTCAGCCACCTGCAAGGCGTCGCCAAGACTCGGGAAGCCCCGACCGGGTTGGTGCGGAACTTCCAGCCGACGATCCTGCCCGGACTGTTGCAGACTCCCGAGTACGCAGCCCGGGTGATCCCGCTCGCCGACCTCACCCCGGCGGGGACGGATCACGCGGCCGCAATCGCGGCTCGGCTGGCCCGCCAACAGGTGCTGTACGAGGCTGGGCACCGGTTCGAGTTCTTGTTGCTCGAGGCGGCACTGCGGTGGTCGATGAGGTTCGGCGACGTCGGGCGTGCGCAGATGGATCGCGTGCTGTCGCTATCGGAGTTGCCGTCGGTGCAATTGGCGGTGGTGCCGGTCGGCGGCGAGGTGGTGCCGCCGTGGCACAACTTCGTCATCTGGGAGCCCGACGGGGACGAACCTTTCGTGACGACCGAGTTGTTCCAAGGTGAGCAGCGGCTGAGCGAGCCGGGGACAGTGCGGCTGTACCTGCAGGTGTGGAAGCGGATGTGGTCAGCCGCAGCGCGCGCCGAGGACGCGGCGGACCTGGTGCGGGCGGTCGCTCGCTGAGAAACCTTGTCCATACGCGGCCAAGACCCGGTCGTCTGGCCCGCACTTGACAATGGGAATAGCCGGACGCCTCGGGTCTCTGAAGCGTCCGGCTGACATCCTCCGCATGAGGGGTCTCAGGCCACCGCTGGGGGCGGCTCTGCCGCGCCCGTCATGATGGCTACGGCTTCCGACATCGAGTGCGACTGCGGCGTGATCACGGTCGCGCGCCTGCCGAGCCGCTGGATGTGGATGCGGTCGGCGACCTCGAAGACGTGCGGCATGTTGTGGCTGATCAGGATGACCGGCAGTCCGCGGTCACGGACGTCGCGGATCAGCTGCAGCACCCGGTTGCCTTCCTTGACGCCCAGCGCGGCCGTCGGCTCGTCGAGGATGACGACCTTGCTGCCGAACGCCGCCGAACGGGCCACCGCGACGGCCTGCCGCTGACCACCGGACAGGCTCTCCACGGCCTGCCCGATGTTCTGCAGAGTCGCGACGCCCAGCTCGCTCATGTGTCTGGCGGCTTCGGAGCTTCATGTGCTTCTTGTCGAGCATCCGGAACACCGAGCCGAGCACACCGGACTTGCGCTCCTCGCGGCCGAGGAAAAGGTTCTCGGCGATGTCGAGCCCCGGCGAGACGGCCAGCGACTGGTACACCGTCTCGATACCGGCGACGCGGGCGTCCATCGGGTTGCGGAAGTGCACCTCTTTGCCGTCGAGCAGGATCTGGCCCGAGTCGGGGATGAGCGCCCCGCACAGCGCCTTGATCAGGCTGGTCTTGCCTGCGCCGTTGTCGCCGATGACCGCGAGGATCTCGCCAGGGTAGAGCTCCAGATCGCCGCTCGCGATCGCCGTGACCGGCCCGTACCGCTTGACGATGCCCTTCGCCTGCAGCACCGGCTCACGCACGGCCTGCGGGGCGGGTTCTTTCTCCAACGAGGCGGCTGGTCATGACTTCACCTTCCGGATCCACTGGTCGAGGCCGACGGCGACGAGCACCAGCAGGCCGATCGCGGTGCCCTGCCAGACGACGTCGACGCCCGCCAGCTGCAGCCCATTGCGGAACACGCCGACGATCAACGCGCCGACCAGCGAGCCGAGCACAAGACCGCGCCCGCCGAAGAGGCTTGTGCCGCCCAGCACGACAGCGGTGATCGAGTTCAGGTTGTACTCGGTGCCGACGTTGGGGCTAGCCGAGGCCAAGCGCCCCATGAGGATCCATGCGCCGACCGCGTAGATCAGGCCCGCGACGAGGTACACCGACAGCAGCACCCGGTCGGTGCGGATACCGGACAGCCGGGCGGCCTCGATGTCGTCACCGGTGGCGTAGACGTGTTTGCCCCACGCGGTGTTGCCGAGTGCGTAGAAGAAGATCGCGAACAGCAGCAAGCATGATGATCGAGCCCCAGGTGAGGCTGAACCCGCCGACCCGGATGGCGTTGTTCCCGGTCGCGGTCATGATCGCGGGCATGTCGGAGCCGCGGATCGTCTCGCTGCGGGACACCACCGAGTTCAACGAGAAGAAGATCGACAGTGTGCCCAGGGTGACGATGAACGGGGGCAGGTTGATCCGGGTGACCAGGAAGCCGTTGAACGCGCCCATCGCCGTGCCGAGCACGAGGCCGATCAGAATGGCGAGGGCCCCTGGCACGCCGAGCTTCGTGGCGATGTTGGCCATGAGGATCGACGAGAAGACAGCGATGGCGCCTGCGGAGAGGTCGATGCCCGCGGTGAGGATGACCAGGGTCTGGCCCAGTGCCAGGGTCGCGATCACGGTGACCTGCTGCAGCACCAGGCCCAGGTTCGCCCCCGAGAGGAACCTGCCGTTGACGATCGCGAACGCGATGATCGCCACAACGAGTACGGCGAGCGGGCCGAGGATCGGGTTGGCGTGTAGGACGTGCTGGATGCGGGCCATCGCCGACTGCGACCGGTGGTCGTCGAACCCGGTCGGCGCGCTTGGTGTGGCGGTGGCCGTGCCGCCTGAGGTGTCTGTGGCCATGCGTGCGCTCCTTCGTCAGTCACGGTCGGTGGCTGGGGTGAGGGGTGTGACCGGCCTCACCCCAGCCTGCTCTGCTGGCGGACGATTCGTCCAGGTCTCAGCCCCAGCAGTTGGCCAGACCGAAGGTGGTGTCCTTGGAGTCGACGCCCGACTGGGCCTGGTCGGTGATGAGCGTGACGCCAGTGTCAACGAAGGCCTTGCCCGCGGTGAGCTGTGGCTTCGTGCCGTCCTTCGCGAACGCGGCCACCGCCTCGACACCCTGCTGGGCCATCTTCAGCGGGTACTGCTGTGAGGTGGCGCCGATCTGGCCCGCCTTGACGGCCTGGACGCCGGGGCAGCCGCCGTCGACCGAGACGATGGTCACGGACTTGTCCTTGCCCGCGGCCTTCAGCGCCTGGTAGGCGCCCGCGGCGGCGGGCTCGTTGATCGTGTAGACGAGGTTGATCCCGGGGGCCTTCTGCAGCAGGTTTTCCATCGCGGTGCGCCCGCCGTCCTCCGCGCCGTTGGTGACGTCGTGGCCGACGATCCGCGGGTCGGTCTCGTCACCGATCTTGTTCTCGTCCGCGACGTCGACGCCGAAGCCCTTGAGGAAGCCTTGGTCGCGCTTGACGTCGACGGAGACCTGGTTGGCGTTGAGGTCCAGCATCGCGATCTTGGCCTGGGCGGCGGCGGCACCGAGCTTGGCCTTGGCCCACTGGCCGATCAGCAGGCCCGCCTGGAAGTTGTCGGTGGCAAAGGTGGCGTCGACCGCGTCCGCCGGGTCGGTGGGGGTGTCGAGCGCAACGACGAGCATGCCCGCCTGCTTGGCCTTGTCGATCTCGGGCACGATGGCCTTCGAGTCGCTCGGCGTGATCAAGATGCCCTTCGCGCCCGCCGAGATCAGGTTCTCGATGGCCTGCACCTGGGCCTCGTTGTCGCCGTCGGCCTTGCCCGCGAAGCTCTGCAGCGTCACGCCCGCGGCGTCAGCTGCCTGCTGTGCACCCTCCTTCATCTTGACGAAGAAGGGGTTGGTGTCGGTCTTGGTGATCAGGCCGACGATCGGCTTGTCACCGCCACCGCCACCACCACCGCCGGAGCTGCCGGAGCTGCCGCCGCAGCCCGCGAGGGCCAGCGCGGCCGCGGCACCGAGGCTGACCAAGGCGGTGGTCCGGCGCGAGGAGGACCAGGACAGGTTCATGGCGACCCTTTCGTCTTCGTTGACAGATCCCACGTCGTTTAGCGACAACGTTGTCAAATGACAATGCAGCGCCGCGGACTCTTTGACAAGTCATTAGCAAAGTTGATCAGTAACAGATCGGTCACGGTTGTTGATCTGTTGACAACGTTGACGCGGGTCGACCACGATGTGTCGCACTACCGCGGCAGCGCCGCCCGTCGGTGTCGGAGGCTCCATTGGGCCAGCACGTCTCGTCATCAGATGGTCGACGTCCCACGATGCGGGACGTGGCCGCGCGCGCGCAGGTCAGCTTCAAGACCGTCTCCAGGGTGGTCAACGACGAGGGTGGCGTCTCCCCTCAGCTCCAGCAGCGCGTACGGCAGGCCATCGAGGCCCTCGACTTCCGTCCGAATGCCGGAGCCCGGATACTCCGCCGTTCCGATCACAGGACGGCCACGATCGGATTGCTGCTCGAAGACGTGGCCAACCCGTTCTCTGCGGCCATCCAGCGCGCGGTGGAGAACGTCGCCGTACCGCGTGGGGTGTTCGTGCTGTCGGCCAGCCTCGACGAGGACCCGATGCGCGAGCGGGTGCTGGCCAAGCAGTTCAGTGCCCGGCACGTCGACGGGCTGGTGCTGGCCCCCGCGGGTGAGGACCAGTCGCACCTGGCCGCCGAGTTGCGGACGGGCATGGCGGTGGTCTGCGTCGACCGCGAGGCGGGCAACCTGCCGGTCGACTCGGTGCTCGCCACCAACGCGGTCGGGGCGGCTGAGGGCGTGCGGCATCTCGCGGCCGTGGGTCATCGACGCATCGCCTACCTCGGCGACCGGCGCACGATCCCCACCGCGATCCAGCGGTTCGCGGGTTATCAGGAAGCGCTCGCCGCCCGCGGCATCACCGCCGACCCCGCACTGGTGGTGCACGACGTCCGAGACGCTGCGGGCTCCGACGGCGCCGTCACGTCGCTCCTGGGCAGGCCGGACCCGCCGACGGCGCTCTTCACGGCCCAGAACATGATCACGATCGGGGCGGTGCGGGCGTTGCGGCGCCTCGGCATGGAGCAACGGGTCGCGCTGGTCGGCTTCGACGACTTCCTGCTGGCCGAGCTGCTCTCGCCCGGCGTCACCGTGGTCGCGCAGGATCCCGCCGCCATGGGCCGGATCGCCGCCGAGCTGTTGTTCGACCGGATCGACGGCAGCACCCGTCCCCCCGAGGTGCGGTTGGTGCCGACCACCCTGATCCGGCGCGGGTCCGGCGAGCTCCCTCCCGCGCCCTGACCAGGTGAGTCGCCCACTCCGCCACGGTGAGTCCGCCGTTTCGCCACGCTGTGTCGCCCGCTCCGCCACGGGGTGAGTCGCCCGCTCCGCCACGGTGAGTCCGCCGTGTTGCCACGGTGAGTGGCCGACCATCGCAGCGAGTTCACGATTGCCCCACACCCGGCCCGACTTTGCACCCCTTGGTCGGACCTCGCATGGCGCAGGCGGGGTGCGCGGTCGCCGTCAGGGATGCGCAGTGCCGGCTCCGGAGGGACTGCTTACCCGGTTGGACCTCGTCGGGCAGGGGCGCGAGGGGGCGGGGTGGCCTACGCACGTTGGCGGGCAGGGTGCGACGTCCGCACTGCCCGGCCTGAGTCCGTTACGGTCGGCGACGCGGTCGTTGCAGCAGGGTGACACCGCTGCGACTCAATCGGAGGAGTGTCACCCTGCTGCGATGTGGGAGCGCGTCGAACGGCGCGCGGCGGGACGTCGACGCCAACCCGGTCGCCACACGCGCCGCGGAGTGATGGCGTGCCACCCTCAACGCTGTACGTCGAGGTCCGTCCGGTCACCCAAGTGTGGGAGCGCGCCCGAAGGCCACGCTGATGCGCGTGCTGGAGGAGCACCTCCCGGTGCAGGCCACCACGTCCGGGCCTTGATCGTGGAAAGTGGAACGGGAGCGGCGCATATCGCCGCTCCCGTGCCATTTTGGCTGATCAAAACCACAATCGCTGGCCTCCGGGGCGAACATGTGTTCGACTTGATGGGTGGGCTGGAACAACCCGGATGTCCCGTGGAGCACCCTGGAGGCGGTGCTCTCCGGGCGCAACGGCACGTCCCTGTCAGGGGGACCCGAGGCCGACGGGGGCGACAGCCCGGCCTGGTCACGCAAGCGCGACCGCTACCGACCGCCGCCTCTTGAAGAGCCCGGTGAGCGGGTGCCCTACGCCGAGCTGCACTGCCACTCCAACTTCAGCTTCCTCGATGGCGCGAGCCCGCCGGAGGAGCTCGTCGAGGAGGCCAGGCGGCTGGGGCTCGACGCGCTGGCGCTCACCGACCACGACGGCATGTACGGGGTGGTGCGCTTCGCGGAGGCCGCGGCCGAGCTGGATGTCGCCACGGTGTTCGGCACCGAGCTGTCGCTCGGCCTTTCCGCCCCGCAGAACGGCGTGGCCGACCCGGAGGGCACCCACCTGCTGCTGCTTGCCCGCGATCCGGACGGCTACCGCGCGCTCTGCCGCACTGTCAGCGCCGCCCAGGTGCGCGGGAAGGAGAAGGGGCGCCCGGTCTACGACATGGAGGAGATTGTCGAACACACCGCGGGCCACGTGCTCGCCCTCAGCGGCTGCCGCAAGGGCACGGTCCGCCATGCGCTGCGCACCGGCGGCCGCGACGCGGCCGCGCGCGAACTGCGCCGCCTGTGCGGGTGGTTCGGGTCCGAGAGCGTGGCCGTCGAACTCACCCACAGCGGGCTGCCCACCGACACCGAGCTGAACGACGCGCTGGCCGCGCTCGCCGCCGAGGCCGGGCTACCCACGATCGTCACCACGGCGGCCCACTACGCCACCCCGGCGCGGTATCCGCTGGCCACCGCCCTCGCCGCGGTCCGCGCTCGGCGTAGCCTCGACGATGCCGACGGCTGGTTGCCGCCCGCGGGCACCGCCCACCTGCGCTCCGGCGCCGAGCTCACCACCCGGTTCGAGCACCGCTACCCCGGGGCGGTGGCCAGGGCGGCGGCGTTCGGGCGTGAGTGCGCGTTCTCGATCCGGTTGGTGGCCCCGAACCTCCCGCCGTTCCCGGTGCCGCCGGGTGAGTCCGAGGTGACGTGGCTGCGCGAGCTCACCTGGCGCGGGGTGGCGCGGCGCTATGGCAGCCACACGGAGTACCCGGAGGCGGTCCACATGATCAACCACGAGCTGGCGATCATCGAGGAGAAGAACTTCCCCGGCTACTTCCTCATCGTCCACGACATCGTGGAGTTCTGCCGCCGTTCCAACATCCTCTGCCAGGGCCGGGGCTCGGCCGCCAACTCCGCGGTCTGCTACGCGCTGGGCATCACCAACGTCGACGCCGTGGCGATGGGCCTGCTGTTCGAGCGCTTCCTGTCGCCTGCGCGCGAGGGCTATCCCGACATCGACCTCGACATCGAGTCCGGCCGCCGCGAGGAGGTGATCCAGTACGTCTACTCGACCTACGGGCGGGGGTGCGCCGCCCAGGTCGCCAACGTGATCACCTACCGGCCGCGGTCCGCCGTCCGCGACGTCGCCAAGGCGTTGGGCTTCTCACCGGGCCAGCAGGACGCGTGGAGCAAGAAGATCGAGCGGTGGGCCCCGCGGAGCGCAGGCGGAGCGGACATCGGCGCGGCGGCGCCCACCGTCGACGGCATGCCCAAGGAGCTCACAGCGCTGGCGGGCCAGTTGCTCGGCTTCCCGCGGCACCTGGGCATCCACTCCGGCGGCATGGTGATCTGTGACCGTCCCGTCTCCGAGGTCGTGCCCGTCGAGTGGGCGCGGATGGAGGGCCGCACGGTCGTCCAGTGGGACAAGGACGACTGCGCATACGCCGGGCTGGTCAAGTTCGACCTGCTCGGGCTCGGCATGCTCACCGCGTTGCACCTGATGATCGACCTCGTCGCCGAGCACACGGGGGAGAAGGTCGAGCTGCACGAGCTGCAGGCCACCGACCCCGCGGTCTACGAGATGTTGCAGCGGGCGGACTCGATCGGGGTGTTCCAGGTGGAGTCGCGCGCCCAGATGGCCACGTTGCCGCGTCTGAAGCCACGCGAGTTCTATGACCTGGTCGTCGAGGTCGCGCTGATCCGGCCCGGCCCGATCCAGGGTGGCTCCGTGCACCCCTACATCCGTCGCCGCAACAAGCTGGAGGACTGGGATTACGACCACCCGTTGCTCGAAGGGGCATTGAAGAAAACGCTCGGGGTGCCGTTGTTCCAGGAGCAGCTCATGCAGATCGCGGTGGACGTCGCGGGGTTCTCCGCGGGCGACGCCGACGAGCTGCGCCGCGCGATGGGCTCCAAGCGCTCCCAGGAGAAGATGGAGCGCCTACGCGAGCGGTTCTTCACCGGCATGGCAGCCAACGGGATCACGGGCGACGTCGCTGAGACGATCTTCGACAAGATGGTGGCCTTCGCCAACTTCGGCTTCCCGGAGAGCCATTCGATCAGCTTCGCCTCGCTCGTCTACTACAGCGCGTGGTTCAAGCTCTACCACCCTGCGGCGTTCTGCGCGGCGCTGCTGAACTCCCAGCCGATGGGGTTCTACTCGCCGCAGTCGTTGGTAGCCGACGCGCGGCGGCACGGGGTGATCGCGGTCGGTCCTGACGTCAACCACGGGCGGGCCGAGGCGATCCTGCAGCGCAACGGGCGCAGCAAGGGCGGCCTGGCGATCCGGCTGGGGCTGGCCGAGGTTCGCACGATCGGGCTCGACCTGGCCGAGGAGATCGATGCCGAACGCGACAGCGGCGGCCCTTACCTCGACCTCGCCGACCTGGCCGCTCGCGTGCGGCTGACGTCGGCGCAGGCCGAGGCGCTGGCCACCGCGGGCGCGTTCGGGTGTTTTGGAATCGACCGGCGCTCGGCCCTGTGGGCGGCGGGAGTGGTGGCTGCGGTGCGCGCGGAGCACCTGCCCGGCACTGCCGTCGGGCTCGAGTCGCCGTCGCTGCCCGGGCTCACCCCCGCGGAGCTGACGATTGCCGATGTGTGGGCAACGGGCGTCTCTCCCGACAGCCACCCCATCCAGCATCTGCGCCCGCAGCTGGACGGACTCGGCGCAATCCGCATCGACCTGCTCGCCGAGCTCGAACCGCCTAGCGATCCGGAGGCCCGGCCGCCGCGGGTGCTGGTCGGTGGGCTCGTCACCCATCGCCAGCGCCCCGCGACGGCAGGGGGTGTCACGTTCGTGAACCTGGAGGACGAGAGCGGGATGCTCAACGTCACGTGCTCGGAGGGGCTGTGGGCGCGCTACCGCACAGTGGCGCTCGGCAGCGCGGCCCTGCTCGTGCGCGGCCGCCTGGAGCGCAGCCCGGAGGGGGTGCTCAACCTGGTGGCCGACCGGCTGACGCGGCTGGCGTTGGCCGTGCCGGTGCAGTCGCGTGACTTCCGGTGACCTCGCCAGCCTCGGGCGACCTCACACAGGTTGTGGCGTCCTCGCAGAAGTTCGACCATCTGCGAGGGCGTCACAAGGTGTGCGAAGTCGGCGCTGAGCCTGCCGTTCAGTGCTGCGCCCAGCTGCTCGGTGTCGTGCCCGGCCGTTCGCGCCGTGCCCAGCCGCTCGGTGTCGTGCTCGACCGTTCAGTGCTGCGCCCAGCTGCTCGGTGTCGTGCCCAGCCGGTCAGTGCTGGATCGGGTTGCCCATCGCCATGGCGCGGCCACCGAGCTCCTGGCCCAGCGCGTCGAACCAGACGTAGGCGAAGATCGCGCAGAAGACGAACACGGCGATGCCCCCCAGTATCGCGAAGATCGCCGCGCCGCTCAGGGCATTGATCAGAACCAGCGCCACGGCGATGTCGACAAAGATGAAGCCCGCCGTGAACGCCAGCGGCAGCCGCAGGGTGGCCAGGGTCAGGATCACGAACACGATGAGCCAGGACAGCAGGAAGGTCGGCAGCGGAGCGCTCGTGGCCGTCAGCCCGAACCAGCTGTTGGTAATGGCCGCGACGAGCACGCCGAGGCTCAACCAGAACGCGGCGAACGCGCCGAAGATGCAGGCCACCGCGTTCGCCGCGAGTCGGGTCGCCCAGATCGTGGCGACCAGCAGGAACAGGCCGGACGACATCAGCACGGCCGGGGCGATCGCCCCCAGGTCGCCTGCGGGCAGGTACCCGACAAGCCACAGCCCCAGCGACAGGGCCCCGGGAAGGAAGGTGGCCAAACCCAGCGGGGCCGGGTTCCCCGCGGGAGGTGCAGCGGCTGCCTCCGCCACGGGCGCCCTGCTCTGGGCGTCGCTTTCCACACTCATGACGGCTCCTCATTGAGTCTGTAAGATCCCGGTACGCACCGGGATACGCGTCAGTGTGCGCGCGAGGTCGGCTGCGACGTACTGCCCGAAGGGCGGGGACCGAGGCGCATTGGCCGCTGAGCTGCCGAGATGTCCGCTGGAGACGCTTGGGGCGCCGCACTGGTCGATGTGGATCATGCCGATTATCGACACGCGAGAATCCGCGCTCGGGGTGGCGTTCACCCGCCGTTGCGACGCCCCCAACTCGTTATGAAACCGTGCTCTTCGGCCGAGGGTGTTGCCAGCCCCTCCGAGATTTTCCGCACCTGGGACGATGGGCGGCGTGACGGCGACGGTGATGGACGGCAATGCCGCCCTGGCGGAGATCCTCGGTGAGCTGACGGGGCGGGTGGAGAAGCTGACGGCGGCGGGCATGACGCCCGGCCTCGGCACGCTGCTCGTGGGTGACGACCCCGGCTCGCGTGCCTACGTGCGCGGCAAGCACCGCGACTGCGCCAAGGTCGGCATCACTTCACTCCAGCGGGAGTTGCCTGCCGACGCCACGCAGGCCGACGTGGAGCGCGTGATCGACGAGCTGAACGCCGACCCGGCGTGCACCGGCTTCATCGTCCAGCTCCCCCTGCCTGACGGGTTGGACGCGGGCGCGGCACTGGAGCGGGTTGATCCGGCCAAGGACGCCGACGGACTGCACCCGGTGAGCCTCGGCCGTCTGGTGCTCGGTGAGGAGGCCCCGCTGCCGTGCACGCCGCGCGGGATCGTCGAGCTGTGCCGACGCTACGGCGTTGAGCTGAACGGGGCGCGGGTGACGGTGATCGGCCGCGGGGTGACCGTCGGGCGCCCGCTCGGTCTGCTGCTCACGCGGCGCAGCGAGAACGCCACGGTCACTCTCTGCCACACCGGCACGCGCGACCTGGCCGCCGAGGTGCGTCGGGCCGACGTGGTCGTCGCGGCGGCTGGCGTGCGTGGCCTGATCACCGCCGACATGGTCGCGCCGGGTGCCACCGTGCTCGACGTGGGCGTGACGCGTACGGAGCTGGGCATGGTCGGCGACGTCGCACCGGAGGTGGCGGAGGTGGCAGGCAGGCTCGCGCCGATGCCGGGTGGGGTCGGGCCCATGACGCGGGCGATGCTGCTGACCAACGTGGTCGAGGCCGCCGAACGGAGCTTGCCGTAGTGAGCATCGGTACAGAACGGAGCTTGCCGTAGTGAGCATCGGTACAGAACGGAGCCTCGGGTAGATGCGCGAACGCCTGCCGCTCGTCCTGCCTGCGACCGTGGTCGGGGTCATCGCGCTGGTCGGGCTCGGCCTCGTGCTGACCCAACACTGGCGCCGCGGCGCGGTGCTGCTCGGGGCGGCGCTCCTGGTCGCGGCGGCGCTGAGGTTGTGTGTGCCCGCCGAGCGGGCCGGGTTGCTGGCGATCCGGAGCAAGGCGATCGACGTGCTGTGCTATTCGGGCTTCGGCGTCGCGATGGTGGTGCTCGCGATTCAGATCACCCGCGGCTCGTTGACGCTGGGCTGACCACGGCGCGGGTCAGCTCGCGTAGAGCGTCCGCACGAGGTCCTCGATCGACGGCTCCACCACAGCGACGTCCCGCAGCTCCGCCCGGGCGGCGACGGCGGCGATCACCGCGGCTGCGGTCGTGTCCGCGGGGGCGAAGGCGAGGCGCTGCCGCAGCCCGCCCGCCTCGACGGTCACGTCGTGCACGCCGGGCAGGCCGGTCAGCGGCGAGGCGGGGGTGGCCAGGTCGACGACGACCTCCCGCGCCCCGCCGAAGCGGTCCCGCAGGACCGCGAGCTCGTCGTCCACCAGCACGCGCCCCTTGTCGATCACGACGACCCGCCTGCACAGCCGCTCGACGTCGGGCAGGTCGTGGGTGGTGAGCAGTAGCGTCATGTCGCCGCGCCCGTTGACGTCGGCGAGGAACGCGCGCAGCCGTTCCTTGCTCGCCAGGTCCAGCCCGATCGTCGGCTCGTCGAGCACGAGCAGCTCCGGCCGGTGCAGCAGCGCCGCGGTGACCTCACCGCGCATCCGCTGCCCCAGCGACAGCTGCCGTACCGGCGTGGCGAGGAACCCGGCCATGTCCAGCATCTCGACGCACTCGTCGAGCCGTTCGCGGTAGGGCACCCCGTGGATCGCGCCGTGGAGGTCGAAGCTCTCCCGCAGCGGCAGGTCCCACCACAGCTGGCTGCGCTGCCCGAACACCACGCCGATCCGCCGCGCCAGCTCGCGCCGCTCGCGCACCGGGTCCAGCCCGCACACCCGGGCGTGGCCCGCGGTCGGGACGAGCACACCGGTGAGCATCTTGATCGTCGTGGACTTGCCCGCCCCGTTCGGGCCGAGGAAGCCCACCGCCTCGCCGGGCGCGATGGTCAGCGTGACGCCCTCGACGGCCGTCACGTGCCGACGTCGCAGCCGCGTCCCCACCACGAACTCCCGCCGCAGCCCGTCGGTCTCGATGACGGGGTCGCGGGCGACCTCCCACGGTCTGCTGCGTTCGATGTCCCGCATCCTCACGACCCCGTTCCCTGGTAGCGGCGCACACCGGTGCGCCAGACGAGCGCGGTGACGCCGACGGCGACGAGCGCGACCAGCGGTGAGCAGTAGCGCAGCACATCGGGCAACCCGAGCGGGTCGGGGCGCCCGAGCAGGGCGAGCGCGGGGAAGTAGGC
The DNA here is from genome assembly GCA_963826705.1 of uncultured Actinomycetota bacterium. GTDB lineage: Bacteria > Actinomycetota > Actinomycetes > Mycobacteriales > Pseudonocardiaceae > Pseudonocardia. Next base: position 260,530 of record CAWGYF010000012.1, read on the forward strand.
CACGAACGCGCCCGGCACGGCGAAGCACATGATCCGCCGCAGCCATGGCCCGTAGACAGTGATCGGGTAGGACGTGGCGAAGTCGGATCCGTAGGTCACCGAGTTGGCCACCTCCCGGCCGTCGACCAGCCAGAACGACACGCAGTTCGCCGTGACCCAAATCGCGGCGAGCAGCACCGCGCCCGACACCGGGGCGACGACGGCGACCAGCACCCGCAGCGGCGTCCACTCCACGATCTGCAGCCCCCACACCAGCACCGCCACACCGACCGCGACCCGGCCGATCCGGCGCAGCGCCACGTCGGCCGACAGCAGTTGGGGGAGGGTGCCCAGCGGACGCAGGAGCATCACGTCGAACTCGCCGGTGCGGATGTAGTCGGGCAACTCCTCGATTTGCCCGACGGCCAGGTCGGCGAGCCCGAACGCCGTGGCCGCGAGGCCGTAGATCAGCACGACCTCGCGGGCGGAGAAGCCGCCGAGCGACCTGACCTGGGTGAAGATGACGAGGATCGCGATCAGCTCGATGGTCTGGCCGATCAGCTGGGAGGCAACGTCGAGCGCGAACGAGCCGGGGTAGGCCAACTGGCTGCGGATCCGGGAGGCGACGATCCGTGTGTAGACGTGCGCGGTGTCGCCCGTGCGCCGTCGGCGGGGATCAGCCACCCTGCACCACCAGCCGCCTGGTGCCCCTGGTGAGCGCCACCCGGCTGAGCACAAACAGGACCGCAGCCCAGACGAGCTGGTGCCCGAGGAGGGCGAGCGGGTCGCCGCGTTCGGTGAACACGTCGATCGGCGTCTGGAACAGGTCGGGGAACGGGGTCCACGCGAGCACCGCCTGCGCCCACGCGGGGAACCAGGCCAACGGCAGGATCAGGCCGGACAGCAGGCCGCCGACCGTGCCCCACACCGCGAGCACGCCACGGGCGTCGAGCAGCCAGAACGCGCTCAGGTTCAGCAGGAACCGGATGCCGAAGCTCACGACGACGCCGAGCAGCGTTGACGCCGCGAACAGGATCCAGGTGGCCGCGTGCTCCGGCCAGCGGAACGGGAAGAACACCGCGCCGATCGCCATCGGCGGCAGCAGGCGCATGAGCACCGCGTGCCCCGCGCGGCCGAGGTCGCCTGCCAGCAGCGCACTCTGCAGGTCCCATGGTCGGCCCAGGTCGATGACGATGTCGCCGGTGCGCACCCGCTGGGCCAGCGCCCGGTCGCTCCACAGGTCGACGACGTTGAGCAGGCCCTGGCCCAGCCAGACGTAGGTGACCGCCGTCGAGATGTCGTAACCGGCGATCGGCCCGCGCTGGGTCAACACGGCGACCAGCACGGAGCCGCGCAGCAGCCCGAAGACGGTGTTGGTCGCGAGCCCGGCGAGGGCGGCCTGGCGGTAGGTGGCGAAGCGCCGGAACCCGGCCCGGACGAGCTGCGGGTACGGCGAGAGCACGTCTTTCGACGTTAGGGCACCGCGCAACCGATTTCGCGCTCAGTTCATCACGAAGGGCGCAGCAAGATCCTCGATCATCGGAAAGTGGCGGACGTTCAAGGTGGCCAGCTCACATCCGTTCACCAGTGCCGTTGCGGCGATCAGATAGTCGGCGATCCCGATGGCGTTGTGTGAGCGGTGGTAGGTGCGACGCAGGTCCCCCGCTCGCCACGCGATCGCCCGGTTGACCGGGATGGTCTGCAGAGCGTCCAGCAGCCGCGTCACCTCCCGTTGCTCCCGCGCGCGCATCCCGCCTGTGACCTCGGCGACCGACACGACACTCGTCGCGAGCGGACCCGTGCGGCGGCGTGCGGCCACCAGCCAGTCCCTGGCCGCGGCGGTCCCGCGCAGGTGGGCGATCAGGACGTCGGAGTCGACCAGGATCACCGGCCCGCGATCCGCTCGAGATGAGCACCGCGTGCCCCGTCGGCACGATCGAACGAGAAGTCGTCGTCCAGGACACCGAATGAGCCTTCGATGGCGGCGAGGTCGGCGTCGAGAAGGTCCGCCTGGCCGTCATCCAGAGCCCGATCGAGCATCTGGCGAATCACCTCCGCACGCGACAACCCCGCCGCGCGGGCGAGCGCGTCGAGCCGATCGCGCTGCTCATCGCTCAGATAGATGTTGGTGCGGTTCATACACCACATCATACACCAGAGGGGAACCCGGGGTCGTGCGCGGTCAGAGGCTCCCCAGCGTCGCGTTGAACGTCGGGCTCGGGCGCATCACCGCGTCCGTCTTGGCCCGGTCGACCAGGTAGTAGCCGCCCAGGTCCACCGGCTTGCCCTGCACCGCGGCCAGCTCGCCGAGGATCGTCTCCTCGGCATCGGCCAACGCGGCGGCGAGCGGTGCGAACATCGCCGCCAGCTCGGCGTCTTCGGTCTGCGCCGCGAGCTCCTGCGACCAGTACAAGGCCAGGTAGAAGTGGCTGCCGCGGTTGTCGAGCTCGCCGACCCGCCGCGAGGGCGACTTCCCGTTCTCCAGGAGCGAGCCGGTGGCGGCGTCGAGCGCCTTTCCGAGCACCTTGGCGCGGGGGTTGTCCGTGGCGTCGGCGAGGAACTCGAAGGAGACGGCCAGCGCGAGGAACTCCCCCAGGGAGTCCCAGCGCAGGTGGTTCTCCTTCACCAGCTGCTGGACGTGCTTGGGTGCCGAGCCGCCCGCGCCGGTCTCGAACAGGCCGCCGCCGTTCATCAGGGGGACGATCGAGAGCATCTTCGCGCTCGTGCCCAGCTCGAGGATGGGGAAGAGGTCGGTGAGGTAGTCGCGCAGCACGTTGCCGGTGACGGAGATCGTGTCCTCGCCGCGCCTGGCCCGCTCCAGCGTGTAGCGGGTGGCCTCGGCCACCGGGAGGATCTCGATCGTCAGGCCCTCGGTGTCGCAGTGCGCGAGCTGCGCGCGCACCTTGGCGAGCACCTGCGCGTCGTGTCCACGGGTCTCGTCGAGCCAGAAGACGGCGGGCACCCCGGTGGCGCGGGCCCGTCCGACCGCCAGCTCCACCCAGTTGCGGATCGGTGCGTCCTTGGTCTGGCAGGCCCGCCAGACGTCGCCCTCAGCGACGTCGTGCTGGAGCCTTACCTGTCCTTCTCCGTCGACGACGCGGACCACGCCGTCGGCGGGCACCTGGAAGGTCTTGTCGTGGCTGCCGTACTCCTCGGCCTTCTGCGCCATCAGCCCGACGTTGGGGGTGGTTCCCATCGTCGCCGGGTCGAACGCCCCGTGCTCGCGGCAGAACGCGACGGTCTCGGCGTAGAGCGGGGCGTAGCAGGAGTCGGGGATGACGAACTTCGTGTCCTGCTGCGCGCCCGCGGCGTTCCACATCTGGCCCGACGCGCGGATCGCGGCGGGCATGGACGCGTCGACGATCACGTCGGACGGTGCGTGCAGGTTGGTGATGCCGCGGTCGGAGTCGACCATGGCGAGAGCCGGGCCCGACTCGTAGGTCGCCGTGATCGCCTTCTCGATCGCCGCCCGCTTGTCCTCCGGGAGCTTCTCGATGGCGGTCAGGATGCTGGCCAGCCCGTCGTTCGGGTTCGCGCCGACCGCGGCGAGATCGCCCCCGAACTGCGCGAAGACGTCGGCGAAGTACGCGACCACCGCCCGTCCGAACAGGATCGGGTCGCTCACCTTCATCATCGTCGCCTTGAGGTGCACCGAGAACAGCACACCGCGCTCCTTGGCGTCGGCCAGCTGCTCGGCGAGGAACGCGTCGAGCGCGCCGCGGCGCATCACGGCGGCGTCGACGATCTCGCCCGCGATCACGGGCAGCGAGGGCTTGAGCACCGTCACGGTGCCGTCGGTGCCGACGTGCTCGATGCGCAGGGTGGTCGGGGCGTCGACGGTGAAGGAGATCTCGGAGTGCCGGAAGTCGCCGTCGGTCATGGTGGTGACGTGCGAAGCCGACTCCGGCGACCACGCGCCCATGGACTGCGGGTGGCTGCGGGCGAACTGCTTGACCGATGCGGGGGCGCGCCGGTCGGAGTTGCCCTCGCGGAGCACGGGGTTGACCGCGCTGCCCTTCACCGCGTCGTACGCCGCACGCGCGGCTTTCTCCTCGACCGACTGAGGGTTCTCCGGGTAGTCCGGCACCGCGTGCCCAGCGGCCTTCAGCTCCGCGATCGCCGCCTTGAGCTGGGGGGTCGACGCGCTGATGTTCGGCAGCTTGACGATGTTGGCGTCGGGTGTGGTGGCCAGCTGGCCGAGCTCGGCCAGCGCGTCGGGCACGAGGCCGAACGCCGCGAGGATGCGGCCCGACAACGAGATGTCACGCGTGGCGACCTCGACCCCCGCCGCGCTCGCGAACGCCTCGATCACGGGCAGGAGCGAGTGCGTGGCCAGCGCCGGTGCCTCGTCGGTGTACGTGTAGATGACCTTCATCGTCCGCCTTCTCGACTTTGTGGACCTGATCGAAGGACACGCTATCTCCCGGCTGCTCGGCGTGGGCGCACTGGAGGCGGAGGCGACTATTCTTCCGGTTACCGCGGCGTCCCGGGGAGTGACATGGCCAAGCACAAGTACTTCGTCTTCAAGGAGACGGGGGGCGGCAAGCTGCGCGTCGACTTCCGCAGCTGGCCGCTCGTCATCGTCATCGGGGTGCTGCTCACCCTCCTGTCGATCATTGACCGGGGGGGCGTGGACGCCGTCCGCTCGGCCGTGGCCAACAGTTCGTGCAGCTTCACGGTCACCGGTGACGAGGTCAACGTCCGGCCGGACGCCGCAGCAACCTCGGCGCCGGTGCAGAAGCTGCAAAAGGGCACCACCATCACCGCGACGAAGACCGTGACGAACGGGTTCCGCCAGTTGGCCGACGGTCACTGGGTCCTGGACGGCTATCTGACCCCGGTGCCCGGCGCCACCTGCGACTGAGGAACGCTACGAGGGTGTGCCAGCCCGCCGGCCTCGCGACCGTCGGCGATGAACGCTGCGTGGATGAACGCTGCGTGGAGTGCCCATGGGTGCGGTGACGCCGACGCGGGTGATCGGTGGGCGGTATGTCGTATTGGCCGAGCTGGGTCGCGGCGGCATGGGCATCGTCTGGCGCGCTGAGGACCGGATGATGGGCCGCCACGTCGCGGTCAAGGAGCTGCACCTGCCTGACGGCCTCGGCCATGAGGACCGCAGGCTGTTCCGCGAACGGCTGCTGCGTGAGGCCCGCACCGCCGGGCGGCTGAACGACCCGTCGATCGTCACGGTGTATGACGTCGTCAGCGACTGCGGTGTGGACCACATCGTGATGGAGCTCATCGAGGCGCCAACCCTGGCCGACGTCGTCGCGCGGTCCGGACCGCTGGGCGAGGTGTCGACAAGCGAGGTGGCGAGACGGCTGCTCGGTGCCCTGCGCACCGCCCACGAGCGCGGGGTGGTGCACCGCGACGTGAAGCCGTCCAACGTCATGCTCGGTGCCGACGGGCGGGTCACGCTCACCGACTTCGGCATCGCCCAGGCCGCCGACGACCCGCGCCTGACCACCACCGGCTCGCTGGTCGGCTCGCCCGGCTACATGGCGCCGGAGCGGCTGGACGGAGGCAAGGCCGACCCCGCCTCGGACTTGTGGAGCCTCGGTGCCACCCTCTGGTTCGCCCTGCAGGGCCGGGGCCCGTTCGCGCGGGAATCGACGGCGGCCACGATCGCGGCCGTCGTCAACGCCGACGTGCCGACCACACGCACCCGCGGGCCACTGGGTGCGGTGATCGCCGGCCTGCTGCAGCGCGATCCCCGCGCGCGGCTGACCGGCGTGCAGGCAGCCGCGCTGCTGTCGGGGGAGCCGCCGACGCCGCCCACCGGGGTGGCCACAGGAGCCACCACCCACACGATCACGGCTCCCGGGCAGCTCGCGGCGCCCGCCAAACGGCGGTGGCCCGTGTTGCTCGGCGCGTTGGCGATCGGCCTGGTCGTGGGTCTGGTGGCGGGTTTGGTGTTGACGCGCGCCCCGTCCGGCCCGCCGGTCTACACCTACGGCGCGGGCGGAGACATCCCGGTGATCTACAGCTCCAGCCAGTCGTGCCTGCAGGGCCAACTGGCGGTCGGCCGCCAGTACACGTCGTCGGCGGTCTGCGGCGACCCGCACGACGTCGAGGTCTTCGCCAGTCTGGACCTCCTCGACGCGCAGCTCGACGAGCCGTATCCGGGCCGCGAGGTGTTGACGGCCCCCGCGGCGTCCGCGTGCACACTCGCCTTCAGCACCATGATTGTCGGCCAGGACAAGGCCAACCTGCGCGTAGCCGCCCTGGTGCCCTCACCGACGGCGTTCGCCGCCCGCTCGTCGCCGACCGCGTCGTTCACCAGCCGCTCGGTGCTCTGCGCGCTCTACGCGGCCGACGGCTCGCAGATCACCGGCTCGCGAGTGGCCAAAGCCGCCTCAGGGTGAGTCGGGCACCCCGCCACGGTGAGTCGGGCACCCCGCCACGGTGAGTCGGGCACCTCGACCCGGTGAGTCCGGCGTTTCGGCACGGCGAGTGGGGCATCTCGCCGCGATCGCACCCCGCTCCGCGACGAAATCCGCGCGCGAGTGCCGGGAGCGTCGTGGCAGGGTGCGTGCCGTGCATCGCAACGTCGAACTCGTGATCGCCGACCTCACCGCCCGCGGCGCCGATCCCGCACGGGTCGCCCGCCTCCAGGTACTGCCCGACGCCGTGACGACGGCCGCGGCCGCCGCGGCCGCGCTCGGCGTCGAGGTCGGGCAGATCGCGAACTCGCTGGTCTTCGACGCCGACGGCGCGCCGTTGCTTGTGATGACCTCCGGTGCGCACCGCGTCGACACCGGCAAGGTCGCTGCCGTCATCGGCGCGACGGCCGTGCGCCGGGCCAGCCCCGAGTTCGTGCGGGCCGCGACGGGGCAGGCCATCGGTGGGGTCGCCCCGGTCGGGCATCCCGCGCCGGTGCGGACACTGGTCGACCGCGCGCTCGCGGCGTTCGACGAGGTCTGGGCGGCAGGCGGCATCCCGCACGCGGTCTTTCCTTTGACATATGCCGAGTTGATCGAGGTCACCGGCGGCGAGCCCGCCGATGTCGCGTAGCCGGTCTCAACGGTCAGCTCGGTGGCCCGGCCGAAGGCCGTCGCTGCGAGACCAACACCTACGGGGTTCGCAGCCCAAGAATGTCGTTGTCGCGAGGATCTTCGGCCCGTTTCCGCGCGCGTTTTGCCTGACTTTAGGTCGCGGATCGTTGGGTATGTGACCGCGAATCGCTGAGCACGGAGCCGCGAATTGCCGGACTTGATGCCGCGGATTGCTGGAATCCAGCCCGCGGATTGCTGAGATCGGCTAGGCTTCGGGCATGTACCGTCCTCGTCACCTCAGGGAACCGCTGCTCGAAGCGTTGGCGGATACCCCGGTGGTGGTCGTGGCAGGACCACGACAGGCTGGCAAAAGCACCCTTGCGGCACGGGTAGTGCGCGAGGCGCAGGGAACGTGGTTGACCCTGGACGACACAGCCGTCCTCGACGCCGCGCGGACGGATCCGGTTGGCTTCGTCCGCGGACGCCATGGGTTGGTCGGCATCGACGAGGCACAGCGGGTGCCCGAGTTGCTTCTCGCCATCAAGGCGGAGGTGGATGCGGCACGGCGCCCCGGTCGGTTCCTGCTCACTGGATCGACACGCCTGCTCGGCGCACCCAGGCTTGCGGACTCCCTCGCCGGGCGCATGGAAGCGCTGACGCTCTGGCCGTTCACCCAGGCCGAGCTCGATGGCCTGCCGGGCGTTCCTGCGTTGATCGACGCCGCGTTCGATGACACTCTGTCCGACCTCCATCCGTCCGCGGTCTCGCGGTCGGAGGTCCTGGAACGAGCGGCGGCGGGCGGCTTCCTGCCCGCGCTCGACCGGACGGGCAGGCGACGTACGGCCTGGTTCGACAGCTACGTCGCTGGGGTCATCGACCGTGAGGTCCGCGCCTTGACCGACGCGACGTATCTGCGTGAGTTGCCTAGGCTCCTCCGTCTCTGCGCAGCGCGTACCTCGGGCGAGCTCAACGCCACCGACCTAGCGCGCGATCTCGGGCTCTCGCGCTCCACCACCGACAGCTATCTCGCCCACCTGGAGACTGTGTTCCTCATTCAGAGCGTCCCCGCCTGGTCGACGAATCTGACAGCCAGGGTTGTTCGCCGACCGAAGCTCACGATCGCTGACTCCGGCCTGGCCGCGCGGCTGCTCGGGGGCCGTCTCAACAGCGACCCCGAGATGGCGGGCCGACTCGTCGAGACGTTCGTCGCGGGGGAGCTGCGTGCGCAGGCCGAGTGGTCGCAGACCCGCCCAAGCCTTTTCCACTACCGCGACCGCGACGGCGCGGAGGTCGACCTCGTGCTGGAGTCGGGTGACGGTCGCGTGGTCGGCGTCGAGGTGAAGGCTGGTGCCACTGTTCGGGCCGAGGATCTGAACGGTCTGAGGCTGTTGGAACGCCGTCTCGGTGCGGATATGGCTGCCGGAATCGTGCTGTGTACTGCGCCAGAGCCCCGCCACCTCGGCGGACGGCTGTGGATCATGCCGATCTCCGCGCTCTGGAACCCCAGTGCGAACTTTGTCAGCGAGTAGGTACGAAGCCGCTCATTCCGATCATCCGGGCTCACAGGGTGCTGGTGTCGACGATCGTGACCGTGCCGTCTGCCGAGTCGGCCAGGTAGAGGCGGCGCCCGTCGCGGCTGACCGCGCCTGAGGTGGGCCGCAGGTCGGTCGGGACTGTCTTGGTCACGGTATTGGTGCTCGTGTCGATCACCGAGAGGCCGCCGCCGCCGAGAAGGTACGCGTGCCGCCCGGCAGCAGGCACGACGATGAACCCGCTCACTGCGATCCTCTTCACCAGGGTGAGCGAGCTGGTGTCGATCACGGTCACGGCGCCGATCTGCGGGCTCGCGACGTAGGCGTACCGGCCGTCGGGCGCGATCGTCACGGCCTGCGGATACTGCCCGGCGCCGGGGTACTCGCCCACCGGGATCGCGGCCGTGACGGCGCCGGTGTCCGTGTCGAGGACCGAGACCGTGTTGGAAGCGTCGTTGGTGACGTAGGCGGCGCGGCCGTCGGGTGTGATCGCCACAGCGACCGCGTTGCCGCCGATCGGGATCGTCCGGGTGATCGCCCCCGTTCCGGTATCGATCACCGCCACCGTCGCGGGAACGCCGTCCTCGGCGATGTAGGCCGTGCGTCCGTCCGGGCTCACCGCCACGCCGAGTGGGCCCGGTCCCGCCTGGACCGTCGCGGTGACGGCGTTCACCGCGGTGGCGATGACCGACACCGTGCCCGACGTCGGGTCGGCGGCGTAGAGCTGCGTCAGGGTCTGCGAGGACCACCGGATCGACGGCTGTCGCTCGACCTCGCAGAATTTCGGGCGTCCTCACAGACGGCCGAATTCACTGCCACATTGGCCTAAGTTGATCAAGCCTCGGGCCTGGCCGGAGGCCCATCGACACAGCACCGGTCACCGAGCAAACCCTTGATCAACCGGAGCGTCGAGAAGCACAGAACCGTCGATCCCCGACGCCAACGTGACTCTCACCCACCGCCGACACGCCGCTCTCGGCCCGGCTGACAAGATCGGCGGAAGTGGTGGCACACCTGCAGAGGCAACCCGCTGACACCACAACCAGCGATCACCCCCGCACGCGCCGAACAAGATCGGCCGAAGTGGTGGCACACGTGCAGAGGCGCACTCCCCGGTCCCGCGCGGTGAGGGCGTGGGTCATGTCGATCTCGACGCTGAGGTGGAACACGGGGATCGCCCACGCCTACGACTCCCGGGGGCAGGTCGTAGCGGGGTTGTCGGTGGTGGCTGCCGAGCGTTGATCGCCGTTTGTGGGACATGAGGGCCATATATGACCGTTATGTCCCAATCTTGGCGATCACCGTCCACCGGGAGGCCCGCAGCCGGGCCTTGATCGTCGAGAGTGGTGTCGGCGGCGCACCGCTGCACTCTGGGCACCACCTGCGGCGATCACCGTGGCGACCGGGTCGAGCGTGCGGCCAGGTCACCACGGAAGGGCGCCCTCGGCGCTGAAGTAGCCGCCGGTGGGGCCGTCGGCTTCCGTCTGCGCCATGCGCACGATGATCTCGGCACCCTGCTCGACGGTTTGGGCGCCGGAGTTGGCGTTGAGGTCGGTGCTGGTGAAGCCGGGTTCGACGGCGTTGATCCGCATGGCGGGGAATGCCTTCGCGTACTGCACAGTGATCATGTTGACCGCGGTCTTCGACGCCGGGTAGGCGACACCGGGGTAGGCGTAGCCGCGACTTTCCGGCGTGCTCAGGCGGGTCAGTGAGGCCAGGCCGCTGCTGACGTTGACGATGACGGGCGCGGCGGAGCGCTGGAGCAGCGGAAGGAACGCGGCGAGGACGCGCACCGTGCCGAAGACGTTGGTCTCGAAGGTCTCCCGCATCTGCTCGACGGTCAGATCCGCCGGTCCGGTCACGTCGCCAGCGCCGCGCATCTCTCTCTGAATGCCCGCATTGTTGATCAGCACATCGAGGCCGCCGTCGGCCGCGATGGCGGCGGCCGCTGCCTCGACCGAGGCGTCGTCGGTGACGTCGAGCTGCACCGCCCGTGCACCCAGCTGCGCCGCGGCCCCCCTTCCGCGGCCCGCGTCACGGCTTCCGATGTAGACGGTGTGGCCTGCCGCGACGAGCTGTCGCGCGGTCTCGAAGCCGAGCCCCTTGTTCGCTCCAGTGATCATGGTCGTCGTCATGCTTCGACGTTAGGGGTGAGAGCGTGCTCGAAGTCAAGCCGCGGCGCGAACCCTCCGGGGCAGAGGCGGCGTGAGCCTCGCCGAGGCCGCCCACCGCATCGTTGACATCTCCGTCTCCGCCTCCACCTCGGCGGCAAGATCGGCGCGAGTGGTGCGGTAGGTCCACTTCTGCACGTCTGACACCGCAACCGGCGATCACCTCCCGGCTGGGCAAGATCGGCGCGAAGTCGGGGCGGTCGCCGACTGGCGGTCGATCACACCCCGCAGTGCCGGAGCATGCGTCGGTAAGCGGGATCGGAAAGGTCCGCCCCGGCGACGGTCGCGTAGGCGGCGGGCAGGTGGTCGGGCGGCTTCCGGTCGGGATCGGCGAACCAGCGGTGGACGGCGTGCACCGCATCCGCTGGGGCGAGACGGTCATCGACCAGATGGGTATGCAAGAGGAAATACGACAGCGAGGCGACGTCCTCATCGGCGGCTGCGGAGAACCCGATCGTGTCGGCGAAGCGCGCTGCCAGCAGGGCGTCTGACAGCGCGGGCGCGCCTGTCGCCGCGGGAGGGAGCACGGCGAGCCCGCCGGTCGCGCCCGGTTCGCCCGCCGCGATCTCCGCGGCCGAGAGCACGGTGGAACCCGCCAGCTCCAGCCCGCCGTCGCTGGTGACCCCGCAGCCCAGGTGCAGCATCGACGCGGTCAGCGCGGCCCGGACCTCGTCGGCGGTACCTGGGCCGTCGACATCCTCGACGGTCTCGCCGAGCCCGGTTGACCGCGTGTAGAACGTTCTGCGCAGGTAAAGGGCATCGAGAACGGCCTGTCGCCGGTCGCCACGAGGGGATGCGACGAAGACCGCGGCGGCCGTGAGCGGACGCCGAGCGCGGCTCGCCAACGTGATCAGCTGCGCGCCGGACCGGACGTGAGAGGCCGTCCCGTCGCCGGGCAGCGTATCGGGGCCCGCGACGAGGATCCGGGGTGGCAGCGGTGATCCAGGAGCGGCCGATGAGAAACGGCCGCTCGCGCCGGAAAGCAACAGCAGCCCCGCGTCCCGTCGGGTAGACGAGCGCGTCGGAGCCGACCCGGCGCAGCGCCTCCGCCACCGGGCCGAACGCCGCTGTGAGCTTGCCGCGCACGTCCTCGGAGGGTCGACGGCGGTCAAGCAGCGCCGCGAGGTGGAACGCCACACCGACGGCGTCGGCCTGCTCCGCCACGAGGGCTTCCCCGGCCGCCAGCAGCGCTTTCCCAGCAGCGTGGACGTCGTCGGCGACGTCGTCCTCCCCGCCCCATCCGCCGCTGTCGATGCGACTGCGCAGATACAGGATGACAGCGAACAGCAGGTGGTCGGTGCCGTGGGCGTCGGGTGCGTCGACGAGTGCGCCCGCGAGGCCTGCCATGCGGTCGATGGCGTCGCCGCTCAGCGCGGCCGGGTCGTCGTCGATGAGGCTCTGCAGCGCGCCGAAGCCGACGCCGGGAAATGTCTTGAGCAGCTCCTTGCGCAGCGTGGCGGCTGGCACAGCGGCCGGGGTCGCCCGCGGCGGGTGGGGCGGCGGCGGAGGCTCCGGCCTCGCTGTCGGCGCTGTCGGCGCGTGTCGGCGCTGTCGGCGCGGTCGGCGTTGTCGGCGCTGCCTCGGACCGCGCAGGCCCAGGGTCGGCCACTTGCTGGTCGACGACGATCACTGGCCGGTCGAGGGGGTCCATTGCCGCGAGCCGGTCGGCATCGAAGATGTTCGGCAGGCCACCCAAGCCTGCTCCCGGCGGCCGCATCGCCGACTGTTGCAGCTTCTGCATCATCGGGATGGCCTGCATCAGGCGGCTGAAGTCCAGGCCGCCAGGGCCGCCGCCGAGGCTGCCGAACATCGCCCGCATGGCGTCGGTCATCTCGAGCATCATCCGGGCCATGTCCCGGAGCTCCAGGACCGTCGACTTCCCTTCGGCGACCTGCCGGAAGTGCTCGGCGCCCCGGTCGAGATCGGCCATCTCCGCGGCCGAGACGCCGGTGCCCATGATCCCCATCAGCGCGTCCGGCGAGCGCATGCGGCTGGTCGGCCTACTGAGGAACAGCTGGCCGAGCACGATGCGGTTCATGCCGGCCACGACCGCGGGCTGCTCGGGAAACGAGAGCGCTTCCTCGAGCAGCGGGATGGCCTCCTCGCGGTGCTGTTCGGGTCCGTTGTGGGCCAGATGGCTGACGCCCAGCAGGAAGCCCAGCTGAGCGGCCACCTGGCCGCGCAGGAACGTGCCCGGCTCCAGGAGCGGGTAGGCGTCCCGGAACGCGGTGATGGCGTCGTCGAGGTAGGGCTTGGCGCCCGGTTGGCCCGGTCCGGCCCGCCAGTACCTGTTGGCCAACGCCTGGCCGAGCGTGACGAGCGGCCTGGCCTTGGCCGGTCCGGTGTGGCGCGCGACGTCCGCCCGCAGCGCGTCGAGGTCCTCCGCCATTCCTACCCTTCCCTCACTGTCCGCCATGGACGAACGCGGCCCATTTCTCGACCCCGGCCAACGACGCCTGGTCCAACCGCGCCCGCAGCGGCCTCGGCATGTCCTCGGGGATGACCCGGTCGGCCGCGAGCATCCACAGCTGGGCGTCGCGCAGCGCCGCCCACGGCGGTCGCCCCTCGACGCGCAGGAACCGGTGGACCATGAACATGAAGGCCGCCGTTTCGAGATCATCGATGTTCCACTGCGACGAGAACACCGATCGGGCGCCCCCCGCGAGGAACGCGGTGCCGAGGCTGTAGGCCTCGTCGTAGCCCGCGAACGACCGGCCGCTGCTGCAGGCGGCGAGGACGACGAGGCCGATCGCCCGCTCGGGCTTGTCGGCCAGCAGGTCGATCAGCTCCGCCGCGGTCAGCTTCTCGCGGTTCGCCAGCTGCAGGTAGGCCGTGCGTCGGTCGCCTTCGGCGCGGACGAAGCCGTGGCAGGCCAGGTGCAGCATGGTGCCCGCACCTGGGCTGGTGTCGGCGAGCCATGCGGTGACCTGGTCGCGCGTGCCCGCACCGGACGGACTGATCGACTTGTCCGGCCGGTGTCCGAGGTAGCGGGCGCCGGGGTAGAACACCTGCTGGATCGCGTAGGCCTCCAGTCGCGCGGCGGGGAGCGGTCGGGCCGCGCCCGCCGTCGGCGGGTCGCCGACCACCAGGCCCACCGCCGACGGGGCGACCGGCGGGAGGGCCGCCGCGGCGCACAGCATGCGCGCCGAGGCGGCCTGCGAGATCGCGATCCGTTCGACGGCGTACGTGTCGTCCCGGCCGCGTGCGGCCTGCCACGGGATCCGGGCGAGGTCGCCCATGGGGATCAGCACCACGCGCCGCGGGCGGCCCGCAGGCAGAGGAAGGCGGGGCAGGTAGGTCTCGATGAGCGCGCCCATCGCAGCACGCCAGGCCCAGTCGCACAGCGCGTCGAGGCTCTGGGCCAGTTCCTGGTCGTCGTCGGCGGACCCGTCCGGGGTCGGAGGCTCCGCCTCGACGTCGCGGGCGGCGGCGTCGCGGCGGGCCAGCGCCGTCAGGTACCGCTCGACGTCGACCTCTCCGTCGACGCGCAGCTCCGTCAACGCCATGAAGCTCGGCAGGCCCGACGTCGGGGCGGCAAGGAGGTACCCGGGATACGGTCCGCTGCCCGGCAGGAGGTAGACCAGCGCGTCCGCGTCGAGCGCGGCCAGCGCGCGCTGGATCTCCCCGAGCTCGGGTGGCTCGAGCAGGTCGGCCGCCGAGCTGTGGGCTTCCAGCACGGCGAGCGCCTCGCGGCGCAGGTCGGTCGCCAGCTTCGCGGGATCGCCTTCGGCCACCGCCTCCCGCCAGCGGCGCGCGAGCTCGGTCGCGCCCACGTCGTCGAGCCGGTCGCCGATCGAGCGGACCTCCGTGGCGGCGAAGAGGGCGAGCCCGCGCCCCGCGTCCAGCGCGGTGATGGCCCCGGCCGGGTCCGCGGCGGCGAGGCATCGGCGTGCGACCTCCATGGCGTCGGTTGCCGCGTCGCGCGCGGCGGCGGCGACCCCGATCGGATCCGGCTGGAGCAGCACCTGCCAGAGGTTGGACTGCAGCCCCTCCACGCCGGTCTGCTGGAAGCCCGGGTCCGTGCCGAGCAGCTTCCGGACGTCGGTCAGCATCCCGTTGATGATCTGCCACTGCGGGTGGCCTGCGCCGCCCGCCACCTCGCGGCTGTGGAGGAGCAGTTGCTCGGCCTCGCGGAGATCGTCGGTGGAGTTGGTCAGCTCGCTGCGCCGAAACAGCCCGAGCGCTAGTCCGGTCAGGTGCATGACCGACTGCTCAGGTTGCATCCCGGAAGCGCAGTCGAGCGCCTTTCGTAGCTGGGTGACGCCAATGTCGACGCGTCCGAGGTCGGTCTCCGCGCCGCCGCCGAGTGCAGCCTGGGCCGCCACCGAGTGCCGCAGCGCCCGGTCCGCGGCGCTGAGATCGGCCGTCTCGGCCTCGGTGATGAGGCGAGCCAACTGCTCGTCCGTGAGCCGCGTGCCGTCCTCGCCCGACTTCGCCGCCAGCAACGTGGACACGTCGTGGAGGAAATCACCGCCGACGGCGCGCAGGTCGCCCATCGGCAGCCCGGCGGTCACGTCGGCCAGTTGGCTGATCCGTTCGGTGACGTCCTCGCCGCGCTGCCCCGCGGCCATGAGCTCCGCCTGCGCCGAGAGCCAGCCGCCGATGGACCGCAGCCGCGGGTCCGTCTGGGGCATGCCCTCGAGGAACCGCTGGACGTCCGCGGGCAGCCGGGCCATCGCGCCCACGTCGCCTTCCTGGAGCGAGCGGGCGACCTGCACGCCCATGTGGGCCGAGTCGAACAGGGGCTTCAGCGTGGGGTCCTCGCCCACCTCCGCCCACAGGACACCGATCTGGGCGTTCACCCCGTCGAAGTCGGTGGTCTCCCGCTCGGCTACGCCCCGCGTCAAGCTCAGCAGCTTGGCGACCGTTCGAGTGCGGACCCACTGCGGGTTCGGCGGCTGCGGCTCGGTGGCGATCCTGAGCAGGTCGTCGAGCTCGCGCAGACGTCTCAGGCTGACCGTCGGGTCCGATCGGACCAAGGCCTCCACCAGCCCGGTCGCGAGGAGGCCCCGAGCGGCCAGAGTAGCCGGAAGGGCGAGGACGTCCGCGACCGCCGCATCGAGATCGGCATGTCCCACCACGGCAAGCGCGATCGTCGCGCAACGCGTGGCGACGTCCTCCGGAGCACTCACCCGAACGACTCCTCTCGATCGAGGCGCGCCACTCTACTAGGTGTCCCCTTCGGGGTGGACGGCGGGTCCCAACTATAGTCACGAAGCGACTCTTGGTCGGATGCGAATTTTTTCGCTATCCTCGTTCGGGTGATGAGCGGCACGTTGAGTGGCAACGAGGGTCGAGGTGCAGCCCGCAACGGTGACGGGCTGACCAGCTTGTCCGACGAGATGTTACACACTGTAGTCAGGGCGGTGCGGTTCGAGTCCGACGGCCTCCGAGACAGGATCCACCTGCTGCGCCGCGTCGGGTCGTGCGACCGGACCGTCCGCGTCGGCGGTGGGCAGTTCGTCGTCAACGGCGAGTGCTTGTGTGTCGCCATGCTCGTGGAGATGCTGGTCGAGGCCGACGGCTTCCTGCGGGCGCAGCCACCTGGCACCCTGCACAACCCGCCTGGTGCCGTCCGTGCGCACGTGCGGAGGCGGCTGCCCGACTGGACGCGGCGGAGGCGCGTCGAGATGGGGGCACCCGCACGCCCCGAGCGCCTCCGCGCCGGGCGGATGGCCGCGGGCCTGCCCGATGCCTACCACGCGGCGCTCCTGCACTACCTGGCCGCGGAAGCGGGGTCGCTGGCCCCGCTCGGTGACGAAAGCTCACTGCTCCGCAGACTGGCGATCCTCGCCGCGGACGAGTTCGGCGGTTCGGCCAGCGAGCATCTGCCTCGGGTCGTGCGAGGCGTGGCCGTCGTCGAAGCCGTATGCAGGCGGCGGATGGTGGCGCCGTTCCCGGGCGCGGCGTGGCGGATCACCTGGTGGGAGCGCTACATCGAGGAGCCGCTCGGGCGTCGACCCCGGTTCGACGACGTGCCGCTGCAGTCCTGCCTCCCCAACGGCACGGCGTCCTTGCTGGACCGGCTTCCCGAGCGCGGCGACGACGACGATCCCGGCGACCGCGTGGTGGCCACCGTACTGCGGGTGATCGCGGATCGGACGGAGGTCGACGCGCAGGCGATGCAGGCGGCCGCGGCCGAGCTGGTCCGCACCCGTCAGCTTTCGTCGGCGGCCGCCGCGCGGTTCGTGGCCGATCCCGACTGCCTGCAGATCGCGGCCGAGCAGGTGCGGGTGCTGCTGGCGGCATGACGAGGGCGCCGCCGGGATCCGGCGGCGCCCCGTGCTCCTCAGTTGTTGTTGTCGTCGTCGCCGCCGGACATGACCCCTCCTCGGCTCCGGGTCGGGTCGGCGCGATGGGGGGAGGCGACGCCCGCCCACCGGCCCGACGCCAGGGCAGAGGGTGTCCGAATACCTCAGCCGGGTCGCTCGACCGGGCAGCGTGCGCCGTCGGGTCAGTGAGCCGGAAGAGCACCGTCGAGCTGGAGCAGGCGTGACCCCGGCGCCGGTGAGTCGGGCGTCTCGCCACGTCGAGTTTCCTGTTTCGCCACGCCGGGTCGGGGTGCTCCGCTGGGGTGCGCCGCCGATACCCACTCTCGACGATCATGGCCGGCTGCGGGCCTCCCGGTGGACGGTGATCGCCAAGGTTGGGACATGAGGGCCATATATGGCCCTCATGTCCCACAACCGGCGATCAAGTGCTCGGCAGCTGGCCAACCAGGCGATCACCGACGGCGTCGTCACCGGCCGCGGCTCGTTCCGCCGCCGACGACGTCAGACCGTCCGCTGGGCTCAGGGCAGTCCGACGTAGACGAACGGAGCCCATGCCGCTGGGTGCGCGGGCGAGATGGTCGGCCGCTTCGGTTCGCCTGGTCGCTCGCCCTCGACGTCGCGGGCGATGCGTTCCCCCAGCTCCGCGCCCGGCGTGGCGGCCAGGAGCTCCGCGTAGCGTTTCTCCGCGTCGTCGGCGGAGGTGGTGCGCAGCTTCTGCGCTGCCTGCGCCAGCGCCTCCGCGGGTGCGACCTTCTCGCGGATGAGCTGCTGGAAGTCGATCATCGTGAGGCAGGCGAACACGTCGTCAACGGGCCACAGCGACACCACCAGCCCGCGCACGCCCGAGCCGAGCAGCGCCCGCGTCAAGCCGATCACGTCGCCCGCGGCCGTCGCCCGTCCCCGTCCGGACGAGCAGGCCGACAGCGCCGCCAGGTCGACGTGCAGGCCCAGCCCCATCAGGTCGGGCACCGAGAGCTGCTCCCCGCCCGCGAGCTCGAGTGCCGCGCTGTAGGGCGCTGACTCCCGCAGGGTCGTGTGCGTGGCCAGGTGGACGAGGGGGGCGTCGGCCAGCTGGCGGAGGACCGCCTCGTGACCGACAGCGCCGCCGAGGAGCGGCGCGACGCCGAGCAGGTCGGCGACAGCGTGGGCCTCGACCCGGGTGCCGGGCAGCGGCGGCAGCCCCGGCCGGTAGGCGGGATCGCCGACGACCAGCGGCGCGCCCGTCGCGGATCGTGTGAATGGCTTGCCCACGACCGCCGACACGGCAGGCAGGTAGGAGACGATCCGGCCGCCGGTGCCCAGCTCACCGGCGCCGAAAGGCAGGAGATGGAACGGCAGCGCCGACAGGCCGCCGAAGGGGACGACAACGATGCGTCGCTGCGCCGCGAGCACGTCGGCGACGGGGTCGAGCAACGTGCCCGCCAGCGAGGCGCCGAGCTGCCTGCCCGTGTCCGCGGGGATGCCGTACGCGGCCACCGTCCGAAGGAAGCGGCGGGCGTCGCAGGTCAGCTGTCCGGTGACGGCGGCCGCGGTCCGCACCACAACCTGGTCGTGGGTGACCGCGAAGATCACGAGCCGGTCGTCGAAGGCGTGGTACTGCAGCAGCAGGGTGTCGGGTGTCAGCTCCGCCTGCAACCGCGCGATGCTCATCGGTTCCGGGAGGCGTCGACGGTTGTGGAGGACCTCGGGCGCCGCTGCCGCGAGCGCGGCCTCGGCGTCGAGCAGCGCGGTCTCGGCGGCATCGATCCGCGCGCGGGCGATGTCTCCTGGAGCCGCGACGCCCGCCAGGTCCTCGACCGTGCGCGCCAGCTCGGCGCCCGCCTGTTGCCACGCGCGGATGGCCAGCGCGGCCGCGGGCGTCGTCGCGTCCCGGTCGGCGTCGACGAGGTCGGTGAGCGTCATGCCGCGGCAGCGGTCCGACAGCGCGAACGCGCGGTCGTGATGCTCGGCGCCGAGGGCGATGTGGGCGGCCACCGCTGTCGTGTACATCCGGGCGACCGGCGGCGAGTCCAGCGCCGTCGTCCGGAGGACGTCGCGGGACAGCCGTTCGAGGCGGCCCTCGAAGCGCGAGATCGCGGTCTCGGCATGCGTGACGGCGTCGGCGGCTCGGCCTTGGCCGAGTGCGATCTCCGCTTGGAGCGCGGGTCGGTCCCATGTGCTCCCGTCGTCGGGCGGCAAGGCGGCTTCGGCTTGCATGGCCAGGTCGAAGGCGCCGAGCAGGGTGAAGAACGATGCGGCCAGGTCATGAGCGAGCTGTCCGGACCGCCATAGAGGTTCGATGACGGCCACGGCCTCGGGGAACCGGCGCGTGGTGGCGAGCACGACCGCGGTGAGGATCGGCAACTTGAGCCGTTTGGCGGCCGCGAGCGCCTCCGCGAAGGAGGCTGCGGCCGTGGCGGGATCGCCCGCGTCGCGGGCGGCGGTGCCGCGGTAGAGCGGAACCAGCACGGACCCCTCGGTGACGGCTCCGGCGAGCAGCTGCCGGATCTGGTTGGTGACGTCGCCCTCGGCCGCGGGTGCCGGGGCGCGGTCGGCCAGCCATTGCAGCGGCGTGTGCACCGCGGTCAGCAGGTCGGAGTCGCGCACCGTGGCCGCGTCCCGCTCCGCGGCGCAGGCCATGTCGACCAGGCTCGCCCATTGGACCAGGTGAAGCGACGTCGCAGGGTCGTCCGCCGCCATCGCGTCGGTGAGGTCGCCGAGCAGAAGCCGGAGAGCGGCGCGCCCGTCGTTGACCGCGCCGTACCAGGCCGCCTGCGCGCGGCGGGCCAGCGTCGACTCCAGGGTCGCGCCGACGCCTTCGGCGAGTGCGGCGGCCAGCCGTCGCGCCCACTGGGACCGGATCGGGTCGTCGTCGCGCCACCGCTCGGCTCGCCGGGCGCAGAGCCGCACCAGGCCGCGTGCCCAGCTCGTGCTGCCCACCGTGGTGGCCCACGCGATCACGGGTTCGGCTACCGCGGCCGGTTCGATGCGGCCGCCGAGCTCGATCTCCAAGAGGCCGCCGTGCACGCCGGCGACCTGCAGGAGGGCCGTGTCGCCTGATCGAGAGGCGAGCGTGACGGCGCGGCCGAGATGGGCACGGGCCCCATCGCGGTCGCCCATGTCGGCGGCGGCCCGGGACTGCCGCAGCGCGACCGCCGCGACGCCCCGGTCGGAGCCTGCTGCGGCGAACATCGCCGCCACGTCGGCAAGGCGGGCGGGCAGGTCCGGATCCGGGGGAGGCGGTGGGGCGAGAACGCTGTCGAGGGTCTCGCCCAGCAACTCGGGGCGGCCGCCCGGCCACCGCGCGTCGAGCTCGGCGAGCGCGCAGGCCGCTAGCCCGACCGGGTCGTCGGCGTAGGCGCCGCGGGCGAGCTGGAACGGCAGCTCCGCGTTGCCCCTGCCTGCCCGGACGAGCAGGTCGGCCAGTACAAGCGCGACCGGCCCGACCAGTCGCGGCATGCTCGCGTAGATGTCGGTCAGCAGCTCGGAGGCTTGGCCGAGGGCGAAGCCTTCGCCGCCGCCCCCGGTGCGGGCACCGTCGGCGATGCTGCGCCACGAGGGTGTCGGCGCGAGCAGCCTGCGGCCCAGCGTCACCACCAGCTGCGCGTCCGGGTGGGTCGCCTCGCCGCGGGGCGCGACGAACGCCGCCACAGCGTCGCCGGTCAGAACCGCACCGCCGCCGCCGGGGAACCAGTTGGTGTCCAGTGCGGCGGCGACGTGCCGGATCACGGCCGCGACCAGGCCTTCATCACCGTTGCCCTGCACTTCGGCCAACGCGGCGATGGCCCGCTTCGGCTCGCCGACGCCGAGTGCGGCCGCGGCCGTCGCCAGCGGTTCGGTGGCGGCGGCGACCGGGCGCCGCTCCTCGTACAGCATCAGGGCAGGCAGCTCGGCAAAAGACATGGGTCCTCCCGTCCGGAGTCTGGCAGTGCGCGCCATCGGCAGGCACCGCCGAAACTCCTCATTCAGTCCGTGACGGACAGGACGTCGGCGGTGATCCCGACCTGGGCCAGTCGGCTGGCAAGGTGGGCCAACGCGCGCATCCGCACGGGTCCGATGGCGCCGATGGGCATCCCGAGCTCGTCGGCGATCTCCCGATAGCTGCGGTCAGATCCGTCGAAAAGCGCCCGGATGACGGCGCGTTCGCGCGGCGACAGGCCGTCGACCAGCCGCCACAGGACGGTGGCGAGCTCGTCGGCGACGCCCGGACCTGTCTGCGGCGTCGGAGCCGCGGGCGCGGTCCACCCGTCGACGTCGTCGGTGGGCAGCTCCCTGCGCCGCTCCTGCAGGAGCGCCAGGCAGCGTCTGCGCATGACGCAGGCGAGCCACGCCCCGACGCTCGCGGGCTCGCGGATCGTCGCCGCGTGTTCCCACAGCGCGAGCCAGGTCGTCTGTGCCGCGTCCTCGGCGTCGTGTTGGCGGACCCGCATCCAGTGCGCGATGCCCCGCAGCGTCCGCTCGTATTCGCCTTTCAACTCGTTCCACGCGGCCGCGTCGCCCGCGGCCGCCCTTTCCACAACGGTGGTCGTCTGCATTCGGAAAAAATCGCCGAGAAATGGCGAATACACATGGGGAGGACTCCTTAGACCGCATATCTGAAATTCCTTAGGGCAATCGGGGAGAACGCTCGGCCGTACCAAAGACCAGCAGGGACCGCTCGCCGCAGGTTCCGCGGTGGTCCTTGCGCGACGGTCGGGCCACCCGATGGGATGACGGCATGGGCCGCCGCGCGCTGCTGATCGGATCCGAGATCGCAGGCCTCACGGGCGTGTCCCGTGACCTGGAGATCATCGAGGGGCTGTTGGGGGACCACGGGTTCGCCCAGCCGAGGAGGTTGGAGAAGGACGCCGCCGTCCGGGACGGGATCGTGGCGGCGCTGGCCGAGCTCGCCGTCGACACCGGCCATGACGATGCCGTCGTCGTGTACTACAGCGGGCACGGCGGCCGCTCGGTGGATACTGCTGCGCCACCCGGCGGCATCCCCCGCGTCCTGCAGTTCATCGCGCCGTATGACTTCCTCGACAGCACCGCAGACGATTTCCGGGGCATCACCGCGTTGGAGATGTCGGTGGCCATGGCCGAGCTGAGCGCGAAAACCCACAATGTCACCCTCATTCTCGACTGCTGCTACTCCTCGCGGATGGCGCGCGGCGGGGATCTGGTGGCGCGGGGGATTCCGAGGTCCAGCTACGTCGACATCGAGGCGCACCTGGCGAAGGTGGGGGGCGCGGCACTGGGCCGTCGGTTGGGCCCCGACATCGAGAGCAACCCTGACGTCGTACGGCTGGTCGCCGCCGGTCCCACGCAGCAGGCCTATGAGTGCCCCGGCGCCGACGGCAGGCAGGCCGGGCTGCTCACCGACGCGCTGCACACCTTGCTCACCGGCGCCGATACCCCTCTGACCTGGGCGGACATCGCCCGGTCCGCCCGCGCGTGGATCCAGCCGATCGCCCCCAACCAGCGGCCAGAGGCCGAGGGGCCTGCCACGCGGCTGCTGTTCGACGTGGCGCTCCGCGACCTCGACGGCGTCCTGCCGGTCACCGCGGGTCCAGGCGGCGCCGCGGCGGGCGGAGTCGTGCTGGGCGGCGGGGACCTGATGGGCGTGACCATCGGCGACGTGTACGCGGCCCGCGTCCCCGGCCATCCGGAGAACCTGGCGTGGCTCACCGTGCGGTCGGTCACCGCGACCTCCGCCGCCGCCTCCGTCGCGCTCGCCCCTGGCGTGGCCGATCTGCCCGCGACCGTCGAGGCCAGCCCGGTGTTGCGGGCAGGCCATCGGTGGCCGGTCGCGATAACCGGCTCTGACGGCGGCCCCGGGGTGGCTGCGGTGAGCGCCGCGCTGTCCGCGTCGACCCATGTCGACCCGGCTGGCACCGGTCGCGCGCTGGTCACCGTCGACGTCGGCCCGGCCGGGGCGGCGCTCACCGACGCCGCTGGGCCGCTCACCGCGCCCGTCGCGACCGACGCCGATGGCTTGCGCGGCCTCGTGCGCAACGTCGACCGCCTCGCCCGTGCCGCAGCCGTGCGGATGCTGGACCCCGGCGCCCCCGACATCGCCGCCGCGAGCGCCGTCACCTGGGGCCTGGTGGTGGACGAGGCCCCGGTCGAACTGCCTCAATCGGGCGCCACCCTCTTCGAGGGCGACCGGATCTTCGTGCGGCTGCGCAACACCAGCCCCGAGACGCTGTACTTCTTCGTCTTCAGCGTCGGCGCCGCCGGGCGGATCAACCGGATCACCAACGACCCTTCAGGCCTCGCTCTGAAGGGCGGCGAGGAGTGGGTCGTCGGCTTCCGCCCCGAGGCGGGCCTCACGGCGGGGCTGAAGGTCTCCTGGCCCGAGGACATTCCGCGCACCGGCCCGCGCCCGGCGACGCTCACGGTGATGGTGACGTCGCAGCAGCAAGACCTGAGCGCCCTCGAGCAGGAGGGCGTGGTGACCCGTGGCGGTGCGGAGTCGGGTCTTCAGGCGTTGCTCGCCCAGGTCGCGGACGGCGGATACCGCGATATCGGCGGAGGGCAGGACGTGTCCGGCGACCGCTACGCCGTCTACCAGCTCGAGCACCTGTTGATGCCCACGGCCCGCCCGGCCGCCGAGACCGCTACGTTCCTTCTGGACGAGCGGCCGGATCCGTCGCTGTCGCTGCTCGCGCCCCGCTCGTTGCCGACCGCGCCCGCGGCGGTGGCGGTCCGCCTCGCCGAGCTCGTCGTGCTGCGCAACCGCGCGCTCGGCGCGGCGGACCTGCGGCTGGACGCGCTCGTCGTCACCGGCCCGAACGAGCCGGGCGGCGCACCCGTCCACACGGCGCGCACCTGGAGCTTCCCGCGAGTGCGCGACGGTGACTGGCTGTCGCTTTCGAACCTTCTCCTCGCGCACGGGCCGGTCCGGGACTACCTGGACATCGCGATCTGGCTGTCTCGCGACCGGTCCGGCGCGCTCGACCTCGGCACGTTGATCGACAACAAGTTGAACGACCCCGCCTTCGTGCAGGCCGCGGGCGCGCTGGCGTTGGCCGCGCCGCCGCTTGCCGCTGCCGTCGCCTCGCTGGGGGCGGTGGGCACGTTGGTGAACCTGGCCTATCAGGCGTTGAAGACGGTCGTGGGCGACAGCGTCGGCGTCTACCGGACCTCGTTCCTCGCGGGCGAGGACTTCGGGGTCGGGGAGCATCCCAGCGGAAGCCTGCGCACCGCGCAGGACATGTCGTTCCGGTACCGGATCGAGGCGGTCTGACTCCGTGCGTGGCGGCGGGTCGACCCCTCTCGTCGGCAGGGCGGGGGAGCAGCGGGAGCTCGCGGAGGCGTTCCGCGCGGCCTGTGAGGGCAGACCGTCGGCGATGGTGCTCGACGGCGAGCCGGGCGTCGGCAAGAGCAGGCTGCTCGCCGAGTTCCTGGCAGGGGCGCGCGACGAAGGAGCCACGGTCCTGCGTGGCGCCTGCCTCGACCTCGGCGGTGGCGCGCTGCCGCACCTGCCGTTGGTCGAGATGCTCCGCGGGCTCGTCCGCAGGCGGGGCGCGGCCCGGGTGCGGGCGCTGGCCGATCCGGCGTGGCCCGACCTCGCCAGGGTGTTGCCCGCGATCGCCGACGGCGCCGCGCTGCCTCCCACGCCGCGGGAGGGCTCGCCCACCCACCTGTTGGAGGCGGTGCTGTGCCTTGTCGAGGGGTGCGCGGACGAAGCCCCGACGGTCGTCGCGTTCGAGGACCTGCAATGGGCCGACCAGTCCACTGCCGAGCTGCTGGCGTTCCTCGTCCGGGCGCTGGCCGACGAGCGCGTCTTCATCGTTTGCACCTGCCGGACCGACGACACCCCCGTGCTCAGGGCGCTGCTGTCGAACCTGGCGCTGAGCGGCCGCTGCTCCCGCCGCAGCCTGCGGCCGCTCGACGATGCCGAGATCGCCGGGCTCGTGGGGCACCTCGTGGGCGGCAACCCGGACCCCGCGCTCGTGCGCTGGGTGGTCGAACGGGCGGGCGGCAACGCCTACTACGCCCGCGAGCTCGTCATCGCAGGCCCGTCGCCCGACGGATCGGTGCCGGTCGGCATCCGCGACCTGGTGCAGGCCCGGCTCGACGCCGCGGGCCCGTCCGCCCGGCAGGTCGCCAGCGTTGTCGCGGCAGCGGGTCGCGCGGTCGCGCATCCCCTCGTCGCCGCGGCGTGCGGGCTGCCGACCGCCGAGCTGCTCGCGGGGCTGCGGTCCTGCGTGGCGCACGGCGTGCTCGTGGTGGACGCGACGCAGCGCTACGCGTTCCGGCACGCCCTGACCCTCGACGCCGTGTACGGCGAGCTGCTGCCGGGCGAGCGGGCGGCTTGTCACCTCGCGCTGGCGCAGACCCTCGCCGCCCAGCCCGCGCTCGGGCTGGAGGAGCGTGCCCCCGCCGCTGCGGAGCTGGCGCACCACTGGGACATCGGGGGCGATCTGCCGCGCGCTTTCGCCGCCTCGGTGGCGGCGGCATCGGCGGCGTCGGGCGTCTACGGCTACGCGGAGGCAGAGCAGCAGTACGAGCGGGCGATGCGGTTGTGGCCCGCGGTGGGGAGGCCGACGGGCCCCGATCTTCCCGACCTGCTGGCTGCCGCAGCGGACGCGGGCCGGTGGGCCGGACATGTCGACCGCGCGCTGGCCTATGTCGACCGCGGGCTCGACGAGCTCGGCGCGGGGGCGGGCGGCGACCGCCGCGGAGCCCTTCTGGAGCGCCGCGGGCGGTATCTGTGGGAGCTGGGCAACACCGCGGACTCGCTGCGCGCCTACGCGCTCGCCGACGTCGCCTACGCGACCGAGCCGCCCTCGGCGGGCCAGGCATGGGCGCTGGCGGGTCACGCGACCGCGCTCGTGCAGGTGGGCCAGCTCCGCGAGGCGGTCGCGAGGTGTCGGGCGGCGCTGCGGGTCGCGGAGGCGGCCGACGCGACGGCTGCGGCAGGCCGCGCCCGCAACACGCTGGGTGCGGCGCTGACCATGCTCGGATCGCCGGAGGAGGGTATCCGCGAGCTGCGCGTGGCGGTCGGTATCGCAGAGGAGGGCGGCAACCCCGAGGATGTCCTGCGCGGGCACGCCAACCTCGGGTACGCCTTGGAGGCCGCGGGCAGGCTGGAGGAGTCGCTCGCGGCCACGCTGGAGGGTGTGCGCCGCAGCCGCGACCTCGGGCTCGTCGGATCGGGCGGAACGGTGCTGCTGGCCAACGCCGCGTCGGTGCTGACGATGCTCGGCCGCTGGGGCGAGGCGCAGGAGATGCTGGAGTCCGCCGACAACCGACGGTCGCCGCCGGGGTTCGACCGTTACCGCCGCATCGTTCTGGCCGAACTGGAGGTGGGGCGGGGTCGGTTCACCGCGGCCGAGGAGCTGCTCGCGCCGGTGGCCGCCGCTTCGGTTGGCGAGCCGCAGCTCGCGGGGCCGGTGCACGCCCTGCGGGCCGAGGCGCTGCTGTGGCAGGCAGGGCCCGCTGCGGCGCTCGCGGTCAGCCGCCGCGGCGTCGAAGCGGTCGTGGCGGGCGATGACCCAGGTCCGGTCCTGCGGCTCGTCGCGCTCGGCCTGCGTGCGGTGGCCGACGTTCGCGATCTCGGCGCGGCGCAGGAGCACGCCGCGGCGGCCGCCGCGCTGTGGAGCTTGGCCGAGGGGGCAGCCGACGGGCTCCTTCCGGCTGCGGCGGCTTGCCGCGCGCTGTGCGTTGCCGAACACCGCCGGTACCTGGCCGACGACGATCCGATGTCCTGGGCTGAGGTGGCCGCGGGGTGGGCCGAGCTCGCGCAGCCCTACCCCGCCGCCTACGCCCGTTGGCGGCAGGCCGAGGCCATGATCGCGGCCAGGAACCGGGTGGGCGCGGCCGAACCGCTCGCGCTCGCCCGCGGTGTCGCCGCCCGGCTCGGCGCCAGCCCGCTGCTCCGCGCGATCGACGATGTCGCGCGGTCGGCGCGCCTCTCGGTCGTGGCGTCCGAATCTCCGGCCGACCGACCTGCTCCGACTCCCTTCGGCCTCACCCCGCGCGAACGCGACGTTCTGGCGCTGCTGGTCGACGGCCTGAGCAACCGCCAGATCGCGCGGCGGCTGTTCATCGCCGAGAAGACCGCCGGGGTCCACGTGTCCAACATCCTCGGCAAGATGGGCGTCACCAGCCGCGGACAGGCCGCTGCCGCCGCCCGTCGAGCGGGAATGGTCGGCGCGGATCTGTAACACCGTACCGGCGGAAGCCGACTATTTTCCGGAGTCGGCACGCGAGGAGGCCATGATGGCGGCACTGATCCACATCGACGGACGCAGCTACCAGCTGCCCGCCGAGCCTGGTCCGCAAGCGCTCGCCGCAGAGATCAAGGCGGCGGTCGAGGCCAAGGGCGCCATCACCATCCAGGTCGAGATCGCCGACCAGCAGGTGACGCTCTACGTCAACACCGCGCAGATTGGCGTTATCGCACTCGATTGGGAGGGCGTCGGCGCAGGGTTCTTCCACGGCTGAGCCATGTCGCGCCCGCCCCCGGCCCTGCGTGGCCCGCGCCCACCCCGCCCGCAGGGACGACGTGGCGCTCTTAGCTTGACGTTTAACCTCAGCCGAGTTGGCCGATCAGTTTTGTCCAGGTTGGACGCGTGTCGGCGGGACATGGCACGGCTAACGCTTGATCCTCTTCGGGTTCCTCTCACAGAGCTCGAAGAGCGAAAGACGGTGGCCTTGGTGGGCAGTGTGGCGCAGGATCTGGCCGGGGACCGCGGCGGGGCCGAGGCCCGGCGGGATGATCTTGTTCGGTTCGGGAGGGTTCTGAGCCTGTTGCAAAATCGGGCTGACGCGCGAATTCGACCCATCGAAAACGTCCGCCGCAGCCGAGTTCGTGGCCCAGCGGCCAGTACGGCCGTAGTCGGTCAGTCACGCAGCGCGCACAAGGCAATAAGCAACAGGCTCTTCTATACCTGTTTGCGGGCGCGGACCGACGCGTTGTTCGAGCTGACCGATGCGGTGTTGTGCGCTGACGGGGTTGTGCGCCGACGGGGTGTGCGCTGACGGGCTGGTGTGGTCGGTGGTGGATTTGTCGTTGGTCTTGGAGTATCGCTGCGGGCGCGGCGGTTTGTGTGTCGGGGTCAACCAGGGGTCGGTCGGGATCGTCCGGCTCCGTGGTGGTGTGGCCGGGTTGGCGCGGAGGTGGGTCGGGGACCGGATCGTGCTGGCCGCGGATGTCTGGCTGTGGCGGTGTCCGGACGCTCAGACCAGCTTGCTGCGGCTGTTTGCCCATGTCTGTGGCCGGGCCGAGGGCGGCGCTTGGATGATCCCGGGTTGGCCGTATTGATCGTGGCCGCGCTGAGGATGTCCGGGCGCAGCAGCCCGACCGCGGTGCTGGTTCGCCTTGGCGGCCCGGGTTGTCAACGCGGTCGTCAACGCGCTTTCGTTCGCGGCGGTGGGCGGCGGTGTCGTTTGTCGAGGTTCAGCGCGTTGCGAGGCCGCTACAGCCTGGGTGAAGGGCGTAGGCGGGGCGCGTGAGGGGATGGCCCGGCCGCCGCGACCACACTCCGGAGGTTGGCAGGTGAACGTCGGTGGTCAACCCGCCAGCCGCTGCCCTGCACCACCGCGGACGCACAGATCTTTCACCATCCGCGCCCGAGTACCAGTCCGCGATGCTATAGTCGAACCTATGTTCGATCAACTGGTCGACACCCGCCCCGACGCGGAACGGCCCCCCGACAACTACCCCGACGACTGCCCCGACGACGTTCTCGACGATTTCCCCGACGACGTTCTCGACGAGTTCCTCGACCCGCCGCCGGAGGAGCTGCTCGGCACCGACCCGGGCCCGACCCTCCCCGCCGCGACGAGCGCCCCGTGCGGGGCGCTGGCCCTGGAGTTGGACTGGGCCACCGCCCACCCCGCACTGTTGTCCGCTGCCGAGTTGATCGATGCCGCGATCGGCTACGAACACCTGGCCGCCTGGGCCACCGCCGGTCAACAGGTGATGCTCGCCGAGTTTCACCGCCGTCCCGCCGATGGCACCGTCCGCCCGGCCGCCACCGCGGCCGATCCGGCCGGCGAGTCGGCCGCCCGGCGGGAGTGGGCGGTTGATGAGATCGGGCTGGCGCTCACCTTGGCCCCGTCGGCGGCCGCGACCCGGATGGCGCACGCCGACCGCGCCGCCGCGGTCTTGCGGCCCACCCGCGACCTGCTGTCCACCGGGCGGATCTCCCCGGATCGGGCCCGGTTGATCGCCGACATGCTCGCCGACTACGACGACGGGGTGGCCCAGGCTGTGCAGCACCGGGTGTTGGGGCGGGCCCCCGAGCAGACTTGGGGGCAGCTGCGGGCGGCGCTTACCCGGGCCATCGCCGCGGTGGTGGCCGATCCTGCCGACCGTCACCGAAGGCGCGTCGGCAGCGGCGGGTCGAGCTGTGGCCTGGTCGTGACGGCATGGCCACCCTGGCCGCGCAGCTGACCGCGCCGGAGGCCACCGCCTCCTTCGAGTGGATCACCCGCCTGGCCCGCGGGATCGACTGCGCCACCCCCGACGACAGCGACAGCCCCGACGGCAACGGCAAGGACGGCAACGGCAAGGACGGTGTGGTCGGGCGGGGTCGGGGGTCGATGGACCGCCGCCGCGCGGACGTGCTGGTCGCTCTGCTCACCGGCCGCCTGGTCGCCACCACCACCCCGACCACCACCACCGCGGCCAGCACCACCCCGGCCGGCGCCACCCCGGCCGGCGCCACCCCGGCTGCCGCCACCCCGGCTGGCGCCACCCCGGCCGGCGCCACCCCGGCTGCCGCCACCCCGGCCGGCGCCACCCCGACCGGCGCCACCCCGGCCGGCGCCACCCCGGCCGGCGCCACCCCGGCCGCGCCACCCCGGCTGGCCACCGCCGGATGGCACCGCGGATGGCACCGCGGATGGCACCGCGGATGGCACCGCGGATGGCAGTGATGACCCAGGCGGTGCGGGTGACCCAGGCGATGCGGGTGACGCGGGTGGTGCGGGTGGCGGGGTGGACCGGGAGGTCGGGTCGCGTGTGCTGGCCGCGCCGGTGTCTGCGCATCGGCCCCTGATCCACGTCACCGTCCCCCTCACCACCCTGATGGGCTTGCACGACGAACCCGGCGAGCTGGCCGGTTACGGGCCTATCCCGGCCCCGATCGCCCGTCAGATCGCCGCCGATCCCGACTGCACCTGGCGGCGTCTGCTCACCGACCCCGTGTCGGGCACCCTGCTCGACTACGGCCGCCGCACCTACCGGCCCCCCGCCCCGCTGGCCGGGTTCCTCCGCGCCCGCGACGGCGCATGCCGCTATCCGGGTTGCCGCCGCCCGGCCGTCGCCTGTGAGATCGATCATGTGCAGCCCTGGCAGTACGGCGGGACCACCAGCGAGGACAACCTGTGCTGCCTGTGCCAACGCCACCACGACCTCAAAGAGCAACTCGGCTGGCAGGTGCTGCTGCACCCCGACCGACAACTGGAATGGATCACCCCGACCGGGCACCGCTACTGGAGCCGACCGGTCGACCACCGCGCACCACCACCGGGAACACCCCCACCTCCGACGGCCGCGCCGCCCGAACCGGACCCACCGCCCCCCTTCTGACCATCGGAAGGTCCGGCCGGTCACATGCCGCCGACGCCCAACGCCGTCAAGCCAAGCCACGGGCGCCGACCCGCACCATGCACGTTCTTCCGGCACCCTGGCGAGCGGCGGCGCCCCGGCCGTTGTCAGCGCGGACGGCCTCCGCCCAGCTCATCACCCCGATAGACCTGTCCTTGAACAACAACCAGCAGACCCCGCTGTGGATCTTGACAAGACCGCGTACCCGGCGGCTGACCCCGCCCGGGTCCGCCGCGGATTTCGCCGCCTCCGACCGACAATCACCCTCCCGGCCCGCGCGCCGAAACCCAGCCGACCCGGCCCCAGACAACCCACCCGCCATCCCCCACCAACACCGGGCACCCGCCACGACGCTCGGCAAGACCGTCACACGCGCTCGCGCCGCAGACCGCTCAACAACCGATCAAGGGTTAAGGTCAAGCTTAGGCGCCGACATGCTGGAAGCCCGCCCACGCCACCGGGTCATCGGGCCCGGAGGCTCCGCGCGCGAGGGCGGTCGGCATCTCAGGGGGCGGTATCCGGCCGGGGTCCGCGGCCCACAGTTGCGCCTGGTGGAGGGCGTCCGCGGCGTCGTCTCCGCGTGCGAGGAAGTGGTGCACCATGAACATCAGCCGCGAAGTGTGGTCGTCAGGGACGGTCCACATCGAGCCGAACGCCGTGCGCGCCCCTGCCGCCAGAAACGCCGAGGCGAGGCTGAACGCCTCGTCGTGATCGGTGCCCGCGACGTTGGTCGAGCAGCCCGCGAGGCAGACGGTGTCGACCTCGAGCGGGGTCGACCGGCGGAGCGTGAGCAGCTCGCCGACGTCGACGGGCCGGTCGGCGAGCACGAGGCTCGATCGCCACGGCGCCGTCCGGTTCGCCCGCGCGTGGCAGGCCAGATGCAGCAGCGCCAACGGCGGGGCGTCGGCGCCCAGCAGCGCGAGCATCTCGGCGGCGGCGCCGGGCCCCGACGGCTCGGCGCCGCCCCGGTCAGTCCGGCCCAGATAGGTGGCTGCCGGGTAGAAGACGCCGACGAGAGCCCTGGCCTCGACGCCCGCCTCCCGCAGGTCGCCCGTCGGGTTCCCGAGAACAAGCACGCCGCCGTCGCGGTGGCGGGGCTGGGCGAGCGCGCTGCCGAGCAGGTGGGCTGACGGGGCATAGGAGACGATGGCCCGGTCCAGCATCCCGGCGCCGTCGGCGGGCCGGGCCGCGTGCCATGGCACCAGCGCGAGCGGTCCGAAGGGGACGAGCACCAGCCGGGCCAGACGGTCGGCGGCGGGGCGCAGGCGGTCGGCGAGGGCGGAGCCAGCGACCCGCCACGCCCACTCCATCATCGGTCCCGGGCCCACGGGAGCGGCGGCGGGTGCGCCGGGCCCGGCATCCGGCTCCGTGACGTCGCGGCCCGTGCCCGTTACGCCGCGGCGTGTGCCCGTTACGCCGCCTGCCAACGCCGCGGCTGTGTCGGCGTGCAGGTGGGGTAGCTGGAGCACCTCGAGTGAGCCGCGTGCGGGCACGACCACGGCCAGGCCGGGACCTGCGTCGTCGGCAGGCACCAGGTAGACCAGCGCATCGGCCCGCGCGGCCGCGAGCGTCCGCTGGACCTGCGCCATCGACGACGTGCCCGCCGCAGGGTCGGCGCCCAGCGCCAGCAGGACCCGGCGCCGCAGGTCGCTATGCAGATCGACGCCGGGCAGATCGACGCCGGACAAGTCGACGCCGGGCAGGTCGACACTGGGCAGATCGACCTGGACAAGTCGACGCTGGCAGTCGACACGAGTCGACGCCGGGCGACGCGGCAGATCGACGCCGGACAGATCGACGCCGGGCATCGCGGCGAGATCGAGGCGGTCGTCGCCTCCGGTCGCGACCCATTCGTCGGCGAGGTCGTGCGCCCCCGCCGCACGGAGCTGGTCGGTGATGCCGCGGGAGGTGACGGCGGCTTGCAACACCAGCCCGCGGCCCGCGTCGAGCGCGGCGACCAGCTCGTCGGCGGCGCGGTCGGCCAGGCACCACCGGGCCAAACGGACGGCATCGGCCGAGGCCTCCCGAGCGAGGACGAGCGCGTGCTCACTGCCCGACTGCAGCAGGACCATCCACGCCTGTCCGCGGAGGGCGGCGAGCGCGAGCTCGCGGCTGCGGCGCCGGTCGCCACCTCTGGCGCGGATCCGGTAGGCGATGGCGGCATTCCGCGCGGTCCGCGCGTAGAGGGGATGTTCGGGGCCGCCGACGTTCTCCATGGCCTCGGGCACCCAGATGGTGGCCCGCGCGGCGGCCTCGGGATCCTGATCCCGCGCTGCCCGCGTCACCCAGAGGATGAGCAGAGCGCCTGCGCCCACGGCACGCGCCCGACCGCTGGGCAGCCGCGCCACTCGCTTCTCCAATGCCCTCAGCTCGGTTCGCTCGTGGGCAGGGTCGGCGGCTGCAGCTTTGACCAGCGCTACGGCCCGGCTGATCTCCAGGGTGTCACGGACCAGCGCGGCGGTGTCACCAACGAGTGTCGAGGCCTGCAGCTCGTCGAACGGCCGCCCGGACGGTCGGCCTGCCTCGCGCATCGCCTCCAGGAAAGGCAGCAGAGCCTGGGCGATCAACCGCCCGTCCCCGCTTTCCGGGTCGACGGCCTTCGCAGCGACGAGTGCGCGGTCGATCGCCGCGAGAATCTGCGAGTCGTCCCTCGTGCGACGCCGGACGATCTCTATGTCGGCGACCGCGGCCAGAACGCGGTCGAACGGCTGCGCGTCGGCGGAGCGCAGCAGCGCCGCGCCACTTTCCAGCTCGTGCAGCGCACCGTGGATGCCGGGACCGGCGACCAGCTGGTTCCCGAGCATGCGGCGCACCCGCTCGGGTTGGCGGGTGTCCCGCAGCGCGTCGACGAGCAGCGACACGCCCGCGTCGCCCGTGCTGTGCCCAAGGAACTCCATCTTGTGTTGGACCGACGCCCGCAGCGCGGCGATCTTGGTCGACCATTCCGCTGGCAGGTTGGGATGGCAGGCCGCGAGATCGAGGTTCTCCCGGATCCGGTCCAGCGAGCCGATGTCGAGGTCGCCGCGAATGTCGAGGGCCTGACTCTCCGCGCGCGCGATCTGCATTGCCACCTCGGCCCGGTTCCCCGAGCCTGCGTGGGGGTGCAGCGCGAGCGCCGCACGAGCCTCGGCCACCGCGGCGTCCAGCGCGGGCGGCACCTGCGTTGCCCGGTCGCCGAGACGGCCGAGCAGTGCGTCGAGGCGCTCCTGGTGCGCGATCAGGGCGAGGTCGGCGTCGTGCCCGCCGCGATGCAACGCCTCGTCCAGGCAGTCGATCGCCCGCCCGCGTCCGCGGTCGTCACTGGTGATCGTGGCGTGCCGGTTGTAGGCGGTGCCCAGCAGCAGCAAGCCGACCGCGGCGAGTGGGCCCTCGGCGTGGGGCAGTCCCCGCTCCAGTACGCCGATGGCGGTGTCGATGTCGGGCAGATGGTCGGGGCCGAGCAGGTGCCCGACCGTCCGCAGAACGTGCAGCTCGCCGCACATCAGCAGGGCGTCCGAAGGGAGTTCGGGGCTCTCGGCGCACACCTGGTCGAGCCGCCGGAGGGCGGCGTCCGCAACCGCGGGATCGCGCGCCTCGTGGTAGCGCTGGTAGAGCAGAGCGACCTCGAGTCGGTCCATGGCGGGGTTTTGCCGGTTGGGCCCGTTCACCCGCTGCAGTCGGTCGATGGCGGCCAGCGCTTCCTGGGCGTCGTCTTCGGCCGACATCGCGGCGACCATCGGCAACGCGAGTCCGAGCAGCGGTGTGTCGTCCTGCGCGGCGGCACAGCCGGAGCGCAACAGCGCCATGCCCGTGGCGCGGTCCTCGTGGACGTCGGCCAGCTGATGGCGCGTCAGGCGGGCAAGACCGCGGGCGATCCGCACGGTCGTCCCGTTGACGCCCGGCTCGTCCAGGCGGTCGAGATCGGCGACGAGTCGGTCGAGCGCGACGAGGTCGTCGGCCGCCCGCGGATGTTCGATCAGCGCCACGGCGAGATCGGACGCCAGGACGGCCCGGTCGCCGTCGGGCTGCGCCTGCGCCCACGCCCGCCAGAGGTCGTCGACTGTCGTGGTCGGTTCGGATCGCACGGGTTCCCCTCCAAGGACGGAGGGGTGGGGCACACCACCCCTCCGCACTAGTCCCTTTGACGGATCGCCGCCAGACGCGCCGTCAGCGCGACGACTTCGGCGTGGCGGCTGTGGTGCTCCCCGCTGCCCACGGTGCCGGTCTCCCAGCGTTGCACGAGATCGACAAGCTCCGCGGCACGGTCAACGTCGCCACTGCTGCCCGGCGCTCCCAGCTCAGCCGCAAGGAGCAGCGCGGGTGCGGCCAGCAGCGCGAACCGGCAGGCGCTCTCCGTCGGGGGGCTGGCGGCCAGCAGCCGTCGCGTGTCGTCGGCCGCGAGCGCTCGGCTCACCCAGCCCCGTCCCAGCACGGCCCATCTGATCGCTGCATCGGTGTCGCCCCGGTCGCGGGCGGCCGCGGCGAGCCGGGTGGTGGCGCGGGAGGCGACCTGCAACGAGTTCCGCAGCGGCAGGAAGTGTCCCGACAGCACAAAGAACTGTTCCCTGGCCGGGATCACGAGTTCGCGGAACAGATCGACGGCGTCGCGGAGCTCGCTCTCCACGGTCGACCCCGCGAGGAACGCCGCGTAGTTCTGGAGATGGTAGGCCGCGAGCCCGGACGGCCTCGGCACCTCGACATCCCCGCTGAACGGCCGGATCTCCAGCGCGTCGTGGTAGACACCCCAGCTGCGCCGCACGCGTTCGCGCAACTCTGCTTTCTCCGGCAGACCCGGCGCGGGCGTGTTGTTCTGGGCAACGGCGTTGAGCTCTACACAGGCCGAGGAAATCGCCTCGGCGGCGGCGCCCCGGTCGAGGAGCCCGCGGCGGAGCAGGTCCTCGCATCGATCCAGTCCGGCGAGCAGATCGCGCACGGGCTCTCGGATGTCGGCCCGGGTATCGGGGCGCAGTGTCTGCACCGTCATGTCGGCAACCCGGCAGGCGGTGAGCGCGGCGACCGGGTCGTCGTGGTCGAAGACCGCCTCCGCGCATGCGGCGAGCTCCGCGAGCACCGGCACGATCTCGCTGCGCGTCGCGTCCCGGGCGGACGGCGAGTTCTGGATGTGCCGCAGCACGGTCAGCAGGCTGATCATGACCGCTCGCCGCGCCATCACCGGAAGTGCCGTGAGGTCGTCGCTCGACGGCACGGCGGGCAGAACCAGCGGCGGGTCGGTCGCGTGGTCGGCCGAGCCGAACAGCCGCCACGCATCGCGGACGAAGCGGTCGACAACCGCCGTCGCAGGCATCAGCGCTTCGACGGCCAGCTGTCCGCGCTGCCGTTCGCTCATCCAGAGGTAGCTGGGCTCCGCGTCGGTTCCGGCCGCCAAGAGGCGGCGCAGCAGCAGGTCGACGCATTCGTCACGACGCAGCCTCCCGGCGAGCGCGGCGGGCTCGGGATCGAGATCGGGGAGGTCAGGCTCAAGCGGGGTGTCCAGGCGCAGCGCGGCGAACGTCGCGTCGGCGACGTCGAGGGCGCACGGCGCGCTCCCGGGCGAGCGCGCGACCGTCTCCGGCCCGACTTCGCAGCGGGTCAGCGGCAGCTCGCCCAGCCCCGCGGCCAGCGGCAGGCGCCAGGCCTGCACGAGCTCCTGCTGGATCGCGCGGGCATGCACGCTCGCTGCGACGAGTGCGGGCTGGGACCGGAAGACCTCGATTACCAAGCCCGCCCATGCGGCCAGTCGGAGCCGAATGGGCAGGGGAGCGCCCTGGCCGTCGACGAGCAGGCCGAGCGCGGTGTCCACCGCTTCCCGCGCAGGCGCGAGCAATCGGTTGACCGCCGTGAGTACGACGGCAGCGCGCGTATCGGGTCCGAACCGGTTGAGGGTGGCGTTGGCGATCTCGTTCGGCAAGGCGGCGTCCCGTCCCGCCACACCGATCCGCTCGACGACCGTCCAGCCGTCCCCGGTCGGCCGATCGATGCGCGCCGCCTGCTCGCGGGTGGGCAGGGGTGCGCCACGCGCGATCTCCGATAGCGTGATCTTCGCGTAGTCGCACACCCACGTGCGGCCACCGAAGGGGCCCTCTGGCCACGGGACGCCGAACAGTGGGGCGATCTTGCGCGCAAGACGGGCTGCCGCGACTTCGGCGCGGTTCTCTGGTATCTCGGGCGGGACCGCGGGTAGCAGCGGCATGAGGCCACCCTAACTCGCCACAACGAAACATGACAGCGCTGAACCGACTAAACCCGTAATCAGAAATTAGTCCGAGCCGAGTATTTTCGGCTCAGTTACCGAGTCACTCCGCCTCAGGGATCAGCCGCTGAATGTGGGGCACCAGGACGGCGGCGACCTCGTCGACGGCGACGCCGGGGACGTCGTCGGCCACCGACCCGACCGTCGCCGGGTCCCAGTCCAGCCCCAGCAGGGGGTAGGCGGCGGTGAGCACGGCCCGTATCGGCTCCGGATCACCGACGAGCACCACCGCGCTGAACAGGTAGCCGTGCCGGGTGATCCGCTGTGCGGTGCCCACCAGCTTCGTCCTGCCGCGGGCGTTCACGCTGTAGTCGCCTGGGCAGTACTCGCCGGGCACCGGCCCGACCCGTGCGTCGACGCCGAGCTCGCGCAGGCCGTCCACCAGGCACGCCGCGGCCATCGAGAAGCGCAGGCGGTGCTCGGCGCGGGGCTCGGGATGCGGCGCGACGAGATCGAGGACGAGCGCGCTCCGGCCGTAGGCAGCGAGCCGCCCACCCGCGGGCCGCACCACCGGGGCGAAGCCGTGCGCCGCGGCGGCGGCGCTCGCCTGCCCGAAGCCCGGCGCGAGGGAGTCCAGCCTGCTGAACGCGGCGGTCGGCCGCGGGCGGTGCACCCGCAGCCGACCGTCCCCGCCTCGGCCGAGCTCGGCGAGCGCGGCGAGGGAGAGGTCCATGTCCTGCTGCGGCGTGGACAGACCGGTGCCGCACGCGAGCCACACCGGGCCGTCCCCGAACACGCCGTTCACGCTTGCCGCAGCTCCCGCGGCGTCGCGAGGGATCCCGCCCCCGCCGCCGCGTCGACCGCGAGGATCGCCATCCGCGGCCGGTTGAGGATAGCGTCGAAGCGGTCGATCTCGAGCATGCTCGGATTGGACACCGTGACCGTGTCCCCGGTGATGTCGGCCCGCACCACACCGGGCAAGATCGGCGGAAGTGGTGCCACACATGCAGTGGAGCACCACCGACACCACGTCCAGCGATCACCCCTGCGCACACCGGGCAAGATCGGACGCGCTATTTGTCGGCAGTCCCTGATGTCCCAACCGTGGCGATCACCGTCGCGACCGTCACTGGGGTGGGCGTCCTGTGAGGACACGCCAGCATCTGCCAAGTCGCGGCGGGCGCGGTGGCCGGTACCAGGATTGGCGTCTCGGCAGACGCTGTTGCATCCTGTAAAGGATCGGTAACGCGAGTACGTGCACGCCCGACGACGGGAGGTCGCCGATGCCGTCCAGCACGTTGCAGTCCGACCCTAAGCCGCTTCGCACAATCGGTCGCCCTCGACCTCGCCGACGCACGAGATTCGTCGTCGCCGCGCTGGGCGTCGTGCTGCTCATGTCGGTCGGGATCGGCATCGGGAGCGCGGTTCAAGGGTGGATGCCCGGTTTGCCTGCCACACAGACGGTGGACCGCAGCCCGCAGGCCCTGCTGCTGGCCGTGCGCGACATCGCCGACTACCACGCTGCCACCGGCACCTACCAGGTCGTCGTGGACGTCCAGCAGGAGACCCAGTACGTGCCCGACATCATCAGCAGCGAGCGTTCGACCCTGTTGGCCACGGGATCGGTGGACGCGCGCGTGGACTTCTCCGGGCTTGGCCCGGGAGCGGTCAGCATCTCGCCCGACCGCAGGCAGGCGACGATCCACCTGCCCGCGCCCACCCTCGCCCCGGCCACGATCGACCCGGCGCAGACCCGGATCGTCGGCCGCGAGCGGGGTCTGGTCCAGCGCTTCGAGGATGCAGTGGGTGATCATCCCCGCGACGACAGCGATCTCTACAAGCTGGCGACGACGAAGCTGAACGCCGCCGCGCAGCAGAGCGACCTGACGGGCCGGGCCGCGACCAACACCCGCACGATGCTGACCGGGCTCGCGCAGTCGCTTGGCTACGACAGCGTGACGGTCACGTTCGCCGGACCGCCCGCACCGCCTGCCCCATAGCGCGTAGGCCGCCAAGAGCGCCCGGCAAAGACTGTTGAACTAGCGTGATCGGCGAAAGTGGTGCCGCGCCAAGCAGGGCCACTTCGCAGACCGCGCATGCACGTCGCAGAGTCCACAGACCCTGCGAAGTGACAGCGGACTCTGCGAGGAGCCTGTCACGCCAGGCCACGTGCCTCATGCGCCGGGCGCTCTGACGCTTGACCTCGACCCGGGTTCAGGTCACATCCTGCAGACATGCCTATCGAGCTGAACCACACCATCGTCGCCGCCCGGGACCGCCGCGCCGCCGCGCGGTTCCTTGCCGACGTGCTGGGGCTCCCGGAGCCGACGTCGTTCGGGCCGTTCACCGTGGTCGGGCTGGACAACGGGGTCAGCCTGGACTTCGCCGACGCGCGCGAGGTCGTCACCCAGCACTACGCCTTCCTGATCAGCGAGGACGACTTCGACGCGGTGGTCGCCCGGCTGCGCGAGCGTGCCGTGGAGACCTTCGCCGACCCTGAACACCGCACGTCAGGGCACAACACCAACGATGGCGGCCGCGGGCTGTACTTCTCCTCGCCGGACGGCCACAACCTCGAGGTGCTCACCCGGCCGTACGGAAGCGGGGCCTGACCGCGACTCACCACGCTCACCGTCGCCTGCCGAGGCCCCGCCGACGGCCCGGTGCCGATCTCCGATCCGCGACATAGTGTGGCGGCCATGGCAGCTCTTCCGCCCAACCAGGACCCGGGCACCGTCGGCCAGCCGGCATCCGGTCCGACGTCCGCCGTGGTTCTTCCGCCCAACCAGGACCCGGGCACCGTCGGCCAGCAGGCATCCGGTCCGATGTCCGCCGTGGTTCTTCCGCCCAACCAGGACCCGGGCACCGTCGGCCAGCAGGCATCCGGTCCGACGTCCCCCGTGGCGCTTCCCCTCGGTACCGCTCGCGACTCATCGTCGGCCGGACTCCCGCAACCGTCTGACGCCACCCTCCGGCGCGCACTGCGCCGGGCGCGCGATGGTGTCGTCCTCGACGTCACCGAGGCCGCCGTCCTGCTCGCCGCGCGCGGCGAACATCTGGACGACCTGCTCGCCGCCGCCGCCCGCGTCCGCGACGCTGGCCTCGTCGCTGAGGGCAGGCCGGGTGTCGTCACCTACTCACGCAAGGTCTTCATCCCGCTGACCCGGCTGTGCCGCGACCGGTGTCACTACTGCACGTTCGCCACCGTCCCCCATCGCCTGCCCGCCGCGTTCCTCGAGCGCGACGAGGTGCTGGAGATCGCTCGCGCGGGCGCGGCGCAGGGCTGCAAGGAGGCGCTGTTCACCCTCGGTGACCGGCCGGAGGAGCGCTGGCCCGCCGCCCGCGAGTGGCTCGAAGCCCGCGGCTACCACTCCACGCTGGAGTACGTGCGCGCCTGCGCGGTCGCCGTGCTGGAGGAGACGGGTCTGCTGCCGCACCTCAACCCCGGCGTGATGTCGTGGGAGGAGCTCACGCGGCTCAAGCCCGTCGCGCCGTCGATGGGGATGATGCTGGAGACGACCGCCACCCGGTTGTGGAGCGAGCCCGGCGGCCCGCATTACGGCAGCCCCGACAAGGAACCCGCGGTGCGGCTGCGCACACTGACCGACGCAGGCCGGGTCGGTGTCCCGTTCACCACCGGCATCCTCATCGGGATCGGCGAGAACCGGGTGGAGCGCGCCGAGTCGCTCT
The DNA here is from genome assembly GCA_963826705.1 of uncultured Actinomycetota bacterium. GTDB lineage: Bacteria > Actinomycetota > Actinomycetes > Mycobacteriales > Pseudonocardiaceae > Pseudonocardia. The sequence continues at coordinate 300,863 of CAWGYF010000012.1, forward strand.
TCGCGATCCGGTCGGCGGCGCGGGCGCACGGCCACATCCAGGAGGTGATCGTCCAGAACTTCCGGGCCAAGCCCGACACCGCCATGGCGAACGACCCCGACGCCGACCTGGAGGACCTCGCCGCCACCATCGCGGTCGCCCGGCTGGTCCTCGGGCCGAAGATGCGCGTGCAGGCCCCGCCGAACCTCGTCGGCGAGGAGTTCGCGCTGATGCTGCGGGCCGGGATCGACGACTGGGGCGGTGTCTCCCCGGTCACCGCCGACCACGTCAACCCGGAACGGCCGTGGCCCGCGATCGAGGAGCTGGCGGCCCGCTCGGCCGAGGCGGGCTTCACGCTCCGGGAGCGGCTCACGGCGTACCCGAAGTACGTGCTCGCCGGGTCGCCGTGGATCGACACGCGGCTGCATGCCCACGTCGAGGCGCTGGCCGATGCTTCTGGTCTGGCTGACGAGAACGCCGCGCCCGTCGGGCGGCCGTGGCAGGAGCCCGACGGCGGGTTCGCCTCGACCGGCCGGGTGGACCTCAACACGGCCATCGACACGGAGGGGCGCACCGAGGACCGGCGGGGAGACTTCGCCTCGGTCTACGGCGACTGGGACGCGGTCGCCGACGAGCTGGCCGCTCAGCGGGCCAGCCATGGTGAGGGTGCGGGCTCGCCGTCGCAGCAGGGTGGCACTGCTGCGACTGGGTTGGAGCAGGGCCACCCTGCTGCCACCACCCCCCCTCGGCTCGACGCCGACGTCAAGGCCGGGCTGGCGCTCGCCGCGTCCGATCCGGCCTCGCTGCTCGACCCCGCGCGCCACACCGCGGCGTTGGCGCTGATCCTCGCCGAGGGGCTCGCGCTGGAGGAGCTGGCCCGCCTCGCCGACGACGTGCGCCGCGACGTCGTCGGCGACGCGGTCACCTACGTCGTCAACCGCAACATCAACTTCTCGAACGTCTGCTACGTCGGCTGCCGGTTCTGCGCGTTCGCCCAGCGGGAGCGCGACGCCGACGCGTTCCGGCTCTCGCTCGACGAGGTCGCCGCCCGCGCGGTGGAGGCGGCGCAGGCGGGCGCCACCGAGGTGTGCATGCAGGGCGGCATCGACCCGCAGTTGCCCGTCACGTTCTACGCCGACCTCGTCCGGGCGGTGAAGGCCGCCGTCCCCGGGATGCACGTGCACGCGTTCTCGCCGATGGAGATCGTGTCCGCGGCGGCGAAGGCGGGCGTGTCGATCACCGAGTGGCTCACGGAGCTCAAGGCCGCGGGGCTGGGCTCGATCCCGGGCACCGCCGCCGAGATCCTCGACGACGAGGTGCGCTGGGTGCTCACGAAGGGCAAGCTGCCCGCGTCGCAGTGGCTCGAGGTGGTCGCCACCGCGCACCGGCTGGGCATCCCGTCCTCCTCGACGATGATGTACGGCCACGTCGACGAGCCGCGGCACTGGCTGGGCCACCTGCGCACCCTGGCCGAGCTGCAGGACATCACAGGCGGCTTCACCGAGTTCGTGCCGTTGCCGTTCGTGCACCACAACGCGCCGATCTACCTTGCGGGGCTGGCCCGGCCGGGTCCCACCGAGCGCGACAACCGTGCGGTGCACGCGTTCGCGCGCCTGGCGCTGCACGGGCGGATCGACCACGTCCAGGTGTCGTGGGTGAAGCTGGGCGACCGGCTCGCCGCCGACGTCCTGCGCGGCGGCGCCGACGACATGGGCGGCACGCTCATGGAGGAGACGATCAGCCGGATGGCAGGCTCGGAGAACGGCAGCGCCCGCACGGTGGCCGAGCTGACGGCGATCGCGACGGCCGCGGGCCGCCCGGTGCGCCAGCGCACCACGACGTACGAGGGCAGCCCGGCGCAGCTGCTGCCGAAGCCGCTCCCGCTGACGGTGGCCTGACGGAGTCGTGCGCGGAAACGGTGGTCGGAACAGTGTTATCCGCGCACGGGGGTTATCCGCGTACGGGCCGGAGGCCGGACCGGGCGGCGGGGCGGACCCCTCGACCACCGCGCCGCCCGGTCACTGCGCCCCCCTACCTGCGCCCTTCCCCGTCGGGCTCAGCTGGTCAGCGCGCACCCAGGTGGCGTGGAACCCCAGCGGCACCCGCTGAGGCAGCCGCACCCGCGCCACCGGGCCCGCGGCGATGTCGGACGCGTCGAGGATCTCGACCTCCGAGCGCCCTTCGCGTTCGTCGGTGACGAAGCTGACGAGGTAGCCGTCGTCGTCGCCGGTGCTCCCGTCGCGCGGCGCGAACGGGGCCTCGCTGCCGAACCGGCCATGGCCGAACCAGTGCTCTTCCCGCTTGCCGGTGACCAGGTCGTAGCGCAGCAGGCCATCGAAGAGGACGGTCTCGGCGTCGGCGATGTGCGCGGTGTAGGCGAAGCGGGCAGGCCCCCCGCACTCCCGGGCGTCGATCGACGGGAACTCGGTGTTGGCGTCGTCGAGCTGGGTCTCGGTGGTGGCGCCGGTGGTGAGGTCGAAGACGTAGCGGTGCAGCCGGGCGTCCAGCCGCAGGTAGCCCAGCAGTCTGCCGAGGGAGCCACGGCGGGTCGGCAGCGGTTCGGGCTGCGTCACCCGGCAGACGTCCAGCACGATCGTCTGACCGTCCTCCCAGGCGTTGACCACGTGGTAGATGTAGCAGGGTTCGGCGGTGAACCAGCGGACCTCCGTGCCGCGGCGCGGGATCACGGCGAACCGCGTGGGTGTCGTCCGGTCGAACGTGATCTTGTGACGGCCCTGGCGGGCGGCGACGGTGTCCTGCACGAGCGGCAGGTCCATCAGGATCGACCAGTTCGCGGTGATCGCCATGTCGTGCGGCAGCCGGGGGCCGGGCAGGTCGATCGACACCTCGTGCTCGACGCGGCCGGACGCGCCGACCACGCCGTAGCGCAGCAGCGGGTCGCGGTTGCCATAGTCGAACCACATCAGCTCGCCGGTGGCATCGTCGGCCTTCGGATGGGCCATGACGTCGCCGCGAAGGGTGCCGAGGAACGTCTCGGCGCCGAGCGTCTCCAGCGACAGCGGGTCCAGTGACATGGGCTGACCGCACAGGTACCAGGTGGCCAGCACCTTGCCGTCGTGGTGGATCAGATCGGTGTTGGCGCTGTCCTTCAACGGCAGGCCTCGGGAGGTGCCGATCGGGTTGCCCGCCGGGCTCTCCATGACCCCCGACCACAGCGCCGTGCCCGCTGCCTCCTCCGCGCGGAGGGCCTTGGTGCGGACGTAGCGGTTGCGGTAGCGCGCACGGCCGTTCTCGAATGCCATCGCGTGGACCATGCCGTCGCCGTCGAACCAGTGATAGCGGCCCGGCGCGGCGTAGCGGCGGTTAGGTCCATTGCGGAGATAGACACCGTTCAGATCGCGCGGGATATGGCCGATGACCTCAAGGTCTTCTGCGGTGATCTCGTCGCGGACGGGGGCGAAGAGGCCGAGGAGGTAAGGGTTCTGCTCATCGTTGCAGAGCTGCAGAGCCACCGCCTCGGTCATGGAGAAGACGCTACGATCGTCAAAGCTAGGGGTCAAGGAGTGGGATGGTACTGAGCACGGTCGGGCGAGCGCTCGCGGAGCTCGCCGACTCGTGGACGCTGCTCATTCTGCAGCGGGCCTTCCTCGGCGTCCGGCGGTTTGCCGGCTGGCACGACGAGCTGGGGATCTCCGAGTCCGTGCTCGCGAGCAGGCTGCGGGACATGACGGCGGCGGGCCTGCTGGAGGTGCGCCCGTACCGCGACGGGGGTCGTACGCGGCCGGAGTACTGGCTGAGCCCGCGGGGGCTCGACCTGTGGATGCTGCTCGTGGCGATCTGGTCGTGGGAGCGGGCGTGGGTGCCGAGGGAGGTGCCGTTGCCTGAGCTGTGGCACGGCGACCACACCTGTGACGTCGCGCTGGTCTGCCGAATGTGCCACGTGGTCGTGACGGCCCGCGACACCACGACCGAGCAGCTGCTCCCCTCGTTCGCGGGCTCGCTGCCGCGCGTGCATCCCCGCCGCAGCCGGGGCGCGCTGCCCGCCGACCCGCTCTCGACGTTCCCCGGCGCGTCCGAGGTGATCGGCGACCGGTGGGGCACCGTGCTGGTCGCGGGCGCGCTGATGGGGGTGCGGTCCTTCGCGGAGTTCTCGCGGGAGATGTCGGTCTCGCCCGACGTGCTGAGCGACCGGCTGCGGCGGTTCGTCGCCCTCGGGGTGTTCACGCCCGACGAGAGCGGCTACCGGCTCACCGACAAGGGCCGCGCCACGTTCCCGATCATGGCGTTGGTGGCGGGGTGGGCGGAGCGGTGGCTCGGGCCGGAGGGACACCCGTCAGCGGTGCGGATCACCCACCGCGACTGCGGGGCGGTGCTCGACCCGCAGCTGGCCTGCGTGATCTGTGGCGAGCTGCTGGAGCGGACGGCGGTGCGTTTCGCCACCGTCGGGCGCAGGAGGCCTGCGGGGGAGTGAGACCCCGGCGGCCCGGTCGATATCGCCTGGGAACGGCTGGGAGAATCGAGACATGACCACCGATCGCCGCCCGCGGGTCCTGTCGGGCATCCAGCCCACGGCGGACTCGTTCCACCTCGGCAACTACCTGGGTGCCGTGCGGCAATGGGTGGCTCTGCAGGACGATCACGACGCCTTCTACTTCGTGCCCGACCTGCACGCGCTCACCGTCGAGCACGACCCGAAGACGCTTGCTGCACGCACCCGCAACGGCGTGGCCCAACTGCTCGCGCTGGGTCTCGACCCGGCGCACTGCACCGTGTTCGTTCAGTCGCATGTGCCCGAGCACGCGCAGCTGGAGTGGGTGCTGGGGTGCCTCACCGGTTTCGGGGAGGCGAGCCGCATGACCCAGTTCAAGGAGAAGGCGGCCAAGCAGCAGGCCGACCGGGTGTCGGTCGGCCTCTTCACGTACCCGATCCTGCAGGCCGCCGACATCCTGCTCTACCACGCTGACCGGGTGCCAGTCGGTGAGGACCAGCGCCAGCACGTCGAGCTCACGCGCGATCTCGCGAGGCGGTTCAACACCCGGTTCGGCCAGGCGCTGACCGTGCCGGAGCCCTACATCCTCGCGGGCACCGCCAAGATCCAGGACCTGGCCGATCCGACGGCGAAGATGAGCAAGTCGGGCTCCACCCCGGCGGGCATCGTCAACCTGCTCGACGACCCGAAGGTGAGCGCGAAGAAGATCCGCTCGGCCGTCACCGATGCGGAGCGCGAGATCCGCTACGACCGCGAGAACAAGCCCGGCATCTCCAACCTCTTGACGATCTACGCGGCCCTCACCGACCGCAAGGTGAGCGAGCTGGAGGGGGAGTACGCCGGGCGCGGCTACGGCGATCTGAAGAAGGACCTCGCCGAGGTCGTGGCCGCGTTCACGACGCCGCTGGCCGCGCGCGTCAAGGGCTATCTCGACGACCCCGCCGAGCTCGACCGCATCCTCGCGGCCGGTGCGGCGCGGGCACGGGAGGTGGCGAGCGCGACGCTCAGGGACGTCTACGACAAGGTGGGGTTCCTCCCGCCGGTTGCGTGAGCGTCAACGGGGGAAGATCTGCGCTGTGGCCGAGAAGACGTCGAAGTTCCAGCAGCTGCGCGACCGCTACGAGTGGCTCGACCACATCGTGCGCGCGGGCACCCGCTACACCGAGCGCAACGGCGACTACTACGCCGCCGCGGTGACCTACTTCAGCGTGCTGTCGCTCGTCCCGCTGCTGATGATCGCGTTCGCGATAGCGGGGTTCGTGCTGCGTGCCCAGCCCGACCTGCTCGCCCAGCTGCAGGGCGGGATCACCAAGGCCGTTCCCGGCGGGCTCGGCGACACGCTGAACGACGTGGTCATCAAGTCGATCAACTCGGCGGGGACGGTCGGGTTCTTCGGTCTGCTCGGCGCGCTGTACTCCGGCGTGGGCTGGATGACGAACCTGCGCGACGCGCTGTCGGAGCAGTGGGGCCAGGTGCCCGCGACACCGCCGATCGCGAAACGGCTCCTGTTCGACCTGCTCTCGCTGCTCGGGCTGGGGGTGGCCCTGGTGGCGTCGTTCGCGGTGACGGGCTTGGCGTCCGGGTTCGCAGGCACGGTGCTGACCTTTCTCGGCCTGTCCGAGCAGGCGTGGGCGAAGTTCCTGCTCGGCGTGCTCGGTGTGGTGCTCAGCCTCGCCGCGAACTGGCTGATCTTCGGGTGGCTGATCGCCCGGCTGCCGCGTGAGCACGCGACGTTGCGCAGCGCGGCCAAGGCAGCGCTGCTCGGCGCGGTCGGGTTCGAGGTGCTCAAGCAAGTGATGACGATCTACCTGGTGACGATCAGCAGCTCACCCAGCGGCGCCGTGTTCGGGTCGTTCCTCGGCCTGCTCGTGTTCGTGTACTTCGCGTCCCGGTTCGTGCTGTTCGTCACGGCGTGGGCGGCGACTTCGCGGGAGAACGAACGCGAAGAGCCCGCAGCGGTGCCGGGGCCCACGATCATCCAGTCGGAGGTGGTGGTGGGCTCTCGGCCGAGCGGAGGCACGGCGGCCGGGCTGCTCGGGGCGGGGGCGGCGGCCGGAGTGCTCGGCAGCCTGCTCCTGCGCCGCCGCTGAGCTCTGTCAGCGCGTCCGGGGGGCTCAGCCGACCTCGCAGGGGCATGTGGTGTCGTCGCAGAGTTTGGGCCGCAATTGGTCGGGTCGCCGCTGCCCGTGGGGCTACTGCCGGTCCCTCCCGGGAGGCCTGCAGTCGTCGCGGAGGTTCGACGGGGGTTCGGCGGTCTGTGACGACGCCCGACGGTCTGCGAGGTGGGCGTGCCCGCGACCGGCTCAGCGCCTCATGGCCTTCCCCGGCGACCGACCGCGACCGTCAGCGCGGCGCCTGCCACAACCACCAGCACGCCGCCTGCCAGCCACAACGGCCAGGCCGGGCTCTCCGATCCCGGTGTCGTCGGGGCCGAGGCGTCCGCGGGTGCGGGTGCCGTCGTCGGGGCGGGGGGCGGGGCGTCCACGAGCGTGCCGATCGGCGGGGTCGTCGTCGGCATCGCGAACCCCATGTCCAGCAGCGCGGCGGCCTGCGCGGCTATCGACACCGGGTGCTGCTCACCGCGCATCAGGGCCACGATCAACCGACGATTGCCCCGCCTCGCGGTGGCGACCAGCGTGTACCGCGCCGCGTCGGTGAAGCCCGACTTCGCCGCGATGGCGCCCGTGTACGACGGCACGAACCGGTCGTTGTTGGCGACCATGAAGCCCGGCTTGTCGCCGTAGCCGGGGAAGGCGGCCAAGCGTGTCTGGATCGTTCCGGCGAACAGCGGCTTGCCCATCGCGGCGCGGAACAGCACCGCGATGTCGTAGGCGGAGGTGGCCATGCCCGGCCCGTCGAGGCCGGAGGGGGTGGCGGGCCGGGTGTCCATCGCCCCGTGCTGCTGGGCCACCGCCGTCATCGCCGCGAGCGTGGCGGCGTCCCCGCCGAGGGCCCGGGCCAACGCCTCGGCGGCGTCGTTGCCCGAGCTCAGCAGTAGCCCGGCCATGAGTTGGCGCACCGTGTAGCGGCCGCCGGGGCCGATGCCCACCTTGCTGCCGTCGACCCGCAGGTCAGACGCCGTGCCCTCGACCACGGCGTCGGGGTCGAGCCGGTCGGCCACCACCAGCGATGTGAGGACCTTCAACGTCGAAGCCGGGCGCTCGCGGGCATGCGGGGCGCGGGCGGCGAGCACGGCCCCGGAGTCGAGGTCGGCGAGGATGTAGGAGGCGGCGGTGACGGTCGTGGGGGCGGCAGGCCCGACGTCCCCGCAGGCCCCCAACGCCTGCCCACCCACCGGCTCGGCAGGCCACGGCACTGGTGCGGGCGTCGAGGTCTCCTCCCGAGCCGCGGGCGGTGGGGGAGCCTGCTGGCCGGGACACCCCGCCCATTCGCGTTCGGCCTGCGCCGGGTTCGACGACGACACCGCGGCGGCAGGAGCGGCAGCTTCCGCGTCGACGGCAGCCCGGGACGCGACTGCCTCCAGCGCGGCAGGGGCAGCCAGCGCGAAGCGGCAGCGGCAGCGGCAGCGGCAGCCGACGATGCGTGACCAGCCGGGGACGCGACGGCGGACGGGAGCGCGGCGGCGGGCGGCGCGAGGCCGAGGAGCAATGTCAACGCAACGACCCACACCACCCGCACCGGGTGAGTCTGGCATCTCGCCACGGCGAGTTGGCCGAAATCGCACATCTCGAAGGACGATCTGGCATGCCCCGCCTCCCCCGAAGCCGACATGATCGGCGAACCTGGACATGAGCGCCAGACATGGCACCCATGGCCCCATCCCGACGAGCATCACCTGCGGGCCTGACACTCGGCGCCCGAGACGGCACAGAAGGTGATGCACCACCCGTCGCCGCGTGATGAAACGGCGAACTCGCCGTGTTGAGACGCCCGACTCGCCGGGGTGGGGTGGGCGACTCACCGGCGGGGGGAGTGCGCTGTCAGGACTTCGTATACGGCTGGCCGTCGGCCGCGGGCGCCGAGACCCTCCCGACCAGCCCGGCCACCGCGAACAGCGTCGCCAGGTAGGGCAGCATGAGCAGGAAGTTGGACGGGATCGGCACCGGCGTCCCGGCCACCGACAGCAGACTCTGCAGGGCGTCGGCGAACCCGAAGAGCAGGGCCGCGCCGATGGCACCCCGCGGGCTCCACTTGCCGAAGATCACCGCGGCCAGCGCGATGAACCCCTTGCCCGACGAGATGTCCTTGGTGAACCCGCCGATCGCCCCGATCGTCAGGAACGCGCCGCCGAGCCCCGCGACCACTCCGCCGAGGATCACGTTGCGGTAGCGCGTCCGCGGCACCTTGATGCCGACGGTGTCGGCCGCCCTCGGATGCTCGCCCACCGCCCGCGTGCGCAGCCCCCACCGGGTCCGGAACAGCGCCACGTCGATCACGACGATCAGCACGTACGTCAGGTAGACGATGATGTTGACGTTGAACAGCACCGGCCCGATCACCGGGATGTCCGACAGCAGCGGGATCGCAATGGGGGAGAAGAACCCCGGCTCGTTGTAGGTCGCGGAGTCCTGCGCCATGAGGGCGTCGAACCCGAACCCGGTGATCCCGAGCGCCAACGCGTTGAGCACGACCCCGAGCACCACCTGGTTGACCAGGAACCGGATCGCGAACACCGCCAGCAGCGCGCCCATCAGCCCGCCTGCCACGAGCGCCGCGACCAGGCCGACGCCCAGGCTGTGCGACACCGACGCCCCGAGCGCCCCGGCGAACGCCCCCGCCAGGAACTGACCCTCGATCGCCACGTTGATCACGCCGGTGCGCTCGCACAGGATGCCCGCGAGCGCGCCCAGGACGAGCGGCGTGGCCAGCAGGATCGTGTTCTGCAGCAACCCGGGCAGGTTGAGCGGGTTGCCAGGAGTGCCGGTGCTCGCCCAGCACAGGAACGCCACGACGAAGCACAGCAGCACCGCGGTGAGCACCCACCGCATCCGCTGACGGGCGAACCCCCGCACGGCGTGCCACGTCCCCAACGCCACGATGACGACACCGAGCACGATCGCGGTGGCCGCCGCGGGCACGGTGATGTCGGGCAGGGCGATCGTGTCGCGGACGGTGCGCAGCGCGAAGTCCGCATCGCCCGGGTTCGCGCCGAGCCCCCATCCCAGGATGCAGACCAGCCCGGCAACCACGATCGCCAGCCCCGAGATCAGCCGCGTGCGGAGGGGGACACGCAGGTCGACGACATGCCGGACGACGACCAGCTCCTCCTCGACCGGCGTCGGCGCTGTCATCCGTTCCACCCCTTCGCCAGCTGGGTGACGCCGCCGCCGCGCGACTCGCGCAGCCGGAAGATCGCCCGGATGAGCGCGGGCGCGGCGATGAACAGCACGACGACCGACTGGACGACCTGGACGATCTCGGTCGGCGTCCCGGTCTCCGCCTGCATCCGCACCGCGCCCGCCCGCAGCGCACCGAACAGGATGCCTGCCAGCACCGTCCCGCCGGGGTTGGCCCGGCCCAGCAGCGCCACCGTGATCGCGTCGAAGCCGATGTTGGCGTCGACGTCGCCGGTGAGAGCGACGTTGTTGCCGCCGAGGATCTGCGCGCACCCGGCGAGGCCAGAAAGCGCCCCCGCGATCACCATCACCGTGATGTAGCTGCCCGGCACGCTCATCCCCGCCGTCCGCGCGGCGAACTGGTTGGCGCCCACCGCGCGGAGCCGGAAACCGAGCGTCGAGCGGGTCAGGAGCCACCAGCAGCCCAGCGCGGCGAGCAACGCGACGATCAGGCTCCCGTTCACCGAGAGCCCCGACCCCAGCAGGTGGGGGAACCGTGCGGACTCGATGACCGCGATCGAGATCGCCTGGTTGGAGCCCGGCGCCTGGAAACCTGGCACCGAGAGCAGGTAGTACAACAGATACAGGGCGATGTAGTTGAGCATGATCGTCGAGATGACCTCGTGCGCTCCCGTGCGCGCCTTGAGCCATCCGGCCAGGCCGCCCCAGAGTCCGCCGCCGACGATCCCGGCGACGAGGGCGACCAGCAGGTGCAGGACGACCGGCAGATGCCACGCGAACCCGACGAACCCCGCGCAGATCGCGCCCGCGATCAGCTGTCCCTGCCCGCCGATGTTGAACAGGCCCGCACGGAACGCCACGCCCACCGACAGGCCGCCGAGGATCAGTGGGGCCGCGTTGAAGAGGGTGTCGGAGATCGGTCCGAGGATCGGCACGTTGCTCTCGCCGGTGAACGAGCCGAAGTCGAGCACCGACCCCTGGAACAGCGCGACGTAGCCGCTCGAGACCGCGTGCCAGCCCGCGGAGAACGTGTCCCAGGGGTAGGCGAAGAAGTAGCCCGCGGCCGTGCGCGTCGGCTCGTCGGCGATCACGATCAGGACGGCCCCGACGACGATCGCGCAGACGAACGCCAACACCGTGATCACGAACGTGCCGCCGTTGCGGACGGCGATGACGAGCCGCCGCAGTGGAGGCGGGCGCTCAGGGGACGGCGCGGACTCGGTCACCTCGGTGGTCAACGCTCCCCCTCGCCGTTGCCGGTCCGCCCGTCGCACGCGCGCTCGGTCGAGCGCCGGGCCGCGCGCCCAGCCGTGCGCCGGGTCGTGCGCTGAGTCATCCGCTGGGTCGTGCGCGGATATCGTTGCCCTGGCGACGTTGTCCGCGCACGGGTGGGGCTCACTCGTGACTCCCGGCCATCAGCAACCCGATCTCCTCGGCGCTCGCGCCCCCGGCGACCTCGCCCGCGATCCGCCCCCGGTACATGACGCCGATCCGGTCGGCCAGCCCGAGCACCTCGTCCAGCTCGGTGGACACCAGCACGACGGCCGCGCCCCGGTCGCGCTCGGCCACGATCCGCCGGTGCACGAACTCCATCGAGCCGACGTCCAGCCCGCGCGTCGGCTGGGCCACGATCAGCAGCTTCAGCGATCGCGACAGCTCCCGCGCGAGCACCACCTTCTGCTGGTTGCCGCCCGAGAGCGTCGACGCTGAGGCCGACGTCGACGACGTGCGGACGTCGAACTCCGCCACCCGCTCGGTGGCGTTGCGCTCGATGGCCGCCAGGTTCATCGCGGGCCCTGATGCGAACGGCGGCTTGTCGAACAGGTCGAGCACGAGGTTCTCGGCGACCGAGAAGTCGCCGACCAGCCCGTCGTGCAGCCGGTCCTCGGGCACATAGCCGACGCCGAGGTCGAGCACCGCGTCGGTGGACAGCGTCGTCACGTCCGCGCCCGCGATCGTGATGCGCCCCGACGTCGGGGTCGTCAGCCCGACCAGCGCCTCGGTGACCTCGGTCTGGCCGTTGCCCTGCACACCCGCCAACGCGTAGATCTCTCCGGCCCTGACCTGGAACGACACGTCGTCGACGAGCACAAACCCGGCCTCGTCGACCACCGTGACGCCGCCGACGTCGAGGACCACGTCAGTCGGAGTGGCGGTGTCCTTGTCCACGGTGAGCTGGACCGGCCGCCCGACCATCAGCGACGCCAGCTCCATGGTCGACGCCGTGGGCAGCGCGGAGCCGACGACCTTCCCACGGCGGATCACCATGATCCGGTCCGCGACCTCGCGCACCTCCCGCAGCTTGTGCGTGATGAACACGATCGACGTGCCGCCGTCGCGCAGCGCGCGCATGACGCGGATCAGGTCGTCGGTCTCGTGCGGGGTGAGCACCGCGGTCGGCTCGTCGAGGATGAGGATGCGGGCGTCCCTGCTGAGCGCCTTGATGATCTCGACGCGCTGCTGGACGCCCACCGGGAGGTCCGCGACCAGCGCGTCGGGGGGCACGTCGAGCCGGTAGCGCTGGGAGATCTCCTCGACGTCGCGGCGCGCGCGGCGGCGGTCGAGGAAGCCGATGCGACGGGTCTCCTCGTGGCCGAGCATCACGTTCTCGGCGACGGTGAACACCGGGATCAGCATGAAGTGCTGGTGCACCATGCCGATGCCCGCGGCCATGGCGTCGCCAGGGCCGTTGAACCGGACGGGCTGGTCGTCGACGAAGATCTGGCCGTCGTCGGGGGCGTAGAGCCCGTAAAGCACGTTCATCAGCGTGCTCTTGCCCGCGCCGTTCTCGCCGAGCAGCGCGTGGATCTCGCCGGGCTCGACGACGAGGTCGATGGCGTCGTTGGCGACGAGCGTGCCGAAGCGCTTGGTGATTCCGCGCAGCTCGAGCTTCACTCCCCTGGCCTCCGCCCTCCGCGCCGCGGGAGCCGCCGTGAAGGCGCGGTCGGCGGCTCCCGGGTGCCGATCAGCTCGTGGGCTGGCTCGGCGACTTGACGGTGATCTTGCCGCTGATGATGTCGGCCTTGACCTGGTCCAACCCGGACTTCAGGTCGGCGGGGACCTTGGAGTCGAACTGGTTGAACGGGGCGAGGCCCGTCCCGTCGTTCTTCAGGTCACCGACGTAGTTCCCGGTGGGGAATGTGCCGCCCGCCGCCGCCGTCACGTAGGTCTGCACGGCTCCGGTCAGGTTCTTCGTGACGCTGGAGATGAAGTACTGGCAGAACTGTGCCGCGGAGACGCAGCCGTCGGTGTCGACCCAGATCAGGTTGACCTTGCCGCCCGCCGCCTGCGCCGCCGCCCCGGCGCCGAGACCCGCGCCGCCTGCGACCGGGAAGATCACGTCGGCGCCCTGCTGGATGAACGTCTGGCTGATCTGCAGCCCCTTGTTCTGGTCGGTGAACGACCCCGCGAACGTGCCGCCCTTCTGGTCGCCCTCGTTCCAGCCCAGCACCTGGACGGTCTTGCCCTTCTGCTGGTTGTAGTACTGGACGCCCTCGTAGAAGCCGTCCATGTAGATCGTCACGGGCGGGATGTTGAGACCACCCCACGTGGCGACCTTGCCGCTCTGCGACATGCCCGCTGCGAGATAGCCGCCGAGGAAGCCGCCCTGGGCGGTGTTGAACTGGATCCCGTACACGTTGGACCCACTGGAGGCGCTGTCGACCTCGGCGAACTTCAGGGACGGGTTCTTGGCCGCGACGTCCTTGACGTTGTCCGACATCAGGCCGCCGACGGCGATCGTCGTGTCGCACTTCTTGTTCGCTTCGGCGGTGAGGTTGGGCGTGTAGTCGTTGGCCGTGTTGGACGGCACGTACGAGATCTTGATGTTGGGGTTGGCCTGGGCGGCGGACTGCATGCCTGCCCAGGACGACTGGTTGAACGACTTGTCGTCGACGCCGCCGGTGTCGAGCACCATGCAGGCGTTGAACGCCGTGCCGCTAGGGGCCGCGGTGGAACCGCCGGACCCGGAACCGCTGTCAGCAGGCTTGCTGCCACACCCGGCGAGCAGCAGCGCGCTCGCGACGGCGCACACGCCGATCGTAGCTCCACGTGATCCGGCCAAGACCGCTTCTCCTTAACAGGGACATCGGGGGCTCGAACGCTAGCCCGGCGAGCGGATCACCGTGGTCCCGGCAGGCGGTTGTCATCTGATCGTTGCGGGAGATGCGTGCTATACCCGCGGGTGCGATGCCCAGGAGGGTTGGTAGGGGAGGCGGTGGATCCAGGTGATTCACGCATCAGGCGCCGCTCGGTACGCGCGGTCCATGGCTTGCCGACGCACGGCTTCATCCGCCGACGGGGGCAACGGATTCCCGGCGGAGGACTGTTGAGCGAAGTGGACTGGGACGAGCTGCGGGCAGCCGCGGTCGACGCGGCAGCCGCGGCGTACGCGCCCTACTCCCGACTGCACGTCGGTGCGGCCGCACTCTGCGACGACGGGCGTCTCGTCGTCGGCTGCAACGTCGAGAACGCTTCGTACGGGCTCGGGATGTGCGCCGAGTGCACGATGGCCGGGCAGGTGCGGCTCACCGGGGGAGGGCGGCTCATCGCCGTGGCGTGCCGGTCGGGCACCGGCGAGCTGCTGATGCCGTGCGGGCGGTGCAGGCAGGTGCTTTACGAGTTCGGCGGCCCGGACTGTCTCGTGGACACCCCACGCGGCCCCGCCCCGCTCGCCGACATCCTCCCCGACGCGTTCGGCCCCTCGGACCTCCCCTGATCCTCCGCGACCTCGCACCACGCGCGTCGACTTCGCCGCTCCCACCAGGTGGGCCTGCGGGTGGGCGTGGCCGAGGCTGGGGTGGACCGGCGTGTCCGGCAGCGCGGACAGGTCGCTCCGGGCCTGTGAGGACCGACTTCGCCCACCAGGTGGGCCTGCGGGTGGGCGTGGCCGAGGCTGGGGTGGACCGGCGTGTCCGGCAGCGCGGACAGGTCGCTCCGGGCCTGTGAGGACCGACTTCGCAGGTCCGGCATGCACATCGCAGGGCCCCTGGACCCTGCGAAGTGCCTGTGCGCTCTGCGAAGAGCGGTCGGGGCCGGGCGTCGACCTCGCACCCCGCATGTCGACGGCTCGGGCTAGCGTCTCGCCGTGAGCTCTCGAGCGGTGGGCATGAGCGCCGTCGATGTCATCGTCGCCAAACGGGACGGCGGGCGGTTGACCGACGAGCAGATCGACTGGGTGATCGACGCCTACACCCGCGGCGGCGTCGCCGAAGAGCAGATGTCCGCCTTGGCCATGGCGATCCTGCTCAACGGGATGGAGCCCGACGAGGTCAGCCGCTGGACCCAGGCGATGATCGACTCCGGCGAGGTCCTCTCTTTGGGCGACGTCGGCCGACCGCTGGTGGACAAGCACTCCACCGGCGGGGTCGGCGACAAGCTCACGCTGCCGCTCGCCCCGCTCGTAGCCGCCTGTGGGGCCGCGGTGCCGCAGCTGTCGGGGCGCGGGCTGGGGCACACGGGCGGCACGCTGGACAAGCTGGAGTCGATCCCTGGCTGGCGTGCGTCGCTGACTCTGGACGAGATCGCCGCGCAGCTGGCCGACGTCGGCGCGGTGATCTGCGCGACGACCCCGACCCTCGCCCCGGCGGACCGCAAGCTCTACGTGTTGCGCGACGTCACCGGCACTGTCGAGTCCATCCCGCTGATCGCCAGCTCGATCATGAGCAAGAAGATCGCCGAGGGTACCGGCGGGCTCGTCCTGGACGTCAAGGTCGGTTCGGGGGCGTTCATGAAAACACCGGAGCGGGCCCGCGAACTGGCCGAGACGATGGTGCGGATCGGCACCGACCACGGGCTCGCCACGACCGCACTGCTCACCGACATGTCCGTGCCGCTGGGACGCGCGGTGGGCAACGCGCTGGAGGTCGCGGAGTCCGTGGAGGTGCTGCGCGGCGGCGGGCCGCGCGACGTCATCGAGCTCACGGTCGCGCTCGCCCGCGAGATGCTGGCGCTGGCCGGGATCGACGCCGATCCGGCCGCCGTACTTGCCTCCGGCGCTGCCTATCCCGTCTGGGAGCGGATGATCGCGGCGCAGGGTGGCGACCCGACCGCGCCGCTGCCCGTCGCGTCCCATGTGGAGCCGGTGGTGGCGGAGCGGGCCGGCGTGGTCGGGCTCGACGCGCTTGCGGTCGGCACGGCGGCGTGGCGGCTCGGGGCGGGCCGCGCGCGCAAGGAGGACGCGGTGCAGGCGGCGGCCGGGGTGCTGTTGCTCGTCGATCCCGGAGACGTGGTCGAGGCGGGCAGGCCCCTGCTGGAGCTGCACACCGACACCCCCGACGCCCTATCGGGCGCCCGCGCCGCGTTGGCCGGGGGTGTGACGATCACCGACGCCGCCGCGCCGCGCCATCCGCTCCTCCTGGACGTGCTCCACGGGTGAGTCCGGCGTCCGCCCCCGGCGAGTTGGGCGCTTCGGCACGGCGAGTCCAGCGTCTGCGCACGGTGAGTCGGGCGCGTCTGCGCACGGTGAGTCGGGCGCTTCGGCACGGCGAGTCCGGCGTTTGTGCACGGCGAGTCCGGCGTTTGCGCACGGTGAGTCGGGCGCTTCGGCACGGTGAGTCGGGCGCTTCGGCACGGCGAGTCCGGCGTTTGCGCACGGCGAGTCCGGCGTTTGCGCACGGTGAGTCGGGCGCTTCGGCACGGCGAGTCCGGCGTCTGCGCACGGTGAGTCGGGCGCTTCGGCACGGCGAGTCCGGCGTCTGCGCACGGTGAGTCGGGCGCTTCGGCACGGTGAGTCCGGCGTTTGTGCACGGCGAGTCCGGCGCATCGCCGCTGAACGCCGCCTGCTGACCGTTGATCCATCGAACCCCGCGCGCAGCGCGTCCGTGTGTCTCGGCATGCGCGAACCGGCCTGCCCTTGGTCGAACCGACGCGGACGCAGGCGCCGACGCGGAGGACTGGCAGTTGTGTTCGCGGGCGCCGCCGCGCTCGTGATGCCCGGCTCCGCCAGCGCCCAGGAGGTGCTCTACCCACCGAGCGCCTGCTTCAGCGGTGAGGCAGGGCCGCAGGACTACGTCGCGGTGTCGAACGGGCCAAGCTTCTTCACCAACGTGACCCTGCTGTGCGGCGACCCCACTAAGGGCATCATCCACATCGACGCCGCGCATCCGATCGACCCCGGCGGCGCGGACGACGAGAACGTCCGCACCTGCCACCACAACGTCATGTACTACGGCAGCGAGGTGCCCGCGAACGCAGGCAACCGGGCCTGGCAGATCACGCGGCCCGCAGGCGGAACCGCCACGGTCGTCTTCGATGCGTATACGCTCGAGACCGTTACCATGTTCACCAGCGACAGCAACAACTGGGCAGCATGCGCTCGCTTCCCCGACTAGACGCGGCGGGTTCCCGCCAGGTGCGATGAACACTTTCGATCTCGGCATCGACATCGGCTACGGATGGTGCACCCTGCGGCTGCGCACACCCGAGGCCGATCTCCAGCTTCGCACCCATTGGCTCGTCGACGGGCTCACCGAGCTCGCTCTCGCGGTCGAGGCCTTGTTGGCGGGCCGTCCTTCGGTCAGCGTGCGGTGGGCGATGGAAATGGCAGGCGGACACTTCATCGACATCGTCGCCGACCCGCAGGGGCAGTTGCACATCGCTGTTACCGAACTGGAGCACGGGCTCGGCGCGTCCACTGCTGACGAGATCTGGAGCCCCGTCCGTGGACGGCTGGTGGTGCAGGCGACCGTAGCGCTGAGTGAATTCGTCCGGCGGTACCTGTCCGCCATGCGCGTCGTCCGGGTTACCCGCGTCGACGCCAGCGGGTTGGTGGCGGAATGGCGGCACAGCTTCCCGCAGTCGATCTACGAGGGCCTGGAACGCCAGGCCACCGCCCGGTTCGGCTACAAGCCGCTGACCACCGCCGAGATCACCAGCGCCGTTGGGTAAGACACGCCGCGGAAGGGCTGCGGCGCCGACCTCGCAGAGTTTCGTGTGTCTTCGCAGGGGTCGAACCCAATGCCGGCCATTTGAGGTAGGACGTCCGGCAGCTGATGGTTGCCCGGACCAGACAGCACCCGAACTGGGATGATCGCTGCCTGAAGGGGTTGCGCAGGCGAAGTGCGCACAGTGAGCCGGGCCCCGCAACAACCTCACGCTCGACCGGTCGCCGTGGTGACCGCCGTAAGTGGTGCCCAGAGTGCAGTGGGGCGCCGCCGACACCATTCTCGACGATCATGGCGCTGGCTCCGGGCCTTCCAGCGGACGGTGATCGCCAAGATTGGGACATAGCGGCCATATATGGCGCTCATGTCCCACAACCGGCGATCAAGTGCTCGGCAGCAGGCTCACGGGCGGCGGCGACCGTCAGAAACGCAGCCACCATCGACAGCCTGCCACGACCGGCCCCACCGAGATCAAGACCATCAGACGCGCCGTTCCTACCCTTAGGAAGGTCCGGCGAAGAGGGTTCCGCGAGCCCAGGGCGTCCAGGTGCCTGCACTGCAAGGCGCCCCCGCGTCCTCGTGTCGGGGCACTCGGATGGGGGGCAACGCCGCGATGCGGGTGCCTAACGTCGCGGGCCGGGCCTCAATCGCCGGGCGCCCAAGTAGCTGGCATTGGGAGGGTCGAACCTCTGCGAGGTCGCCTCAGGGTCTGCGAGGTCGGCCCCGAAGCGACCCAACCAGCCGGGCATCGCGGCCGCCGGAGCATCACCGCGGACGCCAGCGGTGGCGGCCGGGAGCTCGATGCGGCATGGTCGGACGCCGTGCCCGATGTGTCCGATGTATCCGAATCTGCGCAAGAGGTGGTCGAGAGCAGGCCCGTGCGGCTGCTCGGCCGCGCCGGGCTGGCGGCCTACGGCGGGGTGCACCTCGTGCTCGCTGCGGTGATCGTCCAGGTTCCCTTCGGCGAGAACGAGCGCGCGGACAAGAAGGGCGCGCTGGAGGAGATCGCCGAGTCGCCTCCCGGCCTGATACTTCTGTGGTTCGTCACGGTCGGCATGGCCGCGCTCGTGCTGTGGCAGCTCGGCGAGGCATTCTGGGGGCACCGCAACGTGCACGGCGGACGGCGTGCGCTGCGGATCGCGATCAACGTGGCGGAGGCGGCGCTGTTCGGCGTCCTCGCGTGGTCGGCCGGGTCGATCGCCGCGAAGGGAGGAACGTCGGGTCCGTCGAAGTCCTTCGCCGAGGTCGTGTTCGAGCTGCCGGGCGGCCACGCCCTGGTCGCGCTGGCGGGAATCGGACTCGTGATCGGCGCGGGCTACGCGGTATACCGAGGCGTCACCGGCGTGTTCCTCCAAGAGCTCGACCTGCGCGGCGCCGGACCGGGGCGGGCGCGGACGGTGACCCGGCTCGGCAGGCTCGGCCGGGCTGCGCTCGGCCTGGTGTACGGGTTTCCCGGCGTGCTCTTCATCGTCGCGGGAGCCACCTACGACCCGGACGCCCCGAAGACGTTGGACCAGGGCCTGCGCGTCGTTGCAGGCGAGTGGTACGGCGGCCCGCTGATCGTCGCGCTGGCGCTCGGGCTGGTGGCCTTCGGCGTCTACTGCTTGTTCGACGCGCGCTACCGCGTGTCCTGACCTACGGCGGCGCGCGCTATCGTCGTCGGGGTCGTCGGTGACCGCGTCGGCGGCGCTCGCGCCGTTCGACGACTTCACCGTGACCTTCCGACTGCGACGGGCGGCAGGCCGGGGCGGGGGAGGGGGCGCTTGGACCTGTGAGCCACGGCCGAGGATCAGCTCCGCGAACGTCGCCATGGCCTCGTCGAGCTGCCCGGCGTTGCGCCGCTCCGACTCCTCGTTGGCCCGCGCCACGAGCTTGCCGACGGTCGCGGCGTCGGGCCGCTCGACCAGCGTGGCGTCGAGCTTGGTGAGCTTCTCGTCCAGCCTTCCTCCGAGCGCGCCCTCCAAGGCGTCGAGCCTGCTGCCGACGGCGTCCAGCTGCTTGGCCACTGCCTCGAGCCGTTGCCCGAGACCGTCGAGCGGCGCGGTGGGGTCGACCGCGGGGCGTCCCGCGAGCTCCTCGAGCCGCCGGTGCAGGCCGACGCTGGTGTCGCCGAGCAGGTTGCGCAGGCCCTCGCCGGTCTCGTCGAATGTCCTGCCTGCGGCCGTGAGCTGCTCCCGGACCGTGCGCTCGACGTTCTCGATGCGCTCCTTGATCGGGGTGCCGACCGAGGTCGGCATGGCGTCGAGCCGCATCTCGTGCCGATCGAGCCGGTTGTCCAGGTCGTCGAGGCGCTTGTGGAGGCTGCCGAGCCGGTCGTCCAGGCCGTCCATCCGCCCGGAGATGCCCTCCATGCGCCCGCTCATGCCGTCGAGGCGGCCGTCTAGCTGGGCGAACGGCTTAGCCAGCTTGTCCGGCAGGGACTCCACCGCACGGAGCAGTGTCGCGAGCGTGGCATCCTGCGCGTCGAGCTTCGCGACGGTCTCGTCGAGCCGCTCGGCCAGCACGCTGACCTCGGTGCGGTCGGGTAGCTCCGTGAGCCGCTTGCGCATGTTGCCCAGCGCATCCAGAGCGGCGAGGCGGGCGTGGATCTCGTCGAGCGAGTCGAAGATCTGCTGCTGCTCGCTGTCGCGGATCTCCGCGGCGCGCACGAGCATGCCGCGCATGCGGTCGAACGAGAGAGTCGAGTCATTGCTCATGGCGGCGGGGAGCTTCCTGAGAGCAGGGTACGGGCTGCTCAGAGAGTAGCGAGCCCCTGTGGGTCACCAGTACGCGGCGCCCTTGACAATGCGCGCTAGTCCGATCGGCCCAGCGTGAGGCTGGTCCTGATCGGTGCTCTAGCGTAGTGACGTGTCCGTCGCCCTGAGTCTCGAGACCATCCGCGACGCCCCGAAGGTGCTCCTGCATGATCACCTCGACGGAGGGCTGCGCGCCGAGTCCGTCATCGAGCTGGCCCAGTCCATCAACTACCGACTTTTGCCATCCGAGGACCCGACGGAGCTGCAAGCGTGGTTCCTCGGCGCCGCGCACTCCGGGTCGCTGGTGCGCTACCTGGAGACGTTCGGCCACGCGGTTGCCGTGCTGCAGTCGGTCGACGCGCTGGTCAGGGTGGCGTCCGAGTGCGCGCAGGACCTGGCGGCCGACGGTGTCGTCTACGCCGAGGTGCGTTTCGCGCCCGAGCTGCACGTCGAGCAGGGGCTCGCGCTGGAGGACGTGGTCGAGGCTGTGCTGGAGGGGTTCCGCATCGGTACCGCGCTCGCGGCCGACCACGGCAGGCGGGTGCGCATCGGCTGCTTGCTGACCGCGATGCGCCACGCGGCGCGCTCCCGCGAAATCGCCGAGCTGGCCATCCGCTACCGCGACACCGGTGTCGTCGGGTTCGACATCGCAGGCGCGGAGGCGGGCTTCCCGCCCACCCGCCATCTCGACGCCTTCGAGTACCTGCGCCAGCAGAACGCCCACTTCACGATCCACGCAGGCGAGGGGTTCGGGCTGCCGTCGATCTGGGAGGCGCTGCAGTGGTGCGGCGCCGACCGGCTCGGGCACGGCGTGCGGATCGTCGACGACATCACGGTCGCCGACGACGGCACCGCGAAGCTGGGCCGCCTCGCGGCCTACGTTCGCGACATGCGGGTCCCGCTGGAGATGTGCCCGACGTCCAACGTCCACACCGGCGCCGCGCCCTCGCTGGCCGAGCACCCGATCGGCCTGCTCACCGCGCTGCGGTTCCGGGTGACCGTGAACACCGACAACCGGCTGATGTCGGGCGTCTCGCTCTCCGACGAGTTCGCGGGCCTCGTCGCGACGTTCGGCTACGGCTGGGCCGACCTGCAGTGGTTCACCGTGAACGCCATGAAGTCGGCGTTCATCGGCTTCGACGAGCGGCTCGCCATGATCAACGAAGTGATCAAGCCCGGATTCGCGGCGTTGATGCGCTGAGCCTGGGTCGTGCGCGGAAAAGGCGGCCCTGGCGACCGTTTCCGCGCACGGAGGCATCAGCGCCGGTGCAGCCGCTCCTCCAGCGCGTCGATCAGCTCCCGCAGCTTGGCCGACTCCGCCTCGAACGGCGGGCTGGGCTGAAGCCGCGTCGGGTCGGGCCGCACGATGAACGACACCAGCCACCCCAACGGCTGCGACTCGGCGAGCGCGGCGCGGGGCTCGTCGTCGCCCGCCCATTCGCCGACGTCCAGCAGCAGCTCGGTGGCCAGCTCCAGCCGCGCGGGGTCGACGGACGTGGTGCCCTCCGCGAGGTCTTCGTCGAGGTCGGCCAGGACGTAGCTGTTCATGGCGTCGACCGTGATCTCGAGGTCGGACCCCGCCCGCGCGATGACCTCTGACCACGTCGAAGCCGCGACGAGGTCGTGGCCCTCCGCGCCCGCGCCCGCAAGGAAGCGCTGCAGCGCGCGTTCGCTGCCGAAGACCTCGATCGTGCCGTCGGAGCCGAGGAACACGGGCTTGTCGTCGAGGTAGCACCGGAGGGTGAGGACTTCGCCCGCGCTCGTCGCGATCCGGATGGGGTCGATGCCGACCTCCTCCCAGAATCCGCCGGGGCCATCCTCGTCGTCGGGATCGTCCTCGTCGTCGGCCGCGGTGTCGGCGACGGAGAGATCATCGGCAGCCTCGTCGTCGACGGCCACGACCTCCTTCTCCGCCGCGGCGAGGGCGGTGCCGTCGACCTCCGGCGTGTCGATCATGTCGTCGATCGCGTCGATGACGTCGTCCCAGCGCTCGGCGATCGTCTCGACGAGCTGGCCCCACAGCCGTTCGCCTTCCCGCCCGACGAACGGCAGGGTGCCCTGGTGCAGCAGGCCGAAGCCGGGCGCGGAGTCCAGCACCTCGGTGACGGTGTCGAGCTCGCACACGTCCGCGATGGAGCGGACCATGTCGACGATCTCGGCGAGCTCGCCGATCGTCCACGTGTCGGCGTCCTCTGCGGCGATCTCCGGCACCCCGACGATGTCGTAGCGCTGGGTCTCTTCCGGGGTGAGCTCGGCGACCGTCAGGTCCGCCACCAACGACCATGCCGGATGGTCGATGAGGTCGTGCTCGGTCGCGGTGCGCACGAACGCCGCGAGCTGTGCCACCTCGGGGAAGGCGAACAGCGCGTCGTCGTCGCCGAGGAAGGCCTCCCACTCCTCGCCGTCCTCCCGCCACTTCGGCGCCCACAGCGTGACGAGGTCTCCTTCGGTGAGGGAGAGCAGGATCGGGACTATGTCGCTGGCCACGAGCGGAGAGTAGTCGCCTCTCCGAGCGCCCGACCGGCGACCGATCCGGTTGGCCGTCGGGTGGTCGCGGCGGGTTTGTCGCAGCAGGGTGACATTGCTGCGACTGGGTTGGAGGAGTGTCACCCCGCTGCAGTTCGGGCCGCACCCCGTCGGGGCCAACAGCCAGGTCAGCGCCCTACGGGGTGCCAGACCGTCGTCAGCTCCGTCCACGCCCGCAGCCTGCCCATGTCGGAGACCGGTCCCGGAGGCAGCACCCGTTTGACGGTGTCGGCTGCGGCGCGCTCGAGGTCGACCGCGATGTCGTCGGGGGCGCCCGCGAGGTCCAGCCCGTCGACGTCGGCGTGCGCGGCGAGCCACGGCCCCAGCTCGGCGACCCGTCCGGTGAGGAGGTTGGCCACACCGGCGGGCACGTCGGAGGTGGCGAGCACCTCGCCCAGCCCGACGGCGGGCAGCGGTCGGGAAGGGGAGGCCACCACGACCGCGGTGCAGCCGGTCGCGAGCACCGGCGCCAGCACGTCGACCAGCCCGCGCAGCGACGACGACGCGGGCGCGAGCACGCCTACCACGCCGGTGGGTACCGGGGTGGTGAAGTTGACGAACGGCCCGGCCACCGGGTTCACCGAGCCCAGCACCGTCGCGATCTTGTCGGTCCAGCCCGCGTACCAGACCCAGCGGTCGATCGCGGCGTCGACGGCGGCGCCTGCGCGCTTGCGGCTGACGCCCTCCGCGGCGCTGACGTCGTCGACGAACTGCTCGTGCCGCGCCTGCAGCATCTCCGCGACGCGGTAGAGCACCTGTCCGCGGTTGTATGCGGTGGCACCCGACCATCCCGCGAGCGCCGCACGGGCCGCACTCACCGCGTCGCGGAGGTCTTTGCGCGAGGCCAGCGCGGCGTGGGCGAGCAGCCTGCCCTTCGCATCGATCACCGGGTAGCTGCGGCCCGACTCCGACCGCGGGAACGCGCCGCCGACATAGAGTTTGTAGGTCTTGGCGACGCCGAGGCGGCCGTCGACGGGCGGGGAGAGGCTCACGGCACCGAGCGTAGAGCGCCCGGCGAATGAGGGCCCCCGCCCGAGGGCTCGCGGACCCTTGTTCGCCGACCTCTTCGAGTGCATCGGGGCCGCGGCGATCGTCCGGCGGCGGCCGATCGGCCGTCTGGCGTGGAACTACTAGACCGTTTGCCGCCTGCTTGCGGCGGTGGGTGTCGCCTGCCCATACTGCCGCGGAGCAGCCCGGGGGGCCGCTCCCACCCTCGTCCCCCGCGGAAGGACAGCCATGCCGATGTGCACCGATCGCCTCCGTCGCGCTGAGCAGCGTGAATGGCGGTGAACAACGCACGCCCGCTCGCGTCGCCCACGCCAACGCCGCGCGGGCCGTCGATGGCTGACCGCATCGCCACGCTGGAGGCGCAGCTCGCGGCCGAGCGCAGCCGGGCCGAGCAGGCCGAGCGCGCGCTGGAGAACGGCTCTATCGGCGGCTTCGGCGTCCGCGCCGAGCGCCTCCTGCGGCTCGCCGAGGTCGAGGCGCGGGAGATGCGCGCCTCTGCGGCCGCCGACGTCTCCTCGCTGCTCGCCAAGGCCCAGGCCGACGCCGAGGTCCACCGGCACGACGTCGAGCAGGACCTCATCGAGCGCTCCACCGCGCTCGACCGGAAGGCCGCCGAGCGGACAGCCGCCGTGGCCTTGCGCGAGCAGCAGGTGGGCGCCGAGCTGGAGGCCGGTCGCGAGGAAGGCGAGCGCCTTCGCGCGGCAGCGCTGATGGACGCCGAGCGGATCCGGCGCGACGCCCAGTCCGACGCCGCCCGTATGCGGGAAGCCGCTGAGCTGGAAGGCCGCACCCTGCGCGCCGCCGCCGTCGCGGAGGCCGAACGCCTCGGCGTCATCCAGAAGCGTGCGCGCGAGGAGCTCGCCAAACTCGATCGGAAACTCGGCGAGGCACTTTCGACACGGTAAGTGTCGAAGTCGCTACCTTTCGGGTGAAAGCGAGCCCGGGAGGTGGCGATGACGAGCGTCCAACCCTCCGACGCCGTAGTCGCGGCGGCGGTTGCGCGCACCGGATACGTCTATTCGGACCCGGTCGGAAACCCTCGCGTCACCGGAGTCACCGCGGACGGGCCCGAGCAGATGCTCGCCGTCCCGCCGCCCACGTGGGGGCTGGAGCCCACTCCGCGT
Organism: uncultured Actinomycetota bacterium; assembly: GCA_963826705.1. GTDB lineage: Bacteria > Actinomycetota > Actinomycetes > Mycobacteriales > Pseudonocardiaceae > Pseudonocardia. The sequence goes on from CAWGYF010000012.1 coordinate 325,826, forward strand.
GACCAGGCCGCGATCGACGCCGGGAACGCCTGATGATCGATCTGAACGACTACGCGCACACCGCGGCGCAGCGGGGCTGGGGTGGGGGCTGGCCTTCCTGTGACGGCGCCAGGGTCGGCGGTCTCGCCGTGGTGCGCGCCCCGGTCTCGGGGGTCGGGGTGTCGGTGCACCGACGGGTCGCCCAGCTGGTGGGTCTGCTCCTCGGGGAGACCGAGCGACGGGGCTACCTCCTGCGCGCCGGTCAGTGCTGGGGCTACGCGTGCCGCGCGATCGCGGGCACGGGCGTGGCCAGCAACCACAGCTGGGGTCTGGCCATCGACATCAACTCCCTGGCCAACCCCTACCAGTTCCCGCGCCGCACCGACATGCCCACGTGGATGCCGCTGCTGTGGAACCGCTACGGCTTCGCGTGGGGCGGCAACTACAACAACGACGGCCGCAACGGCAAGGCCGACTCCATGCACTACGAGTTCATGGGGACCCCTGCCGACGCCGACGCGATGACCGCGCTCGCGCTCGTGGAGCTCACCGGCGTCTACCCAGGACCCTCGACCGGCAGAAGGGACGACCCCGTGGCCGTCATCCCCCTCAGCATCGGCACCGACGGCACCTTTCGCTCGGCCGTCATGGCCGAAGCGGGCGGCGACTCGATCGTCGTCGCGCGCGCCTGGATCACCGTCGGTTCGACGTGGGGGCACACGACCTACAGCGTCACCGCGCTCGACGGGGCGGGTCACCCGATGACGCAGCAGCACTTCGACGTGCCCAACAACGCCACGCGGGTGATGGAGCTGCCCAGCGGCTGCAAGCTCGCGACGGTCGAGGGCAAGGCCGACGCGGGCGCGACCCCCGCCGCGGCGTTGATCAGCCTCAACCGCTGACGCTGCAGATCGCCGCGAGCCGCACACGAAGGCGGCCGCGGGCGCAGTGGTGTGCGGTTCGCGGGAATCTTGGCGACCGGTGGAACCGCGCGCGGCCGGGCATCGTCCAATCTCGCATGGACGATCGTCTTCCGTTTCGCGGCTCGGCTGCCGTTGTCGCAGGCTTGCTCACGCGCGCTGTGCTGCGGGGGCCCCGATTTCGCAGGTTGTTCCCCGACGTCTACGTCCGCTCGGACGTCGAGGTCGATCTCGTCGTGCGGTCGCTGGCCGCCGCGGTGCTCGTCGGCAGTCGCGGCGTGCTCGGTGGCTACTCGGCGGCCGAGCTCCTGGGCGCGTCGTGCGGGCCGCTCGACGCGGCGGCGGAGGTGATCGTCCCCGGGCGGCGGCGAGCCCCGCCAGGTCTGCTTGTCCGGGAGGAGGACGTCCCGCTCGACGAGCGGTGGCAGGTGGACGGCACGACGGTCACCTCGCCGGTGCGCACGGCGCTGGATCTCGCCTGCCGCGGGTCGATCGTCGACGCGGTCGTCGGGGTCGACGCGCTAGCCCACCGGTTCGGCTTCCCGCCGCGCGACGTCGTGCAGTGCGCTTACCGCCATCCGGGCAGGCGGGGGGCGGCGCGGCTGCCGCGGGTGCTGCGGCTGGCGAACCCGCTCGCCGATTCACCGATGGAGACGCGGATCCGGCTCGCGATCGTGCTCGCGGGGCTGCCCGTTCCGGAGTTGCGGTACCCGGTCGGACCTTACTGGCTGGACATGGCCTATCCCGACCTCATGCTCGCCGTCGAGTACGACGGCCGCGAGCATCTCACCCAGCATCGTGCGATGCGCGACCTCAACCGTCAGGCATACCTCACCGAGGCGGGCTGGCGACCGATCCTGCGGTTCCCGAAGGAGGTGGTGCTCCACGAGCCGAGGCTGATCCCGTTGACGGTCCGACGGGAGCTGATGATCGCGGCGAGTCGCACGGGAGTGCGGCCGTGAGCGCCCTCGTGAACGGCTCGCGCCGATCTTCAGGCGTCGAGGTAGGCCGCCAGACCCGCGCGCCCGCCCTCACGGCCGAAACCGGACTCGCCCAGCCCACCGAACGGGCTCGTCGGGTCGAACCGGTTGAACGTGTTGGCCCAGACGACACCGGCGCGCAGCCGCTGGGCGGTCCACAGCGCCTTCGCCCCTTTGTCCGTCCACACCCCGGCGGACAGCCCGTACGGTGTGTTGTTCGCCTTGGCGATGGCCTCGGACGGCGTACGGAACGTCAGCACCGACAGCACCGGACCGAAGATCTCCTCGCGGGCCACCCGCATCGTCTGCTCCACGCCGGTGAACACGGTCGGCGGGAAGAACAGGCCCCGTTCCGGCAGTGCGCACGGGCTGGTCCAGCGCTGGGCGCCTTCGGCGTCGCCCGCCGCGGCGAGGTCGACGATCCGGTCCAGCTGGGCACGGGAGTTGATCGCCCCGACGTCGGTGTTCTTGTCCAGCGGATCGCCGACGCGCAACGTCGTGATCCGCGCGCGCAGCAGCTCCATGAGCTCGTCGGCGATCGACTCCTGCACGATCAGCCGCGATCCCGCGCAGCACACGTGGCCCTGGTTGAAGAAGATCCCGTCGACGACGCCCTCCACCGCCTGGTCGAGCGCCGCGTCGTCGTAGACGATGTTGGCCGCCTTGCCGCCCAGCTCGAGTGTGAGCCGCTTGCGGGTGCCCGCGAGCTGACGCTGGATCTCCTTGCCCACGTCGGTGGACCCGGTGAAGGCGACCTTGTCGACGTGCGCGTGCCCGACCAAAGCCGCACCGACGTCGCCCGCGCCGGGCAGCACGTTGAGCACGCCCTCCGGCAGCCCGGCCTCGGCGACGATCTCGGCGAGCACAAGCGCGGTGAGCGGCGTGGTCTCGGCGGGCTTGAGCACGATCGTGTTGCCCGTCGCGAGGGCTGGAGCGATCTTCCACGCCGCCATGAGCAGCGGGAAGTTCCACGGGATCACCGCGCCGACCACACCGAGCGGGCGGGGGGACGGGCCGAGCCCCGCGTACTTGAGCTTGTCGGCCCAGCCTGCGTGGTGGAAGAGGTGCGCCGCGGCCGTCGGCACGTCGACGTCGCGCGACTCGCGGATCGGCTTGCCGTTGTCGAGCGTCTCCAGCACGGCCAGTTCGCGCGCCCGCTCGGCGACGATCCGCGCGACGCGGAAGAGGTACTTGGCCCGCTCCGCGCCCGGCATCGGCCCCCACGTCGTGTCGTAGGCGCGGCGGGCGGCGGCCACGGCGCGGTTCACGTCCTCCGTCCCGGCCGTGCCGACCTCGGCGAGCACCTCCTCGGTGGCCGGGTTGAGCGTCTTCAGCGGCTTGCCCTCGCCGTCGACGAACTGCCCGTCGATGAACGGCCGGTAGGTGGGCTGCAGGTTCGCGAGCGCGGCGGACTCGGGCGCAGGCGCGTAGGTCCATGCGGTCATGTCTGCTTCTCCCACCCGGCCAAGCCGGTGGTCGCGTTGCGAGTGGATGTCCCTGTCTGTTTCTCCCACCCGGCCAAGCCCGTGGCTGCGTTGCGGGTGGATGTCCCTGCCTGCACGTCAGGCGGTCCCGATGTACCGGGCGGCTGCGTAGTGCCCCTCGGTCTGGGCGCGGCGCTGGCGCAACAGGTCGTTCAGGAGGGACGAGGCGCCGAAGCGGAAGAGATCGGGGGTGAGCCACGCGGGCCCGGCCACCTCGTTGACGGCGACGAGATGGCGCACCGCGTCCTTGGCCGTGCGGATCCCGCCCGCCGCCTTGACGCCGCGGTGCTCGCCGGTTGTCCGGTGCCAGTCGCGCACGGCCTGCAGCATGACCTGGACGACCGGCAGGGTCGCGGCGGGGGAGATCTTCCCGGTCGAGGTCTTGATCACGTCGGCGCCCGCGAGGAGCGCGAGCCACGACGCACGGCGCACGTCGTCGTAGCCCGAGAGCTCGCCGGTCTCCAGGATGACCTTGAGGCGCGCACGTCCGCAGGCCTGCTTGACCGCGACGATCTCGTCGTGCACCTGGCCGTAGCGACCCGTGAGGAAGGCGCCCCGGTCGATCACCATGTCGATCTCGCCCGCACCCGCGTCGACGGCCAGCGCGGTGTCGGCCAGCTTGACCGGCAGCGACGAGCGACCGGAAGGAAACGCCGTCGCCACGGCCGCGACGACCACTCCGGAGCCCGCGAGCCGCTCGACCGCCACACCTGCGAGGTCGGGGTACACGCAGACCGCGGCGACGGGCGGGACGTCGGGATGGTCAGGATCAGGCCGCATCGCCTGAGCGCACAGCGACCGGACCCGCCCCGGGGTGTCGGCGCCCTCCAGCGTAGTCAGATCGATCATGGAGACGGCCATGTCGATCGCCTGGAGCTTGGCGGCCGCCTTGATGGAACGGGTGGCAAGGACGGCCGAGCGGCGCTCCAGCCCGACCTGGTCGACACCCGGCAGCCCGTGTAGGTAGCGCCGCAGCGACGTCTCGTCGCACACCACGTCGGCAAGCGGCGCCGGGACGGTGGTGGTCATACGGCGAGTCTAGGAGCGCGCCCGGCAATTGACGGTTGGCCGCGCATGATCGGCGAAAGTGGTGCCGCAAGGGCACTGGCGCACCTCTGGCACCACTGCAGGCGATCACCGGCTCAACAGACGTGACGAGCCTCCCGCGATCACGCCACGACCATCCCCCGGCCACGTCCGCCACGTCGGGTCGCCGCCAACCAGGGCCACTTCGCAGACCGCGCATGCACCTCGCAGGGTCCACAGACCCTGCGAAGCGACAGCGGACCCTGCGAAGACCCTGGCCCGCCACGCCACGTGCCTCATGTGCCGGGCGCTCTAACGCGGGTCACTCGCCTGGTGATCGCCCCGAGGCGCACGCGAAGGCGCTGGACACAACCATGAGGTGCGAACACCCGCCGAGTCGATCAGGATCTGGCTGCGCACGCCGTTCCATGATCTGTGGGGCGCAGGCTGCACTCCGGTCGGCCGCCTCGCCAAGCCGCCGCGCCGGACAGGGCGACTCCGCGTGGCAGGAGCTACGTGACCGGGACTTGGTGGTTGTCGAGACAGTGGCAGGCGATGTCCAGCTCACCGAGCCCGCAGCAGTGGCCCGCTACTCGCCGGGCTCGACCAGCTGCTGGAGGTGGCACTGCTCGGCGAGCAAGCGGCTGAGTTCTGCCGCGAGGTGGTCCGCTCCCTCAACTGAGGGCGTCGTCCCGAACAATGCGGCCCCGGCCGCGGCTCAGGTGGTGCTGTGCAACCGAACCACGCCCACTGTGACGTCCTCAAGTCCGCCGCGATCGAAGTCGCGACGCAACTGGTCGGCTTTGATCGTGGCAGTGATCCCGTCGAAAGGCCCATGGGCGTCGACCTCGCCCGTCTGGGGGTCGACAGCGATCACGACGTATCCGTCGCACTGCGTGAGCTTCTCGGCGGCGGCGACGAGGGTCGCGTCGTCAGAAGTCGGGTAGTCCGGCACCGGATCACCTCCTGGTCATAAGTACAGCGTCACCGGGGCGTTGGGCGTGACAATGTTTATGCCAGACCACCCGTTCGGGCCAGGGTGAAAATGGCTGCTGGCCACGGAAAGTGCTGATTTCGAGACGGTGAGCGCATGGATCGGCTGACGCGGTCGGTCAACGTGACGATCCTGGCACTGTTCGTGATTGCCGTGCTGAGCGGCTTCGTGGCGTTCACGCTCGGTTCGGCGCCGCTCGCGACCGTCGTGGTGGCGGTTCATGGAGCGTCTGGATTGGGCCTGCTCGTGCTCATCCCAGCGAAGATCCCGATCATCCGTCGTGGCATGCGCAGAAGTGGACGATCACGCAAGGTGGTCAGTTGTGCGTTGTCCGTACTGGTCCTGGGCACTGTCGTCGGCGGGTTGCTGCATGCGCTCCGCGGGTTCGCCCCGGTGCTGGGACTCCTGCCGATGCAGATCCATGTCGGTGCGGCACTGTTCGCCGCCGCCGTCTTGGCCGGGCACATTCTCCCGTACCGGCATCGGCGTTGGCCACTCGTGCGCCGGGTCGACCTCGATCGTCGGGCCGGTCTGAAGGGAGCGGCGGTCGTCGCGGGCGCGCTGGTGCTGTGGACGGTGGCGCCCGGGCGGCTGCGGAGGTTCACCGGCTCGCATCAGGTCGACGCGGCGGCCATGCCTGTCACGCAGTGGCTGTTCGATCCGGTGCTGCGGCTCGACGCTACGGAATGGCGGCTGCGGCTGCCCGACCGCACTCTGGATCTCGCCGCACTGGCCGCGCTGCCTCAGACGACGGTCCGCGCGGTGATCGACTGCACCGGGGGCTGGTGGGCCGAACAGCAGTGGCGTGGTGTGCGGCTTGCCGACCTCGACCTGCAGGGGACCGCGACATTGGATGTTGTGTCGGCGACCGGATACCGCCGCCGCCTACCCTCCTCGGAGGCTGCGGACGTCTTGCTGGCCACCCACGCGGGCGGTCAGCCGCTGACCGACGGGCACGGCGGCCCGGTGCGCCTCGTCGTGCCCGGCAGACGCGGGTTCTGGTGGGTGAAATGGGTGGTGTCGGTCGAGGGGACCGAGGAGCCGTGGTGGTGGCAGCCGCCACTGCCGCAGCAGTGACAGGCGCTCGGGACAGGCGGCCGGGACAGGCGGCCGGGACGCGCGGACGGGGCGTCGCTACAGCAGGCGGTGCATCACGTGCAGGCCGACGTAGCCCAGGGTGGGGTGGTGGAACGCCTCCGGAACCGTCGCGAGCACCGTGAAGCCCAGGTCGCCCCACAGCCGCACGGCCGCGGTGTTCGTCTCGACCACGGCGTTGAACTGCATCGCGCGGAAGCCCTCCGCGCGGGCGCGGTCCAGGACGGCCACGCCCAGCGCCCGTCCGACGCCCTCGCCCGCGTGCGCCGGATCGACCATGAAGCTCGCGTTGGCCACGTGCGCGCCCGGCCCCGGCTGGTTTGGCGCGACCTTGGCGGTGCCCAGCACCGTCTCCCCGTCGGCGGCGACGAGTGTGCGCACCGGCGGCGGGGCCATCCAGATCGCGCGCGCGGCGTCCTCGTCGATGTCGCGGGGCCACGTGTAGGTCTCGCCCGACCGCACGATGGCACGCAGGAACGGCCAGATCGCCGCCCAGTCGTCGGCGGTCGCGTCCCGGATGAGCACAGGAAGGCACCTTAGAGCGCCTTCGCCAGGCCCTCGGCAGGCCGTGGATCCCGCCGCCCCCACCCCGCGTGCTGGAGCGCGAGGGCGCGCGGGGGACCGGCTAGCCTGCGTCCGTGGACGTCCGGGTTGTCGATCACCCTCTGGCCAGAGCGCGGCTGTCGACGATGCGGGACGCCCGCACCGACAACGCCACCTTCCGGGCCGCACTCCGTGACCTCACCCTCATGCTGATCTACGAGGCCACCCGTGGAGCGGCGGAGGTGACAGCGCCGCTGCACACGCCGGTCGCGCGCACCATCGGGTACCGGCTGGCCAACCCGCCGCTGCTGGTGCCCGTGCTGCGGGCGGGCCTTGGCATGGTCGATGCCGCGCAGGCGCTGATGCCCGAGGCCCAGACGGGGTTCGTCGGCATCGCCCGCGACGAGGAGACGCACGAGCCCATGCCCTACATGGAGTCGCTTCCCGAGACGCTCGCCGGGCGTCCGGTGTTCGTGCTCGACCCGATGCTGGCCACCGGTGGGTCGATGGCGCACACGATCGGGCTGTTGGTCGAGCGCGATGCTGCCGACGTCACGGCGATCTGTGTGCTCGCCGCGCCCGAGGGCATCGCCCGTCTGCGGGACAGCGGCCTTCCGGTGCGGGTCGTCACCGCGAGCATCGACGAGCGGCTCAACGACTCCGCCTACATCGTGCCGGGCCTCGGTGATGCGGGGGACCGGCTTTTCGGCGCGGTGTAGCAGCCCACCCGGGCCGTGATCGACGCCATGGGGTTCCCGGCGGCGGGCACGTTCGGCCAACTCGACGTGGTGAGACGCCGGACTCACCTGTCGGGCGCCTCACCCTGGCGGGCGCCTCACCCTGTCGGGCGCCTCACCCTGGCGGTTCAGGCGCGCTGTGGGCGCCAGCTCTCGAGCAATGCGCGCACAGCCCCGTCGAGCCGCCCGTCAGCGCCCGGCGGAAGGAAACCCCGCAGCTGCAACGACACCCATCCGTGGACAGTCGTCCACAGTGTCAGGGCCAGGACGGCCCGCTCGGTGTCAGGACGCAGCGCCTTCTCCTCCACGGCCCGGTCGACGGCCCCGCGCAACGGGCCCAACGCGGCGCCTGCCACGGTCCGGCTGAGGGCTTCGGCCGACAGCAGTGTCGGGCCCGCGAACATCAGCGCGAACAGGTGAGGGTCGTCGAGCGCGTTGTCGCGGTAGGCGAGCGCGGTGCGCACGACATCCTCCAGCGCGTCCCCGCTGGCGTACAGACTGGACATCCGGCGGTCGAGCTGCTGGAACGCCTCGTCGAACAACGCGGTGACCAGGCCGTTCTTGCCGCCGAACAACGCGTAGACGGCGGTCGTCGAGGTTTCACAGTCGCGAGCGAGAATGCGCAGGCTCAGCGCGCCGGATCCGCCCTCCGAGATGAGGGACCCGGCGCGCTCCAGAAGGCGAGCCCGCAGCTTCTCGTCATGGACCTTCGGGCGAGCCATGCCGCAGGTTAACCCGCGCCCATCTGCCACGATCGAGTCAGTGGCGCCCTACGGCGCGTGGGGAGGCGGATCAGTCCATAACGGTCGCGGCGAGGGTGGCGGCCAGCTCGGCGCAGGCCGCCTTGGCCGCGGCGTCCGGGGTGCCGCGGACCTCGACGGGGGCAGCCACCCGGCGCCAGCCCAGCCCGCCCGTGATCGTCTCGACGGCGGTGATCGCGCCCGCCACATCGAGGTTGCCGTGCACGTAGAGGCCGTAGGGGAGGCCGCGGGTGTCATCGGCGCACGGGTAATAGATGACGTCGAAGAAGTGCTTCAAGGCCCCCGACATGTACCCGATGTTCGCCGGAGTGCCGAGAAGGACGGCGTCGGCGGCCAACACGTCGGCCGGTCCCGCGCGGAGCGCCGCCCGCCGGACGACCTCGACGCCGGTGATCTCCGGGTCCCGCGCGCCCGTCACCGCCGCATCGAGCAGCTCGGCCATCGCGGGGGACGGCGTGTGGTGCACGATCAGCAGCCGGGCCACGCGGACATGCTGCCGGCCCGTGCCGATCGGCCCGGATAGTGGCCCGCCCCTGATCGCGGCGACGGTCGACGTTGGCGCGCAGCGGCGGTATGTGCGCCGCGTCGCTGCTCAGCCTGCGCCTGCCAACAGCGTCTCGACCTCCGCGCGCAGGTTCGCCATGCGGGTGGCGGCGCGGTCCCGGGCCGCGGCCACGTCGTCGACCGATGGCTCGACGACCTCGAGGTAGGCCTTGAGCTTCGGCTCGGTGCCCGACGGGCGGACGACCAGCCGCTCGCCCGACCGACGCAGCACGAGCACGTCCGGCGCCGGGCATTGGGCCGCCCACCCGGCAGGTGGGGCGCTGCGCAGCCGCTCGACGACCGCGTCGCGCGCCGAGGGTGCCATCCGCAGCGACATCCCGGCGGTCGCATGCACACCGTGGGCGCGGGCGAGCTCGTCGAGCCGGTCGGGGAGGCCCCGACCTGCCGCCTTGAGGGTCGCGGCCAGGTCGCAGGCGAGCACCGCGGCGGCGATGCCGTCTTTGTCGCGCACCGCGTCGGGGTCGACGCAGTAGCCGAGCGCCTCCTCGTAGCCGTACACCAGGCCGGGGCCACCGCGGACGATCCACTTGAACCCGGTGAGCGTCTCGGCGTAGCGCGCCCCACGCGCGGCGGCGACCGCGCGGAGCATCGAAGAGGAGACGACGGTCGTCGCGACCAGCGGATCGTCGTAACCGCCGCTGCGCAGCAGGTGGTCGCCCAGCAGGACGCCCGTCTCGTCACCGGTGAGCTGCCGCCACGGCGTCCCGGGCACGGCCAGCGCGCAGCGGTCGGCGTCGGGGTCGAGTGCGATCGCGAGGTCGGCACCGACCTCGGCGGCCAGCGCCAACAGCAGGTCGGTCGCGCCGGGCTCCTCGGGGTTGGGGAACGCGACCGTCGGGAAGTCGGGATCGGGCACCGCCTGCGCCGCGACGACGTGCACGTCGGTGAACCCGGCCCGGCGCAGCGCATGCACGGCCGTCTCGCCGCCGACCCCGTGCATGGGGGTGAGCGCGACACGCAGGTCGCGCGCCGTGCCGCGGGGGAGCCTGCCCACCCGGTCGAGGTAGGCCGCCACAACCGGCGAGTCGCCGACGTCCGACGTCGTCACCCGCGGCGAGGTCGGCACCGAGATCGCCGGGGGTGCGGCGGTGATGGCCGCCTCGATCTCGGCGTCCGACGGCGGTGCGAGCTGGGCGCCGTCGGCGAGGTAGACCTTGTAGCCGTTGTCGGCGGGCGGGTTGTGCGACGCCGTGATCTGCACGCCCGCCACCGCGCCCAGCTCGCGCACGGCGAACGCGAGCACGGGGGTGGGCAGGGCCTGCGGGAGAGCGTGCACCGTGAACCCGGCCCCCGCGAGCACCTCGGCGGCGGCGGTGGCGAAGGCGGCCGAGCCGTGGCGGGCGTCCCGGCCGACGACCACGGTGCCGCGCTGCCCGCCACCCTGCCCGCCGCCCTGCCCGCCGCCCTGCCCGCCGCCCTGCCCGCCGCCCTGCCCGCCGCCCTGCCCGCCGCCCTGCCCGCCGCCCGAACTGCCGCCCGCCCCGCCGTCCTGTCCGGCACGTTGTCCGCCGCGCGAGAGCCAGGCGGCGAGCCCGGCGGTCGCGCGGCGCACGACGGCGACGTTCATGCCCGACGGCCCGGCCCGCACCGGCCCCCGCAGCCCGGCCGTGCCGAAGCGCAGCGGGCCCGCCATGCGGTCGGCGAGCTCGTCGACCGCACCGGCGGTGCCTGCCATCGCGCCCGCGAGGATGCGGGTGAGCTCCTCGCGCGCCGCGGGATCGGGGTCGTCGGCAATCCAGCGCATCGCGGCGTCACGGAGGGCGGGCGTCAGCATGGCTCCGCCTGCGTCTGTGCGGTCGGGGGTGCGATTTCAGCAGGGTGACCCTGCTGCGACTCAGTCGCAGCGGTGTCACCCTGCTGCACAACCCCGACCCTCACGCCACCAGCTCCCGCAGCAGCGCGCCCATCCGCCCGGCCGACGCGGCGCCCGCGGCGAGCACCTCCTTGTGGTCGAGCGGCTCGCCGGTGATCCCCGCGGCGAGGTTGGTCACCAGCGACAGCCCGAACACGTCGACGCCCTCGGCGCGCGCCGCGATCGCCTCCAGCACCGTCGACATCCCCACCAGGTCGGCGCCCATGCCGCGCAGCATCCGGATCTCGGCGGGGGTCTCGAAGTGCGGTCCGGGCAGCCCGGCGTACACACCCTCGGCGAGCGTCGGGTCGATCGCGTGGGCCCGTGCGCGCAGGGCGGGGGAGTACAGATCGGTCAGGTCGACGAACCGCGGACCCACCAGCGGGGACGCGGCGGTCAGGTTGAGCTGGTCGGAGACCACCACCGGCTCGCCGACCCGCAAGCCCTCCCGGATGCCGCCTGCCGCGTTGGTGAGCACGACCGTCCGGCAGCCTGCCGCCGCCGCGGCCCGCACGCCGTGCGCGACCTGCGCCGTCCCGTGACCCTCGTACAGGTGGGTGCGGCCCAACAGCACCAGCACCCGCCGCTCGCCGACCCGGACCGAGCGGATCGTGCCGCCGTGCCCGTCGACGGTCGGCGGGCGGAAGCCGGGCAGCTCCGCCATCGGGATTTCCTGCTCCGGTGGGCCGATGACGTCGGCGGCGGGCCGCCATCCCGATCCCAGCACCACGGCGACGTCGTGGGTGGCGACGCCGGTCCGCTCGGCGATGACGGCGGCGGCTGCCGCAGCTGGGGAGCTCATGCGCGGCAGCCTAGACACGGCCCAGGCCCCGGGCGCAGCCGCGACGGGACTCCGATCGCGGACACCGCCTTCGCCGCCGATCACGTGGCCGACGCGGAGAACTCCCCAGAGAGATAGCGGAACAGCTCGGCCGACGCCGAGCCTGCGGCCGAACTCGGCACCGTCAACGTGATCACCCACGTCGTGCCATCGCTGGGCACGATCGTGCGCCATGACGTGCGGGCGTCGGTCCGATACGACAGCGTCTCCGTGCCGGGCGGCCCGCCTGCCGCGGGCGTCGGGCCGTCGATGATCTGGGCTCCCGGCACGTCCTGGCCGTCGGTGGCCTTGGCCACGCCCGCGACGGTCAGCTCTTCGATGCCGTTGCCGCTGACGAAGCTCACCGACGGCAGGCCGTTCGCGGGCGCATGGGGATAGCGCCCCCACCCGATGGGCACGGGGATGGTGAAGCCGAGGGGGTCGCGGTCGAGCTGGGTGGGAGCGCCGACCGTCGTGACGTTCTGCGCCGTCCACGGCGACTGGCCGCCGAGCGACCGGGTGATCGACCAGCCGCCGAATGCTCCGGCCAGCACGACAGCCGCCCCGGCGGCGACGAGCCCGGCGGCTGCCCAGTGTGACGACTCCTGCGGCGCGCGGGTAGGGACGGAAGCCTCGGTCAGACGACGGCCGGGTCGGCCCGGAAGCGGACCGGGATCGGCGGCGAGAGGCACGGGGTGGCGCGGGGCGGATGTCGGGAAGCGCACGGAGCCGGTGACGGAGCGTCGCGACGGGGCGGCGACGGCAGCGTAGGGCGGCCGGGAGATCGCCACGGCCTCCATCGTCGGAGCGTCGGGTGAGCCGGGGTAGGTCGGGTCGTCGGGGTCTTCGATGAGCGGGCGCAAGCGCTGGCGCACCTCGTCGAGCGGCATCCGCCGTGCCGGGTCCTTGACCATCAACGCCGTGATGACGTCGACGACCGGGCCCGAGCCCCGGGGCCGCGGCACCTCGCCGTCGACGACCTCGGTGATCGTCGACACCGGGTCGCCGTGCACGTCATAGGGCGGGCGGCCCTCGACCGCCGCGAAGAGCGTCGCGCCGAGCCCCCACAGGTCGGCGGCGGGTGTGACGGGCTGACCGGCCGCCACCTCGGGCGCGATGTACGCGGGCGAGCCGAGCACGAGGCCCACGCTGGTCATGGGTGCGTCCGCGACGTTGCGCGCGATGCCGAAGTCGGTGAGCTTGACGCGTCCGTCGTCGGCGATGAGGACGTTGCCCGGCTTGACGTCACGATGTGTGATGCCGCTGCGGTGCGCGGCACGCAGGCCGCCTGCGGTGGCGTAGCCGACGACCGCGGCCTGCGCGGGAGTGAGCGCGCCATTCTCGCTGATCATCGTGGCGAGGTTGCGTGAGGGCACCAGCTCCAGTACGACCACCGGCTGGCCGTCGTCGACGACGACGTCGAACACCGTGATGACGTTCGGATGTGAGAGCCCGCCGAGCGCGCGCGCCTCCCGCATGATGCGTTCGCGCAGGTCAAGGGCTTCCTGCTCGGGCACGCCTGGCGGGACTTTCAGCTCCTTGATCGCGACACGGCGCTGCAGCACGTCGTCGTAGCCCGACCAGACCGTGCCCATCGCGCCGCTGCCGAGCTGCCCGGACAGCCGGTAGCGCCCGCCAACGCGGCGCTCCTGGTCGTTGTCGGTGCCCGGCACGTCTCCATTCTGACGAGAGGAGGGCCACCGACGGTGGGCAGCCCCCCTTCTGGCAAAATGGGCCTTCGTCGTATCGCCGACGGGTATTCCGTCCTCATGACAGATGTGACGATCACCCGACGGCTGCGCCGAGCGGCGGACTCTTCCGCTCACCGCAGTACCGCCCGCCCGTCCGACTGTCGCATGGCGTCCGCCCGCAGCAGGCGGGCGACCCCTCAGCGAGTCAACCCGTCCGGGGCGGAATTCGACTTGGAACACCGCCGTCCGGGTGAGCACCATGGAGATATGTACGACAGCATTGCGTCCGGCACACCGGGCACCTCGGCTGCAGGTGCCCGATGACCGTGCTGGATGAGCACCGCGACATCCTGCCCATGGCCGCGCCCGCTGACTCCGGCGCAGGCACCGGGCCTGCCTGGCTCGATAGCTGGCTGGCTGCCCACGCGGGCACGCTCGTCGGCTGGCGGCGGTCCTTGCACGCGATGCCCGAGCTCGGCCGTGAGGAGATCCGGAGCACCGCGTTTGTCGCCGGGGCGCTGATGGCCGCAGGCCTCGAGCCGCGCACGCTGCCCGACGGCGCCGGACTGGTCTGCGACATCGGCCGCGGCGAGAGGTGCGTCGCCCTGCGAGCCGATCTCGATGCGCTCCCGCTGCAGGAGGACACGGGCCTGCCGTTCGCCTCGACGGTCGACGGCGTGATGCACGCATGCGGGCACGACGCGCACACCGCCATCCTGCTCGGCGCGGGCCTCGCGCTCGCGTCCGCGCCTGCGCTGCCCGGCCGCGTGCGGCTGATCTTCCAGCCCGCCGAGGAGATCCAGCCCGGCGGCGCGATGGAGGTCGTCGCCGACGGCGCGATGCAGGGCGTCGAGCGGATCTTCGCGCTGCACTGCGACCCGCGCCTTGAGGTGGGACGGCTCGGTACCCGCATCGGGCCGATCACGTCCGCGTGCGACGTGCTGGAGGTCCGGCTCACCTCCCCGGGCGGCCACACCGCTCGCCCGCACCTGACCGCCGACCTGGTCGCGGCCATCGGCCTTCTGATCACCCAGCTGCCGCTGCTGTTGACGCGGCAGGTCGACCCGCGCTCGGGCACCGTGCTGGTCTGGGGCGCGGTGCACGCCGGTGAGGCAGCCAACGCGATCCCGCAGCACGGCGTCCTGCGCGGCACACTGCGCACCGCCGACCACGCCACCTGGGGTGAACTGGAAGACAAGGTGCGCACCCTCGTGGCCGCGATCCTCGCCCCGCTCGGCGTCGGCTACTCCCTCGACCACACCCGCGGCGTGCCACCGGTGGTGAACGAGGCCGTCTGCTCGGGGATGCTGGCCGAGGCCGCGCTGACGATCGGCGGCCCCGAGGCCTCGGCAGGCACCGAGCAGTCCAGCGGGGGCGAAGACTTCGCGTGGTACCTGGAACACGTGCCCGGCGCCATGGCGCGGCTCGGCGTGTGGTCGGGCAGCGGGCCGATGCGGGACATCCACCAGCCGACGTTCGACTTGGACGAGCGCGCTCTGCCGTTCGGCGTGCGCGTCCTCACCCGCGCAGCGCTGTCCGCCCTGGCCTGACCCCCCACACAGGTGAGTCGCCCACCCCACCCCGGCGAGTCGCCCACCCCGCCCCGGCGAGTCGCCCACCCCGCCACGGCGAGTCGCCCGCTCCGCCACGGCGAGTCGCCCGCTCCGCCACGGCGAGTCGCCCGCTCCGCCACGGCGAGTCGCCCGCTCCGCCACGGCGAGTCCGCTGTTTGTGCGCGGCGAGCGAGGCGCGATCGGCGATCAACGAATTCCACCCCGCTGAGTCCGCCGAATCGCTACGTCGGTGCGCGACGCCGCCGCGGGTTGTCCACATCGGCCCCTGTCTGTCCACAGATCCGGCAGACCTCTCTCGGACCGCCTTGCCGGGGCACAGGGTGGACGGCATGGCTCTCCCGGTCCCCGGTTTACATGGCGCTCATCGGCGCGCCGACCTCGTTGAACTCCTCGGTCGCCGCAGGGTTGAGGCAGCCGTCCGCAGCGGTGAGGTGGTTCCGCTGTGGACCGGCACCGTGGTGGAGGTCGCCCGCCTGCTGGATCCGCTCACCCGCTCCGCCGCAGCGCAGCTGTCCGCCGGTCCGCGTGCCGCACTCTGTGGTGCGACAGCTGCGCAGCTGCACGGCTGCGGGTGCGTCGCCTCACCCAAGACCCACGTTCTCGTCCCCTATGGTCGCGAGATCCACAGCCGCGGGGGGCTTGTCGTACACCACGGCCGCGGCATTCCCGACGACGTCCAGACGATCGACGGCCTCCGTGTGCTCGCGCTCGACCGCGTGATCGCGGATCTCCTGTGCCTGCTGCCTTGCCGGGGGCGGGCGCCGGACGCGCTGGCCGTGCTCGACCAGGCTCTCCGCCGGGCCGGTGAAGCCCAGGACACTTTCCGCAAGGCTGTCGCGGACCGGTTGGAGCACCGGCCGGACATCCGCGGCACCGTCCAAGCTCGTGGCCTGCTCGATCTCGGGTCCGGTCGGGCCGAGTCCCCTCCGGAGAGCTGGCTCCGCCTGATGCTCGTCGAGAACGGCGTCCCGCTGCCGGAGGTGAACTGGGTGATCGCCACCCCTGATGGCCGGGAGATCGTCCGCCTCGATCTCGCATGGCCTTCGGCGCGCATCTGTATCGAGTACGACGGATGGGAGACTCATGCAGGCCGGAAGGTCGCGGACGAAGCGCGCGCAACCGAACTGCGGCGTCACGGGTGGATCGTCATCCGAGTCGACGTCGACGGCCTGCGCGACGTCCGTCAGCTCGTGACCGAGCTGCGGGCCGCCTTCGCCAAGCGTGGCTACACGTGGTGATTCAGCGAACTCGCCGAGACGAATCGGCCGACTCACCGGGGCGGGGTGCCGGACTCACCGTCGGGAATCGCTGGACTCGCCGGGGTGGGGTGCCGGACTCGCCGCAGGGCGTCAGACGGACTTCCGGCTCGGGCGGCTACGCAGCGCGGCCACGTAGTCGTCGGGGGCACCCGCCTGCTCGGCTGCATCGGCGATCACTCCGAGATACCGGGCGCTGGGCTCGCCCCCCTCGTACGCGTCTAGTACATAGATGTACGCCAGGACGTCGCCCTCCAGGGTGTGGACGCGCAGCCGCAGCTTCTTGTGCAGGCCCAGCTCGCCCCCCTCCCAGCGGTCGAGCCCGGCCGAGTCGTGGTCGGGCACGTCGTAGAGGACGACGAAGACCTGTTCGCCCTCCTCCTCGACAACGGTGGAGAGCGCACCTTCCCAGGCGAAGTCCTCGCCGCCGAACGTCAGCCGCCATCCCTGAAGCCACCCCGTGCCCGCCATGGGCGAGTGTGGGGCGCGCTCCTTCATCTGAGCCGGATCCATGTTCGACCCGTAGGCGGCGTACAGCGGCACCGCACCAGAGTAGAGGCACACCCGCCGCGTACCGTGATCGGGGAACTCGGCGAGCGACGAGGGGAAGGCTGCGTTCGGTGACCCGCATCGTGATCATGGGCGGCGGCCCCGCGGGATACGAGGCGGCGCTCGTGGCGGCCCAGCACGGCGGCGACGTCACCGTCGTCGAACGCGACGGCATGGGCGGGGCCTGTGTGCTCGACGACTGCGTCCCGTCCAAGACCCTCATCGCCTCGGCGGGCGTGCGGGTCGAGCTCAGCCGTGCCCCCGAGCTGGGGCTGACCGCAGGCCGTGACGCGATGGGCGTCGACCTGCCGCGGGTGAACGCCCGCGTCACCAGCCTCGCCATGGCGCAGTCGGCCGACGTGCGAGCCCGGGTGGAGCGCGAGGGCGTCCGGATCATCCGGGGCACTGCCGCGTTCGCCGACGAGCCGAGCGCGCGTGGGCTGCACGCCGTCGAGGTCCGCCCGGCGGAAGGGGGCGGAGAGACCCTCCCCGCCGACATTGTGCTCATCGCCACGGGCGCCACCCCCCGCGTGCTCGACGACGCCAAGCCCGACGGGGAGCGCATCCTGACCTGGCGCCAGCTCTATGACCTCACCGAGCTGCCCGAGCATCTGATCGTCGTCGGTTCCGGCGTCACCGGCGCGGAGTTCGTGTCGGCCTACGTCGAGATGGGCGCCAGGGTCACGCTGGTGTCCAGCCGCGACCGCGTGCTGCCCGGCGAGGACGCCGACGCCGCCGCCGTTCTGCAGGACGTGTTCACCGAGCGTGGTGTGCAGATTCTCGCGCAGGCCCGCGCGGAGTCGGTGCGCCGCGACGGAGACGGCGTGGTCGTCACCCTCGCCGACGGGCAGACGGTCAGCGGATCGCACGCGCTGATGACGGTCGGCTCGGTGCCCAACACCGCTGATCTGGCGCTGGAGAAGGTCGGCATCGAGCGGGGCCGGGGTGGGTTCATCCCGGTCGACCGGGTGTCGCGCACGTCGGTTCCCGGCGTCTACGCGGCGGGCGACTGCACCGGCGTGCTGATGCTCGCCTCCGTCGCCGCCATGCAGGGGCGGATCGCGATGTGGCACGCGCTGGGCGAGGGTGTCGCGCCGATCAAGCTGAAGACCGTCGCCGCGGCCGTGTTCACCCATCCGGAGATCGCGACGGTCGGCATCAGCCAGCGGGCGATCGACGCGGGGGAGGTGCCCGCCCGGACGATCATGATGCCGCTCTCGACGAACCCGCGGGCGAAGATGCAGGGTCTGCGGCGTGGCTTCGTGAAGCTGTTCTGCCGTCCGGCCACCGGGGTCGTCATCGGCGGTGTCGTGGTGGCGCCGGTGGCCAGCGAGCTGATCCTGCCGATCGCCCTGGCCGTGCAGAACGGGCTGACGGTGGCCGACCTCGCCCACACCTTCTCGGTCTACCCGTCGCTGTCCGGCTCGATCACGGAGGCGGCCAGGCAGCTGATGCGCCACAGCGATCTCGACTGAGCATGCGGACCGACCAGTAGACGGCCTCAGCTCGCGACGGCGGCCAGGTCGTCGAGGGTGGCCATCGTCGCGGCGTCGAGGTGGATATCAGCCGCGGCGACGTTCTCCGCCAGGTGCGCGGTGCTGGTCGTGCCCGGGATGAGCAGCGTGTGGGGGTCATGCGCCAGCAACCAGGCCAGGCCGACCTGCGCAGGGGTCACCTCCAGCGCGGCCGCCGCGGCGATCACCGCGGGATGCTCGGTGACCTTCTGCCTCGCCGTGAACGCCGAGCCGAGCGGAAAAGACGATCGCGAGGGATGCCGGGGTGGGCATCGGCACGCTGTATCGCCACTTCCCGTCCAGGGAGGCCCTGGTCGAGGCCGTCTATCGGAGCGAGCTGGCCGGTCTGTGCAGCGATGCCGACGAGCTGCGGGCCGCCTTGCCCCCCGATGTGGCGCTCCGGTCGTGGATGGGCCGCTACGCCGAGTTCGTGGCGACCAAACGGGGCATGGCCGAGGCGCTGCGCGCGGTGATCGCCTCGGGCGCTGTCACGTCGGCGCAGACCCGCGAGCTTCTGACCGTAGCCATTCAGACCCTGCTCGACGCGGGCGCGGCCGCAGGCAGCCTGCGCGGCGACGTCCCCGCCGAGGACGTGGTCGCGAGCCTCGCCGGTGTTCTCATCGCGGCGGGGACGCCTGCGCAGGTCGGACGCATGTTGGACCTGCTCGTGGACGGGCTGCGTCCACGCCCCGGGTGAAAAGCCTGTGCGCGGAAAGCAATGCTCTGGCCACGCTTTCCGCGCACGAGCCCGGCGACTAGTCCTTGATCTCGCAGAGCACCGCGCCCTGCGTGACGGAGTTGCCCTGCGCAGCGGCCAACCCCGTGATCGTGCCCGCCTTGTGTGCGGTGACCGGGTTCTCCATCTTCATCGCCTCGAGCACAACGACGAGGTCGCCCGGTGCCACCGTGTCGCCGTCGGACACCGCGACCTTGATGATCGTGCCTTGCATCGGAGCGGTGACCGCATCGCCGGACACGGCTGAGCTCGCGGAGCCGCTGCGTCGTCGCGGAGCGGCGGCCTTGGCGGAGGCGGGGCCGCCGCCGAACGCGAACGCCCCGGGAAACGAGACCTCGAGCCGACGTCCACCGACCTCGACCACCACGGTCTGGCGCGACTCCTCGTCCGCAGCATCGCCACCACCGGAGAACGGCGCGACGGTGTTGTTCCACTCGGTCTCGATCCAGCGGGTGTGCACGGTGAACTCGTCCGACGCGAACGCCGGGTCCTTCACCACCAGCCGATGGAACGGCAGCACCGTGGCCATGCCCTCGACCTGGAACTCGGCCAACGCACGGCGAGCCCGTTGCAGCGCCTGCTCGCGGTCGGCCCCCGTGACGATCAGCTTGGCCAGCAGCGAGTCGAACTGCCCGCCGATGACCGAGCCCGCCACAACGCCCGCGTCGACCCGCACCCCCGGCCCGGACGGCAGCGTGAGCGCCGTGACCGTGCCCGGCGCGGGCAGGAAACCCCGGCCTGCGTCCTCGCCGTTGATGCGGAACTCGATCGAGTGCCCGTGCGGCGCCGGATCTTCGGTGTCGGTCAGCGGGTGGCCCTCGGCGATGCGGAACTGCTCGCGCACGAGGTCGAGGCCCGAGGTCTCCTCCGAGACGGGGTGCTCAACCTGCAACCGGGTGTTGACCTCAAGGAACGAGATCAGCCCGTCCTGCCCCACCAGGAACTCGACGGTGCCCGCCCCGTGGTAGCCCGCCGCGCGGCAGATCGCCTTCGCGGACGTGTGGATCGTGGCGCGCTGCTCGTCGGAGAGGAACGGCGCGGGGGCCTCCTCGACGAGCTTCTGGAACCGCCGCTGCAGCGAACAGTCGCGGGTGCCGACGACGATGACGCCGCCGTGGATGTCGGCGAGCACCTGCGCCTCGACGTGGCGGGGCTTGTCCAGGTAGCGCTCGACGAAGCACTCGCCGCGGCCGAAGGCCGCCACGGCCTCGCGCACCGCCGACTCGTACAGCTCCGGGATCTCCGCCTCCGTGCGGGCCACCTTCATGCCGCGGCCGCCGCCGCCGAACGCCGCTTTGATCGCGACCGGCAGGCCGTGCTCCTGCGCGAACGCGACGACCTCCTCTGCGCCGGACACCGGGTCGCTGGTGCCGGGCACCAGCGGGGCGCCCGCGCGCATGGCGATGTGCCGGGCGGTGACCTTGTCGCCGAGATCGCGGATGGCCTGCGGCGTGGGGCCGATCCAGATCAGGCCCGCGTCGATGACGGCCTGCGCGAACTCGGCGTTCTCGGACAGGAAGCCGTAGCCGGGGTGCACGCCGTCGGCGCCCGCCCGGGATGCGGCGTCGATCAGCTTGTCGATGGCGAGGTAGGACTCGGCTGCGGTCGTCCCACCCAACGCGAACGCCTCGTCTGCGAGCGTGACGAACGGGGCGTCGCGGTCCGGATCGGCGTAGACGGCGACGCTCCCCACCCCCGCGTCGCGGCAGGCTCGGATGACGCGAACCGCGATCTCGCCACGGTTAGCGACGAGGACCTTGCTCAGGCGCGGCACGGTTGGCCTCCTCGGATGCCGGGAACCCACGCCCCGGCGCGAAAGTTACTCGGCAGTTTATGCATGGAAGGGGCGCGCCGGGTGTGGCGTAGCCAACCTTCCGGATCGGGGAAGTCGGGATAGTGGTCCGCTACGCCGGGTTCAGCCGATCGTCAACGGGCAAAGCGGACGAGCGCGAGCCGGGCGCGGCCGAGGCGACGGGGCCGGGGAGCGCTGTTTCCGTCGTAGCGCAGCGTCGCTTCGCGCTCGGCCAGCTCGGCTGCGGCGTCGGCGCAGAGCTCGGCACGGAGGGCGCGCGCGAGGTCCCAGCCGTCGCGCAGCGCGCCGCTCGGTTCGCGGCCGCGGTGGTGGGCGGCGAAGGCCGGGGCCCAGCGGTCGCCCAGCGAGGCGGCGAGCAGCGGCCACGTCGCGGCGGCCTCGCCTGCACGTTTGCGCAGCAGGGCACGGCGGGTGGCGGCGAGCCGGGCCGGGTCGAAGCCCGCGGGATCGGGCGCACCCGCGACGAGGGCGGCCACGAGCGCGGCTTGGCAGGCCGCAAGCGTTGCGGGTTCGACGCCGACGCCGATGTCGCGGGACACGGCGCTGCCGTCGGCGTGGCCGTCGCGGGAAGCGGCGGGCCGGGGGGTGGCCGGGGCCGCCGGGGCGGCCGGGGCTGCCGGGGTCGGGCGGCAGGCGGGCGTGTTCGGATCGCCGGTTGAGAGTGGTGAATCGCACAACTCGGTGTGATGGATCGCTGGACTCACGCTGCGGGGTGGGCGTGGTGGATCGGCCGACTCGGTGTGGCTGAACCCCCGACTCACCGTTGGGGGTGGTGGTGGATCGGCCGACTCGGTGTGGTCGAACGCCGGACTCACCGTTGGGGCTGGTCGGTGGTCGCGCCGACTCACCGTCGGGTCGCCGCCACTCACCGTCGGGTCGCCGCCACTCACCGTCGGGTCACCGCCGCGATCGCGTCCAGCTCGGCGCTCAGCACGGCGGCGGGCGGGTAACGGCCGTCGCGCTCGAGCATCACCGCCACCCCGGGCGCCCGCTCGACGAGGTGCGCCAGGAGCTCCAGCACGGCGCCGGGAACGGCG
Organism: uncultured Actinomycetota bacterium; assembly: GCA_963826705.1. Taxonomy (GTDB): domain Bacteria; phylum Actinomycetota; class Actinomycetes; order Mycobacteriales; family Pseudonocardiaceae; genus Pseudonocardia. Next base: position 347,751 of record CAWGYF010000012.1, read on the forward strand.
TCGGTGTGGGTGTCGTGGTAGAGCCCACCGCCCACCAGGTCCGACTCGTCGTGGCGCACCGACCCACCCGCGACGTGGACGTAGCCGATCCGGTCGGCGGGGATCAGGTCGAGCATCCGGTCGAGCACCGCGCGGGCGTCCTGGGCCCGGTTGTAGGCGTTGGCGTAGACGTTGGCCACGTCGAGCAGCAGCAGCGCGCCGGTGCGGTCGAGCAGGGCCGCGAGGAACTCCGGCTCGGTGAGCTCGTCCTCCGGCCAGTCGAACAGGGCCGCGACGGGCTCCAGCGCGAGCGGCACCGTCAGCTCGGCCTGCGTGCGCGCCACGTTGGCGGCGAGCACGTCGAGCGCCTCGCGCGTGCGGGGCAGCGGGAGCAGATGGCCGGCCTCCCGCCCCCCGGCCCTGACGAACGCCACGTGCTCGCTGACCAACGGGGCGTCGAGCGCCTCGGCGCAGGCGGCGAGGTGCGTGACCCGACCGGGGTCGAGCGGGTCGGCGCCGCCGAGGGAGAGCCGCACGCCGTGCGGGATCACCGCGAGTCCCCGCTCCCGCAGGTCCACCACCCCTCGAGGTGGACCTGCGGGAGCAAGCGACTCCGCGATGACCTCGCAGAACCCGAGGCCTGGCGCGTTGGCCACCCACCCAGCGATCTCGGGTCGCCAACCGGCGCCGACGCCGTCGACCCGAAGCGGTCCCCCCGGCCGCGTCGGGATCGCGCCGCCTGCCGACGAGCCGTGCCGGAGCTCCACCTCAGCCGCCGCAGCCGCCGCCACCGCAGCCACCACCGCCGCCGCATGACGACGAGCTTCCCGAGTCCCCCCGCCCGACCAGCCGGAGCTGTCGCTGCCGCCCGTCGCCATCCGTTGGACGGCCAGCTCGCCCGCGATCGCCGGGTCCGACGCCCACACCGCGGTCATCCCGAAGAGCCCGATCCCCAGCGCCGCGCCCATCGGGCCGTACAGGCCCCAGTCGGGCCGTTCCTGGGGATCGAGCACGTGGTTGTCGCTGCGCAGGGCGGCGAGCGTGCGGTCGCCGAGGCGGCTGCGCCGCGGCGCCGACACCATCAGCACGACGGCGATGACCACCACGATCGCCAACGCGACGACGAGCAGTCCCACCGGCTTGGCGTTCGCGATGCCCGCTAGCAGCCGGACCAGGCCGAGCCCGGCCACGGCCACCATCCACCATCCGACCCCGCGGATCCGGCGGCGCTGCCCGTCGGTGAGCAGCAGATCCGCCTCGGTCAGCCGCTTCTCGATCACGGCGAGCGCGGCGGCGACCCCGCGGTTGGTCGGGATCACCTTGCGGTGCGTCGGCGATGGGACGGCCGCGTGCACGGCCCGCTCCAGCGCGTCGGATCCGGGATCGGTGTGGGGGACGCGCTGGGCGTTCCCGCGCTCGGACCAGATCGCGCCTCGCAGCCGCAGAGCGGTGAGCGCCGAGACGACGGCCAGCTCGGCGCCGCCGTTGAGGTAGGCGATGTCGTGGGGCTGTCGGGCGATCCCCCTGACCGGCTCGGCGTCGCGAGGTCCGGCGATCGTGCGCCGCTCACGGATCGAGGCGATCAGCACGATCGCGGCGAGCACGGCGTAAACAAGAAGGAAGGTGGGGCCGCTGACGCCCCAGGTGTCACCCATGAGAGCCACCTCCGGTCGCGCGTCCTGTTGGACTGATCACAGTCTGTCGGCGGCGTCACGGGGTGGGGAACGTATTTCACACAGACTTGAGGTTGCGCCGCACCTGGTTCTTGATCCGGGACAGCATGGCCACCATTCCGCGCAGCCGCAGCGGGCTGACCGCCTGCGCGAGACCCAGTGCGGTGTAGAAGTCATCGGGGACGGCCAGCACGTCCGCGGCGGGCTGCCCGTCCAGCCCGGTGCTCATGATCGACGCGAAGCCCCTCGTGGTCGGGGCCTCAGGCGGCGCGGAGAAGAACAGGTGCACCGCGTGGTCGGCGTCGTCGTCGACCTCGACGGCCAGGAACAACGGCGACTGGCACTCCGGCACCTGCTCCATGGTCGCGGCCGCGTCGAGATAGCGCTCGGGCAGCTCGGGCAGCTCCCGCGACAGCTCGAGCAGCAGCTGCAGCCGATCTTTGGGGCCGACGTCGGCGAAGTCGTCGACGAGCTCCGCGAGTGGCGCGGGCAGCGTCACACCGAACCCCGCTCGGTGCCCTGGGCGATGGGCACCCGCACCGAGTTGCCCCATTCGGTCCAGCTGCCGTCGTAGTTGCGGACGTGGCCGAAGCCCAGGAGGTGGGTGAGCACGAACCAGGTGTGGCTGGACCGTTCGCCGATCCGGCAGTAGGCGATCACGTCGTCGCCTGCTGCGAGGCCCTGCTCGGTGAGGTAGATGGCCTCGAGGTCCGGGCGCGGCTTGAACGTGGCGTCCTCGGCGGCAGCCCGCGCCCATGGCACGCTGGCGGCGCCGGGGATGTGGCCACCGCGGACCGCGCCCTCCTGCGGGTAGTCGGGCATGTGCAGCAGTTCGCCCGAGTACTCGCCGGGGGACCGCACGTCGACCAGCGGGCCGCCCAGGTGCGCGAGCACATCGTCGCGGAACGCCCGGATCGTGGTGTCGTCGCGTTCGACGGTGGGGTAGTCCACGGCCTCCGGCTTGGGCTGCTCGGTGGTCATGTCCCGGCCCTCGGCCATCCACTTGGCCCGGCCGCCGTCGAGGATCCGCACGTCGGGGTGTCCGAACAGGGAGAACACCCACAGCGCGTAGGTGGCCCACCAGTTGTTGCGGTCGCCGTAGAAGACGACGGTGGTGTCGCGGCCGATGCCTCGCTCGCCGCAGATCTGGGCAAAGCGTGCGCCGTCGACGTAGTCGCGGGTGACCGGGTCGTTCAGCTCGGTGTGCCAGTCGACCTTCACCGCGCCGGGGATGTGGCCGGTGTCGTAGAGCAGCACGTCCTCGTCGGACTCGACGACGACCAGCCCGGGGTCCCCGAGATGCTCGGCCAGCCACGCGGTGGTGACGAGGCGCTCCGGGTGCGCGTAGGCGGCCAGCTTGGTGTCGGGATCATGCGCGACGGTCATGCCGAAATCCTAATCCCGCCTCCAGAGCTCCGTGACGTTCACGCCGACCGCCGCCAGCAGCCGCCGCGTCAGGGGGAGGCTGATCCCGATGACGTTCGAGGGGTCGCCGTCGATGGCCTCGACGAACCAGCCGCCCAGCCCGTCGAGGCTGAACGCGCCCGCGACGGCGAGCGGCTCGCCGGTGGCCAGGTAGGCCTCCAGTTCGACGGCCGACGGCCGGGCGAACCGCACCGCGGTGACGGCGTGCCCTTCGGCCACCCGGTCGATGTCGCCGTCCTCCATCCGCAAGACGGTGTGGCCGGTGACGAGCTCGCCGCTGCGACCCGCCATCCCGGTCCAGCGTCGGCGCGCCTCGTCGACGTTCGCAGGCTTGCCCGCCAGCTCGCCGTCGAGCAGCAGCATCGAGTCGCAGCCGATCACGACCGCGTCGGGGTGCGCGTCGGCGATGCGGCGGGCCACCGTCGTCGCCTTCGCGCCCGCGAGCCCGGTGACCTTCGCTCCCGCTGTCGCGTCCGGGGTGGACGCCAGCAGCGCGGGCTCGTCGACGTCGGCGATCTCGACGAGCGGGTCGAGGCCCGCGGCCCGCAGGACGGACAGGCGAGCGGGGGAGGCGGAGGCGAGCACGAGACGCACGTGCCGATCTTGCCCGGCCCCGCCGAATCCAGCCCCGCCGATTCCGGCCCCGGGACGGGTGACCTCCCGGGCCGAGCCGGTCGGCTGCCCGGGGAGTGGCTGGACGCGCGCGGCGCGCCCCGGTGGGCCGGGATGATCGCTGGTTGTGGTGTCACGAGTGCACATCTGCGCGTGTGGCACCACTTCCGCCGATCTTGTCGGGGTGCGCTTCTCGGCCCGTGTGCCCAGTTCACCGAGGGTGTGCTGGCGTAGCAGAGGGCCGGGCTCAGCGCTCGGCGCCCCCACGCGCCCAGCGCGCCACAACCATCACCAGCGCCAGCAGGACGAGCGCGACCAGTGCGGTGATCACCGGTTGGCGTCCTCGCGGACCATCACCATGCGTCCGGGCTGCTGCCGCGGGGAGCGACGGCGGGGGCGCAGCTCGCCTGCCAAGGTGGCCAGGATCAGCAGGGCCACGACCGCCAGTACCAGGATCTTGATGGTCATGATGTCCATCGTGGCCTCCTTCTTCGTCTGTGGCCGAAGTGTGCTGGGGCGCCCGCGCGCACAGCCAGCATCTTGAGCTGGATTTGAGCGAACTGCGCAGGGGCCGTCGTGGGGGCACCGGGTTGCAGCAGGGTGACACCGCTCCGATTGAGTCGCAGCAGTGTCACCCTGCTGCGACCCGCGCCGTTCCGTCCGCCTGCGACCCGCGCCGTTCCGTCCGCCTGCGACCCGCGCCGTTCCGTCCGCCTGCGACCCGCGCCGTTCCGTCCGCCTGCGACGTCCGCCTGTTCTGCTCAGCCCGCGACGAGGCCGTGCCGGTAGGCGTACCCGACGGCCTGGGCGCGGTCGCGCAGCCCCGCCTTGGCGAACAGGTGGTTGACGTGCGTCTTCACCGTCGCCTCGCTCACCACCAACCGCCGCGCGATCTCCCCGTTGGACAGGCCCGACGCGATGAGCCCGAGCACCTCGGCCTCCCGCGCGGTGAGCCCGTCGGGCAGCTCGGTCGCCTGCTGCGGCATGGGCTCCGCGGCGAGCAGCCGGGCGAGTGCCGCCGAGTCGACCGTGGTGTGCCCGTCGGCGGCCGAGCGCAGCGCGCGGCCGATGGCTTCGGCGTCGGCGTCCTTGGACAGCCAGCCCGCCGCGCCCGCACGGAGCGCCTGGACGACCGACGCGTCGTCGGCGTAGGTGGTGAGCACAACGACAGCCGTGCCGGGATACTGCGTGCGCACCCGCCGCGTCGCCTCGACCCCGTCGCAGACCGGCATCCGCAGGTCGGTGAGCAGCACGTCGGGCGAGAGCTCGGCGACCAGCGCGACCGCGCGCTCCCCGTCGGGCGCTGACCCGACCACCCGGATGCCCGGCAGCAGCCCCAGCAGCGTGACCAGGCCTTCGCGGACGATCGTCTGGTCGTCGGCGAGGACGACGCTCAGCTCGGCGTCGGGCGAAGGCGCAGCCGCACCCGCCATCCGTCCTCCACCGGTCCCGCGGAAAGGTCCGCCCCGGCCAGCGCGGCGCGTTCGGCCATTCCGACCAGACCGTAGCCCCCGGTCGACGGCGGCGGGGGTGCGCCCGTGCGGTCGCGGACTTCCAGCTCGGTGGCACCGTCGCGGTGGCTCAGCCGGACCGAGACCGGAGCGCCCGCCGCGTGCCGCCGGGCGTTGGTCAGCGCTTCCTGTGCGGTGCGCAGCAGGGTCTCCTGCGCGGTGGCGTCCAGGTCGCGGGGTTCGCCCTCGATCTCCAGCGTGGCGTCGGGGGTCTCGGCGACCAGCGCGCGCAGTCCGTCGGCGACGTCGACGGGCTCGGTGCGCAGCGCCGTCACCGCACGACGGGCCTCGGCGAGCCCGTCGGAGGCCAGCCGCTGCGCGCGCTCGATCTGGGCGATCGTGTCGGGCGAGGCCCCATCGCGCTGCAGCATCAGCCGCGCACCCTGCAGCTGGACGGCGAGTGCGGACAGCGAGTGGGCGAGGACGTCGTGCACGTCGCGGGCGATGCGGGCCCGCTCGGCCAGCGCTGCCGCCTTCGCGTGCTCCTCCTGAACCCTGGCCGCCGCCACCAGCTGCAGCTCCCGCTGTTCGGTGCGGCGTTGGCTCTCACGGCGGCTCATGCCGAGCAGCAGCACGGCAGCCAGCCCCACCACGGTCACCGTCAGGCCTGCCGGATGGGCGTCGCGCAGCACGGCGACGACGCCGATGCTCGTCCCGACCAACACCGCCACCGCCGCCGTGCCGGGAAGCCGGGTGCCCGCCGCGACCACCGCGTAGAAGCAGAAGCCCAGTGGGGGCGACCAGCCGCCTGCGGCCGCGATGAACGCGATCCCGGCGACCGCCAACACCACGATGGCACTCGGGTGCAGCCACGGCGGCTGGGTAGGCCGCACGGAGATGACCACCCACGCCACGCCACCTACGGCGGCGGCGATCGCCGATGGCCACGGGTGGGCCACCGGCGCGTTGTCGAAGTAGGCCGCGAGCAGGATGACCGGCAGCCAGACCAGGCTGCTCGCCAGGCGCACCGGACCCGACATGATGCTCACCGCCCGAGTGTGGACCTGGCGCGCGCACTGGGTCGATCCTTGGGTCGATCCGTGGGGTGATCCCCGGCCGGGCGGATCGGGCGCCCGTCGGCGGCGACCCGGGCGCCCCACACCAGGTACTGCGCTGCCAGGCTGGCGCCGAAGGACACCGTGAGCGTCGCGGCGAGGGCGGGCCCCGCGCTCGTGTGCACGAACGGCAGCGCGACGCCTACGCGCACGGCGATCGTCGCCACCCACAGTCCGACGCTCAGCCAGCCGCCCCGCTGGTACAGATAGCCGTCGCGGAGGGTGAGGCGGGTCGCGTAACCGCGCACGACCCCGAGCACGACGGTCAGCGCGACGTCACCGCCGACGGTTATGACGGCGAGCGGCGTCCAGGCCACGTGGCCTGCCTGTCCGAGCCCCACGACGAACAGGACCAGCGGCAGGGCCAGCGAGCGGCGGGCGGCCACATAGCGGCCCGCGAACTGGCGCGCGATGACCCAGACGACCAGCGCGGCGGGGACCAGGTACGAGAGGACGTCCATGAAGAAGAGCGTGCTCGCCGACTGCCTTCGACGGCGTCGGTCCACGGGCGGGTCCGGGGTGGAGATCGGGACTCCACCCTGGGGTGGATCAGCTGGGCCACGCCGAGGTGCGCCAGGCGTTCGGGCCTACCGGCAGCGTGCGGCGCAGGTGGGTGGCGCGGTCGGTCCACCGGCTCGGTGCCTTCGCGGTCGTCGGAGCGGGCCCCGCGACGGCGAGCGCGGCGAGCACAACGGTCAGCGCGGCCGCCTCGGCGTCATCCGGCTCGCCGCGGACCACACGGAACAGCGCGCGCCGTTCCTCGGGCGTCAGCTCCTCGGTCACCGCTCTACCTCGCTGACGCTCGGTCGGCGCTGACCCGGGTCGTGTTCGGAACCGGGATCGTGCGCGGGGCTGGGGTCGTGCGCGGAAAAGGTCGCCCCGGCGACGGTTTCCGCGCACGGGCGCTGGAGGCGCGTCACAGCGGAATGTTCCCGTGCTTGCGCGCCGGGACGGCTTCGCGCTTGGTCGCCAGCGTCCGAAGCTCGCGGGAGATGTGGCGGCGGGTCTCCGAGGGCGCGATCACGCCGTCGATGTAGCCGCGGTCGGCCGCGATGTAGGGGTTGGCCAGCGTGTCCTCGTACTCCTGCTGCAGCTCCGCCCGCCGGGTCGCGAGCTCGTCGCCCTCGAGCGACGACAGCTCCCTGCGGTAGAGGATGCTCACGGCCCCCGGCGCCCCGGTCACGGCGATCTGCGCGGTGGGCCAGGCGAGGTTGACGTCGGAGCCCAGATGTTTGGAGCCCATCACGACGTAAGCGCCGCCGTACGCCTTGCGGGTGATCACCGTGAGCTTCGGCACCGTGGCTTCGGCGTAAGCGTAGATCAGCTTCGCACCGCGGCGGATGATGCCGTTCCACTCCTGCTCCGTGCCCGGCAGGAACCCCGGGACGTCGACGAACGTCAGCACCGGCACGTTGAACGCGTCGCAGGTGCGGACGAACCGGGACGCCTTCTCGGAGGCGTCGATGTCGAGGCACCCGGCGAACTGGGTCGGCTGGTTGGCCACGATGCCGACCGACCGCCCCTCGATGCGGCCGAAGCCGACGACGATGTTCGGCGCGAACAGCGCGTGGACCTCGAGGAACTCCTGGTCGTCGACCACACGCCCGATCACCCCGTGGATGTCGTAGGGCGTGTTCGGCGAGTCCGGGACCAGCGTGTCCAGCTCGAGGTCGGTCTCGGTGATGTCGTCGACCGCCGAGGAGGGGAAGCTCGGCGGATCGCTGAGGTTGTTCGACGGCAGGAACGACAGCAGCTCCTTGACGTAGGAGATCGCGTCCTCCTCGTCGCCGCCCAGGTAGTGCGCCACGCCGGAGCGCACGTTGTGCGCGCGTCCGCCGCCGAGGTCCTCCATGGCGACGTCCTCGCCGGTCACGGTCTTGATCACGTCGGGCCCGGTGATGAACATGTGGCTGGTGCCGTCGACCATCACGACGAAGTCGGTGATCGCGGGCGAGTACACCGCCCCACCCGCCGAAGGGCCCATGATCAGTGAGATCTGCGGGATCACGCCGGAGCTGCGCACGTTGCGGATGAAGATGTCGCCATACAGGCCGAGCGCGACGACACCCTCCTGGATGCGCGCGCCGCCCCCGTCGTTGATCCCGATCACCGGACAGCCGACCTTCGCGGCGAAGTCCATGACTTTGATGATCTTCTCGCCGTACACCTCGCCGAGCGCGCCGCCGAACACGGTGGCGTCTTGGCTGAACACGGCGACCGGCCGACCGTCGACCGTGCCGGTGCCGGTCACGACGCCGTCGCCGAACGGCCGCTTGGCTTCCATTCCGAAGTTCGTGGAGCGGTGGCGGGTGAGCGCGTCGAGCTCGACGAAGGAGTCCGGGTCGAGGAGCATCTCCAGCCGCTCACGGGCGGTGCCGCAGCCCTTGTTGTGCTGGCGCTTCGCCGCCTCCGGTTGGGTCAGCAACGCGGTGTTGCGCCGGTGCAGGTCGGCCAGCTTGCCCGCGGTGGTGTGGATGTCCGACGCTGCCGAGGCGTCGGATTCCGTGGTGTCCGATTCCCGTGGACCCGATTTGGCTGCAGCGGTCATGGCCGGGAGCCTAACTCGGCAGTAACCGGCGCGGACGCGGTCTGCGTCACGTCCTGTTGACACCGGTTGCCACGGGTCGTAGGCGCGCGTCCGGCGACGCTGCGCGGCCACCCGTCGCGATCGTAGGCACTTTGCCCGTGGAATCACCAGCTCGGCGGTAGCGTCCTAGCGCATGAGCCGGACAGCCCAGCCGCTCGACCACGACGTCGTCCGCGCGGCGCTCCGCGGCACCTGGGCGCGGGTGGACATCGTCGACCGCACCGGTTCCACCAACGCCGACCTGCTCGTCGCCGCCGCGGCAGGCGCGCCCGACCGCACGGTGCTGATCGCCGAGCACCAGGACGCAGGCCGCGGCAGGCTCGCGCGGAGCTGGGTCTCGCCGCCCGGGTCCGGCCTCACCGTGAGCGTGCTCCTGCGCCCCGACGGTGTGCCCGCGTCCCGGCTCGGCTGGCTGACCCTGCTCGCCGGGCTCGCCACCTATGACGCCGTGCGCTCGCTGACGGCCGTGCCGTGCGGCCTCAAATGGCCCAACGACGTCCTGCTCGGGCCTGCGCAGCGCAAAGTCGCGGGCATTCTCGCGGAGGTGGCCGACTCGCAGCGGCCCGCCGTGGTCGTCGGCATCGGGCTCAACGTCGCGGCCGCGCCTTCCGACCAGATGGGGGCGACCTCGCTCGCGGCGGAGGGTGTCGACGCCGGGCACACCGAAGTGCTCATCGCCCTGCTGAGCGCGCTGTCCAGGCGCGAGTCGGCGTGGCGGTCGATGCGCGGCGACCCCGACAGCACCCGGGTGCGCGCCGACTACCGCGCCGCGTGCCTGAGCCTCGGCGCCTCCGTGCGCGTCGAGCTGCCCGGCGGGGGCGTCTACACCGGCATTGCGGAGGACGTCGACACCGACGGTCGGCTGCTCCTGCTCGATACCGCGGGCCACCGGCGGGCGGTCGCGGCGGGCGACGTGGTGCACCTGCGCCCCGCGGAGTAGCAGTCGGCTCTAAAGTGGCGGTGTGGTGTATCCGGACGAGCTGCTCGTCACCGGTGAAGAGATCGTCATGCACCGACACCCGCACTGGAAGATGCTGGTCGGGCCCGTGCTGGTGCTGCTCGTCGTCGTGGGCTTGTTCAGCTACCTCGCCGCGGTGATCGGCACCCAGACCTGGGCACCGTGGGCGCGGCTCGTGTTGGGCGTGATCGGGCTCGTGCTCGTCCTCCGGTTCACGCTGGTGCCGGTGATCCGCTGGCGCACCACCCACTTCGTGCTCACCAACCGCCGGGTGCTCGTGCGCGAGGGCCTGTTCTCACGGCGGGGCATGGACATCCCGATGAGCCGCATCAACAGCGTCCAGTTCCGCCACACGCTCTTCGAGCGGCTGTTCGGCGTGGGCACGCTGGTCATCGAGTCGGCGTCCGACGAGCCGCTGGAGTTCCACGACATCCCCGGGGTGGAGGAGGTACATGCGTTGCTGTACCGGGAGGTCGCGGGCGAGACGTAAGCAGGAGCTGGCCGGGGGCTCACTCCCCGAAACTGTCGGTGCGGCGCGGCACACTACGTGCATCGAGAAGGGAGGCCGCCGTGGCGATGCCGCTGCACCAGAGGTCGATGACGCTCGCGGAGTGGGACGCCCTATCTGAGGACAACTCGGCGCAGTACGAGCTGGTGGCAGGGGTGTTCGTTGTGTCGCCGAAAGCGTTGCGCCGACATCAGCTGGCGATGGCTCTGCTCGTGAGCCAGATATACGAGCAGCTTCCCGCTGGCTGGGAGGCGGCGGCCGACTGCGAGGTGCTTGTCCAAGGCGAGGAGCCTGCCACGGTGCGCGCCCCGGACGTCGTCGTCGTGCGCGCCGACGCGCCCCAGCAGCGAGCGTTGGCCCGGGATGTCGCACTCGCCGCCGAGATCCTCTCGCCGCGCACGCGCAAGGTCGACCTGCAGGTGAAGGCGGTCGAATACGCCGAGGCCGGGATCCCGCACTACTGGATTGTCGATCTCGGTCCGCCGGTGCCGACGATCACGGTCTTCGGCCTCGGCGCACCCGGCGATGGCTACGTCGAGAGCCGGACGGCCGCGCACGAGCTGGTCGTCGAGCTGCCGTTCCCGCTGCGCATCGACATCGACGCGCTGGTCGGGCGGCGTGCGCACTGGTGTCACCGGCCACGCCGTTGCACCGCGAGTTCTCTTCACAGGGTCCGGCAAATGAGGGCTCCGCGAGCCCGGGGCGCCGCGGTGCCTGCAGTGCAAAGGCGCCCCCGCGTTCTCGTGCCGGGGCACTCGGATGTGGGGGCAGCGCCGCGATGCTGGTGCCTGGGCGTCGCGGGCCGGGGCCCTCATTGCCGGGCGCTCTTAGTCTTTAGGCTTACGGCGGCCGCAATTGACATTCGGCGGAGCTGACGCCCTTGGTTCCGGGTGGAGGTCGCGGGCCGCGGCGCCGAGATCGCCGTGAGCCGTACCGGGGTTGAGCTGAGCGTGCCGATGTGCCGATGTGCTGATGGCGCTGGCCCCGTGAAGGTGCACCACGGCCCCTGGCGCCCGGCACATGAGGCACGTGGCGTGGCGGGGCAGGGTCTTCGCAGGGTCCGCTGTCGCTTCGCAGGGTCTGTGGACCCTGCGATGTGCGTGCGCGGTCTGCGAAGTGGCCCTGGTTGGCGGCGATCAGCCCGGGCAGGTGGGGGGTCAGGTCCCGAGGGGTGCGGTCGCACCCACGGACACCGACTGCGCGCGCCGCGGGGTGAGGTCGCACCCCGTGCGCGGCGTGTGGGGTGCCGCTGCGGGGTGTGCAGGGGGCCGACCGTGACCCGACGTGGCGGGGTGTGCAGGGGGCGGACCGTGACCCGACGTGGCGGGGTGTGCAGGGGGCCGACCGTGACCCGACGTGGCGGGGTGTGCAGGGGGCCGACCGTGACCCGACGTGGCGGGGTGTGCAGGGGGCCGACCGTGACCCGACGTGGCGGACGTGGCCGGCGCAGGGTCGTGGCCGCGGGGAGGCTCGTCGCCGTCTGGTGAGCCGGTGATCGCCTGCAGTGGTGCCAGAGGTGCGCCAGGGCCCCTGTGGCACCACTTTCGCCGATCATGCGGGGCCAACCGTCAACTGCCAGGCGCTTTAGTCGCCGGTGCCGAACATGCCGGTGAAGGTGCTGCGGAACACCAGGTCGTCGCCGCGGTGCAGCAGGCCGCGCAGGCGCACCAGGCCGAGCCCGGGGCGGGAGCGCGACCGGCGGGCGTCCAGAATCTCCACCGACGCCCGCAGCTCGTCGCCCGCGAACACCGGGGCGGGCCATGCGATCTCCTCGCCGCCGGGCGAGCCGAGCGACGCCGCCTTGTTGAGCACCTCGTCGACGTAGAGCCGCATCCACAGGCCCGCGGTGAACCAGCCCGACGCCGCCAGGCGGCCGAAGAGCGACCCCCGCGCGGCGTCCTCGTCGATGTGGAAGGGCTGGGGGTCGAACCGACGCGCGAAGGCCACCATCTCCTCGCGATCGACCACGGCTGTGCCGAGCTCGAACACGCGGCCGGGTGTGAAGTGCTCGAAGGTCGGTGTGGTCATGGACGTGCGGCCCGGTGGTCTGCGGCGATGCGGGGCGAGGCTGCGCGGGGCGAGGCGTGCGGGGCGAGGCTGTGCGGGGCGAGGCTGTGCGGGGCGAGGCTGTGCGGGGCGAGGCTGTGCGGGGCGAGGCTGTGCGGGGCGAGGCTGTGCGGGGCGGGATAGGCGCGGGTGTCGAGCATGGGCGCTCCGTACTCGGTCGGAAGTGACGTCGGCCATCTTCGCGGTGAGCGAGGCTCTGTCATGGGAATTGAGTCGACTCGACTCATGTTGAAGGGAGTGCGAGGCCGGGCGGGACCGGCCCGGAACATCAAGGAGTACCCATGAGCACCCTGACACTGTGGACGCGGCGCGACCCGTTCGCCGAGTTCGACACCTTGCTGCGGCAGGCGTTCAACCAGGCAGGCCCGCGCCAGGGCTTCACGCCAAGGGCGGAGATCGCCCGTGACGGTGAGGACGCCGTTGTGCGCTTGGAGCTGCCCGGCATCGACGTCGGGAAGGACGTGACGGTCGAGATCCAGGACTCCCGGCTGGTCGTACGCGGCGAGCGCCGCGACGAGCGCGCCGAGGAGCGCGGCGGCCGCAGCCTTCGCGAGGTCCGCTACGGCTCCTTCAGCCGCAGTTTCGGTCTCCCGACCCACGTCTCGGCCGACGCCGTGGCGGCGACCTACGACGCAGGCGTGCTGACCGTCCGTGTCGCAGGCGCCTACGCGGGCACCGGCGCCCGTCAGATCCCGGTGAGCGCGGCCAAGAGCGTCGAGGCCCCCGCCGCTGAGGCCCCCGCCGCTGAGGCTCCCGCCGCCGCGGCCCCGGCCGACGAGACCCCGGCCGACGAGACCCCCGAGGCCTGATCTCCGCCCCGGAGGCCTCACCGCCTCCCGAGGCAGACCGCAGCACCGATGGCGCCCGTCATATCGGTGGCGTGGTTTGCCGCGTCCGTGGCCCGGACCCCGCTGGGGTCCGGGCCACTGGCGTCCGATGGGGTGGGCACCACGCCGACCGCGCAGGGTCAGTGTGGTCCGCGCCTAGGAGCGCCCTGAAAAACTCGGGCCTACTGCGCGACGCCCAGGCAGCCACCTCGCCGCGTTGTCGTCGGGCCCGATACAACAGCGGTATCGGCCCCTCCTCCGCCTTGCGATGCGGCTACCTGGCCGCCGCTCGCTACGGCCGGAGTTTTTCAGGACCCTCCTAGCGACCCACCACCGCCAGCGCCGCCGCGTGCACCGCCCCGTTGCTCGTCAACCCGTCACCGCCGGACCAGGTGTCGGCGCCCGACAGGTCGGTCATCCGGCCGCCCGCCTCGGCGACGATCGGGACGAGCGCCGCGAGGTCCCACGGGTTGGCCACGGGGTCGACCGCCACGTCCAGCACGCCCTCGGCGACGAGCACGTGCTGCCAGAAGTCGCCGAATGCGCGGGTCTCCCACACCGCGTCGACGAGCGCGAGCCACCGGTCCATCCGCCCCTGCTGCCCGAAGACGCGCAGGTCGGTCGTGGACAGATAGGCGTCGCCGAGATCGCCGACCTCCGACACCGCGATCCGCCGCGGCGCCACCCCTGGTCCGTCCGTCGTCCAGGCCCCCTTGCCGATGGCGCCCCACCAGCGCCGCCCCAACGCGGGCGCGCTCGCCACTCCGACGACCGCTTCGCCCTCGACCGTCAAGGCGATCAACGTGCCCCACACGGGCATGCCGCGCGAGAAGTTCTTCGTCCCGTCGATCGGGTCGAGCACCCAGCCGCGCGCCGCGCCTGTCACGCTGCCGCCGCCCTCCTCCCCGAGCACCGCGTCCGTCGGGCGCTCGGCCACGATCAACGCGCGCAGCGCCTTTTCGCATGCGGTGTCGGCGTCGGTGACGGGGCTGCGGTCGGGTTTGGCGCGCACCTGCAGATCGGCCGCCCGGAACCGGGGAAGCGTGATCGCATCGGCCGCGTCGGCGAGCCGGAGCGCGAGCGCGAGATCGTCATCCACGGACGACACCCTTCCGCACAATCCACATAGTCGTCTCAGGCGGCCTTCACCAGCCCGGGAATAGGCTCTGCCCGTGACAACAGTCCTGCTCGCCGAGGACGACACCGCCATCGCCGAGCCGCTCTCCAGGGCGCTGCAGCGCGAAGGTTACGAGGTCTCGGTGGCCGACGACGGCCTCATCGCGCTGGAGTATGTCCGCGCGGGCGGGGTCGACTTGCTGGTGCTCGATCTCGGCCTCCCCGGGATGGACGGCCTCGAGGTCTGCCGCCGCATCCGGCTCGAGGTGCCCGACCTCCCCGTGTTGATGCTCACCGCCCGCACCGACGAGGTGGACTTCGTCGTCGGCCTCGACGCGGGCGCTGACGACTACGTCGGCAAGCCCTTCCGCCTGGCCGAGCTGTTGGCGCGGTGCCGAGCGCTGCTGCGCAGGCTCACCCCCGAGACCGTCGAGGTCGGCGGCGTGCGGATGGAGCTGTCGGGGCGCCGCGTGCTCGTCGATGGCGTCGAGGTGGGGCTGGCCAACAAGGAGTTCGAGCTGCTGCGGGTGCTGTTGCTGCGCGCTGGGCAGGTGGTCACCCGCGACGAGATTCTGCGCGAGGTCTGGAACGACCCCGACCTCAAGACGTCGAAGACCCTGGACATGCACATGTCGTGGCTGCGCCGCAAGATCGGCGGCGATCATCGGATCGCGACGGTGCGCGGCGTCGGCTTCCGCTTCAACCACAACTAGCCGACTGTGCGCCGTCGGATCCTGCAGTCCACCCTGCTCGTCGTCACGATCACGGCGCTGGTGCTCGGCGCGCCGCTGGCGGTCACCACGTGGCGCCTGGTGGAGGACATCACCCGTGGCGACCTGACGTCGTTGCTGGAACGGGTGGAAGCGCGGATCGAGGACGAGGGCACCAACATCCCGGACGCGGAGCTCCAGCTCGCCGTGCCGTCCAACGGGCGGCTGGTGCTGCAGCAGCCGGGGCAGCCGGAGCGGCGCATCGGCGTCGACGTCGGCGAGAACCCGGTGAGTGAGTCGCTGCCGTTCGGGATCGGCGGGGTGATCACGCTGGAGGAGCCCCGTTCGGCGATGCTCACCCAGCAGATCCAGGCCACGCTCGTCGTCTTGTTGCTGGTGCTGCTCTCGGTCGCGGCGGGCACAGTCGTGGCCACCGTCACGGCGCGACGGCTCGCCGAGCCGCTGTCCGGAGTGGCGGACCGGGCCGCCCGGCTCGGCGCGGGCGACTTCCGCTCCGTCCCCCGGAGACACGGCATCCCCGAGCTCGACCGGGTCTCCGACGTGCTCGACACGTCCGCGGCCGCGCTGACCGAGCTGGTCCAGCGCGAGCGGGAGCTGGTGGGCGACGTCTCCCACCAGCTGCGCAGCCGGATCACCGCGCTGCAGCTGCGGCTCGACGAGCTGGCCACCCACCCCGATCCGGACATCCACCGCGAGGCGGTGGCCGCGCTGGAGCAGACCGAGAAGCTCTCGGCGGTGCTCGACGACCTCCTGGAAGCCGCCCGAGCGGCCCGCGCCGCGGGCGCCGAGCTGATGGACTTGCGCGAAGGGCTCACCCCGGTCGCCGACGAGTGGCGCCCGACACTTCGGGCGGCGGGGCGCCCGTTGAAGATCAGAGTGCCGGACGGCCTGCTCACGCGCGTGACGCCCGCCCGGATCAGGGAGGCGGTCGGCGCGCTCGTGGACAACGCGCTCAAGCACGGCGGCGGCGCAGTGACGATCACGGCGCGCGCGGCCGACACCAGCCTGGCCATCGAGGTCGCCGACAACGGGGCGGGCGTGCCGGAGGATCTCGTGCCGCACGTGTTCGACCGCGGCGTGTCCGGCGGCTCGTCCACCGGGCTCGGGCTGGCGTTGGCCCGCGCCCTCATCGAAGCCGACGGGGGGCGGCTCGAGCTGTCGCGGGTGCGCCCCGCGATGTTCACGATCTTCCTGCCCGCCGCTCGCGCCGACGACGTGGTGGGTGCGCCGCGGCCGTCGCGCGGGCCCCGATAACACCGCCCGTGCGTGGAAACGTTGCCGGGGCGAGGGTTTCCGCGCACGGGTGTCAGGGCGTGGGCACCTGGCGGCGCACGTCCGTGTCGGGGAAGACGAACCGCCGGAAGGCCCACCAGCGGAACGCCATGCCGACCAGCGTGCCGACGATCTGGGCGCTGACGAAGTCGGCCACCTCCTGCGTGAGCAGCGAGACGCCCGGCACCTTGAGCTCCAGCACATAGCGCGAGATCGCGAGTGGCGCGGTGTAGACGCCGACGCCGATGCCGCTGATCACGAAGAACAGCAGGGCCTCGTGATGACGCTCACGCCCGCCCCGGGTCCGAAACGACCACTCCCGGTTGAGCACGTAGGACACGATCGTCGCCACCACCACTGCGATGATCTTCGCCGTGAGTGGCTTCGACTCCAGCACGGTGGCCTTCAGGCCCAGGAAGACGGCGGTATCGATCACCCAGGTGGTGCCGCCGACAACGGCGAACTTCACCAGTTCACGGTGGCGGATCGCCACGCCACGGTAGGGCTGCGGGATGGCGCCCAAGACCGTCTCGATCACGCTCACTCCATTGATCGTGCCAGACCCGGGAGCGACGGGCAGCGCCGGTAGGCTTCCGACACCGTGAACGCACCTGTATCGCGAGCGGAGCTTGCGGAGCGACCGTCGGCCTTGCCCGTCGTCGGCATGGTCGGAGCCGGGCAGCTCGCCCGGATGACCCAGCAGGCCGCGATCGCCCTCGGGCAGTCCCTGCGCGTGCTCGCCGAGCGCCCGGGCGATCCGGCCGCTTTGGTCTGCGCGGACGTCCGGCTCGGCGCGGCCACCGATCTTGCGGCGCTGCGGGCGTTCTCCCGCGGCTGCTCGGCCGTCACGCTCGACCATGAGCAGGTGCCCCAGGAGCATCTGCGGGCGCTGGTCGGCGACGGCGTGGCCGTCCACCCCGGGCCGGACGCGCTGCTGCACGCGCAGGACAAGCTGGTGATGCGCCGCCGTCTTGCCGAGCTGGGGATCGCAGTGCCTGCGTTCGCCGAGGTCCGCGCGCCCGGCGAGCTGGCGGCGTTCGTCGCTGGCCACGGGCCCGCGGTGCTCAAGGCGGTCCGCGGCGGCTACGACGGGCGCGGGATCTGGCTCGACGCTGACGCCGACGTGGTCGCTGGGCTGCTCGCCGCGGGCACACCGCTGATGGTCGAGCAGCGGGTGGCGATGCGCAGGGAGCTGGCGGCGCTGGTCGCGCGCTCGGCGTTCGGGCAGGCCGCCGCGTGGCCGGTCGTCGAGACGGTGCAGGCCGACGGGCAGTGTGTACAGGTGCTCGCCCCCGCGCCGGGCCTCTCCGAAGAGCAGGCCGCGCAGGCGCAGCGCCTCGCCCTGCGGGTAGCCGACGAGCTGGGCGTGACGGGACTTCTCGCGGTGGAGCTGTTCGAGCTGACCACGGGCGAGCTGATGGTCAACGAGCTGGCCATGCGCCCGCACAACTCCGGGCACTGGACGATCGAGGGCGCGCGCACCTCGCAGTTCGAGCAGCACCTGCGGGCCGTGCTCGACTACCCGCTCGGCGCCACGACGCCGACCGCGCCCGCCGTGGTGATGGCGAACGTCCTCGGCGCGGCCGGGCCGGTCGCGATGAGCACCGACGAGCGACTGCACCATCTGTTCGCGCGGTTCCCCGACGTCAAGGTGCACCTGTACGGCAAGGCGGAGCGGCCAGCCCGCAAGGTGGGGCACGTGACGGCGTTGGGCACAGACATGGCCGAGGTACGGGCGCGGGCGGCGTTGGCGGCACAGTGGCTGTCGGAGGCGACCTGGGCGGACGGGTGGTCGGTCCACGACGGTCGCTCCGGGTCGCAGCGGGGTGGCACTGCTGCGACTGGGTCGGAGCGGCTCCGCCCCGTCGAGGAGGTCGGTCGTGCCGGATGAGCCGCGCGTCGGCGTGATCATGGGCAGTGACTCCGACTGGCCGGTGATGCAGGCCGCGGCCGACGCGCTCGCCGAGTTCGAGGTCGCGTGCGAGGTGGGGGTCTACTCCGCGCACCGCACTCCGCAGCGGATGCTCGACTACGCGACGGCCGCAGCGGGCCGGGGGCTGCAAGTGATCATCGCCGGGGCAGGGGGCGCGGCGCATCTGCCCGGCATGGTCGCCGCCGCCACCCCGTTGCCGGTGATCGGCGTGCCGGTGCCGTTGGCGCGCCTGGACGGGCTGGACTCGCTCCTGTCGATCGTGCAGATGCCCGCCGGGGTGCCCGTGGCGACGGTCGCGGTCGGTGGAGCGCGCAACGCGGGCCTGCTCGCCGTGCGGATCCTCGGCGCCACCTACGCCCCCCTCCGCGATCGGATGGCCGTGTTCCAGGGCGACCTCGCCCGCTCCGTGCTGGCCAAGGACGAGGCCCTCAAATCCCTGTGGCGCGGCGGCCGGGAGCGGTCGTAGGCTGGCGCTACACAGGAGAGGAGGTGGTCCAGCGTTGAGTAGCGACAGGACATGTGAGGTGGCTGTCCGCTAGCACCACGGGACATTCTCCGACCGTTGTGGAGCCGGTTGTGGTGCCGGCAAATCCCGACAGTCACCCGTGATCCCCGGGCCCGAGCCCGTCCAGCTCGGCTTGCGCACTCGTGCGGCCCGGGGATCACGCATGTCCGGGCCCGCCGCCGCCCCCGCCCCCGGCCTCGCCCCCGGCCCCGACCTCGCCCCCGGCCCCGACCTCGCAGGACTTCTGGTGTCGTAGCAGAGGGCCCAACTTCTGCGAGCACGCCGCGGGGTCTGCGAGGTGGAGCCCGCGGCCCGCCGAGTGGCCGCCCGCCGCCCGCTCAGGACGACCTGCCGCCCGCTCGCCCGCCCGCCTACCAGGCGCCAGGCCGACTTCGCAGGACTTCTGGTGTCGTCGCAGAGGGCCCACCCAACGCCGGTCACTCAAGGTGGGACGTCCGGCAGCTGATGGTTGCCCGGACCTGTCAGCACCCGAGCCGTGATGATCGCTGACTGAAGGGTGCGCCTGCGCAGTGCGCAGGGCGGGCGGGCCCCGCAAGAACCGCCTGCTCAACCCGGTCGGCGCGGTGATCGCCGCGCGTGGTGCCAAGAGTGCAGTGGTGCGCCGCCGACACCACTCTCGACGATCATGGCCCCGGCGGCGGCCCGGCTGCGGGGCCTCCCGGCGGAGGTGATCGCCAAAGATGGGACATAACGGCCATATATGGCCCTCATGTCCCACAACCGGCGATCAACGCTCGGTGGCAGGCCCGCGGGCGGCGGCGACCGGACCCGGCTCCCATGCGATGCCGGGGTCGATGACCGCGACCCACCCGACCGCCGGATCCAGCCCGGTGACGACGGCCCGCTCATCGCCGTAGTACCGCAGCTCCCCCACGTCCCGCGGAGCATAGGCGGATCGGCGGGTTCACCTTGGTCGAACACCGGATTTCACCGGTACGAGCGAGGCGACGCAGGGAAGAGGCGAGGTCCGCTGGGCGGGCCCCGGCGGTCGGCGACGACAGCACGCGGACGCGCGGTGGGTGGTGATCGGCGGGTCGTGATCGGCGGGTCGTGATCGGCGGGTCGTGACCGGCGGCTCGTGATCGGCGGGTGGTGATCGGCGGGTGGTGATCGGCGGGTGTGGTGCCAGGTGTGCGCGGGCGCCCCTTTGGCACCACTTGTGGCGATCACGGAGTCGGCAGCCACCGTCAGAAGCGCAGCCGCCACCGACAACCCCGCTATGACCGGCCCAAGATCAAGACCTTTCCGACGCGCCGTTCCTGCCCTTGAGTGACAGGCATTGGCGCCCAACTTCTGCGAACACACCGCGGGGTCTGCGAGGGCGGTCGGGCTACCCGGTCACGGCCGCCAGTTCGGGTCGCGGCCGATGAAGCCGATTAGCCGGGTCTGGGGATCGGCGTCGTCGGGCACCGGCACCGCCGGGCCGTACTGCCCCGACGACCGCATCACCTCTTCCATGGAGATCATGCCGCCGACCAAGGCTTCGCAGAACTCCTCGTCGAGCCGGTCGTCCTGGCCGGTGGCGCGGGCGAGGTCCCAGGTGTGCATAAAGACATCCGCCGTGTAGAAGCGGTCGACGGCCTGGTCAAGCGGCACTTCGCCGATGTGCGGGTTGGACAGCGCCCGCCCGGCGGTCTCGGGATCGTCGAGCAGGGCCTGGACGGCGTCGGTCTGCGCCTGCCACGCGGTCACCGGATCGGGGTCGGCCGTGGGCAGGGCGATCCCCGCGCCCGCGGCGAGGAACTGCGGAAACCAGCTGGTGAGATGGTCGACGACGGACCGCGCCGTCCAACCGGCGACCGGCGCCGGGACGTCCCAGCTCCGTGTGCCCTTCACCCGGTCGGCGAATCCGCCCGCGATCTGCCGGTGTCGCTCGGCCGGGCTCGCTGACAGCGTCATCCTCAGACCGTCCCGTCGGACAGCAGTGCGTCGAGCTTGGCGTACCCCTCGTTGACGCCACTCTCCATTCCACTGCGCAGCCACGCGTCCCGGCTCTCGAAGCTGTCCACCAGCGACTGGGTGCGGAGCCTGCTACGCCCGTCGCCCAGATCCTCGATCCACAAGGTCTCCAGTGCCACGCCGTCAGGTTCGCCGTCGAAGGTGAACGTCTGCACGATCCGGTCGGGGCGGACCTCGTGGAACGTGCCGTGGAACCCGAACTCCACACCGTCGCGGGCGCTGACGAACCGCCAACTGCCGCCGGTGCGGGCGTCCCAGTGCTCGATACGCGTGTCGAGCGAGTTGGGTCCGACCCACTGGACGAACAGGTCGGGGTCGGTGTGCGCCCGGAACAGCTGCGCGGGGGTCGCGGAGAAGTCGCGGGTCATCCGGATGATCGGCAAGGTGGGGTCGGCCTCGATGCTGGTCGCGGTGAACGTGGTCATGACGCTGTCCCTTCGGCTGGTGGGTCATCTGTGTGGCTGTTGTTGGTGTCGCAGTTGTTGGTGTCGCTGTCGTTCATGGCCGCCAGCACCGCGTCGAGCCTGCGGTAGCGCTCCTCGGCCTGGCGGCGGTAGCGCTCTATCCACTTCGTCATGAGGTCGAAGACCTCCGCCTCGAGGTGTACCGGGCGCCGATGGCCTACTCCTTCGCGACTGACCAGGCCCGCCTCCTGCAGCACCTTGAGGTGTTTGGACACGGCTTGGACCGTGACCTCGTGCGGGGCGGCGAGCTGCCCGACCGTCGCGTCGCCGAGCGTGAGCCTGGCCACCAGATCGCGCCTGATGGGGTCGGCGAGCGCTGCGAAGACGCGGGACAGGTGATCGGTCACAACGAATCCTCAACTCATCGGTTGAGGATGAGAATAAGAGGCATCCCTCGCGGATGTCAACCAGATGGTTGACATCGGCACGCCAACGGAGAGGGCGCGCTGTGCCCCCGCGCCCGAATGGTCGCTTGTACTCTACCTAGGTCTAGGTAGAGTACAAGCGTGACCTCGGCCGGACCCCGCATGACGATTCCGACGCAGCTCGTGCTGCGCGCGTTGCTCGACAACGCCGATGCCGAGCTGTACGGGGTGGAGATCGGCAGCGCGGCGGGGCTGCCGAGCGGCACGGTGCATCCGATCCTGGCCCGGTTGGAGGGTGTCGGATGGCTGCGGTCGCGTTGGGAGGAGGTCGACCCGCGCGAGGCGGGTCGCCCGGCGCGGCGCTATTACCGCCTCACCCCTGACGGGATCGTGTCCGCGTCGGCCGCGCTGTCGAGCGCCTATCGGACGAACCGGCTGCCCCGCCTCCGTTCGTTGGGCGGCGAGGCATGACGCCGAGGGGAGGCTCCACGTTCGGCGCGGACGCCACCCCGGCTTGCTGGTGGGCGGCGGCGGCGGTCGATCTGAGTATCCGCTTCCTGCCTCGCGGCGAACGACGTGAGCGCTATCGGCGGGAGCTCTGGTCCGAACTGCACGGGATGACCCGGCGGCACCAGCTCTTCCACGCGACAGGTGTTCTCTCCCGGTCCTGGGCGCTGCGCGCCGCGCTCGCCGACTCCACCCCTGTGAAGGGAATCAGTGACATGGCGACATCGGTTCACCGGTCCTGGCGGCTCGTCTGCCGTTTGAACCTCCATCACGATTACGTACGGGAGATCGGCGAGGACAACACGCCGTACGAAACCTGCAGCCGGTGCGGAAATGACCTTTATCTCCCGCCGGGCCCCGGGGGAGGGGCGGTCTTCGGCGGCAGCGTGTCCTTCTGACGTCGCCGCGGTTGCGCGGAACCCGGGAGGGCGCGTCGCAGACTTCGCCTGCCCGTCGCCAGGTCCACGGACTCTGCGAAGGCGTCGGGTCGGGCTGGACCCGCTCAGCGCGGTCCTGGTGGGAGGCGCTCCTCAGGGGGCGCCGAGCGCTCAAGGCGGCAGATCGCGGCCTCCAGCCGGTCGGTGACGGCCGTGAGGCCGGGGTCGCCGGGCAGCAGGTCGGCCACCGAGCGGAACCGGGCGACCAGCGCGCCGATCCCCGCAGCAGGCCCCCCGGCCGAGAGCCACTCGCGCAGGGCCACGTTGTGCGCGGCCACCACGCTCGCGCCGACGACGGCTGCGTGCAGGTCGCCGTCCCGCCTGCCCTCCCGACTCATGCGTTCGCGCAGGTGGCGGGTGAGCAGCCGTCGGTAGTGGTCGACGCCCGCCGACTCGCGGTCGCGGAGCGCAGGCACGCGGTGGGTGAGGGCGAAGCGGCGTACCGACAGCTGCGGGTCGTCGGTGTAGAGCTCGAAGACGGTTTCGCCTGCGCGCAGCACGAGGCTGGTGGTCGGCTCGTCCGGATGGGCGTCGGCGAAGACCTCCGCGACGCGCGCGAGCCCGGCGTCGTGATCGGGCGAGATCGCGTCCTCTTTGGAGCGGAAGTAGCGGAAGAACGTGCGGCGGCCCACGCCTGCGGCCGTCGCGATGTCGTCGATCGTGGTCTCGCCGTAGCCCCGGTCGGTGAACAGCGTGACAGCGGCGGCCATCAGGTCGCGGCGGACCTCGGCCCGTCCTTCGGCCGAGCGTCCCCTTCGTGCGGCCGTCATGGCACGAAGGGTAGCAGAACGCTTGTTTTATGGCACGCAGTGCCTTTACGATGTCCATCATGAACTCCGACTTCGACATCTACCGGCTCAGCGACCAGCACGAGGCGCTCCGCGCCGCCGTGCGTGCGCTCGCCGAGAAGGAGATCGTCCCGTACGCGGCCGAGGTCGACGAGCAGGGTCGTTACCCGGTGGAAGCGCGCGACGCGCTGGTCAAGGCGGGCTTTCACGCGGTCATCATCCCGGAGGAGTACGGCGGAGAGGGCGCCGACGAGCTCTCGGCCTGCATCGTGATCGAGGAGATCGCGCGGGTCTGCACGACGTCGTCGCTGGTCCCCACGGTGAACGGCCTGGGGGTGACGCCGATCCTGCTGTCGGCATCGCACGAGCTGAAGCAGCAGGTCTTGCCGTCGATCGCCGCAGGCGAGCAGATGATCAGCTACGCGCTGAGCGAGCGGGAGGCGGGCTCGGACGCCGCGTCGATGAAGACCCGCGCGCGTCGCGACGGTGACACCTGGGTGCTCAACGGCACGAAGTGCTGGATCACGAACGCGGGCGAGTCCAGTTGGTACACGGTGATGGCCGTCACCGATCCGGAGAAGAAGGCCAACGGGATCTCGGCGTTCGTCGTCCACCGAGACGACCCGGGCTTCGAGGTCGGCCCCAAGGAGCGCAAGCTCGGGATCAACGGCTCGCCGACGTGCGAGATCTACTTCCAGAACTGCGTGATCCCCGGCGACCGGATCATCGGCGCGGAGGGCACCGGTTTCAAGACCGCCCTGGCGACGCTCGACCACACCCGTCCCACGATCGGCGCCCAGGCCGTCGGCATCGCGCAGGGGGCACTGGACGTCGCGCTGGCCTACGTCAAGGAGCGCAAACAGTTCGGCAAGTCCCTCGCGGAGTTCCAGGGCCTGCAGTTCATGCTCGCTGACATGGCGATGAAGGTGGAGGCGGCGCGCCAGCTCGTCTACGTCGCGACATCACGATCCGAGCGCGGGGAGCGCGACCTCAGCTTCATCTCCTCGGCCGCGAAGTGCTTCGCGTCCGACACGGCGATGCAGGTCACGACGGACGCGGTCCAGTTGCTCGGCGGCGCGGGCTACACCAAGGACTTCCCGGTCGAACGCATGATGCGGGACGCGAAGATCACCCAGATCTACGAGGGCACCAACCAGATCCAGCGTGTGGTGATGGCGCGGTCGCTGCTGCGCTGACGGCGACACGGCCGGGTCGGGGACGGGGCCGGGCGGTAGCTGGTAAGTGCAGCAGGGTGACACTGCTGCGACTCAATCGGAGCGGTGTCACCCTGCTGCAATCCCGGGGCCCTGTCCGACGGTGCGATCTCGCGCCGTCGTCCACGGCTACTCAGTCGACGCAGGGCACCCCGGCCGCTGTGATCGGCGCGTCCAGGCGGGGGGTGCGGGGCGGCGTGGTCGTCGGCGGGTCGGATGCGGGTACGAGGCTGCGGTCGAAGTCCTGCCCGACCACCACCAGCAGGTGTCCGGGCGAGACGCCCTCGTCGACGCTCGCGGTCGCGATCCCGCCGAGATGCGCGGCCAGCTCCTCAGCGGCCGTCCCGTCGGAGCCGGTGTAGCGGATCACGGACTCGGCGGTCGGGTCGGTGTTGTCGACCGTGCCCCGCAGGAATCCCTGCCCCCGCAGCTGCGTCATGACACCCGCCGCGAGGCCCCCGACGCCCGAGCCATTGCGGAGGTCCACGACGTAGCGCGACGGCACGATGTCGAACGGCGCGGGCGCCTGCGCAGGAGGCTTGACGCTCGTCGCCGCGGCCTGGGCGGCCTCGTCCTGAGCCTTGACGCGCTGGTCGACGAAGTCGTGCACTGCCGACGGGTTCACAAGCACAACGTCACCGCGGCTGTTGGCCTCCTGCCCGCTCGTGGGGATGGTGACGAACGCCAGGTTGCCCTTCGCGATGTCGGCGGCCTGCTGGGCGAAGGCGAGCAGGTCCCAGCCGGAGTCGATCACAACGGACTGCTGGGCCACCCCGATCAGCGCGTCCAGCGCCGACGGGCTCGTGAGCGTGCCCCCAGAGAGGATCTTGTCGGCGGTCGCGGCGAGGAACACCTGTTGGCGGCGGATCCGCGAGAGGTCACCCTGGGGCAGGCCGTGGCGCTGGCGTACGAACGCGAGCGCGTCGGCGCCCGCGAGCGTCTGCCTACCCGCAGGCAGGTGCGCGCCGGACAACACGTCATCGGCGGGCGCGTTCAGACACACCTCGACGCCGCCGATCGCCTTGGTCAGCGTGGCGAAGCCGACGAGGTTGATCTCGGCGTAGTGGTCGATCGTCAGCCCCGTCAGGTCCTCGACCGCCCCGATCAGCGCGCTGCGTCCCTTCGCCGACGCCTCCGCCTCGATCTCCTTGCGGTCCTTGGCGCCGCCGGACACGAGGTCCTGCTCGTCGATCGCCTTCACCGCCGGGTACGCGGCGTTGATCTTGTCTTGCCGGTAGCCGGGGATGTCGACGTAGGAGTCGCGCGGAATCGAGAACGCGACCGCCGCGCCCCCGCCCTCCGGCACGTGCAGGACGATGATCGTGTCGGAGTTGAGGACGCCGGTGTCGGGGCCACCGTGCAACTCGTCCAAGACGGCCTTGGGCAGCGGGTTGCCCTGCGCATCCTCCCTGCTGTCGACGCCGACGAGCAGGATGTTCTGCGCGCCGTCGCCGCTCCCGCCCGCGATGACGTCGGTGGTCGTGATGCCCGCCGTGACGTTGCGGTAAAGGGCCCACGCGCCGCCGGTCAGCACGAGCACCAGCACCGACGCCACGGCCGCCGCGGTGCGCAGGCGTCGCACCACCGTCGGCCACGCGACACCGCCCGGCCCCTGACGCGCAACGGGCAACCCCGTCGTTCGAGCGCGCGACGGCATGCGGCCGCCCCGACCGGGTGC
The DNA here is from genome assembly GCA_963826705.1 of uncultured Actinomycetota bacterium. Lineage (GTDB taxonomy): Bacteria > Actinomycetota > Actinomycetes > Mycobacteriales > Pseudonocardiaceae > Pseudonocardia. Next base: position 373,943 of record CAWGYF010000012.1, read on the forward strand.
GCTGCGGGTGGTCGCCGCGCCGCGCCGCGCCCGGTCGCCGCCCGTCGTCTGGCCGCGCCGAAAGCCGTCGCCGGGCGACGCGGTCTCGGCGGACCCAGGCGCGGGGACGCGGCGAGAGGTGTTGCCGACGTCGGGGTCGGCGCCGCGGCCCACGCCGCCGCGCGGCGCCCGGCGCCCGGCGCTGGGATACAAGGTGCCCACGGCTCCACCTCCGATCAGCCCCGGCCCGGCGTCTACTGTGCAGCACCGGGGGCCGCCCGCCCGGTTGCGGCGTACGCGTGTCGCGGGTGACCTTGGCGGCGGCTCGAGTGTCACTGTCGGTGAGTAGCGGGAGGCGTCGTCGGTGCCCGAGAAGCTGTCCCTCTTGTTGCCGGTGTGGGCCGGTGACCGGCCGGACTTCCTCACCGCGGCGTTCACTTCCAGTGTCCAGGAGCAGACGCGGCCACCCGACCAGGTCGTCATCGTCCGTGATGGGCCGGTTGGCCCTGAGCTCGCTACGACCATCGCCGACCTGGCCGCGACGAGCCCTGTGCCGGTCGAGGTCCTCGAACTGCCGCGCAACGTCGGCCTGGGCCCCGCGCTGGATGCCGGGCTCGCCGCGTGCACGCACGACGTCGTGGCCCGCATGGACGCCGACGACATCTCCCTCCCCCACCGCTTCGCCGTCCAGATGCCGATCATCGAGGCGGGCAACGACCTGGTCGGCTCCGGCCTCGAGGAGTTCGGGGCGGACGCGGCCGACATCGTGGGCACCCGGACGCCCCCGACCGATCCCGCCGACATCAGCGTCCGCGCCCGCTTCGCCGACCCGTTCAACCACCCGACCGTCGTCTACCGCCGCGAGCTCGTGCGCTCCGTCGGTGGCTACTCCGACTTCGCGCTCATGGAGGACTACCTGCTCTGGGCGAAGATGCTCGTCGCAGGCGCTCGGGCGGCCAACGTCGCCGAGCCGCTCGTGCGCTACCGGGTGGGAGCGGGCGCCTACGCCCGCCGCGGGGGTCTTGCCCAACTGCGGGCGGAGCTGACCCTGCAGTGGCGCTTTCGCCGAATCGGGTTCACGACGTGGCCGCAGTTCCTGCGCAACGTCATCGTGCGCGGCGCCTACCGGCTGGTGCCGGAAGAGATTCGCCGGATGGTGTACCGAAAGGTCATCGCGACCTACCGGGCGTGATCTCCAGCTGGCACGATCGCGCGGTATGTGGGACTCCGCCGCGGTTCCCGTCGATGGGCCCCTCTCCGCCGAGGGCGCGCAGCTGCTGGACGCCGACCGTCCGGCCGATGCGGTCGAGGTGCTGCGCCGGGCGCTCGCGGCTGGCGAGCGCGGCGCGGCCGACCTGCTCGTGCACGCCTACCTCGACAGCGGCAGCTGGCAGGCGTGCATCGACTGGCTCGCCCCCCAAGTCGCAGAGGGTGAGCTGCGATTCGCGGGGCGGCTCGGCGTCGCCTACGCGGAGCTCGGCGACTCGGACGGGGCCGAGCGGGCGCTGCGGCTCGCGGTGAACAACGGGGAGGTGGCGGCGGCCAACGACCTGGCGATCCTGCTGACGAACCTCGATCGCGGGGCCGAGGCGGTCGCCCTCCTCACCCGTGCCGCCGAGGAGGGCGACGACCAGGCCCCCGCGAACCTGGTGTCGCTGCACCTCGAGGCGAGCGACCTCGCGGCCGCGGTGGCGGCGGCGGAGAAGTACTCCGACGAGGCGCGCCCGGACACGATCGTCGCGCTCGGCGACGTCCGCGCCGCCGAAGGCCAAACCGATGCCGCGGAGCAGGCCTATCGGCGGGCCATCGAACTGGGCCGCGCCGTGCGCGCGCACACGGCGTACGGCCAGTTCCTGCTCGCGGCGCACGGGGACGCGGCGGGCGCGGAGGAGCAGTTCCGTGAGGCGTGGCGGCACAACGAGCCCGGCTGGGCGTACACGCTGGGCCGGTTCCTGGTCGAGGACGGCAGGCCCGACGAGGCCAGGGAGTTCCTGGCCGCAGCCGCGAGCTGGGGCGACAGGGCCGCCGCCGACCTGCTGGACGAGGTCGACGGCATCGACCCGGCCGACGACTGACACACCGCGGTGAGTCGGGCGTCCCGCCGCGGTGAGTCGGGCGTCCCGCCGCGGTGAGTCGGGCGTCCCGCCGCGGTGAGTCGGGCGTTCTGCCGCGGTGAGTCGGGCGTTCTGCCGCGGTGAGTCGGGCGTCCCGCCGCGGTGAGTCGGGCGTTCTGCCGCGGTGAGTCGGGTGTCCTGCCGCGGTGAGTCGGGCGTTCTGCCGCGGTGAGTCGGGCCTCTCGCCGCGGTGAGTTGGCCGTTTCGCCACGCGGGGGCCATGTCCTGCGGAGGCCGGAGGGGTGAACGCGGGCAGCCGGGGCAGGCAGCGGCTGGCGGGGGAGGGCAGCGGTCGGGCGGAGGCAGGCCCATGATCGCCACGGGTGGTGCGAGAGGTGCCCCCGTGCACTTCTGGCACCACATCCGCCGATCACCACCGGTGGACACGACTCCTGCCTGCCATGATCGCCACGGGTGGTGCGAGAGGTGCCGCCGTGCACTTCTGGCACCACATCCGCCGATCACCATCGGTGGACACGACTCCTGCCTGCCATGATCGCCACGGGTGGTGCGAGAGGTGCCGCCGTGCACTTCTGGCACCACATCCGCCGATCACCATCGGTGGACACGACTCCTGCCTGCCATGATCGCCACGGGTGGTGCCAGAGGTGCCGCCGTGCACTTCTGGCACCACATCCGCCGATCACCATCGGTGGACACGACTCCTGCCTGCCATGATCGCCACGGGTGGTGCCAGAGGTGCCCCCGTGCACTCCTGGCACCACATCCGCCGATCACGACCCGTGGACCACGACTCCTGCCTGCCATGATCGCCACGGGTGGTGCGAGAGGTGCACTCGTGCACTTCTGGCACCACATCCGCCGATCACGACCCGCCGATCACCAGCCACCGCGCTCCGCGTGCTGTCGTCGCCGACCGGCGGGCCCGCCCAGCGGACCTCGCCCTCGTCCCTGCGCCGCCTCGTCCCTGCGCCGCCTCGTCCCTGCGCTCGCCTCCCTCGTACCGGTGAAAGCCGGTGTTCGACCAAGGTGAACCCACCGATCCGCCTATGCTCCGCGGACGTGGGGGAGTTGCGGCACTACGGCGATGAGCTGGTCGTCGTCACCGTCGGACGGCGGGGAGCGGAGATCGTCGGGCCTGACGGCGCGACGACGTCGCTGGTGCTCACCGAGGAACTCGGCCGCCCGGCGGTCGTCAACCGCGCGATCGCGGGGCTGGATCCGGCGGTCGGATGGGTCGCGGTCGTCGACCCCGCCGTCGCATGGGCGCCGGGTGCGCTCGACGCCCTCCGCGCGGCGGCCACCCCCCGCGCGGGCCTGCTCGGTCCCCTGATGCGCGGCCCGAACCGGATCCCGCTCTCCTCGTGCGGCCCTCGGCCCTCGCTCGGTGCGCTCTTGCGAGGGCGGGTGCGGGCCTGTCCGCCCCACGCGGGCCCCACCGGCTGGCTCGACGGCCGATGTGTGCTCGTCCGGCGGCTGGCGTGGGACTCCGTCGACGGCTACGACTCCCGCCACGTGGGCACCGGCACGCACCCCGAGCCCGCCGACGTCGATCTCGGCGACCGCCTCGGACGGGCAGGCTGGCTCGTCGTCGGCGTGCCAGAGGCGGAGGTGCTTGTTCTCCCCCTCGAGGGGCAAGGCATCCTGGAGGTCCGCGGCCAGGAGAGCCGCGGCGAGGGTCTGCGCCGGTACGTTCGTGACCGCTACCGCGCGCCCGCCCGGACGCTGATGGCGCTGGCCCGCTGGGGCTGGCTTCCCGCGAGAGGACGTGCGCGTGCTGGATGACGTCGAAGCTGTGGTGCTGGTCGGAGGCAAGGGCACGCGGCTGCGGCCGTTGACGCTCTCGGCCCCCAAGCCGATGCTGCCGACCGCGGGGGTGCCCTTCCTCGCCCACCTGCTCTCCCGCATCAGCGCGGCGGGGGTGCGGAGGGTGATTCTCGGCACCTCCTACCTGGCTGAGACGTTCGCGACGGCGTTCGGCAACGGCGACGAGCTCGGCATCGAGATCGTCTACGTGGTGGAGGACCATCCGCTGGGCACCGGCGGAGGTATCCGCAACGTTGCGAAGCACCTCACCACCGATGACGTGCTGGTGTTCAACGGCGACGTGCTCTGCGGCACGGACCTGGGTGCGGTCGTCGCCACCCACCGCACGACGTCGGCCGACGTCACGCTGCACCTCGTGCGCGTGCCGGACCCGCGCGCGTATGGCTGCGTGCCCACCGACGGCAGCGGCCAGGTGCTGGAGTTCCTGGAGAAGACCGAGGACCCGCCGACCGACCAGATCAACGCGGGCTGCTACGTCTTCCGCCGCTCGGTGATCGACTCCATCCCCGAGGGCCGCCCGGTGTCGGTGGAGCGGGAGACCTTCCCTGAGCTGCTGGTGTCGGGCGCGCGCGTGTCGGGGCACGTCGACAACGCGTACTGGCGCGACATGGGCACCCCGGCCGATCTCGTCCACGGCTCCGCTGATCTCGTGCGCGGCGTCGCCCCGTCGGATGCGCTGCCCGGGCCGACCGGCGAGGCGCTCATCCTCGACGGCGCGCAGGTCGCGTCGGACGCGCTGGTGTTCGGCGGGTCGACCGTCGGGCGCGGCGTGACGATCGGCGCGGGCGCGCGGGTGGACGGCTCGATGTTGTTCGACGGGGCGGTGATCGCGCCGGGCGCCGTGGTGGAACAGTCCATCGTCGGCAGTGGGGCGCGGATCGAGCGGAGCACGACGCTGCGCGACACCGTGATCGGCGACCGCGCGGTCGTGGGTGCGCACTGCGAGCTGCGCCGCGGGATGCGGGTGTGGCCCGACATCGTGCTGCCGCCGCACGGGGTGCGCTTCTCGCCCGATGTCTGAGGTCGTGCGCGGAAAGCGTTGCCCTGGCGACGTTTTCCGCGCACAGGGGTGATGCGCGAGTGGCGGCCGGACTTCCCCGTCGACATCGGGGGTGTCCTGGCCGCCGTTCGCCGAGGTCGGGGCGATCCCACGTTCGTCAAGACCGAAGGCGGGGCGATCTGGCGCGGGGGCACGACCCCCGACGGGCCCGCGACGACCGTTGTGCACCGCCGCCCCGACGGCACGGTCGTGATGCAGGCGTGGGGGCCGGGCGCCGCCTGGTCGTTGGACGGGCTGCCCGCGCTGCTGGGTGCCGACGACCGCCCTGACGAGTTCGTCGCCCACCACCGGCTGGTCGCCGACGCGCACCGGCGGATGGCCGGGCTCCGCTTCGGCGCCACCCGCAGGGTGTGGGACCAGCTGTTCCCGGCGATCCTCGAACAGAAGGTCACCGGGGTGGAGGCGCGGCGCTCGTGGCGCGAGCTGGTGCGCCGCTTCGGTGACCCTGCTCCCGGGCCCGCGCCCGACGGCCTGCGGGTGCCACCGACGCCCGCGCAGATCCGCGACGTGCCGGACTGGGAGTGGCACAAGGCGGGCGTCGACCACGCCCGCCGCCGCGCGATCCTGGCCTGCGCCGCGGTGGAACACCGGCTGGAGCGGGCGGCCGAGCTGGGCGGTGGCGAGGGGCGCGAGCTGCTGCGCCGCGTGCCCGGCATCGGTGTGTGGACCGCCGCCGAGGTGGCCCAGCGGGCGTGGGCCGACGCCGACGCCGTGAGCTTCGGCGACTTCCACATCCCCGCCGTCGTCGGCTGGGCCCTCCTCGGCCGACCGCTGGACGACGCGGGCCTCGCGGAGGTGCTCGCCCCGTACGCACCGCAGCGCCAGCGCGCCGTGCGGTACGTGGAGTCCTCCGGCTTCCGCCGTCCCCGTTTCGGCCCCCGCTTCTCCCCGCGCGACTACCGCGCGATGTGACCCGGATCATCGACGCCGTGATCCACCCGGTGGCGCCGTCAGGTCGTTCGGCGGCGACGTAGGCTCGCCGGTGTGAGAGTCACCGTGCTCGTCGGGGGCGTCGGCGGCGCCCGTTTCCTGCTCGGCGTGAAGGCGCTTCCCGACGTCGAGGTCACGGCGGTCGTGAACGTCGGCGACGACATCTGGCTGCACGGCCTTCGCGTCTGTCCCGACCTCGACACCTGCATGTACACCCTGGGCGGCGGCATCGATCCCGAGCGCGGCTGGGGGCGGGCGGACGAGAGCTGGGCCGTCCGCGACGAGCTGGCCGCCTACGGCGCCGACCCCGACTGGTTCGGCCTCGGCGACCGCGACACCGCCACCCATCTGGTCCGCACCCGGATGCTCCGCGCGGGCTACCCGCTCTCGGACGTCACCGCCGCGCTGTGTCACCGCTGGCAGCCTGGGGTCACGCTGCTGCCCGCCACGGACGACCGGGTCGAGACCCACGTCGTTGTCGACGACCCGGCCAACGGGGAGAAGGCGCGCAAGGCCATCCACTTCCAGGAGTGGTGGATCAGGCACAAGGGCGAGCTGCCCGCGCACCGGTTCGCCTCCGTCGGCGCCGAGCAGGCGAGCATCCTGCCCGCGGCCCGTGACGCGATCGTGGGCGCCGACGCCGTGCTGCTCGGCCCGTCCAACCCGGTCGTGTCCATCGGCGCGATCCTCGACGTTCCCGGTGTCCGCGACGCGCTGCGCGACACCCGGGCGCGGGTGGTCGGGCTGTCGCCGATCGTCGACGGGCGCCCGGTGCGCGGCATGGCCGACGCCTGTCTCGACGCGATCGGGGTCGAGACCTCGGCCGAGGGGGTCGGGCGGCACTTCGGGGCGCGCTCGGCGGGCGGGCTCCTTGACGGCTGGCTCGTGCACAGTGGTGATCACGCCGAGATCCCGGGCGTCGACGTCCGGGCCGTGCCGCTGCTCATGACCGACGCTCCGGCCACCGTGGCCATGGTCCGCGCCGCGCTGGCCGCCGCCGGTGTCTGAGCGCGGGGCCGGGGTGGGCTCGGGATTGCAGCAGGGTGACACTCCTCCGACTGAGTCGCAGCAGGGCCACCCTGCTGCAGTCCCGGCGCGCACCCCCGCCCCCGTCCCAACCCCCGCCGTCGACCACGCCGCGCCGGGCGCCGTCACGGTTCTGCCCGTTCCGGGGCTGCCGGAGTTTCGCCCCGCCGACGACCTCGCGGGCGCGCTGGCCACCGCCGCTCCGTGGCTCGCCGACGGCGACGTCGTCGTCGTCACCTCCAAGGTGTTCTCCAAGGTCGAGGGCCGCCTCGTGACCGCCCCGACCGACCCGGAGGAGCGCGACCGGCTGCGTCGCGAGCTCGTCGACGCCGAGACCGAGCGGCTCATCGCCCGCCGCGGCCGCACCCTGATCGTCGCGGGCAAGCTCGGCATCGTGCAGGCGGCCGCGGGCGTCGACGGCTCCAACGTCCGCCGTGACGAGCTGGCCCTGCTCCCCGCCGACCCCGACGCCAGCGCCGCCCGCCTGCGCGCCGACCTCGCGGCGCTGCTGGGGGTGGACGTCTGCGTCATCGTCACCGACACGATGGGCCGGTCGTGGCGGATGGGGCAGACCGATGTCGCGATCGGCTCCTCCGGGCTGCCGGTGATCCATCGCTACGGCGGCATGGTCGACGGGCAGGGCAACGACCTGCTCGTCACCGAGGTCGCCGTGGCCGACGAGATCGCGGGCGCCGCCGATCTCGTCAAGGGCAAGCTGGGCGGGCTTCCGGTCGCCGTGGTGCGCGGCCTGCATCCCGTCGACGACGGTTCCGCCGCACGTGATCTCGTCCGCCCGATCGAGGACGACATGTTCCGCCTGGGCACCGAGGAGGCGCTGGCCCAGGGCCGTCGCGAGGCGGTGCTGCTGCGCCGGTCCACGCGCCAGTTCGCCGACGAGCCGGTCGACCTCGCCGCGCTGCGGCGCGCGGTCGGCGTGGCGCTCACCGCTCCCGCGCCCCACCACAGCGCGCCGATCCGGTTCGCGCTCGTGCGCGAGCGCCGCACCGAGCTGTTGGACGCGATGGCCCTGCGGTGGCGCGAGCACCTGGAGGCCGACGGCCGCCCGGCCGAGGAGGTCGAGCGCCGGATGGGTCGAGGCGAGCTCCTGCGCCGGGCCCCCGAGATCGTGCTCGCCTTCCGCGCAGGCGAGGGCATGCACACCTACCCCGACGACGCCCGCCGCCAGGGCGAGCGGGCGATGTTCACCGTGGCGGGGGGAGCGGCGGTGCAGTCCCTTCTGGTCGCACTGGCCGCCGAGGGGCTGGCGTCGTGCTGGGTCGGGTCGACGATCTTCGCCGCCGACGTCGTGCGCCGCGTGCTCGACCTCCCGCCCGACTGGCAGCCGCTCGGTGCCGTCGCCGTCGGCGTCCCCGACGAGCCCCTCACGCCACGCGCGCCTCGTCCCGACGGGTTGCTGGAGTGGTAACGCCGTCCGTCGCCGCCGCCGAGCTCGGCTCGTGGAAGCCCGACGACGAGGGCCAGCGCGCGCTCAAGCACGCCTTCCTGGCGTATCTGGACGCCCGGCCGGACGACGGGTGCTCCCGCGAATGCGTCCCCGGGCACCTGACGGCCTCAGCGCTCGTGCTCGACGCGACGGGGAACCGCACCCTGCTGACGTTGCACCGACGCTTCCACCGGTGGGTGCAGCTGGGTGGCCACTGCGAGCCCGACGACGCGAACCTGCGGGCGGCGGCGCTGCGGGAGGCGACCGAGGAGTCGGGCATCGAGGGGCTGACGATCTCGGCAGAGCCGCTGCACCTGGACGTGCACCCCGTCACCTGCTCGCTCGGCGTCCCGACCCGGCATCTGGACGTCCGCTACCTGGCGCAGGCTCCGGCAGGCGCCAGGGCCCGGATCAGCGCCGAATCCGCTGACCTGCGCTGGTGGCCCCTCGATGCCCTCCCGGAGGGTGCCGACACGCTGGCGACCATGATCGCGCGCTACCGCCTCCAGAAGAACAGCTCGGAACGGCCGAAGTTCGCCAGGTCGGCGTCGCCGCCGACCGCTCCGAAGAGCAGCGAGCCGAAATCGAACAGCGCGGCGGACACCCCGGGCACCCCGATGATCAGCACGAACACCGCGATCGGCGCCCAGGGTCTGATCCGCGCTGCCGCACGTCCGACGCCGACGGAGAGATAGGGCTCGAGCACCCCGAAGCCGTCGAGCCCCGGCACGGGGAGGATGTTCAGCACAAACGCGAGCACCTCGATCAAGGCCAGCGCCGACAGCCCCGCGGCGAGCCCCACCGGCATCGGCGTGACCGCGACGGCCACCGTCAGCAGCGCGCCGAGCACCAGGTTGGCGGCGGGCCCGGCCAGTGACACGAGGCTGCGCACCCAGCGGGAGCCGATTGCCCCCTGGTCGATCCACACCGCCCCGCCGGGCAGCGGGATGCCGCCCAGCACCAGGAAGAACACCGGTAGGACGAGCGAGAGTCCCAGATCGGCATACCGGCGGATGTCGAGGGTCAGGTAACCCTTCGCGCGCACCGACAGGTCGCCGCCGCGGTAGGCCGTGTACGCGTGGCCGAACTCGTGCAGGCACAGCGACACCGCCCACCCGCCGAGGACGAGCACGACGATGCCCACCGTCAGCATGGCGCGTGACGTGGCCAACGCCGCGACGACACCACCGGCAAGTGTCACGGCGACGAGAACCAGGAACCACGGGCTGACACGACTGGAGACGTCACGCACGAGACCCATTGTGCTGATCGGCAGACCGGCCAGTGGACCGCATAGCCCATATGGCAGCTTCGGGTTGCCAAGACCCTGCCTACACCGCTGTACTTACAGGGCTGTCATTCTTTACGTGACAGGCATTCGCCGCGGGTGTGGGGAGGTGGGCGAGTGAACGTGATCACGGACACGATGGCACTGGTCGAGACGTGGGAAGGCATGCCGGTGGGGGCACCGGCCGAGCCTCTGGTCGTTTTCGACGGCGGCGTTCCCGACGGGGGCCGGGACGCTGCCGAAGAGCCGGAGTGGCAAGAACGCGCCTTGTGCGCCCAGACCGATCCGGAGGCCTTCTTCCCGGAGAAGGGCGGGTCCACCCGCGAGGCCAAGCGCATCTGCTCGGGCTGCGACGTGCGGGCCGAGTGCCTCGACTACGCGCTCGCCAACGACGAGCGCTTCGGGATCTGGGGCGGGCTGTCCGAGCGCGAGCGCCGACGCCTGCGCCGCCCGGCCGTCTGACCCGACACCGCACACCTGTCTGAGTGCCCGCACACCTGTTCCGGCAGATGTGCGGGCACGCCGAAGGATGTGCGGTGTCACTCGGGGGACCGGTCGGCCGCTACGCGGGGCCACCGTCGACGGCGTCAGGCTCAATGTTCAGGTATTCGGCCACTTGCTCCACCAACACCTCGTGTAGCAGGTCGGCGAGGTCGGAGCCGCCGCGTGCGCGGTTCTCCAGCGGCCGCCGGTAGAGCACGATCCTGGCCCGCGACGGCTGCCCGTCCGGCCCCAACCCGGCGGGCACGAGCTGCGCGAGCGGCACCCCGATGTCGGCGAGCACACCCGCGCCCCAGACGACCTCGTCCGGCGAGGTCTCGACGACTTCCGGCACCTCGTCGACGGCCAGGTCGAGGTCCGCGAGCTCCGACCCCCAGCGCATCTCGATCGGCTCCAACGCCTCGAGCACCATCGCGTCGAACTTCTCCGCGCGGGTGCGCGTGGCGGGCAGCGACGTGGGGTAGAGCAGGCCGCGCAGCCCCCGGCCCCGCCGGTCCCGTCGGCGGGGTGAGCGGCGCAGGGTCGGGCGCGCGGTGGTCACGCGCCTATCGTAGGGCGCGGGCGGATCCGGCACTCGTACCTCCGCGCGTCACGCCGGGAAACCCGCGCGGCGGGCGCTGGGTGCGGGCGGATCCGGCGTTCGCACACCCGCGCGTCGCGCCGGGAAACCCGCGTGTCGCGCGCTAGGGTCGCCCCGTGCTGAGCGTGCGGAGGTGTTCGCGAACGGGGTGCACCGAGCTCGCGGTGGCCACGCTCACCTACGTCTACGCCGACTCGACCGCGGTCGTCGGCCCGCTCGCCACCCAGGCCGAGCCGCACTCGTACGACCTCTGCACCACCCACGCGCACCGGCTCACCGTCCCCCGCGGGTGGGAGGTCGTCCGCTTCGAGGGCGAGTTCGCACCGCCCCAGCACAGCTCGGATGACCTCACCGCGCTGGCCGAGGCCGTGCGCGAAGCGGGGCGGGTCGACCGGCCCGTCGAGCCCGTCCCGGCCATCGGCACCGGCCGCCGCGGCCACCTGCGCGTGCTGCCCGGCCCAGCAGGCGACACACGGTGATCGCCGCGATCCGCACACCGCGGCTGCGCTGACCCCCACCCCGTGCGGTTCGCGGCGATCACACACCGCGTTCGTGGTGATCGCGGGTCGCCCCAGGGGTCGCTTGAGGTGCCGCCGCCGGGGTGGTGCAGGTCGGCCCGATAGGGTCTGGGGCCGTGACTGACCTGTCCGGCATCGTGAAGGCCTACGACGTGCGTGGCGTCGTGGGCGAGGAGATCGACGACGCAGTCGTACGCGACATCGGCGGAGCGCTTGCCCGCCTGCTGAAGGCCGAGGACCGCGCGACGCACGCCGTCGTCGTCGGCCACGATATGCGTGAGAGCTCGCCTGGTCTCGCGGCGGCGTTCGCCGAGGGCGTCACCGGCCAAGGGCTTGACGTCGTCGCCATCGGCCTGGCCAGCACCGACATGCTCTACTACGCCTCCGGCACCTTCGACCTGCCGGGCGCGATGTTCACCGCGAGCCACAACCCCGCCCGCTACAACGGGATCAAGCTGTGCCGGGCCGGGGCGACGCCCATCGGGCAGGACACCGGTCTCGCGGCCATCCGCGAGGCCGTCGAGGCAGGCGTCCCGGAGGGTCCGGGCGGCGGCAGTGTCACCCAGCGGGACACGCTCGCGGGCTACGCCGCCTACCTGCGCGGGCTGGTGGACCTGTCCGGGAGCCGACCTCTCAAGGTCGTCGTCGACGCGGGCAACGGCATGGGCGGCTACACGGTCCCCGCCGTGCTGGCCGACCTGCCGCTCGACGTCGTGCCGCTGTTCTTCGAGCTCGACGGCAACTTCCCCAACCACGAGGCCAACCCGCTCAACCCCGACAACCTCGTCGACCTGCAGAAGCGCGTCGTCCTCGAAGGCGCTGACCTCGGGCTGGCCTTCGACGGCGACGCCGACCGCTGTTTCGCCGTCGACGAGCGGGGCGAGCCGGTCAGCCCGAGCGCGATCACCGGTCTGGTCGCGGTGCGCGAGCTGGCCAAGGCCCCCGGGAGCGCCGTCATCCACAACCTGATCACGTCGCGGGCCGTGCCGGAGATCATCCTCGAGCACGGCGGGCGATCCGTGCGCACGCGCGTCGGCCACTCGTTCATCAAGAAGACGATGGCCGAGACCGACGCCGTGTTCGGCGGTGAGCACTCGGCGCACTACTACTTCCGCGAGTTCTGGCGGGCCGACTCCGGCATGCTCGCCGCCCTGCACCTGCTGGCCGCGCTGGGCGAGCAGGACGCGCCGCTGTCGGAGCTCATGGCCGACTACGACCGTTACGCCGCCTCCGGTGAGATCAACTCGACGGTCGCCGACCAGGCCGCGGCCACCGCCGCCGTGCGCGCAGCGTTCGCCGACCGCGCCACATTCGACGAGCTGGACGGGCTCACCGTCACCTTGCACGACAAGTCGTGGTTCAACCTGCGCGCCTCCAACACCGAGCCCCTGCTGCGCCTCAACGTCGAGGCCGCCGACGAGACCGCGATGGCGGCGCTGCGCGACGAGGTGTTGGCGATCGTCCGGGCGTGAGGCACGCCGACGGGGCGCAGACCTGGCAGAGTCTCGGGTACGCCTGCGAGAAGGAGACGACCATGGCCGTGCGGCTCGATCCTCAGCTGATGGACGTCCTGGCCTGCCCCACCGAGGACCATGCGCCGCTGCGCCCCGGCACGGCGACCGACCCCGACGCCGACGCGCTGACCTGCACCGCCTGCGGGCGCACCTATCCGGTGGTCGACGGCATCCCGGTGCTGTTGGTCGATTACGTCGTCAGCGACGGCGCATGATCGTGCTCGACGACACCCTGTTGGGCGACGCGCGGGCACTCGCCGCGCTGGACACCCGGGGCGTCCTGCGGTCGGCGGCCACCGCGGGCGCTCAGGTCCGCTCCACCGCGCACGCCGCTCAGGAGGCCCGCGTCGGTGACCTCGGGGGCCTCCGGCCGAGGGCTCTGGTGCTGCTGCGCACGCCGGGGTCGGCGATCCCCGCCGCCGCGATGCTCGTCGCCTTGCTCGGACCGGCGTGCCCGGTGCCGGTCGTCCTGTCCGATGCCGCGCCGAGCTGGATCGGGCCGCTCGACGTCGTCGTCGCGCACACGACCGACCCGTCAGACGGCGAGCTGGCCGAGTCGGTCGGAAGGGCCGTCGGACGCGGCGCCGAGGTCGTGCTGTCCGCGCCCACCGAGGGCCCGGTCGCCTCCGCGGGGGCGGGCCGGGTGCGGCTCGTCGAACCCCGCGTCCCCGTGCCGCCGGGCCTGGACCTGCCGCGTGCCCTGGCCGTCGGCCTGACGGTGGTCGCCGCACTGGGGCTCCTGCCCACGCCGCTGCACCCCGGCCTGGACGAGCTCGCCGACGTGCTCGACGGCGAAGCGGAGCGCAACGCTCCCGGCCACGACGCCTTCATGAACCCGGCGAAGTCGCTCGCCGTGCGGATGGCCGAGCACACGCCGCTGCTGTGGGGCACCGACCCGCTCGCCACAGCCGTGGCCGAGCACGGCGCGGGGGCGCTCGCCACGCACGCGGGGGTCGTGGCCTACGCGGCCGACATCGCGCAGGCCGCCACCGCGGCTGCGCTCGTCCGGCGACTGGACGGGGGCGTCGAGCGCGACATCTTCCACGACCCGTTCGACGACGCACCCGAAGCCCAGGCGCTGCCGCCGCGGCTCGTCCTGATCGGCACCGGCGAGGAGGACCCCGTGCACGTGGCGCTGCGGCGCACCGGACGCGACCGCTCGGGTGCCGACCTGCTGCACCCCGTCGAAGAGGTGGCCCGGGGGGTCCGGCACGCGCCGCTGCTGCGGGCCGGGCTGCTCGCGACCCGTTTCGACCTGGCCGCTGTGTATCTCGGGCTGGCCACCCGGACGATCACACCTGCGTGACCCATCGGAGGACCGTGGAGCCGCTGACCAACCCCGTTCGCGCGTATGCCTGGGGGTCGCGCACCGTCATCGCCGAGCTGTTGGGACGGCCGGTGCCGTCGCCGCATCCCGAGGCCGAGCTGTGGCTGGGCGCGCATCCGGACGACTCGTCGCACCTGGCCACCGGGAAGTCGCTGCTCGAGGCGATCATCGCCGATCCGGACGGCCAGCTGGGCGCCGAGCGCGCCCGACGGTGGGAGGCCAAGCTGCCGTTCCTGCTCAAGGTGCTGGCCGCCGACGAGCCGCTCTCGCTGCAGGCCCACCCCAGCCTCGAGCAGGCGCGGGCCGGGTTCGCCGCCGAGGACGCCGCGGGCCTCGCGCGCGACGCGGCCGAGCGCAACTACCGCGACGCCAACCACAAACCCGAGCTGATGTGCGCGCTCACGCCCTTCGCCGCGCTCGTCGGCTTCCGGGCGCCCGCCGACACCGTGCGGCTGCTGCGCGCGCTCGCCGTCCCCCAGATCGCGGCGCACGTCGAGCTGCTCGCCGCCCAACCCGACGCCGCGGGCCTGCGCGCGCTGTTCACCACCTGGATCACGCTGCCGCAGGGGATGCTCGACGAGCTGGTGCCCGCCGTGGCGGGCGGCGCGGTCAGGCTGGCTCGCGGCGGAGAGTGGCAGGACGAGGCCCGGACCGTGCTGGAGCTGGTCGAGCGCTACCCCGGCGACGCGGGCGTCCTGGCCGCGCTCCTGCTCAACCGCGTCACCCTGGCTCCGGGCGAGGCCGTGTACCTGCCCGCAGGGAACCTGCACGCCTATCTGTCCGGGGCGGGGGTCGAGCTGATGGCCAACTCCGACAACGTGCTGCGCGGCGGGCTCACCCCCAAGCACGTCGACGTGCCGGAGCTGCTGCGGGTGCTGGACTTCCACGCCGGGCCGCCGCCCGTCATCACCGGCACACCCGAGGGTGACTGGGTGCGCTACGACACCCCGGCGGAGGAGTTCCTCCTGCGCCGCTGCGACGCGGGGACCGCCGAGGTGGCGGTGCCCGGCAGCGGGCCGCGGATCGTGTTGTGCACGGCGGGCCAGGCCTGCCTGAGCGCCGACGGGGCCGACGTCACGCTCTCCCGCGGCGCGGCGGCGTGGCTGTCCGCGTCCGACGCGGATGTCACCGCCGTGCCGCAGATGCCCGGCACCCAGCTGTTCGTCGCGAGCGACGGGCTGGCCTGACCCGCACTGTCGGCCCGGAATGTCGGGTCCGCTCTGTAGGGTCTGCCCATGTCAACGAGCGGGGGAACACGCGCGATCATCGCGGCGCTGGCGGCGAACGCGGGGATCGCGGTCGCGAAGTTCATCGGCTTCCTGGTCACCGGCTCGTCGTCGATGCTGGCCGAGTCGGTGCATTCGCTTGCCGACACCGCCAACCAGGGCCTGCTGTTGATCGGAGGCAAGCGGGCCGCGCGCGCGGCCACGCCGGAGCATCCCTTCGGATATGGGCGCGACCGGTTCTTCTACGCGTTCGTCGTCGCACTTCTGCTGTTCACGCTCGGCTCGGTGTTCGCGCTGTACGAGGGCATCGAGAAGCTCGCCCATCCCGAGGAGCTGACCGCTCCACTCGTCGCGGTGATCATCCTTGTCGTCGCGATCGGGCTGGAGGGCTACTCGTTCCGCACCGCGATCCACGAGTCCCGCGAGCTGAAGGGGTCGCTGTCCTGGTGGCAGTTCATCCGCCAGTCCACCACGCCGGAGCTGCCGGTTGTGCTGCTGGAGGACTTCGGCGCGCTCATCGGGCTCGGGTTCGCCCTGCTGGGGGTCGGGCTCACGGTGCTCACCGGCAACGCAGCGTTCGACGCGCTGGGCACGATCGCCATCGGCACACTGCTCGGCGTCATCGCGATCGTCCTCATCGTCGAGATGAAGAGCCTGTTGATCGGTGAAGGCGCCCGCGCGCCGGTGCTCGCGCGGATCGTCGAAGGTCTGGAGGGCGGCGCCGTCCACAACGTCATCCACCTCCGCACGCAGTATCTCGGTCCGGAGGAGCTGCTGGTCGCGGCCAAGATCGCGCTCACCCCCGGCCTGCCGGTCGAGGAGGTCGCCCGCGCGATCGACGACGCCGAAGCGCGTATTCGCCAGGCCGTGCCCCAGGCGCGGATGATCTATCTGGAGCCTGACCTGGAGCGCACGGTGAGCGTCCGACCGCAGCCATGATCGTCGCGTGGTGATCCTCTGCGGCGTTGTTGCCGGGGCTGGGGCCCTGGATGCGGGCATCAAACCTGCATGGCGATAACCGGTGTGTCCTCAGTGGCATGGTGTTCGGCACCGGTGATCGCTGGTAGTGGTGTCGGGGGTGCACCTGTGCACGTGTGGCACCATTTCCGCTGATCTTGCCCGGTGTCCGCGGGGGTGATTGCTGGTTGTGGTGTCAGCGGTGCGCATCCGCGCGTGTGGCACCACTTCTGCTGATCTTGTCCAGCCGGTCCGCAGCGGCGGGGTGATCGGAGCGTCGGTGATCGCGAAGAGAGTGCTGTCGTCGGGTTTGGATCACCGGGAACGTCGCACTCGACGGGATCACCCTCAGCCCAGCGCAGGTCAGTCGGTGCGCAGCACCACGTCCGCGCGAGCGCGGGTGGCGTCGGCCGCGAAGTGGGCTCGCTCCTGGGCCGCCCAGCGGTTCCAGTAGGGGGCGTAGGCCGCCCCGTCGCGCTCCATCGCCCGCCGGTGGCGTACCTCCTCCGGCGCGTCCAGCCATACCAGCAGCGACGTCGCCCCCGCCGCCCCCGACCCCACCCCCTCGACGACGAGCAACGGCGGCGTCCCCAGGTCGCGACGCTCGACGAACGCCGCGCGCACCCAGTCCCAGCGGGGGTACCGCGCGGGTTGCCCGGCCGCCAGCGGCGCGACGACCTCGGCGCGCAGCAGAGCCACGCCTTGCGCCAGCCCGTCCCAACCGGGGTAAAGGTCATCCATATGTACCAACGGTGGACTACCGAGAGCGAGGGCCAGTCTCTCGGCGAGCTGTGTCTTTCCCGCGCCAGACGGTCCGTCGACACACACGAGTCGGGTCGCACCGCACCGTGGCGGAGCGGCCAACACCCTCGTGACGAGGTCGTCGATCACCTCGGGACGCAGGGGGCCCCACCCGGTGAGTCGCCCGCCCCACCCCGCCGAGTCGCCCGCCCCACCCCGCCGAGTCGCCCGCCCCACCCCGGTGAGTCGCCCGCCCCACCCCGGTGAGTCGCCCGCCCCGCCCCGCCGAGTCCGCCGATTCACCACGGTGAGTCGCCCGGTTGGCCGGTCCGCGGCGCCGCGGCACTGTGGCCTCCTCGCCTGTGATGGTCGATCACACCGGGATGCCAGGGCCACTCGTCGGCGCCGCGGCCGTCCCGTACGAGGTCGTCGATCACTCGGGGACGGGGAGGCTGTGCAGCACCACCGTGGTGCCCGCCGCCGTCCCGTCGATCACGAACTCGGCGACGCAGGCTTTCATGATCGGAATGCCGTGGCTGCGATAGGCTTGCTGGTGGGAGTCGGTTTGCCAGCCGCCGTAGTCGCGCACGGTGATCTCGAGCCTGCGGCAGCCGTCGGCGACGGGCACGACCTCCGCGTCGACGTCGACCACGCCGGTCCTGCCCTCCACGTCCGGCCCTACGCCGTAGCCGTGCTCCACGCCGTTGCTGACGGCCTCGCTGACGGCCAGCACCAAGTCCTCCTGCTGCGCGGTCGGCCAGTTGTGCTCAGCGAGCCATGCTCCGAAGCGCTTGCGCGCGAGCGCGGCGGCGCCCAGATCCGCAGGCAGGGCGAGGCGGAGCCGCTGCTCCGATGTCACGGGCCTGCTCCGCAGATCATCGCGATCGGTGGGCGGGACCATCCGCGGAGTGTCCACCCGATGCCGGACAGCCGCACCTGCTGGCGACGCCAGCGCCGTGCACCCGAACGTGTCATCCGCAGCCGAGCAAGCGGTACGCGGGGTCGGGCGGCGGGATGAGCGGGAAAGATCGCCGGAATCTGCGGATACGTGCGCTGACGCACGGAATGCGCAGCAATCGGCGATCATGGTGCGGGGCTCACGCCTCGGCTTTGTACCCGGCGAACTTCTCCCGGAGCGTCTTCTTGGAGAACTTGCCCACGCTCGTCTTCGGCACCTCGTCGATGAACTCGACGGCGTCAGGCAGCCACCACTTCGCCACCCGCGTCCGCAGGTGCTCGATGACCTCTTCCGGGGTGAGGGTCTCACCGGACTTGACGACCACACACGCCAGCGGCCGCTCCACCCATTTCTCGCTGGGGATCGCGATCACCGCCGCCTCCGCGACCTTCGGGTGCGCCATGATCTCGTTCTCCAGCTCGACCGAGCCGATCCACTCACCGCCGGACTTGATCAGATCCTTGGTGCGGTCGACAAGACGGAAGGAGCCGTACCGGTCGACCGCCGCCACGTCGCCGGTGCGCAGCCACCCGTCGTCGGTGAACTGTGCGCCGCCGCCCTCACCGCGGTAGTACTCCTTGGCGATCCACGGCCCCGCGGCCTGCACCTCGCCGCTCGCGACGTCGTCCCACGGCAGGGCTTCGCCGCTCGTCGGGTCGACGATCCGCAGCTCCACCAGCGGCACGGGCTGGCCCTGGCGCGCTCTGCTGTCGGCCCGCTCCTCCTCGGTGAGGGCCGCGTAGTGGCTCCGCGTGGGCGACACCGACGCGATCGGGCTCGTCTCGGTCATGCCCCAGGCGTGCAGTATCGGGATGCCGATCGCCTTGCGGTAGGTCTCCGACAGCGACTTCGGCACGGCCGAGCCGCCACAGAGGATCATCCGCAGCGCCGACAGGTCGTGATCGGCGAGGAGTGGGATCATGCCCATCCACATGGTCGGGACGCCGCCGGTCACGGTCACGCGGTGGCGCGACAGCAGCCCCGCGACCGCCGCCGGGGTCATGTTCGGGCCGGGGAAGACCATGTCGGAGCCCGCAAGCAGGGCGCCGAAGGGAAGGCCCCATGCGTTGGCGTGGAACATCGGGACGACCGGCATCACGGTGTCGCGCTCCGACAGCGCTACCCCGTCCGCAACGAGCGAGATCAGCGAGTGCAGCACCGACGAGCGGTGGGAGTACACAACGCCCTTCGGGTTGCCGGTGGTGCCCGACGTGTAGCACATCGCGGCGGCCGTGTTCTCGTGCTCGACGGTGAACGGGCCGGTGAACGGCTCCGTGGCCGCGAGCAGCGTCTCGTAGTCGCTGACCCGGGGGTCGTCCGGGATGGCGACGTCCGCGCCGTCGTCGATCACGATGTAGTGCCGCACGGTGTGGAGCTTGTCGACCAGCGGCCACAGCAGCGGCAACAGCGACCGCTCGACGAAGACGACCTCGTCCTCGGCGTGGTTGGCGATGTAGACGACCTGGTCGGGGAACAGGCGGATGTTGAGCGTGTGCAGCACGCGTCCGGTGCAGGGTGCGGCGCAGTAGAGCTCGAGGTGGCGCGCGGTGTTCCAGCAGAACGTGCCGACCCGCCCGTCCGCGCTGACGCCCAGCGTGTCGAGCACTCCGGCGAGCCGTCGCACGCGCTGCGCCCACTCGGCGACGGTGGTTGTGGTGGTCTCGCCGTCGGCGGTGGCGGTGGTCAGCGTCTTGTGTCCGAACAGCTGCTCGGCGCGGTGGAAGACGTAGGCGAGCGTCAGCGGGCGGTCTTGCATCAGTCCGAGCATCGCGCTGCTCCTCGCGAACATGGCCGGGGTTGCCTCAACGTACCTTCGGGGACGGGCCACCGGCCACGATCACGGATAGGCTCGGTTCCCATGCCCACCGATCAGGCCGCCGCGGTGTGCCTCGACGTGGGATCGACGTGGACCAAGGCCGTGCTCGTCCGCGCCGACGGCGTGCTCGCCGGGTTCGCTGAGCACCCCACGACCTCCGCCGACGTCCTCGCCGGAATGGACGCCGCCGTGCGGGCGGTCTCTGCCGCGGGATCTGGCGCCGAGCCGGATCTGTTCGCCTGCTCGTCGGCGGGCGGCGGCATGCGCCTGGCCGTCGTCGGCTCGGAGACGCTCATGGCCACCGAGGCGGGGCACCGGGTGGCCTGCTCGGCGGGTGCGCACGTCGTGCACGTGCACACCGGCCCGCTGGAGCCCGCTGACCTGCGGTTCCTGCGCACAACGCGGCCCACCGCGCTGCTGCTGATGGGTGGCCACGACGGTGACGACCCGGCCGAGCTGCTGCACAACGCGGGGCGCCTGGCCGCCGCCCGCGTGCGGTTCCCGATCGTGCTCGCCGCCAACGCCGCGGGCCGCGAGGACGCGCTCGCCGTGCTGCGCGCCACCGGCCGCACGGTCGTGGACTGCGTCAACGTCCTTCCAAGCGCAGGCGCGATCGTGCCCGGCCCCGCCCGGGCGGCGCTCGCCGCGCTGTACCGCCGCCACGCCGTGGGTGGGCGCGGCCCCTCCGTCGCGCCGCGGTTCCGCAGGTTGGTGCGGGTGGCGACGCCCGACGCGGTGGGGCACGGCGCCGTGCAGCTCTCGCGCATCCGCGGCGGGCGGGTGCTCGTCGTCGACGTCGGATGCGCCACCACCGACGTGCACTCCGCGGCCGACGGCACCGGCGTCCGCACCGTCGAAGGGGACCTCGGGGTGCGCGCCGCCGCCGCGGGCGTGCTGGTCAGCGCCCAGGAGGAGGGCGTCGTCGACCCAGTGGAGGCCGACCTGCTCGGGCCGACGGTGACGCGCATGACGAGCGAGGTCGGCTACGTCCCCGGCGATCCCGGCAGCGCGGCGGAGGACCGCAGAGTCGCCGCGCTCGCCGCGGTGGTGGCGGTCCGGCGGCACCTGCGCGTGCACGCCGACCCCGAGGGCGCCCTCGACCTGGTCGTGTTGTCGGGTGGGGTGTTCCGGCGGCGCGACCCCTTCGGCGGCCTGTCGGCCGTCTCCTCGACCCTGCGCAACGATCCTGAGCTCGCGTCCGCGCTGGGCAGCGCGCCGGTCGTGATCGACACCGATTTCGCCGTCGCCCCGGCAGGCCTGCTCGCGGCGAACGGGCGCGCCGAGGCGGCCGAGTCGCTCTTGCGCGACCATCTGTTGGACTGAGCCGCGCCGAGGGATGATCGCCAGGTTCGTGACATGACGGCCATATGTGGCCGCTATGTCACGAATTCGCTGATCAACGCGCGCCGGACGCCTATTGGAGCGGGATGTCGCGTCCGCGTTCCCCTGCCGGGCGAGGGCCGAAGATCCGCCGCTCGGACTCGTCGATGACCAGGTCGTTGATGCTGGCTTCGCGGCGGACCATCAGGCCGTGCTCGTCGAACTCCCAGTTCTCGCTGCCGTAGCTGCGGAACCAGACCCCCGCCGCGTCGTGGCTCTCGTACTGGAAGCGGGCGGCTATGCGGTTGCCCGCGAAGGTCCACAGTGACTTGCGCAGCGCGTAGTCGAGCTCGCGTTCCCACTTCTCTGTCAGGAACTCGACGATCTCCTTGCGGCCCTTGAGGAAGCGGTCGCGGTTGCGCCACACCGAGTCCTCGCTGTAGGCCAGCGACACCTTCTCCGGGTCGCGGGTGTTCCAGGCGTCCTCCGCGGCCTGGACCTTCCGGGTGGCGGTTTCCAGGGTGAACGGGGGGAGCGGCGGCCGGTCGGCCATCATGCGTCTCCTCTCACGGGGCAGCGTCGTGGGTGCACGCGTCGGGGGTCGGGGTATTGCAGCAGTGTCACCCTGCTGCGACTGGGTCGCAGCGGTGTCACCCCGCTGCGATGTGGGCGTGCTCCCAGGATCGGGCAGCCGAGTTGACATCGCGTGTCCGCGCTCGCGATCCTGGAGGAGAGCCGGGATCGAGGGGCGCTGCGACGGACGAGGTCCGCCACGCTCGATCCTTGGGCAACTGATGGAAGGGCGCCTCCGATTCCCTGGAGGCCCGCACCCGTGTTCGCATGCGCCGCGCGCTTCTTCGTCCCTTCCCGAAACGGAACAGCCGTGCAAGGAGGCTTGACCCACCCATGACCACAACCACCACCGCCCCCGGTACCGACAAGCTGCAGACCCGGGGCGGCATCGACTTCGCCGTCGCCGATCTCGCGCTGCACGAGTTCGGCCGCAAGGAGATCCGGCTCGCCGAGCACGAGATGCCCGGGCTGATGGAGCTTCGCCGCGAGTATGCGGAGGCCCGTCCGCTGCACGGCGCGCGCATCGCGGGCTCGCTGCACATGACCGTCCAGACCGCGGTTCTCATCGAGACGCTCGTGTCGCTCGGCGCCCAGGTGCGCTGGGTGTCGTGCAACATCTTCTCCACCCAGGACCACGCGGCCGCGGCCACGGTCGTCGGCCCGCACGGCACCCCGGAGGCGCCCCAGGGCGTCGCGGTGTTCGCCTGGAAGGGCGAGACCCTCGACGAGTACTGGTGGGCCACCGAGCGCCTCTTCGCCTTCACCGACGAGAACGGCGACGTCGTCGGCCCGAACATGATCCTCGACGACGGCGGGGACGCGACGCTGCTCGTCCACAAGGGCGTCGAGTTCGAGAAGGCCGGAGTGGTGCCGACGCCCGACGAGGACGACCTGACCGTCTCCGACGAGTACCGGATCATCCTGAACACGCTGCGTCGCACGCTCTTGGCCGACGCGACCTACTGGCAGACGGTCGCCACAGGCATCCGGGGCGTCACCGAGGAGACGACGACCGGCGTCCACCGGCTCTACCAGCTGGCCGAGCAGGGACAGCTGCTGTTCCCGGCGATCAACGTGAACGACTCGGTCACCAAGAGCAAGTTCGACAACACCTACGGCATCCGCCACTCGCTCATCGACGGCCTCAACCGCGCCACCGACGTGCTGATCGGCGGCAAGGTCGCGCTGGTCTGCGGCTTCGGCGACGTCGGAAAGGGCTCCGCGGCGGCGTTGGCTGGCCAGGGCGCGCGGGTGATCGTGGCCGAGGTCGACCCGATCTGCGCGCTGCAGGCGCTGCTGCAGGGCTACCAGGTGGCGCTGCTGGAGGACGTGGTCTCCAAGGCCGACATCATCGTCACCACGACGGGCAACAAGGACATCGTCCAGGTGCCCGCGATGCAGGCCATGAAGCACCAGGCGATCGTCGCGAACGTCGGGCACTTCGACAACGAGATCGACATGGCCGGTCTCGGCCGCGTGCCCGGCATCATCAAGATCAACATCAAGCCGCAGGTCGACGAGTGGGTGTTCCCGGACGGCCACTCGATCATCGTCCTGTCCGAGGGACGGCTGATGAACCTGGGCAACGCCACCGGCCACCCGTCGTTCGTGATGAGCAACAGCTTCTCCAACCAGGTGATCGCCCAGGTGGAGCTGTTCACGAAGTACGCGGAGTACAACAAGGACGTCTACCGGCTGCCGAAGATCCTCGACGAGAAGGTGGCGAAGATCCACGTGCTCGCGCTCGGCGGGGAGCTGACGAAGCTCACCAAGGACCAGGCGGAGTACATCGGCGTGGACGTGGAGGGGCCGTTCAAGCCGGAGCACTACCGGTACTGAGTATCAGCACCGAGCGGAGCTTGCGGAGCGAGCATCGGCTCAGCGTCAATACTGGAACCGTGCGATACCCGCGCGGGGACGGCGACGGCTGGGCCCGCTGCGCCAGAGGACACCGCCATTGGGGCGTCTTCGGTGCGGCGGGCCTGCTGCTGTGGCACGAGGGATCGGTGCTGCTGCAGCACCGCGCGCTGTGGAGCCACCACGGCGGCACGTGGGGCATCCTGGGCGGCGCGCGCAACAGCCCCGAGACCGCGGCCCAGGCGGCGAGCCGGGAGGCGCACGAGGAGGCCGGGCTCTCGCCCGCGGACTACCGGGTCGGTGCCGAGCACGTCGACGACCACGGCGGTTGGGCCTACACGACGGTGGTCGCGCACACCGATCGGCGGCTGTGGCTCGTCGCGCTCACCCCGGAGACGATCAGTGTGCGCTGGGTGGCGGCGGACGAGGTCGTGCATCTGCCGCTGCACCCCGGCTTCGCGGCGACCTGGGATGTGGTGCGCGCGCTGGGCTGATGCCGCTCAGTGCAACAGAACGCCCGGATCGAAGGTGATCGGGAACGGCGCGGTCAGGCGCAGAGACTGTCCTGGCTCTGCGCGTCCGGTCTCGATGTACAACCCGTCCTCATCGATGGCGTACGCGATCACGTGGACCGGATCCAGCTCGACCCGCAGGTAGACCGGAATGCCCGCCTGTGCGTACTGCGCGGGCTTGCGGAACCGGTCATCCGTCCGGGTCGAAGGGGAGACGACCTCGGCGACCATCGCCACCTGGTCGGCGGGCACGTACCACGACTCCTCCGCGTCGTCGGCGCGGACGACGACCAGATCCGGAACAGGGCACTGGTCAGGCGCGAGGACGACGCCGATGGCCTGAATGACGACGACGCCGTCCGGCGCGGCCGCCTCGACAACGGCGTCGAGCCGCTTGAGCGCCCGCTGGTGCTTGATCTTCGGGGGCGCCATCACGCGCGGCACTCCGTCCAGCAGCTCATAGCGCAGCCCGTTCTCGGGCAGCCGCTCCATGTCGGCGATTGTCCAGCCGGTCGGCGGCGGCGCGGTGGGAAGAGCCTCGGCGGTCATAGGCGCACCTCCAGACCCGCAGATTACCGGCGCCGGCATGATCGCGGCGGTGGGACGGCTGGTGGTCATCGAGGGGCTTGACGGGGCGGGCAAGCGCACGCTGGCGCAGCGCATCGCGGCGGCGGTCGGCGGCACCGTGGCGCGGTTCGCCTTTCCCCGCTACTCCGACGACGTGCACGCCGAGCTCGTCCGCGACGCCCTGTATGGGCGCATGGGCGACCTCGCGTCGTCCGTCCACGGGATGGCGGTGCTGTTCGCGCTGGACCGCCGCGCCGCGGCCCCTGCCCTGCTCGCCGCGCTCGACGCCCACGACGTCGTGCTCGTCGACCGCTACGTCGGCTCCAACGCCGCCTACGGCGCCGCCCGCCTGCACCAGGACGCGGCGGGCGAGTTCGTGGCGTGGGTGCGCGAGCTGGAGATCGGGCGCTTCGCCATTCCGGTCCCCGACCACCAGCTCTACCTGCAGGTTCCGCTGGGCGTCGCGGCGCAGCGGGCCGCCCACCGCGAGGGGACGGAGCCGGGGCGCGAGCGTGATGCCTACGAGGCCGACGACGGGCTGCAAGAGCGCACCGGCGCGGTGTACGCCCAGCTGGCGGCGGTGTCGTGGCTCAGCCCGTGGACGGTGCTGGACGGCGCGGATCCCGACGTCGGCGCGCTCGCCGCTCAGCTCATCGGATAGACGATCACTTCGGCGTCGTGGCCGTGCGCGCGGCCCAGGTGGGCGTCACAGGTCAGCAGCGGTACCTGTAGGCGTTCGGCCAACGCCACGTAGGTCGCGTCATAGGCGCTGAGCACATGCCGAAGCTGCCAAACCCGTGGCATCAGGGGGCGGTGGGCCATCCTGCTGATCGGGGCGTCGCGGACTTCCCGCACCGTCTGCGTCCGGCTTTCCCGGTCCGCCTCGCCGCGCGCGAGCCTTCGTAGGACGTGCAGCACCTCAATATCGATCAGCTCCGGTGCGGCGCCCAATCCGGTACGCGCCCGCCGATAGAGATCAGGGTCGGGCGCAGTCCCTGCCGCCAGCTCGACGAGCGCTGACGCGTCGAGGACGAACGAGATCATCGCGCTTCACGTTCGGCGTGCAGATCCTCGATGGCGCTGCGGAGATCCTCGCGGCTGACGCCTGCACGAGTTCGACGCTCGTCGGCCCGGTCGAGCCATTCGGCCATCGTCGGGACGGCGGCCATCTGCGTCAGCTCGCGTCGGAGGTAGCCCGCGAGTGACAGGCCGTCGGCGGCTGCTCGCTCGCGCAGAGTCTCGTACGTCGTGTCGTCGAGGTCGCGGATCTGCACGGTCTTGGGCATGCCGCCCACGATACCGGCTGCCGCATGCAGAGTGCATGCAGATCGTCGAGCCGGGTCACGGACGGCCGTTGACCAGTGGATGAGATGCTCTGACACATGAAGTCGCGCGTACTGGTTGTCGACGACGATCCGGCACTGGCCGAAATGCTCACCATCGTGCTGCGCGGTGAGGGCTTCGACACCGCGGTGGTCGGCGACGGCACCCGTGCGCTGCCTGCCGTCCGCGAGCTGAAGCCCGACGTCGTGCTGCTGGACCTCATGCTCCCCGGAATGAACGGAATCGATGTCTGCCGCGCGATCCGCACCGAGTCGGGTGTGCCGATCGTCATGCTGACGGCCAAGACCGACACGGTGGACATCGTCCTCGGCCTGGAGTCGGGCGCCGATGACTACGTGGTCAAGCCGTTCAAGCCCAAAGAGCTCATCGCCCGCATCAGGGCGCGGGTGCGGCGCACCGAGACCGAGCCCGCCGAGCAGCTCGCGATCGGCGACGTCACGATCGACGTCCCGGCCCACCAGGTGGCCCGCGCGGGCGAGCCGATCGGGCTCACCCCGCTGGAGTTCGACCTGCTCGTGGCACTGGCCCGCAAGCCGCGCCAGGTGTTCACTCGGGAAGTGCTGCTCGAGCAGGTGTGGGGTTACCGCCACGCGGCCGACACGCGGCTGGTCAACGTGCACGTCCAGCGGCTGCGGTCGAAGGTCGAGCGCGACCCTGAGCACCCGGAGGTCGTGCTGACCGTGCGCGGGGTGGGGTACAAAGCCGGGCCTCCGTGATGGGTCGTCCATGATCGGTTTGGGGCGCGCAGCCGAGCAGGTCCGCCAGCTGGCCGCCGAGCTGTCGGCGGCGTGGGGCGCGGTGTGGCGGCGCTCCCTGCAGCTGCGTGTCGTGATCAGCACGTTGGCGCTCTCGACCGCCGTCGTGCTGGTGCTGGGGTTCGTGATCCAGACCCAGATCGCGGGCAACATCCTGCAGGCCAAGCTCGACGACGCGCAGAACCAGATCGAGTCCGGGGCCGCGCTGCTGGAACGTGAGCTGGCGAGCGTCGACCCCAACCGCGAGGGCGCGCAGGGCGAGCTCAACAACGCGCTCGACCGGTTGACGAACGCCAGCGCGTCCGACGCTGCAGGCGCACCTGCCGCGGGAGCTTTCCGGGCGGTGCTCACGACCACGGCCGTCGGGGCCAACAGCAGCGTGTCCGCGGGCCCGTTGGCGGACGTGCCGTCGGACCTGCGGCAGAGCGTCGCGGACGGGGCGCGCGCCGTCCGGTACGGCACGGTCGACGTCCAGGGCGCGCAGGTCCCGACCATGATGATCGGCCAGCCGGTGCGCACCGCGAACGGCGACCTGGAGTTCTACCTGCTGTTCCCGCTCGACTCCGAGCAGCGCACCCTCGGGCTCGTGCAGAGCACGCTGATCGTCGGCGGCCTGATGCTGCTGCTCCTCCTGGCGGGCATCGCCAGCATCATCACCCGTCAGGTCGTGCGGCCGGTCCGGCGCGCCGCGGAGATCGCCGAGCGGTTCGCCGACGGCCACCTCGACGAGCGCCTGCCAGTGCAGGGCGAGGACGAGCTGGCGCGCCTCGGCGAGTCGTACAACGAGATGGCGGGCAGCATCCAGGAGCAGATCCGTCAGCTGGAGGAGTTCGGCGCGCTGCAGCGGCGCTTCACCTCCGACGTCAGCCACGAGCTGCGCACCCCGCTGACCACCGTGCGGATGGCCGCCGACGTCCTCTATGCCTCGCGCGAAGAGCTGCTGCCCGCCCTGCGGCGCAGCTCGGAGCTGCTGGTCAACGAGCTGGACCGGTTCGAGGCGCTGCTGGGCGACCTCCTGGAGATCTCCCGCCTCGACGCGGGGGTCGCCGAGCTGGGTGCCGAGCGGGTCGACGTGCGCGGTGTGGTGTCGCGGGCGGTCGAGGCGGTGCGCGGGCTGGCCGACGAGTCGGGCACGCCGCTCGAGCTGGACCTGCCGACGGGCGTCTACGCGGAGGTCGATCCCCGCCGGGTCGAGCGGATCGTGCGCAACCTGGTGGCCAACGCGATCGACCACAGCGAGGCCCGGCCGGTGCGGATCGTGCTCGCGGCCGACAAGGACGCCGTCGCGGTGCTGGTGCGCGACCACGGCGTCGGGCTGCGGCCGGGGGAGGCGAGCTTGGTGTTCAACCGGTTCTGGCGGGCGGAGGAGTCGCGGGCGCGCCGGTCCGGCGGCACCGGGCTGGGCCTGTCGATCGCCGTCGAGGACGCGCGGCTGCACGGGGGATGGCTGCAGGCGTGGGGGGAGCCGGGGAAGGGTGCGGCGTTCCGGCTGACGCTGCCGCGCGCGGTCGGCGACATGCTGGAGTCCAGCCCGCTGCCGCTCGGCCCGGAGGGGCGCGACCATGAAGCGACGCGGGGCAGGCCGCTCGGCCCCGTCGGCACGTCGGTCCCGACCCCGCCGCTGGGCTGGGCGCCGGTCCCACCCGACGGGGTTCCGGCGGGAGGCGCGCGATGACCCGTGCGCGGATAACGCTGTTCGGGCCACCTTTTCCGCGCACGAGGGTCGGCGGCGCCGTCGTTGCGTTGGCCGTTCTCGGGCTGACGCTGGCGGGGTGCGCGAGCGTGCCCGACGGTTCGCCGGTCCAGGTCCTGCGCCAGGTCGGCGGCGACGAAGCCGCGCCCCCGCCCGGCCCCGTCGACGGCAGCAACCCGCTGGACCTCGTCCGCGACTTCATCACCGCGTCCGGCAGCAGCACCGACAAGCACGCCGCCGGGCGCGCCTTCCTCGCCCCCGAGGCGGCAAAGTGGGACGACACCACCGGGGTCACCGTCCTCGACGGGCAGATCGACACGGTGCCGGTCCCCGGCGCGCCGGACTCGTCGACCGGCGCCACCAGCATCCGCGTCCGTGGCACCCAGATCGGGCGGCTCACCCAGGCGGGATCGTTCGAGCCCGCCCAGTCGCCGTTCCAGTGGGACGTCGACGTCATCCGCCGCGACGGCCAGTGGCGGATCTCGCGACTGCCCGACGGCGTCGTCGTACCGCTGTCGATCTTCCGCGACGACTTCCGGACCGTGCGCGCCTGGTTCGTCGACCCGACCCGCCAAACCGCGGTCGCAGACGTTCGCTACGTCCCGAGCGTGCCCGCGAAGGCCCAGGCGGCCCGGGTGATCGACCAGCTGCTGGCCGGGCCGTCGAGCGGGCTGAACGGGGCCGCGGTGTCGGAGCTGGTCCCCGGCGCGCGGCTGCGGTCCAACGTCGCGGCGACTCCCGACGGAGCCGTGATCGTCGACCTGACCCGCACCGGTGACCTCGACGCCACCGCGCGCAGGCTGCTCGCCGCGCAGGTGGTGCTCTCGCTGTCCGAGGTCAACGTCGGACGGGTGCGGTTGCTCGTCGACGGCGAGCCGCTGGTGGCCAACCAACCCGACTGGAGCCGCGACGACTTCGCCGCCGTCGTCGCCGACGTGCAGCCGGGCGCCGACGTGCCCGCGCTGGTCGTCGCGGGCGGGCGGGTGGCGCAGCTGTCGGGGCCCGAGCCTTCGGCGCCGCTGCCGGGACCGGTCGGCAACGGCGCGGTTGACGCGGAGTCGGCGGCCTCGACCGTCGACGGGCTGCATCTCGCCGTTGTGGCCCGCACGCCTGCGGGTCGCACGCTGCTCGTGGGCGGGAGCACCGGCGGCACCGGCGTGGCGCCGGTCGCGTTGACCGCGCCGACGATGACGCGCCCGTCATGGACGCCTTCAGGCAGCGAGGTGTGGACCGTGCTGAACGGCGACGCGGTGGCGCGCGTCACGCTGGACACCAACGGGCAGCCGCGGACCGGCCAGGTCAACGCGGACGCCCTCACCGTGCTCGGGCCGGTCGCCGACCTGCGGCTGTCGCGGGACGGAATGCGGGTCGCGGCCGTCGTGGCGGGTGGCCTGTACACCGGCGCGGTGGCCCGCAGCATCGACGGCGAGGTGGCGATCCGCGACGTCCGCCGTCTCCGCTCGGCCGACATCACCGACGCCGTGGCCGCCGACTGGCGTTCAAGCGACACGATTGTGGCGATCACGGGGGGACTCGACGCGCAGGTCGCGCAGGTGTCGGTGGACGGGATGACGCTGTCCCCGGTGCTGGGCAACAACCTCACCCCACCCCTGACCGCCGTAGCCGCCGCCCCCAACCGCCCGCTGCTGGTCACCGATCAGGTCGGGGTGTGGAGCTTCGCGGGCGGCGGGCAGGACGCGTGGCGCCAGGTGCTCGGGGGCGCGTCCACCGCGGTCCCGGTGTACCCCGGTTGAGGTCCCCCACCGGGGTCTCTAGTCGGGTGGATCTGTCTGGGACGCTTCCGGGCGGGTGTCCGGCTGGACCATGGCGGCGGCACACGGACACAATGCACGACAGCGACCAAGACGGAGTGGGCCGAAAACGGAGTGGGACGAAAACGGAGTGCAGATGACCGAGGATGACGGCCGGACCTACGCGATGGGTGTCCCGCCCGGCCCCACACCGCGGATCAACGGTGCCCGGCTCTGGTCGAGCGGCGTGGCGACCGCGGTGGTCGCGGCCCTCGTCGGGCTGGTGGGCGTGCTTGTCGCGCGTGCGCTGTTCAAGGTGGCTTTCGCGGGGTCGGCGAGCGCAGGCGCGGTCGGCGACGGCAACACGGCCCTGCTCTGCGCGTCGGCGGCCCTCGCGGCGCTCGCGGCCACCGGGCTGGCCCACCTGCTCCTGATCTCGACCCCGAGGCCGCTCGCCTACCTCAGCTGGATCATCGGGCTGGTCACGGCGGTCGCCGTCGTCCTGCCTTTCCTCTCCGGCAGGCCGCTCGGGGTGTCGGCGACGCAGGCAGTGATCAACCTGGTGATCGGGATCGCGATCGGCAGCCTCGTGACGGGGGCCGCCGCGAGCACGCTCCGCGCCGCCCGCCGGGTACCGACGCAGGACTACTGACCCACTCTGGCACCGCCCCCGCGCGCCCGCCCCGCTGCACGTCGGCTGCCCCGCTGCACCTCGGCCGCGCCGCCGCCGTCGACCTCGCAGACCGCGTGGTGTCGTCGCAGGGCGCCCGACACAATGCCGGTCACTTAAGGGCAGGAACGACGCGTCCGATGGCCTTGATCTCGGGGGGGCGGGCGAAGCGGGGTTATCGGCGGCGGCTGCGCTTCTTGCGGTGGCTGCCGAGCGTTGATCGTCGGTTGTGGGACATGAAGGCCATATATGGCCGTTATGTCCCAATCTTGGCGATCACCGTCCGCCGGGACGCCCACAGCCGGGCCATGATCGTCGAGAGTGGTGGCGGTGGCGCACCGCTGCACTCTTGGCACCACTTACGGCGATCACCATGGCGACCGGGTCGAGCGTGCGGTCCCGCGCGCTGTGCGCACTTCGCCGGTGCACCCCTTCAGTCAGCGATCATCACAGCTCGGGTGCCGTCTGGTCCGGGCAACCATCAACTGCCGGACGTCCTAGCTTAGGTAGCCGGCATTGGTACCCGACACCTGCGAGTACGCCGTGAGGCCTGCGAGGTGGGGTTGGGTGGAGTGGTTGAGGCCCGCCCGGCCTCAGCCTGCCGGTCGGCCTGCGCCCGTCCCGTCTTGACACCCGCCTCGACCGCCCCGCCGCAGTCGACCTCGCAGACCGCGGGGTGTCGTCGCAGGGCGCCCAACACCTGCGAGGACGCCATGAGGCCTGCGAGGTGCGGCTGTGCGGGTGGCGGGGTGGTGAAGCCGGGTCGGACGCAGTGACCTCGTGGCTGGCCTCGCCATCGGACGGCTCCCCTGATCCCGTCAAGGCGAGCGGTGGGACTGGACTGGTGTGCACAGGCGGCGACCTCGCCGTGTCGGAACGGCGACCTCGCCGTGTCAGTACGGCGGACTCGCCGTGGCGGGATGCCCGACTCACCGTGGGGGTGGGGCGAGCGGTGGGACTGGTGTGCACGGCTGGCGACCTCGCCGTGTCGGAACGGCGGACTCGCCGTGGCGGGATGCCCGACTCACCATGGGGGTGGGGCGTACGGAGGGCTGGTGTGCACTGGCGGACGGCCGGTGTGCACAGGCGGCGACCTCGCCGTGTCGGAACGGCGGACTCGCCGTGGCGGGATGCCCGACTCGCCGTGGCAGGGTGCCCGACTCACCGTGTGGGGGTGGGGTGCGGGGGCAGGCTGGGAGCATGGACATCCGGGGATGGGGCGCAGCGCTCGTCGATCTCGTGCTACCGGCCGAATGTGCGGGCTGCTCGACGGTGCCGAGCGTCGGCGCGTGGTGCGCTCACTGTGTCGTCCGGCTCGGCGAACCGACCTGGCCCACGGTGTCAGGCGGGCTGCTGGTTCTCGCCGCGGGGCGGTACTCCGGCCCGCTGCGCACCTCGCTCCTCCGCTACAAGGAACGGGGTCGCCGCGACCTGGCCGTCCCCCTCGCCCGCCACCTCCTCCCGACACTTGACGCCCTGTGCGGCCACCCGCCCGGTCCGCGGAGCGAAGCGTCGGGCGCAACCGTTTCCCCTGCCGAGACGACCTGGCTCGTCCCCGCCCCGTCCCGCCCAGCCGCGGCACGGGCGCGAGGGGGCGACCACGTCCTGCGGCTGGCGCGTGCGCTCGCCGCGGAGCGGCCGGACGTCCGGGTCGCCCCGGCGCTCGCGCTGGCCCGCCGCACCCGCGACTCCGTCGGTCTCGACCCTCGCCAGCGGGTAGCCAACCTCCGAGGCAGGCTCCACGTCCGCCACTCCGTGTCGCTACTGCCCCGTTCGGGGGTACTGCTTCTGGATGACGTGGTCACGACTGGGGCAACGCTGCGTGCCTGTCACGCGGCGCTGGGCGGAGTCGGGATTCGCGCGGGTGCCGCGCTTGTGCTCTGCGATGCCACGTCAGCGCGTGACGATCTTGAACGGCCTCCGGCATGATAGCGCCATTGTCGTGACCAGCACAGGTCAGTCGCCGCTTTCCTCTGGTAGTGGTGACTTCGGTGCAGAACTCTGTTGCCGAACCGTGATGCGGGTTACCTTGTTTCCCATCCACCGAGTCCCCTCCCTGGTGGGGAGGGACCACAAAGGAGGAGACACCAACCGACCGTGCACCGGGGACCGGCGCGTTCCCCGGATCGTCTGCAATGCCAACCCGACGCCGAGAGCGAGGGAAGTCTGCGTGGAGATCGTTGTCACAGGCCGTAACGTCGAGGTTCCGGATCATTTCCGGGAGCACATCGCCGAGAAGGTCGCCCGTCTGGAACGCTACGACCACAAGATCGTGGGTTTGGAGGTGGAGCTCTTCCATGAGCGTAACCGCCGCCAGCTCAAGAGCTGCCAACGAGTGGAGATCACCGGTCGCGGTGGACCCGGGGCGGTCGCCAGAGCCGAAGCGTGTGCGCAGGACTTCTACGCCGCGCTCGACGCTGCCGTCGCCAAGCTTGAGGCCCGGATGCGTCGCTCCCACGACCGCAGGCGTGTCACTGCCAGGCGCACCCGTGTCCTGGCCGGTCGCGGCGGCGGAGTCGCCGTGCTCGAGAAGACGACGGTCGAGGACGAACTGGACCTCGCCGACATCCCCGCCCCGCGCGACCACGACGAGCGTCTGCCGCCGCCCGACGACGGCGACTTCGTGCCCGGCCGGATCGTCCGCCGCAAGGCGCACACGTCCGACCCGATGAGCATCGAGGACGCGCTCTCGCGCATGGAGCTCGTCGGCCACGACTTCTACCTCTTCGCCGATGCCGACAGCGGCCAACCCAGCGTCGTCTACCGCCGCAGGGGCTACGACTACGGGGTCATCCGCCTCAACCACTGACCTTCCGCCACCAACTGACCTCTCAACCCGTCCAGGGGGCGGTCGCCGTTCCACCCGGAACGGTGGCCGCCCCTGCGGCGTTGTCAGGGCAACTCCTGGGTCCTTCGCTACCCTGGGTCGGGCAGCCCGTGCTGCCCGACGAACTGCGATCGTGAATGGGGTCGACCCGTGCCGCTCTTTGACCGCCTGCTCCGCGCCGGTGAGACGAAGCTGGTGAAGCGGCTCTCGCGCATCGCCCAGCACATCGAGACGCTGGAGCCCGAGGTCAAGGAGCTCGACGACAACGCGCTCCGCGCCAAGACCACCGAGTTGCAGCTCCGATACCGGGGCCGGTGGAGCGCGGAGGTCGAGAAGCGCCTGCACGCTGGCGAGGTGATCGTCCCCGACGAGCTGGCGGAGGACGGCGACTACGAGCCCGCCGAGTCGCTCGACGAGCTGCTGCCGGAGGCGTTCGCGGTGGTTCGCGAGGCCGCGGTCCGCACCATCGGCCAGCGCCCCTTCCCCGTGCAGCTGATGGGCGGCGCGGCGCTGCACCTCGGCAACATCGCCGAGATGAAGACCGGTGAGGGCAAGACGCTCACCTCGGTGCTGCCGGTGTACCTCAACGCGCTTTCCGGCAACGGTGTGCACGTCGTCACGACGAACGACTACCTGGCCAAGCGCGACTCGGAGAACATGGGCCGGATCCACCGCTTCCTCGGCCTGTCGGTCGGGGTGATCCTCGCGGAGATGCCGCCCGCGGTGCGACGGCTGCAGTACGCCGCCGACATCACCTACGGCACCAACAACGAGTTCGGCTTCGACTACCT
Organism: uncultured Actinomycetota bacterium; assembly: GCA_963826705.1. Taxonomy (GTDB): domain Bacteria; phylum Actinomycetota; class Actinomycetes; order Mycobacteriales; family Pseudonocardiaceae; genus Pseudonocardia. The sequence goes on from CAWGYF010000012.1 coordinate 408,370, forward strand.
GCGCGACAACATGGCCTTGAACGCCGCCGACATGGTGCAGCGCGGCCACCACTACGCCATCGTCGACGAGGCCGACTCCATCCTCATCGACGAGGCGCGCACCCCGTTGATCATCTCCGGACCCGCGGAGCAGAGCGCGCGCTGGTACCAGGAGTTCGCGCGGATGGCCCCACTCCTGCGCAAGGACGTGCACTACGAGGTCGACGAGCGCAAGCGCACCGTCGGCGTCACCGAGGACGGCGTCACCTTCGTCGAGGACCAGCTGGGCATCGACAACCTCTACGAGGCCGCCAACACCCCGCTCGTCGGCTACCTGAACAACGCCCTCAAGGTGAAGGAGCTGTTTCACCGCGACAAGGACTACATCGTCCGCGACGGGCAGGTCCTGATCGTCGACGAGTTCACCGGGCGAGTGCTCGTCGGCCGCCGCTACAACGAGGGCATGCACCAGGCCATCGAGGCCAAAGAGGGGGTGGAGGTCCAGGCGGAGAACCAGACGTTGGCCACCATCACCCTGCAGAACTACTTCCGCCTCTACACCAAGCTCGCGGGCATGACCGGCACCGCGCAGACCGAGGCCGCGGAGCTGCACCAGATCTACAAGCTGGGCGTGCTGCCAATTCCGACGAACATGCCGATGGTCCGCAACGACCAGCCGGACCTGATCTACAAGACCGAGCCCGCGAAGTTCGAGGCGGTCGCCGACGACATCGCCGACAAGCACGCGATAGGTCAGCCGGTGCTCGTCGGCACCACGAGCGTGGAGAAGTCGGAGTACCTGTCCGAGCTGCTCGTGCAACGACAGGTGCCGCATGAGGTGCTCAACGCCAAGCAGCACGAGCGGGAAGCCGCGATCGTCGCGCAGGCCGGACACAAGGCCGCGGTCACGGTGGCCACCAACATGGCAGGCCGCGGCACCGACATCATGCTGGGCGGCAACCCCGACTTCCTCGCCGACGCGGAGCTGCGCGGCCGCGGGCTGGATCCCGTCGAGACGCGCGAGGAGTACGAGTCGGCGTGGGACGAGGCCCTCGCGAGGATGAAGGCGCAGGTCGCGGCCGAGGCCGAGGAGGTAAAGGCCGCGGGCGGGCTGTATGTGCTGGGCACCGAACGCCACGAGTCGCGGCGCATCGACAACCAGCTGCGCGGCCGCTCCGGCCGTCAGGGCGACCCCGGCGAGTCGCGGTTCTACCTCTCACTCGGCGACGAACTGATGCGCAGGTTCAACGGCGCCGCCGTCGAGTCGATCATGACAAGGCTCAAGCTGCCGGAGGACGTTCCGATCGAGGCGGGCATGGTCACCAAGGCCATCCGCAGCGCGCAGACCCAGGTCGAGCAGCAGAACTTCGAGATCCGCAAGAACGTCCTCAAGTACGACGAGGTGCTCAACAAGCAGCGCACCGTCATCTACGAGGAACGGCGGCTCGTGCTCGCGGGCAAGAACATCAAAGAGCAGATCGAGAACATGCTCACCGACGTTGTCACCGCCTACGTCGACGGCGAGACGGCCGACGGCTATGCCGAGGACTGGAACCTCGACAAGCTGTGGACAGCGCTGCGCAGTCTGTACCCGGTCGGGATCCGCTGGCAGACGCTCGCTGGCGACGACGGAGACGGCCACGACGACCTCACCCGCGATGCGCTGCTGAACGCGGTGCTCGCCGACGCCCGCGACGCCTACGCCCGGCGCGAGGCCGAGATCGACGGGCTGCTCGCCGTGCAGGACGGGATGCGCGAGCTGGAGCGGCAGATGCTGCTGCAGGTGATGGACCGCAAGTGGCGCGAGCACCTCTACGAGATGGACTACCTCAAGGAGGGCATCGGCCTGCGCGCGATGGCCCAGCGCGACCCGCTGATCGAGTACCAGCGCGAGGGCTTCGACATGTTCTCCGCGATGCTGGACGGCATCAAGGAGGAGACGGTCGCGCTGCTCTTCCACGTCCAAATTCAGGTTGTGCCCGCAGAGCCCGCCCCGACCGCGGCAGCCGACCAGGTGCCGACGGAGGCGGCCACGCAGGCCCCGGCCGCGGCGGCGCGACCGCGCAGGCCTGTGCCCGCCGCCCCCTCGCCGGACGCGGAGACCACGAGCGTGCTGCCCGCGATGTTCCGCAACGCCGCGCCGACCGAGCTGAGCTACAGCGGGCCCGACGAGGACGGCACCGCCACCCGCACCCGCGCCGCGGCGCCCCGCAACGGCAGGTCCGGCGCCTCGGGCAAGGCGGCGGAACCCTCGCGCAACCGGCCCTGCCCGTGCGGGTCGGGGCGCAAGTACAAGCAGTGCCACGGGTCGCCCACGGCGGCGCGCCCCTAGTGCGGTGTCCAGGAACGTTGCCGGGGTGATCGCGGGATCCAGGCGGCGTCTCGCAAGGCGCCGCCCGAAGCTCATACCGGGCGTCTTCGCGAGGGCGGCAACGCCGCGAGGCGTCGTCTGGGCCCGCGAGGACCCGGTGAACGTTTCTGGACACCGCACTAGCTGCCCGTGCGCGGAAAGGGTCGCCGGAGCGACCTTTCCGCGCACGACCCCCCGTTCGGGTCGCTTCGCTCTTCTGTCACGCGAAGCGCAGGACCGTGCAGCACCAGAGCGCCCCGCGTCGCTCGAACCGGGCCGCGAGCGCCCGGACCCGACCGTCGATCCGGCACACCGCCGCGACCTCGGCGGCGTCGGGGTGGGGCAGGAACACCCGCAGCCGCAGCACCCGCGACGCGGCGCATGCCCGTCTCCTGGCGGCCTCGGCCCGCCAGTAGCCGAGCGGACCGGGGTCGAGGAAGGCGTCGAGCTGATCGGCTGCCCTGCGGCCGTCGAGCACCTCGATCGCCATCTGCAGGGTGCCCCTGACCGCACGCCGCGCCGTCGGCTCGTCGAGCGGTGGTGGCACGTAGGGCTCCGGCGGCGCGACGAGTCGCAGGCGGTCGAGCGACGGCACCCGCGAGCCGGGAGCGGGCTCGTAGCGCAGTCGGCGCACGGTGGGTGTCGTGAGCGTGGCCATGGGCCGACCGTCGCTCCGGACCGGCGTCGGCGTCGGTGTTCGATACGCATCGACGTCGAACCGTGCTGGTTCGAATCATCCCGATCGGCACTATATGACCAATCCCAGGTGCCGGTGCGGCGCGGCGTGTGTCGTTGAGGAGTGGAGGGAGTGGAGGGAGTGGTGCCTCCGAACCTCACCTGGTGATCACCGAAACGGGCGGTTTCCGTGCGCCTGCACACGAAAACCGCCGGTCTCGGCGATCACGACGATGTGGGGACGCGCCTGCGGCCGATCAGCGCACGAGGTGCACACCGGCGGGCTTCGATCCTGGCGGCACCCCGATGTGGGGACGCGCCTGCGGCCGATCAGCGCACGAGGTGCAGACACCAGCGGGCTTCGATCTTGGCGGAACCCCGCTCGCGTCACGCTCGGCCGACGTCCCCAGGCAACCACGCTCACCGGGCACTACGACGGACCGACACCCCTGGGAATTGTTCAGCGGGCCCGTGGACGTGGCTAGTGCGGTGTCCAGAAACGTTCACCGGGTCCTCGCGGGCCCAGACGACGCCTCGCGGCGTTGCCGCCCTCGCGAAGACGCCCGGTATGAGCTTCGGGCGGCGCCTTGCGAGACGCCGCCTGGATCCCGCGATCACCCCGGCAACGTTCCTGGACACCGCACTAGCCTGACGGCGTGGCGTTGCGCGGGCTGCTGATGGACTACGGCGGCGTGCTCACCGATGGTCGGGAGCTTGCCGCCGCGGTGCGGCGCGCGCGGGCCGCGGGCGTCGCGACCGCGCTGGTCTCCGACGCCCACGAGGTGCCTGCCGCGATGGCCGCCCTGTTCGACGTCGTCGTGCTCGGTCCGGCGTTGGGGGTCCGCAAGCCGGACCCGGAGGTGTACCGGCGCACGGCCGAGCGGCTCGGTCTGACCACAGCGGAGTGCGTCGTGGTGGACGACCACGTCGCGAACCTCCGCGGCGCCCGCGCGGCCGGGGCGGTGGTCGTCCACCATCGTGACCCGGCGAGCACCGTCGAGGAGCTCGCCGTGCTGTTGAGCACCTGAAACTACGCGCCGCCCGGACGCAGGCCGACGTGCTCAGGACGCAGCTCGTCCACGCTCGTCACGCCCAGCAGCGCCATTGTGCGGACGACCTCACCGGCGAGGATCTCCGCGGTCTTCGCCACCCCGGCGCGCCCGCCCGCCATGAGCCCGTAGAGGTACGCCCGTCCGACGAGCGCGGCGCGCGCGCCCAGCGCGACCGCGGCCACCACATCGGCGCCGTTCATGATCCCGGTGTCGACGAGCACCTCGGCGCGGTCGCCGATGGCCTCCGCCGTGGGTTGCACCAGCTCCAGCGGGACGGGCGCGCGGTCGAGCTGGCGCCCTCCGTGGTTGGACAGCAGCACGGCGTCGGCCCCCGCGTCGACGACGCGGCGCGCGTCCTCGACGCTCTGGATGCCCTTGATCACGAGCTTGCCCGGCCAGGTGCCGCGCAGCCACTCGACGTCGGCGATGGTCAGCGCCGGGTCGAACACCCGGTTGATCATCTGCTGCGGGGTTCCGGACGTGTCGAGCGTCGAGAACGCCAGCGGCTCGGTGGTGATCAGGTCGAACCACCAGTTCGGGTGCAGGGCGCCGTCCAGGAACGTGCGCAGGGTGAGCGCGGGCGGGATCGTCAGGCCGTTGCGGACGTCGCGCAGCCGCGCCCCGCCGACCGGCGTGTCCACCGTGAGCAGGATCGTGTCGTAGCCCGCGTCGGCGGCGCGCTGGACGAGGTCCTTGCCGAACGCCCGGTCGCGCCACAGGTAGAGCTGGAACCACAGCCGGGCCTCGGGTGCCGAGGCGGCGAGGTCCTCGATGGTGGTGGTGCCCATCGTCGAGAGCGCGTAGGGGATGCCCACCTCCTGCGCCACGGACGCCACCGCCCGCTCGCCCTCGGTCTGCATCATCCGGGTGAAGCCGGTGGGGGCGAAGACGAACGGCAGGCTGGAGCGTTGGCCGAGGATGTCACGGCCGGTGTCGACGGACGAGACGTCGTGCAGCACCGAGGGGTGAAACTCCACGCGTGCGAACGCCCGGCGGGCGCGGCCGAGGGACTGTTCGCCGTCGGCGGCCCCGTCGGCGTAGTCGAACACCGCACGCGGGGTGCGTCGTCGGGCGATCGCACGCAGGTCGGCGATGGACGCGGCGCGCCGCAGCCGTCTGGCGGTGGCATCGCGGACAAACGGGGCGGGCCGGAGCAGCGGGGCGAGCTCGGCAGGTCGGGGAAGGCGACGCTGGACCATTTCCGCAGCGTAGGCCGATTCCCCGCGCATGTGGCACCTCTGAACGTCGGAGGCGGTCAGGCGCGGCGGGCCAGCTCGAACGACGCCACCGCCCCCGCGCTCGCGACGCCGAGCGACTCCACCCCGGCGTGCATCGGGATCGCCAGCATCCCGTCCAACAGCGGCCGCACCGAGGCGGACAGGCCGTTCGTCTCGTTCCCCAACACCAGGGCGACCCGCGCGGGCAGGGCGGCCGAAAGCAGCGAGGACCCGCTGGTATCCAGGCCGAACACGCCAAAACCGGCCTCCCGCAGCGCCGCGCAGCCCTCCTCGACCGTCGCCGCGCGCAGCACGGGCGCGCGGAACGCCACCCCGGCCGACGCCTTCACCACCAGCGGATCGATCGCGGGAACGCCGCGGCGGGGGAGCAGCACGCCGTCCAGGCCCGCGGCCGTGGCGCTGCGCAGGATCATGCCGACGTTCGCGGGGTTGGTCAGCCGGTCCAGCACGATCAGCCGCGCGGGCCCGTCCCCGATCCGCTCAAGGAACTCCGCGACCGGCTCCATCCGGGGTGCGACGACGTCGGCGAGCACACCCTGGTCGTGCCGCCCGTTGCCCGCCAGCACCTTCACCCGGTGCGCGCTCGCGCGCTGCACGGGCACGCCGCGTGCGCGGGCGGCGTCGAGGATCGCGCGCACCGGCTCACCGCGCAGCCCTTCCGCGAGGATGACCTTGTCGACCCGCAGCCCGGCGTCGTCCAACGCCTCCAGCACCGGCATGCGTCCGTACACGGTGATGAACGTGTCTTTGGGGGAGCGCGGCTCGCGATGGACCGATGGTTCGCCCGCTGCACTCACGCGCCCGCCGCGCTGCCATCTCCCAGGCTCACTCACGAGCCCAGCCTAGGATCGGGTCATGCCGCCCCGGCTCTCCGCCCTCGACGCGTCCTTCCTGTATCTGGAAGAGACGAGCACGCCGATGCACGTCGGCACCGTTTCGATCTTCCGGCGCCCGAAGGCCGGGTTCGACTACGACCGGCTGGTCGAGCTCATCGAGCAGCGGATAGCGCTGGTGCCGCGCTACCGGCAGAAGGTGCGGCACGTGCCGGGCAACCTGGCGCGGCCGGTGTGGGTCGACGACCCGGACTTCGACGTCGCCTACCACGTGCGCCGCTCCGGGCTGCCCAAGCCGGGTTCCGACGACCAGCTCAACGAGCTGGTCGCCCGCCTCATGTCGCGGCCGCTGGACCGCGCCCGGCCGCTGTGGGAGATGTACCTGGTCGAGGGCCTGGCCAAGGGCCGGACGGCGGTGCTGACCAAGACCCACCAGGCGATGGTCGACGGGATCAGCGCGATCGACATCGGCCAGGTGATCCTCGATGTGTCCGCCGTGCCACGGGTGCAGACCGAGGAGCTGTGGATGCCGCGCAACGAGCCCAGCGACGTCGAGTTGCTGCTCGGGGCGGTGACGGAGGCGATCGCCCGGCCCGGCGTCATCGTGGACAACGTCCGTGCGGCCGCGGGGGACGCCGTCGCGACGGTCGGCAAGCTCACGGGCGCCGCCGGGAAGCTGCTGCACATGGCCCGCACGGCCAGCCGCGGGACCGCGCCGGGTTCGCCGCTCAACGTGCCGATCTCCACCCAGCGCCGGTTCGCCGTCGCCCGCACTAAGCTCGAGGACTACCGCAAGATCCGCTCGGCGCACGGGTGCACCGTCAACGACGTGGTGCTGTCGGTCGTCGCGGGGGCGTTGCGCACCTGGCTGTTGTCGCGCGGCGAGCCCGTCACGGCCTCGTCGTCGGTGCGCGCGATGGTGCCGATGTCGGTGCGCGGGCAGGCTGACGTGCCGAGCTCGGCCAGCCCGGGTTCGCTGGGCAACCGGGTGTCCTCGTTCCTGGTGGACCTTCCGATCGGCGAGCCCAGCCCGCTGGTGCGGCTGCACCAGGTCACGCACGCCATGCGGGAGTACACCGCCTCGAGCCAAAGCGTCGGCGCCGAGACACTGGTCCGGATCGGTGGCTACGCCCCGCCGACACTGCACGCCCTGGGGGCCCGCGCGGCGAGCGGTTTCTCCAGGCGCATCTTCAATCTGGTGGTGACCAACGTGCCGGGGCCCCAGTTTCCGCTCTACGCTGCGGGGGCGCGCATGCTGGAGGTGTTCCCGGTGGTGCCGCTGGCGAAGGGGCAGGCCCTGGCGGTCGGCCTCACCAGCTACGACGGCGGCGTCTACTACGGTCTCAACGGCGACCGCGACGCGATGTCCGACGTCGACGTTCTGGCAGGCATGGTCCACGAGTCACTCGACGAACTGCTGGGGACGGTCTCATGACGATGAGGGTCTACGTGCCTGCGACGTGGCCGATGCTGCGCACGCTGGTGAAGAACGGCGAGCTGGACCCGATCGGCGGCACAGCCTTCGCGCTCACGCCCCGCCTGCGCGAGCACTACACCAGCGGCGACGAGGAGGAGCTGGAGTACGCCGCGATGACCGAGGCCGCGCGCGCGTCGCTGCGCCTGCTGTCGCTGGAGCTGTACGTGGGCGATGATGCCACGCCCGCCCGTCGCGTCGTCGTCGCGGCCGACCTCGACGACGTCACCCTGCGCCCCGATCTCGACGACGGCGCCGTGCGGATCACCGGTTCGGTGCCGCTGGAGAAGGTGGCGTCGGTGCACGTCGACGGCGAGGACGCGGAGTACGCCGTCCGCCAGGCCTCCGGCGCCGTGGACGCGGCCGACATGGGCGACTTGGACGCTGAGTTCCTCATCGGCGAGGCCGAGGACCACGAGCTGAGCTGGTATGACCCCTCCGAGATCGTGCACCTGGTGGAGGACCGCTGAGCTGGGCCTCAGCGCATGATCTCCACGAGCCCGCCGAAGAACCCGAGAACCGTGCCCAGCGGTATCCAGTAGAGGCCGCCCAGCGCGGGCAGGTCGGCGACCAGGCTGACACCCGCCAGCAGAGCGCCCACCGACAGCACCAGCGCCGGGGGGATGTTGCTGATCAGCCAGGACCACAACGGCTGCTCGGCGATTCGGTGCAGGGGTCGGCCAGCCTGCCGAGCAGAGGCCCGATGACGGCCGCGATGACGATCAGCTCCCCGCCCAGCGCCCACCGCGGCTGGTCGGGGATCAGGATCACCACGCCGAAGAACACCGGCGTCGCCAACAGGACCAGCGACAGCGCGGCCCGGGCCGGGATCCGGGGCAGGCTCAGAATGCGCTGTAGGTTGATCGACACCGCGACGAACAGCAGACCGCCGAGCGCCGCCGCCGCGGAGCTTTCGCCGAAGTGATCGCCGGAACCGGCGGTTTCCATGCGCCAGCGCACGAAAACCGCCGCGTTCGGCGATCATCGCCCGGGCTTTCGCCAATCAGCCACGGAAAAGGAGGGGTGCGGCGCATGCTCAGGCAGTGTTCGAGGACCTGGTGGCGCGCCAGGCCGGGGTGGTCTCCCTGTCCCAGGCCGCCGCGCTCGGCTACTCGGCCGACCGCGTGCGTCGCCGGGTGCGGGAGGGCCGCTGGCGCAGGCTGCACCCCGGCGTCGTTCTGGTCGGTGGTCACCGGCTGACCGACGAGGGGCGGATGCAGGCCGCTTCACTGTGGGCGGGGGAGACGGCGGTCGTCTGCGGGGCCGCGGCTGCGCACTGGCACGGGATGCTCGCCCGCGCTCCCGCGGTCGTCGACCTGGCCCTTCCGGCGCGAACGGGGGTGCGCTCGCGGCCAGGTGTGCGCGTGCACCGCCGGGAACTGGAGAGGGCGGACGTGGCGGTCGTGCGCGGACTGCGCGTCGCGGGTCGCGCGCTGACGGCGCTGGAGGCTGCGATCGCGCAGCCGGACGGCTCGGCGTTCCTCGACCGCGCGCTGCAACGCCACGTCCCGTTCGAGGACGTCTACGGCGCCTACTGCCGGGCGCTGGGCCGTCGCGGATCGGCCGACATGGGCAGGCTGCTGATCGCCGCCGCCGACCGGGCCGACTCGGCGGCCGAGCGGGTGCTGCTGCGCCTCCTGCGCGAGGCGGGGATCACCGGCTGGGTGGTGGGCCACCCGTTCGGCCGTTACCAGATCGACGTCGCGTTCCCGGGGGCCCGAGTGGCGATCGAGATCGACGGCTGGGCGTGGCACGTCGACCAGGACCGCTTCGTGAACGACCGCCGCAAGGGCAACGCGCTCGTGCGGGCGGGGTGGGTGGTGCTGCGGTTCACCTGGCACGACCTGGTCGGGTCGCCGCACTCGGTGCTCGCCCAGGTCGTGGCGGCGCTGGCGCGGGCCGCATGATCGCCGGATCCGGCGGATTCCGTGCGTCAGCGCACGAAATCCGCCGCAGTTGGCGATCATCGCCCGGGCCCGACAGAGCCGGGCGGTCCTGGCCGAGCCCCTGTCGCGGGAGGCGGGGAAAGTCCGTTGAACCGTGGTCTTATGGTGGGTTGACCAGACCGTGATACGGGTCGTATGCCCGCATCGTCCTCCCATCTGACACTGAAGATCATGGCAACTGACGCCGCGCCCACCCAGGTCGCTCACCGGCCGGTCGCCACCCCGGCCGCGCCATCAACGGCGCCTGCCCCCGCAACGGGCGGATGGGGCGTCCCTCTCGCCGTGCTGATCGTCGGCATGTTCATGTCGGTGCTCGACATCAGCATCGTCAACGTCGCGATCCCCACCATGCAGCGCGACTTCTCGGCGACGACCGAGGAGATCCAGTGGGTCGAGAACGCCTACTCGTTGGCGCTGGGCGTGGTGGTGCCGGTGAGCGCCTGGCTCTCAGGCAAGTTCGGACCGGGCCGGGTCTATGTCCTGTGTCTGCTGGGCTTCGCCGCAGGCTCCGCGCTGTGCGGGCTGGCCTGGGACCTCAACAGCATCGTCGCGTTCCGCGTCCTGCAGGCTCTGCCAGGCGGGGTCCTGCCGGTGGTGACGCTCACGATCGTGTACCGCATCGTGCCGCCAGAGCGGATCGGCGCGGCGATGGGCATGTATGGGCTGGGCATCATCGTCGCGCCTGCGGTCGGTCCGACGCTGGGCGGATACCTCGTCGAGTACGTCGACTGGCGGCTGATCTTCTTCATCAACGTGCCGGTCGGGATCCTCGGCACGGTCGCGGCGGTGTTGCTCCTGCCCCGCTTCGGGCCCACCCCGGTGGGCCGGTTCGACGTGCTGGGCTTCCTGACCGTAGCGACCGGCCTTGTCTCTCTGCTGCTGGCGCTCACCCAGGGACAGACGTGGGGATGGACCTCGTACCGCATCGTGATCCTCTTCGCGGTCAGCGTGGTCATGCTCGCGCTGTTCGTCACGATCGAGATGGAGATCGACGATCCGCTGCTGCCGGTGCACGTGTTCCGGCACTGGGCGTATACGAACTCGCTGCTGCTCGTCTCGGTGCTGTCGGTGGGCCTCTTCGCCGTGCTGTTCTACATCCCGCTGCTGCTGCAGCAGGCCAGAGGGCTCGGCGCGTTCGACACGGGCCTGCTCCTGCTCCCGCAGGCGCTGGTGATGGCCGTCATCATGCCCTCGGCCGGGCTGCTCTACGACCGCGTCGGCCCGCGCTGGCCCGCCACGATCGGCCTGGCGATCGTCGCTGGGGGCACCTACCTGCTCAAGGACGTCACGCTGGACAGCAGCAACACCTACATCGTCTGGCTGCTCGCGCTGCGCTCGGTCGGGATGGGCCTGGCCATGATGCCGATCATGACCGGTGGCATCGCCGCGGTGCCGCCCGACGAGGTGGACGGTGCGGGTGCCTTCAACACCGTCGTCCAAAGGGCGTCGGCCGCGCTGGGTCTCGCCGCGCTCACGTCGCTGGTCACGATCACGCGGGCGCAGAACACCCAGGACCGGGGGGCGCTGATCGACCCGGGTGCGGCCATGCCCGCCATGGGGTCGGGCCAGGCGGGCGAGACGGCCGGGATGTACGCCGTCTCACAGCAGACCCAGACGCTGGCGTTCGTCGACTCGATGCACGCGCTCTTCATCGTGACGGCGATCATCACCGCGGCCGGGATCCCGCTCGCCTTGATGCTGCGGTCGGGCCCGAGCCAGTCGGCAGGCCCCGCGGTTCAGCACGTCGGATAAGGCCACGCTTAGGAGGGTCCTGAAGAACCTGGGCGTCGCGCAGTAGGCCGAGGGCGCTCCTAGTGCTCAGTCCAGACCGGCCGTTCCAGTGGCCGTGCCTGTTGTAGCTCCTGGCGAACTCAGCGGTCGCGCCGCCGTTCGTCCCGGGCGCGGCGGCGCTCCTCGTGTTCCCGGTCGTGGTCGCCGTGCCTGCTGCCGTAGAGCAACGCGCCCGCCGCGGGGATGAGCAGCCACCACCACCAGCCGCCGACGGTGAAGAAGAGCGCCATGGCCACGAACGGGATCACGGCCATGATCCGCGGCGCGGCGACGTCGAGGAAGTTGCCCGCCTTGCTGGCGACGGTCCCTTCGTCGCGGGGCACCGGCAGCGCGGAGGTCGACTGCAGCGCCGACTTGGTGCCCGGCAGCGCGGGGTGCGGCTCCGGCAGGTCGGTGAACAGCGCCTGCAGCTCGCTCGCGCGCGTGGCTCCCGCCGCGATGGCCGACCGGTCGCCGTACTCCTGCACCCCGAGCCGTCCGGCGTCGAGGTGCACGTCGAGCGCCTTCATCGCCGCGGTCCGCTCAGCGGTGCCGATTCGCAGCTGACCGTCGTCTGCAGGCGATGTCGATCCCTCGGTCATAGTTTGAGAGCGTGCCACGTCGGAGGCCCCACATGAGGATCTTGTTGCGTTCCGGTGGCTATGACTGCCGAAACGCAACAAGATCGTCCCTGCGGAGCTTCAGGCGAGTGCTACGAGCACCCTGCGCAGCGCGGCGAGCCGGGCGGGACGCAGCTTTCCTTCGGCCACCAGGACGTCGAGCGCGCACTCGGGATCGGCCGGTGGGCCCAGGTGCCCGCAGCCGCGGGGACAGTCCTCGATCGCGGCGGCGAGGTCGTCGAAGGCGGCGGGGATGTCGTCGGGGGTGACGTGGGCGAGGCCGAAGGACCGCACGCCGGGGGTGTCGATCACCCAGCCGCGCCCGTCGGGAAGGGGGAGGGCGATCGCCCCGGTCGTGGTGTGGCGGCCCTTCCCGGCGGCTGAGACGGCCCCTGTGGCCCGCGCAGCGTCCGGGACGAAGCGGTTGACCAGCGTGGACTTGCCCACCCCCGAGTGCCCGACCAGCACCGAGACGCGTCCGTCGAGCAGCTGGGCGAGATCGTCGGGATCCCGGTCGCGGCGGGTGACGACGACGGGGAACTCCAGCTCGCGGTACTGCGCGGCGAAGGGCTCGACGTCGGCGAGGTCGGCCTTGGTCAGGCACAGCACCGGGACGAGGCCGCCCGCGTAGGCCGCAACGAGGCAGCGGTCGACGAACCCCGTGCGCGGCACCGGATCGGCGATCGCCGTGACGATGACCAGCTGCTCGGCGTTGGCCACCACGAGCCGCTCGACCGGGTCGTCGTCGTCGGCGGTGCGGCGCAGCGAGGTCTTCCGCGGATCCACCCGGACGATGCGGGCGAGCGCGTCCGTGGCGCCGGACTGGTCACCCACCAGCCCGACCCGGTCGCCCACGACGATCGGCGTGCGCCCCAGCTCCCTGGCCCGCATCGCGGTGACCGGCGGCCGGTCCGGGTCGCCGTCGGGCGCGCACGTCCAGCGGCCCCTGTCGACCGCGATGACCATCGCGGGCTCCGCGTCGGCGTGTTCGGGCCTGCGTTTGGTGCGCGGCCGCGTACCCCGTCCCGGCCGCACGTGGACGTCGGTCTCGTCGTACTCCCGCGGTCTACTCACGGGCGGAGGAGATCCGTCCACCGGGCCGGGAAGTCGGGGATGGTCTTGGCGGTGCAGTCGATGTCGTCGACCTCCACGCCCGGCACCGCCAGCCCGATCAGCGCGCCCGCCGTGGCCATCCGGTGGTCGGCGTAGGCGCGCCACGGACCGCCGTGCAGGCGCGCGGGGCGGATCTCCAGGCCGTCCGCGGTCTCGGTGACGTCGCCGCCCAGCACGCTGATCTCCGCGGCGAGCGCGGCGATCCGGTCGGTCTCGTGGCCGCGGATGTGGGCCACCCCGCGGATCCGCGACGGGCTGGTAGCCAGCGCGGCGACGGCGGCGACCGTCGGGGTGAGCTCGCTGGCGTCGTGCAGGTCGACGTCGACACCGACCAGCTCGGCAGGCCCGCTGACGGTCATCCCCTCTGGGCCGGGCCCGACCGTGCAGCCCGCTTCCGCCAGCACCGAGAGGATCTCCACGCCGGGCTGCGTCGACCCGGCGGGCCAGCCGGACACGGTGACCTGCCCGCCTGTGACGGCGGCGGCCGCCAGGAACACCGCAGCGTTGGAGAGGTCGGGCTCGACCGTCCAGTGCCGCGCCCGGATCGCGCCGTGGCGCACGCGCCAGGTGTCGGGCTCGGCGTCGTCGACGTCGACATCGGCCTCCCGCAGCATGGCCACCGACATGGCGATGTGCGGCAGCGACGGCACGGGCTTGCCGTCGTGGTGCACGGTGACGCCCTTGTCGTAGCGCGCGGCGGAGAGCAGCAGGCCGGACACGAACTGGGACGACGCCGACGCGTCGATCACCACGTCGCCGCCTGCGAGCCCGCCGGTGCCGTGCAGGGTGAAGGGGAGGCCCTCGCCGTCGATGCGGGCGCCGAGGGTACGCAAGGCGTCCAGCACCGTGGCGAGGGGCCGCTCGCGGGCGCGCTCGTCGCCGTCAAACGCGACCGGTCCGTCGGCCAGTGCGGCGGCGGGCGGGACGAAGCGCATGACCGTGCCCGCGAGCCCGCAGTCGACGGTGCCGCCGCCGCGGAGCTCCCCGTTGCCGCCGACGGCGATGCGCTCCCGCTCGACGTCGACCGGGACACCGAGCGCGCGGAGAGCGCCGACCATCAGCGCGGTGTCGCGCGAGGCGGGCGCCCCGGAGACCGACGCCGGGCCGTCGGCGAGGGCGGCCAGCAGCAGCGCGCGGTTGGTGACGGACTTCGAGCCCGGCACGGCCACCACGCCGTGCACGGGCCCTGAGGCGAGCGGGGCTGACCAGGTCACGCGGCCATGATCCCCCATGCCCACCCCCGGTGAGTCCAGCATCTCACCACGGCGAGTCGGCCATTCCGCCACGGCGACTCCACCACACCCGCCGGGTGAGTCGGGCGTCCCGCCACGCCGACTCCGCCGTCTCGCCACGGTGAGTCGGGCGTCCCGCCACGCCGACTCCGCCGTCTCGCCACGGTGAGTCTGCCGTCTCGCCACGGGGAGGCGTCGAGTCAGTCCCGGAGGGTGGGGCGGAGGTCGTCGGGCTGTAGCGGGTTCGCGGAGCTGCCACCATGGAGGCATGTGTGGTCGCTACGCCTCGATCAAGGCCCCCGCCGACCTCGCCGACGAGTTCCGCGCCGTCGACGCCACCGAGGGGGTGGAGCCGGACTACAACGTCGCTCCGACGAAGAACATCGTCGCGGTCGTCGAGCGGCATCCGCGCGACGACGAGGGCAACCGGGACCCCGACGCCGTCGAGCGCAGCCTGCGCGTTGTGCGGTGGGGGCTCGTCCCGTCCTGGGCGAAGGACGCCAAGGGCGGCGCCCGGATGATCAACGCCCGGTCCGAGTCCGCGGCGGAGAAGCCCGCGTTCCGCAAGGCGCTCAACGCCCGGCGCTGCCTCATACCGGCCGACGGCTGGTACGAGTGGCAGCGCGGCGAGGACCACAAGCAGCCGTACTTCACGCACTACGCCGACGGGCGCTCGCTCGCGATGGCCGGGCTGTGGGAGTACTGGAAACCCAAGGACGACCCGAACGGTGACTACCCCGACGGTCTGGTCACCGCCGCGGTGCTGACGGCGGCCGCCGTCGGACCGCTCCGGCAGGTGCACGACCGGATGCCGTTGGTGCTGCCCGCCGAGGCGTGGGACGCCTGGCTCGACCCGGACGCTGACGCCGCGGCCGACGCCGTGGCCGCGCTCCTCGCGCCGCCGTCCGCCGAGCTGGTGGCGAGCCTTGAGCTGCGCCCGGTGTCGCCGTTGGTCAACAGCGTGCGCAACAACGGCCCCGAACTTCTCGCGCCGGACGATAACGCCGCGCCGCTGCAGCTCGACCTGCTCAGTTAACGTCATCCGCTGTCGCTCGGCGGGCCGTCGCAGGGCGAGACCCCTGCGACGGGCTGCAGCGGGGTGACACTGCTGCGACTGGGTTGGAGCAGGGCCACCCTGCTGCGACCGGCTGCGGCAGGGTGACACTGCCGCGACCGGGTTGGAGCAGGGCCACCTTGCTGCGACCGGCTGCGGCAGGGTGACACTGCTGCGATGGAGACGGGTGACGCGGCATGACCGAGGTTGTCGCGACCCCGCACGGGCCCGCGCGGATCGCGTGTCACACCGCGCGCGACCCCGTCGCCATCCTGATGCTGGGGCACGGCGCGGGAGGCGGGGTCGGTGCGCCCGACCTCACGGCGGCCACGTTGGCGGCGGTGGCCGCGGACGTGTCGGTTGTGCTCGTCGAGCAGCCCTACCGCGTGGCCGGACGTCGCGCGCCAGCCCCCGCCGCGCAGCTGGACGCGGCGTGGCTCGCGGTCGCCGAGCACGTGCGCTCCCGCTTCGGCAAGAACGGATGGCGTCACCTCCCGTTGCTGTTCGGTGGCCGCAGCTCGGGGGCGCGGGTGGCGTGCCGCACCGCCACGGCGGGGCGGGCGGCAGGCGTGCTGTGCCTGGCCTTTCCCGTGCACCCGCCGGGCAAGCCGGAGAAGGACCGCCTCGCCGAGCTGGCCGCGCCGTCGGTCCCGGTGCTGGTCGTGCAGGGGGAGCGCGACCCGTTCGGTCGCCCCGGGCCGGCCCCTGGCCGGGAGGTGGTGTTGCTGCGCGGCGACCACAGCCTCAAGTCGGACGTACCCGGCCTCCGCGCGGCGGTGACGGCCTGGCTGTCGACCGTGGTCCCCAAGTACGTCCCCTGAGACAGACGGCGACGTCGCAGAGCGTGGTGCGTCCTCACAGATGGCCGAACCCAAGGCCGGTTACTTAAGGTAGGACGTCGGGCAGCTGATAGTTGCAAGGACCAGACGGCACCCGAGCTGTGATGATCGCGGACTGAGGGTGCACACCGGCGAAGTGCGCACAGTGAGCGGGCCCCGCAAGAAACCGCACGCTCGACCCGGAGGCCACAGTGATCGCCGCATGTGGTGCCAAGAGTGCAACGCTGCGCCGCCGACACCAATCTCGACGATCATGACCCGGCTGCGGCCCGGCTGCGGGGCTCCCCGGGGGACGGTGATCGCCAAAATTGTGACATAACGGCCATATATGGCCCTCATGTCACACAACCGGCGATCAACGCTCGGCAGCCACCACCGACAACCCCGCTACGACCGGCCCCCGAGATCAAGACCACCAGACGCGCCGTTCCTGCCCTTAAGATAAGAGCGACCGGCACATGAGGCACGTGGCGTGGCGTGGCAGGGCCCTCGCAGGGTCCGTTGTCGCTTCGCAGGGTCTGTGGACCCTGCGACGTGCGTGCGCGGTCTGCGAAGTGGCCCTGGTTGGGCGCGAGCGCTGGTCGACACGCGCCGCTCAGGCCGTAGGGGTGGAGGTCGCAGGCCGCGGCGCCGAGATAGATCGCCGCGAGCCGCACCGGGGTGAGCGGGGCGGGTTGCTGGGGTGCGGATGGCGCCGATCAGCCCGGGCGGGTGGGGCAGGCGGGGCAGGGTGAGGTCGGGTTCTGCGGGTGACCTCGTCCCCCGCGGAGGCCGACTTGCTTCAGGGCAACCGGACTTCACCTCAAGATCACGAATCTTGACGTTTTCCTCGCTGAGCTCCTTGACGGAGTTGACCAGGCCGACGACGTCACTCAGCATGGCTGCGATGTCGTCACTCCAGGGTGCCGAAGTCCAGGGTGCCGAGCCCGTGGCGGCGGCAGCACTGCTTGTACTTGCGGCCCGAGCCGCACCAGCACGGCGCCGTGCGTGGCGGCGGCCACGCGGTCGTCGGGATCGTGACGGTGCGCAGGTCCGGGTAGGCGTAGAGGTCGTCGTCACGGGGTTTGGTGACCTTCCGCGCGGCGAGGAAGGTGATGAAACCGGACACGTCCGCAGGTAGCTGTTGGACCCGCAGTCCCTCCTGCTCCAGGAGCGCGCAGCGTCGCTCGACGCGCTGGCGGTGCTCGTCCCATGTCGCGCCCAGGTGAGCGGCCAGGTGCGGTCACCGCGCAATAAGGATGCGGAACTGTTCCTCGGGCCAGAACACCGAGAGGGCCGCTGTGGCGTATCGGTGGGTGCCGTCGACGCCGGCGGGGGACCAGCCTGGCTCGCTCATGGCGTCGACCATCCGTGACCGGCTGATCTTCGGTGAGGTGGAACGGGTGCACTGGTCGCGCACCGGGCCGGGGCGGCAGGTCCGCGCCGCGAACTTGATCGCAATGGCCGGGGCGCCGCGTTGGGTGACCGGGTTCCACCAGGTGCTGGTCCGGCCCTGGGGCAGCGGGCCCGCCGGCCGTGGACGTCGATGTGGAAGCCGGCCCGGTCGAACCCGGCGCCGCCGGGCCTGCCGCGAGTGGTCGCCCAGCAGCGGGCTGACCAGGGCGACAGCCCCACCGGCGGTGACTGTCGAGGACCAGCTGCGCCGACGGGTAGCCCGAGTCGAGCAGGTGCTCGCCCGGCATCAGACCCCGCCGGGCCAGCTCGGCATGGATGGAGTACCCCGAGCTGGGAATGGAGGCGGTCTGGAAGGTCGAGGTCGAGGACTTCCCCGCGTTCGTGGTGATCGACGACAAGGGCAGGACTTCTTCGCCGAGACCGCCGCGTCGACCCCGCACGTGAGCTTCCGCTGGTGAAAGCCCCGTATGGAGCCGAGCGGTCGCACTCGGTCCCGGCCTCGTCTCCCCGGCTGCGGTCACTGCAGCCGGCGGGGGCCCGCGTCCTCGGGTGTCGGCGGTGCCCCGACCACGATGCGCGCCCCCGATACGACGACCCCGTCGGGTCCGGCGAGCACGGGGTCGAGCACCAGCGACCGGACCTCGGGCAGGTCCTGGGCCAGCCGGTTGAGTCGTAGCACCAGGTCCTCCAGCGCGTCCAGCCGGGCGGGCGGCTCGCCGCGGTAGCCCGACAGCAGCGGGGCCGCCCGGGGTTCGCGGATCAGCTCGGCGGCGTCGACCGTGGACAGCGGAAGCGGCCGGTAGGCGCGGTCGCCGAGCAGTTCGCTGGCCATCCCGGAGAGGCCGAACGACACTAGTGCGGTGTCCAGAAACGTTCACCGGGTCCTCGCGGGCCCAGACGACGCCTCGCGGCGTTGCCGCCCTCGCGAAGACGCCCGGTATGAGCTTCGGGCGGCGCCTTGCGAGACGCCGCCTGGATCCCGCGATCACCCCGGCAACGTTCCTGGACACCGCACTAGCGAGCCGAACGACGGGTCGTCTATCAGCGCGACGACGCAGGAGATGCCGTGACCCATCTTCTGCACGTACACCTCGTCGCATCCGCAGTCGCGGGACAGGTCGGCGAAGGCCTGGCGGGCGCCGTCCGGAGTCACGACCATCAGCCGCACGCCCGCGCCGTCGACCCGGTGCTGCCACTGCTCGACGGTGGCCTTGATCGCCACCGGGAAACCCAGCTGGCTCGCAGCGGCGACCGCCTCGCCCGCGCTGCCCACTCGCCGAAACGGCAGCATCTTGATCCCGTAGCAGCGCAGCAGCGCCACGCGCTCCTCGTCGTCGAGCACGTGCTCGCGCTCGCCCTCGTGGCGATCGACGAGCGCCCGCGCCGCCTGCACGTCGATCCTGGGTGGCCGCACGGTCTCGCCGGGCGGTGCCGTGCGCCAGCGCGCGTAGCGCACCGCGCGTCTGAGCGCCTCGACGGCCCGCTCTGGCGTGGGGTAGCTGGGCACGGACCCGCGGACGGGCACGCCGTCGCGGTCGAGGACCGCGAGCTCGCTGATCGTGAGTACCCCCAGTGGATTGTCCGTCGTCGATCGGTGGGCGTCCGGGCCGGTTCGGGTAGGTCCACCGTCGGCGTACGAGGCGGCGATGCCAGCGCAGGATCGTGTCGGGGGTGACCAGGCGATGGCGGCGCAACGCTCGGGGCAACCGCTGGACGAGGGCGGCGAAGATCGCCCGGTCTGCCCATTCCATGCGCGGTCGCAGGTTGGTGCGGCGAAGCACGGCGACCTCGTGCCGGAGCACGACGTCCCTGGTGGCGGACGTGCGGCCCATCAGCAGCACCAGCCCCAGTATGTGCGAAAAGATCAAGTAGAGCAACCGCAGCGTCACATCGGAGATCATGCCCATTCGCTCGCGATCATAAAATCCGTCGCCGGGCAGGGGCAGGGGCAGGGGCAGGGGCAGGGTAATGGAACCCCGCAGGGTCCGGAACTCGGACAGGACCGAGGCGTCGAACCCCTCATCGTCGAGGTCCAGACCCAGCGCGTACTTCCAGGAGATCTTCATCCCGCACCGCATCCGCGGCCTGGCGATCGGTCAGGTTCTCCGCCATGCTGACGGGTACCTGCCAGCCGTTAACTCCCCGGGAGCGTGGAGCCGCAGCACTTCTTGAACTTCTTCGCGCTTCCGCAGGGGCACGGTGCATTCCGGCCGACTTTGGTCGCACGAGCCGGCGAACCGGATCTCGGCGAGCCGGATGGCTGTGCCCTCAGCGCCTGCATCACGTCGTCAAACTGATTCAGCGGTAGCCCTTCGGGTCCGAAGTCCAGCCGCGTTGTCTGGCGCAGCGCTGCTGGCCCGTGGTCACCGTCAGCCAGTTCCGGGCGGCGCGACATGCTCACGGCTGGTGCCTTGCGACGCAGTTGGCGGGCCAGGTCCGCGAACTCGTGGGCTTCGCCCGGCCGGCCCGTTTCCTGGCACAGGTCGCGCAGCCGGCTGGCGATGTCAGCCTGGTCGCGGACCTCGGGCACCGCGTATCCGCGTCGCAGCAACTCCTCGGCCCGCCCGTAGTCGCGCGACTCGCGCCAGCCCGCGCTATAGCAGTCGGCCCAGCCGATCCAGCCCCACCCCCAGCCGGGGTCGGCGGCGAGCCACGCCGTGTACAGTTCCTCGGCTTTACCGGTCAGGCCAGCCTCGAAGTACGACTCGGCCAGCGCCTGGCGGCAGTTCTCGGTCATCAGCTGGTCTTCGCGGGGAAACCTACGCAGCGCTTCCTCGCAGACGCCAATCCGGGCCAGGAGCAGCTCATGATCGCGCAGTCCGGCGTTCCACAGCGTGTTCTGGAGGTCCTGGCTCCAGTTGTACAGCGACTGCGTCATCGGGAAGCGGGCGTCGAACTCCGCGATGGACCTAATACCTGTGGCGTCGCACAGACGCAGCACGTCAGACCAGGCATCGAGCCATATCGGGGCCTGGGCGGCCTCGTCACCCTCGTCGTAGCCTGCCTGCACCTTGTCATCCAGAAACTCCAGGCACACCCGGTCCGGCCACCACCGCTGCCAGAGGGTGACAAGGCTGATCCAGATCCAGTCCGCCTCGACGTCATCACCGAGCCCGTGGCTGTCCAGCAGCTCGCAGGCGACTTCCTCGGCCGACAGCGCGCCTTCGCAGAGCTTTGAAAGGCCCTCGCGGTCCAGATCGATGCCGAAGCTGCGCAACTTGTCCAGCAGATCGGCGTCGGTGAGCTGCTCGGCGTTCGATCGCAGCGGCCTGCCGCTGCGTGTCAGCATGCGGCCGATCACCGGATCCGCACCCGCCTGCTGCTGGCAGAGCCGGTCCAGAGTCACCCAGGAAATTTGCATGCTCCAGACGGACTTCCTGTTCGTGCCGGGACGGCCAGCGGCGTCACGGCTGCCTGCCCGGCAGCGTACCGTTCCGCACATCGTAGCGGCGCCCGCCAGACGGGCCCGGATGGGTACCCGACGTCGCCACGTGGGTGGTGGCGCCGATAGTTTGCTGAGATGGGAACACCGGCCATCGATGATGCTGTTGATCCCGCGGCGCGGCTGGCCCGGGAGTGCACGTTCATGCGTCATGCGCTGGCGCTGGCCAGATGGGTCTCACCGGGCGCCCGCCCGGTGACCGCCAGCCGGGTGTTGCGCCGCGCTGATGTGGCGGCCGCCGGCGCGTTGCTCAGCGTCCCGGTCCCGGCGCGGGTTCGCACGGCGGCCGACGTCGGGCAACTGCACCGACCGTGGTGCCTGGCGGTCGCGATGGGCCTGATACGGGTCGGGGAAGGCAGAGCCAGCTCCGGGCAGGCGCTGGAACTCTGGCCGCTTTCAGACGCTGAATCGCTTGCGGGCTGGCTGGCCGGCCTGCGCGCTGTGTGCGCGGCGGAGTCGTATCCGCAAGACGAGGACAGTGTCCGCCTGCTGGCACGCTCGCTACTCATGGCACTGGACGATGCCGCATCGCCGGGCCGGGCCTTGTGGCCTGCCGTACGCAAGGCGGTGGACGAGGTGTGCGAGGTGCACGACAAGTCTCACTGGGAGCTGCTGCACGCGGCCGACCGGTATCGCGAACTGGAGTCGGACGACCCGATGGCGGGGCTGGTGACATTGCTCGCGGGCTTCGGGGCCGCCGCCGCGGGTCCAGGCGGGCCCACGATCACACCGCTGGGCCGCTGGGCGGCGCAGCGGATCTGCGCCGACCTGCCCGCCCTGGCCAGCCCGCGACTGACAGCCGCAGAGCTGATCACCGAGTTCGCCCGGTTCGCCGACGAAGAGCAACAGTGGCATGTCGCCTGGGGGTGGCTGGCCGAACGCGACCCGGCCCACGCAGCGCGGGACATCCTCACTGCCGCGCAGCAGATGTCGCCGCTGCAGCGCTTGCGGGCGGTGAGCGTGGCCGAACGGCTCGGCGACAACGCCCTGCCCGCGTGGCGGGAGCTGACCACGGCGCCGTGCGGCGGCCCCTACGCACGGGCCGTGCTGGCCAGCTTTGACCTGGGGCCCGAACTCGACGAGGCGGACCGGCGTTGGCTCGCGGTGGAAACGGCCGCCGCCGCGCTGGAGGACAAGGGCCCGGATGAGGCGCTCAGCTGCTTGAGCGACGTCATGCCCGGGGACGGTCTGGACGATCAACTGGCCGTCGTGCGGGCCACCGGGCATCCCGGTGCCGGGGAACTGGTGCGGGCGATAACCGAGTTCGCCGCATCTGGCGCGCCCCGCTCGATCAACCAGGTTGTCCAGCTGAAGGTCTCGCTGCATGGCATGCGGCCACCGATCTGGCGCAGAGTCCGGGTGCCCGCCACGGCGACGCTGGGTGACCTGCACGAGGTAATCCAGGTGGTGTATGGCTGGGACGGCGATCACCTGCATGTCTTCGGGGTCGGGAAGAACAGATACGGCGACCCGTTCGCCGGCCTTGACGGAGCCAAGGACGAGGAAGAAACGCGACTGGGGGAACTGGCGGCGTCAGGTGCCGCGAAGATCTCATACACGTACGATCTTGGTGCCTGCTGGCAGCACGAGATCACGCTAGAAGCCACGCTGGCGCGTGAGGCTGGGCGTAATTACCCGGTCTGTGCGGAGTTCAGCGGCGACTCGCCAGAGGAGTACCCGCCAGCAGATGACGGGTCGACCGACGATTCCGACGACGAGCTGGTCCAGCCTCGGCGGTTCAGCCTGCCCGACGTCAACCGCAAGCTGGCCGCCCTCGGCCCGCGCGAGTCCTAAAACCAGGAGTGTGAGTGATCGCGCCACGAGGTTCAGCGGTGGTCAGCCAAGACGGAGAATGGGGGCGCAAGGGCGCGACGCTGAGCGACAAGACCGCTCGCGCGGAGTTCGGGTTGACGCAGGATGAGATCGTCGCGGCGGTCCACGCTGGCGAGCTGCAGTATCGCCTCAGCTCGATGCAGGGGAACCCATGGTTGAGACTGCTGCGCCGCGAGGTCGAGTCTCTCGTCACGGCCAGACGCGGTGAACGGTATCTCAGGGAGCGGCAGGCGAGAGCTGAGTTGGCACGTGTCAATCTCGACCTGAAGCGGATCCGGGCACAGATGGTCGAATTGGAGGAGCAGCGCTCCAGACTTCTCGCTGACCTCGGCGAGTGACGACTGTTATACCTTGCGCATGCCGTGCGCACCGCGGTGGTGTGCGCCGCGCGAGGACCCGCCCCCGCCTGTCAGCGGCCGCGCGGACCTCAGCGTACGGTCGGTCTCAAGTTACTCATCGGTTACTTGGTGGCTCGGGATGTGGGCGCCGACCACAGCCTGATGCTCGACCCGACCATGGTGCGGCTACGCACGGCCGCCGCAGCGGTGGGCGAGGACATCTGGATCACTGTGCGACTGCCCGGCAGGTACGAAGGTGACGACGACCTGGACGACGACGCGGACGACGACGCGGCCATCACCCACTGGACCACCGTGGTGGCGCACCCCGACGAGCTGGGTTGGCTGCGCCAGGCCCTGGCGTTGGCCACTGACACCGACGTCGGCGATGAGGACGACGATGAGGACGACTTGGAACCGCTGAACTGACCCGGCCCGAACGGGGACGTCTGTGACACAGAATTGGAATTCCATGTCCCACTGACCCTGGGACGCCAGCGCCCGCCCAGGTCGCGCCCGGACCGCCCGGAGGCGGCCCGTGCCTTCACACCGGCAGGGACCTGGTCACCGTCGATCGATCCGGCTGGTCTCCTCAGGCGCCCCTCGCCCGCAGAGTTGCCCGCGTGAGGGCTGAGGTCCACTGCGTCGACGGGAGCGTCGCCCTCGTCCGCGGCACCATCGACCGCGTGCCCTGGCTGGCCGGAGAGACCGCGCAGCGCGTCGTGATCGTGGAGGCGGTAGCCCGGCCGCTCCCTGCCGATCTCCGCGGCGCAGCGTAGGGGATCCGGCGTCATGGACGAGCCGGAACGCGAGTGGCGACCTGGTGAGCAGATCCTCGTGACCCTGCCCGACGGCCAGGTGGTGCGCTGCCGAATCTTGCGCGTCGACGAGGGCTCCATGCAGGTCGTGCCCGAGCATGACGTGGTGATCGGCTAGTTGGGCCCGGTCGGTGAATCAGCGGACCGTGAACGGCGCGCGCCAGCTCTCGCGCTGCTCGTCACCGATCTGGAGACGCCACTCATAGCGACCTGGCTGAAGCGGCAGCCCCGCTCCCACGTTGATGGTGACTCCGTGATCGATCGTCGATCCCCGCGCGAGCCCCGGCGGACGCCCGACCTCGAAGTCCATGTCCACCTGGAGCGGCTGCGGGCCGAACGATGTCGGAATTTCTACAGCATGCTTGAGCTGCAGTTGTCGACCACGCGAACGGCGTTGGACATCATGGGAAAGCACACGCGCTCTTGGAGCAGCTGTCCGAGAGCGCGGAGAACCAGGAATCATCGCGGCCGCCGAAGAACTGATGGACACGGCGTTCGGCCAGTTGCGGGCCGCGGCGGTGTCGGTCGCGGCCGCGTGTGGGTTGACCGGCCGTTCCCGGGCCACCCATTACCGGCGCGTCGACCCGACCGGGGTGAAGCTGGGGCCGCGGCACGGGCCCTGGCTCCCGCGCCGGTTGCCGCCCTCGACGATCACCGACGAGCAACGGGAGCGGGTGCTGAGGTTGTTGGCCTCCCCCGACTACCGGGACTTGGCGATCCCCGCAGGTGTGGGCGCGTGAGCTGGACGAAGACCGCTACTGGTGCTCGGAGTCGAGCATGTACCGGATCGCCCGCGCCGCCGGGCAGAGCCGGGAACGACGCGCCCAGGCCACCCATCCGGCGCGGGTCCGCCCCGAACTGGTCGCCCGTGGCCCGAGCGAGGTGTGGTCGGGGGACATCACCGCGTTGAAAGGCCCACGGAAAGGGGAATGGTACAAACTGTATGTGGTGCTGGACATCTTCTCCCGCTATGTCCCGGGGTGGCTGGTCGCGAATGCCGAGGACGCGGTCGTGGCGAAGGATTTCCTTGCTGGCGCCGTAGCACGTAATGGGAGCGTGCCACACACGATCCACGCCGATCGGGGCGGCTCGATGACCTCGAAACCGGTGTCGGAGATGATGATCGACCTGGGGGTGTGTCGCTCCCATTCACGGCCGCGATGCTCGAATGACAACCCGTATTCCGAGGCGCAGTTCAAAACCCTGAAGTATGTGCCGGACTTCCCCGACCGGTTCGGCTGTCTCGCTGATGCACGTGCGTTCTGCGATCGGTTCTTCACCGCCTATAACCACGAGCACCGGCATTCCGGGATCGGGATGCATACCCCGGCATCGGTCCACTTCGACACCGCGACAGAGGTCCGAGCCTGCCGTCAGGCGACCCTGGACCGCGCCTATGCCCAGCACCCCGAGCGGTTCAACCGACGACCCCGACCGCCACGCTTGCCCGAGCAGGTGTGGATCAACCAGCCCGTTCCACAGCCAACTCAGTGAGATCAAGTGTCTCAGTTGACTTGACAGCTACCGCCGCCGGTACCAGCCCGGCGTGCGACACCAGATTCGGATCATCGAACCTGGCATGTGTCATGGCCGCGGTGTGCAACAATCGCATCCCAGAGGTGCCCTTTCGATCCTGGCGTTGCGAGCTTCAGTAACCCGCATTCTCCCAGGTCAGAGGGCACCTCTGCCGTTACGACACGCTCCCGAGAACAATCCGGGCGGTGGATCCAGGCCCAGGCTGCGCGCGCAGGACGGGCACGACGCGGTCGCGGAACCCGTCCATTCCGGCCCTTTCCAGCTGCTCGGCCGTGGAACTCGACGACGTGAGCAATCATTTCGTTCTCCTCATCATTCGTGGTGAGGAAAGCGTGGCGGGACGAGGTAGCGAACATGTAGCAGGGTGGCGTGGCGTGGCAGGGTCTTCGCAGGGTCCGTTGTCGCTTCGCAGGGTCTGTGGACCCTGCGACGTGCGTGCGCGGTCTGCGAAGTGGCCCTGGTTGGGCGCGAGCGCTGGTCGACACGCGCCGCTCAGGCCGTAGGGGTGGAGGTCGCAGGCCGCGGCGCCGAGATAGATCGCCGCGAGCCGCACCGGGGTGAGCGGGGCGGGTTGCTGGGGTGCGGATGGCGCCGATCAGCCCGGGCGGGTGGGGCAGGCGGGGCAGGGTGAGGTCGGGTTCTGCGGGTGACCTCGTCCCCCGCGGAGGCCGACTTGCTTCAGGGCAACCGGACTTCACCTCAAGATCACGAATCTTGACGTTTTCCTCGCTGAACTCCTTGACGGAGTTGACCAGGCCGACGACGTCACTCAGCATGGCTGCGATGTCGTCACTCCAGGGTGCCGAAGTCCAGGGTGCCGAGCCCGTGGCGGCGGCAGCACTGCTTGTACTTGCGGCCCGAGCCGCACCAGCACGGCGCCGTGCGTGGCGGCGGCCACGCGGTCGTCGGGATCGTGACGGTGCGCAGGTCCGGGTAGGCGTAGAGGTCGTCGTCACGGGGTTTGGTGACCTTCCGCGCGGCGAGGAAGGTGATGAAACCGGACACGTCCGCAGGTAGCTGTTGGACCCGCAGTCCCTCCTGCTCCAGGAGCGCGCAGCGTCGCTCGACGCGCTGGCGGTGCTCGTCCCATGTCGCGCCCAGGTGAGCGGCCAGGTGCGGTCACCGCGCAATAAGGATGCGGAACTGTTCCTCGGGCCAGAACACCGAGAGGGCCGCTGTGGCGTATCGGTGGGTGCCGTCGACGCCGGCGGGGGACCAGCCTGGCTCGCTCATGGCGTCGACCATCCGTGACGGCTGATCTTCGGTGAGGTGGAACGGGTGCACTGGTCGCGCACCGGGCCGGGGCGGCAGGTCCGCGCCGCGAACTTGATCGCAATGGCCGGGGCGCCGCGTTGGGTGACCGGGTTCCACCAGGTGCTGGTCCGGCCCTGGGGCAGCGGGCCCGCCGGCCGTGGACGTCGATGTGGAAGCCGGCCCGGTCGAACCCGGCGCCGCCGGGCCTGCCGCGAGTGGTCGCCCAGCAGCGGGCTGACCAGGGCGACAGCCCCACCGGCGGTGACTGTCGAGGACCAGCTGCGCCGACGGGTAGCCCGAGTCGAGCAGGTGCTCGCCCGGCATCAGACCCCGCCGGGCCAGCTCGGCATGGATGGAGTACCCCGAGCTGGGAATGGAGGCGGTCTGGAAGGTCGAGGTCGAGGACTTCCCCGCGTTCGTGGTGATCGACGACAAGGGCAGGACTTCTTCGCCGAGACCGCCGCGTCGACCCCGCACGTGAGCTTCCGCTGGTGAAACGGGTGCCCCGTATGGAGCCGAGCGGTCGCACTCGGTCCCGGCCTCGTCTCCCCGGCTGCGGTCACTGCAGCCGGCGGGGGCCCGCGTCCTCGGGTGTCGGCGGTGCCCCGACCACGATGCGCGCCCCCGACACGACGACCCCGTCGGGTCCGGCGAGCACGGGGTCGAGCACCAGCGACCGGACCTCGGGCAGGTCCTGGGCCAGCCGGTTGAGCCGTAGCACCAGGTCCTCCAGCGCGTCCAGCCGGGCGGGCGGCTCGCCGCGGTAGCCCGACAGCAGCGGGGCCGCCCGGGGTTCGCGGATCAGCTCGGCGGCGTCGACCGTGGACAGCGGAAGCGGCCGGTAGGCGCGGTCGCCGAGCAGTTCGCTGGCCATCCCGGAGAGGCCGAACGACAGTAGCGAGCCGAACGACGGGTCGTCTATCAGCGCGACGACGCAGGAGATGCCCGGACCCATCTTCTGCACGTACACCTCGTCGCATCCGCAGTCGCGGGACAGGTCGGCGAAGGCCTGGCGGGCGCCGTCCGGAGTCACGACCATCAGCCGCACGCCCGCGCCGTCGACCCGGTGCTGCCACTGCTCGACGGTGGCCTTGATCGCCACCGGGAAACCCAGCTGGCTCGCAGCGGCGACCGCCTCGCCCGCGCTGCCCACTCGCCGAAACGGCAGCATCTTGATCCCGTAGCAGCGCAGCAGCGCCACGCGCTCCTCGTCGTCGAGCACGTGCTCGCGCTCGCCCTCGTGGCGATCGACGAGCGCCCGCGCCGCCTGCACGTCGATCCTGGGTGGCCGCACGGTCTCGCCGGGCGGTGCCGTGCGCCAGCGCGCGTAGCGCACCGCGCGTCTGAGCGCCTCGACGGCCCGCTCTGGCGTGGGGTAGCTGGGCACGGACCCGCGGACGGGCACGCCGTCGCGGTCGAGGACCGCGAGCTCGCGGTCGAGGACCGCGAGCTCGCCGAGCATCCCCTGGGTGCCGAGGAACGTGGTGACGACGGGCTTGCCCAACCCGGCCACCGCCTCGCGCAGCGCCTCGGCGTGCCCTGTGCCGGACATCGCCAGCGGTGGGACGAACACCACCACCAGCGCGTCGACGTCGTCGGACCGGCCGGCCGCGCCGACCGCGGCGGCCAGGCCTTCGGGGCTCACGGTCGTCCCGGCGTCGACCGGGTCACCTGCCAGCACCAGGTCATCGCCGTGCAGCTCGTCGACCACCAGCAGATTGAGCGTGGTGGAGTTGCCGACCACCGCGACCCGCCCGCCCGCAGGCAGAGGCTGGTAGGCCAGCAGCTGGGCGACGTCGAACATCTCCGCCACATTGTGCACCCGGATGACGCCCGAATGTTCGAACAGCGCTTGGACCCTGCTCTCATCGACCGGCGCCACAGTGGACTCCAGCGTCGTCGGGGTCGTTGCCCAGCGGCCGCTCTTCACCGCCACGATGGGCTTCGTGCGCGCGAGCCGGCGGGCCAAGCGGGTGAACTTGCGAGGGTTGCCGAACGACTCCATGTACAGCAGCACGACGTCCGTGGCGGGATCGGTCTGCCAGTACTGCAACACGTCGTTGCCCGACAGGTCCGCGCGGTTGCCTGCCGAGACGAAGGTCGACAGGCCCAGCCCGCGTCCGGCGGCCGCCGCGAGCAGGGTGACGCTCAGCGCGCCGGACTGGCTGAAGAAGCCCACCCGGCCGCCCGCGGGCAGGGCCGGGGCCAGCGTGGCGTTGAGCCGGACCTGCGGATCGGTGTTCGCGACCCCGAGCGCGTTCGGGCCCACCACCCGCATCCCGTGCGCGCGGGCCTCCTCCACGAGCCGGCGCTGGGCGCTCACCCCGTCCGGGCCGGCCTCGGCGAAGCCGCCACTGAGGACGACCAGTGCCTTGACTCCCTTGGCCAGGCAGGAGTCCATGACGCCGCCCATCCCGGCCGCCGGGACGGCGACCACGGCGAGGTCCACGTCGTCCGGGATCTCTGTCACCGCCGCATACGCGCGGACCCCGCGGACGGAGCGGGCCCCGGGGTTGACCGGGTACACCGGCCCGGCGAAGTTGCCGCGCAGCAGGTTCAGCAGCACCGCGTGGCCGATCTTCCGGGGATCCGTGGAAGCGCCGATCACGGCCACCGAGCGCGGGTGCAGCACGTTGTGCACGCTGCGTGCCTCGGCGTACTGCTCGCGGGCGTACTGGACCTCCAAGGACCGCTCGGTGGGGTCGACGTCGAACTCCAGGTGCAGCACGCCGTCGGCGAACTCGCGGCTGAGCTGGAAGCCCGCGTCCCGAAACACCCGCGTCATCTGGGTGTTCTGCCCCAGGACCTCGGCCTCGAAGCGGCGAACGCCACGCTCCCGGGCGGCCGCGGCGAGGTGCTCGAGCAGGATCGACCCTAGCCCGCGGCTCTGGTGATCGTCGCGGACGACGAACGCGACCTCCGCCGGGGCGACGATCTCGATGCCGTCCGGGCCGAGCGTGCCCTCGTAGCAGCCCACGGCGATGACCTCGGCGCCGAGCAGGATGACCAGCGCCACCCGGGCGTGATGGTCGACGACGGTCAGCCGCTCCAGCTCGCGTGGGGGGATGTCCGGGTGCGCCCCGAAGTAGCGCAGGTAGCGGGTGCGCTCGGAGAGCCGGGAGTGGAAGTCCACGATCGCGTCCGCATCGCTCGGCAGGATCGGGCGCAGGTGCACCACACCGCCGTCCGAGGCCACCACGTCGGCCTCCCAGTGCCGCGGGTACGCCGGTGCGGACGAGGCCGCCGGCCCGTCCGGTGTGGGCGGGGCCGCCCCGTCGACCGCGAACGCCTCGTCCATCCTGTTCTCCTACCCGTGGTTTCCGTGGGTGCGCGGCCCGATCAGTCGCGCGGATCGTAGGGGTCAAGGCCGTGCAGCGGGAACACGGCCCGGCGCGTGTCGAGGACCGCGAGGTCCACCCGGTCCGTATCGGTCAACCACGGCACGCGCGCCCCGTCGACCCCGTTGACCCCGTCGGTCATCTCCGTCGGCAGCGGCAGGCCGGTGAGCCGGGAAGCGTGGGCGACCCAGCCCGTGGGCACCGGGCTGCGCGGGTCCACATCACGGTCCAGCACGGTGGCGAGCAGGTGCGTCCACGACCGCGGCACCACCCGGTAGATCCCGTAGCCGCCGCCGCCCAAGGCGAGCCACCGGCCCCCAGCCGTCCGCTCCGCGAGGTCGCGCAGCTCGCGGTAGATCGTGCGGTGACCGTCGACCGACAACTGCAGGTTCGCCAGCGGGTCCTCGGCGTGGGTGTCCGCGCCACACTGCGTGACCAGCAGTTGCGGCCGAAATGCCGTGAGCATCGACGGCACCACGGCGTCAAAGGCCCGCAGCCAGCCCGCGTCGGCCGTACCGGGCGGCAGCGCTACATTCACCGAGCAGCCCGTTGCCGCGCCCTCGCCGTACTCTTCCGGCCAGCCCGTGCCCGGCCACAGCGTGAGCGGATTCTGATGCAGCGAGATCGTCAGCACCCGCGGGTCGCCGTAGAACGCGGCCTGCACCCCGTCGCCGTGATGCGCGTCCACGTCGACATAGGCGATGCGGTCAAAGCCGTGGTCCAGCAGCCACGAGATGGCCAGCGTGCAATCGTTGTAAACGCAAAACCCCGAGGCGTGGTCGGGCATCGCATGATGCAGGCCGCCTGCGATGTTCACCGCCCGGTCCGCCCGGCCCTCCGCGATCTCGCGGGCCGCCAGCAGGGAGCCACCGCAGACCAGACAGCTCGCCTCGTGCATCCCCTCGAAGATCGGGTTGTCGTCCGTGCCGAGCCCGTGCGCGAAGTCGTCGCCCTTTTCCGGTGCCGCTCGCACGGCGTCCAGGTAGGACGGCACGTGCCCCCGCTGCAGCTCGGCGTCGGGTGCAGGCTCCGGCTCGAGGAGCTCCACCCCCTCCAACACCCCCAGCTCGCGGGCCAGCCGCATGGTCAAGTCGAGACGGACGGGGTTCATCGCGTGGCCCCGGATGCACTGGTGGCTGAGGAACTCCGGTGTCCACACCACCGCAGCTCGCAAGCTCATATGTGAAAGCTAAACGATTCGGCGGCGGAGCGGACCTGCCGAAGGTCCCGTCGGCGGCCGCCTGTCGGTCGCGGCCGTGCTCCGGTGGCGAACGGGGGGGCGCGCGTCGCCGACCAATGTGATCAAGAGCCTGCATTGAGCGCGGTCGGACGCTGCACGGATCGGGTCCGACGCGACGGCATCGAGCAGCAGCCAACCGGCCCCGGTGGGCTGCTCCCGTAGCGCGTCAGTGGCGGCGGCGCAGCACCCGCATCGACCGGGCCGGGATTCGCTGGCGGTCACCGGGCCCCAGAATGCGGCTGCGGGCGTGAGCGAGGAGCGGATCGGCGGTGTCGACCACGACGTCCCAGGCCCGCCCGTAGGCCGCATCGGGCAGCGTGAACGTCGCCTGCTGGTGATGGGCATTGACCAGCAGCAGAAACGAGTCGTCGACCACCCGCACGCCGACCTCGTCACGGTCCGGGATGCCCTCGCCGTTGAGGAAGATCGCCAGGCTCTGCGCGTGCCCACTGTTCCAGTCCGCGCCGTCCATCTGCAGCCCATCGGGGCGCAGCCAGGCGATGTCGCCGATGTCCGACCCGCGGATCGGGCGGCCCTGGAAGAACCGCTGCCTGCGGAAGACCGGGTGCGCCGCACGCAGGGCCGCCAACCGCGCGGTGAACTCGGTGAGCACCTCGTTGTCCCGCGCGTCGTCCCAGTCGACCCAGCTGACCTCGTTGTCCTGGCAGTAGACGTTGTTGTTGCCACCCTGGGTGCGGCCGAGCTCGTCGCCATGGGAGATCATCGGCACGCCCTGCGAGAGCAGCAGCGTCGCCAGCAGGTTGCGCTTCTGCCGCTGCCGCAGGCCGCGGATCTCGACGTCGTCGGTCGGCCCCTCCACCCCGTGGTTCCACGACCGGTTGTGGTTCTCCCCGTCCTGGTTGCCCTCGCCGTTGGCCTCGTTGTGCTTGTCGTCGTACGACACCAGGTCGTGCAGGGTGAACCCGTCGTGCACGGTCACGAAGTTGATCGACGCCATCGGCCGTCGGCCGTCGGCCTCGTACACGTCTGAGCTGCCGGTGAAGCGCGACGCGAACTCCCCCAGGCTCGCTCGCTCGCCGCGCCAGAAGTCGCGGACGGTGTCGCGGTAGCGGCCGTTCCACTCCGTCCACAACGGGGGGAACCCGCCCACCTGGTAGCCGCCCTCCCCGACGTCCCAGGGCTCGGCGATCAGCTTCACCTGGCTAACCACCGGGTCCTGGTTGACCAGGTCGAAGAACGCGGCCAGCCGGTCGACCGAGTGGAACTCCCGGGCCAGCGCGGAGGCGAGGTCGAACCGGAATCCGTCGACGTGCATCTCAGTGACCCAGTACCGCAGCGAGTCCATGATCAGTCTCAGGGACTCGTGGTGGCGGACGTTGAGGCTGTTCCCGGTGCCGGTGGTGTCGTAGTAGTGCTGCGGGTCGCCCGGGACGAGCCGGTAGTAGGCCTGGTTGTCGATGCCGCGGAAGGACAGCGTGGGGCCCAGGCGGTTGCCCTCGGCGGTGTGGTTGTAGACGACGTCGAGGATCACTTCGATGCCCGCCCGGTGCAGTGTCCGGACCATGGTCTTGAACTCCAGCACCTGCTCGCCGCGGGTGCCGAAGCAGGCGTAGTCGTTGTGCGGCGCGAAGAACCCGATCGTGTTGTAACCCCAGTAGTTGGACAGGCCGCGCTCGGCCAGCGCGAAGTCGTGCACGAACTGGTGCACCGGCATCAGTTCGACGGCGGTCACCCCCAGTTTCTTCAGGTGCCGGATCATCGCCGGGTGCGCCATGCCCGCGTAGCTACCGCGGACGTCCTCGGGGATCCCGGGGTGGCGCATCGTCATCCCCTTGACGTGCGCCTCGTAGATCAGTGTCTCGTTGTAGGGGATCCGCAGGAGCCGGTCGTCGCCCCAGTCGAAGAACGGGTTGACCACCACCGAGGACATGGCGAAGGGCGCGGAGTCGGCGTCGTTGCGGGCAGTCGTGTCGCCGAACTGGAAGGAGAACAGGGCCTCGTCCCACCGAATCCGCCCGTCGATGGCCTTGGCGTACGGATCCAACAACAGCTTGGCCGGGTTGCAGCGCAGGCCCGCCGCCGGGTCGTAGGGTCCGTGCACCCGGTAGCCGTACCGCTGTCCCGGCCCGATCCGGGGCAGGTAGCCGTGCCACACGAGCCCGTGGCGCTCGGGCAACTCGACCCGGGTCTCGCTCCCGTCGTCGTTGATCAGGCACAGCTCGATCCGATCCGCGACCTGGGAGAACAGGGCGAAGTTGGTGCCCCCGCCATCGAAGGAAGCCCCCAACGGGTAGGGGTGACCGGGCCAGATGTGCACAACAC
>CAWGYF010000013.1:0-284168 GCA_963826705.1 uncultured Actinomycetota bacterium
ACGCTGCCGCGTTCGTAGCGGCGGCTGATCAGCTGGAACACCATGTTCGCGGCGGCCCGGTCGAGCGGGAGGTAGCCGACCTCGTCGAGGACGAGGACGGCGGGGCGTAGGTAGGTCTGGAGTTTCTTGGCGAACCGGCCGGCGGCTTCGGCGGCGCGCAGCTGGCGGACGGCTTCGTCGAGGCTGGTGAAGTAGATCGAGTAGCCGGCCGAGCAGGCGGCGACGGCGAGCGCGACGGCGAGGTGGGTCTTGCCGACCCCGGGTGGGCCGAGCAGGGCGATGTTGCTGTGGCTGGTGACGAACTCCAGCGCGGCCAGGTCGCGGATCTTGCGGGGGTCCAGCTCGGGTTGGAAGGCGAAGTCGAACGCGTCGAGGCCCTTGTGGTGGGGTAGCCCGGACAGCTTCAGGGCGGCGCGGAACCGGCGGCCCTCGCGGACGCCGACCTCTTCGCCGAGGGCCAGGTCGAGGAAGTCGCGGTAGCCCATGGTGTCGGCCTCGGCGCGGGCGACGAGGTCGTCGAGGTGTTCGGCCAGGTGCGCCAGCGCCAGCCGGGTGGCGTGGTCGCGGATGCGAGCGGCGACCAGCTCACTCATGACGTGCCTCCCCGGTGTTGTTGTTCGTGGTGGTGCGGGAGGCGCGGGTCAGCGCCGCGCGGAGCAGAACGGTGTGCTCGCCGAGATCGGCGATCAGCTCGGCGGCCAGCCGCTGGGCCGGCGCGGTCGACCAGGTCTGCCCGGCGAGGAACGCGGCAAGGTCGTCGCGGGCCTCGTCGCCGGCGTGTAGCAGCCAGTCCTCGACGATGCCGAGCAGCCGGCGCAGCTCGTCGACGTGCTCGGGGTCCAGCAGCACCGCAGTGGAATCGGGCGCAGCGGGATCGGGCCGGGTCATCGCTGGCCGGGTCATCGCTGGCCGGGTCACCGCTGCACGCTCGCCGTCACTGCGGCCGGCGTGGTGACCGGCGCGGGCGCGGGGAGCCCGGCGGCGGCGTCGTAGGCCAGCAGCGGCCGTGCCGCGACCGGGGTGGCCGCGGCCGGACGGCGGGTCAGCAGCACGGCCAACGGGTCGGGTCCGATCACCGCTGCAGCCGTGACCGCGGTCTCGGGCTGCGCCGGTGGCTCGAGGGTGACCGCATCGACTGTGACGGCACGGGTGTGTCCGTCGGGCAGCCCGTCCCAGTGCGCCGGGTCCACCACCAGGCTGCCGCGGCGGGCCGCGCGCGGGTGCGCGGCCAGCAGGATCGGGTCCCCGTCGACCGCCAACCGGTGCAGGGTGATCAGGTCGGCGGCCACCCGGACCTCGACGCGTTGCCCGGCCCGGGCCGCGCGGCCGTCGGCGGCGCGGGCCGGGATCGAGTAGTGCGAGCCCTCGAAGCTGATCAGGCAGTCCCGCCCGACCCGGCGCAGATGGCGCTCGCAGACCAGGTAGGGCAGCGCGGGCAGCGGCCGCAACGCCGCATGATCGACCATGGCGCGGGCCCCGATGAGCTCACCATGGGTGCGATGGACCTGGCCGCGGCGCATCGGCACCCACTCGGCGAACCCGGCGTCCAGCTCCGCCAGCGAGCTGAAGCTGCGTCCGGCGAGGACGTGGTCGCGTACGATCGCGACCTGGCGTTCCACCCGACCCTTCCCGGTTGGGCGGTAGGCGGCCAGCACGTCGATGACGAACCCGTAGTGCGCGGCGAACGCCGCGGCCTCCGGGTGCAGCGGCACCGCCTCGCGGGGGGCGACGTGGCGGCGGACGACGGTCTTGGTGCGGTCGTAGACGATCGATCCTGGGACGCCGCCGAAGTGGGCGAACGCCCGGCGGTGGCAGTCGAAGAACGTGCCCAGATCCTGACTCGTGGTGAAGCAGCAGAACGGATCCCGCGAGTAGGACAGCGTCATGTGGAACGAGTAGACCTTCACGATCCCCTGCTCGAGCAAGATCGCACCCTCGTCGCCCCAGTCGACCTGGGCCTGCGCGCCCGGGACGACCTCGAACCGCCGATGCAACCCCGACAACCGCTCGTCATCGTCGCTGTCGCGGGCCAGACGCTGCCGGGCGTCGGCGACATACAGCTTGACCCGCTGGTAGTGGCCGGTGAAGCCGTGCTCGGCGACCAGCCGCTCATGGATCACACTGGCCTTCAGCCGCGGGTCGGCGGCCAGCCAGGCGTCGATCAGCGGGGCGACCGCGTCGACCTTGCGGGTCACCGTGCCCTTGCGCGACGGTGCGGTCGGCGGACCGGCCGGGGCGTCGGCCGACAGGTACTTCTTCACCGTGCGCCAGTCGACACCGACCTCGTCGGCGATCTCGCGCCAGGTCGCGCCGGCAGCGCGTAAAGGTTGGTAGCGGCGTAGGTCCATCCATGCCTCCACGGGCAGGATCACGGGGTGGCCCCCTCCGGTCTCGTCTGCTTGGCGGCTGACGAGACCGGAGGGTGGTCACCCCTGGGCGAATCGAGGGACGACTCGCCGGGACCTCAACGACAGATCAACTCGTACGTGGACCTACACGTGAGCTCGTACGCGGACAGTCGTGCAGGCGGCGGTTCGCGCGTTGTCCGCGGTCACGGGCCGCGGGGCTGGCGGCGTCCTGGCGGCGGCGCAGCTCGGCGCCGGTCCGGTTTGGCGGGCGGTGGTGCCAGGCGGCCTCGATCAGCAGCCGACGCGCGTGCCCGTTGCCGGTCTTGGTGATCGGCCCCAACGAGCGCGAGCTCCCGGAGGAGTACTCGGTGGGCACCAGTAAACCCCGTCAGGGTCCGGGCTGGCCCGGCTGCTGCACCTGGGCGAGATCGTCGCGGTGACGGTGCCCAGCGTACCGGTCCACGCCGTCGTTCGACATCGCCTACGACACGCTGCTGGCCACCACCGCCCGCCGTGACCGGCTCGACGCCGCGATCGCCGAGATGGCCGCGGCCAGTGAGTTCACCCCGATCGTGACCCGGCTGGGTTGCCTGCGCGGGATCGCGACGTTGACCGCGTTCGGGTTGGTGGTCGAGATCGGCGACTGGCACCGGTTGACCGGCCGCTCGATCGGCGCCTACCTCGGGGTTTACGTACTTCACCCGTCCGGCCTTCCCCTCGCCTGTGACCCCCGGATGGAACGAGGGCCCTTGGGCTTCACCCTGGGCTTCGGACCCCGCGGTTACCCACGACGCCCGCCAGGACGGGGACGAGCCTCGAGCACTGGCTCGGACCTACACCTTCGGCATCAGCCGACCCCCAATCCGATGCGTTCACTTGCGCTGTGCGACCTCGTGTCGCACACATCGTTCGTCCTCGCTGCGCTGCGGGCGCTGCATGTTGACACCTCCCACACGGCACGAAGAACCAGCCAGCCCAGGACGGAGGAAAGGGCCACCACTGACACCGGAGCACGCAGAGGTGGTTGGCGGCAGCGTCCAGGCGAGTGACCCGCGAGCTAACCGGAAAATTAGACGTGAGCCGACCGCGTAGACCGCGTTGATGTCTCAGGCGGCGGCTTGGGTGAGGGTCACGGTGAATCCGAGTGCCTCGAGCTGTCGGATGTGGCCGCGGGCTCTGCGGTCCTTGTTGACGCGGCTCGTGTAGTAGTCCGAGCCGAGATCTTGATAGCGGGCGGTTGGGTCGGCCAGTAGCTGCCAGATGATGACCAGGATGGAACGGGCGACGGCGACGAGGGCCTTGAGCTTGCCGCGGCGTTTGACGATGCGCCGGTAGCGTTCGCCGAGGAAGGTGTCGGTGCGGGCGGCCGCGGCGGCGGCCCCGCCCAGGACGCCTTTCAGGTAGGGGTTTCCCTTCCCGGTGCGCCCGCTGCGGCTGGTGGCCCCGGACTGGATGGTGCGCGGGGAGAGCTTGGCCCAGGACACCAGGTGACCGGCGGTGGGGAATCTGCCCATATCCAGGCCGATCTCGGCGATGATGGCCTGGGCGCTCTCCCGACCGATACCGGTGATCTCGTCCAGGCGATCGATGGCGGGAAGCACCGCGGCGTCCGCGGCCCGGCCGGCGCTGGGGCCGGTGGTGCCGTCGGCGTCGGCGCCCTGGGCGGCGGGGATGGCTGCGATCAGTTCCTCGATGCGGGTGGTGAGCCGGTCGATCTGCACGGTGAGCTGGTCGATCTGGTCCAGCAGCATCCGGGTCAGCTCGGCGTGATGGTCGTCGAAACGGCCGGTGAGCGCTTCGATCAGCGCGGCCCGCTTGGCCTTCATCCGGCCGCGGGCCAGGTCGGCGAGCACCTTCGGGTCCCGTTCCCCGGCGATGAGCGCCTCCAGCATGTCCCGCACCGACTTGGTGTCCAGCGTGGAGGCCACGACCGAGACCTTGATCAGCGAGTCCTCCAGCAGCTTCTCCAGCCGCTGCCAGTACCGGGTGCGTTCCCGCGTCAGGTCCACGCGCAGCCGGGTGTAGTCGCGCAACTGGCGGATCTCGACCGGCGGGACGAAGCTGGGCCGCAACATGCCCCGCTCGGTCATCTTCGCCTGCCAGACACTGTCCAGCTTGTCGGTCTTCGGCCGGCCCGGCGCGTTCTTGATGTCGCGGGCGTTGACCAGCTGCACGTCCAGGCCGGTGGCTTCCAGCAGGTAGAACCAGATTCGCCAGTAGTCCGAGGTCGACTCCAGGGTGACCTTCTCGATCCCCTCGCCCGCCAGGTACTCGCCGAGCTCCAGGATGGCGTTCGTGGTGGCCTCCACGTCCCACACCCGGGTCCGCCGCTGCCCGGGACGGGAGGGATGCGGCACCCGGGTGCACACCTTCCCCGACGCCTTGGCCACATCGATCGCGCAGACTCGTTCCACGACCCGCTCGTAGGCCTGGTCCTCGATCTCCTCCGGTTCCTTCACCGGACCCCTCTCACCGCAGCAACAGCGTCCACGGGATGCCCGGGGGCCTCGGTCGGGAAGCCGAAATCTAACCGGCGTGCTCGAAGCAACAGTGCGTGACCCGTCAGGTCAAGGCCCCGGCGCCAGACTAGCTAAGGGCTCGGGTAAAAATTAGTCCTGTTCATTCGGGCGTGTCGCTGCCGGGTCGGACGCCGCCTTGATCACATAGTTCCAGTTGCCGTGGAACTCGTGTCGTTGCACATGCCGAGCCTCGAAAGCCTTCATCTCCTTGTCGGAGATCTTGATGCCCCGCTGGTAGGTGTTGGTGTCCAGCATCGCCTGGACCGTCAGTCCAGTCCTGGTGGTGGTCGCCGCGATCGTCTCGACGACCACCTCGTGGGTTTCCAAGGGCCGGCCACGCCAGTTCATGGTGATCGCGGAGAACATCCGATGTTCTATTTTGTTCCATTTCGATGTGCCCGGCGGCAGGTGCACCACGGTGATCTCCAGCCCAGTCTCGGTGGCCAACTGGGCCAACTGGGTCTTCCACAGCCGTAACCGGGCACCGTTGGACCCGCCACCATCCGCGGTGATCAGCAGCCTGGTCGCCTCCGGGTAGGCAATAACCCCGATCTTGGCCCACCAGCGGCGGATCGACTCCACCGCGAACTCACCGGTGTCAGCGTCGGTCCCGACGTTCACCCACCCCGCGTTCGCCGCCACGTCGTACACCCCGTACGGCACCGCCTTGCCCAACTCCCCGATGAAGTCGTAGGTGTTGGTCTTCTCCGGCTCGCCCTTGCGTTGGTACTCGGCGCCGCCGTTGGCGTACCGGCCCACGTTCTCCTTTTTCTTGGTGTCGACCGAGATGACCGGCTGCCCGGCCGCGAGGAACACGGTGACCTGCTCGTTGATGTAGCAGAACTGGGCGTCGCGGTCGGGATGCTGCCTGCCTTCGATCGTCTTGGTGTTGGCCTGCAAGCTGTAGTCGTGGTCTTTCAACAACCGGGCCACTGTCTTGGGTCCCACCCGATGCCCCTGCGCGCTGAGCTCATCAGCCAGCTTCACCGTCGACTTCGTCGTCCACCGCAACGGCGACATCGGATCGCCCCGCGTCACCGGATCCACCAGCTTCTCCAGGGCCGGCCACACTCCTGGATCCTTGTCCTGCACCGCCGGGCGGCCCGCACCCTTGGCCCGCACCCGCCCGTCGGCCACAAGCCCCGCCTCCACCTCCGCGGCCCCACGGCCCACCGTGTCCGCCGACGCCCCGGTCGCCGCCGCGATCAGCTTGATGCCGCCCCGCCCCAACTGGCGCGCGCCGGCACCCATCAACACCCGACGCTGCCGCTCATCCAAGATCGGATCGGCCTCGGCCAGCATCCTCGCCACCGCAGACGCGAAGGCCTCCGCACCCGCCCGCTCCGAGAGTTCCGCCATACCACAAGACTAAAGATCAAACACGCCAAAACCTAGATAATTCTCGCGAGAGTTCTAACGGGCTAACATCCCAAGCAAACACCGGCGTCGGCGGGCAACCCGCCCCCATTTTCCCGCCTGCGCGGCGTCCCGGAAGGGATACCCCGACTAGCTATGAGCAACCCCAGTCCACCGGACAATTCGGACGGGGAACACGCTCGATCTCTAGACCTGCATAGACCGCTCACCAGCCGAAACAGAACCGTCCTGCGGTAGCCAACCCGCGCATATCCGCATATCAGACTGACAAACGCGTCGATCATCGACACGCTCGCCACCACCAGCGGCATCCGGTCACCGAAGCGGTGTCCACGGCGACGGTCGTGGACACCGCTTCACCCTGCCTCTTGACAAGGACGCCCTCCATATCAGCTAGGAGGTAGATAAGTGCGGGGCGGCCTGCGGGCGTCCCGCGCAACGATCTACTCGGCCTGCCCGAACGCCCTGATCTCGGTCAGCTCCTCCGGTGTCAGCTCGCGCGGCTGCTCGCCGCGTTCCACCTTCGCGCTCTGCACCCCGTGCCGGATCTCCTCGACGACCTCGGGGTTGGCCAGGGTCGTCACGTCCCCGACATCGGCGAAGTTGGAGATGCTCGCGATGACC
Source organism: uncultured Actinomycetota bacterium (assembly GCA_963826705.1). GTDB lineage: Bacteria > Actinomycetota > Actinomycetes > Mycobacteriales > Pseudonocardiaceae > Pseudonocardia. Next base: position 6,869 of record CAWGYF010000013.1, read on the forward strand.
CGCCGCATGATCTTGCCGGAGCGGGTTTTCGGCATGTCCGAAACGATCCACACGCTCTTCGGACGTGCGATCTTGCCGATCTCCCGGTCGATGGCGTGGCTGACCTTCTCCTCGATCTCCTTGCTCGGGGATAGGTTGGGTTTGAGCGCGACGTACACCTCGACGGCCCGCCCCCGCAGCTCGTCTATCACCGGCACCGCGGCCGCCTCGGCCACCTCCTCGACGGTGAGGCAGGCCGATTCGATTTCCTTCGTGCCCAGCCGGTGGCCCGCCACGTTGATCACGTCGTCGACGCGGCCGAGGATCCGGAAGTAGCCGTCCGCGGCCTGCACGGCGCCGTCGCCGGCGAAGTACGGCCAGTCGCGCCAGTCCGTGCTCGCCCGGTTCCGGCAGTACTTCGCGTAGTAGATGTCGACGAACCGCTCGGGTTGGCCCCAGATCGTCTGGAAGATGCCCGGCCACGGGTTGCGGATGCAGATATTGCCGGCCTTGCCGCTGCCGGCCTCCACTGCGACGCCGTCCTCGTCCAGGATCACGGGGTAGATGCCGAGCACGCCGGGTCCACAGCTGCCCGGCTTCATGGGTTGCAGCGCGGGCAGGGTGCTGCAGAGGAAGCCGCCGTTCTCGGTTTGCCACCAGGTGTCGACGATCGCGGCCTCGCGCTTGCCGACGGCTTCGTGGTACCACCGCCACACCTCGGGCTCGATCGGCTCGCCCACCGTCGTCATGTGCTTGAAGTGGATGTCATAGGCAGCCGGCTCGTGCGGGCCGACCTTGCGCAGCATGCGGATCGTCGTCGGCGCGGTGTGGAAGATGTTCACGCCGAGCCGTTCCGCGATCCGCCAGAGCCGTCCGGCGTCGGGATAGGCGGGCACGCCCTCGTACATCACACTGGTCGTGCCCAGGGCGAGGGGGCCGTACACGATGTAGGAGTGCCCGGTGATCCATCCGATGTCGGCCGCGCACCAGTAGGTGTCGTTCGGGTGGATGTCCTGGTAGTACTTCGAGGTTCCGGCGACGTAGGCGAGATACCCGCCGGTGCTGTGCTGGCAGCCCTTGGGCCGCCCGGTGGTGCCGCTGGTATACATGAGGAACAACGGCGCCTCGGCCGGCATGGACACCGGTTCCACGATCCGGCCGCGGTAGTCGACGAGCAGGTCGTCGACGAAGAAGTCGCGGCCGGGGACCATCGGGCTCGCCGAGGCGTACTCGCCAGGATGTCGGCGCCACACGAGCACCTTCTCGATCTCGTGCCCGAGCCGTCGGGCGGCCTCCACCGCCTCGTCGGCCTTCGACTTATGGTCGACGAGCTCCCCGTTGCGGTAGTAGCCGTCCATCGTGACCAGAACGCGGCTCTGCGAGTCAGCGACGCGGTCGCCGCATGCTGCACCGCTGAACCCGCCGAAGACCTGCGAATGGATGACGCCCAGCCGGGCGCAGGCCAGCATCGAGACCGGCAGCTCGGGGACCATCGGCAGGTGGAAGGTGATGCGGTCGCCGGTCTGGGTGTCGCAGACACCGCGCAGCAGCGCCGCGAACTCGTTCACCTGCCGATACAGCTCCTGGTATGTGATCGCCTCGGTGGTCTCCGCCTCCGGCTCGGGCACCCAGATGAACGCTGCCTTGTTCGGGCTGGTGGCCAAGTGCCGGTCGACACAGTTGTAGCAGGCGTTGAGCCGGCCGCCGACAAACCACTTCCAGAACGGCGGGTTGCTGGTGTCGAGCGTGGTGTGCCAATAGGAATCCCAGGTGAGCAGGTCGGCGTATTCCTTGAAGCACTCCGGGAAGTGCGCCTCACTGAAGCGTTCGAACAGGGCCGGGTCGGAGCCGTTCGCCTGGGCGATGAACGTCGCCGGCGGATAGTAGTATTCCTCCTCGCGCCAGTGCACCGCGATCTGTGCTTCGGAGACCTGCGGCCCCTGCGCTGTTGTCATCGCTTCTCCCCAATGCAGACGATGGATCCCTGAAAGGCGGCTCAGAGGTCGTCGAAGAGACCCGAGCACACTCCGAACTCGTAGAGCCGACGTGAGAGGTCGACCTGGGCAGTGAACGCTGTCGTGTCCCCGCGCGACAGCGACGTGACACAGAGGACGTCCGTCAGGCACAGTGCAGACGCCGCGACGGGCGTGAGGTCCTCCGGCGCCGACGTCTCGGCCCGCCTCCGCAACCGCAGGGCCTCCTCGACGTTGGCATCGGTGGCCGCGACCGCCGCCACATCCGACAGCAGCAGCGACAACTCACCGATGAGGTATTGCTGAGTCACCACCATCGCCACCAGCCGATCGCGCGAACCGTCGCGGGGTCACGACGACGCCGACGCGCAATCAGGCCCGATTGTGGGGTACCACGGCGGCGGTCTCGCGCGGTTCAGCCGTGACACCCGAGCTGGCCCCTCGGGATGCAGACACCGGAAGACGGTCAGCGTTCGACTCACCACGCCAGCGAGCCCGGCGCCCCCAAGCCTCGGGAGTGGGGCGATAGTAGCGGCTCCCGGTGTGCAACGCCATGGGTGCAGACACCGAGATTGCGCGAGGGGTCAGCAGACGAAGATCCGCATCCCAGCCCACGATCTGATCATCGGCTCGGGCGTGGGCTCGCCAGCGCCACCCCGGCCCGCCCCACCGCGCCGTTGCCCGCGTTCTGCACCGTCGCGACGACCCGATGGGTGCCCGGCTCGAGCGCGCCGGCGGTATGGGTCCGCCCGTGCGGATTGACTCTGATGATGACCACGAACGACCTCCGGCCCAGACACGACGACGGGGAGCGGGACCGCGGACGACAGACATGCCGACTTCCGGCGCCGGTCGAGGGCACACCTCTGATCGAGTCAGGCCACAGCCCGAGACATCGACCGACGCGGCAAGCCCTGGCAGAGCCAACCCGAACGCGGCAGGCGTTCACGAGCCAAGCCGATCGATGCCCCGGCGGGACGCTAGGTCACCCAGCCCCGCGCGTCCCGTGCATCTCATACAAGTCGGCGGTTCAGTCAGCGCGTTGGCGGCCTGGCACACCTCGCACGGCAGCTTGGCGTAGGTGATCGTGCGGGCATCACTCGGCTCGCCCTCCCAGGGGAAGGCGACCTGCTCACCATGCCCGCCTCGACATGCCGGTCGACGCAGTTGACCGCCACGTTGAGCTTCCCGCCCACGAACCACTTCGCGAACCTCCTACACCCTGTGCGACCTTCGCGCCCACGTGAGACGCTCGGCTGGCTCCGCCCCAGGATCCCTCCCGATCCTCGGCGGCACGCGCGTAGCAGTCCTCGATGGCGTTGGCCCGCGCGCCGAACTCCGCGCTCGGAGGGAAGCTACGGCTCTCGGTGGACGGGTTCGACAGGGTGGGCGGAATCGGCCATGACTTCGTGATACTCCTGGGCCTGCGCCCGATGATGTGCGTGGTGCGCTCCCGTTGATGGGCCCGGACCCAGGTCCGGGACGACGTGCCGCTTGTCTCCGACGAATAGGCGGCGGGTCCTGCCGCCTATCGTCGGCCTGGTAGGTCGCGAGCGGTCATCGACGTGCCCAGACGGGCAGGACAGCCCGCTGCCAGGTGGTGTTGATGATGACCGCGGCCGAGGCGTACCAGGCGAGAAGGGCGGTGAGGATACCCAACCACCCGCCTATCCTGACGAGGCTGGCCGCGCCTGCGAACTCGGCGATCGTCAACACCAGGAAGGTCAGCACCAGCGCGACGAACACGGCCGCCACCGCGCCGTTGACGCGCAGCGCGCCCACCGTCATGTACGCGGTGAAGATCGTCCAGGCCAGCAGGAACAGTCCGGTTGCCGTGCCGGCCGAGGACGGTGGCAGGCCCGGTGCGATGAACTTGACGTACGCGGCGAACGAGAGCCAGAAGGCTCCGTAGGAGCTGAAGGCCACGGCGCCGAAGGTGTTGGCCTTGCGGAACTCCCACATGCCCGCGAGCAGCTGAGCGAGACCGCCGTAGAAGAGCGCCAGCGGCAAGACCACGGCTTCCAAGGTGGACGGCAGAAGTCCGGCATTGAAGACGGACAGCACAAACGTGGTCATGGCGAAGGCGCCGAGGCCGAGCGGGCCGGGATCGGCGATACCGTCCGCCGCGGTCGCGACCGGCGCTGCCGGCGCGTCCAGCTCGCGGCCATTCTTGTCGACAGCCGATGTGGACATGGGGGCCTCCTAACCCTCGTGCGAACCGTACGCCGAGAGCGGGCGTGGACGCCCCCTTCCGGCAACGGTGCCGCGACGTGACAATTGATCAATATAGTTTCGAGGTGAACGGACCGGCTGGCAAGTGCCGCAAGTCCTGACCGATCGGGATAGTTTCGAGGTGAATGGGCTGGCTGGCATGGGGCCGTAAGTACTGCCCGATTGGGACCGTCCGCTCGCCTCCTCACCGTCGGAGGATCAGCGGTCCGCACGCCGAGGTCGTGCGACCCGCTCACGTGCACCTGTTGGACTACGAAGTCACACCGACCAGTTCGATCGAAGGGTTATCTTCCACCGGCTGCGGGGTCAATGACGGCGCCACCGTCGCCGCCGTCGGGACCGGGACCAGCTGGGCGTCCTCGTGCGGCATGGTGGTGTTCTTGATGCGCAAGAACGTGACGCAGGACGTCGCTGGTGCGGTGTTCGGGTCAGCCAGCCCGCGGTCAGCCGCCGCTGGGATCTGCTGCGCCCCCGACGCCTTGCGGAAGAAGGTCAGCGCCAGGGGACCTGCGACGGCGACGGGCACCTCCACCCCGGGCCCGGGTGGGCTGCCGCCCAGCTCGGAGACTCCGCCGAGCAGCCAGAGCGTGATGCGACGCACCCGCAGGCTCCACCGCAGCGCCACTAGGGCATGGGCGACCTCGTGGGCCAACGCCGGATCCGGGCGGCGATTGTCGGTCGCCTTCCCTGACCGTCGCCGAGTGCCCGCGCCACGGCGCAACGTGGCGTTCCGTCCATCCGGGCTCCCGGCTGGGCGGTCGCCATCGCCGAGTTGCCCCGTGAGCGAACGCTCCCCAGCGCCGAACCGATTCGACCGGTGGGCTCAGCCGGTGGGCGGTCGAGTGAAGATCCGTCGTAGAACGCCCCGGTGGTAGGGGCATCGGGCGTTGCGGAGGAGACCGACGGCGACGGCGACGGCCGCGGTCAGGATCGCCGCGCCCAGCAGTCCGCTGCGCGCGAAGGCGAGGCACAGCAGGGACGTCGCCACTGCGCACAGCAGGAGAACGTCGTAGCTGCGTCGCTGCCAGCTCTGCAGCCGAGGGGGCGCGCTGAGCAGGCGCGCCAGTCGGGGACTCTCGCGGGTGAGGTTCGCTTCGATGGCCTTGAGGATCCGATGGTCACGCTCGCTCAGCACGACGTCCTCCTTCCGTCCGCGTCGACGCTGCCGCATCGGGGCCATCGCTCACCAGCGGCGTTCGTACCCGGCGCAGCGGGTCCATCGGACCCCGTCCGCGGGCCCGTGACTCTGCCCCGATGCGACCCGCCCGTCCGCGCTGACCCGGTGGGACGTCGCGATCGACGGCCGGGCCGCTCGACCGGATCGGTGCCGAGCACGTCTTCCCGGGGAAGAACGACACCCTAGTACTAACTCGGCGAGTGTCGAAGATGCGGTCCATGACGATCGCGCCGTCGTCGATGATGGGCCGCAGTTGTTTGCGGTAGACGGTCTCGGTGACGGTCGATCCGCCTGCGTGGCCGACGAGTCGGGCGATCTGCTCGACGGGGACGCCTTCGTCGGACAGCAGCGAGACGAAGCTGTGCCTCAGCTCCCGCGGCGTCCAATCGGCGGCGTCGAGGCCCGCGGCGGTGGCGATGCGACGGAAGTCGCGCCGGACGTTGGCTGCGTCGAGCGGGCCGCCGGTGCGGGTGGTGAAGACGAGGTCGTGGTCGGTCCACTCGAGGCCCGCCTCGACTCGGACGCCGGCTTGGCGGGCGCGGCGCTCGCGCAGGGCGTCGACGCAGCGGCGGGGGAGGGCGAGGGTACGCCGCGAGGTGCGGGTCTTGGTGTCGCCGCCGGCGCGCACCGAACGCCAGACCCGGAGGGGCAGCACGGGAGGGTCCGCGTCGGGACGGCCGTTGAGGTCGACGTGGCTCCAGGTCAACGCCCGCAACTCCTCGGTGCGGGCACCGATCAGCAAGGCCAGCAGCACGTAGGCGCCGATCGTCGAGTCGGTGGCGTGCTCGACCAAGGCTTGGGCCTGCTCGAGTTTCAGTGACTTCGATGGGCGCCCTGGTTGCCCGGTCGGTGTGCCGCAGAGCAGCACCACGTTGCGCTTGACCTTGTCCCGTGCCTGCGCGCGGGTGATCGATCGCCGCAGGATCGACTTGATGTTCGACACCGTGCTGGAGCTGAGTGTTTTTGCTTTGGCCACGAGCCAGCGGTCGACGTCTTCAGCAGTCAGGTCGCGCAGCTTGCGGACGCCGAGGTCGGGGATGACGTGGTCCCTGGCGAGGTAGCGCCACTTCTCGACGGTGGCCGGGCCGCGGTCGGTGAGGCCGTAGCTCAGCCAGTCGGTGACCGCGTCGGCGACGGTGTATCCGTGCGGAGCGATCGCGTGCCCGTCCTCGTGATCGCGGACGAGCTCCTTGAGCCGGGCCCGCGCCTCGGTCTTGGTGCGTCCGCTGGCGCGGCGGACGATCCGCTTCCCGGCCGGGGTGTAGCCGACCGTGACGCTCGCGACCCACCGCTGTCGGGCGTCGTCCCAGTGCAGTCCACCCTCTCCGCGGCCGCGTCGTGTGGTCATCGCACCCGGTCGGCTTCGGTGGCCAGCAGCTCGATGTAGGCGTTGATCGCCTCGGCCGGGATCAACCGGGTCCGGCCCTGGGTCACCGCGCGCAGCCGCCCCGCGCGCAGTTGTTCGTAGAGGACGCTGCGGCTGATCGACAACAGCCGCATCGCCTCCGGTATGCGGTACAGCCGCGGGCTGTCACCGGTCGGGTTCGTCGCCACTCGCTGCGGGCTGGTCACCGTGCGCCTCCACTGTGTCGTGCGGAGGGTGGCTGATGGGGGTGGGCGGCGGCGTGGCCACCGCGTTTGCTGCTGGTGGGCGCGCCGCCGACCACGGATCGAGCACGCTGCGGCCACGGGGACGTGATAAGGGACCGCGGCGTGGCGATCCGTGGTCATCGCGTGCTCGGCCGCACCTCAGTGCGATGCGGACCGGGCGAGCAGCGCCTGCGCGCGTTGGGCGACGCTGGCGACGGCACATGGCCAACGGACGGTCCGGTCGCAGCCGCGGCACCAGCCGTCCCGGTCGCCTTGGTGCGTGGTCAGCGCCCGAGTGACGGAGGCGGGTTCAGACGCCAGATACCGTGCCGCCGCCTCGATGCAGCCCGGCGGCCCGGTCAGGACGTCGTCGCGGTCCTCCGTTGCGCCGGACCCCGTGGCGGCTCGAGTCGGATCGCGACCACGGTCGCGGTCCGCTACCGTCATCGTGCCCGCCAGTACGCCAGATAGTCCCGCATCGTCACTCGATCCAGTCGCGCCAGCCGCCGCCGCTTCCATCGCTCGAACACTCCCAGCCTCCATCCACTTCGAAAATGGATAGTAAAGCCGTCGAGCCGAGCCATCCACTATGAGATTGACTGGAATCTCGGGTCGGGCAACACTGACCCGACCGACGAACGGGAGCCCGCCATGACGATCACCGGCATCCTGCGCGACAGCTGTCCCAACGGGATCGACTGCGACCGGATCCACGACACCGACGGCCCCGATCTCGTCTTCCAGGCCCGGCTCATCACCGACCCCACTGCGCTGGGCCTGCCCACCCCGCCACCCGGCGAGGCCTACTTCCTGTTCACCCGGGACCTGCTTCCTGAACTCGGCGTGGCCCCGTGATGGTCCTCGACCTGCCCGGCCTCGCCGCATGGATCACCGAGCACCACAGGAGGGACTTGCTGCGCGTGGAGACCCTGGACCGCTACCGGTCGGCCAGCGACGGCGACGAACTGGACCGCTACCTGCGCGGCGAACCCGAACCCGACCGCGTCGCCAAAGCGACCTGGCTCGACCGCATCCGCCGTGACACCGCCGACGGCCGCGCCTGGCGCAGGCTGCGACTCGTCCGCCCACCGTTGACGGACTACGTGCGCTACTCCTGTGAATGGGGCTACACCGACAACAGCGCGGCAGGCGAACAGGTCCGCGTCCTCGACCTCTCCGCCACGCCCCCCGGCGCCGACGCCCTGGCGCGGATCGGCGACTTCTATCTGCTCGAGCGCGAGCACGTGGCCGCGATGACCTACGACGACGCAGGCACCTTCTCCCACGCTGAGGTGCTCGAGGCGCCGGTCACGACCGTCCACCAGGCGGCCGCCGCGGCGGGGTGGCAGCTCGCCAAACCCTTCACCGACTGGTGGAGCCGCCACCCCGAACACCACCGCAGCGTGTCGGCCAAACTGCAGCGGTGACCGGCGACGACGAGCTGTCCCGCGTGCTGCGCGAGTTGCGTCATGCCGCGGGTCTGTCCAGCACGGCCGCCGCCGATGCCGCCGGGATCGGCCAGGCCGCGTTGTCCCGCTATGAGACCGGTCGGTTCGTGCCCCCACCCGCTCGCCTCGACGCGCTTCTCGCCGTCTACCAACCACCCGACGCCGTCCGCGAACGTCTCCACGCCATCGTTGCCGATCTCCGCGCGGAGAACCGCCGTGTCGTCGTCCACCGCCGCGGCGCACCCGCGTTCCAACGCCGTATCCGCGACATCGAAGCCAGCAGCTCCCACGTCACGACCTTCCAGCCGACGGTGGTTCCCGGCATCCTGCAGACCCCGGCCTACATGCGCGCGCTGACTGCAGGCGTCGACCCCGCGATCGCCGACGGCGTCATCGCCGCCCGGCTGGAACGCCAGGCACTCCTGGGCGCGCCCGGCCACCGCTTCACACTGATCATCACCGCCGGCGCCCTGCTCTGGTGCGCCACAGACGCCCCGACCATGGTCGAACAGATCGACCACATCATCACCGCAAGCCAGCTGGACGGTGTCCGCGTCGGCGTCATCCCACCCCGCCGCCCCACCACCGTTTTCCCGCTGCACGGCTTCGACCTCTACGACGACCGCGCGGTCATCGTCGGCACCCTGGCCACCACGGCAGTGATCACCGACCCCGACGACGTCGCACTCCATCTCGACCTGCTGGGACGCCTCGAACCCCTCGCCGACTACGACGACGCCGCTCGTACGACGCTGACCGCCATCCGAAACTGCTACGACATTAACTGACCCGCGTACCGGCGAACCTCTATGAACGAGCGATAGTTCAGCGCGTGCTCAGCGCATGGTCGGCCTGGTCAGAGGCGTGTCTGCGTGGCCGCCCAAGCGCGGCGGCAGCCAGGTCGGCTGTGGGCAGCGCGGGCCGCTTCGCAGTCGACGGGCGCCGGCGACCGTCGCCTTATCAGCGACGCTGCTGTAGTCGCGACCGCGGACTGATGGACATTCCCACCGTGCTGGCGCCAGGCGGCGACCTCCCGCACAGCGCTGCGAGCGCGAACATCAACGCCACCGCCGCGCCGGCGTCGCCGTCTCGGAGGCCTGCCGCGGTCGGAGACGACGACACCATCGTGCCGCGGGGCGCGCGGGCAGCCCGGTCGAACGCCTCGACGTGGCCTGGATCTCGCGCGATGACGCGGTGATCACTGTCTGCGCATCCTACGTCGCATGCACGACCGCTCTCGCACTCTGGGTGGCTCGGTTCATTTGGCCGAAGCCAGCACGCTTCGGGCCCAGCCCCAGCTGGCGCTGTACCAAATTCCAGCGGCGTCGCGGCACGAGTGCCGTGACGGCGTCCACCGAAGTCTCAGACCGCACCAGCGGGGATCGACAGATCCGGCGTGAGCTTGCCAGCTGCGCCTTGCGAGCTTGGCCACAGCTTCGTATTCCTGCTCTCCAACGCAGGCGCGCCCATCGAGCAGATTGCCCGGCTGGTTGGAAACACTGGCGGGTCGGCCGTCACCGAGACCGTCTATCGAGCAGCTGAGCCCGGACGTCGAGGACGACGCTGTTAGATCGTGGCTTCGGTGAACAGAGTAACCGCGCAACGCGTCGCCCGACGACACGTCAGGATTGAACCTGCGACCTCGTCGTCCCGAAGCAACTTGGGCAAGTCGCTGACCACATCATTTCTGCAGCTCAGGCAGGTTTGGCGTCCGTGGCCGTCCACGCTAATCCGCCGTAGTGCAGGGTGATTGTTACTCAGTTAGTCATCCGTCGCCCTGTCGGGCGGCCTGTTCAGGCCTGAAAATCGGTGCTGGCCGTCCGCAGACGCCGCAGTAACTTGATCTTTGAGGTCGTCAGTTAGTCGGGCGCGGGGAGCTGCTCTGTGGCCTTCAGTGTTGCTTCGAGCACGCGGACTAGCTTCGCCGGTTCCGTGCAGCTCCCGCGGGCGGCCACCTGGCAGGGGACACGGCGGGAGGTGCGGTGATGCTGGAGGCGACCCGGGACTGCGAGGAGATCATCGGGCGGGTCGCGGCGTTGGATATCGCCAAGGCCGAGGTGGTGGTGTGCGTACGGGTGCCCGGCCGGAACCCGTCGGGTCGCCGTAGGCAGGAGATCGCCACGTATTCTACGATGACCCGCTCGTTGCTGCGGCTGGCCGATCGGCTGCACGAGTTGGGGGTGACGCGGGTGGCCATGGAGGCCACCTCGGACTGCTGGAAACCGGTGTTCTACCTGCTGGAAGCACGAGGCCTGGACCCGTGGCTGGTCAACGCCAAAGACGTGAAGCATCTCCCGGGGCGGCCGAAGACCGACAAGCTCGATGCGGTGTGGCTGTGCAAGCTCGCGGAGCGGCAGATGCTGCGCCCGAGTTTCGTGCCGCCGGTGCCGATCCGTCGGCTGCGGGATCTGACCCGCTACCGGATCGATTTGGTCGCTACCCGGACTGCGGAGAAGCAGCGGGTGGAGAAGCTCCTCGAAGACGCGCAGATCAAACTCTCGGCGGTGGTGTCGGACCTGTTCGGAGTGTCGGGTCGCCAGATGCTGGCAGCGTTGCTCAACGGTGAGCGCGATCCGCGGGTGCTGGCCCAGCTGGCCCGAACCCGGATGCGACTCAAGATTCCGCTACTGGAAGAGGCGTTTGTCGGTCACTTCACCGGTCGTCACGCGTTCCTGCACGAGACTCGGATCGCTCAGCTGGGCACCCCGTTGGCCGGGCAGGTCGCGAAGCTCGACGAGATCCCCGGGATCGGGGTTGGAGCGTCGTGGACGTCCTCGCGGCTCCCGGGATCGCAACGCTGCGTGGCGACACGCCGTGCGGGACAGACCATGATCGCCACGAGAGCGTCGTTTCCGGTGATCAAACCCCCAAGATAAGCGCTATCGTCGCGATCACGGCAGGCGATCTGCCGCTCGCCGGTGATCGTCTGGGCTCGCGAGGACCCGGTGAACGTTGCTGGACACCGCGCTAGCCGTTCTCAGGCCTGGGTCAGCCCGCTGGCGTGACGCAGCGGTCTTACCCGGCATTCCGCGGTGTCCGAGGCGTCGATCGAGCAGGCGGTCCCGCCGCGGACACCGCACGCAGCTGTGAGTTCGTACCTCGAGCCACCACTGCGGGGTTCGATCAGCGCGCGCTCTTGCTCGCTCGATCTTGCAAAGCAGCTGGACAGCGCGCTTGAAGATCACTTACGGTCGACCTGTCATATAAGTCGGGTCAAACTCGGCGATCTTGGCAGGCAGACCAGCGAGTGCGACCTGGCTGCGGCAGTGCTGGGCCGGTCGGCCCTCCACGGGAAGGCCACCCTGCGGCGGCCTTGGATCGACACATCAGCCGCAGGCCGGCTGGACCACGATGGCGGGACGGGCCTGCCGTCGCCGTTGCTGCCGTAGGCGATCGACGGCCGTGTTGTTCAGATGAGGCCGGCTCTGTGCAGGGCGGGGGTGATCCAGGTGAGCGCGTCCTGGAGCATGACCGAGAACGTGGTTTCCGGCTCGGGCTGCAGCCAGCGCTGGGCAGCGACCCGCGCTGCCGCGGATACGGCGGCGGCGAGCACCTCGGGCCCGAGCCCGCCCTGTTGGTCGGTGCCGGTTCGGGCCGCGATTGCGTCGGCCAGCGGTCGCTCGATCGCGGCGATGGTGTCGAGGAACTCCGCTCGGAGGGCAGGTGCGGAGGTGATCAGCGCGAGCGTGTCGCGGTCGGGTTCCCCCTCACCGGAGTACTGCTCGATGAGCGCGCAGGCAACGGCATGCTCAAGTGGTTCGTCGGGGGGGCGTTGGCGCAGCGTCGCGGCGACGCGCGCGCCACGTTCCGCGGCGAGCGCGACCATGATCGCTTGTTCCCGGCTGGAAAAGTAGTTGTTATAGGTGCGCGGGGACACCCCGGCGGCCTCGGCGATGTCGTCGACTCGAACGTTCTGCGGCCCGTGCTCGCGTGCCAGCTTCAGTGCGGCGGCGCTGAGGGCCTTCCGGGTGGCGAGCTTCTTGCGCTCGCGAATGCCGCTGCTGTCGCTGGTGCTCACGTCGTGCAGTCTACGGAAAGTTCGTGCACGCATAACTGCGTGTACGCAAGTTACGTGTAGGCTGGCGTTAGCACTCGAGGTACGGGAGTGGTAACGCACTGATCGGCACCGGTGAGGGCTGTGGCTCTGGTCGGTTCGGTCGTCGCGGGCACCGGCGCCGACTACTCCCCCTACGAGCTGCCAGAAAAGGACGTCTGCCATGGCGAAGATGATCGCGTTCGACGAGGAGGCGCGCCGCGGGCTCGAGCGCGGCATGAACACCCTCGCCGACGCCGTCAAGGTGACGCTCGGCCCGCGCGGCCGCAACGTCGTCCTGGAGAAGAAGTGGGGCGCGCCCACCATCACCAACGATGGTGTGTCGATCGCCAAGGAGATCGAGCTCGAGGACCCGTGGGAGAAGATCGGGGCCGAGCTGGTCAAGGAAGTCGCCAAGAAGACCGATGACATCGCGGGGGACGGCACCACCACCGCGACGGTCCTGGCTCAGGCGCTGGTCCGTGAGGGCCTGCGCAACGTCGCTGCGGGTGCGAACCCGATGGCGCTCAAGCGCGGCATCGAGAAGGCCGTCGAGGCCGTCTCGCAGCAGCTGCTGAAGACCGCCAAGGAGGTCGAGACCAAGGAGCAGATCGCGGCCACCGCCTCGATCTCCGCGGCCGACACCACCATCGGCGAGCTCATCGCCGAGGCGATGGACAAGGTCGGCAAGGAAGGCGTCATCACGGTCGAGGAGTCGCAGACTTTCGGGCTGGAGCTGGAGCTCACCGAGGGTATGCGGTTTGACAAGGGCTACATCTCGCCCTACTTCGTGACCGACGCCGAGCGCATGGAGGCCGAGCTGGAGGACCCCTACGTCCTGCTGGTCAGCTCCAAGATCTCGACGGTGAAGGACCTGCTCCCGCTGCTGGAGAAGGTCATGCAGGGCGGCAAGCCGCTCGCGATCATCGCCGAGGACGTCGAGGGCGAGGCGCTGGCCACCCTGGTGGTCAACAAGATCCGGGGCACCTTCAAGTCCGTCGCGGTGAAGGCTCCGGGCTTTGGTGACCGCCGCGAGGCCATGCTCGCCGATATGGCGATCCTGACCGGTGGTGAGGTCATCTCGGAGAAGGTGGGCCTCAAGCTGGAGAACGCCGACCTGACGCTGCTGGGTCGCGCCCGCAAGGTCGTGGTCACCAAGGACGAGACCACCATTGTCGACGGTGCGGGTGACGCCGATCAGATCGCGGGCCGGGTCAGCCAGATCCGCAACGAGATCGAGAAGACCGACTCCGACTACGACCGCGAGAAGCTGCAGGAGCGTCTGGCCAAGCTGGCAGGCGGGGTTGCGGTGATCAAGGCAGGGGCGGCCACCGAGGTGGAGCTCAAGGAGCGCAAGCACCGCATCGAGGACGCTGTTCGCAACGCGAAGGCGGCCGTCGAGGAGGGCATCGTCGCCGGTGGCGGCGTGGCGCTCATCCAGGCGGGGGCGGGCCTGTTCGAGGGTCTTGGTCTCGACGGTGACGAGGCGACCGGCGCCAACATCGTCAAGGTCGCGCTGGAGGCTCCGCTCAAGCAGATCGCGATCAACGCGGGCCTCGAGGGCGGTGTCGTCGCGGAGAAGGTGCGCGGCCTCGCGTTCGGCGAGGGCCTCGACGCGGCCACCGGTGAGTACAAGGACCTGATCAAGGCGGGGATCATCGACCCGGCCAAGGTCACCCGCTCGGCGCTGCAGAACGCAGCCTCGATCGCGGCCCTGTTCCTCACCACCGCGGTCGTCATCGCCGACAAGCCGGAGAGGAACCCGGCAGGCGCCGGGCCCAATATGGGTGGGATGGACTTCTAGCTCATGACGACCGATATCGATGCCCAATTGTCCGGCTCTGAACCAGTGAACGGCGACGCTATGGTGCAACTGTGCGGAGCGTGCGGGCATACCGAGTTGTCGCACGACCCGATCGCGAGACGGTACTGTCAGGCGAGCCGCGCTCGCGCTCTCACTCGCGTCTGCGTCTGCACGATCCGTGCTTCCAGCGGCGAAACGATAAACGAACACTCTGACGGCGCAGTTCGGCGATCCGACGCGCCCATGTATGGACGCGGTCGATTCAGCCGAACGTAAGTCACCCCGCTGCGTCGTGCCAGAATAACCGGCGCGGAGCATGCTGGTAGCGGATCCGGTTCACCTCGCAGGGGGTCTGGATCAAGGGGTGGATCGACATCCGGTTGCCGGGATAACCCGGCACCGGGCGTCGACGGTCGGTCAGGAGAAGGCGCCGACGCCGGCGATATAGCGTCCGACGATCAGCGTCTGGATGTGCTCGGTGCCCTCTTAGGTGTAAATGGCCTCGATGGCCCTGGTGCGCCAGCCGCCCCAGCCGCCGCGGAAGGCGGTTTCGGTGGCTTCGGGATCGTCGAAGTAGCCCACCATCACGGTGTTGCCCCGCATGACGATCTCGCCCATCGTGCGGCCGTCACGCGGGACGTCGTGCATCCTCGCGTCGACCACCCGGACCGGGTCCGAGACTGCACCATGGGCACGCCCTGGCGGGCCTGGCGGCGGGCCTGGTGGTCGACTCGGCGTGGTGAGACGGTCGACTCACCGGCGACGGTGATTGAATCAGTGGCTAGGCAGGGGATCCGGTAGGCACCGTCGGGCTGGACGTGGACGCCGTGGATCTCCGTCGCGAAGCCGGGGAAGCAGATGTCGTGTGCCTGACTGGCGGCCAGGTACCGCAACAGCGCGCTGTCGGCGGTGGGGAATCGCTCGCTGGGCATGATGACGGGAATTCCGGGTGGGTAGGGCACGACCATAGCGGCGCTGACGCGCCCGGCCAGCTTGTCGACCTCGACCATTTCAGTGGTCCCGGTGATCAGTTGCTCGTAGGCGGTGGCCGGGTTGGTGACCGGTTCGGGCAGGGCGGCGTACATGCCTTCGGTGAGCTCGGTCAATGCCGAGTCGCGTGGCTCGGTCTGCATCTCGTCGGCCAGGGTGCGGAGTGTGAGCGTCCCGTAGCGACCGGGGTGTTCGTCGACAAGTCGTGGGAGTGTCTGAGTCAGGGGCGCGTCCTGGTCGTGAAGTCGCTTGAACTCGAACAGCTCGGCGAGCAGAGTGCCTGCTTTCCCGCGGGTGATGCCGAGGGAGAACAGGACGAGAAAACAGTAGGCGCCGGTCTTCTCGACGACGATTCCGCGTTCGTCGAGGAATCGGGTGACCAGTGCGGCCGGGATGCCCCGCTGCTGAAGGTCGCCGTCGGGGGAGATACCGGGCGTGAGGATCGTGACCTTGATCGGGTCGAGCATGGCGTGGCCGTCCCCGACCTGTCGATATCCGTGCCAGTTCTCGCCGTCACGCAGAACCCACCGGTCGGGGTCGCGTTGCTCGAGGGGTGTGCCGGACGCTGCTGCGGGCGGTTGCCATACGTCGAAGGTCCAGTCGTCGGGGTCCGCGGCGCTGGCGGCGAGTTCGCGACGGAACGCGAGGGCTTGTTCGACGGCGTCATCGATCAGCGCTGTGCCCTGTGGGCCGTCCATCATTCTGGCGGCGACGTCGAGGGAGGCGATGATCCCGTATTGGGGTGAGGTGGAGGTGTGCATCATGAAGGCCTCCTCCAGTGCGGTCGGGTCGATGACGCCGTCGCTGTCCTGCAGATGCACCATCGAGGCCTGGGAGAACGCGGTCAGCAGTTTGTGGGTCGACTGGGTGGCAAGAGTCGCAGGCTGTCCTGGACGCCGCTCGATCCCCATGGCGTGTCGTCCGGCGTAGAGAGGGTGGAAGTGTGCGTAGGCGAACCACGCCTCGTCGAACAGCACCCGCTGCGAGCTCTCGCCCAGGGCGTCGAGGACGGCGGGGGCGTCGTAGCACAGGCCGTCGTAGGTGCAGTTGGTGATGACGGCAAGCCGTGCAGTGGTGGTGCCCTCGGGGACCAGCGGGTTCGCCGCCAGGCTCTTTTGGATCTGCTGGGTGGTCAGTTCCCGGGGAGGAATGGGCCCGATGATGCCGTAGGCGTTCCTGCTCGGGTGGAGGTACGTAAACCGGGATCGCTCCAGTCATGACGATGGCGTGCATGATCGACTTGTGGCAGTTGCGGTCAACCAGCACGACATCACCGCGGCGCACCGCGGAGTGGAAGACGATCTTGTTGGCGGTGGAGGTCCCGTTCGTCACGAACATGGTGCGGTCGGCGCCGAAGATGTGGGCGGCGGCGGCTTCTGCTTCCCCGACCGGGCCGCTGTGTTCCATCAGCGAACCCAACTCGGCCACCGAGACCGACAGGTCGCTGCGCAGGGTGTTCTCGCCGAAGAACTCGTGGAACGCCGAACCGACCGCTGACTTGAGGAACGCGGTCCCGCCGCTGTGTCCAGGGGTGTGCCAGGAGTAGCGGGCTTCCTGGGTGAAGCGCACCAGCGCGTCGAAGAACGGCGGCAACAGCGGCGCCAGGTACTCCCGGCGGGCCTCACCGACCCGGCTGGTGATGAATGACGCGGTGTCCTCCAGTTTCCAGACGTATCCGGTGACCTTGCTGAGCACGTCCACCGGTACGGCGTCGACCGCGGACCGGTCGGCCAGCACGAAGATCGGCACCAGCGGACTGCGCGCCCTGAGCGCGTCGATCATCGTCTCGGTCCGCGTCGCCCGCGGGCCTGCGCCTTCGGAGGAACTGGTGGAGGAGTGGTGCCCGTCCCAGTCGATGAGCAGCCCGCTGAGTGTCGCGGTGCTGTCGATGATCTGTTGGGCGTCGGAGAGGTCGGCGGCGGTGATCACCGGGATGCCGTCGCCGCGTAGGTGCTCCACCAGTGTGCGGGTGGCGCGGCCTGCGGCGGTCGGGTCGTCGAGTTCGTCGTCGACGAGCAGCAGGGGGAAGGAGTCCAAGAGCTCCATGATCAGCGCCTCGTCAGCTTCTGCGCGGGGTCACCGGACGCCGCGGTCGGTTTCGGGAGTGCTGCGGCTAGCGGTATGGCCGATGCGTCGTCGTCGAGCAAGATCGGATCGGGGGTGGTGATCCTCCAGCCGGGCCTCTTGACCTTGGCGATGATGAACGGCGGCGCGGAGCAGATGACGATGGCGCCGAACATCGCTGCGACGTACACCGGGGTCGACCAATGCGCCAGGCCGGTGGGTGGGATGAAGCCGATGACCAAGCCGAACACCGATCCGATGAGGCCCAGGCCCGCGACGAGCCAGATACCCGCCTTGCCGCCGGGCACTTTGTAGGGACGCGGGGCGTCGGGCTGGGTGTAGCGCAGTCGAAGGACGGCGGCGAACACCAGGATGTACATGAGAACCAGGATTTGGGTGGTCAGCGCGCTGAGCATCCAGTAGCTGGTGTTGATGCTGGGCACGAACAGGAACACCAGCGCGAACAGGGAGCCGAGTGCGCCCTGGGCGACCAGGATGGCGACCGGAACGTGGCGTTTTGTTGACGTAGTGCAGCTCCGGTGGGAGGTCACCGGTCTCCTCTGAGGCGTACAGGCCCTTGGCCGGGCCCAACAGCCAGGTGCTGATCAGGGCCAGCGTCCCCAGGCCGGTGAGGGCGGCCATGACCTTGGTGGCCCAGCTGCCGATGCCCAAGGACTGGAAGAAGGAGTCGAAGGGCCTGCAGCAGTCCGGAGACGAGACTGAGCTGATCTTGGGGGACGACAAACGCGATGGACAGCGTGGCCAGGATCGAGATCGCGACGATGAGTCCGGCGGCCAGGAAAATCGCGCGGGTAGTCGCGTCCGGGATTGCGGGTCTCCTTGGCGTGGAAGCCTGCCATTTCGATGCCCGCATACCCCAGCAGGACCCCGGCGAAGAACACCAGGTTTGCGAGGCTTCCGAGGTTCGGGACCAGTTCGTCGACGGTGAAGGGGATGGCGATCGGGCGTCCGTCGAGCAGCCAGTAGGCGCCGAGGCCGATCAGTACCACCGCGGGTAGCAGCGTGCAGGCGAGCACCCCCGGGTTGTTCAGGCGCGCGGTCCACCGCATGCCGAAGAAGTTCGCGATGGTGAGGGCCCAGAAGATCGTCAGCATGACGATCACCAGGTACAGCTTGTTGTCGGCGAGGCTGGGGTCGATGACATAGGCCAGGGTTGCCGCGACGAACGACAGGACCGTGGGGAACCAGACGATGTTCTCCACCCATTCGAACCAGACCGCCAGGAAGCCGGATCGGTCGCCGAACGCCTGCTCAACCCAGGCGTAGATCCCGCCTGCACGGGGCCATCCGGTGGCGAGCTCGGCCGCAACCAGTGCGAGGGGGATGAAGAAGAACAGTGCCCCCAGCACATAGAACGCGATGCTCGCACTGAGATCACCGGCGCCGAGCATCGTCGACGTCCGGTTGCCGGGATAACCCGGCATCGAGCGTCGACGGTCGGTCAGGAGAAGGCGCCGACGCCGGTGATGTCGCGCCCGACGATCAAGGTCTGGATGTGCTCGGTGCCCTCGTAGGTGTAAATGGCCTCGATGTCGGCCATGTGCCGCATGACGTGGTGGTCGAGCAGGATGCCGTTTCCTCCCAGCAGGTCCCGGGCGTCCGCGATCACTTGGCGGGCCTTGAGGGTGTTGTTCATCTTGGCCAGCGCGGCGATGGTGTCGGTGAGCTTGCCCTGCTCGTCCAGGCGGCTCACCCGTAGGCAGTACAGCTGCATCGCGGTGACCTCAGCGAGCATCTTCACCAACTGGTCTTGCACGAGCTGGAAGGCCACCAGCGGTTTGCCGAACTGGGCGCGCTGCTTGGTGTAGGCCAGCGCGGCCTCGTAGGCCGCGACGGCGTGGCCGAGCGCGCCCCAGGCGACGGCGATCCGCGTCGAGGCGAGTACTCGGCCTGCGTCCTTGAAGCTCTGGGCACCGGGAAGCACGTTCCCGGCCGGGACGCGAACCCCGGTGAGAGTGATATCAGCCTGCAGCACGGCCCGCACCGAGCCCTTGCCCTCGATGACCCGCGCGTCGTAGCCGGGGGAGCCCTTCTCGACGAGCAGGCCCTTGACCCGCCCGTCGGTGGTGTCGCGCGCCCACACCACGATGACGTCGGCCAGTGTGCCGTTGCCGATCCAGCGTTTCTCGCCGTCGATGATGTAGCCGTCGCCGTCTCGGACGGCGGTGGTCTCCAGTGCCACCGCGTCGGAACCGTGACCGGGCTCGGTCAGCGCGAACGCCCCCAGCATGTCGAGTCGGGCCATCCCCGGTAGCCAGCGGTTCTTCTGTTCCTCGGAGCCGAGCAGACAGATCGAGCGCATCGCCAGGCCTGCTTGGACGGCGTGGATCGTGCCGAGGCTGCCGTCGCCGCGGTTGAGCTCCATGTGGATCAGTCCGGCGGCGACGGGGCTCATCGGTGGGCACCCGTAGCCCTCGATGCCGTCGCCGACGATGCCCAGAGCACCCATCTTCTTGATCAGCGGCCAGGGGAACTCGGCGCGTTCCCAGTAGCCGCTGATCACCGGAAGGACCTCGGCATCGACGAAGGCCCTGGTGCGCATGAGGTACTCGCGCTCGGCGGCGGTCAGCTCGTCGCGTAGGCCGAAGTAGTCGGTGCCCAGTGACCTGCCGATCTCGGTCGTGGTGAGCACGTGCTCGTCGTAGGTCCGGTCGGCCAACATGTCCGTGCTCATCACTGCATTCATTCTTGGCTCATCCCTGGATCCGGCTCGTGTGCCCGGCCCATTCCATTTCCCGGAGCTCGAACTTCTGGGTCTTGCCGGTGGAGGTGCGCGGGAGCTCGTCGACGAACGCGATGGCCCCGGGCACCTTGAACCGGGCGAGGTGGGTCTTCAGGTAGCCGATCAGTTCGACTTCGTCGACCTGGGCGCCTGCCTTGCGGATGACGAACGCCTTCGGTCGTTCACCCCACTTCTCGTCGGGAACGCCGATGACGGCGGCCTCGGACACCGCGGGATGGGCCTCGATCGCCTGCTCGATTTCGACGGTCGAGATGTTCTCTCCACCGGAGATGATGATGTCCTTTGCGCGGTCGCGCAGCTCGACGTATCCGTCGGAGTGCTTCACGCCCAGGTCCCCGGAATGCAGCCAGCCGCCGCGGAAGGCGGTTTCGGTGGCTTCGGGATCGTCGAAGTAACCCACCATCACGGTGTTGCCCCGCATGACGATCTCGCCCATCGTGCGGCCGTCACGCGGGACGTCGTGCATCCCGTCGTCGACCACCCGGATCGGGTCCGACTGCACCATGGGCACGCCCTGGCGGGCCTGGCGGCGGGCCTGGTCGGCCGGTGGGAGCGTGGACCAGCCGGGCTGCCATTCGTTGAGTGCGTAGGGACCGTAGGTCTCGGTCATGCCGTAGACGTGCACGATGCGCGCGCCCAGCTCGCGCATCCGGGTGATCACTGAAGGGCTCGGCGGGGCACCGGCCACGGTCGCAACCAGCTCCCGATCGAGCGGGTGCGCCTGCGGGGCACCGGCGATCAGGGTCAGGACCGTCGGGGCGCCGTCGAGATGGGTCACCTGCTCGTCGTCGAGGAGCTGCCAGATGACGTCGGCGCGCACGGCCCGCAGGCACACGTGCGTGGCGCCGATCGCGGTGACTGCCCACGGGGTGCACCACCCGTTGCAGTGGAACATCGGGAGCGTCCACAGGTAGACGCTCTCCGGATCCAGCCGCTGGTGGATGATCTGGCCCAGCGCGTTGAGGTACGCCCCGCGGTGGGCGTACGTCACGCCCTTGGGCGTGCCGGTCGTGCCCGAGGTGTAGTTGATCGAGATCAGACCCCGCTCGTCCTCGACCGTCCACGCCAGCGGCTCATCCGAGCCGCGTTCCAGGAACTCGTCGTAGGCGACGTGTGCGATCTCGGCTGCGCCCGACGGAGCCGGGCCGAGGGGGTCGCTGACGGCCACGACCAACGTGACGCTGCGCAACCCGTCCAGCACCGGCGCCAGTGCCTGCAGGTATTCGGTGTCGACCACCAGCACCGTCGCCCCGGAGTGGTCGCAAATGTAGCGGACCTCCTCTGCGGAGAGCCGGGTGTTGACCGGCACCAGCACTGCGCCTGCCAGTGGCACGCCGAAGTGCGCCACCAGCATCTCGGGGATGTTCGGGCACATGTAGGCCACGCGGTCGCCGCGCTGCACGCCGGAAGATCGCAGGGCGTGTGCCAAGCGGGTCGCCTCGGCGGCGAGCTCGCTGTAGCTCGTGCGCCGGTCCCCGTAGGCGATCGCGGTCTTGTCCGTGAAAACCTCCGCGGCGCGTGCGAGGAAGCTCAGCGGGGTCAATGATGTGAACGAGTCGGCTGGCATGAACGGCACCTCCGGTGCGTCGCGACGAGCGGCGCCAGCGGCCGGTCGGGCCCATCCCGGCCGCGTCGACCTGGAGGCTCCGTCGCGATACCCACGATTATCGCTACGGGGCCAGCACCGACAGAGGCAAAGGACCTTTCCCAGTCACGAACGTTGCGCCGACTGGTCGAGCGGAGCCTGCTGCTGAACGGCGCGGGCCCGCTCCCGAGTTCGGCACCAAGCCCTGTGCCGAGCGCGCAGAGCGTCGGTGTCGCTGTCGCTGTCGATGGCAGCCGCAGGAAGAGGGCACTGTGCGCGGATGATCGGGCCGTTGTGCCCTGCCGTCTCGGGCCGGCTGTCGTGCAGGCTTGTCACTCGCGCATCTCTCACCCATGGAGCTCTTTCATGAACACCACGTTCACCGTGGTCGCCGCAGCCGTCATCGTCGTGCTGATCGTTCTCGGGCTAGCGGTGCGGATCGTCAAGCAGTATGAGCGCGGCGTGCTTCTGCGGTTCGGCCGGGTGATCGGCACCCGCGACCCCGGCCTGCGGTTGATCATTCCGATCGTCGATGTGTTGCACCGGGTGTCGCTGCGGATCGTGACGATGCCGATCCAGTCACAAGGGATCATCACCCGCGACAACGTCAGCGTGGACGTCTCTGCCGTCGCCTACTTCCGGGTGGTCGACGCGGTCAAGTCGGTGGTGGCGATCGAGAGCGTCCGCGTCGCGATCGACCAGATCGCCCAGACCACGCTGCGGAAGGTCGTGGGCAGGCACACCCTGGACGAGACGCTGTCGGAGACCGACCGCATCAACAAGGACATCCGCGAGATCCTCGACGTCACCACGCTCGACTGGGGTGTGGAGGTGACGTTGGTGGAGCTGAAGGACATCCAGCTGCCCGACAGCATGAAGCGGGCGATGGCGCGGCAGGCCGAGGCCGAGCGCGAGAAGCGCGCCAAGATCATCAACGCTGAGGGTGAGTCGCTGGCCGCTGCCGCCCTTGGCGATGCGTCGGACATCATGATGGAGCACCCTCTCGCCCTGCAGCTGCGCAACCTGCAGAGCCTGGTGGAGATCGGTGTGGACAAGAACACCACCGTGGTGTTCCCGGCCCCGCTGATGAGCACGATCGGCGAGCTCGGGTCGTTCCTTGCCCGCGAGGTCGCTGCCGCAAATGCGCAGCCCGGCCCGGCCCCGGTCGCCTTCCCGATGCAGGCCCCCGCCGTCCAAGTGCCGATGAGCAACGGCACGCCGCCCGCACCGTCGGCCAACTGACCCGTCCGCACCAGGTGGTTCCGGGCGGTAACTGGAGATCCTGCTGCTCGGCCTGGGGTCCGGCTTCGGATGATCCGACACGTCGACGACTACAGGTCACCTGGCTAGTGCGGTGTCCAGGAACGTTGCCGGGGTGATCGCGGGATCCAGGCGGCGCCTCGCAAGGCGCCGCCCGAAGCTCATACCGGGCGTCTTCGCGAGGGCGGCAACGCCGCGAGGCGTCGTCTGGGCCCGCGAGGACCCGGTGAACGTTTCTGGACACCGCACTAGGGCCGGGTGGGTCACGATCGGTCCCAGCGCAGCTACCGCCGCGGAACCGATCCTCGGCGGTAGCTGCGGCTGTGTCGTGTCGCATGGGCCGCCGCCGACCGTGGCGCCGTGCAATAATCAATGCCTCAAGCGCGCCTGGATCTGTCCGGACCTCGTGCTCCCTCGCCGCTCACCTCACCGAGGAAGGCGGCGCAGCCGTGTCCGGCGTCAAAGATTCAATGTCTGTTGACCTCAGCGTCGATCTCGGCAGGCTGACCGTGATCACCAGGTGCGTCGCCGCCGAGGTGCTGGCGGGTCGCCACGAAGTGACGATCGATACCGGGCGTCGCAGCTACCGGCGGCTCCGTCGCGACGATGCCGTCGACGTCTGGCTGATCGGCTGGGCGACTGGACAAGCGACCGAACTCCACGATCACGGTGATTCGCTTGGCGCCCTGACTGTTGTCTCGGGGGTGTTGTCCGAGCAGCGCTGGGCCCCCCACAGAGGGGGGATCCGTGGCCGCTTGCTCCGTGCGGGCCGCAGCCAGGGCTTCCGGATCGGGCACGTGCACGACGTCGTCAACCCGTGGTCGATGGCGGCGGTCAGCGTGCACGCTTACTCGCCGCCGCTCACCGTGATGTCCTACTACGAAGTCGACGCTGTGGTCCCTGCCCTGCGTCGCGTTCGGACGGCCTCGGACGGCTGGCCCGGATGACTTCCGACGTGTTCTCGGGCTGACCATGATCGCCACGAGAGCGTCGTTTCCGGTGATCAAAGCCCCAAGACAGCGCTATTGTCCCGATCACGGCAGGTTCCGCGTGCTCCTCGCCCGGTGGTCGGCGCCGTGGCCCGTGGCGGGTTGGCGGCCCGGCATCGCTTAGTGTCGGCCGAGCAGGTTGTCGGACACGTTCTGCAAGTGGGCGCGCATGGCGTGGCCTGCGCCGTCGGCGTCACGGTCGCGCAGCGCGTCGACGATGGCGGTGTGCTCGGCGTGGTAGCAGCGGCGGCGTTCGGGGCTGGAGGTGCGCCGTTTCAACGTGCCCCACACCGGGAGGGCGCGGGCGGTGTTGAGCACGTCGAACATGTTCATCAGCAGCCCGTTGTGCGCAGCCTGGGCGATCGACCGGTGGAGGCGGGCGTCCCAGGACTCGAAGCCTTCGAAGTCCTCAGACGCGCCGCCCGCGTCGAGGCATTCGGTGATCCGGTCAAGGTCGGCCTGGGTGGCGACCCGGGCGGCCAGAGCCGCGACCCCGGGTTCGAGCAACAACCGCACCTGCATGATCTCGGCCTGGCTGGTGTCGGCGGGTGCGCCTTCGACCTTGCGGGTGGCCGCGTCGGTGAGGAAGGTCCCCCGCCCGACATGACGGGTGATCAGGCCCTCGTCTTCAAGGGCTTCCAGAGCGCGCCGTACGGCCGAGCGCGGCGCCGAGAGCCGCTGCACCAGGTCACGTTCGGTGGGCAGCTTCGATCCCGGCACCAGGGTGCCCCGGTCCGCGCCGTCTGCGAGCAACTCCCGCAATGACCGTTCAACCAACACCGGAGCAGGCTATCCCATCTTTGTAACCAATCAATACCAATGCGGGAGGGAAGAATCAGTGGCCAGGCCCTCGACAAGCTACGTCTGCAACCCGTACCGTCTTCCTGGTCCAACTTGGTAGAGATTGGTACAGATTGGTGCAGCGATGAAGCTGGTGACCTTCACGACCGGTGGACAGCCCGCGGTCGGTGTCGTGGACGATGAGGCGCAGCAGGTGCGAGACGTGACCGTGCTGCTGCCGCCCGGCACCGGGGTGCTGGAGCTGATCGAGGACTGGGCGCAGTGGGGGCCGGTGCTGGCCGAGCGTGCGCCTTCCCTCCCCGCAACGGGTCTGGATCAGGTGCGGTTGCTCGCGCCCATCCCGGCGCCGCGGCGTGACCTGTTCGCGGTGGGCAAGAACTACCGCGAGCACGTCGCGGAGTTCGGCCGTTCCGGCTACGACCACCCCGACCGCTCCGAGGCACTCCCCGAGCACCCGGTGGTGTTCACCAAGGCCACCACGTCGGTCACCGGACCGTTTGACGAGATCCTGCCGCACCACGGGGTGACCTCCGAGCTGGACTACGAGGCCGAGCTCGGCGTGATCATCGGCCGCGGCGGACGGGGTATCAGCCGGGACGAAGCGTTCGCGCACGTGTGGGGCTACACGATCATCGACGACTTCACCGCCCGGGACCTGCAGCGCAAACACAAGCAGTGGACCCTGGGCAAGGGCCTGGACACCCACTGCCCGATGGGCCCCTATGCCGTCTCGGCCGACGAGATCGCCGACGTGACCGCGTTGCAGGTGCAGAGCTTCGTCAACGGCGAACCCCGCCAGAACGGCACCGTCAAGGACCTGATCTTCGACATCCCCGAGCTGATCGCGGTGATCTCCGCAGGCATCACGCTGCTGCCCGGCGACGTCATCGCCACCGGCACCCCCGCCGGGGTGGGCATCGGGTTCGACCCACCCCAGTTCATGGTCTCCAGCGACGTCGTCGAAATCGCGATCACCGGCCTGGGCGCCCAGCGCAACCGCATCGCCGACTGACCGTAAGGAGTTCTGATGCACGTGAACGGTAAGGAACTGGCCGTCGAGATCGACGGCCCGCAGGACGCGCCCGTCGTGCTGCTCGTGCACGGCCTGGGCGGCACGTCGAACTTCTACCAGGTCCAGACCGACGCGCTGGCGCAGCGGCTGCGCGTGGTCCGGGTGGACTCCGCCGGGGCGGGCCGCTCCCCGGTCACCGACGACATCAGCATCACCGGGCATGCCGACGACCTGGCCGCGGTCCTGGACGCGCTGGACGTCGAGTCGGCGAGTGTGGTCGGGCACTCCGCGGGCACGCTGGTCGTGCGCGAACTCGCCGCCCGTCATCCCGAGAAGGTGTCGTCGTTGGTCCTGCTGGGCGCGGTGCGGGAACCGGCCGAGGCCGGACGTCAGGCCCAACGCGACCGCGCCGCCCTGCTGCGGGACAAGGGCACCGCCGCGGTTGCACCTGCCGTGGTGGCCAACGCCCTGTCGGAGACCACGCGGCGCGACAAGCCCGAGGTCGCCGCCTTTGTCCGCGAGCTGGTCATGCGCCAGGACGCGGAGGGGTATGCCCGCAACTGCGAGGCCCTCGCCGCGGCGACCGACCCCGGACCGATCGCCTCCGGGCTGCCGCTGTTGCTGGTCACCGGCGCCGACGACAAGGTCGGGCCGCCCGAGGCCAGCCACGAGATCGCCCAAGCCCACGGCGAAGCCACCGTCGAGATCTTGCCCGGGGTCGGGCACTGGACCGCGCTCGAAGCCGCCGGATCCGTCACCGACCTGCTCCACATCGACCCTAAGGGCTGCGGACGAGTGGCCCCGTTCCCGACGCGTCCGTGCGTCTATGGCCGCGCGTGATCGGCGAAAGTGGTGCCAGAGGGACCCTGGTGCGCCTCGGGCACCACCGCCGGCGATCACCGGGCCGCCATCAGCCCATGTCGCACCCCGCGACAGCACCCCGAACGCCACGCACGGGGTGCGACGTCCTCCCCCGGCGTGCGCAGTCGACCTCCCGGGGTGCGGAGTCGACCTCCCGGGGTGCGCAGTCGTCCTCCCCGGGGGTGCGCAGTCGTCCTCCCCGGGGGTGCGCAGTCGGCCTCCCCGGGGTGCGCAGTCGACCTCCCCGGGGTGCGACATCGCCACGCGGGACCCTGCCGCCGCCCGCCTGCCCGGGCTGATCGCCGCCCCAACCAGGGCACTTCGCAGACCGCGCACGCACATCGCAGAGTCCACAGACCCTGCGAAGCGACAGCGGACCCTGCGAGGACCCCGTCACGCCACCCCGTGCCGCATGGGCCGGTGTTCGACGCGCCGCACCACTCGCATCGCAGCAGGGTG
Source organism: uncultured Actinomycetota bacterium (assembly GCA_963826705.1). Classification (GTDB taxonomy): domain Bacteria; phylum Actinomycetota; class Actinomycetes; order Mycobacteriales; family Pseudonocardiaceae; genus Pseudonocardia. The sequence goes on from CAWGYF010000013.1 coordinate 33,890, forward strand.
ACACTGCTCCGACTCGGTCGCAGCAGTGTCACCCTGCTGCAACTCGGCCGGGCTCGCGGCGATCACCTGTCGACGTCCGGGGCGTCGCGCAGGTGGTTGCCCGGGTCGGCCAGGACGCGGCGGACGAACCCGCGCTCGTCGACCGCACCCGCAACGCGCACGTCGGGCATTCCCGGGTGAAGTCCTCTCTCAGGTTCGGGCGGGCGTTTCGCAGCGAGACCGTCGGAAACGACACGGGTGCTCTCCGGGTGGCCCGCCCGGCGGGAGCATCTGCCGGAAATCTGGGTCAAGGCCCGTGACGTGAACCGTTGTATGGTCGATGCTTTCCGGGTCGTCCAGGGCTGTGCGACTACATCGCCCAGGCCCGCATGCCCGCGCGAAGACTTGGCTCAAGATTCAAACTCCTAGTGCGGTGTCCAGGAACGTTGCCGGGGTGATCGCGGGATCCAGGCGGCGTCTCGCAAGGCGCCGCCCGAAGCTCATACCGGGCGTCTTCGCGAGGGCGGCAACGCCGCGAGGTGTCGTCTGGGCCCGCGAGGACCCGGTGAACGTTTCTGGACACCGCACTAGCGACCAAGGCCGCTAGTGTAAGGCTCGAGTCCCACCGGGCCACGTACGACCGAGCGACGGCGGTGAACCGCACCGCGGGTGATCGCGACAACGTGACACATGGGGTTTGGCACCACGGTTGACGGGAACCCTGTGCTGAGCGCCTCCGGAGGCGACACGGGAGGCGTATTGCACTGATGGACCTACCAGGAATCCGCAATGTGCGCTGGGCCTTCACGCCGATCCTGGCTACGCCGACCCGTGCCCGACGTCGCCTCGCCGAGCAGCTTCGTGTTTGGGGCGTCACTGGTTCCGATTCCGAGTCCGTCCTGCTCGTCGCGAACGAGTTGGTCGCCAACGCTGTCGACCACGCTTGCACCACTCTTGAGCTGGCGGTGAGCTACGACGGCACCGCGGTTGTCGTCGAGGTGCACGATGAGTCGATGCTCGAGCCCCGCCTGCAGCCGATCAACCCCACGGCCGCCCGCGGCCGCGGACTGCAGATGGTCGACACGTTGGCCAAGAGTTGGCGCTGTATCCGGCACGCGGGCGGCAAGACCGTCCAGGCCGTGATCGTCGTCGGGCTCTTGGTGCATTGCGCGCTGCTGTCGCTCGGCACTGGTGGCGGGCACGGCTTTGCGACGGGCACACCGCGACGCCCGTTCGGCGGGGCAACGTCTCACCTCGCCTGCAGCGTGCCTTGCTCGTGACGGGCGCGGGCGCACCGTCCTGGCTCGGATTCGCGGCGCCGATCCGAAGGTGCTGTCGCGCTACGGTCTGGTCGACAGCGAAGATAGAGGAGGAGATCCGGCGCCGCCGATCAAGGGTAGCCGGCTAGTGCGGTGTCCAGAAACGTTCACCGGGTCCTCGCGGGCCCAGACGACGCCTCGCGGCGTTGCCGCCCTCGCGAAGACGCCCGGTATGAGCTTCGGGCGGCGCCTTGCGAGACGCCGCCTGGATCCCGCGATCACCCCGGCAACGTTCCTGGACACCGCACTAGCCCTCGAAGGTGTCCCCGGCTACGTTCGGGACCGGATCATGCCCGCGCGACCCCGCTGGCCTGCATCGGAGCAGCCGCCGCAGCGTCAAGAAGGAACCTCGTGCAGCCCCGTGGGCGGCCAGCGCCTGGATCCCGTACGCGGAGCAGGTCGGCTCGAAGCGGCACGACGGGGGTCTGCGGGCGCTGATCTTGCGCTGGTAGACACCGATCGCAGCGATGAGACGCTGCGCCACTCGACCGGATGTCGGCGTGGCCGACGCGGTGTTCCTGCCTTCGCCGACCAGCGCGATGACCAGGGAGGGCGCAGAGAGCAGGGTGAGGACCAGGCAGTTGCCGTCCAGGCCCTCGCCGATGCAGCAGCCCGTCTCGAGCAGGCAGGCATCGCGCAGACACGTTCCTCCCGGGGCGGGCTGGTAGTAGCGGCGACGTTCCCATCGGGGAGGCGGGCGGTCGTAGGGGTCGTACCGGTCGTCGTATCGTCTTCGGCGCCAAGCCACCAGGACGGGTGACCGTTCTGGGCGGCCTTCAACCGCGGCGCGGGTGTGCCGGGGCGCACAGAGGCACAAACTCTCCGATTCCTGGGTGCGCTGTGCCGGTTGGTGCGTCCAAGCGGGTGAAGTGTTGCCTAGATGGTGTCGGACTGGGCGGTACGGGTAGCCGCTGTTCGACCCGGGACGAGTTGTCGCCGGGCACCTGCGGGGCGGCCGGGAGCGAGCAACTGCTCGCGCGATCCGCCACCTCGCTCCCCATCCCGAGGTGCATGTGCAGCCTCAACCCGTGTTCAGCAGAAACGAGCCCCTGATGTCCAGCCCCATCCAGCCCGCAGGCGAATCCGCCGCCGGTACCGGCACTGGCGTCCGGCGGTACCCGGTCCAGCTTGCCGCCATGATCTTCGGCGTGGTGTTCCTGCTGGTCGGGATCCTCGGCTTCGTCCCCGGCATCACCACCAACTACGACCAGCTCACCTTCGCAGGCCCCATGTCAGGGGCAATGCTGCTCGGGCTGTTCGCGGTGTCGATCCTGCACAACATCGTGCACCTGGCCTTCGGGGTGGCAGGCCTCGCACTGGCCCGCACCGCGGCAGGCGCCCGCAACTACCTGGTCGTGGGCGGCGTCGTCTATGCCGTGCTGTGGATTTACGGGTTGGTCACCGACCCGATGAGCTCGACGAACTTCGTTCCGCTCAACACCGCCGACAACTGGCTGCACCTTGTTCTCGCCGTTGCCATGGTCGGCCTTGGCGTGCTCTTGGGCCGCAACGTCGCCCGGCACCGCGCTGCTACCGCCTGACCGGCAAAGCACAGCACGATCCGACGATCAAGGAGATCTGATGGGACTGTTCAGCAAGGCCCTGGCTGTGGGCTTCGGTTACGCTCTGGCCCAGCCCGCGGTGCAACAGAAGATCGTTGAGCTTGTCCGGCACCCCAAGATCCAACAAGGGCGCGACCAGGTCCGGGACCTGGCTACCAACGGGCTGCGGACGGCGAAGCAGCAACTTAGCCGTTCGAGCGCTCCGGACACGCCCAGCGTCGAGTCGGCGCCAGCCCCGCTTTACACCGGGGTCTCGATGCCGTCGCCGTCCCCCCGTGCCTCCGATCGCGCCGTTTTGCAGGAAGGCGTCCTCCCACCGGCAGAGGACTTCGGTGCAAAACCGGCGCTGGGGGATTCCTGAGCTGCGGCGCCGAGCCGCCACCCCGCCTCACCCGTCCTACTTCAAATGAAAGGCATCTTCATGTCTGAACGCAACACTGTGGTTCGCACGCTGCACGATCTCGGTTTGGCGGCGTGGTTCGGTGGCAGCCTGGCCGGAGCGGTCGGCATCAACGGTGCCGCCGCGGACGTCCCCGACGAGAAGCTGCGCCTGGTGGTGGCCAACGCAGGCTGGGCCCGGTGGACTCCGGTGAACCTGGTCGCGATCGCGGCGCACGTGGTCGGCGGGGCAGGCGTCCTCTACGCCAACAAGGGTCGGGTCGCCACCCAGCGAGGGGTGGGGGCGTCGACCGCGGCCAAGCTGGCCCTGACCGGGGCCGCTCTCGCGGTCACCGCTTACAGCCGGGTGCAGGGCAAGAAGCTGCAGGAGGCCGGCATGGTGCCGGTCGAGGGCGCCACTGAGCCGTCTGCCGACACACCCGCTGACGTGGCGAGTGCCCAGCGACAGCTCAAGGTGTGTCAGTGGGCCATCCCGGCGCTTACCGCGGGCCTCGCCGTGCTCAATGTCGTGGAAGGTGAGCAGCAGCGTCCGAGCCAGGTCGCCGCGGGCATCCTGGCCAAGCCTGCACAACTGCTCGGCATCGCGAGCGGCAGCTGATCTGACGTGGGTGATCTACACGGGTGTGCCGCCCAACCTCACACCCCCAGCGGTCACGTCGCACGGTGCCGACAGGGTGCGAAGTCGCCATGCGGGGTGCGAGGTCGCGCCAGCGAGCAGAAGGAGTAACGACCGGTCCGCCCCCGCGCAGCAGGAATCCCCGGTCGGGGGCGGTCAGTTCCGGTGTGACGGGCTGGCTTGTGTCTCGAGCTCGTCGATACGGGCTCGCGCGGTTTCCAGCTGGTCCTGGAGTCCGACGATCCTGGCGGCGGCGTCGAGAGTCATTCCTTGGTCGAACAGCTCCCGCATCCGGGCGGCCACCTGCAGTTGGCGCCGGGAGTAGCGGCGGTGCCCGCCGCCGGAGCGTGTTGGTTTGAGTACCCCGGCGGCGTCGAGGCTGCGCAGGAAGGCCGGTTGCACGTCGAGCAGCTCCGCGGCCTGACCCATGGTGATCGCGGGATAGTCGTCATCGTCGAGCTGTCCCAGGCCCATTGGTGCCTCGCTTTCGGTCTCGTCGCAGGCCTGTCTGACGACGTCAGGGGGCCCGGCCGCATCGGCCGGGCCCCGCTCGGACATCTCAGTGATGATTCAGGTGGTCGGGGGACGTACTGATGATCGCCCTCCGCTCGTCTGGACCGTCGCCGTCCCGGTGGCGCTTTCCGCTTCCTGCTGCTGCCTGAAACAGTACTGCGGGTAGTGCAGATGTTGTCAAGCGGCCGCCACAGATGACTCTGCGCCGTCGACGGCGCAGAGTGGATGGCTCGGCCCTCTCGGGGGCGGGAGCAGTGTCTGCGAGGACAGCCGAGAGTGGTCGCCGCTGTGACCGGTGTCGGTCCACCGGCCGCTCCTCATACCTAGCATGAGCGATGAAGGTTTTCTCTAGCGCGTATGTCCTTCCTTGTTTAGGATCCGATGCAGAATCAGCCGTGTGGCGAGCGGGGAAGGGATCTTGGTGGACGCAAGCAACAGGCGGTCGGACAATCTTGCTGCCACGGCATCGAGCAAGGATCGGGGACCGCAGGCCAGGCTCGTGAGCGAACAGTCCGTGCCCGAATCGTCAATGGTGATCCTGCGCCCGGTCGGCGATCTCGACATGCTCACCTGCCCGGCTCTCCGCGCTCGGCTGCACGCGGAGCTTGGCCACGCACGCCACATCGTCGTTGACCTCACCGAGGTGACCTTCGTGGCCTCCAGCGCCCTCCAGGTGCTGCTCGAAGCCCATGACCTCGCCCTGAGCCGGGACGGCGACCTGCGAGTGACCGGAGCCGGGTGCCGCCATCTCCGCCGGCCGTTCGAGATCACCGGCCTGGACCGAATTTTGACCATCAGCACAAGGCCAGCCCAGCCTCTCACCACTATCGATGTGTCACCCGAAGGCTTCCCGCGCTCAGACAGCACCTCCGTCAACGGGCGTGTCCACGCCGGTGGCCGCGCCGCGGATTCCGGCGAGGGAGTGGCGTAGCGCTATCGGGTTGGAGAGCTCGGCCCGATGTGTCCGGCGTCTGTGGGTCGAGGTGGATGCTCACCTGATCAGAGGTATTCGGCGCCAGTGTGGCGGCCGGGGTCGGGGCTGGGGAAGGGTGTGAAGCGGAACCGGACCGGCCCGGAAGCCTCGACCAGCTGCGCGCCGGCCGGGGCGGCGGCCCGGGTGTCGGCGCGGCTGGTGGTGATCACACCGGTGGCGCTCACGAGGTCGAGTTGGGTCAGTAACCGGGCCAACGCGGCCGCAGCCGGGCCGGGGTCGGCGGCGGTCTGAATCAGGGTGCGGTGCAGCACCGACACACCCCAACCCTCCCGGGTGCCGCTGCCGATCGTCACCGGCAGGACCACATCCAGCAGCCAGCGGGTCGGTTTGCCGGTCAGCGCCGGAGTCTGGTGGGCCTCGATCCCGATGACCTGATCAGCCCGGACCAACCCGTCGGCCGCTGTCTGTATCCACACGTTGCTCAGGCTCACGACCCCTCCCTGCCATCTGATGCCCGGCTCTGGTATACGGAAAGGCCGAGCGCCTGCCGCTCGCCGGACACGCGAGTGTGCACCCGAAAGCTCGCATATTTCTAGTCTTGCACACCAGAAAATCTCTAGTTACGATCCCAGATATCTGGGGCGGCTTGGTCCACCTCCTGTGTCGCTCCAGAGCATCGCCGCCTGTCGTCGATCATGAAAGGAGTGGCCAGCGATGCTGATGCGCACCGACCCCTTCCGCGAGCTGGACCGTCTGACCCAGCAGATGCTGGGCAACAACACCGGAACCTGGTCGCGTCCGACCGCGATGCCGATGGACGCCTACCGCGATGGCGACCGGTTCGTGGTCGCGTTCGACCTGCCCGGTGTATCGCCGGAGGCGATCGAGCTCGATGTCGAGCGCAACGTGCTGACGGTGAAGGCCGAGCGTCGCCCGATCGTGACGGGAGAGCAGATCGAGATGCAGGTGGCCGAGCGACCGCTGGGAGTGTTCTCCCGGCAGCTGTTCTTGGGCGACACCCTGGACACCGAGCACATCGAGGCCGGTTATGAGGCCGGGGTGTTGACGTTGCGGATCCCGATCGCGGAGCGGGCCAAGCCCCGCAAGATCGCCATCGCGAACGCCGACAGCGGGCACCAGCAGATCAACGCCTGAACCCCCCGAAACCTGGACACCGGGACGTGAACGAGATGACCGATCACCCCACACTCGTCCAGCCGGCACTCGAGCACCTCGACACACGGCCCGTCGACACCTTGTCGGTGTTCGCCGAGCTGGTCTGCGCGGACCCCGGGCTGCTGCGGGCCGAGTTCGAGGCGCTCATGGCCGCGAACTACCCACCGGGCGACGGTCGCGAAAGCCGCCGCCCACCGCGGCGGCCGGGCTCGTCCCGAATTGACCGGGCTCGGCAGGCTCGGCAGGCACTGTTCTCGTCGCGGTCAGGGTGGCGGCCAGAATCCGGTGGCCGGGCTGGCCGGACCGGCACCGACCGTGCCTGCCCGGTACGCGGGCCGCCTTGACAGCAGCACCCACGCTCTGTCGGCGCACACGCTGGGCAGTGCAGGCCGGCACGAACCTCGCTTGGGCCATGACCGTCCGGGCGGCAGGACGTCCCCTGCCGCCCCGGCAGGTGTGCGAGCCCCGTCGACGACCCCGTCGGCGGGGCTCGCCGCGGTCTGGCTAGTGCGGTGTCCAGGAACGTTGCCGGGGTGATCGCGGGATCCAGGCGGCGCCTCGCAAGGCGCCGCCCGAAGCTCATACCGGGCGTCTTCGCGAGGGCGGCAACGCCGCGAGGTGTCGTCTGGGCCCGCGAGGACCCGGTGAACGTTTCTGGACACCGCACTAGTTCCCAGCTATCTCATTCCGTGTGTGCGGCGGGAGATGCTTGTCTCGGCGGAGCCTGCTCGTCTGAGACGGAATGCGCAGCTCACAGCCCTTGTTCTACGAGCTGTAGAGAGGCGTGATGTGAAGATCACCGATCGACCCGTTCTGATCACCGTTGCCGCAGCCTCCTACGAGGAGCAGTACGCGGCGCGCAAGCGTAGATATGTCCTCCTCATGGGCGGACGGTTGCTGCTGTTGGTACTGGCAGCAGCTGCGTACGCGCTGTCGCCCTGGCTGGCCGCCGGGCTGTTGGCCCTTTCAGTGCCGTTGCCGTGGATGGCGGTGCTCATCGCCAACAACCCGCCCGCCCGCCACGTGGAGAACGCCCATCGGGTCGTCAGCGTGACGCCCGTCCCGCAGCTGGAGAGCCGCTCGCACGTCGTGATTCATGTGCCAGAAGAGGATCGGGCCGCCTGACTACGCGGGGTGGACGGCTGGACGCCCGGACCTGCTGACCGACGTTCTCGGCCGAGGGCCTTCCGGGCCGTTCGCCGCGTCCACCCCAGGCGGAGAGGAGGCGGCGACGAGCATGGTGAGGCCGTGGTAACCGGACGGCTAACACCGTGGGGTAACCGTCGACGGGGCAGGGGTCTGGGGGCATGCTCACGACGCCCCTGCACCCGAAGATCCCACCGTGGAGGACGCGTGCACCTGTTGGCGTTGCTGGCCGTCGTCGGGGTACCGATCGGGCTCATGGTCGGCGCGCTCGGGCTCCAGCACCTGGAACAGCGTCTGCTGGGGTATCCGCCACCGGGCGACAACATGGAAGCCATGGAAGCGATCCCACCTACGCCGCAGGCGAGGCGCACGGCGCGACGACCACCGCGGCTGTCCGAGTCCCGACGGGTGCCCGACGCGGAGCCCGCGACCGTGCCGATTCTGCTGCCGCCTCTGCCATGACGCAGGCGTGACGACCGCGGTCAGACGCCTGAGCGTCGCCCACCGATGCTCAGTGTGGTCACGCCCGCGGCGATGGCGACCAGCAGAATGAGCGTGATCGGCCCCGTGCCCAGGTCGAGGCCGCCTCGTCCGGGTGGCACGGCGATCCAGTCGGCGAACGATGCGCCGAGGGGGCGGGTCAGCACGTAGGCGGTCCAGAACGCGAGGACGGCGTTCATCCCTGCGAAGCGGTGCGCGAGCCCGGGAACCGCGAAGGCCGCGGCGAACAGGATCCCGGACGCGAAGTAGCCCAGACCGAGCGTGGTCGCGGTGAGGTCGCCTGCAGCCGTACCGAGGGCGAAGGTGGCGGCGACGGTGGCCCAGTAGAACAGTTCGCGGCGGGTGGTGGTGATGCTGTGGATCGCGAGGGTGCCTTCGGCGCGATGCCATACGAGCAGCAACGCGGCGACCGCGGCGGCGAATACGGCCGTGGAGACGAGGTAGGGCACACCGAGCACGACGTGCACAACGTCGGCGGCCATCGTGCCGAACACACTGACCATCGCCACGGCTCCCCAGTACAGCCACGGCCGGTAGTCGCGGGCGACGAGCTGGGCGAGCAGTACGGCCGCGAGCACGAGTCCGCTCGCCGCGACGGCGAGTACCGGGTCGATGTTGCGGGCGAGCCAGTCCGAGGCCGTCTCGCCCATGCCGGTGGTGAGGATCTTGAGGACCCAGAAGGCGAGGGTGGCGGCAGGAACCTTGACCGCCATCGCCCGGCCGGTCTGCGGTACCGGGCCTGCCGGGGTGGCGGGGGCGGGAAACGTCACAGGTGCTCCGATGGGTCCGGGGGTGTGTCCAAACGAGCAATCGGATGCGGCACGGAGATCGTTGCGGGAGTTTCCGAGGCATTGCCGGGCAACGGTGATTTCTTGCCCGCTCCTAACCTGCCAAGGCGGAATCGATGGGTTCGCGGGCTGGGACGAGTGGCAGCAGCAGGGTGAACGTGGTCGGTTCTTGGCGGCTGAGCAGGAGCCTGCCGCCCTCGGCTTCGGCGAGGCTGCGGGCCAGCGCAAGGCCGATGCCGTGACCCGCGGCGGTGGGGGAGCGGCGTACGAAGAGCCCTTCGGGAATGTCGATCCGGCCTTCGTCGGCGATGTCGACCGCGACGGCCTGTGCGGTCTCCCGGGTGGTGACGGTGACCGTGCCGTGGCCATGGCGCAGCGCGTTGTCCAGCAGCACACCGAGGACCTGGCGGATGGCCTGCACCGAGGCCGCGACGGCAGGCACGTCGGGGTCCGCGACGATGGTCAGGCGACGCCCGGATGCGGTGAGGGTGCCGTGATGGTCGCGCCGCAGCTCGTCGAGCAGCGTGGGCAGCGGCAGCTCACGGTTGCCCGTCGGGGTGTCGCGCGAGAGCGCCAGCAGGTCGCCGATGGTTTGTTCGAGGCGGTCGGTGGCGCCGATCGCCGTGCTGATCGCGGGCCGCAGGTTGGCGTTCGGGCCCTCCAGCGCCGTCTCCAGCTGCAACCGCAGGCCCGCCAGCGGGGTGCGCAGCTGGTGGGAGGCGTCCGCGGAGAAGGCGCGTTCGCGGGCGAGGGTTGCATCGACCCGGTGGGCGGACCGGGAGAGGCTCGCCGCAACATCATCGATCTCCGGCACTCCAGAGGCGGGGTAACTGTCCAGGCCGCCCTGTCCGATACCCGCGGCAACGGCCGAGAGGCGTTCCAACGGGGCGGCCAACCGCCCTGCTTGGCGGCGGGCGACGATCCACACCGCGCCCAGGGTTGCGCCTGCCAGTGCGGCCATGATCAGCCAAGCGGTGAGGATCTGCTGCCACGCCGCGGTTCGCGGGCTGGTGGCGCGCACAACGCCTGCGATCGAACCGTCGTCGCCGACCGGAATGTCCACCGTGAAGTCGCCACCGGGGTCGCCGTCGGTGACTCGGGTGCCGGTCAGGGCCGACCGAACGCCAGAGTCGGCGATTGCGGGCCCGCTGCCGATGACCCGGCGGCCACTTTCGTCGTAGAAGGTGAGCGAGATGTCCGACTCGACGACGGGGAGGGCGGCGGGCGGGTGGCCGCGGGCGAGGTCGGCGGTGGCGCTGAGCACGGTGAGGTCGGCGGCGTGGGTGAGCTCGGAGCGTTCGTCGTCGATGAGGTACTTGGCCACGAGGAACGCCAGCGGCAGAGCGAACAACCCGACCGCGAGGACCGCGGTCACGACCATGACGGTCACGATGTTCCGGCGCACGCTTCCACCCTCCTCGTCAGATGGTGACACTCCTCGGTTGACTCGCGGTCGAGACCCTGGGCGGAGGACGCACTCGGTCAGGTCTGCTCCACCGTGGCCGATCCGTTCGAGACGCTGACGTGCTGCGGGTCGGAGTTCGGCAAGAACCGCCCGAGGTCGATGCTGAAGCCGACCTCGGCGCCACCCCCGGTCCGTCGGCGGGCGAAGGGGGCGCCGCCGTGGGCTTTGGCGACGTCGCTGACGATGGCCAGGCCGAGGCCCGAGCCGGGCAGTCCGCGTGCGGTGTCGGAGCGGTAGAAGCGGTCGAACACCCGCTCGCTGTCGGCGGTCGCGATTGCGGGTCCTCGGTCGGCGACGAGGAGCTGGCCACGGCTGATGCGAACGGTGATCGGTGCGGTGCCGTCCGGGTCGAACTTGGCGGCGTTCTCCAACAGGTTGCCCACCGCGCGCTCGAGTCCTTGACGCTGGCCGCGGACCTGAAGGGCGTCTCCTTCGATGTGGATGTCGCGGCCGGTGCGGCGGTGGACCCGTTCGGCGGCGTGGTGCGCGAGCGCGGCGAGGTCGAGGATCTGTTCGGGTTCGTCGTTGCGGCGGGCCAGCGCCAGCTCGACGAGTTCCTCGACCAGCTGCGACAGCTCCCGGGTTTCGCCTTGGACGTCGGCGATGAGGCGGGCGCGGGCGTCGGGGGATAGTTCGGCGTAGCGGGTCAGCACGCTCGCGTTGGTGCGCAGGCTGGTCAGCGGGGTGCGCAGCTCGTGGGCTGCGTCTTGCACAAGTCGCTCCTGGGCGTCACGGGCGCTGGCGAGTCGGGCGAGCATCGTGTTGAACGACGTCGAGAGTCGCCCGACTTCGTCGTGTCCGTCCACGGGTAGGGGCGCCGCGTCGCCGCCGATGTCGTCGACGTCGAGGTGCTCGGCCTGCCATGCGAGCCGGGCCAGCCGGGCGGTGATCCGCCGGGCGAGCAGCCATCCCGCGCCCGCCGCGACCAGCAGCACCACGAGGCTCGCCCAGGTGATCTCGTTGGCCATCCCCTCGAGCACCCGTTTGCTGTCGTCGATGTCGACACCGACCTGCAGCGCGCCTTGGGTTCCGCCCAGCGCGGTGGTCATGACGCGAAACGTGTCACCCCCCGCGTCCACTTCGCTGATGTCGGTCGCGCCTGCGTCGCCTGTCGCCGCGAGAGCGCGGGCCGCCTCGGAGAGGGGGAGTGCGACATCACGGCCACCGAGAAAGCTCAGGGCTCCATCCGGTGCGACGGCGTGCGCGACGAGTTGGCGTTGTTCGTCGAACCGGTCGCCGCGCTCGCGGTCCGGAACTGGCGGGCCGGTGGGGGTCGGCACGGACAGCACCCCGTTCTGTCCGTTCTCCAGAGCTGTGGTGGCGGTCTGCAGGGTGCGGTCGAGCTCGTTGCTGATGCGATCGGCGGCGGCGTTGTAGCTGAGCAGCCCGACCAGTCCGGCAACCGCGGCCGCGACCGCGGCGAAGGCCAAGGCGAACCGGGTGCGCAGGTTCATGGGGTGCGCAAGCTGTAGCCGACGCCGCGCACGGTATGGATGAGCTCCGGCGCCCCGGCGGCGGTGAGCTTGCGACGGAGGTAGCCGATGTACACGGCGAGGTTCTTGGAGTCGGTGCCGAAGTCGTAGCCCCAGATGCGCTCGTAGATCGCGGAATGGACGAGCACGATGCCCTCGTTGCGCACCAACAGCTCCAAGAGGTCGAATTCGGTCTTGGACAGCTCCAGCTCCTGATCGGCCCACCACGCCCGCCGCGCCGCCGGGTCGACTTGCAGAGCACCGACGCGCGGTGGGCCTTCGGTGCGGTCGACGCCATCGGCCCACGACGACGCCCGCCTCAGCAGCGCCCGCAACCGGGCCAACAGCTCGTCCAGCTCGAACGGTTTGGGCAGATAGTCATCGGCTCCGGCGTCAAGGCCCGCGACGCGGTCGGGGGTCTCCACCCGCGCGGTCAGCATCAGCACGGGGGTGTGGTCGCCGTCGGCGCGCAGCACGCGGCACACGCCGAGGCCGTCCACGCCCGGCATCATGACGTCAAGCACCAGCGCGTCGAAGTTGTCGCGTCGGGCGTGGGTCAGCGCCTCGACGCCGTCGACGACGACGGTGACGCCGTAGCCCTCCAGCTCCAGGGCGCGCGCGAGGGACTCCCGGATGGCGCGGTCATCGTCGGCGATCAAGACGCGGTGCACCGGTTCATGGTGAACCACCGCGGCCCCAGCCCTCGGGATTCCCACCCTCCTCTTACCTGCCTCTCATCCGATCTAGGCAATCGACGCCCGGGGTCTGGGGCTGAGGCTGCTGATCCTGGTGGTCGTCGGCGTCGTAGTGGCGGGCACGGGAAGGCTCACCGGGTCGGTGTTAACGCGGCCACCGCGCATTTCTGAATTCGCTTGCGGCTATTTCTGTTTACCGCAGGGTGAACCAAACGAGGCAGCCCAGACCGGCCACGAGGCAGTAGATCCCGAACGGGCGCAGTGAGCGGGTCTCGAACCAGCGGGTCAGGAAGCGGACCGAGATGTAGGCACCCAGCCCCGAAAACAGGCTGCCGACCAGGATCTGTGGCCGTATCCCGTCGCCGAGCGGGCCTGCCAGGTCGCCGAGCTTGAGCAGGCCCGCCGCGAGGATCACCGGGGTGGCGAGCAGGAAGGAGAAGCGTGCGGCGTCGGCGTGCGAGAGACCCTTGGCCAACCCGGCGGTCATCGCGGAGCCGGAACGGCTGATACCGGGGGCCAGAGCGGCGATCTGTGCCGCCCCGATCAGCACGGCCTGACCGACCGGCAGCTTGGCCAGACGACGGTCGGCCTCCACCGCCGTCTCCGTGATGACCGGCGCCGCACCTGTCGCGGGGACCGCGGCGGCGTCGCGGGCGTCCGCCCGCCGCCGCAGGCGCTCACCGAGTAGCAGCACCACCCCGTTGAGGGCGAGAAACGCCGCAGTCGGGATGGGCTTGCTCAGGTAGACGCGGAAGACGTGCTCGAGCAGGAGACCGCTCACGCCGACCGGGATGGTCGCGAGGACGAGCAGCCACGCCAAGCGTTGGTCGGCGCCTGCGACCTCCCGGCGCATGATGCTGGTCACCAGTCCGCGGACGATCCGAACCCAGTCGTGCCAGAAGTAGACGATGAGCGCCAGCGCGGTGGCCACGTGCAGGCCCACGATGAACGCGAGGTAGGGCGACTCCGGCGCGCTCACGTCGAGGTCCTGCGCCCACGAGCCGCCGACCAGTGCGGGTATCAGGATGCTGTGGCCCAGGCTGGACACGGGGAAGAGCTCCGCCACCCCCTGCATACCGCCGATGACGATCGCTTCGAGCCAGGTCAGGTGTCCCACACTCAAGGAGTCGCAAGGAACCAGAGCGGTGTCACCCCTGCTGACCGAGCGCGGGCACTGCGTTGGCCGAACGCTAACCTTGCCCGCCCGAGACCGCCGTCGGCGTTTCCAAGCGGTAGCCGTGACCGCGCAAGGTGACAATCCTCGGAAGCAGTGCTTCGGTGCCCTCTGCGGCGTCGATGAGCTTGCGGCGCACTGCGGCTACATGGACGTCGAGGGTCTTGGTGGAGCCGAACCAGTTTTCGTCCCACACGTCGGCCATGAGGGTCTCCCGGCTGATTGCCCGGTCGGGTTCGGCCGTCAGCCGAGCGAGGAGGTCGAACTCCTTCGCCCGCATCGCCACCTCACGCCCGGCGACCGTGACCCGGCGGGCGTCGGGGTCAACCAGCAGATCACCGATCGGGGGTGGCCTGTTCTTCCCTGTCGCGGCGGCGTTGCGGCGCAGATGGGCACGGATGCGGGCATGCAGCTCGGCGAGGCGGATCGGCTTGGTCAGGTAGTCGTCCGCGCCCGCTTCGAGGCCGACGACGACGTCCATCTCGTCGGTGCGCGCGGTGAGGATCACCACCACCGCTGCGGGCAGGTCGGACCGCAGCCGTCGGCACACCTCGACACCATCCAGGTCGGGCAGGCCGAGATCGAGCAGGACGAGATCGAACGGGTCGGTGCACGACAAAGCGCCGTGGCCGCTGCGCTCCCAGCGGACGTCATGACCGTGTGCGCGCAAGCTGGTGCGCAACGCGTCGCCGATGGTCTGGTCGTCCTCCACCACCAATAGCTTCGCCATAGCCAAGACAGTAGTTTCCCGCGTCACCGATGCTCAGTTGCCGCCAGAGAGCGGTTCCGCCGGCTTCATCCATGCCGCCGCCGACCCTCCCGCTACTCCCAACTTCTCGCTGCTCGTTAGAGGGTCCGGCAGTTGACGGTGGCTCGCATGATCGGCGAGAGTGGTGCCACAGGGGCGCTGGTGTGCCAGTGGCACCACTGCTGGCGATCACGGGCTGAACCGATGCCACGCCGCCGTGTCCGAGCCACGTCCGCATCGCAGAGGGCTGCGGCCGGTGTTGCCTGCGCCTGAGGTGAACCTGGTGGGGGTCTCGCTCGCGCTGCAGCCCCCTGGTGTTCATCTCGGGCGCGGGCGCCAGCGCAGCCCAGTCCATCGACGATCCGCTCGCGCTGGACCCACCCCAGCGGGTACCACCGGCCACACCGGCACCACGTTCCACTTCGCAGACCTTCATGGCTTTGGCGGACCGCCCGTGGAAGTACTGAACGTAGGTGCCTCTCGCGTACCAGGGGCACCATCAGTCCCACAGGCACCTGCCTACGTCTCAGACCGCACCCACACCTCGCAGACTCCACAGACCCTGCGAAGCGACAGCGGACTCTGCGAGGACCCTGTCACGCCACGCCATGTGCCTCATGCGCCGGGCGCTCTTAGTCGACGTCGGGAGCGACAACCTGGTGGGTGCCTGCTCTGATGCCCAACCTGGCCAGGTTGTCGATGGCCGGGTGCGTCTGCCCGGCTGGGCCTGCAGCGAACGTCGTGAGCAGTCGTGTGCTGATGGCATCGAGGATCGGGGCGACGTGGCCCGCCTGGGCGGGGCCGGTGCAGTACGGGTCCATGCCACAGACCCAGTCCTGGGTGCCGCTCTCGAATACGCCCGCGCCGCTGGGAGTGCTGTAGTAGACCGCGTCGGCGAAGTCGCGCTGGCGGGTCGTGCCGCAGACCACCGGGGAGTGGAAAAGCACCTCGATCGGACGGGGGGTGGGCGCATCGAGATCGACACCCGAGTACTCGATCCCGACCACGCCGGGCAGCGTCTGGCCCGCGCGCACGAGGCCGCTGAGCATCCAATTGGTCGGGTCGGCGACGACGAGCGCCGCCCGGCCGGGGAAGCACTTGTAGGTGTTGCCCACCAGCGCGCTCTCTGGTCGGGGGTGTGGTGGCAGGCGCCAATCCTGGGTGGCTTCCAACGGATTGGTCTTGCTGTCGGGGTCCTCGCTGAACGACTTGTAGTTGATCTCCAGGCGGTTGGGGCCGAGCGTGGTGTCGGCGAGGCGGATGTGTCGGTAGACCTCGTTGCCGCCGAGGAAGGCGAGGTTCACACCGCGGTCGCGGGCGGCGGTTGCGGCCGTCCGCATGGCCGTCGACCAGTACTCGTCGTGCCCGAGGGTGATCATGGCGCGGGCGCCGTCGAGAAGGTGGGGATCGGCGTGCAGGTCGACATCGGTCGCATAGCCGAGCGGGACCCCGGCCTGCTCGGCCACCCGTACCGCGCCCAGTTCGAACTGCAGGAACTGGCCCGCGCCGCGCATGTTGTACTCGTAGGGGCGGTCGAACGACACCGCGCGTGCCCGGTCGGGCCGCTGGCCATCGGGTCCCCTGTAGAGGCTGTAGCCGCCCCACTGGTTGTAGGCCTGCCAGGTCGTCACCGCGTTGACTATCACGACGCGGCCTGCGTTGGACGGCGTGCGCAGGGTCAGCGGCACATAGCGGTGGGCGTCGAGGGCATCGAGTCGGAAGAGGTAGTCGCCGGGAGCCCAGCCGGTGGTGTCGACGGTCAACGACGGCGCCCACGGTGCCACCACCGTGTTCGTCGGCTTCTGGACGACAGCCGCGGGTTGCGTTCGCCCTGGCTGGGGTGGTGAGGTCCAGATCCTGCGGGCGTCGCTGCCGATGCGGAAAGCGGTTGCCGTCCAGGTGGTCGCCGTGGTGGAGACGAACAGGCGCACGGGGTCGCCGGGTACGACGCTCACCCGGTCGGCGAACCCCTCGATCGCATGCTCGGGACCTGGTGTCTGCAGCGTCCAGTTGGCATTCCCGGCGACGGGCGGCGTGGAGGTCGTCGCCGATGGCGGGGGCGTGGTCGGGGCAGGCGCAGGCACGGGCCCGGCGGCGCACCCGGCGACCAGCGCCATTACGACGAACGCGAGGATGACCCACACGGGGCGAATTATGCCCGCCGCGTTCACCCGTCTGTGTTTCGGGAGCGAAGAGCCACGAATGTCCGGGGTAAGAAGATGCGGAATTTGTTGTGAGACAGGTAAGAAGCGTACATGAGAATGGTGTCCATAGGATCGTCACAGCCAATACATAGGGTGCCGCGGCATTGTCGTCGACATGAAAGATTCCTCCCGCGCGGCAGGACAGCGCAAAGTTGTCACCCTGACGGCGACGCTCGCCGGGTTGGGCGTTGTCGGGGCGGTGGGTCTTGCCGTCGCCGCAGCCCACGGCACCGCCGACGCCGCCACTACCCCGACGAACACGACCAGCTCCTCCACGGACGCTTCCAGCACGAGCTCGGGCGGTTCGTCGGCCCAGGGCTGGCAGCCATCCGGCACCTCGCTCGGGTCGGGCTCATCGAATAGCGGGTCGCACGCCAGCTCGGGCGGTTCGTGATGCCGCTCCTGGAAACCCTTCCGCTGGGTCCCGGCATCGCGCAGTGGCCGCTGTGGAGCACCACTGCGCGGCTGGTGGTCACCGATCCCGACGCGCTGCCGGCGGCGCAGCGCGTCGTGCAGGACGTGACGCGGCAGGTGGAGATGGCGTGCAGCCGCTTCCGACCCGACTCCGAGATCGTGCTGCTACCCGCTGACGGGACCCCGACCCGGGTCGGCCCGGTCCTGGCGGCGCTCATGGCGACGGCGCTGCTCGCCGCGGCCCGCACCGAAGGCGACGTCGACCCGACCCTGGGTGCGGCGATGGACGCCGCCGGTTACGACCGGGACATCACATTGGTGGGTGGTGGCCCGCTCCGGACGTTCCTGGCCGCACCCGAGCCTGCCTGGCGGCGGGTGCGCCTCGACGGCGACATCCTGACCGTGCCCGCGGGAGTCCGGCTCGACCTCGGCGCGACGGCCAAAGCTTGGGCGGCCGACCGCAGCGCGGCCGAGGTCGCCCGCACCTGTGGCGTCGGCGCGCTGGTGGCGCTCGGCGGCGACATCGCCACCGCGGGTCCCGCTCCCGCCGCCTGCTGGGGTGTGCTGGTCCGTGACCAGGCCGAAGATCCGATCGCCGCTGTGACGCTCGCGGCAGGCGGGGCGCTGGCCACCTCCAGCACCGTCAGCCGCACCTGGCACAACGGCGGCCGCACCGGCCACCACGTGCTCGACCCACGGTCGGGCGGACCCGTCACACCGGTGTGGCGCACCGTCAGCGTCGCGGCAGGCACCTGCGTCGAGGCCAACACACTGACCACCGCGGCGATGGTCCGCGGGCTTGACGCCTTGCCGTGGCTGCGCTCCCTCGGCGTCCCTGCCCGCCTGGTCGGCGCCACATTCAAGATCGTCACACTGGGAGGTTGGCCCTCGTCATGACTGACGCGCTCTGGTATCTGGGCCGTGGCACGGGAGTGGTGTCGCTGGTCCTGCTCACCCTCGTCGTCGCGTTGGGCATTGCGACGCGCTCGGGCCGCCGGCTGCTGGGCCTGCCCCGTTTCGCCGTCACCGCGGTGCACCGCAGCGCGAGCCTGCTCGCGGTGGTGTTCGTCGCGGTGCACGTCCTGACCCTGTTGTTCGACCCCTACGCGCAGCTCAACCTGGTTTCGTTGATCGTGCCGTTCACCGCGGGGGCACAGCCCTTCTGGTACGGCCTGGGTGCGGTCGCGCTCGACCTGATCCTCGCGCTGATCGGGACGAGCCTGCTCCGCAGACACATCGGGCTGCGCGTGTGGCGCGGCATCCACTGGACTGCCTACGCATCCTGGCCGATTGCGCTGGCCCACAGCGTCGGCTCGGGCTCGGACGCCGGTACCGGCTGGATGCTCACGATCACCGGCATCTGCGTGGCCGCCGTGCTGGGCGCCGTTGGTTGGCGGCTGTCGGAGCGCTTCAACCAGGAGCCTCGTCCTTTCCCCGTCCTTCCCGCACCCAGGATCGGTGTCCGATGACCGCGATCTCGCTCACAGTCCCCACGATGAACGGCCCCACCCCGACCCCGACCGTGCCCTCGTCCTCCGACCAGCCGCTGTTCGAATCTGCCCACCGCCTGCTCGACGACCACCTGCGCCACCTCGGGCCCGTCCCGTGGGGCGAAGCGCTCATCCCCGAGCTGGAGTCGGCCGGGCTGACCGGACGCGGCGGAGGGGGCTTCCCGGTCTTCCGCAAGTTCAGCGCGGCCGCCTCGGCGGCGGCGGACACAGGCCGGAAACCGCTCGTTGTCGCGAACGCGGCCGAAGGTGAGCCTGCCAGCGCCAAGGATCGCTGGTTGCTGGCCGACGCCCCGCACCTCGTCCTCGACGGCCTGCAACTCGCAGCCGCCGCGATCGGCGCCGACCGGGCACACCTGCTGGTCGCTCCGGCGGGATTCGCGGCCGCGCGGACCGCGCTACGAGAGCGGGACCGGAAGCGGATCGACTTGGTGCCGGTCGAGGTCACCGTCGCCGCGGACCGGTTCGTCGCAGGCGAGGAGTCGGCCGTGGTCGCCGCGCTCGAGGGTCGACCGGCGCTGCCCGGCGACAAGCTCCGCCGCGTCGTGGAGTCTGGCGTGCACGGCCGTCCGACCGTGGTGCAGAACGTCGAGTCGCTGGCGCACGTGGCCCTGATCGCCCGGTTCGGCGCCGCCTGGTTCTGCTCCCGGGGGACCGCCGCGGAGCCGGGCACCGCGCTGGTCACCATCAGTGGTGCGGTCGAGCGTCCCGGCGTGCTCGAGGTGGCCCACGGCACCCCGCTGCGCCTGGTGCTCGAATCGGCCGGGATGCGACACGGCGGACCGGTGTTGGTCGGCGGCTTCCACGGCGCCTGGCTCGCCGCACCCGAGGTCGACGCCGCCTCGTTCTCCCGCGCCAGCCTGGGAACGTACGGAGCGTCGACCGGCGCGGGCGTGCTGATCGTCCTGCCACCGGGCGCGTCCGGGATGGTCGAGACGGCCCGGATTGTGGCTTATCTGGCCGGGCAGAGCGCCCGGCAATGCGGGCCCTGCTTCAACGGGCTGCCGCGGATGGCCGACGTGCTCGCCCGCGTTGCCGCAGGCGACCGCGCCGCCGGTCTGGTCGGCGAGTTGCACAGGCTCACCGGCCTCACGGCAGGCCGCGGCGCCTGCCACCACCCCGACGGCACGGTGCGGCTCGTCCGCAGTGCGCTGCGTGTCTTCGGAACCCGACATGGACACGACATCGGAGCGACCTCGTGAGCACCCTGCACATCGACTGGACCCGCTGCCGCGGACGCGGTGGCTGCGTCGAGCTCCTGCCCGAGCTGATCGGACGCGACGAGCTCGGCTATCCGGTGACCGCCACCGACACGGCGGTCCCGCGCGCGTTGCATCGGCATGCGCAACAGGCCGTGCGCGACTGCCCTCGGCTCGCCCTCCGCCTGGTCACCGACCGCGACCGGAAATGATCCCGCCGCGTCGATTCCTACCGACCTCTTACCTGGTCGACGCGCGCGAGGAACGCGGAGCAGTCAAGATGCAGTGATCACAGGCTGCTCTCGCACCGGTCGGGCGGGGTCGACCGGGAGGCGTGGGTATGACGACAATTGGCGGGTTGCCCGCGCACATCCTGTTGGTTCATGCCGTGGTGGTGCTGGTGCCGCTCAGTGCGCTGTTGATCGTGCTGGTGACGGTCTGGCCTGCCGCGCGGGCCCGGCTCACCCTCTCGACGGCGATCGTGTCGGTGGTGGCGTTGATCAGCGTCCCGTTGACCACCGATGCAGGCGAGTGGTTGGAGCGGCGAGTTCAGCGGACGGACTTGCTACGCACCCACATCCAGCTGGGCGACACGATGCTGCCGTGGGCGATCGGGCTCGCCGTGGTCGCCCTGGCGGTGCTGGCTCGCCAGTGGCATGCCGGGCGCACCCGGTCGGCCGTTGCCGTCCGAGCCGGGGGATCCCCGGGTGCGGCCCACGCGGGCTCTGCACCGCAGGAATGGGGTGGCCGTAGAGTGTCGATAGGTCTCGCGGTCCTCGCTGTCGTGGTCGCGGTCGGGTCTGTCGTCACCGTCTACGAGATCGGCGATTCCGGTGCGCGTGCGACCTGGCAAGGCAAGTTCAGCCAGCAGGCAGAATCACCACCTGGGTGACCACCCGGAGGTTGACCGCACGAATCGGCTTGCGGCGTGGTGGGTAGCGCACAGCCTGGTTGCTCCGTCCAGCGTTGAGGCCATCGACGCGGAATCCTGCTCCGATGATGCGAGCAGTGGACGGCTCTGCACACTCACGGGTAGTGCCCGTGGTGAGGACTGCGGCGGTTTTGCTCGCAGCGGGGATGATGTTGTTCGGCATGTTGCTCGGGATCGGGTGGCTTCTTGTCCACGTGGAGCCGGGCACCCCGTGGGCCGCGGCTGACCTGGGGGTCTTGCAGTGGCTTGTCGAGCATCGGGTTCCGAGTCTGGATGCGGCCTCGCTGTACGCGGTTGACCTGGCGTCGACCACGGTGGTGCTGGTTTCGGGTGCTGTGGCGGCGGTGGCGGCGGCGCTGATGCTGCGAAGCTGGTGGCCCCTGGTGTTCTTGGCGATCGCGTTGGTGGGCGAGCTGGTTCTGTTTCTCAATGCCGCGATCTTGGTGGGCCGTCCGCGGCCTGAGGTGAAGCATCTGGATGCGGCGCTGCCGCCCACGTCGAGTTTCCCATCCGGTCATACCGCGGCGGCCATCTGCTTGTACGGAGGGGTGGCGACGATTGTGCTGCGGGTGGTGCGGGCATGGTGGCGCTGGCTCGTGCTGGCCGCCGCGGTGACAGTGATCGTGGCGGTTGCGGCGGCGCGTCTCTACCGCGGCGCGCACTACCCCACTGATGTGCTGGGGAGTGTGTTGTTCGCGGTGCCCTGGCTGCTGGCCACGACCTGGGCGTGCGCGCCATCGTGCAACCGGTGGGATGTCGCTCGAACAGGTGCGTTTCCGCGGTTTCGGCGCTGAAGCTGTTGAGAATGGGCTTGTATCCCTAGTGAGGAGCCTGCACCGTGCGGCTGCGGCCCATGAGCACCATGCCGGCGAGGCGACCTGTGGGTATGAAGTTCGCGGGTGCCGTGGGGGCGGTCGTGCTCGGCGTTCTTGGTGTCGCTGTGATCGGCGGGACGGGGCTGGGCCAGCTGCGGTCGACCATCGAGCGGCTGACATCCGACGATCTCGTCGGTATCCACACGGTGGATGACCTGGCCATCGGTGTGTACGCCGCGGAGAGTGCTGAGCTGGAGGAGCTGAGCGCGCCGCCCACCGCGGCGTCGGCGGCCGCTGAGTCGCTGGACCAGGCACTGTTGCCCCAGCTGAGGGAGCAGCTGCAGAAGGCGCAGCAGTTCTACGCCGACGCAACGACCTTCGACGTGCCGGGTAGCGGATCCAACGACGCCGGGGCGTCGCGCCTACTCACGCAGATGGGCACGGATCTCAACGAGTATCTGACGTTGCGGCTCAGTGCCGACTCGGCGCCGGGCGGATCGGTCGGTCGGGCCGCGCTGATCGCCCAGGTGCACACCGTGTTCGACCGGATGGCCAGCGGGATCAGGATCGTGCGCGATGGCGAGTACGCCGATACGGCGGCGTCGGTCGTCGAGGCGCGGGGCACTTCCAGCTCGACGCAGTGGCAGTTGGTCATCGGCGCGATCGTCTCGCTGCTGGTCGCGTTGACCGTGGTGCTGCTGCTGGTTCGCGACCTGGTGCCGCGCTTGCGTCACTACGGCCGTTTCGCGGCTGATGTCGCTGCCGGAGGCTCGGTGGGCCGCTTGGACCCGCGTGGCGGCGACGAGTTGGCCTACTTGGGGCGGGCGCTGGATGACATGGTCAGCGCGACCGTCACGGCCCGGCAGCGGGAGGCCCAGCAGGCGGAGTTCACCGACACGCTGCAGGCGACCGCGAGCGAGGACGAGGCGCACGAGCTGGTCCAACGGCATCTCGAGCGCAGTCTGCCGGGAAGCACGGTGGTCGTGCTGCAGCGCAACAACAGCGAGAACCGTCTGGAAGCAGCCACCGCACTGGTGCCAGATTGCGCGCTCGCCGTGCGGCTGCCCGGGGCCGAGCCGCGCGCCTGCCTGGCGTTGCGTCTTGGCCGTATCCACCGCGAGGAGCCCGCGCGGGCGGCACTGCTGAGCTGTGCGTTGTGCGCCGAGCCGGGGGTGCGTTCAACATGCGAGCCGCTGCTGGTCGGTGGCCAGGTCATCGGGTCGGTGCTGGTGGTGCACCAGAACGCGCTCGCCGCCGAGGACGAGGCACGAATCAGGACCTCGGTGGCGCAAGCGGCGCCGGTCCTGGGCAACTTGCGCAACCTCGCCTTGGCGGAGTTCCGAGCCAACAGCGACTCGCTGACCGGTCTGCCGAACAAGCGTGCCACCGAGGACACCCTCAAGCGGATGGTGGCCCAGGCGCAGCGGTCGATCACCCCGATGACGGCCGCGATGCTCGACCTCGACCATTTCAAGCAGGTGAATGACCGGTTCGGACACGCCAAGGGGGACGAGGTGTTGGCGGCGGTGGGAGCGGCGTTGCGATCGTGCCTGCGCGCGAGTGACTTCGCTGGTCGCTTCGGCGGCGAGGAGTTGCTGGTTCTGCTTCCGGACACCACCGCAGGGGACGCGGTCGCCCTGGCGGACCGGATCCGTGCGACCGTCGCCGCGATCACCGTCCTCGGGGTCGACTGCGCGATCACCGTCAGCATCGGTGTTGCCGACCTGATCCAGCACAGCGGTGACGCGGCGGGGCTGCTACGGCAGGCCGACCGCGCCCTTTACACTGCCAAGGCGATGGGCCGCAACCGCGTCGTGGTGGCAGGCGTTGACGAGCAACCTGGCCTGGTCGAGCTCACCGGCGGGCGTGACCGGGTCGGTCCGGACGCGGACCTCGACCCGGGTACCGGATGGGCGCTGACCAACGGAGGTCCCTGACCGCGGCTGTCACCGCCCCGAGTCTGGGCCTCTCGTCGCGTTCAGGACGCCTCGTCGTCGGTGTGATCACGACAGTTCAGCTCCTTCAACGATGTCTTCAGCCGCTGGATCAGGAAGTCGTCGAGGTTGCGCGCCTTCTTCGGGTCGGGCGACGCGGCGGCTTTGAAAGCGTCGTGGTCGAGGTGGAGTCGGCGCGGGGCCACGGTCGCCAGGTTGGTGCAGTAGGCGCTCGCGCTGTCCGCGTTCGCTTCCCGGTCCAGCGGGGGCATGTCGACGCCGACGCGGTAGAGGTTCGTCTTCTCGTTGCTGATGTGGTCGTCGTCGAGTGCCATGGGGTCGTTCGGCGGGACGAGCGCGACGGGGTCGGCTTGGTGAGCGGCCGCCTGGAGCTCGTTGAGGGCTAGCGAGGTGGACCTCGTGCCACCGGTGGTCAGGTCGGGTGCGGTGAAGGGCTTGCAGCCGAGTGCCGGGTCGATGCTGTTGACGAGCAGGCCGTTGTCCGAGGCGTTGGTGAGGCGCTTGGCGTGGGGGAGCGCGGCGTTCGCCTGCGTGTCCTGGGCGGTGCGCCCGTCGCGCAGTGCGAGGTAGGACGTGGTGAGGTTGTCGCTCTGGTCCTGGTCGACGACGGCGAAGTCGCGGGTGGACGGGCAGGGCTTGCCGTCGTTGGCCGTGCCGAGCGGGGGCACGGTCAGCTTCCTGGCCGCGATGGCTGCCCGCGCCGCGGCGAAGAACTCGGGGGCACCGCAGTAGCCGAACTGTCCGAACGGTGAGCCGTGCAGACCGTTGACACAGCCGTCCCCGGAATGGGTGTGCAGGGTCAGGACGTCGCCTTGGAAGCCGAACCAGATCCCGACTACGGCCGCGGCAGGCAGCGCGGGCGTGACCACGGGCGCGGCGGGACTGGTCCCGTCGTCGATGACGAGGGGGCGGTAGGTCGCCAGCGTTCCGGTGGCGGGGTTGAGGATCGTCGCCTCGACAAATGCCGACTGGTTGGGGTTGGCCTCGTGGCAGCGGCCGCCGTCGCGGTCTGTGGCTTTGAGGCGGTAGGGGGTCCCCAGCCCAGCCGCGGTCAGCGGAGCGGGCGGCACGATCAGTGTGCAGTTCGGGTTCGGCGGGTCGGACTGGTCGTCGTGCTGCGCCCGGTCGCCGTGCGGGTGGGAGCCCTGCGCGCTGGACGAGTCGCTCGAACTGCCGAGCGCGTTGTGCCCCTGCGCGGCCGGATTGGCGAGCGCTGCACCGCCTCCGCAGAGCAACCCCGTGGAAAGGACCGCTGCGGCGACCGTGATCCACACGCGGGTCGGCCTTCGTGAACGGGCATGTGAAGCGGGCACGGGAACCTCCGGGTCGAGGCCCGGCCGTCGCATGCGGGGGAGCGGTAGGCGGCCAGGAGCACCTGCGCTTGGCCGAGACCGTCGGCTCACCAGCGCAGAGGAAAGCTAACCCAACTCGCGCGAGCGTCGTTCAACCTGAGGACCACAGGTTGCTCAGACAGGCCGAAAGCGCTGCGAAAGGCGCCCAGCGGAGGCTTATTCGTCTCTTCGCCGCACCGACTAGGCCAAAACGAGTACACCAGCTTCTCAGGTTCTCGACGACGACCACTCGTCGTGGCAGATGGATCATGGGCGGCGAACCGCACAGCACGGTCCTGTTCGCCGCCCTGGTGTACGCCTCGTGGCGATCACGACCGACACGGCGGCTTTTCAGATTCCTTCGAGCGGCTGGGCGGTGCGGGTGAGGCCGAGCGGGGGAAGGCCGTACAGGTCCTGCAGCGTCCGCAGCACGTTGTAGTGGTCGATGAGCTGGGTGCTGGTGCCCGGCCGGACCATCGGCCCGACGACGAGGGTGGGGATCCGGTTGGCGGAGGTGCCGCTGTCCTCGTCGAAGGTGACGATCAGCAGGCTGTTGTGGGTGGCGGCCCAGGTCACATACGGCGATAGGTGCTGTCTGGCCCAGGCGTCGCCGGTGGTGACGGGGCAGTTGTGCATGTCGTTGCACAGGTTCGGCACGACGATCGACACGGTCGGCAAGGTGTTGTAGTCCTGCGGAAGCGCGCTGTAGGGCTGGTTCATCGCGGACGGCACGTCGGTGAAGTCGGCCCAGGGATTGTGTTTGCGGGCGTAGGAGCCCGCACTGCACCCGGTGAAACCGGCCCGGGGGAGGTCCTCGGAGTAGCCGGTGAAGGTGCGCCCGGCGGCCGCGAGTTCGGTGGCGAGGTTGGGGCCCGACAGCGATTGGGGGCACGTGTCGTCGGTGATGCCCTGGGTGCTGCCGGAGAACAGGGCGACGTAGTTGGGCTGGCTGGGGTGGGTCACCGCGTGGGCGTCGGTGAAGGCGAGACCGGCCGCGGCGAGGGTGTTGAGGTACGGGGCGGAGGAGGAGCCGAGCACGGCGGTGCTGTCCTCGTTCTCGAAGACCACCAGCATGACGTGGTCGGGTGGCGGTTTTGCGCGGGCGACCGTCGGCACGACGGGGCCTTCGGCGTCGGGATCGGCGGTGGGGGATGCGGTCGAGCAGCCCGTGACGAACGCCAGCAGGACTGCGCCCAGGGTGAGCAGGTGCCGGTGGCTACGGGTCATTGCCATCTCACCCGTTGATGCCTTGGGGACGGGCGGTCGGCGCGAGGTATTGCCGGTCGCCCCACGCGGCCTGGGCGCCGGAGTCGCCGATCCGGTAGACCTGCACCGCCGACACCACCGCGAACACGACAAGGAGTATGGCCAGCACCGTGGCGGCGATGCGTGGGGTGCCGGTGAGGCGGGCCGGTGCGGCGGTTGTCCCCGGACCTTCATGTCGCACCGCGGCGTCGTTGCGGTGGTGGAGGTAGACGAAGGCGGCGAGCACGACGCACAGCCCGGCGACGAAGACCAAGAGGCCGTCACCGAGTCGGACGTGGGTCTCGATCGCGGCGGTGCGCGGGAGCCGGTGCTCCAGGCCTTCGCCGGTCGAGGTCGTGATCGGGATGGCCGCGGTCGCGATGGCGGCCACGGCGACCACGAGCCAGCCGTAGCGGCGGCGTGCGGCGGGCCACACGACCACGATCAGCCCGCCCAGGATCGCCAGTGGGACGAGCACGACGACGGCGTGCACCACGAGCGGATGGACGGGGAGGTTGCCCAGGAAGGTCGGCATTCGGCGTCCTTGGTCGGCGGGTCTTGCTTCGGTCGGTCAGTTCCGAGGTTGGCGGTCGATCTTTGGAGCTTTCTTGGAGACGCTGGGCAGGTTGAGGGTGAACACGGCGCCCCCGTCGGGCTGGTTACGGGCGTCGACGGTCCCGCCGTGTCGGGCGATGACGTCACCGACGAGCGCGAGCCCGATCCCGTAACGCCTGGTCACACCGGGCCGCTCGGCGCCCGTCGTCGCGAATCGCTCGAAGATGTGAGGCACCATGGTGGCGTCGATGCCGGGTCCGTCGTCGGCGATCTCGACCATGGTGCCGCGACCGGTTGTGCTCACCGATACGGTGACGCGCGTCGCGGCGTGGCGCACCGCATTGTCCACGACGGCGGTGACGGCGCGGTGGAGCCCGGCTTCCGAACCCCGCACGGGAGCGGGGCATGCTGGGGTGAGCGCCACCGTGACGCCTGCCTCGGTCGCGCCCAGCTGAGCGGCGTCGACGGCCGACGCTACGACCTCGGTGAGGTCGACGATCTCGTCCTCGGTCGCTGACCGCGGGTCGGCGGCGAGCAGCAGGTCGTCGAGGATGGCCGCGAGCCGACGCGCGTCGGCGACCACCGCGTCGACCTCCGGCGTCAATGCCTCCTTTACGGCGTCGTGGCGGCTCAGGTTGCGCCGCAGCAGCTGCGCGCGGGTGCTCAGGAGCGTGAGCGGGGTGCGCAGCTCGTGCCCGGCGTCGGCGACGAACCGCCGCTGCACCGCGAGTGCCGTTTCGAGCGGTCGCACGGCACGCCTGCCCAGCCCGACACCAACGGCGGCGGTCAGGACCAGGCCGACCAGACCCGCTCCGCACAGGGCGCGCAGCAACGCCGCCCGCTGCGCCTCGGCAGGCGCCTCGTCGAGCACCACCTGCACCTGAAAAGCCTGACGGCCCGATCGGGCCTGGGTGCGGACGCGGTAGTCGTGTCCGTTGAGGGTGATGGCGGTGTCCTCGGGCTCGCTTCCGGCGGCGACCCTGTCGAGGGCGGCGGTCAGGGGCAACCCGGCTGGCAGACCTCGTGATGCCGCGACCGTGCCCTGGGTTCGCAGGATGATCCACATTCCGTCGGGAGGGTCGATGAGGTCGTCGGCGTTGGCCGCGGTGACGGCGAGTCGGGCGCTGTCGTCGGCCGCGGCGCTGCGCACCAGCAGGACACCGAGGACCGTGATCATCAGGGCCAGCACGACCAGCGTTCCCGCCGCCGCCTGCAGGCCGAGCCGCAGCGCGGCCCGCCGCACCAGCGCCGCATCGCCCTCGGTGCGCGGGCGTGTCCGATTCAGCCGAGCGGGAATCACCGGCCCATCGTGACCCGGCATTCTGTGAGCGGGCTGAGGGTGGCCAAAGATCACGTCGAGAGCGACGTATGCGGGGTTGGGTCACCGGGAACGTCTGCCTCGGCGAGCATCGAGTTCCATTCGGCGGCGGTGTACTTTGACCCGGAAATAGGTGCCCGTGAGGCTGGTGGTGCCGATGTCAGATTTCGGCGCTGAACGCCCGGCCCCGTCAGGGGCCACAACCGCTGAGACGAAACGTGGGTGCCGGTGTGGCCGGTGGTACCCGCTGGGGTGGGCCAGCGCGAGCGGATCGTCGAGGGACTGGGCGGCACCGGGGCCCGCGCCTGAGATGAACACCAAGGGGCTACAGCGCGAGCGAGACCCCCACCAGGTTCATTTCAGGCGCAGGCAACACCGGCCGCAGCCCTCGAGGGTCAGGGATCCGGACCGCGGACGACATCGCAGGCAACGCCTGTTCGGAGGTAGATCACCATGGTCGGTGTCCTCGGCATGACGTTGGCCGCCGACCTGGAGGACTCCGGGTGGAATGGTGGCTCCACAGCCGATGTTGGACGAGGCGTTGGCGGGCCGCGATTCGGCCGCTCGGAGGAGTTACTGGGCGTGATGGGCGATGCCTGACCCGGCCGCGGAGGTGCACGATGCGTGATGTGATCGACCGGCTTGAGGGCTGGTGGAAGAACGGCGAGACGGCGGCGTTGGCCACGGTGGTGGGCACGTTCCGGTCCGCGCCGCGCCAGCCGGGGGCGTCGATGCTGGTGGGCCCGCACGGTGAGGCGGTGGGCAGCGTGTCGGGGGGCTGTGTCGAGGGCGCGGTGTATGAGCTGGGCGAGCAGGTGCTGCGCGATGGGCGTCCGGTGCTGCAGCGCTACGGGGTGTCCGATGATGACGCGTTCGCGGTCGGTTTGACCTGCGGCGGGATCTTGGACGTGTTCGTGGAGAAGGTCAACCCGCAGACGTATGCGCAGCTGTCGGCGGTCGCGGAGGCGGTGCGCACGGGGTCTGCGGTTGCGGTGGCCACTGTGGTCGCGGGGCCCGCGGCCCGGTTGGGGGCGCGGCTGGTGATCTGGCCCGACCGGGTCGAGGGTGCCACGGGCTCGTCGCGGCTGGATGACGCGCTCCGCGACGATGCCCGCGGCCTGCTCGATGCGGGTCGCAACGCGATGCTGACCTATGGGGTGGACGGGCAGCGTCGCGGGGAGGGGTTGTCGGTGTTCGTGGAGTCCTTCGCCCCGCCGCCTCGGATGATCGTGTTCGGGGCGATCGACTTCGCCGCGGCGTGCGCGAAGATCGGTGCGTTCCTGGGGTATCGGGTCACGGTGTGTGATGCGCGGCCGGTGTTCGCCACGGCGTCGCGGTTCCCGGGGGCGAATGAGGTGGTGGTGGAGTGGCCGCATCGCTATCTCGCGGCCGAGGCGGCGGCCGGGCGGGTCGACCGGCGCACCGTGTTGTGCGTTCTGACCCATGACCCGAAGTTCGATGTGCCGTTGTTGGAGGTGGCGTTGCGGCTGCCGGAGGTGGCCTATATCGGGGCGATGGGGTCGCGGCGCACCCACGACGACCGCACCGAGCGGCTGCGCGAACGCGGCATCACCGACGCGGAGCTGGCCCGGATGTCGTCCCCGATCGGCTTGGACCTGGGCGCCCGCACTCCGGAGGAGACCGCCGTCTCCATCGCCGCCGAGATGATCGCCAGCCACTGGGGCGGCGCGGGCACCCGGCTCGCCGAACGCGAAGGCCCCATCCACACCGGCTGACCGTCCCTCTCCGCAGGCGGACTCGCGCCCGACCTCGCACACCTGCCGGCGGCTCGGGCAGGGCGCGGAGAAGTTCGCCGGGGTGGGGTGCGGTCCGGTCCCGCCGGGAGGCCCGCCGCCGGGCCATGATCGTCGAGAGTGGTGTCGGCGGCCGCTGCGGCGCACTCTTGGCACCACGTGCGGCGATCACCGTGGCGACCGGCCGAGTCCCGTCGTCTCGCTATGGCCACCGGTGTCGTGGTCGTCGCAGGCTTGACATAGCTATCAGCTTGCGTGCTATATCTATCAAAAGCACCCGACACCAAGGAGTTACTGTGCCCGTCGCGACCGAGGAGTTCGTCGCCAGCGCTCAACGCACCCAGGAGGCCACCGCCGCCGCGTTGCAGGCCTGGACCAACACCGCGAAGACTTACGCCCAGCACGTCACCGCCGAGAACCCGCTGCCGCACCCTGGCGATGTGCATGCCGCGGTCGACACCTGGTTCGACCTGGCAGCGCGGCTGCTCGCTGAGCAGCGCACGCTGACCAAGGCTGTCATCAACGCAGGCACCGAGGCCGTGGGCACGGTGACCCAGCAGGCCCGCGCCGCCGCGGCCCCGTTCACGGCGTCCGCCTCGGCGTAGTCCGCGCCCAAGCGCGCCTGCGCCGCCGGACAACCCGTCGATCCGATGGCTGACGTCTCGGCCCCGCCCTCACGACCAGGGCGGGGCCGCTGTCGTCGTGGGAACTGTTGCCCGAAACCACCCGCGAACACTTCCGCAAGCTGGTCGCGGCAGGCATTGACGGCCAAGGCCTGCCGTTGGATCAGACCGGAAGCTGACCCACGCCGCCTCACCCGCGGTGGGTGAGGCACCTGCCGGTGAGCGCTCCGACGATCGGGTCCGGACACCGCGACCGGTGCCCTAGACGAGGAGGCTGATCGATGGGGACGTTGAGCGTATGGCGGTTCGACACCGCAGAAGGCGCCGACCAGGCCGTGGCGACCCTGGAGGACCTGTCGAAGCAACAGCTGATCACGATCTTCGACGGGGCCGTCGTCTCGTGGAAGGACGGCGCCAAGCGACCGAGGACCCGCCAGCTACACGATTGGGCGGGCGCGGGCGCCCTCGGTGGCGCGTTCTGGGGCCTGCTGTTCGGGCTGCTGTTCTTCGTGCCGCTGCTCGGGCTGGCGATCGGGGCGGCCGCGGGCGCGTTGAGCGGCTCCCTGAGCGACGTCGGCATCAGCAACGAGTTCATCAAGAAGGTTCGCGACGAGCTCACGCCGGGCACGTCGGCCTTGTTCGTGCTGACCCGTGACGTCGTGCTGGACAAGGTCAGCGCGGCATTCGAGGGCCAGAAGCCGCATCTGCTGTTCACCAACCTCTCGGATGAGCAGGAGAAGGTGCTGCGCGAGGCGTTCGCGGAGTAGGAGCACCAGGCGCGCGACCCTATTGCGGTGCGGGCGGCACCTCGTTGACGCTCACCACGTGCAACCCGAGGTTCTGGATCAGGGCCAGTACGCCGTGCAGGTGGGAGTCGTCGACGACATCCCCTGAGATGATCGTCTCCGGAGGGGCGTCTTTCACCGCCATGTCGGCGAACGCGCCCTGTACGCGCTCGGACAGGCGGCCAGCCACTCGGAACTCGTAGCGTCGTGCCGGCATCGCGACCCCTTCCGTGCGGGCTGCCGAGCGGGCGGCAAACGGCCGAGGACCGCCGCCCAGCGTCTCAACTGTCGCCGCTGTGGCTCGCGCGGGCGTCCTCCGTCCGGGGTGAGGAGACGTGCGCGCCACGCTTCTCGGCCGAGTGCCGCGACCGGCCGCGGCGGAGCAGGCGACGGGCGGCGACGGCGCTGTTGCCGCATCCGAGGCCGTGCGCGGGAGGCATCGCGGGGTGTCTCGCCCGTGGAGGGGGAGGCCCCGACCGGTCGACGGAGCCAGAATCCGCGACGTGGTGGTGCCCGGCGCGGTCGTCAGCCTCACGATGCTCGGCCTTCGAGTCCACGATGGATGAAACGACGAGCCGAAGCCCGCTTCCGCGGGGGCTCCTGATTCTCGTCGGGGCCGCGGCCATGGTCATCGTGGCCGCGGGTATCGGCGCGATCGGCTGGCTGATCGCGCCTGCGTTCCTGGCTTGGGTGATCGTGATCGTGATCGCGCCGGTTGGCCAACGGCTCCGTGCCGTCGGCCTGCCCCCATGGCTGGCCACGATCGTGCTGGTCCTGCTGGTCTACGCCGTTGTGGTGGTGATGGCCGGGGTGTTGGTGCTCTCGGCCGCGCGGCTGGCCACCGTCCTCCCGCAGTACGCGGCGGAGGCGAACGGCATATTGAGGGGGCTCGGCGCGACGCTGAACTCCTACGGTGTCGGAGCGGACCAGGTGCGGGCTCTGGTGGCGGGACTGGACGTCGGCAAGGTCGCCGTGTTCATCGGGGTGCTGCTGTCGGGTGTGGTCGGGCTGGCGACGAACCTCGTCTTCCTCCTATCGCTGCTGTTGTTCATCAGCCTCGAGTCGAACGGCGCCGACCTGCGGATGGCCGCGATGGTCGGCGACCGCCCGCTGCTCGGCACCGCGCTCGCCAACTTCACGACGGGCATCCGGCGCTACCTGGTGGTGACCACCGTGTTCGGGTTGGTCCTCGGCGCGCTCGACGCCGCCGTGCTGGCAGTACTGGGCATTCCGCTCGCCATCACGTGGGGGCTGCTCGCCTTCATCACCAACTACATCCCCTACGTGGGGTTCTGGCTCGGCGTCCTGCCGCCCGCCGTTCTGGGGCTGTTGGTCGGTGGCCCGCGTCTGCTCCTCATCGTCGTGGTGGTCTACCTGGTGCTGAACTTCGTCTTCACCTCGCTGCTGCAGCCGCGCTTCGTCGGCGACGCCGTTGGCCTCTCGATCACGGTGACGTTCGTCGCGCTGGTGTTCTGGGGCTGGCTGCTCGGTCCGGTGGGCGCCGTGCTGGCGGTGCCGATGACCCTGCTCGTCAAGGCGCTGCTGATCGATAGTGACCCGAATGCTGGCTGGATGAACGCGCTGCTCGGCTCGCCTGATGCCGTGCGGCGGCTTAGAGCGCCCGGCAAATGAGGGCCCCGGCCCGCGACGCCCAGGCACCCGCATCGCGGCGTTGCCCCCGCATCCGAGTGCCCCGGCACGAGGACGCGGGGGCGCCTTGCGCCGCGGCGCCGCGGGCTCGCGGAGCCCTCATTTGCCGGACCCTCTTAGCAGGCCTCCGGGTCGTGGCCGACGATCCTCCGCAGGCGGAGTGAACGCGACCTCGATCCGCTCGAAGCTCTTGTAGCGCTGGACGCGGGCGTAGGACTCCAGGCAGCGCCGGTCGGCGTCGGTCAGGTCGTCCGGTCCGACGAAGGGGGTGATGGTGAGCAGCGCCCGGGGCCACAGCCGGTCCACGAGCACCACGTTGACCTCAGCGGCCGCCGTCACCACCAGCGCCTCAAGGTAGATCCACGCGAGGAGGGCCAGGACCAGCCCGAACACCCCGTACAGCGGGTCGGCGCCAGCGAGCTCGTCGGTGGCATAGCGAACGGCACCGAACTCGAGCGCCTGCCAGGCCAGCGCTGCGACGATCGCGCCCGGCGCGACCTGGCGGAAGGTGAGCTCACGGACGGTCAGGGCGCGGAACGCCACGAGGAACAGCGCCGCGTTCACCAGCACCGAGACCAGCGGGGTCACGACCGGCAAGGCCGACCCGAGCGGCGCGAACGGGGCCGCGCTGAGCGCGGAAAGCGCGGTCGTGACGCCGAGGCCGACGCCGAGCAACACCAGCAGCAAGAAGCCCCGGCCCCGCGCGATGAGCGGATGCGGCCGCTTGTCCACCGGCACGCCCCACATCTGGTCGAACGCGTGTCCCACCGCAGCGGTGAATCCGAGCCCGCCGTACAGCGCGAGCAGCCCCCCGATGACCAGCGCGACGGCTGAGCCTTCGAGCGGGTGGACAGTGGCGGTGATCTCGTCGCCGACCACGGGGAACCGGGCCAGCGTGCTGCCGAGGAGCTCGTCGGCCAGCTCAGGATGATCCCGCAGCACCAGTCGCAAGGTCGTGCTGAGCACCAGGAGCAGCGGGAACAGCGACAGGAAGCCGTTGTAGGTGATCAGCGCGGCCAGCAGCGGTCCGCGGTCGTCGACGAACTTGTCGAGCACCGCGAGCGGCACGCCCAGCCAGCGATGTCGCCGCTGGTAGCGGTCCAGCCGTGCGACGATCCCCGGCCCACCCCCATCGTGTCCCGACATCTTCAGCGGGTGCTCCGGACGACGATCCGGCCGCGGGCGACGGCTTCCCGCCGCGAGCGGACCCCAAGCTTGGCGTAGATCGCGGTGAGGTGCGTCTTCACGGTGTTCGTCGTGACGGCCAGCCGGGCGGCGATCTCATCGAGCGAGAGCGGCCCGGGGAGCAGGTCGAACACCGCCCTTTCGCGCGCCGTGAGGGCAGGACCCCCCGACCCGGCAGGCCGGTGTTGCTCGAGCGTGCGGCGGGCGGTGAGCACCTCCCTCGCGAACTCCTCGGCCCCCCCGAGGTTGCCCAGCTCGCGGGAGAGCAGGTCGATGACATCGGCAGGCGCGTTGACCAGCGGACGCAGGACGCCGCACTGCTCGGCGACGGCGAGCGCGTGGCGCAGGGCCTCGCGGGCGCGGGGCCGGTTGCCGATTCGGAGGGTCAACGCGCACTCGAGGGTCCATGCCGCGACGGGCACCCAGCGCATGACCGGGGTCAGCGACCCGTCGAGCAGCGGAGCCAGCAGCGCACCCGCCGTCTCGCCCGCGACCGGGTCGGACCCGATGCGCGCGGCCACCGCCTCGGCGCGGATGTAGGTCAGGTCCCCGCCGCCGTCCGCCCGCTCCTGCATCCACTCCTGAACGGTCCGAGCGTTGCCGTCGGACCCGAGCCGTAGCGCCGCGTCGTGCTCGACGAGCCCCAGGAACGCGATCACCGGCCCGTTGAGCCAGAGGCCGTCCACGACCTGCCTCCGCGCCGCGCGCATCGCCTCCAGCCCTACCCGGTGCTCGCCGAGATCGAACCGGGCCGCGCCGCGCAACGCGTTGAGGAGGGGGCGTAGCGGGTCGATCTCGCCGAGCGAACGCACCGACACCTGCTCGGGGATGTCCTGCACGGCGGCAGCGGAGCGGAGCGCCTCGATGGGCCTGCCCTGCATGAACGCCCCGTAGGCGCACATCGCGAGGCAGAAGGTCTCGCTTCCGGTGCCCGACCAGGCCTCGGTGGGCGCGGTCTCGCCCGCCCGCACCGCGTGCTCGAGCATGCGGGAGATCTCACCGCGCAGGCCCGCGACGATTCCGCGGATCGTGAGGGCCCGCGCGTGGAGGTAGTCGCGACCGTCACGGGTGGCCTGCTCGACCACAGTGCGCGCGATCTCGTCGGCGTCGGCCCACCGTCCGGCCGCCATGGCGGCGTTGGCCCGCTGCAGCATGCCTGCGACCGCGAGCTCGGCCATCTCGGAGCTGATCGGCGGGGCGTCCGACCGCGTGTCCGTCGTTCCGCTCGGTCCGTACCAGTACCGGCGGGCCGTGGCGAGTGTGCGCAGCGCCAGGAGTGGTGGCTGCGGCTTGGCAGGCCAGCGGGCGGCCACCTGCGCCAGCAGGGTGTCCGCGGCGTCAGCCCGGCCCAGCTCCAGGTGGGCGAGCACCCCCACCAGCATGAGCTCGACGTCGTCGCGGAGCAGCCCCGCGGTGTCGAGGACGCCCAGCACTTCGGAGACCTCCGCGTGCTGTCCCGAGGTGGCGAGCACGGCCCCGTGTTCCCGGAGCACGTCCCGCACCAAGGCGGCATCGTCGGCCAGCGTCGCGTGGCGGAGCGCGCCGAGGGGGTTGTGCGCGGTGGCGTACCACCGGAGCGTCCGCCGGTGCAGGACGGCGATGAGGCCGGGCCGACGCCGCCGCAGGTCGGCGTAAAGATGGGCGCGCAGCAGCGGATGGATCCGAAACCATCGTCTGCCTGCGCCGTAGCTGGCCACCAACGAGGTTCTCCGCTCCAGGTCGGCCAGCACGTCGGCGGCGTCGTCCCGCTCGGTGAGCGCGACGGCCAGCGGCGCGGTCACGGCGTCACACACGCTCACCGCCAGCAGCACCTCGGTGACTCCGCCCGGCAGCCGGGACAGGATCTCGCCGACGAGGTAGTCGGAGATGGCCTGGCCGTTCCCGGCAAGGTCGGACAGGAACACGTCGGGATCATCGGCGTCGCGCAAGGTCAAGCTGGCCAGCCGCAGCGCGGCGGGCCAGCCTGCGGTCTCCGCGTGCAGCACCGTTCGTTGCTCGGCCGTGAGGCGCACCTCGGCCCGCGCCAACACGTCGTCCGCTTCGGCCGGGGTGAAGGCCAGCTGCGGTGCCCGCAACTCGCGCAGCTCACCGGTCACCCGCAGGCGCCCCAGGCGAAGCGGCGGGTCGGAGCGGCTGGCCAGCACGATCCGCAGGCCCGGCGGACGGTTCTCGATCAGGTTCGCCAGCCCGGCGAGCGGATCCCGATGGGTGAGCTCGTGCACGTCGTCGAAGACCATCAGTAGCCGACTCGGTACCGCCGCCAGCCCGTCGACGAGCGCCGGGAGAAAGGCCGGGCTGCGGCTGGGAACCTCGGGCAGCTCGAGGGTATGCACCGGGTTGGACGCCGGGACGTCCGCCACCGTCGCGAGCGCGGCGAGCACACCGGCCCAGAAACGTCGGTCGGTGTTGTCGTCGCGGTCGAGCGTCAGCCAGGCGACGTGTGGGTGGCGGGTCACCCAGTCGGCAAGCAGGAGGGTCTTCCCGTAGCCTGCCGGAGCGGACACGAGCGCGACCTCACCGCCTGCGACGCTGTCCAGGAAAGAGCTCAGCCTCGGTCGTGGCAGATAAAGGCCCGAGAGCTGAGGAACCGCCGTCCTGATGCGCGCCACCGCCGGACGGCCACCGCTGGAGCTGAGCGCCATAACGTGACTGGACGCTACCTGGACGTCACTCCACCTGGTTGGTCTGAATGGGTACGAGAAGATCAACCGACCGGCTGAGAGTGAGAGCCCAGCACATGAGGCACGTGGGGTGGCGTGACAGGGTCCTCGGCGGCCCGGGTGTGCAGCAGGGTGGCCCGGGTGTGCAGCAGGGTGGCCCTGCTGCGACTGGGTCGGAGCAGGGCCACCCTGCTGCGATGCGGAGGTGGCCCGGCCACGGCGGCAGGGGCCCGGGTGTGCAGCAGGGCGGCCCGGGTGTGCAGCAGGGTGGCCCTGCTGCGACTGGGTCGGAGCAGGGCCACCCTGCTGCGATGCCCACGTGGCCCGGCCAGGGCGGCGGGGCCGAGAGAAGGCTCGCCACCCATCGGTTGAGCCCGTGATCGCCGGCAGTGGTGCCACTGGTACACCAGCGCCCCTGTGGCACCACTCTCGCCGATCATGCGAGCGAACCGTCAATTGCCGGACCCTCTTGATTGCCCGGTGTCAGGTGCTGCAGGCGCCAGGCCCCCTTCCTGCGCGACGGCCAGCGCCTCGCGTCGCGTGTGGACCCCGAGTTTGCCGTAGATGGTGCGCACGTGTGTCTTGACCGTGTTCGGCGAGACCGTCAGTGCCTCCGCGATCTCGCTGATCGAACGCTGGGTCGACAGCATGCCCAACACCGCCCGCTCGCTCTCGGTCAGCGCCACCCGCGACCCCACCGGTCGGGACCGCCGGGCGTCGAGGACGCGCGTGGTGAAGGAGGCGAGGGCGGGGGGCCAGCGGAGCTCGCGGATCAGCTCGACGACCTCGTCGGACTGGACCAACGGGCGCAGGACGTCGAGATGGGACGCCAGGTGCACCGCGCGCCGGACCGTGCGCAGGGCCTGTCCGCGGTTGCCGGAGCGCAGCGCCGACCGGCAAGCCAGCACCCAGGCGTCGACGACGATCCACGGCACCAACGGTGGGGCCGTCTGCCCGTGCAGCACCGCGGCGAGGTGCCGCCCCGCGGGGGCGTTTCGCCCGAGCTGAAACTGCTGGCGGGCGCGCAGGAGCCGCACCTCGGCCGTCTCGGGTAGTCGCTCGACGGCCCAGTCGAGAATGTCGCGTGCGCGCTCGACGTATCCGAGGTCCATCGCGGCCTGATGCTCCAGCACGGCGATCAACGCCAGGTACAGATCGGGCAGCGACCGGTCGGCGGCGGCTCGCGCGCCTGCCAGCAGTTCCAGCCCCTTCGCCGCCTCCCCGTGCTCGGTCATCGCCGCTCCGCGGATCGCATCAAGGGCGGCGCCGAAGAGCGCGGTGCTGGTTTGGCCGAGCGAATGGGCGAAAGCCAGCGCGGAATCGGTCAGCGCGAGACACTCGGCAGGCCTGGCGAGCAACAGCGCCCCGTAGGCCCGCAGGCAGGCGGTGACGGCGGCCGCGCTGGTTCCGCGCCAGCTCTCGGCGGGCGCGCGCGCGTCCGCCCGTTCTGCGAGCGCCGCCATCTTCGAGAAGTTGCCTTCGGCGGCTGCCACCCCGCTCAGCACAGCCAGGCAGCGCGCCACCAGGTAGTCGTTGTCACCCGCCTGCTCCAGCGCGGCCGACGCGAGCTCCCGGGCGGTGTCCACCCGCTGTTCCGCCAGCGCCGCGAAGGCCCGTTCCAGCACTGTCATCGGTCCCAGACCCAGCTGCTGGGCGGCTTCGGTCTCGAGCTCTGCCGCTTGCCCGGCAACGACGCGTTCCGCTGTCAACGCCGCTCGGCGGGCGTCGGCGGCGCGGCGCAGCGCCAGCAGCTCGGCTCCGGGAACGGTGGGCCAGACCTGAGCGGCCGCGGCCATGAGCCGGTCGCCTGCCGCGACGTCGCCGATCTCGAGGTTGGCCATGGCCGCCAGCAGCGCGAGAGTGGGGTCGCCGCCCAGCACGCCTCGGCCCAGCGTCGCCGAAGCCTCGCGCATCCGGGCGTGCTCGCCCGTGGCCAGCAGGAGCAGGCCGTGGCGATGCACGGCCTCGACGAGAACCGTCTCGGAGTCGGAGAACAGGGCATGGTCCACAGATGCGGCCGCCATGTCCTGCTCGGTGAACCACCGGGCCGCCCGCACGTGCAGCGACGCCACGGTCTCCGGATGCCGCCGTCGAAGATCGGCCAGCAGATGCGCCCGGAGCAGCGGTTCGACGACGAAGCGGATCCGACCCGGACCGGTGCGATACACCAGCCCGGTCTCGCGTTCGAGCGCGTCGAGGACGTCGCCTGCCTCGGGAAGGTCGCACAGGGCCGAGGCGAGCGACGCGGAGACGACTTCGCAGACGCTCACGGCGTCCAGGACGTGGCGTGCCTGCTCCGACAGCGCCTGGAGGACCTCCTCGACGAGGTAGTCCGACATCGCGCGGTCGGTGCCGACCAGGTCGTTGACGAAGTCGGTCGGCTCTGCCGCGGCGAGGGCAGGGGCGGAAAGACGTAGGCCTGCCGCCCAGCCCCCGGTCTCGGCCACCAGCACCGCAACGAGGTCCACATTGAACACGTGGCCCGTCGCGGCGAGCATCGCGGCCGCTTCGTCGGTGGTGAACCTCAGGTGCTCGGCGCGGACCTCGACGAGCTGACCCGCCGCCCGGAGCCTGCCAAGCGGAACGGGCGGATCCCGGCGGCCCATGAGGACGATGCGCAGTCTGCGGGGACGATCCCGCAACAACGCCTGGAGGCCGAGAACGGCGGTGGGAGCGGTGAGCTCCTGGATGTTGTCCAGGACGATGGTCGGAGGTTCTTCGATGCTGTCGAGGGCGTCGGCCACGGCCGCCAGGAACTCGGGATCGCGCGAAGGCGCTTCCGGCAACGCGAGCTCGTGCAGGCCGTTGCCCGTGGGTAGGGCCGGACAGCTTCTCAGCGAGCTCAGCACGATCGACCAGAACCAGCGGTCGCTGTCGTCGATGGGGGAGAGCGATATCCAGGCGGTATGCACCGGATCGGTGCTCAACCAGTCTGCGACCAGAGCGGTCTTGCCGTAGCCCGCCGGGGCGCTGACCAGCACCACGTCCCCTCGGCCCGACTGGTCGAGGCGATCAAGCAGCCGTTGTCGGCTGACGTGGCCCGACCGCAGCCACGGAACCTCGATCCGGTGCCGGAGGCTGGGCCGAGTCGCGGGCGACGCCGCGCTCGTCACGGTTTCATCGGAGCCGGGGTGACCTTGACCGTCGTCAACACGCCGCCGCGCAGGTAGGCCACCTCGATGCCGCGTCCCGAACGCGACGCCAACTCGGCCACCGTGACCTGTTCCGCGCTCACCGCGGGCTGCCCGTTGACCAGGGTGATCACGTCCCGGGCCCGGATGCCCGCTGCGGCAGCAGGCCCGCCTGCGTCGACGGACTCGACCACCAGTCCGCGGGGGAGCCCGATCCGGTCGGCGATGGCCGGGGGTACCGCACGGACCTGCAGGCCTGCGGAGAAGTGGGCGACCGAACCGGTGGCGATGAGCTCGTCGGCGATCGGGTTGGCCAGGTCGACCGGGATGGCGAACCCGAGGCCGACGCTTCCGCCGCCGCTCTGGCCCGCCGAGTTGGGCACGGTCGCGATCGCCGTGTTCACACCGATCAACTGCGATTCACAGTTCACCAAGGCTCCGCCGCTGTTGCCGGGGTTGATGGCGGCATCGGTCTGGATCGCCCCCACCAGATGTGCAGTCTGGCCGAGGTCCGCGGGCAGTGCGACTTCACGATCCATGGCACTGATGATTCCCGATGTCACCGTGTCGACAAGCCCCAGAGGCGCACCCAGGGCGACGACCGGTTGGCCGACGACGAGCCCCTGTGACGAGCCCAACGCGATGACGGGCAGTCCGGCGGCCCCGTCGCTCGCTTTCAGCACCGCCAGGTCGGTCAAGATGTCGCGCCCGACGATGGTGGCAGGCGACGACCGGCCGTCGCTGTACCGGACCGAGACGGCACCGCCGTTCCCCGCGACCGAGATCACGTGGTCGTTCGTCAGGATGTAGCCGTCCTGCCGGATGATCTCGCCGGACCCGGTTCCGCCGCCACCACCGGCGCCTGACTGGGCCGAGACGGTCACCACGGACGGAAGGCCTGTCGTCGCCACGGTCGTCGCGGGGCACACCGACCCTGCCGCGTCGCCCGCCGCGCTCGCGACCGCAGGAGCAGCCAGCGCCCTTCCGACGACCACCCCGATGACGACACCGACGATCAGCGCGAGGACGGTGGCCACGACGGCGATCGACGAGCGCAGATACCCCCGCCGCGACGCCTGCCCGGCATCCGGCGCCGGGTCGGTGTTGGTTGGCTCCCCCGTCGGTCCCGATGTCATGACCGAGCTCCCGGCATGGGCCCTGCACCGGAAAACGCTGCACCGACAAGCACTGGCCCCCCGCGACGGGGCTGAGCCGACCAGGACGGCATGGGCCAGACCTTGGCGCGGGCGGGCGTCGCGCCACCTCCTCCGCTGCGGGTGAATCGTGCCGACCGTGCGGTCCGCTGAGATGGTCGACGTGGAAGAGGGGTTCGTCGAGCGCCTGCGGGCCTGGACAGGGCGGCTGGGCGAACGCTACGAGTGGGTCGACCACCTGTCGCGGGCCGGGCGGAGCTACTTCGAGCAGCGGGGCAACCATTTCGCTGCCGCGGTGGCGTTCTTCAGCGTCCTGACCGCGGTGCCGCTGCTGATGGTCGCCTTCGCGGCGACGAGCTACGTCCTCTGGTTCAGCCCCGAGCTGCTCGCCGAGCTGGAGAAGAGCATCGCCGCGACGGTGCCGTCGGGCCTGGCCGAGCCACTGAACCCGATCATCCAAACGGCGATCGACCAGCGCAACACCGTCGCGGGCATCGGTCTCGTCGGCGCGCTGTACTCGGGCGTCTGGTGGATGTCGAACCTGCGCGAAGCGGTGTCGGCGCAGTGGGGTCTGCCCGCGCCGCATCCGGCCGCGTTGCAGAGGTTGTTGTTCGATCTACGGGAGCTGATCGGCCTCGGCGCCGCACTGGCCGTCTCGTTCGCCCTCACGGTGCTCGGGACCGGCCTCACCGAGACGGTGCTCACCATTCTGGGAGCGCCGGACGACGGGTGGTCCCGGATCCTGCTCCGCGCGGTCGGCGTGGTGCTCGGCGTGGCCGCGAACTGGCTGATCTTCGCCTGGGCGATCACCCGGCTGCCGCGCACCGACGTCCGTGTGCGGAGGGTGGCCTCGGCGGCGCTGCTCGGCGCCGTCGCCTTCGAGGTGCTCAAACAGGGCGCGGCACTCTACTTCGCGGCCATCACGGGCTCGCCGAGCGGAGCGGTGTTCGGCTCGCTGCTGGGTCTGCTGCTCTTCAGCTACGTCGTGGCGCGGCTCGTCCTGCTCGTGACGGCGTGGGCGGCTACGGCTCGCGGGAACGAGCGCAGCGTCCGGGTCGCCGTTCCCGGGCCTGCGGTCGTCAGGCACGAGGTCACCGTCCGGCGGGGGGTCTCCGCGGGCGGCCTCGGCGCCGTGCTGCTGGCGGGCATGGTCGTCGGAGCGGTGCTGCGCGGCCGACGCCGGTGAGATCTCCTCCGCCGAGGGTGATGGCGAGGGCACGGCATCGGGGGATGCTGTGTGCTGGCGGACAACCGAGAGGAGCCTCTATGCAGGCGAAACCCGCGCCGGGCGCCCCGGTCGAGTGGATAGCACTCACCTTCCCCGGCACGAAGCTCGCTTCGTCGGTCGCGGCTCCGCTGGCTGACCTGGTGCGCGCGGGCACCGTCCGGATCCTCGACGCGGCCGTCGTGCACAAGGACGTCGACGGCGCGGTGACCGGCACAGAACTCGAGGACGAGGGCGTCGCGGGCTTCGACGACGTCGACGGGGAGGTCCTCGAGCTCTTGAGCGATGACGATCTTCAGGGGATCGCCGAGCGACTGGACAACGACACCAGCACGCTGATCGTGATCTGGGAGAACCTCTGGGCGACGGCGTTCGCCGACGCGGTACGTGAGTGCGGCGGCACACTGCTGGCGCACGACCGCGTCCCGTCGGAGGACGTCGTCCGGGCGCTCCAGGCGCTCGATTCCGGCGGGGTCGAGGTATGAGGCGGCGGCTCGGGCGCGGGCGTAGCGGCCCCGGCCTTCTCGGCACCGTGGCCCGCACCGCCGTGATCGCGGGCACGGCGCAGGCCGTCGCGGGCCGGGTAGCCGCAGGCCAGCAGCGCGGCGACCCATTCCGCGGCGACCCATTCCGCGGCGACCCAGCAAGCGGCGACGCAGCCCGCGGCGGCCCCTTCCGCGCCTGCCCGCA
This sequence comes from uncultured Actinomycetota bacterium, assembly GCA_963826705.1. GTDB lineage: Bacteria > Actinomycetota > Actinomycetes > Mycobacteriales > Pseudonocardiaceae > Pseudonocardia. The sequence goes on from CAWGYF010000013.1 coordinate 76,709, forward strand.
CCGTGGACGACCTTCACACGCAGCTGCTCAAGCTCGGCGAGCTTCGGCAGGCGGGCTTGCTGACCGACGCCGAGTTCGCACAGCAGAAGGCGCGCCTGCTCGCTCCCTAGGCCGGCGAACTGTGAGGAGAACCGATGAGTGGCGAACCCTTGCGTCGCGTCACGATCGCGTGTCAGGGCGGCGGGAGCCACACGGCGTTCACCGCCGGGGTCTTGGCTCGGCTGCTCGACGGTGACGAGCTCGACGGATGCGAGGTCGTGGGGCTCAGCGGGACCTCCGGCGGCGCGATCTGCGCCCTGCTCGCGTGGTCGGCGCTCCGGGAAGGGGACAAACACAAGGCCAGGGCGCTGCTGGAGGGGTTCTGGGAGGACAACTCCGCGTCGTCGATGATGGATGCCGCCGTCAACGCCTGGATGGTGTGGGTGAGCACCCTGCAGGGCCTGGGCATGGTGCCGGTCGCCAGCCCGTACGACCTGCCGGTCAACGGGCTGGCGAACTTCCGGGATCTGCTGAGGAACTGGGTGGACTTCGATCGCGTCGACCTCGACAGCGCAGGCGAACACCCCTTGCTCCTGATGGGCGCCGTCGACGTTCTTTCGGGCCGTTTCCGCGCCTTCAACAGCCGCCGCGACCGGATCACCGCCGACATGGTTCTTGCCTCCGCGGCGATCCCCACGGTGTTCCCGACCGTGCACACCGACGGCGGCGCCTACTGGGACGGCCTGTTCTCCCAGAACCCGCCGGTGCGCGATCTGCTCGACACCAAGCCCGACGAGCTGTGGGTGATCCAGATCAACCCGACCGCCCGGGCAGACGAACCGCGCTCGGTCCTCGACATCACCGACCGGCGCAACGAGCTCGCAGGCAACCTCTCCCTCTACCAGGAGCTGCACGTCATCGAGCTGATCGACCGACTGCTCGCCGATGGGCAGCTCGTCGGCGACCGGTACAAGCAGGTCGTCGTCCGCGTCCTCGAGTTCTCCCGCCCGGAGTCGTCGAAGCTGATGGGGCCCGCCTCGAAGCTCAACCGCGACGCCCGGTTCATCCGCTCGCTCATGACCCAGGGTGAGCGGCAGGCAGAGGAGTTCCTGGCCGCGCGCGCGTTCGAGGACGCGTGGCGGCGCGGCGACGTCGACGAGGTCCTCGCGCTGTTCGCGCCCGACGTCGAGCTGACGTCCACCGGGCCGTTCCGCGCCCGCGCGCTCCTGCGCGGAGAGGACGCGCACGACGCGGTCCGGGAGCTGTGCAAGGACGTGCGCATGGACCTGACCCACAAGCAGCTCACCCGCGAGCGGGCGGTGTGGACGGTACGCCTCGACGGTTCGGCATCCGGCGCCCAGGGACGCATCGAGGCTGCGTTCGCCGACGGTCGGGTGGTCCGGGTCCAGCTCGGCCCGGTCGCTCTGTAGCGGGGGAGCGGGCCATGGCGAACAAGAGTCTCGAGAGGTCGCTGAACGAGGCCGAGTGGTTGCTGCTCGCGGAGACCAAACGCGCGGCACTGACCGATCTCGACGAGGACGAGCTGCTTGCGCTGCACACCCGGACCCGGTGGGCCCGCACGAAGTACGTGACGCAGTACCGGCGCGCGGCGAGCGCGCGGGTGGCCGACGTCGGCGGGCGGGGCGCGGCCCGTCCGAAGAACCGGCGCGCCGCCGACAAGGCGGAGGCCTTCGAGAAGGCGCTGGCCAGGGTGAGCAAGGCCCTGGCCGCAGCGGCGCGCACCAGCGCGGCGCAGCTGCGGAAGCAACGGCTGGCTGGCGCCCGCGACAAGGGCGGAACCGGGCCGGGCGGGGTGGTCGACGACGTCGCGGCAGCCGCTACATCGACGCCGAAGGGCAAGGGCCGGGCGGCGTCGACCAGGACACCCATCGCGCGGAAGAACGTGGCCGCGACGACGGCGAGTGGCGCGCGGCGGCAGGCCAAGCGCGACAGCCGATAACAGCTGGAATGCCGGAGCCGATGTCCCCCGCAGCGATCGACGAAGCCGCAGTGCCGGTACGGGCCCGCGACGGGCGGTTGCGCCATGCGGAGGGACTCGCGGCCAGAGCGCGCGCCCCACGCCGTGACCTGGGCCGGTGGAGCACGGTGGACCAGACCCGTGACGCTGTGGCCATCCTGCTTGCGCAAAACGCGATCCGCGCCGAGGACCTGCTGCCGGTCCGCAACGGTCGGATGGCGGCCAGCCCGTGGACGTTCTACCGCGGAGCCGCCGCGGTCATGGCCGCCGATCTCGGATCCCGTCCCCACAGCGGGCTGACGGTGCAGCTCTGCGGCGACGCCCACCTGCTCAACTTCGGGCTGTGGGCCACCCCGGAGCGGAACCTGTCGTTCGACCTCCGGGACTTCGACGAGACGCTGCCCGGCCCGTTCGAGTGGGACCTCGCCCGGCTGGTGGCCAGCATCGTGGTGCTCGCCCGCACCTACGGCGTGCGGGCCGACCGCGCCGAGGAGGCGGTCGCGGCCTGCCTGCGCACCTACCGGGAGCGGATGACCGGCTACACGACCGCCCGCTGGCTCGACATCTGGTATGACCTGATCGCCGTCGACCGGTTCCTCAGCGTCTTCGCCGACCCCGACAAGATCCGCGCCGCGGCGCACATCGAGCGCAAGGCGCGCAAGCGTACCCACAGCGGCGCGTTCCGGAAGCTCACCGAGCACCGCGACGGGCAGCTGCGGATCACGGAGGACCCGCCGATCCGGCAACACCGCGACGACGGCCTCGCGGAAGAGCTGTTCGCCGCCTACCGGCACTCCCTGCCCGACGATCGCCGCCTTCTGCTGGACCGGTTCACGCTGGTCGACACCGTCCGCCAGGTCGTCGGGGTGGGTAGCGTCGGGATGCGGGTGCACCTGGCCCTGCTGGTCGGCCGCGGTCAGGACGATCCGCTGTTCCTGCAGATCAAGCAAGCGGGCACGTCGGTGTACGAGTCCAGCTGTGGGCCGAGCCGCTACGACAACCACGGCCGTCGGGTCGTCGAAGGCAAGCGGCTGGTGCAAAGCGCCACGGACATCTTCGTCGGGTGGACCGCGGGGCGCGGCCACGACTACTACGTGCGGCAGTTCCGGGACATGAAGGTCATCGCCAACGGCGAGCTGATCTCTCCGCTCCTCGGGCAGTTCGCCACCGCCTGTGCCAAGGTGCTGGCCCGCTCGCACGCGCGCACCGGCGATCCCGTCGCGATCGCCGCCTACATCGGCAGGGGCCGGGCATTCGACGAGGCCATGACCGAGTTCGCGCACGCCTACGCCGACCAGACCGAGCGCGACCACCGCCAACTGGCCGACGCCATCGCGACCGGGCTGCTGCCGGGTGCCCCCGGATGGTGACGGCGCGGTGGTGCCGGGGCGGTGGGTGATGGGGCGGTGGGTGACGGGGCGGTGGGTGACGGGGCGGTGGGTGACGGGGCGGTGGTGACGTGACCGGGGTGTGGGCCCGGGTCGACCACGCCAGGGTCCGCGAGCATGCCGTCGACTCCAACGACGGGATCATCGCGTCGGCGGGGATCGTCGAGGGTCTGCTCGGTGCGGGGGCAGGCAACGCGATCCTGCTCGTCGCCTCGCTGGCCGCGATGGTCGGCGGCGGGGTCGCCCTGGCGGGCATGCGCTACAACGAGACCGCCGACGAGCACGACGCCCAGCAGGCGACCATCGAGGCCGAGCGTCGTCGGATCGCGCTCACCCCCGCGGAGGAAGAGGCGGAGCTGGCCGAGCTCTACCAGGCCAAGGGGCTCTCCCCGCAGCTCGCCCGCGCCGTCGCCGCCGAACTGAGCGCGGGCGACGCGCTGGCCGCGCACGCCGAGGTCGAGTACGGCATCTCCCTGCGCGACCGCCGGGCCACCGCGTGGACAACCGCGGTGCTGGCGGGGCTCGCGTTCGCCGTCGGAGCGGGCATCCCGCTTCTGGTGATCCTCTGGACCCCGGCCGCATGGCGTAGCGCCGCGACGATCCTGGCGGTGGTCGCGGCGCTCTCCCTCACCGCGCTGCTGATCGCCTCGATCGGCGGAACGAACATCCCTCGCACCATGTTTCGCACCGTCTCGATCGGCGTGGTGACGATGCTGTCGACCTACATCGGGGGCACGTTGTTGGGTTGAACCGCGGTGCCGACTCGAGACGACACACGAGCGAGGGGGACTACGTGGCTGACCAGGACGAGGCTGACCAGGACGAGGCTGACCAGGACGAGGCTGGGCTGGAGGAGGCTGGGCCGGAGGGGGATGTGGCGAAGCCGCTGGATCCGCGTGTGGCATCGGCCGTCCTCGACGTCCTCGTCTACGTGGTCGTCCTGAACCTGTTCGTCGAGTACGTCCCCCAGGTGATCAGCGAGACGTTCACCCTCTCCCTGCTCACGGCGGTCCTGCTCACGGCGATTCTCAAGGTGGTCGTCGCCGCGAAGAACTGGGCCAAAGCGCGGTTCCGGGCCGCATCAACGCCCCGGGGCAAGGTGATCGCGGCGGTCCTGCTCTGGCTCGTCCTCTTCGGCAGCAAGTTCCTCGTCCTGGAGGCCGTCGCTCTCGTCTTCGGCGCACGGGTCAGTCTCGGCGGCTTCTTCTCGGTGACGGCGCTGATCCTTACCCTGCTGGTGTCCCAGGCGGCCGCTGCGCGTCTGCTCCGATGATCGAGGGCGAGATGGACCCGACCGACCTCGCGCTGCTGCGCGCCTACGAACCCGTGGTGGCATTCACCGCGGGGGAGCTGTTCCTCCCGACCGCCGTCGGCCCTTACGTTGCCCGGTGCAGCCTCTGGGTGGACGACGCCACCGTCGACTCCGGCGGCGAGGAGCTGGTGGCTGCGGGGGAGCTCACCTTGCCGGAGCTGGCGCGGCTGGGTCGCGTCCACCGCGACCGGCCATTGCACTTGAGGTTCGTCAACGGTCCGCTCGACCGTGCCGCGCTGCGGCGGTGGCGGCGCGAGGAGCGTCCGCGGCTGCGGGGCTCCGACCGGCTGGCCGCGGTAGGGGTGTTCACGCGGCTGGTCGACTCGCTGCTGCGCGGCTCCCTGCTGCTTCGCGGGCGTGTTCCGGGTGGGCTGGCCGCGGCTGCGGAACTCGCCAGTCGCGAGCATCTCGACCCCGACCGGTGCGCCTACCACGGCAGAGTCGTGCGGGACGGCGGCTGGGTCGTGCTCCAGTACTGGTATTTCTCGGTCTTCAACGACTGGCGTTCAACCTTCGCAGGCGTGAACGACCACGAAGCCGACTGGGAGCTCGTCTGCGTCTATCTGGCTGACATCACCGGCGGACCCGAGCCGCGGTGGGTCGCGGCGTCCTCCCACGATCACGGAGGCGACGAGCTGCGTCGGCGTTGGGACGATCCGCAGCTCCGTCGAGAGGGCGACCATCCGGTGATCTTCGCGGGCGCCGGGTCGCATGCGGGCTACTTCGTGCCCGGAGATCAGGTCGTCGCCATCGAGCTGCCTGTCCTGCGCCGGATCGTGGACGGGGTGTCCCGGGTGTGGCGCCGGATCGCGCCCCGGTCGCGGGAGCCGATTCCCCGCGAGACGTTCGCGCTGCCCTTTCTCGACTACGCCCGCGGCGACGGGGTGACCATCGGACCGGGCCACCCGCGGACCTGGGACGCGATCGTCATCGACGACGCCACCCCGTGGGTGCGCGACTTCCGCGGACTGTGGGGACTGGACACGCGCGACGTGTTCGGTGGGGAGCGCGCTCCTGCGGGACCACGCTATGAGCGCGCGGGGTCGGTCCGGTTCAGCTGGGCGGATCCGGTGGGCTGGGCGGGTCTGCACAAGGTCGCTCCCGCTGATCCGCGCGACGACCTCGCCGCGCACGTCGACGTGCTGGACCGCGAGCTGGGGCGGCTCGACGCCGACATCGCCGTAGGCCAGAGCCTGCTGCGGAGGCTTTCGGCGCAGATCGCGTCCTTCGCGCAGTACGCCGACATGCAGGACCCGGCCGTCGAACGTCGAGCCGAGCTCGCCCGCAGGGAAGCCGAGCTGGCTGCGGCCTATCTGCGGCGGTCCCGCGTGGCCGAGGAGTTGGCGGTGCACCGCGCCACACTCGGGCGGCCGTGGCCTGCGGAAACGCCTGACGCGCATCTGAGCGGCTCACCCCCGACCCAGGTGCGACGTCAGGAGGAGCGGGAGCGTCGCCGACTGCTGCGGGTGTGGGCCGCGGTCAGCACACCCCTGCTCGTCCTCACGATCGTGGTGCTCCTGCTCGGTCCGCCGTGGGCGTTCGGCACCAGCGCGGCCGTCTTCCTGATCGCGTTCCTCGGTGTCGAGGCGGCAGCCCGCGGCCGACTGCTCGGCTTCGCCGCGGGCCTGGCCTCGGCCGTTCTCACCGCGGCAGTCGTGATCGCCTTCGTGGCCGGGCTGCTGCGCAATTGGCAGGTTGTGCTCGCGGTCGTTCTCGGTCTGGCCGCACTGGTGTTGCTGGTGACCAACATTCGGGAGCTCAGACGCTCGTAGTGATCGCCACGAGGCATACACGGCTGGGCGAACGGAGAGGATCGGCTGCCATGCTGGTCCCCACCGACACTGCCGACTCGAAAGGACCACTGCGATGGCGAAGGTCATCTCCACCCTGTTCATCTCGGCCGACGGCGTCGCCGAGATCGACCCTGACTGGCACTTCCCGTACTTCGACGAGAACATGGGCCGCGCGGTCGGCGAGGACTACGACACCTCGAACGTGTTGCTTCTCGGTCGCGAGACCTACGACAGCTTCGCCGGAGCGTGGCCCGACCGCGAGGCCGCGGGCGGGGATGACGCAGCGTTCGCCAAAGAGCTCGGGGACATCCGCAAGGTGGTCGTCTCGCGCCAGCCGCTCGAGTTCTCCTGGCGCAACTCCGAGCTGATCAAGGGCGATCTGACCGAGGCCGTCTCCGCGCTCAAGGCCGACGCGGGCATCACCGGCATCCTCATCCCCGGATCGATCTCCGTGGTGCAGCAGCTGCTCGCGGCCGGACTGGTCGACGAGCTCCGCTTGCTGGTGCACCCGGTGGCAGCACGCAAGGGCCGCAGGCTCTTCGACGACGGCGACGCGCCGTATCACCTGCAGGTCAGGGCGACAGAGGTCTTTCCGACGGGCGTGATCCGCGTGATCTACGCGCCTGCCGACACTCCGGCCGAGGTCGGCTACGACGAGGTCAAGGACCAGGTGCGCTCGTGACGTCGTAGCGCTCAGTGGGGGAGTTCGGGCGTCGCGGTGTCGAGGGGCACGGCGCCTGCCCGCACGAGGTCGAGGTGCACACTCTGGCGGGGTAGGACGGCGTCGAGGGCCCACTCGGCGGCGGTGCGGACGCGGTTGCCGGGCAGCGCGAACAGGTGGTAGCCGCGGGTCACCGCCTTAGCGGGCAGCCCGGCGAGCGGCACGTGCAGCGGGTTGGCCGCCGCCTGGATGCCTCCGAGGTCGACGACGAAGCCCAGGTCGTGGTGGTGGTAGGACCTGGGTGTGCCGTGCCCGAGCGACGCGGCGACGTTGCGCCCCGCGAGCTTGCCCTGCCGGGTGGCGTGCTGGGCGGTCATCGCGGTGACCGATCCGGGACGCGTCAGGTCCGGCACCGCGGCCGCGTCGCCCGCGGCGAAGACGTCCGGGTGGTCGGGCACGGCCAGGTCGGGGTGGACGACGAGCCTGCCCTTCTCGGTGGCCAGCCCGAGGCCTTTCACGAGCGGGTCGGCGCGCACGCCGACGCACCAGATCAAGGTGCGGGTCGGCACGATCTCGCCGGTCGTCAGCCGCACCCCGTCGTACGTCGCCTCTTCGACCGACTGCCCGGTGCGCACCTCCACCCCGCGTCGCTTGAGCACGCGCCCGGCTGTGCGGGAGAGACGCTGGTCCAGCTCGGGCAGCACGCGCGGGGCGAGGTCGAGCAGCATCCAACGCATCGGACGCCCCTGTAGCTGCGGCAGCTCGCGCCGCAGCGCATCGGTGTAGAGCGGGCCCTGGGCGGCGACCTCGGTGCCGGTGTAGCCCGCGCCGACGACGACGAACGTGCAGCGGGCCTCCTGCTCCTCGGGATCCTCGGTGGTGGCGGCCAGCTCGACCTGGCGCGAGATGTGGTCGCGGAGGTAGAGCGCCTCTGGCAGGCCGCGGAAACCGTGGGCGTGCTCGGCGACGCCGGGAATGGGCAGCAGTGAGTTGACGCTGCCGACCGTGATCACGAGCCGGTCGTAGGCGAGGGTGTGACGGTTGGCCTCAGGGTCCTCGAAGCCCACGGTGCGCGCCGTCAGATCGATCTGGTCGACCTCGCCCAGCTCCAGCTCCACCCCCGGAAGCGCAGCAGTCAGCGAGACCGCGATCCGGCGCGGGTCGATCACGCCTGCCGCGACCTCGGGGAGCAGCGGCAGGTAGAGGAAGTAGTCGGTCGGGTTGACCAGCGTGATCTGCGCTGTATCGCGCAGGGTCTGAGTCAGCGAGCGGGCGGCCTCGAACCCGGCGAACCCCGCTCCGACGATGACGATCCGCGGCCGCCCGTTCGGGCCTCTCGCAGGTGTCACGGCATCGGAGGTGTGCTCGGTGCTGGTCATCACCCCACCCTTCCAGTGCGCGCGGCCTTGCGCAGGAGGATGCCGCGGTCGGCTGCCTGCGAATGCCGGAAGCGGGGCATCGGTCAGGCCCCCGCGTCGGCCACGACGGCCCTGAGGTCGCCACCGCTGCTGCGGAAGACCTCCCGCTGGCGGGCGGCGCCGTTGCCGCGGCCTACCAGCGCGGTCACGAGCTCGTCGACCAAGCCGAGGTCGCCGGTGTCCTCCAACGCGGGCGTGACGTGCTTGACCAGGGCGTTCAGGACGTCCACCGGCGGCCCGGGGTGGAGCGCGGGCGGGAGGAGCAGCGGTCCGTCGAGCCCGGACTTCCCGGCTTGCCACGACGCGAGCCGCAGCACCTCGGTGCGGACCGGAGCCGGCTCGCGTCCCGCGCGCCACTCCCGGACGGCGGTCTCGACGAGTGCCCGGACCAGTCCCGCGATCAGGACGGCGTCGTCGGGGTCGCGGCAGACGTCGGCCACCCGGATCTCCACGGTCGGCTGGTGGGCCGAGAGCCGGGCGTCGAAGTAGATCATGCCGTCGTCGAGAATCGTTTCGGTGGCGAGCATGGCGCTGGTGACGGCCTGGTAGCCAGCCGGTGAACCGAAGAGCTCCGTCGGTCCCGCGCTGGGCCAACGTGACCACACCTGGCTGCGGAAGCTGGCGTAGCCCGAGTCCTTGCCCTTCCAGAAGGGTGAGTTGGCCGAGAGCGCCAGCAGCGTGGCCAGCCAGGGACGGATACGGTCGAGCGCGGCGACGCCCTCTGCTTGAGAGGCGATGCCGACGTGGACGTGGCAGCCGCAGGTCAGCAGGTCGGCTCCGGCTGCTCCAGCCCGTTCGATCATGCGCTCGTAGCGGCGCTTGGGGGAGACGGTGGGGTGGACGGGCAGCGGCGACGTGCCGAGCGCGACGAGCTCGACCCCTGTGGCCTGCGCGGCATCGCGCGCCGAGGCGCGGGCACGACGCAGTTCGCGCCCGACGTCGTCGAGGGTGCGGCACGGTCGGGTGGCGGTCTCCAACTGCTCGCGCTGAAGCTCGCCGGTCAGCTCCTCGTTGTCGGCGGCCCGCAGGACGCTGCCCGCCGTCGCGCTGGCCTGCCCGCTGTCGGGGTCGACGAGCAGGAACTCCTCTTCGACGCCCACCGTGCGGGCGTCGGTCATGCCGCTCACGAGCGCCGACCGCGGCGGCCGCGCTGCATCAGCTCCCCGACCGCCGCCGTGGCGAACCCATAGGCCAGGTGCGGCACCAGGTCAGACACCCACGAGTCGGCAGGCCACGTCCGCACGTCGGTGACGCCGAGGGCCGCCATCGGACCGGTCGTGCCGACGTTGGCGGCGAGACCGGCGCCCGTGCCCAGCAGGGCGAGCGGCACGCGGCCGAGCCTGGGCCGCACGAGTCCGTAGAGCGCTCCTGTGCCGAGCCCGGCGGCGATGCCGAGGAGCGCGCCGAGAGCCGAGCGCCGGTTGCCTGCTTCGTCGGCGTCGGGTCCGCTCGAGGAGAGACCGAGGCCGGTGAGCTCCTCGGCCTTTCCGACGGTCTCGCCGGGAGTGGTGCCGCCGAGGCGGGCGCGCCCGGTCATGTCGAGGTAGGTGACTGCATTCAGCGCGGTGGTCCCCGGAGCGCCCGCAGCGCCCGCGGCGATTCCGGTCAGGACCGCTCGGATCATGAGGATGATGTTCCCGTTATGCGGACACCGCACTCCTCAGCCGCTCGCGGCCGATGCCTTCGCGGGCGGAAGCAGAACTTAGAGATCCCATGGCCCGGTGGGCCGCCTCGAAGGGGACGAAACGGACCGTTTCCTTCACAGCGCCCGGCACATGAGGCACACGGCGTGGCGTGGCAGGGTCCTCGCAGGGTCCGCTGTCGCTTCGCAGGGTCTGTGGACTCTGCGAGGTGTGGGTGCGGTCTGCGAAGTGGCCCGGGTGTGCAGCAGGGTGGCGGTTGAGCCCGTGATCGCCAGCAGTGGTGCCACTGGTACACCAGCGCCCCTGTGGCACCACTCTCGCCGATCATGCGAGCCAACCGTCAATTGCCGGACCCTCTGAGGCGCCGATTGCGGGCGTGCCGCGGACCCAACGGACGGTTCGTAAGGGGTCGGCCTGCTCGATCGACGCGATCGACGGACGCGCGGCGTGGGTGCTTACCTCGACTCTGGACGCATGGTGATGAACCTGATCCGCACCTACGACAGCGGCTTCGTCGCCGCGGACGCCGAGCGGGACCTCCGCCGGATGCGCAGGCAACGCGCATGGAGGCAGCTGTCGGGGAGGCTGCGGCGCTCGTCGGGCCGCACGACCGACCTGTTGGCCTTCGACGACGTCGCCGCCGAGCTCGGTGCGACCGCGCGACATGACCTCGGGCTGCGGTCAGTCGATCTCGACACCATCGTCGGCAGCGTCGGGCGCGCGGGCGACTTCGACCGCTGCTTCCGGCCCGGTCCGACAATCGACGACAGACGTTGGGAGTCGCTCGATCGGGCGATGCGATCCGGCCAGTCCATCCCGCCGATCAACCTCTACCGCATCGACGGCCTGCATTACGTCGAGGACGGGCACCATCGCGTCTCGGTCGCGCGCGCGGTGGGCATGAGCACCGTCGACGCGTTCGTGACCGAGGTGCTGACCTCGTCCCCGCGGCAGGCGACCACGGAGTGCGCGGCCTGACCCCGCGGGTGAGTCGGGCGGTGCGCCACGGTGAGTCGGGCGGTGCGCCACGGTGAGTCGGGCGGTGCGCCACGGTGAGTCGGGCGGTGCGCCACGGTGAGTCGGGCGGTGCGCCACGGTGAGTCGGGCGGTGCGCCACGGTGAGTCGGGCGGTACGCCACGGCGAGTCGGCTGTTTGACCACGCCGCGTCCGTGCCCGCATCGGGGGCGGGCGCGGCTCAGAGCCCGGGGATGATCACGGCACGGACGGTCTTGCCGTCCCGGTGCTGTACGCAGTTCCAGCTCTTCGCCATGGCGGCCACCATCTGCAGGCCGCGACCACGGGTCGCGCGGAGGTTGAGCGGCTGGAGGAGGGGCCGCAGCGTCGACTCGTCCTGCACTTCGACGACGACCGCAGTCCCGTCGAAGCTGACGGCGAGCTCGAAGGGGGTGCACGCGTGTTCGATCGCGTTGGCCGTCAGCTCGTAGGCGATCAGGAGCACGGGCTCGGCGTCGGAGGCACCGATCCGCCAGGCGTTCAGCTGCGCGGCGAGCCGTTGGCGGGCCTGGGTGGCGGCGGTGGGGATCGGCGGGTACGTCCATCGCACCCTCTCGATCCCTGGCGGGTCCATCGGCACGCAACCTTCCCGTCGCCCCGAAGGCGCTCAGCCGCAGAGTAGCCGCGCGTCACCCTGCGCAAACCTTTACAGCGGTGGTGCACGATGTTCCGGCTGCACGCGCTGTGGGGCTCCCCGTCGACCATCAACTCCGGCGCGTTCAGTCCGACCTGGGTCCGGTAGGACCTCCCGCTCGACCCGGTCGCCACGGTGACCGCCGCACGTGGTGCCCAGAGTGCGCCGCCGCGCCGCCGACACCACTCTCGACGATCATGGCCCGGCTGCGGGCCGCCCGGCGGACGATGATCGCCAAAATTGTGACATAACGGCCATATGTGGCGCTCATGTCACACAACCGGCGATCAACGCTCGGCAGCAGGCCCACGCGCGCAGGCGACCAGGCTGGATCCAGTCGGCAGCCCGCCCCGACCTCTCAGGCCTTCATGGCCCTGGCCGGCGTCTGCGACGACACCACACCTCCTGCGAAGTGGGCAGACGGGTCGGCGCGCGCCGGACCTCAGTGCGTCCGGTAGTTCGCGAACTGGGGCGCGCGCTTCTCGTTGAAGGCGGCGATGCCCTCCTGTGCTTCCTCGGACTCGCCGAACAGCTTCAGCGCCGAGAAGGCCATCTGGCCGATGCCCGCGAAGTGCTCGGTGTCGGCGTTGAAGGCCTGCTTGAGCACCTTCAGCGCGGTGGGGGAGAGCCCCCGGATCTCGTCGGCCCACGCGCGCACCTCGGCGTGCAGCTGCTCGGCGGGCACGACCTTGTTGACCAAACCCCACGCCTCGGCTTGAGCGGGGGAGTACTTGCGGCAGAGGAACCAGATCTCGCGCGCCCGCTTCTCGCCGATGGCGCGGGCCATGAGGCCGGTGCCGAAGCCCGCGTCAAAGGACCCCACCCGCGGGCCGTTCTGGCCGAAGACCGCGGTGTCGGAAGAGATGGTGAGGTCGCAGAGCAGGTGCAGCACGTGGCCGCCGCCGATGGCGAACCCGTTCACCGCCGCGATCACCGGCTTGGGCACGTCGCGGATCACCCGGTGGAGCGACTCGATCTCGAACAGCCCGGTGTCGGAGGGCCCGTAGTCGCCCGTCTCCATCCGCTGCTTCTGGTCGCCGCCCGTGCAGAACGCCTTCTCGCCCGCGCCGGTCAGCGCGAGCACGCCGACCTCGTCGTTTGCCCAGGCCAGCTTGAAGGCATGCACGAGCTCATCGACGGTCCTGGCGCGGAACGCGTTGTAGCGCTCGGGGCGGTTGATCGTGATCCACGCCAGACCGTTGTCGACCTCGTAGGTGACGTCGGTGAACTCGTCAGGCTTCATCGGACCTCTTCCTCGACGGTGCGCGCTGGCCTCGCAGTGGTTTGCCTTTGGCCTGACCTTTTATAGCATCGGGCGGCAGGTGTCGCACGTGTCCGCGCGGCCGGAGCAGCTGACGAGTCGGCCTACGGCGTGTACCGCCCCGCGGCGGTTGTGCGCGCGGCGGTCATCCCAGACCGTTGTCCTCCCCGACGGCGCCCGACGGGTGGTGGCGGACCCGCCGGTCGGCGAGCCCGCCAAGCCGCCTGCGGGCGCGTCTGGTCCGGCCGGCGCGGACGTGGCGACTGGGGGCAGCGCGGCCACGGTTCGCGCGCCGTTGGGGCGGGTGTGCGGGGCGCGCGGTCGGGCGACAAGGGCGGCACGCGAACATCGGCATCTGGACACCAGGCCGGGCAAGATCGGCGGAAGTGGTGCCCCAGGTGCAGATGTGGACGTCTGACACCACACCCGGCGATCACTCGGTCCACGCGTCTGCGGGGTCGGCTCAGGCGGGGATCTCGGAGCCGTTGACCACGACGACGCCGAAAAGGTCTGCGATCGCGGCGAGGCTCGCCGCTTGCAGGGCGTGCGCCGAGACCGGCGTGCCGTCGACGCCCGGCAGGGCGCGGGTGGCAGTGGCGGCGGCCACGACCGTCGGGTGGTGGCCGAGGCTGAACGCGCCGCGGGCCGTCGAGTTGACGCACATGTGGGTCATGAAGCCAGCGAGCACGAGGTTCGAGCCGGGCGCCAACTGCGCGTTGAGGTCGGTGCCGGTGAACGAGTTGGGGTAGTTCTTGACGATCACCGACTCGCCCTCGCGCGGGGCGACGCGATCCACGATCTGGCCGATCCCGGTCCGGACGTCGTACGGGGAGCCCTCGCCTGCGTCATGCATCACGTGGACGATCGGGATCCCTGCGCTGCGGGCGCGGTCCAAGATCTCCGCGGCGTGGTCGATGGCGGCCTGGACGTTCTCCAGCTCCATCACGCCGCGGGTGTAGGTGTTCTGCAGATCGATCATGAACAGCGTGGACTCGGCGAGGCTCGCCGGTGCCTTCGGCAGTCCGACCAGGTTCCGCAACGTCGTAGGCTCGGACAACGTCGTCCCTTCCTCTCGTCCGCCGATCGATCGGATGACACCGTCGAAGCAGGCCGCGACAGGCTAGCGCGGGGCCCGTTGCCGAGACGTTGCCTCAGCGGCGGGTCGGGCCGCAGCGTCGGCAGGCGGCGGCGCGGGGTTTGCAGCAGGGTGGCACTGCTGCGACTGGGTTGGAGCAGTGCCACCCTGCTGCGATGCGCGGGTGGCAAGCCGGACGGGGGTCAGTGCGCGGGCGTGCCGGTGAGCCAGAGGCGCAGGTCGAGCAGGGCGTCGATGTCCGCCCGGTAATGGGGGATGAGCGCGGCGTAGCGGGGGCTGGTGCCCTTGACCCGCTCGTTCAGCGCAACGATCTGATGGTCGATCGCCGCCAGGTTGTGCAGCGGGTCGAGGTCGGCCTCGCGCCCGGTGTGACGCTCGGCATTCGACAGCTGAGTCATACACGGAGAATGCCCGTTCACCGGGACCGAAAAACCTCCACCCCAAGCACCCCGGACGGCGGCCGCTACGCGCCTCCGTCGATCCAGACCGTCTTGGCGTTGACGAAGGACCGCGGGCCGAACTCGGCGAGCTCGCGGCCGTAGCCGGAGTTCTTTGCCCCGCCGAACGGGACCGCGGGCGTCGACTCGGTAATGTGGTTGATGTAGATCATCCCGGTCTCGATCTCGTTGATGAACCGGTCCCGCTCCTCGGCGTCGCTGGTCCACGCGCTGCCGCCGAGTCCGAGGTCGGAGTCGTTGGCGATGCGGATCGCGTCGTCGACGTCACGGGCGCGCCACACGAGCGCGACCGGGCCGAAGAACTCCTCGCGATGCCCCGGCGAGCCATCGGGAATGTCGCTGAGCAGGGTCGGCGGGTAGAAGCTGCCTGTTCCACCGAGGGGCTTACCGCCCGTGTGCACCCGGGCACCCGCGGCGACGGTCTCCTGGACCTGGCGGTCGAGCTCCTCGACGGCATCGGGGCTCGACAGCGGCCCGAGCTGGGTCGCCTCCTCGATCGGATCGCCGATCTTCATGGCCTCCAGCTTCGCCACCATGCGCTGGACGAACTCGTCGGCGATCTGCTCGTGGACGATGAACCGTTTCGCGTTGACGCAGGACTGGCCGTTGTTGAGGGTGCGGGACTGCACGGCGGCGGCGACGGCGGTGTCGAGGTCGGCCGACGGCATCACCACGAACACATCGGTGCCGCCCAGCTCCAGAACGCTGGGCTTGATCGCGGCACCCGCGCTCGCGCCGACCGCGCGCCCGGCGGCCTCGCTCCCGGTGAGCGTCACCGCGCGGACCCTGGGGTCCTCGATGATCGCCTCGATGGCGCCGGAGCCGACCAGGAGAGTCTGGAAGGCCCCTTCCGGGAACCCGGCCCTGCGCAGCACGTCCTCGACGGCCAGCGCGCACTGCGGGACGTTCGAGGCGTGCTTGAGCAGCCCGACGTTGCCCGTCATGAGGGCGGGCGCGGCGAAGCGGAACACCTGCCAGTACGGGAAGTTCCACGGCATGACGGCCAGCACGGGGCCGAGCGGCTCGTAGCGGGTGAACACCTGTGCGCCGTCCAACTCGTGTGGCTGGTCGGCAAGGATCCCCTCGGTGTGCTCGGCGTACCAGCGGCAGCCCGCGGCGCACTTGTGCACCTCGGCGATCGCCGACGCCAGGGTCTTGCCCATCTCGAGCGTCGCGGTGCGGCCCAGTGACTCGGCCTCGTCGTCGAGGATGTCGGCGGCGCGGCGCAGCCATGCGGCCCGCTCGGTGAACGTCGTGGTCCGATAGCTCCGGAACGCGTCGGCGGCCGTCTGCAGCTTCTGGTCGATCTGCTCTGCGGTGAGCGCGTCGAACGCCTTGAGCTGCTGTCCGGTCGCGGGGTTCGTCGATGCAATGGCCATGCCTGAACATACCCACGTCCGGGGCACCGGTCACCAGCCAACCGGCAGCGTCTGAAGGCCGCCGGTGAGCAGGTCGGTGCGCAGCTCCAGACACTCGACGGGCACGGCCAGCCCCAAGGTGGGGAACCTGGCGGGCAGCGCGGCGAACACCGCCTGCAGCTCGACCCGCGCGAGCGCGGCGCCGATGCAGTAGCGCGGGCCGTAGCCGAACGCGAGATGGCCTGCCCCGTCGCGGGACGGGTCGAACGTGGCCGGGTCGGGGAACGCCGCCGGGTCCCGGTTGGCGACCGCGGGCGCGAGGATGACCGCGTCCCCCGCACAGATGGTCACCTCGCCGACCGTGATGTCGGCGTGCGCGTAGCGGGGCAGGCCACCGCCACCGCCGGGCGCGGCGAGCCGCAGGATCTCCTCGACCGTGCCGGTGACGAGCGTCGGGTCCGCGGCGAGCGCCCGGTAGTGCTCGCGGTGGGTGAGCAGCA
This sequence comes from uncultured Actinomycetota bacterium, assembly GCA_963826705.1. Classification (GTDB taxonomy): domain Bacteria; phylum Actinomycetota; class Actinomycetes; order Mycobacteriales; family Pseudonocardiaceae; genus Pseudonocardia. The sequence goes on from CAWGYF010000013.1 coordinate 93,203, forward strand.
GGACCGTGCCGACGTCGATGCGGGTCACGGTCGTCTCGTGGCCTGCGAACAGGAGCATCGCCGCGAGCCCCGCAGTCTCGTCGTCGTGGCGCCCTTCGGGATCGGCGCCGACCAGGTCGGAGATGAGGTCCTCGCCGGGCTCGTGCCGCTTGCGGGCCACGAGCTCGCCGATGTAGGCGACCAGCCCGTGCAGCGCACGGGTGGAGGCCGCGCGGTCGGTGAGCCCGCCGACGCCCTCGGAAAGGGCGCGGAACCGGTCGCGGTCGGCGTAGGGCACACCGAGCAGCTCGCAGATGACCAGCACCGGGATCGGGAGCGACACGAGCTCGTGCAGGTCGGCCGGGGAGCCGTGCTGGGCCATCCGGGTCAGTGTGTCGTCGACCAGCTCCGCGACGTGGGTGCGCAGCCGGTGCATCCGACGTGCGGAGAACGCGGGGGCCAGGAGCTTGCGCATGTGCGCGTGGTCCTCCGCCTCCTCCGCGGCGTTGCCGACGGGGCCGCCGAGCAGCGCCGATCCGGAGATGCGGGCGGCGCGGTCCGGGTCGGGGTGGGAGCGGCCCAGCCGCGGGTCGGCGAACAGCTCGCGGGTCAATGCGTGGCTGCTGACGAGCCATGCCGGGTCACCGACGGGCGTGCGCACGGCGCAGATCGGGGCCTCGGCGCGCAGCCGCGCGTACAGCGGAGCGACGTCCAGGACGGTGGAGCGGGGGAACGGGAGCTGGGGGGCGGTGGTGGTCATGGTTGACTCCTCGGTGTCGGTGACCGTCGAGCTCAGTGGTTGTCCGCTGCGGCCGGGCGCATACGGGCGCGGCGGCGCATGGTCCAGATCGCGACGGGTCCGATGAAGGCCGCGGCGAGCAGCGGCGAGACGAGCAGAAGCACACCGGGCGGGACGAGCAGGGACAGGACGACCCTGGCGGTGGCCTCGGCCAGCAGCGCGGTGCCCCAGACGGCGGTCATGGTGCGCAGTGCCTGGCGGAACGCGGGCTCGGCCCAGCGCCGGTCGAACACGTCGGCGCGGCCAGGTGCCTGTGCCCGGCCGATCGTGAAGATCAGCGGCCGGGCCGCGAGCAGCGAGCCGAGGAACGTCAGCCCGACGGTCGCGGTCACCAGCGAGTCTTTGACCAGCAGGAACTCGGCGCTGTGCAGCAGAAGGCCGCCGCCGAGGCCGACGATGATGGAGGCCAGCGAGATGGCGCTGATCGCGTCGAGGTGGCGGGTGCGGGCGAACCCGAGCGCGATCCCGACGAGCGGGAACACCGCGCCCCAGGCCAGAGCAGTCACCTCCGACGCCCCGAGCCCGGTCCCCACCTGGTAGGCGGCGAACGGCGCGGCGACGCCGAGCAGGACCGGACCGTTCAGCAGCGCGAGAGCCTTGGCGGCGGGTCGGGTCGGGACGGGGGTGGCAACGTTCACGGCGGGTTCTCCTCGGCGGTGGTCGGCAGGGTGTCGACGCTGCAAGCAGACGCTAGGAGTGGCGCCGCTCCGGCGCGTCAACCCGCGGGTTGGACCCCCCTCCACCCGGAGGTGGAACCGTTGGGGGGTCCGCTGCTCAAATGAGGCGCTGGTCACGGCGCCGCCGCGGGGGTTGACGTGGGCCGCGTTGCGGTGTGATGTAAGCGTGTGGCTGTTACAGAAGTCCAGGTCGGGTCGGCGGGGGTCAACGGGCGGGCCGCAGGTGGCGAACAGCCACCCGGGCTCGTCGGGCGGGTTGCTTGGGTGGCGGCCAACATGCCGGTGGTCGCCGCCGCGGGCGGGCGGCTCGCGGGTGAGCTGCTCGGTGTGGTCACCGGGCGCTCCGAGGTGGCGCCCGCGCGCAGTGACCGCCGTTTCGCCGACCGCACCTGGACCGACAACTTCGCCTACCACCGGGTGATGCAGGCCTACCTGGCGACCTGCGAGGCCGTGGGTGAGGTCGTCGAAGGCGCGGAGATGTCAGACTGGCGCTCCCGCGAGCGAGCCCGGTTCTTCGCGGGCCTGGTGACCTCGACCCTGTCCCCGACCAACACCCTGATCGGCAACCCCGCGGCGATCAAACGCGCCTTCGAGACAGCGGGCGGCAGCGTCGGGCGGGGTGCCAAGACGTTGGTCTCCGACGTCCGCCACAACCGCGGAATGCCGCGTCAGGTGCGCCCGGACGCCTTCGAGATCGGCGTGGACCTCGCCGTCACGCCCGGCGCTGTCGTCTACCGCGACGAGGTGCTGGAGCTGCTGCAGTACCGGCCGTCGACCGACACCGTGCACGAGATTCCCGTCGTCGTCGTTCCGCCACAGATCAACAAATTCTACTTCATGGACCTCGCGCCCGGCCGCTCGCTGATCGAGTACGCGGTCAGCCAGGGCCAGCAGGTGTTCGCGATCTCGTGGTTCAACCCGACGAAGGCGCAGCGCAACTGGGATCTCGACACCTACGGCGCCGCGATCCTACGCGCCATCGACGCGGTCAAAGAGATCACCGGCTCCGAACAGGTCAACCTGTTCGGCCTGTGCGCGGGCGGGATCACCGCCTCCACCGTGCTCAGCCACCTTTTCGCCACCGGCCGAGGTGACCTTGTGCGGAGTGTCAGCTTCGGTGTCACGCTGCTGGACTGGGCGGCGCGCGCCCCGATCGGGATGATATCGGTGCCCTCGCTGATCAAGTTCGCGACGTGGCGGTCCCGTCGCGCGGGCGTGCTGGACGGCCCGTCGCTGGCGTCGGTGTTCACCTTGATGCGGCCCAACGACCTGGTCTGGAACTACGTGGTGAACAACTGGCTGATGGGCGAGGACCCGCCCTCGTTCGACATCCTCGCCTGGAACTCCGACCCCACCAACCTCCCCGGCGCACTGCACGGCCAGTTCATGAAGATCTTCGAGAAGAACGCACTGGCGAATCCGGGAACGCTGACCGTGCTGGGCTCGCCGGTCGATCTGAGCCAGGTCACCACCGACACCTACATCACCGGCGGCACCACCGACCACCTCACACCATGGAACGGCTGCTACGCCTCGGCGCATCTGCTCGGTGGGGAGTCGACGTTCGTGCTCACCAACACCGGGCACATCCAGACCCTCATCGCCCCGCCGGGCAAGCCGAAGTCGCGCTACTGGACCGGTCCCAAGCCCGACGTGGGTCCCGACGCCTGGCGCGAGCGGGCAGTCGAGCACAACGGCACCTGGTGGGAGCACTGGGCGGGATGGATCAGCGCGCGTTCCGGTCCGCTGCGTCCCGCGCCCTCCGAGCTGGGGAGCCAGGCCAACCCGCCACTGATGGCAGCGCCGGGCACCTACGTGCACATCGTCGCCTCGCCCTGACAACATTCCTAGCTGGGCATTCCTAGCAGGGGAGCAGGCCCGACGCGTCCTTCGCGGTGAGGACGCGCCGGGCCGCTGCCGTCACCGTCGAGGCGAAGACGGGGTCGGCTGCGGCCTTGGCCGCCAGCCCGTCGAGCATCGCAGGCGCCGCGGCGGGATCGGCGGTGAGCACCAGGTCCCCGCCCGCCGCGACGAACCGCACCGCCCGGTCGGCCACGGGCACCGCCGCGACGGCGACGGCCTTGCCCAGGTCATCGGAGACCACCACGCCGGTGAAGCCCATCCGGGTGCGCAGCAGGTCGGTGATCACCGGCCGGGAGAACGCGGCGGGCTGGGTTGCGTCGATGCGGGTGTAGACGGCTGAGGAGACCATCACGACCGGGATCCTCGCCGTGATCGCCCGGCGGAAGGGGTCGAGCCACGGGCTGTCCACTGTCGTCGTGGTGTCGCGGACGTTCGCGGTGAGGTCGGTGTTGGCCCGCACCCGGCCGAGCCCGGGGAAGTGCTTGACGGCGCCCGCGATGCCCGCCTGGGACAACCCGGCCGCGAACGCGAGCACGCTGGATCCGACGGCGTCGGGCTCCGTGCCGAACGTGCGCCTGCTCACCCCGACCGACAGGTCGGTCGAGCCGAGCTGAGCCGACAGCACGTCCGACACCGGGGCCAGGTCGAGGGTGACGCCCGCCGCCTTCAACTCACGGCCCCACGTCGCGGCGGCGTCAGTGAGCCGCTGCGCGCTCCACCCGCCCTGCACAGTGGCGGTCGGGATCGCCGAGAACCCTGGACCGGTCAGGGTCTGCACCTGCCCGCCCTCCTGATCGGCCGCGACGATCAGGCCCGCGCGCGCGGTGCTCGCCTTCTGCAGGGCCGTGGTGCGGGTGGCCACGGCGGCGACCCCCGCCCGGCTGCGTCCGGTCAGGAGCACCCCGCCGACCGGCAGGCGCTTGACCAGGTCGACGCTCGACGGCACCGCGCCGCCGAGCGGGTCGCCGACGACGAGCAGTTGGCCCGCAGCGGCCCGCGTGTCCAGAGTGTTCAACACCGTGTCGACGCAGGAAGGCGGCGCGGGGGCGGCCGAGGGCGGCAGCGTGGCCGTCGGGGGGGCGGCCGCCTGCGCGCCGATCGCCCCGTTCGCGCCGCACGCCACCAACAGGAGCGGCAGGACACCGAACAACAGACGACGCGCGGCACCGGACACCCGACCATCATCCCGAGGCCCACCGGGCGGCCCCGAGGCAGGCGGGCATACGGGGGTCAGCCTGTGTCGTTGTCGGTGGCGGCGTCGTCGGCGGATCGCCGACCGGTCCACGACGAGAGGTCCACCAGCTTCGAGGTCGACCGGATCTGGCGGAGCAGGTCGTTGAGGCGGCCGGTCGGCATCGGCTTGCGCCACATCGGCAGGACGCCGTGCAGGTGCACCACGCCGGGTCCCTGCTCGATGCGCGTCACCTGCAGACCCGACGGCAGCGCGCGGAGCCGGACGGGGTACGCGGGCAGCCGGGCGGGGACCGACCAGCGCCTGCCGCGGACGTGCACCGCCCGCAGCCGGACCCACAGCGTCGAGCCGTCGGGTTGGACGTCGACCTCGGCGTGCCCGAGGTGGGGGCGGCGGCTGAAGCGCACGGTCGGGACAGCCGCGTCGTCGACGTCGGCGGCCAGCCAGGGGATCCGGGCCGCCGCGAGCGCGGCGACGGTCGCGGCGGACACGGTCACCGTCAGCTCGACGGGCGCGGCGACCAGCGTCGGGATGCCCGCGGGCCGGAGGTGCACGTTGCGCGCGAGGGCGACGGCACGCTCGATCCGGTGCTCCGCCCAGGTCAGGTCGCGCGCGACGATGCGGACGTCGCCCATCTGGCCCACCGCGAGGGCGGCCGGTTCGATCTGGGCGTCGAGCTCGGCCAGCGTCAACCCGACCGTCGCGCCGCTGGTCTGGACGGTGAAAGTGCGGCCGACCAGCTGCTCCCGCGCGGTCTCGAACAGCGAGCGGTACATCGCCGCGGGGCCGACCGTCTGGGAGGTCGCCGACCACAGCGCGGCGAAGCTGTCGAGCGGCCGGAACGGATCCCACTCCACCGGGCTCACTCCACCAGGTCGGCCGACGGCAGGGGGCCGAGCGTCGCGAAGGCGCGGAGGTAGGGCCCGACGTCGCCGTGCTCGGTCCAGCTCCGCAGCTGTCGTTCCGACCGTCGGGTGACCAACGCCCTGGCGAGGTCGAAGTCCGTTGCGTGGACAACGACCTCGGCGTCGTCCGGGACGCCGTTCGACACCCATTGCCACCGCCCGCCGACGAGCGCGATCGGCGGGAGGTCGCCGAGCCCGTCGGCGAAGCGGAGCAGGAACCGGTCACGGATGGCCCGCACCCCGCCCGAGTCCTGCCCGCCGGGCACACCGAGCGCGCCCCGCAGGTCCTGCTCGTGAATGATCACGTCGCCGAGCGGCCGGGTGCCGCGGGTGAGCATCCACTCCTGCAGCGGGGCGGTCACCGACTGCCACTCGGTGACCAGCGCCGCGATGTCGTGGTCGCGGCGCTGCGCCACCTGACGGTTGGTCCATGTGCTGTTGTGGTCATCGGGCTCGTCGCCCGCTACGACGTCGGCACCGAGCCCCACCATGTGCGACAACAGGTCGCGCACCGTCCAATCGGGACACGCGGGAACGACGAGCTCCGCCTGCTCCGGCGTGAGGTCGGCCACGAGCTCGATCACCCTGGTCTGGGCCTGCGTCCACTCCTCGATGAGATCCACGGCCCTATCCTGCACTGGTGTCGACGCCTCTCGTTGCGCTCAGTGCCGTTCCGGTCGGCGGCGGCGTGATCGTGGCCGCACACGGCATGGTGGTGACCCAGCCCGTCGAAGGTGAGGTCGTCGCGTTCCGCACGCTGTGCCCGCACCGCGGCTGCCAGGTGCGGGCGGTCGCCGCGGGCACGATCAGCTGCTTCTGCCACGGCAGCCGGTTCCGGATCGGCGACGGCGCGGTGGTCGGCGGTCCGGCCGCGGAGCCGCTCACCCCCGTCGCCGTGACGGTCGTCGAGGGGATGGTGCTGGTTGCTGCTGAGTGACGAACGGGCGGCGGTCGTCGCGGTGTGCCAGGCGCTGCGGCGCGACCGCCTCGTCGTCGGGACGGCAGGAAACGTGTCGGTGCGGGCCGCGGACCTGGTAGTGATCTCGCCGAGCGGAGTGGCCTACGAGACGCTCACGCCGGAGCAGGTCGGGGTGCACCGGCTCGACGGCGAACCGGTGGACGCGCCGCTGCGCCCGTCGAGTGAGCTGCCGCTGCACCTGGCGATTTACCGCGCGACGGACGCCCGTGCGACCGTGCACACCCACGGCGTCGCCTCGACGGCGGTCTCCACGGTCCTCGACGAGCTGCCCGCGTCGCACTACTACACGGCGCTGTTCGGCGGGCCGGTCCGCGTCTCGCCCTACGCGGCGTACGGCACCGACGCGCTGGCGCGGAGCGTGGTGACCTGCCTGCACGACCGGTCCGCGGTGATCATGGGCAACCACGGGGCCGTCACCGTCGCCGACACCCTCGCGCACGCGCACGCGCTCGCGGAGTACCTCGAGTACCTCTGCGATGTGCACCTGCGCGCATTGGCCACCGGCCTCCCGGTGCGCACCTTGGCGAGCGACGAGATGGCCGCGGTGGGCCTTAGAGCGCCCGGCGAATGAGGGCCCCGGCCCGCGACGCCCAGGCACCGGCATCGCGGCGTTGCCCCCACATCCGAGTGCCCCGGCACGAGGATGCGGGGGCGCCTTGCGCTGCAGGCACCGCGGCGCCGCGGGCTCGCGGAACCCTCATTCGCCGGACCCTCTTAGAATCGCTCCGGACGCCAGTAGGCGTCCTCCCGGCTCCCCGTCATGATCGCTTCGACGGCCTCGACACCCTGCTGGAACGCGTAGTCCTGGTTGCACGACTCGTAGCGCCATCCGCCCAAGCTCCCGCGGGAGCGCACGCCGCAGCGGATCAGCTCGGCGTCCACCTCCCTCAGCAGATCGTCGCGGCCCAGCGTGGGCACGGGGTAGCTGCGCGGGACGTCGCGCACCCAGGTGCTCTGAAGCGTCCCCGGATCGGCGCCGAGCTTCACCATCTCGTCCCGGCAGCTCGCCACGGCGGTGGCGCGGTCGACGACCCGGTACGCGCTGTGCCCCACCTCGCACAGGACCGACCACCGCCCGTCGCCCGCGTTCCCGGGGTCGTAGTTGGACAGCATGGTCGCCCGCTGCCACGCCACGTCCTTGTCCGGGCAGTAGAGCCAGGACGTGTCGGCGAGCGCCTCAGGGGGTGCGCCTGCGTAGCCGAGCCCGACGAGGAGCGCCGCGTTGGCGACGAGGGAGCTGGAGCGTGCGGCCCACTCCGGCCTGCCGACCGACCGCATGAGCGTGGTGAGCGGCATGCTGGACACGCAGTCGAGGAACCGGATCTCCCCGCCGTCCGCGAGCCGGGCCGTGTGCCGGTCCAGGTCGATCGCGCAGACCCTGGTTCGCATCCGCAGGTCGTCGGGATCGAGCCGGGCGGCGATCGCGCTCCACAGCGCACCCGTCCCGCCCTCGGGGTAGGGAAACGACAGGTGCGCCTGCGAGGCGCCGAAGTGGCTGCGGTAGTGGTCGTCGAGCGTGGCCGCGGCCGCCTCCGAGCGCAGGTCGGCCGGAAGCTCGTCGACCTGGTGCCGGATCGGCGCGGGCACCAGCTTGCCGTCGAGCCAGACCCAGGCGTTGCGGATCGGGGAGAGCATGCGCACGCCGGAGTCCGCGACCGCCCGGTCGAAGTCGGCGGAGTGGCTGTGCAGCACGTGCCCGCCAAGGTCCCAGCGGAATCCGGCGTCGTCGACGACGGAGGTCGCCATGCCGCCCGGGCCGTCTGTGGCCTCGACAAGCAGCCAGTCGGCGCCACGCTCGTGCAGGCGCGTGGCCGCACCGAGCCCGGTGGGTCCGCCGCCGATCACGAGGACGTCCACCCACCGTGCCGAGCTGGTCACCCTGGAGCAACCCCTTTCTGCCGAAAGGAGCATCAGATCATGTCGCCAGCGACCTGTGCGGGACATCACCAGATCGGGTGACGTCGCAGCAGGGTGACACTCCTCCGACTGATGTTAAGAGGGTCCGGCAATTGACGGTTGGCTCGCATGATCGGCGAGAGTGGTGTCACAGGGGCGCTGGTGTACCAGTGCCACCACCGCTGGCGATCACGGGCTCAACCGATGGGGTGACGAGCCTCGCCTCCGTCACGCCGCCGTGGCCGGGCCACGTCCGCATCGCAGCAGGGTGGCCCTGCTCCGACCCAGTCGCAGCAGGGCCACCCTGCTGCACACCCGGGCCGCTGCTGGCCTTCGCCCCGCGGTAGCCGCCGCGCCCGCCAGGCCGACAGCGCCCGCCAGGCCGACAGCGCCCGCTGGGCCGACGGCGCCCACCTGCCGGCGGCCTCACCGACCACCCCTGGCCCACGTCGCACCCCGCAACAGCACCTCACAAGCCGCGCACGGGGTGCGAGACATCCTGGCGGCGTGCGCAGTCGACCGGGGCGGGGTGCGACGTCACCCCGCGGTGTGCGCAGCCGGCCGCAGTCGGCCGCAGTCGGCCGGGCCGGGCGCGAGACGGGGTCGCCTCCGGTGGCGACCTCACCCCGTGGGAGCTGACCTCGGCCCCCCGCCCGGCCGGGGCTGATCGGCGCCATCCGCACACCGCCACCCTGCCCAGCTCACCCCAGCGCGGCGCGATCTCGGCGCGGGCCGCGACCACCCACCGAAACCCGAACACGTCAGCTCCACCCCACCCGAGCCACTTCGCACCATGCTGCAAACCGCAAGGTGTCGGGCGGAGGCGAGAGCGGCAGCGACGATGTATAGCGTGGCCGGGTGGACCCTGCCGCCGATCCCATCGCGCGGTTCGCGGCCCTCGACGCCCCCGAAGGACGCGCGTTGATGGGGCTCCTGCAGGCCGAGCGGGTGACCGACGACTCCGCGCTGCGGCTCACCGACCGCCTGCGCGCACGGTTCCCCGCCCAGCTCGTGGCCGACGGGCTCACTTTGCAGCGGCTGCGCGACCGCGCGGAGGACAAGTTCTCCCGGGCCCAGGAGATGATGCTGACCAGGGACGGCGGGGAACAAGCCTCCGGGGAGGTCGTGGCCCGGCACCGCGCGGCCCGGCTCGCGGCGGGCGGTCTGGTGGTCGACCTGTGCTGCGGGATCGGGGGCGACCTCGTCGCGCTGGCCGCGCGCGGGCCCGTCCTCGGCGTCGACCGTGACCGGTTGCACGCCTGGATGGCCGGGCGCAACGCGGCGGTGTACGGGGTGGATGAGCGCGTTGCGACGGAGGTGGGCGACGTTCGGGACGTCGACCTGAGCGGGGCCGAGGCGGTGTTCGTCGACCCGGCGCGCCGGACGGAGCGCGGCCGTACCCGCGACGGCGAGCCGCCCCTGTCCTGGTGTGTCGGGTTGGCCGAGCAGGTGCCACGCGTGGCGGTCAAGGCCGCGCCCGGCCTGGCGCACGAGGCCGTGCCCCCTGGTTGGGAGGCGGAGTTCGTCGCGCTCCGTACCGACCTCAAAGAGGCGGTGCTGTGGTCGCCCGCGCTGGCCGCAACGACGACGCGCGCGACCGTCCTGCCCGGCGGGCACACGCTGCTGCCCGATGGTGCGACGGCGGGCGTGGCCGAGCCGGGCGCGTACCTCCTCGACCCGAACCCCGCAGTGACGCGGGCCGGGCTCGTCGCGGAGCTGGCCCGTTCGCTGGGCGCGTGGAAGATCGACGAGCGGATCGCGTTCCTGGCCGCGGACCACCCGGTCCGCACACCCTTCGCGCGGACGTTGCGGGTGCTGGACTCGCGGCCGTGGCGGGAGAAGGAGCTGTCGGCCCGGCTGCGCGCGCTCGACGTCGGCGCCGTGGACATCCGGCGCCGCGGCCTCGCGGGCGACGTCGACGTCCTGCGCCGCAGGCTGCGCCTGGACGGCTCGCGGCGGGCGACGCTGGTGATGACGAGGGCGCGCGAACGCCCGTGGGCGCTGATCTGCGTCGACCCCGACTGATCCCCCCGTGCGCGGAAAGCGCTGACGGGGCCACCTTTCCGCGCACGCACTAGAGGGCTTCGAGGTCGTCGAGCGTGGGGGTGGCGGGCAGGTCCGACGTCGGGTGGTCGAGGTAGAACAGCGCCGTCGAGGCCAGGTCGTCGTGCAAGGGGAGGTAGCGGCCGCCTGCCCGCCAGCCCAACGCCTGAACGGTCACCCGCAGGTCCGCCGCGAACCGGATCGGGTCCGGCACGTGCCAGCGGTACATGCCGAAGCGCAGCTGGCTGTCGTAGAGGCCGTCGGGCCGGATGACCTGGTGCAGGCCGAGGTAGGGGGTCGAGTAGGCGGAGTAGCCATGGCCGGGCACGTCGAAGTTCCATGCGCCGCCGAAGTAGTCCTCGGTGCCGGTGCCGCAGATCGTCGGGAAGTCGGCGTCCCCGTCGAGGTAGAACTTCATCTCGCCCTCGCCCCACCAGCCGCGCGAGTTGCTGCCCCACGCCAGGTAGGTGCCGACGTAGTGCCCCGCGCCGCGCACGCCCTCGACGAGGGTGTGCACCGACCCCGCAGCCACCGGGTTGGACCGGCGCCAGTGCGCGTGCAGGTAGAGGCTGTCCGACTCATCGCCTCCCGACTCGTAGGTGACCTGGAAGTACACGACGGCGGGGGAGCCGGAGAGGTTGGAGAGCGTCAGGTGCGCGCCCGTCCGGAACGGCATCGGCCAGTAGGAGTTGAGCCCGCCGTGCGGGTTGACGGCGATCATCGACGACGAGACCTGGGCGAAGCGGCCCCAGCCCTGGCCGAACAGGTCCCCGACCGGCACCTCGACCGCCGGGGTCGGCGCGCCGTCCCAGCGGGCGCGCAGCAGCAGCGTGCGCCAGTGGTCGGGGTGGGTGGTGATCCAGATGTGAGTGATCCGGCCGGGCCCGTCGATGGCGGCGAGGTCGACGCTCGCGTGCGCGGGGATCTCGATGCTGGGCGAGACCTTCCATCCCCGCCCCAGGTCGCGGGCCGGTCCCGCGCCGGTGCCCTCGACGGCCATCCCGCCCGCGCCCGCGGCCCCGGTGGGGTTCTCGGGGCTGATCGACCGGGTGACGACGCCGGGGCGCAGGCGTGCGATGTCGTGGCGCAGCTCGTTCATGGCGGCATCTTGCCGGTCCGCACGGCGATTCCCGCCCAGCGGGCGAAGCCGCGGAGGACGTCGGCCGAGCGCGACGTGAGGGGGTTCACCGAAGATCGAACCCCCCTCGTGTGCATCTCGCGCGCTGTGGATCTTTGTGCGATCTGCGATCCTTAGAGTGCCCGTCGCATGAGGCGCGTGGCGTGGCGTGACAGGGTCTTCGCAGGGTCCGCTGTCGCTTCGCAGGGTCTGTGGACCCTGCGAGGTGCGTGCGCGGTCTGCGAAGTGGCTCGGGTGGGGTGGAGCTGATGTTTCGGGTTTCGGTGGGTGGTCGTGGTCGGCGCCGCGATCGCCGCGCCGCGCTGGGTGCGCTGGGCGGGGTGGCGGTGTGCGGATGGCGCCGATCAGCCCCGGGGGGCGAGGCCAGCTCCCCGGGGGTGAGGTCACCCCGGTCCGGCCGATTGCGCACGCCGCTGGGTGAGGTCGCGCCCGGCCCCGCCCCGGCCGACTGCGTTGAGCCCGTGATCGCCAGCAGTGGTGCCCCCGCTACACCAACGCCCCTGTGGCACCACTCCCGCCGATCATGCGAGCCAACCGTCAATTGCCGGACCCTCTTACTGCGGCCCGACCTCCCCGTGGCCAACCCCCTCGTGCGCGGAAAAGGTGGCACTGGCCACCATTTCCGCGCACGGGGTCAGGCGCGTAGGTCGATCGTGTAGCCGAACTCGGGGGACGTGGCGCGCACCTGCACGGCCTCGGTCAGCACACGGTGCAGGCTGAGGAACTCGGTGGCGTGCCCGCGGCGCGCGGCCTGCGCGACCGTCTCGGCCTGGCTCGCCTCCGTGAGCTCGCAGCCTGGCCCGATCGTCAGGCGCGCGGCAACGCCGCCGTCCATCCTGACGGTGACGCCCGAGCTGTCGCAGGAGCGAGACAGCAGCAGGCCCTCCTGCGCCCCCGCCCACAGGTCGACGCACAGCTCGTTGTCCACGACGTGCCCGGGCGCCACGCCGGTGTAGTCCACCTGCAGTGTCGTCCCCTGCAGGGTGAACGTCTTGGTGAACGTCGTGTCCTCGTGCCAGGTTATCCGGTCGGTTGTGCCCGTCCGCCTGGCGGCGCCGTCGCGGCGCCACAGGTCGATCAGCTCCGCCTCCGACGTGCCGCCCGGTGCCCACCCGCGGTCGTAGGTGCAGCGCACGCCGCCGTCGACGATCCCGCAGGTGTAGGCGTTGAAGTTGTCCGGGACGACCCGGCTGACGGTCACGGTGCCCGCGTCGCCCCTCCGCACCGGGCGGGCGTAGGTCCAGTCCACCCGGCGCTGGGTCAGCAGGCTGACATCGGCGCCGATGTAGCGGTGGTTGGGCGTCCACACCGTGTTCTGGAGGACGTGCCCGTCGCACTCGACGCCCGCGCTGTCGCGGTACTGGTAGCTCTTGAAGGTGCCGCTCACGGTGCGCGGCACTCCGTCGCGCAGCACGAACGCGTGGGTGACGCGGCCGCCGTTGCGGTCGATCACGACCAGCGCGTCGGGGTTGTAGAGCACCAGCGTCGGGTTCGGGTCGCCGTCCCAGTGCCGCGGGTCCAGCCCGATCTCCGGCGGCAGCGCGGCGAGCGCGTCGAGCACGGGGCCCTCGTCGACGAAGCCCAGAAGTCCTGCGCTCTGCCCCGCGGGCGCGCTCACCGCCCATGCCGCCCACACCGAGGCCGAGAGCCACACCAGCGCGTTGCGCACCTGCAGACCTTCGACGATCGTGAACTCCTCGGGATCACCGGTCGCCTTGACGTTCGGGTCGTCGCCTTCCAGCGCCTGCATGTTCCAGGCGTTCTCGTGCTGGGCCATGAGGAACGTGAGCCACGCGGTGTCGTAGAGCTGGTCGCGGTGCTCGTCGGGCCACAGCCGCAGCGCGTTCTCGACGCGGTCGGTGATGCCGCCCAGCGTGTCGCCGAGCCAGAGCGCGGGCGTGTCGCGCCAGCGCTTCTCCCAGGTGTCGTAGTGGAACATGTTGCCGTCGAGGTCGACCGACGCCAGTCCGCCCGGGTCGAGTGTGGCGTCGATGGAGGCCAGCACGTCGATCGTGCCGACGGAGTCGCGCGCAGGGTCGAGGTCGGCGGTCGTGACGACGTGCAGCCAGGTGCGGTGCGCGGCGACCCAGCCGAGGAACGCCGCCCACTTCTCCCGCATGTCGGGCGCGGGCTCGAACCAGCCGTTGTTGCAGGCCTTCTCGAAGTCGTCGCCGTAGGTGAGCAGGGTGTGCTCCCGCAGGTGCGGGTCGAGCGCCAGCCGCATGAACCGCCTGCGCACCGACAGTGGGGGCTTCCAGGGCGACGGCTGCTCCGGATCGAGGTTCGCGCCCAACGCCTGGTCCTTGAGCGTGGTGTCGATGAACAGCACGCAGGCACCGCTGCTCCGGTCGGTCCAGAGCATGCCGGGTCCGAGGTCCTGGCCTCTCGCGGTGGCCTCGACCGACGACGCGTTGTCGTAGTAGCCGGTGGCCGAGTCCAGCACGACGTAGCGCACGGGTGGGGTCTTCAGCGCCGCGACCGTCGCGGGCCGCTGCCGGTAGAGCCGCTGGTCAGGGTAGAAGACGTCGGCGGCCGCGCCGGGCCCGAGGTAGGCACCGATGATCTCGACGTCCGCGGTGATGTCGCGGACGTTCGCCTCGGCCGAGAAGTAGGGGATGCGGTGGGAGCCATAGCCCGCGATCGCCGGGTGCAGCAGGCCCGTACCGACGTCGATGCGCATGTCGGCGAGATCGTCGGGGCAGTCGTGGCGGGTGAGGATGAGCACGCCCGCGTTGAGCGCGAGGTGGTAGGGCACGTCGAAGCGGCGTTGCATGGCCAGCCCGTCGCGGTAGCCGCCGGGGTTGATCCGGTCGGCGCCGGGACGGGAGGAGTACACGCCGAGCTCGTCGGCCATCGTCACCTGCATGTAGGTGCGCGGTGGCGCGTACACCCCGCCCGAGAAGGGCACTTCGAGCAGGTCGTTGACGGCCTGGATGCAGAAGTGGGCGATGAGCAGCCGACTTCGGCCAGGACCGCCCGCATCGGCCTCGGCGATCCGCCGTCCACCGACCTCGATGGCCACCGGCTCTGCGCCCGGATCAGGTGCGCTGAAGGTCACGGTGTCGGCCGACCAGTCCAGCAGCGGCAGCCGTCCGTCTGGGTTGGCCGCGGCGCTGCCGTAGTCGGCCGACAGCCAGGTGCTGCCGATCCGCACGCGGACCGGCAGCGGCCCGTCGGCGGGGATGTCGTCCAGGTCCACCCGCACATGCGTGACGCCGCCGTCCCTGCGGACGTGGCCGATCCACGTCGGGTCGGGGTCGACGAGGTCCCCGCTCCGCCCGCCGATCATGTCCGACGGCTCGAACGCACCCACGGTGGCGAGCACCGAGTACGGGCCCAGCGTGACCGACGTCCCGAAGGCGGGTGCCACGACGATGGAGTACGCGACCACCGTGCCGTCGGCTATCCCACGGATCACCGCCTCGACGTAGCGGTTGCCCCGGGTCCGGCGGGCCAGCGGGAGACGGTAGGGAGCCACGGCGAGTGGGCGCGGCCCGGTCACCCGCGCGTCATCGATCGACTGCAGGCGGCTGGCCAACGCGTCGTCGACGGCGGTGAGGTCGGCGGCAGGGACCACGGTCTCCTGGCCGCCCGCCACCGACCATGCCACCGTGACCCGCTCATGGATGGGTGCCGGAGACCAGACCCCCACCGCAACGTGCAGATCGAAGGCGCCATCTTGACGGGGAGTGATGCGGACGAGCGCGTCAGGGGTGTAGTGCCAAGCGGAGTACTGAGGGCTCGTCACGGTGTCAATGTTCGCCTCAGTGACCCCATCTGTTAGCACGGGACACCGCGGAGGGAATCTCTTGGGCCGAACGGGGTAGGTCGCCTCGACGTCACCCGGCGGAGACGGTAGGAAACCCCCTTCGGGTTGCCGACGAGAGGGGTCGCGGTGCCGGGACGCGAAATCGCTCCGGTCACGCTGCGTGTGTTGGGCACGTTCGAGGCCACCGCCTCGGGTGCGGCGCTGCGCCTCGGCGGGCCGATCCAGCGCGCGGTGCTGGCGCGGATCGTCGTCGCCGCGAGCGTGCCGGTCTCGGCCGAGCGCATCGTCGAGGACGTGTGGGGCGAGCGGATGCCCCCCGACGCCGCGCATCCCCAGGTGTCGCGGCTGCGGCGACTGCTGGGCAGGGGCGCGATCCCCAAGAGCCGTGGCGGATATACCGTCGATCGCGCTGTCGTTCAGGTTGACGCCGATGCGTTCCTCGCGGAGGTCGACCACGGACGCCGGGCGTTGGCCATGGGCGCCGACGCCGAGGCCGCCGCAGCGCTGCAGACCGCGCTGGCCCGCTGGGTCGGGGAACGGGCGTTTGCCGGGGTGGTCGACGTCGCGGCGGTCGACGCCGAAGCCGATCGGCTCGCCGAGCTCCAGGTGATCGCCGCGGAGGCGCTGGCGGACGCCCACATGCGGCTGGGCCGCGGCGGCGAGGACGTGGTGCAGCTGGGTGAGCTGGTGGCGCGCTACCCGCTGCGAGAGTCGTTGGCGGCCCGACTGGTCACCGCGCTCTACGCGGCGGGCCGTCAGGCCGACGCGTTGACCGTCTACGAGAACTGTCGTCGCAGCCTTGTCGAGCAGCTCGGGGTGGATCCGGCGCCGCCGCTGCGGCGGGTGCACAAGGCGGTGCTGGCCCAGGAGGCACTGGGGTCGGTCTCCGCGGCGGGGCCTGCCCTGCGGTCGAACCTTCCCCAGCGCACGCGCGCGTTCGTCGGTCGTCGCGAGCTGACAGCGCGCATCGACGAGGCGTTGGACGACGCGGGCCGACGCCCGTCCGCGGTGGTCCTCTACGGCATGCCGGGGGTGGGCAAGACCGAGCTGGCCTGCGAGCTGGCGCACCGGCGGCGCCGGGCAGGGCGGGTGACCTGGTGGGTCGCCGCTGAGGACCCGGCAGGCACCGCGGCGGGCCTGGCCGACCTGGCCGCGGCGCTGGGCATCGGCAGGTACGCCCGCGAGGAGGACACCCGCGCCGCACTGTGGGCCGAGCTGGACCGTTCGCCGGGATGGGTGCTGGTCTTCGACAATGCCGACGAGCCCGCTCGCCTCGAGCCCTACCTGCCGACGGCGGTGCACGGCGACGTGATCATCACCTCCCGCGACCAGGCATGGCGGCGATTGGCGAGGCCCATCGCCGTGCCGTCGCTGCTGCGCTCGGAGTCGGTCGCCTACGTCGTCGAGCGCAGCGGTGATTCCGACGCCGTGGCCGCGGGTGCGCTCGCCGAGCTGCTGGGCGACCTCCCGCTGGCGCTGCAGCAGGCCTGCGCCTACGTGGAGCAGACCGGCATGTCGGTGCCTGACTATGTGCGGCTGTTCCGGTCACAGCGGGCCGCGCTGTTGCGCGGTCCGAGCACGGTCACCACGACCTGGGGTCTGGCTTTCGACCGCCTTCGCCGCCGCTCGGCGCTGGCCGCGGGTGTGCTCGAGACGATGTCGTTCCTCGCGGCCGACGCGGTCGCCGTCGAGATGCTGTGGCCGCTGGCCGATGGTGACGAGCTGGACGTGCAGGAGGCCATCGGCGAGCTCCTGCGCCTGTCGCTCGTCGACCGCAAAGGCGCGAGCCTGCGCGTGCACCGGCTGGTCCAAGACGTGGTGCGCGCCCGGCTGACCGACGCCGCGGCAGGGGAGCGGCTGGATGGCGCAGTGGCGCTGTGTCTGGCCGTCGAGGCGGGCGGCGGCGATGCCGCTGCCCACCTCGTGCAGCTCGCGGCGCACAGCGCGGCGCTGGCCCACGTGCCTTGTGGCCTGGTCGCCGCGCTTTCGGGCGTGGCGCGCCGCTTCGTCGAGCGCGCGCTGTACCCGGCCGCTGAGCAGGTGCTCGTCGCGGCGCTGGGCCTGGTCGACGTGTCGGGTAACGAGACCGAGCGGGGTGCGCTGCTGTGTCAGCTCGGCGAGGTGTTGGACGCGGCGGGCAGGCTGACCGAGGCCCTGAACCTGCATCGGCGCGCGGTCGAGATGCTGGACGCCCAATCGGCAGCCGACGACCTGGCGGTCGCGCACGCCTACAACCGGCTGGGGCACGTGCTGAACTGCGCCGACGAGACCGCAGCCGCCGTCGCGGCCCACGAGCGGGCGCTCAAGACGCTGCGGGCCGCGGGCCGCGACGACCTCACGGCGCCCGTCCTGGTCGACCTCGGTTACACCTTGTGGGCCGACGGCCTGCTCGACCGGGCCGCCGAGGCGTTGAACGCGGGCCGCAACCTCCTGACCCCCGGCGTCCGGACGTGGGCGCACGCGACCGCCGGGCTCGGCATGGTCGCCCAGGACCAAGGGCGCGTCGATGAGGCCGTTGCGCTGCAGCGGACGGCCATCGACGAGTTCACCCGGATCTTCGGTGCCGACCATCCCGACACCGCGCAGGCGATGGACAAGCTCGGCTACGCGCTGCGTCGACAAGGCAGCCTCGCGGAGGCGATGGAGCAGCACCAGCGGGCCGTGCGGCTGCTGGAGCGGGTACTCGGGCCCGATGACCCCCGCGTGGCGATGACGCTGTCCAACCTGGGCCTCGCGCTGGGCGACGCGGGCCGCACCGACCCCGCCGTCGACGCCCACACCCGCGCCCACCAGCTGTTCCTCGCGGCGCTCGGACCCACCCACGCCAGCACGCTGATGGCCGGGCGGCGGCGCGCGGTCGCCTTGGCCGCGGCCGGGCGGCCCGCGCAGGCGCTCACCCTGATCCAGGACGTGCTCGCCGCTCTCGCCGACCGGGTCGGGGAAGGCGAGCTCGGGGCCATCGCGCCGGACGTCGCGCTCGTCTTCGCCGCGGCGGGCGACGAGGAAGCCGCCCGACATTGGCATGACCTCGCGACACCCTAGGGTCGGGCCGTTGGCCGTTGGCCGTTGGCCGTTGGCCGTTGGCCGTTGGCCGTTGGCCGCGTGGCCGTTGGCCGCGGGCCGCTGGCCGCGGGGTGGTCGCGGGGCCGCGGGGTGGCCGCGGGGTGGTCGCGGGGGACCGCGGGGTGGTCGCGGGGGCCGCGGAGGACCGCGGGGGACCGCGGGGGTGGTCGCGGGGGCGCGGGGTGGTCGCGGGGGACCGCGGGGGTGGCGTTAGCCCAGGTGCGCGCCCCGGGCCGTCGTGGCGTCGACTTCGCAGGGTTTGGTGCGTCTTCGCAGGTGGCTGAACCTCTGTGAGGTCGCCTCGGGGTCTGCGAGGTCGGCCAGGGGGTGCCCTGCGGCGCTGGCTCGGCATGGTGTTCGGGGTCGACCTCGCAGGGGTTGGTGCGTCCTCGCAGGTGGCCGAACCCAATGCCAGTTACTTTGGAGCGCCCGGCGGTTGAGGGCCCCGGCACGCGACGTTATGCACCCGCGTTGCGGCGTTGCCCCCCATCCGAGTGCCCGCACGAGGACGCGGGGGCGCCTTGCGCTGTAGGCACCTGGACGGCGCGGGCTCGCGGAACCCTCATTCGCCGGACCTTCCTAAGCGCGCGTCTGATGGTCTTGATCTCTGCGGGGCCGGTCGTAGCGGTGTGTCGGTGATGGCTGCGTTTCTGACGGTCGCCGCCGCCCGTGAGCCTGCTGCCGAGCACTTGATCGCCGGTTGTGGGACATGAGCGCCATATATGGCCGTTATGTCCCAATCTTGGCGATCACCGTCCGCTGGGAGGCCCAGAGCCGGGCCATGATCGTCGAGAATGGTGTCGGCGGCGGCCCACTGCATTCTGGGCACCACTTACGGCGATCACCATGGCGACCGGGTGGAGCGTGAGGTCCTTGCGGGCCCCTCACCCTGCGCACTTCGCCGATGCACCCATCAGTCAGCGATCATTGCAGCTGGGGTGCTGTCTGGTCCGGGCAACCATCAGCTGCCGGACGCCGCGGGCGCCTGCAAGGTCGTTGCAAGACCGTCGGGTGAGGGTGGTGCCGCATCGCCGGTTGCCCCCGAGGAAGCCCACTATGCGCTCGTCGTCCTGCCTTTCGGCCAGCCCTACCGCTGATCTGTCGACCGCTGCGCTGGTCGCAGCGGCGTGCGACGGTGAACAGAGCGCCTGGTCTGAGATCATGGTCCGCTATGGACGGCTGGTCACCTGCGTCGTCGGCTCGTACCGGATGCAGGACGCCGACGCGGCCGACGCGGAGGCGAGCACGTGGCTGCACGCGGTGGAGTCGCTGGCCACGCTGCGCGACCCGGACCGGCTCGGCGGCTGGCTGCGGACGATCGCGCGCCGGGAATGTCTTGCCGTGCTGCGCCACACCCTGGTGGAGGAGCCGAGCGACGCCGCGGCCGCCGGGCTTCTCGATGGCGACCCCGGCCCGGAGGCCTGCGCCATCACCACGGATGTCAGTAGGGCGATCGCGGAGGCGATGGGGCGCTTGCCGCGGCGCGGACTGCGGCTGATCATCGCGCTGTTCTTCCTCTCCGAGATGCCCTACGCCGAGATGGCCGAGCACACCGGCATGCCCATCGGCAGCCTCGGCCCCACGCGCATGCGTTCTCTGCGCCTCTTGCGCACGAGCCTGGAAGGAGCGGGCTTCGGGCCCGACGCTCTGGCGGCATAGAGAGGTCTTCCGCCGGGCCAGGAGGCTTCGCACCCGCATGGATCATTCAGGCTTGGCGCGTGCAGATCCTCGTGCTCGTCGTCGGTCTGATGCTGTCTGCGGTGCTGCTCGTCGGGGTGGGCGACCGGCTGAAGCTGCCGTGGCCGGTGCTGATGCTTCCGCTCGGCGTTGTGGTGGCGTTCGTGCCCGGCCTGCCTGACCGTTTCGACCTCGAACCCGAGCTGATCCTGCCGCTGTTCCTGCCGCCGCTGCTGTTCGCGACGGCCCAGCGCACCTCGTGGGGCCTGTTCCGGGCGCGGTGGCGCAGCATCGCGTTCCTCGCGGTCGCGCTGGTCGTCGCGACGGCGGCCGCCGTCGCGGGCACCGTGGTTCTGCTCGTGCCCGGGATCGGCATCAGCGCGGCGATAGCCCTCGGTGCGATGGTGGCCCCGCCGGACCCGGTGGCCGTGGAGGCGGTGGCGGGTCCCGTGCGGATGCCGCGGCGGCTGCTTTCGGTGCTGCAGAGCGAAGGCGTGTTCAACGACGCCACCGCCCTCGTGATCTTCCAGACCGCCGTGCTGGCCACCGTGCGGGACGCCACCGTGTCCGCGCCCACGCTGGTGGTGCGGTTCCTGCTCGGCGTCGCGGGTGCGGTGCTGATCGGTCTCGTGGTCGCGCGGGTGGCCCGATGGATCACCGCCCACGTCACCGACACAACCGGCCGGAGCGCACTCACTCTCGTGCTGCCGTTCGCGGTCTACCTCGCCGCCGACGAGATCGGCGCGTCGGGCGTCGTCGCGGTGGTGGTGCTGGCGTTGGAGCTGCGCTCGGCCAGCGCGGTCGACGAAGCGGAGGAGCGCCTGGTGCAGCGCTCGTTCTGGGAGGTCGTCGAGCTGCTCGTGACGGGCGTCGCGTTCGGGCTGATGGGCCTGGACCTGCGCCAGGTCGTCGAGGCTGGGGGCGCTGCGCTGCCGCGGATGCTGCGGGACGCAGCCGTGGTCTGCGCCGTCGTCGTGGTGGTGCGTGCGGTGTGGATGGTCGCGGCGTGGTTGGCGGTGCGGCGCACCGACGACCCGGAGCGGGCGCCGCGCACCGGCCGCGAGGCGGTCGTGCTCGCCTGGTGCGGCATGCGTGGCCTGGCCACGCTCGCGTTGGCCCTCGCACTGCCGACGACGACGGCGTCCGGGGCCGACTTTCCCGAGCGCGCCGAGATCGTGCTGATCGCCGCCTCAGTGCTGGTGGTCACGCTCGTTGTGCCGGGGTTCACCCTGCCCGTGCTGGTCAGGATGCTCGGTGTGGCCGCGGACGCGGATGCCGAGCACGCCGTCGAGGAGGCGATCGTCCACCGGGCGCGGGCCGCCGCGATAGCCACCCTCAAGGCCGACGACCGGGTCGGCACGCTGCCGGAAGAGGTCGGCGTGAACCTGCGCCAGCGGATGGATCGGCTCGACGGCCTCCTGCGTGGCGAACCGGCCTCTGCCGAGGACCGTGAGCAGTTCGAGAAGGTGCGCCGCTACCGAGATATCGCGTCGCAGGCCCAGACCGAGGCGCTCGCCGCCGCCCGCGCGGAGGTGCTGGCCGCCCGGCGCGAGCCTGCCGTCGACCCCGAGGCGGCTGATCGCGTGCTCCGCAGGCTCGACTTGCGCACCGTGCTCCTCGACTGAGCGATGGCTGCTCGACTGAACCGATGCGGAACGGGTACACCATGGGCATGACGGCGACAGATCGGACCTCACGGCTGCCATGGGCCAGCCCCGCTGCTCCGCGGCACGAGGCCGAGAACGTCGTCGACTCCGTTCCCCGCGGGCTGCGGCTGGCCGCGGCGATCGGCTGGCGGCTGCTCGTGGTGGCGGTCGCGCTGTGGGTGATCGGCCAGATCATCGCCTACCTGTCAGGGATATTCATCCCCGTGGCGATCGCGCTGCTGCTCGCCGCCCTGCTCACACCGGCCGTGAAACATCTCGCCGACTGGCGGGTGCCGCGCGGGCTCGCCACCGCGATGGTGCTGGTCGGGGGGCTGGCCGCGCTCGGGGTGCTGATGACCTTCGTCGTGCGCACCGTCGTCGGCGGCGTCCCCCAGCTCGGCGCGAGCCTCAACCAGAGCATCGGCGAGCTGACCGACTGGCTGGCGAATGGTCCGCTGCACGTCAGCGCGACGCAGCTGCAGGCCATTCAGCAACAGGCGCAGACCTTCCTGCAGCAGAACGTGGCGGGCATCACAGCGGCCACGCTGACCACGGCGGCCACCGTGGGGGAGCTGCTCACCGAGTTCCTGCTCGTGGTCTTCACGCTGATCTTCTTCCTGCACGACGGGGGCAGCATCTGGGGTTTTCTCACCAAGGCCGTCCCGAACCGCGTTAGGGACCGGGTCGACGTCGCGGGCAGGCGGGGGCTCGCGGCGCTCGTGCACTACGTGCGCGCGACGGCCGTGGTGGCGGCCGTCGACGCCATCGTGATCGGGATCGCCGTGGGGATCCTGCGGGTCCCGTTGGCGGTCCCGTTGGCGACGCTGGTGTTCCTCGGCGCCTTCATTCCGATCATCGGCGCGGTGACGACGGGTGCCGTGTCGGTCCTGGTCGCGCTCGTGGCGCAGGGCCCGTTCACCGCGCTGATCGTGTTGGCGGTGATCATCGGGGTGATGCAGCTGGAGAGCCACGTCCTGCAGCCGCTGCTGCTCGGCCGGGCCGTGGCGCTACACCCGCTGGCGGTGGTGCTGGCGATCGGCACCGGCCTGTTCGTCTGGGGGATCGCGGGCGCGCTGCTGGCCGTGCCGCTGCTCGCCGTGCTCAACGCCGGGATCCGCTCGCTGGCCAGCCCGGCGGACGCGCTGGTGTCGCCCCATGAGGTGAACACCAGTGAGCCGGAGGACTCAGCGGCTGCCGACACCCCGGATTCCGAGCTGGAATGACGGGGTGCCCCGCTACGGTCACCCCGTGACCGACCAGCACCCGCTCGACCCGCTCACCGAGGACGAGATCCGCCACGTACAGACGCTGCTGGCACGCGAGCGCGGCGTGCGGCGGCCAGGGTGGCGGATGGCCTCCATCGAGCTCGCCGAGCCGCCCAAGGACGTCGTGCGTGCGCACCGGGCGGGCGATGCGGTGCACAGGGCGGCCCGCGTGGTGCTCTGGCGCACTGACGACGGGCTCGCCTTCGTCGCCGACCTGTCACTGACCGACGATGCCGTCCTCGGATGGACTCCGCAGCCGGGCCGACAGCCCGCCGCGACCGTTGACGAGTGGCACGACTGCGACGAGGCGATGCGCGCCCACCCGGCTGTGGTTGCCGCGATCACTGGGCGCGGGATCACCGACACGGCGCTCGTGCTGGTCGACATGTGGACCTACGGCGCGCACCTCGTCCCCGAGCGGCACGCCGGTCGCCGCATCGGCTGGTGCGACGTCTGGCTTCGCGCCACACCCGGTGGCAACCCCTACGCGCATCCCGTCGCCGGACTCAAGCTGATCGTCGATCTCAACACGATGGAGCTCCTGGAGATCGACGACACCGGCGACCCCGGCAGGCCTCCCGTGCAGGGCGAGTACGACCCGGCGCTGGTGCCCGGCCTGCGGGAGCGCACCGACCGCAAGCCCCTGCACGTCAGCCAGCCAGACGGCGTCTCGTTCACCCTCGACGGCCACGAGCTGGCCTGGCAGGGCTGGCGCATGCGGCTCGGGTTCACCTACCGCGAAGGACTCGTGCTGAACACGGTGTCCTACGACGGACGCCCAGTGGCCTATCGCATGTCCTTCGCCGAGATGGTGGTGCCCTACCGGGACCCCACCCCCGACCACTACCGGCGCACCGCCTACGACATCGGCGAGTGGGGCCTCGGCTTCATGACGACGTCGTTGGAGCTGGGCTGCGACTGCCTCGGCGAGATCCGCTACCTCGACGCGGTGCTACACGACTCGGCAGGCGAGCCGCAGGTGATCCGCAACGCGATCTGCGTGCACGAGGAGGATGACGGTGTGCTGTGGAAGCACGTCGACGGGCACACGGGTGCACAGGTGCGGCGTCGGCGTCGGCTGGTCGTCTCCTTCCACGTGACCGTCGCGAACTACGAGTACCTCGTGTATTGGCGCTTCTTCGAGGACGGCGGGATCGAGTGCGAGGTGCGGGCCACGGGGATCATGGTCACGACGCCGTTCGCGGACGCCCCGCCGCCGTACGGCACCGTCGTCGACACGCGCACCTACGCGCCGATCCACCAGCACTTCATCGTGGCGCGGCTGGACATGGAGGTGGATGGCCCCGCCAACACCGTCGTGATGGCCGAGACCACCCAGCCGCCGATCGGGCCGGGCAACCCGCACGGGCTCGCCCTGACCACTGCGGCCGTGCCGCTGTGCACGGAGGCCGAGGGGCGCCAGGACACGAGCTGGCAGACCCAGCGGACGTGGAAGGTGACCAACCCGGGGCGGCGCAACGCGGTCGGCGCCCCCGTCGCGTACACGCTCGTGCCGGGTGGGGCGATCCCGCCGATGCTCGACCCCGCCTCGCCGGTGTTCCGCCGCGCTCAGGTGTTGGGCCACACGCTGTGGGTCACCCCCTTCCACGCCGACGAGCGGTGGCCGTGCGGCGAGTTCGTCAACCAGGGCGGCGAGGACGAGGGGCTGCCCGTGTGGACGGCGGCGAACCGGTCCATCGAGGACACCGACGTGGTGCTCTGGTACGTCTTCGGCATCCACCACGTCCCGCGGGTGGAGGATTGGCCGGTGATGCCGGTGGACGTGGTCTCCTTCCACCTCAAGCCCACCGGGTTCTTCGACGCCAACCCGGCGCTGGACGTGGCTCCGTGAGCGAGGCCGGGGGACGGATGCCTGCGGAGCAGGCGGGGCGGGTGAATGCAGCGAGCGAACCATCGATGCCGTCGCGCTACGGACCCCAATATGGGCCGGACATCACGTTCCTCGGGGTCGGGCGCTGCGACTGGGCGGATCGGTCCACCTACGCGGATGCGGACGTCGTCATCCTCGGGGCGCCGTTCGACGGCGGCACGTCGCACCGGCCGGGCACGCGGTTCGGGCCGCAGTACATCCGCCAGACCTGCTACCTGGCCCACGACGGGTCGCGGCCCTCGCTGGCGCTGCGCGTCGACGGGCTGGGGGCCGACCTGCGTGTGCTCGACGCGGGCGATGTCGAGATGTTCTCCGGCGACGCCGAGCGTTCGGTGCGCGACCTGCAGACCGCCGTCCCCGCCGTCGCAGGCACGGGCGCGATCCCGCTGGTGCTCGGCGGCGACCACACGATCGCCTGGCCGGACGCGGCGGGCGTGGCCCAGCATGTCGGTCGGGGCCGGGTCTCGATGATCCACTTCGACGCGCACGCGGACACCGGCGACGTCGAGTTCGGCTCGCTGGTCGGGCACGGGCAGCCGATGCGGCGACTGATCGAGTCCGGCGCGGTGCGCGGCGACCGGTTCCTGCAGCTGGGGCTGCGCGGCTACTGGCCGGGCCCGGAGACGCTCGCCTGGATGGCCGCGCAGGGGATGCGTGCTGCCCGTTGCTGCGCTGCCCGCTCCGTGCTGCCCGCTCCGTGCTGCCGCTCCCCACCTCGCACACCTGTGCAAGGACGGGGCCGGGGCGAGGTGGGTTGGCGAGGTGGGTCGTCCGGGTGTGAGGTCGGGCCTCGCCCCCTCCGAGGCGCTGATGATCGCCAAGAGCGGCGCCCTAGGTGCATCGATGCCTCGGTAACACCACTTTCCGCGATCACATCTAGCCCGCCGCGCGCCCCCGCACCCCGTCGTCGCACCCCGCTGATACCAATGCCGGTTACTTGCGTAGGACGTCCGGCAGCTGATGGTTCCCGGACCAGACAGCACCCGAGCTCTGATGATCGCTGACTGAGGGGTGCGCCTGCGCCGTGCGCAGGGTGGGCGGCCCCCGCAAGGACCGCCACGCTCGACCCGGTTGCACGGTGATCGCCGCCCGTGGTGCCCAGAGTGCGGCGGTGCGCCGTCGATACCATTCTTGACGATCATGGCTCTGCTGCGGGGCGCCCGGGGGACGGTGATCGCCAAAATTGTGACATAACGGCCATATGTGGCCCTCATGTCCCACAATCGGCGATCAACACTCGGCGGCTGGACCACCGGCGACGGCGATCTTTGCCGATCATGAGTTGCCGGTCGCACCTCTCAGTAAGGCGATCACCGAGATCCAGGACCGCCGCAGCGGTCTCCGCCGCAGGTCGCGCGGTGCCCCCGCGCGCCCCCCGTGTCGCTGTGCCCCCGCGCGCCCCCGCGTTTCGCTGTGCCCCCCGCGCTGCTGCCCCCCGTGCCGCCGCGCCCCCGTGCCGCCGCTCCCGTGCCGCCACTCCCGTGCCGCCACTCCCGCGCCGCCACTCCCGCGCCGCCACTCCCGCGCCGCCACTCCCGCGCCGCCGCGCCCGCGCTGCCGGGCCCGCGCTGCCGGGCCGCTGTGCCCCCGCGCTGCGCCCCCCGCGCTGCCGGGGTCGCTGCCAACCGTCGCTGACGGCACCACGTGGGGGCCGCGGCAGCCTCTGCTCCCCGGCCGCGGACCGCCGGTGCGCCGCACTTCACCTCGATGTGAGGCCCGCCCCGCGTCGCAGCAGGGTGACCCTGCTCCGACTGGGTCGCAGCGGTGTCACCCTGCTGCAGTCCCACTCAGCCCGGTGTGGGGGGCTTGATCCCCTTCACGAGCGTCGCGGCCAGCGCGAGGCTGCGGGTGCCGTCCGGACGTCGAACCCTGATGGTTAGGCGTCAAATCGTGCCCGCTCAGCCCGCCGCTGCGGGGGGCCGCCGTAGCATCGCCCTATGCCCGAGGACGACATCCCGGAACGCGTCACGGCGCTGGAGCGTGAGGTCGGTCGCATGCGCGAAGAGCTCACGGTCGCGCGGACTGACGCCGAGGCCGCGCGGGTGTTGGCGTCAGGCTCCGACCACGACGTGTCCGAGGTCCGCGCGGAGCTTCGCGCCCACATGCGCGCCATCGGCGCCCTCCGGGAGGACCAGGTCGAGCTCCGGCGCCATATTGACCGCGGCTTCGCCAAGTTCGACCGCGGCTTCGCCACGGTGCACGCGGGCCTGCGGCAGATCGTCGGTCTCATCGAGGGGACCACGCCGGAATAGGTCGCCGTGATCAGTCGCTGCACCTGACATGAGTCTGAAGACCTGGTTCATCACCGGTGCCTCGCGCGGCTTCGGCCGGGAGTGGGCGATCGCCGCCCTCGAGCGGGGCGATTCGGTAGCGGCCACCGCCCGCGACACCGCAACCCTCGACGATCTCGCGAGGAAGTACGGCGAGCGGCTGCTGCCGCTGCGCCTGGACGTCACCAACCGGAACGACGCGTTCGCCGCCGTCGCGCAGGCCCAGAAGCAGTTCGGCAGGCTCGACGTCGTCGTCAACAATGCGGGCTATGGCCACTTCGGCATGGTCGAGGAGCTGTCGGAGGCCGACATCCGCGACCAACTGGAGACCAACCTCTTCGGCGCACTGTGGGTCACGCAGGCCGCGCTGCCGTTCCTGCGCGAGCAAGGCTCTGGGCACATCCTGCAGGTGTCGTCGATCGGCGGCATCTCCGCGTTCCCCAGCGTCGGCGCCTACCACGCGTCCAAGTGGGCTTTGGAGGGCCTGAGCCAGGCGCTGGCGCAGGAGGTGGCGCAGTTCGGCATCCACGTCACGCTGATCGAGCCGGGCGGCTTCGCCACCGACTGGGCAGGACCGTCCGCGAAGCACTCCACGCCGCTGCCTGCCTACGCCGCCTACCGCGACGAGGTGCAGCGTCAGCGGGCTACGCGCAACGGCGCGCCAGGCGACCCGGAAGCCAGCGCCAACGCCGTGCTCCAGGTCGTCGACGCCGATGAGCCGCCCCTGCGGATCTTCTTCGGCGACGGCCCGCTGGCCATCGCGACGAAGGACTACGAGTCTCGCCTGGCCACCTGGCGGAAGTGGGAGCCGGTGTCGATCGCCGCGGGCGGTCACGGCTGAGTCGCGCCTGAGGCGCTGAGCAGGCCGTCAACCCCCCGAGGCGTCCCCGCCGAGCGCGCTCGTGCTGAAGGACGAGCGGGCCGCCACGCTGGTTGGGCGATCGAGCTGATGCCGGGGATCAGCGGCGCGCTTCGCGCGCCGGGTACTCCGACAGCTCGAGGGCTCGCGCGATCGGCACCCCCGGTCGGTACGCCAGGTGCCGGAAGCTCGGGGCGTCCAGCACCGTGAGGTCGGCGCGGCGGCCAGGGGCGAGCACGCCGATGTCGTCGCGACACAGCGCCCGGGCCGCCCCCGCGGTGGCCGCCCACAGCGCCTCCTCGGGTGTCATGCCCATCTCCCGCACGGCAAGGGCGATCATCAGCGGCATCGAGGACGAGTAGCAGGTGCCGGGGTTGCAATCGGTGGCGATCGCGACGGTCACACCCGCGTCCACCAGCCGTCGGGCGTCCGGGTAGGGGGAGCGGGTGCAGAACTCGACGCCGGGCAGCAGCGTCGCCACGGTCGTGCCACCCGCGAGCGCGTCGACATCGGCGCTGCTCAGGTGGGTGCAGTGGTCGACGCTGGCCGCGCCGAGCTCGACAGCCAACGCCACCCCCGGTCCGGGGCCGAGCTGGTTGCCGTGCACCCGCAAGCCCAGCCCCGCCACGCGGCCCGCGGTCAGCACGGCGCGGGCCTCGTCGCCGTCGAACGCGTGCGGGCTGTGCGGTTCGCAGAACACGTCGATCCAACGGGCGTGCGGCGCGCAGGCGGCCAGCATCGGGCCCGCGACGAGATCGACGTAGGCGTGCCGGTCGACGCCGTCCGGAACGACGTGTGCGCCCAGGAACGTCGTCTCGGGCGTCACCTCGCGTGCGAGGCGCAGGGCGCGCTCCTCGTCGTCGACCGTGAGCCCGTACCCGCTCTTGATCTCGACCGTCGTCGTGCCCTGCGCGCGCATCTCGGCGACCCGGGCTGCGATCAGGGCGCGCAGCTCGTCGTCGGTCGCGGCACGGGTCGCGGCGACCGTGGAGGCGATCCCGCCGCCGTCGTAGCGCGCGCCGGTCATGCGGGCGGCGAACTCCGCCGAGCGGTCGCCCGCGAAGACGAGGTGGGCGTGGGCGTCGACGAAGCCCGGCACGACCGCCCGGCCGCCGACGTCGATACGGCGGTCGACCGACGGCGCGCACCGCTCGGTCCCCACCCACACGACGCGGTCGTCCGCGACCACGACGGCCGCGCGCGCGATCGTCCCGACCGCCGGATCGTGAGTCGTCAGCTCGGAAATCCCGGCGACAAGGAGGGCGGTCACACACACCTCTTGAAGGTCGCACACACGTCCCGCAGTGTGCGCGAGCCCCCGAAGGTGTGCTTCACCGGAGCGCTCCGATCGCCGACGCGAGGAGGGCGCCGACGTCGCCGAGGCGGTGGACACCGCCCCGCACCACCGCCTCGCCCTCGACGAGGACGGTGTCCACGTCGGCGGCCGTCGCGGCGAACAGGATCTGTGCGGGGTCGACGCCCGCGGTGCGGACGGTGTCGAGCCGTACCGCGACGAGATCCGCAGGCGCGCCGACGGCCAGCCGTCCCGCGTTGGACCTGGCCAGCGGGGCGTGGTTGGTCAGCGCGGCGAGCAGCTGCGCAGGGGTGAACCGGCCGCGCTCGCCGGTCCTCAGGCGCTCGTGCATCTCCAGCGCGCGGGCCTCCTCGACGAGGTCGACCACGGCGTGCTGGTCGCTGCCGAGCGACAGCGACACCCCCGCGTCGTGCAACGCCCTGGCCGGGCCGATGCCGTCGGCGAGGTCGCGTTCGGTGGTCGGACACACGCACACCCCGCAGCTTGCGGCGCTGAGCAGGCCGATGTCGGCGCCGGTCAGGTGCGTGGCGTGTACCGCCGTCGCGGCGGGAGCCAGCACACCCTCCTCGGCGAGCAGACCGGTCGGCGTCACGCCGTGGCGGCTGATGCAGGCGGCGTTCTCGGCGGGCTGTTCCGACAGGTGCACGTGCAGGGGGCGGCCCGCGGCGGCCTTCGCCACGACGGCCAGCGCCGCACGCGGGACCGCGCGCACGGAGTGCACCGCCACGCCGTCCGCGTCCGCCGCGCGCTCGGCCCACGCCTCCGCGTCCCGGTCGCCGAACCGCAGCTGGGGGCCGGTCAGCGGGGTGTCGAAGCCGCCGGTGAGGTAGCAGGTGTCGAGCACCGTGAGGCAGATGCCCGCGTCGGACGCCGCCGCGCGCAGCGCGCCCCGCATCGCGTTCGGGTCCGCGTAGGGCACACCGCCGGGGCCGTGGTGCAGGTAGTGGAACTCGGCCACCGCCGTCACCCCGGCCATAGCCATCTCGGCGTAGACGGCCGTCGCGAGCGTTCGGTAGGAGTCGGGGTCGAGGCGGGCGGCGACGGCGTACATCGCCTCCCGCCAAGTCCAGAACGTACCGCCGCCCGCGTGCGTGCGCCCGCGCAGCGCACGGTGGAAAGCGTGGCTGTGGGCGTTGGCGAACCCCGGTAGCACAACGCCCGGCAATCGCTGCGCCGATCCCGGCTCGGAGTCGGGGCGGACCGCGGTGAACCGACCATCCTCGACGTCGAGGCTGACGCGCGCCGCGATCCCGTCGGGCAGGTGCGCGACCTCGGCCCAATAGGTCGTGCGCGGAAAAGGTGTCCCTGGCGACGGTTTCCGCGCACGGGCGGTCATGTGAGCTCCCGCAGGACGGCGGCCAGTGCGCTGACGCCCGCCATGCAGTCGGCGTCCTCGGCGTGCTCCTCGGGGCTGTGCGAGATGCCCGTCGGGTTGCGGACGTAGAGCATGGCCGTCGGAATCCCCGCGGCGGCCAGCACACCCGCGTCGTGCCCCGCCCCGGTCGGCAGCAGGGGGGCATCGTCCAGCAGGGCGGCCAGGCGCGCGGCGAGGGCGGCGTCGAAGGGCGTGCGGTCGGTCCAGGACTCCTCGGTGAGCGTCCCGCCGACGGCGGCGACGTCCGCGACGACAGCCCGCACCCGCTCGGCGTCCTCACCTCGGGCGTCCAGCCAGGCCATGACGTGCGACGGGATCGCGTTGACGCCGTTCGGGGCGACGTGGACCTTGCCGCAGGTCGCCACCGCGCCGTGGCGTTGCGCGGCCGCGCGAGCGGTGAGGACGACACGGGCGAAGGTGAGCATCGGGTCGTCGCGGTCGGTGAGGCGGGTGGTGCCCGCGTGGTCGGCGCGCCCGGCCAGGTCGATGCGCCAACGGCCGTGGGGGTGGATGGCGGTGCCGACCGCGACCGCCCGGCCGAGATCGCCCAGCGCCCGGCCCTGTTCGACGTGCAGCTCGACGAAGGTCCCGATCCGCCGCAGCGCCTCCGGGTCGGGGCCCAGCCGCGGCAGGCCCGTGCGGGAGACGGCGTCGGCCATCGTCGTCCCGTCCGTGTCCGTGAGCGCGGCCGCCCGGTCGGTGCCCAGCGCCCCGGTGAGGATCCGGGACCCGGCGCAGGCGACGCCGAAGCGCGCGCCCTCCTCGTCACCGAACAGTGCGATGCCCAGCGGCGTCCTCGGGGTGTGTCCGTCGGCACGGAGGACGTCGAGCGCGGCGAACGCGGACACCACGCCGAGCGGGCCGTCGTAGGCGCCGCCGTCGGGAACGGAGTCCAGGTGCGAGCCGGTGACGACGCCCGGCCCGTCCGCGTCCGGGTTGCCCCACCAGGCGACCAGGTTCCCCGCGCGGTCGGTGGCGAGGTCGAGGCCGCGGGCGGCGGCCTCGCCCGCGAACCACTCCCGCAGAGCGCCGTCCTCAGGGGTCCAGGCGAACCGCCGGTACCCCCCGGTGCGGGCGTCGCGCCCGAGGGTGGCGAGGTCGTCGAGGCGCGCCGGGATCGCAGCGGTGTCACCCTGCTGCGACCCAGTTGCAGCGGTGTCACCCTGCTGCGACCCAGTTGCAGCGGTGTCACCCTGCTGCGACCCAGTTGCAGCGGTGTCACCCTGCTGCGATCCCGGGGCAGCGGTGTCACCCCTCTGCGATCCCGGGGCAGGCCTCACCCCTCCGCCATCGGGATCCGGACGCCCTGCGCCGCGGCCGTCGCGCGCGCCTCCTCGTAGCCCGCGTCGACGTGGCGCAGGACGCCCATCGCCGGGTCGTTCGACAGCACCCTGGCGAGCTTGGCCGCCGCAAGCTCCGTGCCGTCGGCCACGCTGACCTGCCCGGCGTGCTGCGACCGGCCGATCCCGACCCCGCCGC
Source organism: uncultured Actinomycetota bacterium (assembly GCA_963826705.1). Classification (GTDB taxonomy): domain Bacteria; phylum Actinomycetota; class Actinomycetes; order Mycobacteriales; family Pseudonocardiaceae; genus Pseudonocardia. The sequence continues at coordinate 125,283 of CAWGYF010000013.1, forward strand.
CATGGTGGATCGAGACCCAGGTCGCGCCCGACGACGCCGCCGTCAGCGCGTTGAGCAGTGGCCAGTCGGCGATGGCGTCGGAGCCGTCGGCCATGGCCTCGGTCTCCCGGTAGGGGGACGCGACGGAGCCGGTATCCAGGTGGTCACGGCCGATGACGATCGGCGCGGACAGCCGCCCGTCGGCCACCATGTCGTTGAACCGCAGCCCCGCCTTGTCCCGTTCGCCCTGCCCGAGCCAGCAGATCCGCGCAGGGAGGCCCTGGAACGCGACCCGCTCCTGTGCGGCGCGGATCCAGCGGTGCAGGTGGTCGTTGTCGGGGAACAGGTCGAGCACGGCCTCGTCGGTGGCGGCGATGTCGGCGGGGTCGCCCGACAGCGCCGCCCAGCGGAACGGTCCCTTGCCCTCGCAGAACAGCGGCCGGATGTAGGCGGGGACGAACCCGGGGAACGCGAACGCGCGCTCGAACCCTCCGTGGCGGGCCTCGTCGCGGATCGAGTTGCCGTAGTCGAAGACCTCCGCGCCCGCGTCCAGGAACCCGACCATGGCTTCAACGTGGCGGGCCATCGAGGCGCGCGCGCGGTCGGTGAACTCCTCGGGCTTGCTCGCCGCGTAGTCCGCCCAGTCCTCCACGGCGACTCCCACCGGAAGGTAGGACAGCGGGTCGTGGGCCGAGGTCTGGTCGGTGACGACGTCGATGGCCACCCCTCTGCGCAGCAGCTCAGGCAGCACTTCGGCGCAGTTCCCGACGACGCCGACCGACCAGGCGCGCCGTTCGCGCACGGCAGCCCCGCAGCGGGTCACGGCGTCGTCGAGATCGGTGGCCAGCTCGTCGAGGTAGCGGTGCTCGACGCGGCGCTGCAGGCGAGCGGGGTCGACGTCGACGACCAGGCACACGCCCCCGTTCAACGTGACGGCCAAGGGCTGCGCGCCGCCCATGCCGCCACATCCGCCCGTGACGGTCAGCGTGCCCGCGAGCGTCCCGCTGAACCGTTTGGCGGCCACCGCGGCGAACGTCTCGTAGGTGCCCTGCAGGATGCCCTGCGTGCCGATGTAGATCCACGAGCCCGCGGTCATCTGGCCGTACATGGTCAGGCCGAGCTGTTCGAGGCGGCGGAACTCCGGCCAGGTCGCCCAGTCGCCGACGAGGTTGGAGTTGGCGATCAGCACCCGCGGTGCCCACTCGTGGGTCCGCAGGACACCCACCGGTCTGCCGGACTGGACGAGCATCGTCTCGTCGTCGGCCAACGTGGTCAGTGTGCGCACCATGGCGTCGAAGGAGCGCCAGTCGCGGGCGGCGCGACCGGTGCCGCCGTAGACGACGAGATCATCGGGCCGCTCGGCCACCTCGGGGTCGAGGTTGTTCTGCAACATGCGCAGCGGTGCTTCGGTCTGCCACGACCGGGCGGTCAGGGTGGTGCCGCGCGGCGCGCGGACGGGGCGTGCGCCCTCCAATGTGCCTCCTTTTCTCGGCCGTGCGCGGAAAAGGCGGCCAGGGCCACCTTTCCGTGCACGAGTGTGTCAGCCCCGTGGGATCAGTGCAGGGGGTCAGCGCAGGGGTCCGGTGATGGCCTCGGCGGCGGCGACGGCCGCTCCGGTGGTGACGAACAGGTGGGCGGCGTCGATCTCGGGTCCGAGGTGGCGGTCCGGACCGGGCCCCGCGACGTGCGCCCGCAGCCCGGCGACCACCGCGGCGGTCGCGGGGGCGGAGGCGAACGGGGTCCGCAGATCGAGCGCGCGGGCGGCGGTGAGCAACTCGATCGCGAGCACCCTGCCCAGCCCGTCGACGGCCCGGCGCAGCTTGCGGGCCGCCGACCAGCCCATCGAAACGTGGTCCTCCTGCATGGCAGAGGACGGGATGGAGTCGACCGAAGCGGGGGCGGCGAGCCGCTTGAGCTCCGACACGATCCCGGCCTGCGTGTACTGGGCGATCATGTGGCCGGAGTCGACGCCCGGGTCGTCGGCGAGGAACGGCGGCAGGCCGCCGGAGCGGGCGACGTCGAGGAACCGGTCGGTGCGTCGCTCCGAGATCGAGGCCAGGTCGGCGACCGCGATCGCGAGGAAGTCCAGCACGTAGCCCAGCGGTGCGCCGTGGAAGTTGCCGTTGCTCTCGACGCGCCCGTCGGGCAGCACCACCGGGTTGTCGATCGCCGCCTGCAGCTCACGGGCCGCGACGGTCTCGGCGTGCTCGAGCGTGTCCCGCACCGCCCCGTGCACCTGCGGCGAGCAGCGCAGGGAGTACGCGTCCTGCACGCGCGTGCAGTCCGGGTTGCGGTGGCTGTCCATGATCGCCGAGTCGCGCAGGAGGGCGCGCAGGTTGGCGGCGCTGCGCTCCTGGCCGGGATGGGGGCGCAAGGCCTGCAGGTCGGCGGCGAACACCGCGTCGGTGCCCAGAAGCGCCTCGACGCTCATCGCCGCCGTGATGTCGGCCGTGCGGAGGAGCAGTCGCAGGTCGTGCGCGGCGAGCACCAGCATGCCGAGCATGCCGTCGGTTCCGTTGATCAGCGCGAGGCCCTCCTTCTCGGCGAACACGACGGGCGCGATCCCGGCCTCGGCGAGCGCGTCGGCTGCCGGTAGGAGCGTCCCCGCGGCGTTGCGGACCATGCCCTCGCCCATCACGGTGAGCGCGCACGAGGCCAGCGGGGCGAGGTCGCCGGAGCAGCCGAGTGAGCCGTACTCCGCCACGACGGGCGTGATCCCGGCCGAGAGCAGCGCGGCGTAGGCCCGCGCCGTTTCGGGGCGTACCCCGGTGCGGCCGGTGGCGAGCGTCGACAGCCGCAGGAGCAGCAGCGCCCGCACGACCTCGCGCTCCACTTCCGGCCCGTTGCCCGCCGCGTGCGAGCGCACCAATGACTGCTGCAGCTGAGCGCGCTTCTCGAGGGGGATATGGCGGGTGGCCAGCGCACCGAACCCGGTCGAGATGCCGTAGTGCGGTGCGGTGTCGTCTGCGAGGGCGTCGACCACCTTGCGGCCGACCTCCAACTCGTGCTCGGCCTCGGCGGACAGCGCCACCGAGGCGCCTTCGCGGGCGACGGCGACGACGTCGGATGGGGAGAGGGGGGCGGGTCCGATGTTCACGGTCTTTGGCACGCGCTCCATGGGACACCCGCCCCGGTCCGCGCACCATGCCGCTGAGCGCGAAGAGACATCCGCTATCCGGGCAGGATCTCGCACCGTGAACCGAATGGCGGAGCCGATACTGAGATCGGTCGAGGTTTCGTCCGCAAGTGCCGAACGCCACGCCCGGCCGCCGCCCGTGATCGTCGGAAGTGGTGCCGGCGGCGCCCGAGTGCACCGCTGGCACCACTCCTGGAGATCACGCCGACCCGGAGGACCTCCGGAGGCCGGGTGACCTACATGTCCAGCCCGCCGTTGACGGAGATCTCTCTCTTGGGGTGGGTCCGGGTCTGCAGCAGGGTGACACTCCTGCGGCTGGGTCGCAGCGGTGTCACCCTGCTGCGATGTCAGTGCGCTACTCGCCGAACGCCGCGGCGATGTCCTCGCTCGTTGTGGAGGCGGTGGTCGACCCGTCTGGCTCGGGCCCCGCCAAGATCACTTCAGGGGCGATGATCGCCGGGTCGACGGTCAGCACCGCGTATCCGCCGACCGCGCCCGCGCCGAAGCCAGGGCCGAAGACGCGGGTGGGTCTGGTGATCACCTTGTCGCGCACCGCGTCGGCGATGGCGATCGGGATGGACGCTGAGGAAACGTTGCCCATCGTCTCGATGTTGAAGTACAGCTGGTCGGCGCTGACGCCTGCCGTCGCCGCGAGCTGAAGGATCATCGTCTTGTTGGCCTGGTGAGGCACGATCAATTCGACGTCGTCCAGCAGCGTGCCACCGTTCAGGCCGGGCTCGTTGCCCAGCTCCTCGATCATCTGCACGAGGTAGCGACCCGCGAGCGCCTTCACCTCCGGTCCGTAGACGGTGATGTCGTTGTCGAACTCCGGGTTCGGCCAGATGATCGAGTTCACCTGCGTCCACGGGCCGCTGGCGTAAGTGTTCAGCACGTGGACGTCGCCGGCCTCGCCTTCCGGCGCGGGCGCGACGACGAGCGCGGCCGCGCCGTCCCCGAAGATCATCCTGGACGTCCGGACGGCGCCGATCTTGTCGGAGAACTTCTCCACGCACACCAGCAGCACCGGCCGGTCGACCTCCTGCAGCAGGCGTACCGCCTCCGAGAGGCCGTATGGCAGGCCCGCGCAGGCCGCGACGATGTCGGCGGAACAGTGCGTCTGGAGGATGCCGAGCTCCCCCGAGAGCCAGGTGGACATCGAGGGGATCAGCCGGTCGCTGGTGCAGGTGGCCACCAGCACGGCGCCGATCTCCTCCGCGGTGCGCCCGGCGTGCGCGAGCGCGCCCTTGGCGGCCTCAAGCGCGAGGTGGTTGATGTCGTAGGCGGTGTAGCGCCGTTGCGCGATGCCGGTCTTGGTGCGGATCTCGTCGGCGCTCATCGGCGACCATGAGAAGCTCGCGTTGCGCACGACGTCGGCGTTGTCGCAAACGATCTCGCCACGGGCTACTGCCAGCGCCTCGATCCGCGGCTGCACGCGGAACGCCTCGGCCACCCTGACCGGCGGGTAGGGCCGGATCGGAGCGACCGCGGTGACGGTGGGCTTGGCCGCGGCGTGTGCGGGCCCGGTGCCGGTGCGCACCCGGTCGAGGAACGCGATGACGTCGCGGTTGTGCGGGTGAAACGCGATCACCCAGTCGTCGTCGCCGATCTCCGACACCGGGCGCAGCTCGGTGCGCGAGCGTTCCCACGGGTACTGGTTGTGCAGCACCATGGCCCACCGCTTGAGCGCCTCCAGCTCGGGAACGGGCCCCTCGGCGTCGATGATCTCGCTCAGCCCGAACGTCGGGTAGTCCGGATCGTGCTCCGGCACGACCCAGGTGAGTGCGCCGGGCCGCTCCAGGAACTCGGCGACGGTCGGCTTGACTGCGGGCAGCTCGGTCGCGTGGTGGCGCTTGTGTCGGTAGAGGTCGAAGAGCAGGTCGAAGATGTGCTGCTCGGCCGCCTCGTCCCACGCGGACGGCAGCTCGTTCCACGCCTGCTTGACGGCTGCGACCTTCGCGTCGCCGTCCTCCCACGGGGTGAGCACCGGCAGGAAGACGTCGTCGCGCCGCCTGGGAAGATCGCGCCACCGCGTCGGCCGCTTGTCGAACATCGTCATCGAGTAGCGGTTCACCCAGAAGAGGTTCTGCCCGAGATCGCGCAGCAGCCCGAAACGGTCGGTGTAGGCGCCGGATTCCACCCGTTGGCGAATATCGCTTCCGGTGGGCGCCTTGGCCTCGAAGTCGCGGCCGATCACGGCGGTGAACTGGTCGAGCGTGTGCAGCACCGCAAAGTCCAACTCGCCGAGAACGGTGGCGGGGAAGACCAGTCGGCCGTGCTTGTTGATCACGAATGGCTTCACGCGTGTTCCCCCGTCGGGATGGCGATCATGCGGCGGGTCCACCCTAGTGCGGTGTCCAGAAACGTTCACCGGGTCCTCGCGGGCCCAGACGACACCTCGCGGCGTTGCCGCCCTCGCGAAGACGCCCGGTATGAGCTTCGGGCGGCGCCTTGCGAGACGCCGCCTGGATCCCGCGATCACCCCGGCAACGTTCCTGGACACCGCACTAGCCAGTGCTTGGCGCTGGTCGGTACGTCGTCAGCGGGACCTACCCGCCGGTAACCGGACCCGGACCCCCGGTTTGGCTAGTGAGTGCGCGCTCATCTACGGTGGTGGCATGATCGTCCGTACCGAGCGCGCGCGGCGCATGCCGCCGGCGCAGCGGCGCGAGGCCTTGATCAAGGCGACGTTGCCGCTCGTGCTCGGGCATGGCCCAGGCGTCACCACGCGGCAGATCGCCGAAGCCGCCGACGTCGCCGAGGGCACGATCTTCCGGGTCTTCGACGACAAGGAGGCACTGATCCGTGCGGTCACCGAGCGGGCCTTCGATCCGTCGCCCGCACTCGCGGCGGTCAGGGCGATCGACCGTGCCCTCTCGCTGCGGGCTCGCCTGGTGGCGCTGGTCGCGATCCTGCAGGGCCGCCTCGACACCGTGTTCGCGCTCATCCACGCACTCGGCATGCAGCGTCCGCCACCCGAAGATCGGCCGCGGCTGATCAACGAGGAGTTCCGCGAGGCGATCGTCGAGCTCATCGGCGACGCCCGCACCCAGCTGCGGGTGCCACCGTCGGAGGTTGCGGCGGCGCTGCGGATGCTGGTGTTCGCCTCGAGCCACCCGTTCATCAATGACGGAAATCCGCTGACGCCCGAACAGATCGTCGGCATCCTGCTCGATGGCCTTCTCCGTCGAGACCACGACATGAACGGGGAGCACTGACCGTGCTGATCCGCCTCTTGCGCAACCACCTGCGCCCGTACCGCGACGCGCTGCTCGCCGTGCTCGGGCTGCAGCTCGTGGGCACGATGGCCGCGCTCTACCTGCCCAGCCTCAACGCCGACATCATCGACAACGGCATCGCTCGCGGCGACACCGGCTACATCATGGACACCGGTGGCTGGATGCTGGCCGTCACCCTGCTGCAGATCGTCTGCTCGATCGCCGCAGTCTACTTCGGAGCGCGCACCGCGATGGGCTTCGGCCGCGACGTCCGCTCCTCGGTCTTCCACCGCGTCGGCGAGTTCTCAGCGCGCGAGCTCAACCGCTTCGGCGCGCCCTCACTGATCACCCGCAGCACCAACGACGTCCAGCAGGTGCAGATGCTGGTGCTGATGTCCTGCACGATGCTGGTGTCCGCGCCGATCATGTGCATCGGCGGCGTGGTCATGGCCCTGCGGGAGGACGTCGGCCTCTCCTGGCTGATGGTGGTGAGCGTGCCCGTGCTCATCGTCTCGATCGGCATGGTCATCGTAAGGATGGTGCCCAAGTTCCGGCTCATGCAGGAGCGGATCGACGGCATCAACCGTGTGCTGCGCGAGCAGATCACCGGCATCAGGGTGGTCAGGGCGTTCGTCCGCGAGCCGGTGGAGGTCGCGCGGTTCGACCGGGCCAACACCGACGTCACCCAGGTCGCCATCGCCGCGGGACGGCTGCAGGCGCTGATCTTCCCGATCGTCATGTTGGTGCTGAACGTGTCGAGCGTGGCGGTCCTGTGGTTCGGTGCCGCTCTTATCGACGCGGGCCAGATGCAGATCGGCGCACTGACCGCGTTCCTCGCCTACCTGCTGCAGATCCTCATGGCGGTCATGATGGCCACGTTCATGGCGATCATGATCCCGCGCGCGTCCGTGTGCGCCGACCGGATCATGGACGTGCTGCAGACGGTGGGCACGGTGGAGCCCCCGCTCGCCCCGGTCACGCCCTTGCGCTCCGACGGGCAGCTGATCTTCGACGACGTCACGTTCTGCTATCCGGGCGCAGCGGCTCCGGTGCTGCGCGACGTGTCCTTCACGGCGCTCCCCGGGCAGACGACGGCCATCATCGGCAGCACGGGCGCAGGCAAGACGACGCTGCTCTCGACGGTGCCGCGGATGTTCGACGCCACAGCGGGCGCGGTGCTCGTCGACGGCGTCGACGTGCGCGAGATCGAGCCGGACGACCTGTGGCGGCGCATCGGCCTGGTGCCGCAGCGCCCCTACCTGTTCTCCGGCACGGTCGCGAGCAACCTGCGCTACGGCAACCCCGACGCCACCGACGAGGAGCTGTGGGCCGCGCTGGAGGTGGCGCAGGGCGCCGACTTCGTGCGTGACATGCCCGAACGCCTCGCGTCACCCATCGCGCAGGGCGGCACCAACGTCTCCGGTGGCCAGCGCCAGCGGCTCGCGATCGCCCGCGCGCTGGTGCGCCGACCCGAGATCTACCTTTTCGACGACTCGTTCTCCGCGCTCGACCTCACCACCGACGCGCGGCTGCGGGCGGCGCTCAAGCCGGTCACCGCCGACGCGACGGTCGTGATCGTCGCCCAGCGGGTCTCCACGATCGCCGACGCCGACCAGATCATCGTGCTCGACGGCGGCCAGGTCGTCGGCATCGGACGTCACGACGAGCTGTTGGCGTCCTGCCCGACCTACGTCGAGATCGTCGAGTCCCAGCACGCCGCGCAGGAGGCTGTCGCATGAGCGCCCCGGCGCGGACCAAGGGCGGTGGGCCGCGGCAGGACGCGGACACCGTCTCCGCCGCGCGCGGGATGGCCGCACAGCGCCGCGGAGGAGGCCCGCCGTGGGCGGGCGCGGGCCAGCCGGTCGAGAAGGCGTCGAGCTTCGGCCCGTCGGCCCGGCGGCTGATCGGCCTGCTGCGCCCCCACCGCTGGGGCGTGATCGCCGTCCTCGCCCTCGGCGTGGTGTCGGTGGCCCTGAACGTGGTCGGCCCCAAGATCCTCGGCCAGGCCACCGACGTGATCTTCGCGGGCATCATCGGAAAGCAGCTTCCCGCGGAGGTCTCCGCGGAACAGGCGGCGGCTGCGGCGCGGGCGGCTGGCAACGCAACGGTCGCGAGCGTCATCGAGAACCAGCACGTCGTGCCCGGCGTCGGCGTCGACTTCTCGACGCTCGGGCTCATCCTGCTGTCCGTCGTCGCGATCTACGTCGGCGCGTCGGTATTCGGGTACCTGCAGGGCTACCTGCTCAACGGCATCGTCCAGCGCACGGTCTACACCTTGCGCCGCGACGTCGAGGACAAGCTCAACCGGCTCCCGCTCGCCTACTTCGACGGCAGGCAGCGGGGCGAGGTGCTCTCGCGCGTCACCAACGACATCGACAACGTCTCCACCAGCCTGCAACAGACGATGAGCCAGCTCGTCACGTCGATCCTCACGGTCGTGGGCGTGCTGGCCGTGATGATTGTGGTGTCGCCGCTGCTGGCGCTCATCGCGCTGGTCACCGTCCCGCTGTCGGTCTGGTTGACCCGCGCCATCGGCAAGCGCAGCCAGAAGCATTTCGTGGCGCAGTGGCGCCACACCGGTGCGCTCAACGGCCAGATCGAGGAGGCGTTCACCGGACACGAGCTCGTGCGCGTGTTCGGACGCCGCAGCGAGGTCGAAGCCGCGTTCTCGGCGAAGAACGAGGAGCTGTTCGGCGCGAGCTTCGGCGCGCAGTTCATCTCCGGGATCATCATGCCGTCGATGATGTTCATCGGGAACCTCAACTACGTCGCCGTGGCCGTCGTCGGCGGCCTGCGGGTGGCGTCGGGGGCGATGAGCCTCGGCGACGTGCAGGCCTTCGTGCAGTACTCACGGCAGTTCACCCAGCCGCTGACCCAGGCCGCATCGATGGCGAACCTCCTGCAGTCCGGCGTCGCGTCGGCCGAGCGGGTGTTCGAGCTGCTGGACGCGCCGGAGGAGGCTCCGGACCCGGCGGTCCCCGCCGTGCGCGAGCAGAAGCGGGGCCGGGTGGCGTTCGAGCACGTCCGGTTCTCCTACCTGCCTGACCAGCCGCTGATCGAGGACCTCTCGCTGGTGGCCGAGCCCGGCCAGACCGTCGCGATCGTCGGGCCGACCGGGGCGGGCAAGACCACCCTGGTCAACCTGATCATGCGGTTCTACGAGCTGGACGGTGGCCGGATCACCCTCGACGGCGTCGACACCGCCACGATGACCCGCGACGAACTGCGCTCGGGCGTCGGCATGGTGTTGCAGGACACCTGGCTGTTCGGTGGCACCATCCGCGACAACATCGCCTACGGCAGCCCATCGGCGACGCCCGAGCAGCTACTGGCCGCGGCGGAGGCCACCTACGTCGACCGGTTCGTGCGCAGCCTCCCCGAGGGCTACGACACCCTGATCGACGAGGAGGGCTCCAACGTCTCCGCAGGTGAGAAGCAGCTGATCACGATCGCCCGCGCGTTCCTCGCCGACCCGTCACTGCTGATCCTCGACGAGGCCACCAGCTCGGTCGACACCCGCACCGAGGTGCTGGTGCAGCGGGCCATGGCGGCACTGCGCAGCGACCGCACGAGCTTCGTCATCGCCCACCGCCTGTCCACGATCCGCGACGCCGACCTGATCCTGGTGATGGAGGCCGGGTCGATCGTCGAGCAGGGCACCCACGACGAGCTCCTCGCCGCGCACGGCGCGTACTGGCGCCTCTACAACGCCCAGTTCGCGGGCAACGCGACGTAGCGCGCAGGGGCCGCCCACATCGCAGCAGGAGGCCGCCCACATCGCAGCAGGAGGCCGCCCACATCGCAGGAGGCCGCCCACATCGCAGCAGGGTGGCACTGCTGCGACCCAGTCGCAGCAGTGCCACCCTGCTGCAAACCCCGAGCCGCTGACCGCCCCGGGTGTCGTGACTCGGGATCGGGGAAACTGGTCAGGTGATCACCCGCGACGCCATCACCGCCGAGCTTGCTGCCGCGTTGGTCGCGCGGCAGTTCCCGGCGTGGGCGGGGCTCCCGGTGGTGCCGGTCGCCGAGAGCGGCTGGGACAACCGCACCTTCCGCCTCGGCGACGCCATGACCGTGCGGCTGCCGACCGCCGAGCACTACGTCGCGGCGGTCGGCAAGGAGCACACGTGGCTGCCGCGGCTGGCGCCGCACCTGCCGTTGCCGATCCCTGCGCCGCTCGCCCTCGGCGCCCCGGGCCCCGGGTTTCCCTGGCCGTGGTCGGTGCGGCGGTGGATTGACGGCCGCCCCGCCTCCGCAGGCCGCATTGCCGATCTCGTCGCGTTCGCCGACGACGTCGCGGACTTCCTCCGCGCGCTCTGGGGCGCCGACGTGCCGGGCGGTCCGCCTGCAGGCGCGCATTCCTTCTACCGAGGCGGTGACCTCGCCGTCTACGACCGCGAGACCCGCGCGGCGCTGAGCACGCTCGGAGAGCGGATCGACCGGGCCGCGGCGTCGACGGCGTGGGCGGAGGCGCTCGCGGCCACCTGGACCCCGGCGCCGGTGTGGTTCCACGGCGACGTCGCGGTGGGCAACCTCCTCGTCGACGACGCAGGACGGCTGTCGGCCGTGCTCGACTTCGGCACCTGCGGGGTCGGCGACCCCGCCTGCGACCTCGTGATCGCTTGGACGCTGTTCGACGGCCCCAGCCGGGAGCGGTTCCGCCGCGGGACCGCGCTGGACGACGCCGCGTGGGCCAGGGCGAGGGGATGGGCCCTCTGGAAGGCGCTGATCACCTTGGCCGCGCCGGACGGCACGCCCGCCGACCGCGCTGGCGCGTCACAGACGTTCGGCCGGGTGCTCGACGACGTCGGCCGCGGATCACCGGGGCGACGGTGATGACGAGCTTGTCCACTCGCGGGCGGCGAGCGTCCGCCCCGCGCTTCGGCCGGTCGGTGCTCACCAGAAGTGGTGCCGCAGGTGCGCCAGCGAACCTGTGCCACCACTGGCGACGATCATGGCGCAGCATCGGCACCTACCCGGCCCGGTGATTGGCGAGAGTGGTGTCACAGTGGCCCTGGTGCACTCTTGGCACCACTCCCGGTGATCAACCGCTTGAATGGCAGCGCGGCGGTACCGTCACCATCAGTGAACCGAATCACTGGAGTCGCCGTGGACTTTCTCGAGAGCGACGAGCATCGCGACTTGCGCGCGTCGGTCGGGGCCATCGCCGCGTCGTTCGGTGGGCACGTGGCGCAACACAGTCTCGGTCTACCCAGGAGCTACTGACCATGACGGCAGAACGCGACGTCCGGCTGTCCGCGAACACCGACCTCATCCACCGCGTCAACGTCGGCGACTCGCTCACTCGCACCGCTGCGGCCCGGCCTGCCCACCTCGCCATCGTCGACGGTGAACGGCGGCTCACCTACGGACAGCTCGACGACTGGGTCAACCGGATCGCGCACGGCCTCGCCCACGCGGGCTGGAGCCGCGGCGACGCGCTGGCGCTGGCGTCGGGCAACAGCGCGGAGTTCCTCGCGGTCTACTACGCCTGCGCGAAGCTCGGCGTCGTCTGTGTGCCGATCAACCTCGGGTGGCGGCCCGACGAGGTGGCCTATGTGCTCGGCCACTCGCGCGCGAAGGGCCTTGCCGTCGAGACCCAGCTCGCCGACGTGATGGGCGAGGCCCTGCTGAAAGCCACCGGGGTCACCGAGGTGATCGTGTTGCCGGGCCTGGCCGCCGAGTACCGCGCTGAGCCCGCCGACCGGTTGTGGATCACGCTGGCCGACCGGGAGGCGGAGGACACCTACAGCCCGACCGCGGAGGTCGCCGACCGCGATCCGCTGACCTACCTCTACACGTCGGGCACGACGTCGTTCCCGAAAGGCGTGGTGGCGAGCCACCTGGCCGTCTACCTGGAGTCGATGTCCGCGGCGCTGGACTCCGGATGGTCGGGCACCGACCGCTTCTTGGCCATGATGCCGATGTTCCACACCGCGCAGCTCAACGCGTTCTGCACGCCCGCCGTGCTCGTTGGCGCCACGATCCACGTGGTGCGCGGGTTCGTCCCGGGCACCTTCCTCGACCTCGTCGAACGCGAGCGGATCACGCAGGTGTTCGGCCTGCCGATGATGTACCGGGCGGCGTTGGAGCACCCCTCGTTCGCCGGGCGCGACCTCTCGTCGCTGAAACGGGCGGTCTACGCGATGGCGCCGATGCCCGACGCCCTGATCAGGGCGTGTCTCGAAGGGTTCTCCGGGGGACGCAAGCAGGAGGAGCCTGCCGGGCGGGAATGGCATTGCGACTTCGCCCTGCTCTTCGGGCAGACCGAGATGAGCACGATCACCACACTGTTCCGGCCCGAGCACCCGCTCACCCACATCGGCGCGGTCGGCACCCCGCTCACCGGGGTCCAGGTCGCGATCATGGGCCCGGACGGCGCGCTGCTTCCCTCGGGCGAGCTGGGCGAGATCGTCTACCGCGGCCCGTCCACGATGACCGGCTACCTCGACAACCCCGAGGCCACCGCGGCGGCGTTCGCGCACGGCTGGTTCCACTCCGGCGACGTCGGGCGCTTCGACGACGACGGCGTGCTGCGGTTCGCCGACCGCTTCAAGGACGTGATCTAGACCGGCGGCGAGAACGTCGCGTCGATCGAGGTGGAGGACATGCTGTTCGTCGACGACGCCGCCGGGTCGGCCGCGCTGGCCCGCTTGCCGCGCTTCCCCGACCCGGACGCCCTCGGCCACGCCGGGTCGCTGTTCGCGCCGATGCCAGGCGCGGTGGTGCGGGTGGCGGCGCAGCTCAGCGCGTCGGTCGTCGCCGGGCAGGTCCTGGTGGTGCTGGAGGCGATGAAGATGGAGCACACGGTGGCCGCGCCGGTGGACGGCGTTCTCACCGCGCTGCACGTCAAGCAGGAAGACCAGGTCGAAAGCGGGCAGCCGCTCGCGGTGGTGGAATAAGGCCGTGCGCGTCTCGATGTCTGATCTCGCCGAGGACCTGGCGGCGGAGTCGGCCGTGTTGCGAGCCCTGCTCGTGCCGCTCGGCGAGGAGGGGTGGCGGCAGGCCACGCCCGCGCCAGGCTGGTCGATCCTCGACCAGGTCACCCACCTCGCCTACTACGACGACGCCGCGGTGGAATCGGCGCTCGACCCGGACACGTTCCGGGCCGAGCATGGGGAACCGGATCCCGACGGGGTCGCGGCGGCACATCGGTGCCGCACCGGGGCCGAGGTGCTGGCCTGGTTCGACGACACCCGATCCCGCCTGCTCGCCGCGTTCCGCCCGTTGGACCCCGCGATGCGCGTGCCGTGGTTCGGACCGCCGATGAGCGCGGCCTCCGCTCTCACCGCACGGATCATGGAGACGTGGGCGCACGGCCAGGACGTGGCCGACGCGCTCGGGGTGCGCCGGGAGCCCACCGCGCGGCTGCGGCACGTCGCGCACATCGGCATCGGCGCCCGCGCCTACAGCTACCTCGTAAACGACCGGCAGGTGCCTGCCGCGCCGATCCGCGTGGAGCTGGCCGCGCCGGACGGCAGCACCTGGACCTGGGGGGCGCCCGACGCCGAGGACCGGGTCACGGGGCCCGCGCTGGACTTCTGCCTGACCGTCACCCAGCGCCGCCATCTCGTCGACACCGCGCTGCAGGTCAGCGGACTGACCGCGATCGAGTGGATGAGCTTCGCCCAGGCCTACGCCGGACCCGCAGGCACCGGTCGCGCACCTGCCGCTGTCACGTAGCTCGTGCGCAAGCCTCGACCTCACCCAGTGCGCGCGGCGGCGCGCCTGATCGACTGACCGTCGCTCAGCTCACCGCAGCGGGTGTCTTGGGCTCGTGGTGGCTGCGGGTCAGCACGGTGAGCCCGACGACGGTCGCGGCCAGACCCGCGAAGCCCACCGCCCCGCCCGCGATGCCCAGGCGCAGGTGCTCGCCGAGCAGCACGATGCCGATGCCGGACGCGGTGACCGGGTCGACGATCGTGCAGGTGGCCAGCGGCGCGCCCAGGCCACCGTCACGGTAGGCGGCCTGGATCATCAGCATGCCGGTGACGGCGAAGAACGCGCAGGCGATCATCGGGAACACGATGGGGCCGGTGCCCGCGACGACCAGCCGGGCCATGGCCGAGGCGAAGCCGAAGCAGGCTGCCGACCCGACGGCGCGCACGACGGGAGCGGCCTTGCGTGGCATGCAGGTGCTCACGGCGACACAGAGGAGCAGGAAGGCCAGGCAACAGCCGATGGCGATGGCCAGCTCCGTCGGCGGCACGGCAGGCGCTGGAACGTGGCGAGGCGCCAGCGTCAGCACCGCCAGCAGGCCCAGCACCACAGCACCTGCCGCGGCCCATTCCGCGCGCAACACCCGTCGCTGCCCGAACCACGCCCCCAACGGCAGCGCCAAGACCAGCGCCGAGACCCCCAGCGGCTGCACCAGCGTGAGGGGCCCGAACCGTAGGGCGACGACGTGCAGCGCGGCGCCGCTCACCGTCGATGTGATCGCCAGCCACCAGCGCGGCCGACGCAGCAGGTCCAGGATCAGCTCGATGCCGTGCTTGTCATGTCGGGACGCCTCCCGCTGCTGCAGCACCGCGGCGACGGCGTAGCACACCGCTGACACCAGTGCGATGCCGATTGCGATGAGGTGCTGCACCTCTCCACGGTAGATGGCGAGGCGTGATCTTTGCACGCGGCCGGGGAAACCCGGCGCACAGAGATCCCACAGGATGGGCACAGGGACGCGACAGCGCCGACAGCCACGCTGGCAGTCGACGCCGATACCCACCCAGGGAGACCTTGTGAGCACCGCGACTCTGTCGCCACCCCGTCCGACTCCGGGCACCGATCCGGGACGCCATCGCGGGGCATCACCCCCGACGGCGTCCTGGTCGCGCCGCGTGCTGCGCGGGCCTGCCGATGAGCCTGCCTGGATCCGGCCCGCCCTGCTCGTCCTGTTGGCGGGCACTGCCGTGTTGTACCTGTGGGACCTCTCGGCCTCCGGCAACGCGAACGAGTTCTACGCCGCGGCGGTGCAGGCCGGTACTCAGTCGTGGAAGGCGTGGCTGTTCGGGTCGCTCGACTCCGGCAACGCGATCACGGTGGACAAGCCACCCGCCGCCCTGTGGGTGATGGTGCTGTCCGCGCGGATGTTCGGGTTCTCCTCGTGGAGTCTGCTGGCGCCGCAGGCACTGATGGGCGTCGCCTCGGTCGGCCTGCTCTACGGCGCGGTGCGTCGCTGGGCGGGGTCGGTCGCCGGGCTCGTCGCGGGCGCTGCGCTGGCCCTCACGCCCGTCGCGGTGCTGATGTTCCGGTTCGACAACCCCGACGCGATGCTCACCCTGCTGCTCGTGGCGGGGGGATACGCCCTCGTGCGGGCGGTCGATGCGGTCTCGGTCAGGGCCTCTACGTGGTGGCTGCTGGGCGCAGGCGCCGCCGTCGGCTTCGGGTTCCTGACGAAGATGGGCCAGGCGCTGTTGGTGGTGCCCGCGTTCGGGCTCGTCTACCTGGTGGCCGGGCCGACCCGGCTGCGCACGCGCATCCTGCAACTGCTCGCCGCGCTCGTCGCAATGATCGTCTCGGCGGGCTGGTTCATCGCGCTGGTCGAACTGTGGCCCGCGGCCGACCGGCCCTACATCGGCGGCTCCACGAACAACTCGCTGCTGGAGCTGGCGTTGGGCTACAACGGCATCGGGCGGCTCGTCGGCGGGAGTGGCAACGGCGGCGGCGGGGGCGGGAGCGGCAACACCGGGTTCGGCGGCGCCGCGGGAATCACCCGGCTGTTCACCGGCGAGATCGCGTTCGAGGTGTCGTGGCTGCTGCCCGCCGCGTTGATCCTGCTGGTGGCGGGTCTGTGGGTCACGCTGCGCGCCCCGCGCACCGACCGGCTCCGGGCGGCGTTCCTGCTGTGGGGCGGCTGGACGTTGGTGACCGGGCTGGTGCTCAGCTTCATGAGCGGCACGATGCACCCGTATTACACAGTCGCGCTGGCGCCGGGCATCGCCGCGCTCGTCGGGATCGGCACGGTCGCGCTCTGGGGGCGTCGGTCATCGCCCGTCCTGCGGGGTGCGCTGGCGCTCGCCGTCGCCGCGTCCGCGGCCTGGGACTTCGTGCTGCTGGCGAGCTCGAGCGAGTCGTTCGCGTGGGTGCGGTGGGTCGTCCTCGCTGCGGGTGTGGTGGCGGTTGTGGGGCTCATCCTCGCTTCGCTGCGGCGGGCCGCGGTGGTCGGCATCGCCGCGGCGGCCCTGGTCGGACTCGCGGCCACAAGTGCGTACGCGGTGACGACGGCGGCCACCGCGCACAGCGGCTCGATCCCCTCCGTGGGGACATCGTCGAGCGCGATGGGCGGCCCTGGCGGCGGGTTCGGCGGCACGGGACGGGGTGGCCCCGACGGCACTCCGCCCGAGACGGGCGCGTCTTCCGACACGTCGGCCGCAGGGACGTCGGCGACAGGGTCAACGTCGAGCTCGACCGCGGGTGTCGAGGCTTCGGACGGTGAAGGCACAGGCGGCGGAATGCCGGGCGGGATGGGCGGTGCGACGAGCGCGGAGCTCACCGCACTGCTGAGCAAGACCACGTCGACCTGGTCGGCGGCCGTGTCCTCCTCCCATAGCGCAGCCTCGCTCGAGTTGGCGAGCGGGACCGCGGTGATGTCGACCGGCGGCTGGTCGGGCTCCGACTCTGCGGTGACCCTGGCCCAGTTCCAGGCCGACGTCGCCAACGGCGAGATCCACTACTACATCGGCGGCGGCCAGGGCGGCGGTCCGGGCGGCGGCGGCTCGGACAGCACCAGCAGCCAGATCTCGGCGTGGGTGCAGGCGAGCTTCGCCTCGACAACCGTCGGCGGCCAGACGGTCTACGACCTGACCTCGCCCCTCGCCGGATAGGCGAGAGCCTCCGTACTTGGCCACCTGCGGCATGGACGGCGCACGTGGCTGAATACGGAGGCTCCATGTCGCTACCAGCGCGGTTAGACGTCGAACGATAGAGTTCTCCGGTGTCCCGCCCCACGCAGGTCCCGATCGGCCTCGAGCTCGCAGGCGTTGCCCGCGACGTCGGTCGGGCATTCGACGCGGCGCTGGCGCGGGCAGGCGGTTCCCGCCCGACCTGGCTTGTGCTGCTGGCACTGAAGGGCAGGCCAACGGCGAACCAGCGCGAGCTCGCCGCGGCCGTCGGCATCCAGGACGCGACGCTCACCCATCACCTCAACGGCATGGAGGCCGACGGTCTGCTCACCCGCCGCCGCGACCCCGCCAACCGACGTGTGCACGTCGTCGAGCTGACTGCGGCGGGGGAGGAGGCGTTCCAGCGACTGCGGGCGGTCGCCCAGGAGTACGACTCCCGGCTGCGCGCCGGGCTCACCGATGCCGAGCTGGACGTCCTGCGCGTGCTGCTGGGGCACCTGCGAGCCAACGTCGCGGAAGGTGCGCAGGTCGGGTCCTGACCGCTGGTGCGGGCTCCCGGACTGATGCGGGCTCCAACCATCGACGGCAGCGCGTGGCGACCGTCGGTCCAGGCGCAGGCTCAATCAAGAAGGCCCGCAACGTTGTGTCACAGTGGGTCCGTGCTCGAACCCGCGCAAGTCGCGCAGGCCTATGCCCGCTGGATCGCGGACGGCGAGCCAGACTTTCAGGCGATGATGAGCCCCGATCTGCACGACCACGTCAGTGGGCAGCGCGGGCCGGAGACCTGGGACATGGTCTGGGGCTGGATCGAAGGAAGCTTCGAGGGGCGGAGAGCGGAGCTTCACGGCTGGGGCACCCTCGATGACGGCCGGATCGCGGTGTGGGTGACCTTGCACGGCAAGCACGTCGGCACCGGGATGCCCTGGCTCGGAGACCGGGCGCCGAGCGGCGCGCAGATCGCCTGGCAGCAGCTCCACGTGTTCGCCGTCGAGGGCGACCACTTGACCGAGCACTGGGCGGTCCGCGACGACCTCCGCGTGATCGAGGCTGTCGATGCCGCGAACGGCTGACCAGGCAGGGACGGGACTTCGCCGCGGAGTCGCTGGGCGTGGTCACGATGCCGCGGCAGGCTGGTCGACGACTGCGGAGCACGTCTGTGCGGTTGGGAGATGGCTGACGGTCTAGTGCTCGGACGCCCGATCACGTGCCGTCCATGTCGGCGACCGTCATGCCTGGAGCGTGTCCGGCTGGCCACTGCACGAGTTCGATCCGGTCGCCGTCCGGGTCGGTCAGCCAGGCTGTCTGGAGCCCCGGTCCCGGCTCGGTGGGTGGTTCGGCCGGTACGCCGCGGGCTGCGAGATCAGCAATCGTCGCGTCGAGGTTGTCGGTCTGGACGACGAGGTGGTTGACGGCGCTGGCGTCGGTCACCGGTCTCGCCGGGTCATGTACGAGCTCGAGGCTGACGAACGGGTCGTCGGGCAGCTGGAGCATGGTGAGGCTGCCGAACGGGGTGTCCGGGACGCGACCGAGCTCGGTGTAGCCGAGTGCCATGTAGAAGGCGAGCGAGCGATCCAGATCGGTCACGCGGAGTCCGAGGTGGAGCATGCGCATGCGGGCCAGACTACGACCGGACCGATGAGATCCTGAGGCATCGCGGTCGGCTGCTGCCTGTTGCGCCCGTTCCGGTGCCTGCTGAAGGTGACCTGTGGCTGTCTGCGGGGTGGCCCGGGGTGGCCCGGTGTGGCCGAGCATGGTGAAACGGCGGACTCACCGGGGTGGCGGGGTGGACTCGCCGGGGTGGGGGGGTGGACTCGCCGGGGTGGGGCGGTTCAACTCGCCGAGGTGGGGGGGTGGTCGGGGGGTCGACTCACCGGGGTGGGGGGGTCGACTCAGGTTCGCGGGCGCTCACCACGGCCCTGATGTGCTCGCGCACGTGCCGGGCGACCACGTCGGGCCGATGCCGCACCACCCAATGGCCGCCCTCGATCTCCTGCATCGTGAGGTCGTCGACGAAAGGGGTCGCGCTGCGCTGCAGGGCGGGGGTCACGTAGCGGTCGCGGCGGGGGGCGAGGATCCGCACGGGCACTGGTGTCCGACGGGTCTGCGGCGCCGCCATCCGTGCGGCGATGTTCTCCCGATAGAGCGCCAGCCCGTTGACCGCGTCCCGGACCGCGGGCCGCGGCACCCGCTGAGAGCGCGCGACCATCCGGCCGAACAGGCCCGAGCGCCAGCCGAGCTCGGGCAGCAGGGGAAGCCGGAACAGCGCCGTGTACCAAGACCGCAGCGACTGCCGGACGATCTGGCCGCGCACACCAGGCCCGCTCCGCTGGTACCAGGCGGCGACGTGGTCCAGGCACGGCCCGGAGATCGAGACGAAGGACGCGACCCGGTCGCTGAGTCGCTCGTCGGTCACCGCGTGCCAGGCCTGTATCGCGCCCCAGTCATGCGCCAGCAGGTGCACCGGTCGCCCGGGGCTCACCGCGTCGAGAACGGCGGCCAGGTCGTCGGCCAGCTGCTCGAGGCGGTATCCGCCGGGCCCCGAGGGCGCGCTGGACCCCCCCGCCCCGCGGATGTCATAGGTCACCACGCGGTGGTCGACACCGAGCTCGGCGGCGACGCCGTCCCACACGGAGTGGTCGTCGGGGTAACCGTGGATGGCAACGACCGTCGGGCCCGCCGCGGCGCCTCGGATCTGGGTCGCGAGGCGCACCCCGTCGCGGGTGGTGACGACGCCGACGGTGATCACGAAATCATCGTAGGGTTCTGCCGGCAGGGCAGGAGTTGTCCTCGGTAGCCATGCCCGTCGTCCGCGCACCGTCGACGTGGCGACGCGGCGCCCGCACGGGTTCGGACCCGATGGCGACGCTCGCGGCGGCCCGCCGGATCGCCGCTGACCTGCGCGCCGGGCTGACGGGGCCGGGCGTCACGGCAGCGGCGGGCAGGCTGCGGGCGCTGCTGGGGGTGACCGCTGTCGGGCTCGGCGGACTGGACGGCGAGCCGGCCTGGTCGGGCCCCGTGCCCGGTGTGGCGGCGCAGCTCGTCGAGCGGGTCCGTGAGCGTGACGCCCGCGCGACCCATGACGGCGTCGCCGCGCTTCCGGTCCACGTCCGCGACGGGCTCGCGGGTGTCCTCGTGATCGACGGCGACGCGCCCGGCGCGGCTTCCCGGGAGGCGGCCGCCTGGGTGGGCGAGGCGCTGGAGGGCGCTCAGCTGGAGGCGTCCGCCGAGGTGGCCGAGCAGGCGGAGCTGCGCGCCCCTGCTGGATCCCGGCGCGTCGACTTCCACTGGTTCCCGCTGGAGAACCCGGGCATCGTCTCGATCCCCCCGTCGTTCCTGCTGGGCTACCTCGGCACCGTGCTGAGCAAGGAGAAGGCCGATCCCGCCCTCTGGGCCATGATGGAGGTGCGCTCGCTGACCGGCGTCGGCGCGGCGAGGGCCACCGCGCACTGACCGGATCGACACTGATCGACTGAGCAGGGGCTTAGAGCGACCGGCAATTGATGCCGACCGCGCCGCGGCCGCCACTTCGGGGCCGTCAACGGCCCATGATCGCCCCTAGATCTACGCGGCAGGACGTTGGTGTGCGACGACCGGGTTTCTGACCCGGGCCGCCGGCCACTTCGCCCCGCACGGCATGGCCCGCATCGAACGGGCGATGACCGACAACGCCTGGGCCTACAAGTGGTCGCTGCGCGACGTGGTCGCCGAGCTCGGCGCCCGACAGAAGTTCATCAAACTCACTGGTCCCGGCAGAACGGGGAAGTCGAACGCCTCAACCGAACCCTGCAGACCGAGTGGGCCCACCGGAGGTCCTCGCCAGCAACGCCGACCGCCGTTGACACCACCGGTCACCAACCTGACGGCCGGGTACATCCAGCGGGCCTCGAGGGCGAGCGATCGCTGGTTGTGGACGTCCACGGTCGGCCGTCGAGCCGTGCACGCGCCCGAACGGCGGTCACCAACCCTGGACAGCCCTAGCGGGCGATCATGGGCCGCCATGGTCACCGGATGCGACCGGCACGCGCGACCCGTCGATTGACGGTCGCTCTAAGGCTAAGATCGTCGATGTTGCCGTGGGCCGCCGCTCGTGTGAGTCGTCGTGAGCTGGCCTGCAGCGGGACGGGAGACTCCGATGGGCTCGTTCGACGTGCTGCTCGGTGACGAGCGTACCCAGCTCGAGGCGTTCGTCGAGGAGTACCGGAATGCCCTCGAGGTGACCCTCGACGGCCTGAGCGAGGAGCAAGCCCGCCGTCGGCTCGTCCCGTCGGCGACGACGTTGCTCGGGCTGCTCAAGCACGTCACGTGGATGCAGCGGGTGTGGTTCGAGGTGTGCGTCGGCGGCAGGTCCCGGCGGGAGCTGGGCCTGGTGCAGAGTGTGGACGAGTCGTTCCGCCTCGCCGACGACGACACCGTCGCCTCCGTCACGGCGGCTCACCGGGAGGCCTGCGCGACGGCCCGGGCGGCGGTCGCCGACCTGCCTCTGGACGCCGTCGTGACCGGTCACCAGACCGGACCACGCACGCTGCGCTGGGTGTACCTGCAGGTCCTGCGCGAGCTGGCCCACCACTGCGGGCACGCCGACATCCTGCGCGAGCAGGTGCTCGCCGGCTACTGTAAGACCGTCTGGCAGTAGAGGCGATGGTGTGTCGTTGCAGGTAGAGAGGCACGGACCTACAAGTGATCATGGGATTGCTGAAGTCCTGATGATCGCCTGGAGAGTCCGTGCCTCTGCTGCCAGCATCCCTGATCGAGTCCCTGTGGGTCGAGTTCGCTGCCCTGATCGAGTCCGACCGTCCCGAGTTCGACCCGACCCACCCGTGGGGATGCCACCGCCGTCGGGTCCCGGACCGGGTCGTGTTTGACCACGTGATCGCCGCGCTGGTACACGGCAGCGGCTACGAACGCATCGCCACCCCGGGTTGCTCGGACCGCACCATCCGCCGCCGACTCGACGACTGGGCCGACGCCGGGGTCGGTGAGCAGGTGCTGCGGACCGCGCTGGCCGGCTACGACCAGATGATCGGTCTGGACCTCGACGACCTGTCCGTGGATGGATCGATCACCAAGTCCCCGGGCGGAGGTGAGGTGGCTGGGCGCAGCCCGGTCGACCGGGGCAAACAGGGCACCAAACGGTCCGTGGCCTGCGATAACCAGGGCATCCCGCTGCACCTGGTCGCAGCACGGGCCAACGATCACGACTCGCCGCTGCTGGAGCCCACCCTGGCCGGCATCGTGGAGATGATCGGCCCGCTGCCCCAGCACCGCGGCGTGCACGGTGAGGACCTGTTCCCGACCGTGCACCTGGACCGCGGCTACGACTCGGGCAAGACCCGCGACCTGCTCGACATCCTCGGGTTCACTGGCGAGATCGCGGTCAAGGGCACCCCGGCCCCGATCCAGGCCGGCAGACGTTGGCCGGTCGAGCGCACCCACTCATGGATGAACGGCTACGGCAAGCTGCGCCGGTTCACCGACAAACGCCGTGTCATCGTCGAGTTCTACCTCAACCTCGCCGCCACCCTGACCGTCATCCGTAGGTTGATCAACCGGGCGCGCAAACAGTACAGGTGGCCAACCCGACCCACCACCCGCCGACTCCGCTGACGATCAATTGCCGGTCGCTCTTACCGGGTGGGCAGGGTTTCCTGCCCACCCGGTTCGCAATTGGTCAGCATGAAAGGGAGTCCGGAGACCGAACCACATCGCGATAGTGGACGTATCACAGAGCACAGGCCCCACCGCACCTCAGGAGAACGCCATGACCACCACGAGCACCCTCAGCGGACGTGACCGCGCGATCCTGCGGGCCGTAGCGGCGGGCGGGGCGGAGCTTCAGCTGGGCGCCGAGCCGGACCTGTTCTTCGACGGGCGCTGCTGCTGCGACCAGTCGGCCGCCCACCGCCTCGTTTCCTCCGACCTCATCGCCGCCGCCACGCTCGGCCTGTGCGGCCAGCGCGTGGCCGCCGCGCTGACCCCCGCCGGGCGGCAGGCGCTGGGCACTATCCCGGTCGTCGCGGCGTAGTGGGAGGGTCTGCACAGGCCGTGTCCCGCGGATCACGGCCGATGGGCTTCGTGATCCGGACGGCCTGGCAAGGCGGAGGGCGGCTCTCGTACCGGGCGTACTCGAGACGGCCGACAACGCGGCCAGGGCCGTCTGTGCGCGGAGGCCGCGCTCGCTGATCCGCGAGACATGGCCTAGGTTCGTCGGCGTGACCGGCCGCGACGATCAGGACGACCTGGACGACTCCGCCCAACTGGACTCTTCCGACACCCTCGACTACCGGGGCGTCGACGATCCACTCGATGAGGGCATCTCGCCTGTCGAGCGGCCATGGGCCGTCAACGACTGGGGCACGACCGCTGAAGAGGCCGCCGGGCACGAGGACCTCGACCACCGCCTCGCCCGCGAGCTGCCCGACGTCGGCGCCGAGGAGGACGACGACGGGGACGGCATCGGCGACAGCACCGACACCGACGGCGAGGCCTGGGACGACCAGGTCGGCGAGGACCGGGCGGGCAGGCTCGTCGCCGAGGACGAGGGCGGCGTCGGCGACGACGATCCCGACGCCTGGGCCGAGGACATCGGCATCGACGGGGCGGGCGCCTCGGCTGAAGAGGCCGCGGTGCACGTGGTGAACGTCGACGAGTAAGGCCTCCACGACCTATCGGTCGACGGGTCGGTCACCACGTCCCCGTGCGGGCTGAGGTGGCCGGGCGCAGCCCGGTCGACCGGGGCAAGCAGGGCACGAGACGGTCCGTGGCCTGCGATAGCCAGGGCAGACCGCTGCACATGGTTGCGGCTGCGCCAACGATCACGACTCGCGGCTGTGGAACCCACCTGGACGCGTCCGTGCGTCCTATGGCCGCGCTTGATCGGTGAAAGTGGTGCTACAAGGACCCTGGTGCGCCTCTGGTACCACCGCAGGCGATCACCGGGCCACTGTCAGCCCACTTCGCACCCCGCGACAGCACCCCGCACGCGACGCACGGGGTGCGGCGTCCTCCCCCGGCGTGCGCAGTCGGCCTCCGCGGCGTGCGCAGTCGTCCTCCCTGGGGGTGCGCAGTCGTCCTCCCTGGGGGTGCGCAGTCGTCCTCCGCGGCGTGTGCAGTTCGACCTCCGCGGCGTGCGCAGTCGACCTCCGCGGGGTGCGACATCGCCACGCGGGACCCTGCCGCCGCCCGCCTGCCCGGGCTGATCGCCGCCCCAACCAGGCCACTTCGCAGAGCGCACACGCACGTCGCAGAGTCCACAGACCCTGCGAAGCGACAGCGGACCCTGCGAGGTCCCCGTCACGCCACCCCGGTGCCTCGTGTGCCGGGCGCTGAAAGAACAGCGTCCGGGTCTCGCGCTCAGGCGCCTGCGCGACGGCGAAGCCCTGGCAGGTCGCGCAGCGTGACCACTTGCCCGTCCACCGCGATCAGACCACGCGTCACGAAGCCTTGCAGAACATGGTTGACAGCCGGGCGGGTAGCACCGACCATCGCCGCGAGATCGGACTGAGACAACCCCAGGTCGAGCACGACCGGATCCCCGTGAACCCGGTTGCCGACGGCGTGGTCCTCGGCCAACCGCAGGAGGACCTTGGCCAAACGGCCGCCGAGGTCCAGGTGCATCAGATCGCCCGTCTGGTCGCTCAGTCGGCGCACCAGCTGGCCGAGCGAACGCAGCATCCCGTCAAGGACGGCGGGATGGCGAGACATGAGCGCGACGACGGTGGGTCGAGTCAGCATGACCACCGTCGTCGGCTCGATGGCGATGACGGCTGCGGACCGGGGTGATCCGTCGAGGAGGGCCAGCTCGCCGACGGTCTCGGATCGCCCGAGGATGGTGAGCACGACGTCATCGCCCTGCGGAGAGCTCAGCACTACCTTGAGTAGGCCGGACACGACGACCAGGAGCCGATCGCCTTCGTCGCCCTGGTACCAGAGGTATTGCCCACGGCCGAACGTGCGGGTTGCGCAGACCTCGGCCAGCTGCCCCAAGGTGTCGTCAGCTAGGCCGCCGAAGATCTTCGTCTCGCGAAGGACCTCGACGATGCCCGCACGGTCGATCGCAGCGCTCATCGCGAGCTTCCGCCGGACCGGAGCGCTGGGCACACGCCGACGATACGGGTCGTCGGGACCCGTCGAAAGCGAGTTCATCGACGGGCACATGTGGCTCGGCCTGTCATCGAGATGACACCCCCGCTGTCGTGGATCGCGCAGCTCGGCTCCTGCCGGCTTCCTACCGTCGAAGTCGTCGGAGACCTTCGCTGCACGTCGAGGCAGGAACGGGGAAACATGACGGCCGACACCCTCATCCGGGACCACTCCATCGCGACCAGCAAACGCCGCACCAACCCCCTCGCGGCCGACGTCGCTACCTTCATCCGCAGCCACCGCGCTGGTGACCCCACGGCAATGACCGAGCTCGTTCGGGTCGTCACGCCCTACCTCTACCGCATCGCCTTTTCGTGCAGGCTGTCCACGTATACGGCCGACGACGTCGTGCAGAGCACGCTCGAGTCGGCGCTCGCCCACCTCGGGTGCCTGCGCGATCCCGACGCTGGGCTCGCCTGGCTTTCGGTGATCGCCAAGAGGGAGGCCGTGCGCATCAGCCGAGAGGAACGGCGGACAGACCCGCTCGGCGACTACGACAACCTGGGTGCGGGCGCTGACGACGCCGATCCAGAGCGCATGGCCCTGGCCCAGCTCGCGCGGGAGGCCCTGTACCGCGCATTGGGGAACCTGCCCGAGCGATACCGGAAGCTGCTCGCTCTTCTGTTCTTCGAGGATGGGATCGACTACGCGACGATCGCGATCGAGCTCGACATGCCGGTGGGCAGCATCGGGCCCACCCGGCAGCGCGGTCTTCGGAAGGCCCGCGCGATGCTGGTTGCAGACCGGGAGTGCGATGACGTGCGGAGCGTATGACGAGGAGTTTGATCTTGAGCCAAGTCTTCGCGCGGGCATGCGGGCCTGGGCGATGTAGTCGCACAGCCCTGGACGACCCGGAGACATCGACCATACAACGGTTCACGTCACGGGCCTTGACCCAGATTTCCGGCAGATGCTCCCGCCGGGCGGGCCACCCGGAGAGCACCCGTGTCGTTTCCGACGGTCTCGCTGCGAAACGCCCGCCCGAACCTGAGAGAGGACTTCACCCGGGAATGCCCGACGTGCGCGTTGCGGGTGCGGTCGACGAGCGCGGGTTCGTCCGCCGCGTCCTGGCCGACCCGGGCAAGCACCTGCGCGACGAACCGCACGTCGACAGGTGATCGCCGCGAGCCCGGCCGAGTTGCAGCAGGGTGACACTGCTGCGACCGAGTCGGAGCAGTGTCACCCTGCTGCGATGCGAGTGGTGCGGCGCGTCGAACACCGGCCCATGCGGCACGGGGTGGCGTGACAGGGTCCTCGCAGGGTCCGTTGTCGCGTCGCAGGGTCCGTTGTCGCGTCGCAGGGTCTGTGGACTCTGCGATGTGCGTGCGCGGTCTGCGAAGTGCCCTGGTTGGGCCGGCGATCAGCCCGGGCAGGCGGGCGGCGGCAGGTCCCGCGTGGTGATGTCGCACCCCGGGGAGGTCGAACTGCGCACGCCCTGGGGAGGTCGAACTGCGCACGCTGGGGAGGTCGACTGCGCACGCTGGGGAGGTCGACTGCGCACGCTGGGGAGGTCGACTGCGCACGCTGGGGAGGTCGACTGCGCACCCTGGGGAGGTCGACTGCGCACGCTGGGGAGGTCGACTGCGCACCCTGGGGAGGTCGACTGCGCACCCCGGGGAGGTCGACTGCGCACCCCGGGGAGGTCGACTGCGCACCCCGGGGAGGGCGACTGCGCACCCCGGGGAGGTCGACTCCGCACGCCCGGGAGGGCGACTGCGCACGCCGGGGAGGGGACGTCGCACCCCGTGCGTGGCGTTCGGGGTGCTGTCGCGGGTGTGGGCGGATGGCGGCCCGGTGATCGCCGGCGGTGGTGCCCGAGGCGCACCAGGGTCCCTCTGGCACCACTTTCGCCGATCACGCGCGGCATAGGACGCACGGACGCGTCGGGAAGCGGGTGGGCCACTCGTCTGCAGCCCTTAGGGTCGATACTGAGAGCGACCGGCAGTTGATCGTCAGCGGAGTCGTCGGGTCGTGGGTCGAGCAGGCCGGCGGTAGAGGGTGCGAGCCCGGTTGATCAAAGGTCCGTGCCAGGTGCGGTCGCATCGCCGCCAGCTTGCGCTCGCCCTTGGCAAAGCAGATCACATCGATGTCGTGGTCGGCGGTGTACTCGTCAACCGCCCCGCGGAATCGCAGCCCGATCTTATGCGAAGCCTCACTAGATATCCCGGTCGCCCAGATACGGAATCAACTCTCGGATGAAGTCGCGGTCCGCGAAGCCGGAGGCGTCCCGGAAGGCGACGTCGAACTCCTCCAGCCCGGCGTCGACCATCGCCCGCAGCGTGGCCCGCGCAAAGTCAATGCTGCCATGACGCTCGAAGACTCGAAATACCCATTCCACGTCGCGGCCCGTGCGCTGCTCGCGAGGGACCGAAAAAATCTGCTGGAGCTGATCCCGCTCGCTGGCCGCGCAGTTTTCCAGGGTGTGCACAAGCATGAGTGTCCGCTTGCCCTCCCAGATGTCTCCGAGAATCTCCTTGCCGTACAGGGAGCGGTCGCCGATCAAGTTGAGAACGTCATCCTGGATTTGAAACGCCGCACCGAGAAGGAAGCCGAAGAGGTTGAAGCGATCGGCATCGATCATGCCCGCGGACCCAATGAGCGCACCGATACGGCAAGGGTGGATGCACGTGTACCAGCAGGTCTTCTTGAGAACCATCCGCAGATAATCGTCCTCGCTCATTGAGAAGACGTTGTCGCGTGTGCGGCCGAGTTCGAGCGCCTGGCCCTCAACCGATTGTAGTACCAGGTGATGTACTTCGTGCCAGATTCGATAGGCGAGCTCAGCGCCCAAGACGTGGATGTTCTCGATCAAGGAGGCGGCGCTGAGCGCGTTCATCGCGTCACCGACGTTGACGGCCATCGGGACGCCTTCCTCGATGTACAGCGCCGCCCGGTTGCGGCGGTACAGGCTTCCGTCCTCGATGTCGTCGTGGACGAGGAAGGCGTTGTGCAGGAACTCGATCGCCACCGCAGACGGCAGTGCGTGCTCGACCGAGCCGCCGAAGGCTCGGCAGGTGGCTATGCACAAAGCAGGCCGAAGGCCCTTGCCTGCGGGTGACAGCTGATTGGCGATCAGGTCGTAAAGGTAGCCACGCGGCTCACGGTCGGGAAGCTGTCTCAGCAAGGATTGGTAGGTGACGTCACAGTACTCAGCGAGCCTGCGCTCCACGTGCGCCGCCGTCCGCGCCGAGGTGGTCATGTCTGAGGATCCGCGAAGCGGACATTGCCGACCGAGGAGGGCGGGCCGAACGAGGAGGGCGGGGTGAGCAGGGCACCCGGCCCAGCAGTAGACAACGCTTCCAGCGCGGATGTCGCTACCGCCTCGGCCGGTTTTCCTGCCGCGTTCGCCAATGCTGCGAAGGCGCGCAATAGCTCGCCAGAGGGCGCGCCCGGGGATGTCAGTCGTCGAAGCAGTTCAGACCGGCTCTCGCCGGTCCTGATGTACGACAGCAGATCCTCGACCTGTAGTGCGGAGCCGACCGTGTTGACGATATTCGCCTCGAGTGCAGCGGCCCCCCGGTGCAGTGCCGCGAGCGCGGAGAGGGCCAGCCGCGCCCACGTGTCGTCCCACGGCAGGCCCCGTCGATAACGCGCTCGATCGTTGGCGCGCCACGGCTCCAGCAGCTCCGGCTCGTGCAGATTCCAGGTCCGGCACCGCGGCGCGGCAGAGCCGCAATGATCGAGAATTCCATTGACGGCGTGTCGGGCGGCCTCGTTGGCGCCCTCCATGGTCGCCAGATCGGTGAAGGTCTGGATGTAGTCTGCGGCCAGGAACAGGTTCGGGATGGCTGTTACCGCTTTCGGCCGGAGCCGCCACGTGTCGACCAGATTGACGAACAGCGGTTCGGCGTTGGTCTTGAAAAGCGGATCGACGTCGAGGTCGAGATACCAGTGGACAAGGTACTCGTCTTGCAGCACGACCGTCCCCTGGACGTTGAGGCTGCGTTTCAGCTGCTCCCAGACCTCATCCCTGATCTCACGGCGAGTACATTCGCGAGCGGTCTTTCCGTTGAGGCCCGGTTGATCCCAGTCCGAGATGACCACCGACAGCACGCCGCGGATATTGCCGTCGCCGAACCGGCTCAGGTCGACATCGGCCCAGAACTGCCTTTGGGACACCGACGTGAGTGCCCACGGGGAGTCCAAGTAGATCTGATGGCCAGGGCCGATTGGCACATCTTGGTCGAGGTAGAACTGGATGCCGTTCATCCAGGCAGTGCTATTGCTGAGGGGGAAGATGTTGGCCAGGCTCGGGTCGGCACGAAGGACCTGATCATCAAGAATCCGCGCCATCACCTCCACCGGCAGCGCCGCCACGTAGTAGGACGCGTGGACCTCGGTCAACTTTCGGTCTTGCTCGATGAGCACACTTTGCACGATGCCGTGGTCCATCTCGATCGAACGAACGCGCGCGTTCAGCTGATAGTCGACGCCACGGCTCCGAAGATAGGCTAGCCAGGGATCGATCCACACGTCATTGGTCGGTCCATTCAGCAGTCGGTCTGCGCTGATGGTGGGTTCCGCGAGGTTGAAGAAGTACTGGACGAACATGTCACCGATCGTCTTGGCGCTGGCCAGTTTCGCTTGGGCCGCGACTACGGAGCGTGTACAGCCGATCCCGAAGAGCTTCTGGTATTCTACGGACCGATGTTCGGCGCCGATAAAGTCCCACCAGCCGGTCTTCTCGTATTCCTCCATCCGCCGCTCTGCGCAACTGGTGAGGATCTGCCAGATGCGTTCGCCGAAGAATGAGTACTCTTCTGGCGAAATGCCGAATTCGCTGCCGAAGAGCGAGCCGAGATCCTGCACGAGGGCGTACAGGTCGGGGAGGGAGGCCGGTATCGTCGTCGGCAACTTGAGCGAACGTCGGTCGAATCGCGCGAGAACGGTGCCGCGTGTGTCGACCAGGTTGTCGGCGACCGATCGAGAGCCGCGGTAGGGAATCCGCTTCATCGTGTCGATGACGTGCTGATAGAACCTGGGAAAGAAGCGGAACCCGTGCTCGCCGGGCAGATCCCGGCGGCCCGGTGCGGCCAGCCGTCCCAGGTGAACAGAGCCAACGTTCTGCGAGGGAACGGTACTCGGCACGACGACGCTGCGCGCCTTGCCGCCGGGCACGTCGCGCAGCTCGAAAACGCGCACCGAGAAGCCTCGCTCGCTCAGCTCGTGGGCTGCGGTCAAGCCCGCAATGCCGCCCCCGAGCACAATGGCGGTCTGGTTCACCGGCTGCTCTCCTCGATCAACGGACTGCGTACATGTCGTAGACGTACAGATGCTCGGCCGCGCGCACTTCGCCCAGGCTCAAGCAGTACAGGCGGTTGAGCCACTGATAGCTCGCAGCGGCGGTCGACAGTCGAATGTGGGTACGCACGGGCAACACGGAGGGCCACCTCCCCGACGACAGCAGCACAGCCCAATCGGCGCCGTAGTCGGCCAAGCCGGAGTGGTAGACGGCGATCAGGTCGCGATCTGCCGTCATGATCGAGAGACTTGCGCTGAGGATCCCGATACCATCAGGTCGGACGGTGGTCTGGTGTTCCCCTCCGGGAATGACCGTGGCGTGGAAGGCAGGCCCATCGAGCGTGCCGCTCACCGGTGCCCAGTTGACCACGAAACCGGCAGGCGTCTGACCAACGATCTCGGGCTGGTCGGTCAGCGTGACCCGAACGTGGACGAGGTGCTGTAGCCGGGGTGGGAACTCGGCCTGCGGCAGGCCTCGTCGTTCAGCCGCGATGTCGGGTGATGGCGCAACGGAGGATGCGCTGAGCCGGAACGACGAGGGAAAGGTACGCGCCGTCGGCGAATCCGGCACGCGGCGACCTGCACAGGATGCGAGGGGAAGATACTCGACCGTGTCGCCGGACCAGAACGTGGGGAACGTCGCCCGAAAGTATCGGGTCCGCTTCGGGAAGTCGTCGGCCAAAAATGGCGCCGAGACTGTCTCGGGCCGCCGCCCGTCAACCCGGTATCGCAGGCGCACGGCGATGGCCGGGTTTGCGGGCCGAACGCCTACGGTCACCGAGATTCCCCGACGTTCCGCAATGGTCCCTTCAGGCGCCGGGGCGTCGGGCGTCCCGTACCACATCTGCAGCCCATCGTGGGCAAACATGTTCATGTCGCGGTCCCGCTCGTCGGCCTACGGCTTCTGGAACTGCAGCGGAACGATCGCCTTGGAGTCTTTGATGCGGAGCGTGAACCGCTCGAAAACCGAGAAAACGTAGCTTCCTCGGCCATCCACCTGCCGGAACTCCGCGGTCGCTTCGACGGCAATGGCGAGATCGATGGCGGCACCGGCCAACGAGAGGAGCAAGCCCCGATTCGTCCACTGGTCTGGCGGCGGCGGTCGATAGCCCGCGATCTTGCGCGGAAGGACATCGAGGGCGCTGGCATGCAGGAGCTCTCGCCCGATGAGCGGTTCGAGCCGATCGCGCGGGAGGACGAGCGAAGCATGATCTGGCTCGTAGGCCGCCTGGAACGGCCCGCGGCCGAACACGCATACGTGCGACCCGACGTAGCCGTCGTCCTCGAGCGCGTTGACGGCCGCGACGATCGTGCGCATCAAGCCGCTGTTGTCCAGTGTCTGGTTCGCCAAAGGTACGCCGCTCTTGCGTTGTCGAGCGCCGTTGACCAGGCCGAGGGCGCCCGGGTTCCTCAGGCGGACGCCTTCGACCTGAATTTCACCGCCGACGATCGGTCGCGGCGGCCCTTGCACGAATTCCTCTTCCGAGTCGACCAAGTCTTTGACGTAGGAGGTATCCGGCGCGAAATGTTTCGACGGGACCCTGGCGCGGTTGCTCTTTTTTCTGGTGCGGTAGCCCTCGACGGGCTGCAGCCCGTTGAAGATGTACCAGTCTTCGAGCTGTCCCACCTGGTTTGCCCGGCGCCGGAACTGGAGCAGCGCGCTGGTGAGGCTCTCGTCCCGAACCTGCTGACGGGTCAGCACGACCGGCAACGAGATCTCCACGAGGACTGCCGTCGCCGTATCATCGATCGTGCCGTCGTTGTTGAACACCTCGCTGGGGATGACCTTGGTGCTCGACGGCAGTGGACCGTAGACCGGGAGGAACGACCCGGCGACGCGGACGCCCTGCCAGGCTCTGTAGACCTCCTCGCGTACGCGGTTCCATTGTGCTTCCGACCATCCGACCTGGTCGTTGTCCACCTATCCACCTCCGATGAAAGGGGCATGTCGTCGTGGTTTGCCGGTCAGCCAAGTTCCTTCAGCAGGATCGCGGCCGCACGGAGGTCGGGGGTGTCCCAGCCTTCGGAGAACCAACCGTAGGCGGGCTCCAACAGTTCGCGGGCCTCGTAGTCGCGGCCTTCGGACCGCCACAGCCGCGCGAGCGAAAGGGCCGCGCGCAACTCGAGCGAGCGCGCACGTTGCTGCCGCGCGAGAGCAAGCGCGCGGCGATAGCTCCCCTCGGCCGAACGAGCCGCGTTCGGACCAGCTTGATCCGGGGCGACCAGCAGTAGTTCGCCGCGCAACCGGTGGATCTCGGCTTCCCAATAGCGTTCCTGGGTGCGTTCGACAGCCGCTTCCGCGTCGTCCAGGAGTGCCAACCCGTCGTTGGGGGCGCCCGTCCGCAGACATGCCTCGGCGATCAGACACAGCCAATAAGGCCTGGCCAGCTCGGCGCCGGTAGCGAGCTGGGCGGCCAGCCCGTCGCGCATGCGAGCCATCCCGTCGACGATGTCGCCATTGTGTGCAATTACCCAACCTTTGAGGATGGAAGCCATCGCGCCGATGAAGACGAGCCCGTGCGCCTCGGACAGCGCCAGCGCCTCGTCAACCAACCTGCGAGTCGCCGGTCCGTCCCCTCGGTATTGACGGACCACCGCCGCCAGGTCCAGCCCGAAGGCAACGCTATAAGGGTGATCCTTCAGTGAAGTCAGAATGGCCAGGTTCTCTTCGCTGCAGCGCAGCGACTGTTCCACATGACCGAGCAACCACAAGACTTGAGCGAGGTTGCTCTGCGCCGACGTGGCCGGGTTGTCGCCATACATGAAGACGTGGCCGCTGTGGCGGTCGTGATCGTAAAGATGGAGCACGCGTTCGAGATGCTCGCGGGCGTCGTCGAGGCGGCCGAGGAAGAAGTGCGACCAGCCGACCTCCATGTTGCCCTGAACCAACAGCCCGTCGTCGGACGTCGCCTCCCCGAGGCTGAGGACCTGCTGACCCAGGGCGAGTGCGCTCGCATGTTGCGATCGCACGATGTGGTAGCTCCACAGGCCATGGAGGACGGGCACGAGCTGAGGTGTGTCGCCAAGCTCCCGGCACAGTTCCCGCGCGCGTTGGTAGCACGCTTCGACGTCGGGCGAGGCATAACCTTTAAGGGCCATGTAGGCAGGGCCGAGCGCCAAGCGGAACCGGAGTTCCTGCCCAGCTCGCACCAGGCCCGCCTGCACGCCTGAGAGCGCGTCGAGACCTGCCGTGAGGTGCGCGATCGCCTCCGGGTTTGCTGAGGCGTGCCGGGCCCGATTCCCTGCTTCCAACCAGCACGGCACCGACTCGGCGGCCATCCCTGCTTCGGCGTAGTGGTGGGCGAGCAACTCGGGTGCTGACTCGGCGCCTGCCGGGAAGCGTTCGACCAACGTCTGTGCGATGTGCTGGTGATAGTGCCGCCGGGTCGTGCGCAGCAGCGACGAGTAGGCCGCATCCTGGATGAGGGCGTGCTTGAAGGTGAAAGTAAGGCCACGCGAGTCCGACTCAACGAGGAACAGGCCTGCCCGGACTAGCCGATCAAGGTTGTCCTGCAGGCTACGCGGGTTCACGCTATCGATCTTCTCCGACACCTCGGCCAGCAGCTGGTAGGAGAACTGCCGTCCGATGACCGCGCCCAGCTGCGCTACCCACTTGGCATCGGCCAGCCGGTCCAGACGCGCCGTCAGCGAATCTGCGAGCGTCGCCGGGATCGCGAGTGTCGGCCCTGATCGTTTCGTGTCCGACCGACTGTCGTCCTCACGAATATAACCCTCCTCGGCGACCAGCTTGGTCAGCTCCTCGAGATACAGGGGCACCCCATCGGCTTTGCCGACCACCTGATCCAGCAATTGGGCAGGCACGGGAGCGGCGGCGGTTTCGGTCACGATCTGCACTGACGCTGCTCGGTCAAGACGCCTGAGATCCAGCTGCTCGAGTGCGACTCCCGTCGTCCACGGCGGAGTGAACTCCGGGCGAAAGCTGAGCACCGCCAGCTGGCGGGCATGCGGGAGTCGGTCGATCATCTGGGTCACCACATCAAGTGACGAAGGATCGATCCAGTGTAGATCCTCGAACACGAGGAGGACGGGCTGATCCTTCGCGCGCGCAAGGGCGAGCTCGACGAGTACGTCGATCGTCAGCTGGCGTTGACGATCCGCTGGAAGATCGAGCGACGGGTAGCGGTCCACGAAAGGCACCGCCAAGAGCTTGGCGAGAAGCGGCGCCACCTGCGGGAGGTCGAACCCGTACTGGGCGAGCAAGCCGTCGATCTTGTCGAGGCGTTGCTCGATGCTGTCGTTCGGTCCGAGGTCCAGGAGACGCTCGAGCAGTTGGGTGACCGGATAGAAGGCTGTGTTCGTGAAATAGGGTGAACAGGACAATCGGATGAGGAATGCGTCGGGCGACTGGGCCACGTGTTGCTGAAGGGCCCATATCAGGCGTGACTTGCCGATACCTGGCTCTCCTGCGATGAGGACAGCTGCGCCATGTCCGGCTCTGGCCTGGGTCCAACGTTTGGTCAAAATGTCGAACTCGCCGTCGCGACCCTGCATGGGGGGAAGTCCACGCCGTGCCGACACGTCGAGTCGGGTCCGCGCCCCACTCTCGTGCAGCACGTGGTATATCGCCGTGGGCTGCGATATGCCTCGAATGGTGTGAAAGCCGAGCTCGCGACAGTCGAAGAACCCGGCAATCAGACGGTAGGCTGCAGCACTGATCACGACCGAATCGGGTGAGGCCAGCGACTGAAGACGCGCGGCGACATTCGGCGTGACCCCGACCGCCGCCGTATCCTCACGCCTGTCGCCAGCGGCAAGGCGCCCTGCGACGACCAGACCGGTGTCGATGCCGACCCGGACGTGGAGCTCAATATCGTGTTCCGACTTGACGCGCCTGCTGAGCTCGCCGACGGCCCGAACGATACCGAGTCCGCTCCGCACAGCACGCTGAGCGTCGTCCTCGTGAGCCGACGGAAATCCGAAATACACCATGATTCCGTCGCCCGAGTAATCATGTACGTGGCCATCGAAGCGGCGAACGACCGACTCGCTGACGCGCCGATAGGCGGTAAGGGCCTCGCGCAGGTCCTCGGGGTCGAGGCGCTCGGAGAGCTCCACAGAGTTCACCAGGTCGCAGAACAGGCACGTCAGCTGCCGCCGCTCCGCATCTGCTTGCGTCACGACGCTGCCCTGGTCTGGGGCGGACAGCCGTGCGCCACAGTGAAGGCAGAACTTCGCGTGCGTCGGGTTCTCGGTGTCGCATATCGAGCAGCGCATTGCTCACTCCCCGGTCTGTCGGAGGCAAAAAGCTCCCACTCAACGTGCCCAGACCACTGGGAAGCTCAGAACAGCAAGCAGTCCGGTGTTCTCCTTGGATTGGAGCAACACGCGGTAAAGGCCGGGTTGCGCCTTGACCGGCACGTCAAGGCTGATCGTGAGTTCGACGCGGCCCCCAGGCGGAATTCGTACCCGCTCCGGCACAAGTCGGAGGTAGCTTGCCGGGATAAGCCCGTCCGGCTCCGCGGCCAGATCGCTCCAGATGAAGCCCGTGTCGAATGGTGTCGGTCCGTCGTTCTGCAGACTGGTGCGAATTTCCGCGGAACCGCCCGCCGCAGCGTCGTCCTGCGCGCTCAGAACAGCAGGGGTCGGCACCGCTTGCTGTGCTCGCGAGGCTTGGTGGTGACCTTCGGCCGCCGGTCGCGGCGCAAGGAGATCGAGCACCTCGGCGAGCAGAACGTCGGCGCTGTCGACTGGGTGGCGCATGGTCGTCGCGGCGACGGTATCGCGATTCAGCGCCGACCACGTTTGGTCTGCGTCGCGGATATTGGCAAGGGCGCCGTTCGCGATCTCATCGTGCAGAATGGCCGCTACCCGCTGCGTAAGCGATGACCCGGCAGGGTCGACCTTGGCGAATTGCGACACAGCGTACATTGCGGCTCCCAGGAAAGCGCAACACGGCATCCGAACTCGTAAAACCCGATAAATGCGACCCCCCGGCGGGGCCAGCATACACGGAATGTGTCATCGGTCGCATCCTGATCTTTGAGGAGCAGTCGTGGCGGCAGTGCTTGGGCTCCGGGGGGCCCAGTCGAGCTGTCCCAATTGCACCGCTGATCCCGGGTTCGACGGCATTTGGCCGAATGATTCGGTGACATTAAGTAGCGAGCTCAAATGCAGAGTGGCGTGGCCGTGCTGCGGGGCCCCTGCGCTGGGCCGTCAGGTGTCAGATGGAACGTCACCCCGAGCGCCGCGGCGGCGGGCTCGGCTTCGGCCCGCGGCACGGTGGTGCCCAGCACCGGCGGCACCGGGCACCCCACAGCCCGATGACCGACCGCCCCATAGCTGATCTTGTCCGTCGGCCACAACCGCGTGCGGACGATTCGGAAGACGGCTGATGTATCAGGAGTACGTCCGTCAGCCTCGTCTGATGCGGCTCGAACCCGTCGTAACGCTGGGCAGCGCTGCCACGAGTACGGCCACGGCCACATCGTCACCAGACGCACCTACATGATCACATCGAGACACACTCTCGATGGCCTACACAGGGTCCTCGCAGGGTCCGCTGTCGGTTCGCAGGGTCTGTGGACTCTGCGAGGTGTGGGTGCGGTCTGCGAAGTGGCTCGGGTGGGGTGGAGCTGACGTGTTCGGGTGACGTCGCACCCCGCCCGGGTCGACTGCGCACCCCGCCGGGTGACGTCGCACCCCGCGCGCGGCGTGTGAGGTGCTGTTGCGGGGTGTGAGGTGGGCCGGGGTGGTCGGTGAGGCCGCTGGCAGGTGTGCGCCGTCGGCCCGGCGGGCGCGGCGGCCCGGCGGGCGCGGCGGCTCCCGCGGGGCGAAGGCTGGCAGCGGCCCGGGTGTGCAGTCAGGGTGGCCCTGCTGCGACTGGGCTGGAGCAGGGCCACCCTGCTGCGACTGGGTTGGAGCAGGGCCACCCTGCTGCGACTGCGTCGGAGCAGGGTCACCCTGCTGCGATGCGGACGTGGCCCGGCCACGGCGGCGGGGCCGAGGCGAGGCTGGTCACTCCATCGGTTGAGCCCGTGATCGCCAGCAGTGGTGCCACTGGCACACCAGCGCCCCTGTGGCACCACTCTCGCCGATCATGCGAGCCAACCGTCAATTGCCGGACCCTCTAAATGTCGGCTATTCCGAGAATCCGGCGATTACGAGCATCTCGGCCTCACGGCAGGCACCGCTGATGCCGAGCGGATCGCGCTGGCCCACCTCGCGCGTGACGCGCTGCAGCGCGTGCTGGCGAAGCTGCCGAACGCCATCGGACGCGTCAGGCGAAGAAGGCCCTGATGTCCTTCGCCAACTCGTCTGGAACCTCCATCGCCGCGTAGTGGCCGCCATGGTCGAAGCGGCTCCAGTGCACGATGTTCGTGTTGTCGCGCTCGGCGAACACCTTGATCGTCTGGAAGTCGTCGGCGAACACCGCGACGCCGGTCCGCGCCGAGCTCACCCGCGGCTCCGCGCCGCTGTGGGCCTCCTCGAAGTGGTAGCGACCCGCCGTGGCCGAGGTGTTCGTAAACCAGTACAGCGAGACTTGGGTGAGGATCTGGTCCCTGGTCACCAGGCTGGTGCCGTTGCCGAATGAGTTGAACAGCTCGTTCCACGCGAGCTGGCCGACGGGGGAGTCGGAGAGGCCCGCGGCCACCGTCTGCGGCCGGGAGGCGTTGATCGCGTTGTAGCCGCCGACGGACTGGAACCACTTCAGGTGCTCGAGGCCCGCGTAGTCAGTGGGCTCCAGCTTCTCGAACTCGGCCGGGTCGCCCGACGGGAACGAGAAAAGCTGCAGCACGTGGGCGCCGAGGAACCCGGGCGGGTCGAGCAGCCCCATCTCGCGGGCGACCATGGCGCCGCCGTCGCTGCCGTGGATGCCGTAGCTGTCGTAGCCCAGGCGGCGCATCAGCGTGTCGAACGTGGCGGCGACGCGGGCCATCGTCCAGCCGCGGTCGGTCACCGGGTTGCTGAACCCGATGCCGGGCATCGAGGGGATGACCAGCGAGAACCGGTCCCGGAGCGGTTCAATCACGTCGAGGAAGTCGAGGAACGAGCCAGGGTAGGTGTGCGCGAGCAGCAGCGCGGTCGCGACGGGCGCGGAGGACGGGATGTGCAGGAAGTGCAGGGTCTGGCTGTCGATCTCGGTCAGGTAGTGCGGATAGGCGTTCATGCGCTCCTCCTGAGCGCGCCAGTCGAACGCGGTGCGCCACTGCTCAACCATCTCGGCGAGGTACTGGTTCGGCACGCCGT
Organism: uncultured Actinomycetota bacterium; assembly: GCA_963826705.1. Lineage (GTDB taxonomy): Bacteria > Actinomycetota > Actinomycetes > Mycobacteriales > Pseudonocardiaceae > Pseudonocardia. Next base: position 164,039 of record CAWGYF010000013.1, read on the forward strand.
AGTGCCAGTCGTCGCCCGGCGCGGGCCGCGGCAGTCGGGTGCGCGCCAGGCGGTCGGCGAGATCGTCGAGGTCGGCCTGCGGGATGGCGACGCGGAAGGGGTGGATGCTCGCGTTCTCGGTCATGGGAGAACCGTAGGACCGAATCAGGAACGTGAACTTCCGCTTTATGCGACGATTTCCGCATGCGTGACACGTCGGCGCGGATGCTCGCCCTGCTGTCCTTGCTGCAGGCGCGCCCGGACTGGCCGGGTCCCGAGCTTGCCGAGCGCCTCGGCGTGAGCGGCCGCACGATCCGCACCGACGTCGCTCGGCTGCGCGAGCTCGGCTACCCCGTCGACGCCGCCCGCGGTGCGACGGGCTACTACCGGCTCGGAGTGGGCGCGAAGCTGCCACCGCTGCTGCTCGACGACGAGGAGGCGGTGGCCGTGGCCGTCGGGCTCCAGGCAGGACGGGGGGTCGCGGGGATCGAGGAGGCGAGTGCGCGGGCGTTGGCCAAGCTCGAGCAGGTGTTGCCACATCGGCTGCGGCGGCGGGTGAGTGCCGTGGCCGAAGCCACCTCCCATGGTCCGGAGAACACCGGCAGCAATGTGGACGACCCGAAGGTGCAGGCCGAGGTGCTCGCGACGCTGGCGGGGGCGGTCCGCGACCACGAGCGGGTCCGCCCGGACTACCCGTCCGATCGCGACCGGCCGATCGTCGTCGAGCCCTATCGCCTGGTCAGCTGGCAGCGGCGGTGGTACCTGGTCGGACGCGTCGACGGGCAGTGGCGTGCGCTGCGCGTCGACCGGATGGCCTTGCGGATGCCGATGCACCAGCGGTTCGCGCCCCAGCCACTGCCGGGGGAGGACTACACGGCGTTCGTCCTGCGCGAGGTCGCCGCGTCGGGGTGGTCGGTGCACGCGCGCGTCACCGTGCTGGCCCCCGTTGCCGAGGTGCTGGCCCGGATCAACCCGACCGTCGGCGTCGTCGAGTCGGTGGACGACGCGACATCCGTGCTGGTCACGGGCGCGGACATTCTGGAGGTGCTGGCGGTCTACATCGGCATGCTGGGACTCGAGTTTCGCGTGGACGGCCCGCCCGCGCTCGTCGACCACCTGCGGCTGCTCGGCGGGCGGTACGCCCGCGCCGTCGCTACCTGACGGTCAGCGCGCGCACGAGCCCCGCCGCGCGACGCCGCGGCGGCACGGTCACCCTGCGGTGCAGGACGGTGTAGCCCGCGTGCTCGATCTCCTCGAGGATGCCGCGGTAAAGGGTGAAAGCGCAGGCCACGCACGCGCGCGACACCGGCTCCAGCATCGCTACCCCCGGCGCGGCCCGCCGGTAGATCGCGCGCGTGTGCGCCACGAGGTGGGCGAGCGCGCGGGTGATGCGGGCGTCGGGCTGCCGGGTGCGCCGCGACCAGGACAGGAGCTCGCGGTCGACGCCGAACGTCGCGAGCTCGTCGGCAGGCAGGTAGATCCGGCCGCGGTCGAGGTCCTCTCCGACGTCGCGCAGGAAGTTGGTCAACTGGAACGCCACCCCGAGCGCCGCGGCGGCGGGCTCGGCTTCGGCCCGCGGCACGGTGGTGCCCAGCACCGGCAGCATCTGCAGCCCGATGACCGCGGCCGAGCCGTGGACGTAGCGGCCGAGGTCGGCGAGCGTCGCGTAGTCGGTGATCTCGGTGTCCATGCGCATCGATGACAGGAAGTCGGTGAAGTGGGCCCGGTCGATCCCGTAGCGGCGGGCGGTGTCGACCACCGCGGCCAGCACGGGGTGGGCCGCGGGGCCGCCGTCCAGCGCCGCGGTCAGCTGTCGGGCCAGCAGGTCGAGCTGAGCGGCCTTCTCGCTCGCCTGCCGTCCGTCGCCGAGGTCGTCGACGATCTCGTCGGCGTGCCGGGCGAAGCCGTACAGGGCATGCACAGCGGGCCGACGGGCGCGCGGCAGCAGCCTGGTCGCGAGAAAGTAGGTGCGGCCGTGGCGGGCGTTGAGGGCCCGGCAGGTGGCGTATGCGTCTCGCAGACCGGGATCGACGATCCCGGCTGCGTCGAGCTCAGCCTGCGCGCTGCTCAGCACCGGCAGGGGCCGGGGTAGCGCTCGGGGCGACATCGGCAGGGGCGGCGGTCGCCTCTGCCAGCTCGGTCTGCGCCGCGGCTGTCCCTACCGCGGACGTCCCTGCCGCCTGCGGGGCGACGATCGTCGGCTCAGCCGACGGCGAGGCGGTGTTCGAGGTCGGCGCCGTGGCCGGTTCGGGCGCACGCGTGGGTTTGCCGCGGGCGCCCGCGGCGAGCTTGAGCGGGTCGGGCCGCTCGAGCGACCACGCCGCGAGCACCGCGGCCGCGAGGCACGCACCGAGGTAGCCCCAGTTGTAGAGGCCATCCTCGCCGTTGGGGTAGTAGACGACGACCAGCATCAGCGACACGACGACCATGTACTGCAGCCTCCGCGGTGTCCACGGGGCCATTGCCAGCAGCGCCATGCCCCAGCTGACATACCAGGGCAGCGTCGCGGGCGACAGGATCGCCGCGGCGAAGAGGACGATGCCCGCCCGGCGGATCGCCTCAGGGCCGCCGTCGCGCGCGGCCCACCATTGGCGCACCGCGATCCACAGGAGGATGGCGGCGCCGATCGCCCGGAAGATGTTGATGAACAGCTGCATCGACCCGCCGAACAGGGACGCGATCCCCCCGAAGATCTGGCCGACGGCGGTCGGGATCGACATCCAGTTGACGATCATCGAAGGCGCGCTGAGCGCGGGCAGCCAGCCGAGGTCGACCCCGGCCGCCACGGTGCAGAGACCGAAGACGACGGTGAATACGGCGATGCCCGCGGCGGCTGCCTTGGCGATGCGCGCCCAGCGGGAGCCGGTCATGTGCGCCGCCCACACGAGCACGAGGAACGGCAGGGCGAGCCCCGCGCTCGCCTTGACGGCCATGGCCAGCGTGACGAGCGCGATCCCGCCTGCGTGGCGACCGCGGAGCGCGAGCAGTGAGCCTGCGGCGAGAAAGCCGACGACCAGCAGGTCGTTGTGGCCGCCGCCGATCATGGTGATGACCATCATCGGGCTGGCGACCGCGATCCACAGCGCCACCGGGACGCGGCCGCCGAGGCGGCGGGTGAGCTCGGGCAGCGCCCAGACGAGCAACGCGAGGCCAGGCAGCAGTGCGAGGCGCATGAGCAGCACGCCCACGATGATGTTGTTGCCGATGAGCCACGCGATCGCCTTGGCGATGATGATGAACAGCGGCCCGTAGGGGGCCGGGGTGTCCTGCCAGAAGTAGTGGACGTTGTCGGTGAGGATGCCCGGCATCGCGTCCGGCCCGACGGCGTACGGGTCGAAGCCGTGCAGGGGGAGGGCGCCCTGGGCGAGGTAGCTGAAGATGTCGCGGGTGAACAGCGGCGGCGCCAGCAGCAGCGGCGCGATCCAGACGGCCGCGGTGGTCAGCACGGCCCGTCCGCTGACCCGGTTGCCCAGCACGCCGCGACCCAACATGATCCACGCCCACGCCATGAGCCCGACGCCGCCGTACATCAGCGTGGTCGCGAGGTCGTGGCCGTGGCCGTAGCGCCAGAACCCGATCGGCGAGTTCGTCATGATCGGGTCGCGCACCAGCACTCCGCCTGCGCCGAAGCCGCCGACCAACAGCATCACGGAGGCGAGCAGGCCCATCAGCAAAGGCCGGCGCGGCGGGCTGCCGAACCGGGCGGTGCGTGGAGCGTCGATCGGTGACGGCTCGGAGCGGAAGTCGGGTTCGACCGGTGCAGAGGCGCTCATGACGCGATCCATGCTCCCATGGGCGGGCTCACCCAGCAGAGGAGACCCCTCCGCCCGCGGCCGTGTTCCGGCGCACATCACCCGGTGATCCGCAGAGCAGCGAGCTTGCCGCTCAGGACCACCGGCGGGATGCCCACACCGGGCGTGGTCCCGCAGCCCGCGAGTACGGCGTTGTCCAGACCCGGCACGAGATTTCGGGTGCGGAACGGGCCGGTCTGGGCGAACGTGTGGGCCGCTGAGAAAGGGGTGCCCGCGGCGAGCCCTTCCGCGGCCCAGTCGGCGGGCGTCACCAGCCGGGAGATCTCGATGTCGCCCGCGATGTCGGTGAGCCCGGGGTGCGCCCGCGCCTCGAGCACGCCCAGCAGCTCGTCGCGGTAGGCGGGGCCGACGCGGCGCCAGTCGATCCGACCGCGTTCCAGGTTGGGGCAGGGCGCGAGTACGAACAGGAGATCGGAGCCCTCGGGGGCGAGGGTCGGATCCGTCGCGGTCGGCCGGGTGACCAGAAGCGAGGGGTCGCTCATCAGCCTGCCCGCTTCGATGATCTCATCGAACGTCTGTTGCCACGCTGACCCGAACGAGATCGTGTGGTGGACCGCGGCGGGACGCCGGGTGCGCAGGCCCGCGTGCAGCACGACCGCGCTGGGCGACCACCGCAGCGCGACCGGGCGCCGCCGCTGCCGACCGACCAGCTCGGCGACGATCGGCAGGTCGGGCGACAACACCACCGCGTCGCAGGCCAGACGCTCTGTGGAGCCCGTCTTCTCGGCCGTCGCCCGATGCCGCACCGCCTGGACCCGATCGCCGGTGCGCGCGAGCCCCGTGACCGTCCGCCCGTAGTGGATCTGCGCCCCCGCGTCCGTCGCCGCGTCGGCCAGCGCCTGCCCGACCGCCCGCATCCCGCCGCGCGGGAACCACACCCCCGCCACGGTGTCCATGTAGGCGATGACCCCATAGGCGCCGAGCGCCTGCCGCGGCGCGACGCCCGCGTAGAGCGACTGGAAGGAGAAGATCCGCTGCAGCCGTTCGTCGGGCAGGAAGCGGGCCACCTGGGGGCCGAGCCTGCCGAACCCACCGAGGCGGGCCAGTCGGACCAGGTCGGGGCCCAGCAGGTCGAAGGGGGAGTCCAGGTTCGCGCCGATGAACGTGTTGATCTCGGTGCGGTAGAGCGCGGTGAGCCAGCCGCGCAGGTCGCGGTAGCCCGACGCGGCGGCGGGCCCGCAGGTCGCGGCGATCTCCGCCTCCATCGCGGCCGCCTCGGTGTGGACGTCGATGGTGGAGCCGTCAGCGAAGTGCGCGCGGTACGCCGGGTCGAGCCCGACGAGGTCGAGGCGCTCGGCGAGCTTGTCGCCGACCGCCGAGAAGGCCTCGTCGAGCAGTTCGGGCATCGTGAGCACGGTCGCGCCGGTGTCGACGCGGAATGTGCCGCGCTCGGTCTCCAGGTCGAGCCGACCGACGCGGCCGCCCGGATGCTCGGCCCGCTCCACCACGGTGACCCGCCTGCCCGCCCCCAGCAGGTACAGCGCGGCCGTCAGCCCCGAGAGGCCAGCGCCGACGACCACGACATGATCGGTGGCGCCCCGGATCCTGCGACGCCGTTTCGATGATTCGGTCGCCTGCTCGCGCCGACTCGATGATTCGGTCGCCTGCTCGCGCCGACTCGATGATTCGCTCGCCAGCTCGCTCAACGGCGGCGTCTGGTCGCCGTGACGGCCAGCTCGGCCAGCTCCGTGGCCGCAGGCTCGGTGACCGGGATCGCGGCGAGCGCGTCGAGCGCCGACCCGGTGAGGGCGGCGATGCGCTGCTCGATGGCTTGCACGGCGCCCAGGTCGGTCAGCAGGTCCCGCGTGCGCTCGACCTGCTCGACGGTGAGGTCCGGGTCGCCGATCGCGGCTTCCACCGCCGCGCGCGCCGCCGGGTCGCCACGGCGGTCGGCGCGCTCCAGCGCGATCGCGAGCAGCAAAGTGCGCTTTCCCTCGCGGAGGTCGTCACCCGCGGGCTTGCCGGTGACCGCGGGATCGCCGAACACGCCGAGCAGGTCGTCGCGCAGCTGGAAGGCGACGCCGATGTCGGCGCCGAAGCGGCGGTAGCCGTCCACGAGCTCCGGGCCCGCACCCGCGAGCGCGGCGCCGAGGTGCAGCGGCCGCTCCACGGTGTAGGCGGCGGTCTTGAACCGGTCGATCCGCAGCGCGGCTCCTGGCGACGCGTCGCGGGTGGCCTGATGCAGAACGTCGAGGTACTGGCCACCCAGCAGCTCGGTGCGCATCGATCGCCACGGGCCACCCGCGCGCCCCAAGGTCTCCGGCGGCAAACCGCACGTGTGGAACATGTCGTCGGCCCAGACGAGCGCGAGATCGCCGAGCAGGATCGCGGCGGCCGCCCCGAACCGCGCGGGCCTTCCGTGCCACCCGGACTCGGCGTGCCTGCGGGCGAACGTCACGTGCACCGTGGGCCGTCCCCTGCGCAACGCTGAGGCGTCGATCAGGTCGTCGTGGACCAGCGCGCAAGCCTGGATCAGCTCCAACGCGCTCACCGCCCGCAGCACCGAGAGCGCCTCGGGGGCGTCGACCGAACCACCCGCGCCCCGCCAGCCCCACCACGCGAACGTCGGACGGATCCGTTTGCCGCCGCCCAGGATGAACGCGCCGAGCTCGTCCGCCGCCGCGGCGTAGTGCGGGTCGATGGCGGACGCCTCTGCCGTGCGGCCCTCCAGGAACACCGCGAGCGCCGCCTCGATCCCGCCCGCCAGCCCCATATCCGTCGGCTCCGGCTCACCGGGGCCCGAGGGCGGGGCCGTGTCGAGGGTGCCGGTCCGGGTCACCCGACCAGCGTATCCGGGCGCCAGGGTGGCGGCGCGTCGACGCCGGTCCGACGCTGAGGCTGGGTCCCGCCCTACGCTGGTTCCCATGAGGACGGCTCCCAAGATCATTTCGCGCATCCCGGCCGACCGTCCCGTCTTCTCGGCTGAGTTCTTCCCACCCAAGGACGAGGCGGGCGAGGCCGAGCTGTGGCGGGCGGTGCGCAGGCTGGAGCCCTTGGATCCGGCGTTCGTCTCCGTCACCTACGGCGCCGGGGGATCCAGCCGCGACCGGACGGTCGCCGCGACGGCGCGCATCGCCGCGGAGACCACACTGGTGCCGATGGCACACCTCACGGCCGTGTCGCACTCGGTGGCGGAGTTGCGCAATGTGATCGGTGCTTACGCCGCGGCGGGCATCGGCAACATCCTCGCCGTGCGCGGCGACCCGCCCGGCGACCCTCTTGGGGAGTGGGTCGCACATCCCGAGGGCCTCAGCTACGCCGAGGAGCTCGTGGCGCTGGTGAAGGGGCTGGGGGAGTTCTGTGTCGGCGTCGCGGCCTTCCCGTACGGCCATCCGCGGTCTCCGGATCCCGACACCGACCTGCGCCATCTGGTCAGCAAGATCAGGGCAGGCGCGGATTTCGCGATCAGCCAGCTCTTCCTCGAGCCCGACGGCTTCCTGCGCCTGCGCGACCGGCTGATCGCCGCGGGCTGCGACGTGCCGCTGCTGCCGGGCATCATGCCGCTCACGACGGTGCGGACCCTGCATCGTGGACCGGAACTGTCGGGCGCGCCGCTGCCCGAGGCGCTCGTGGACCGGCTGAAACCCTACGAGGAGGACCCGAAGGCCTTCCGCGCAGCAGGCATGGACGAGACGGCCCGGCTCTGCGAGCGGCTGTTGGCGGAGGGCGTACCGGGGCTGCACTTCTACACGCTGAACCGGTCGCCCGCCACGTCCGAACTCGTGTGCCGCCTCGGACTGGCCGGGGGCCGCCCCGTCGGCGTCAGCGGATCGGCGGCTTGACCGGGGCGTTGCGCGCCCGCCGCGCGACCACCACGACCAGGATCGAGGCCAGGGCGACCGTCCCCGCGAGACCGAGCGTCCAGTTCAGCACGGAGGGCGCGCCCGGGTCGGCGTACGCCACCGTGGCTCGGATCTCCCCGACCTCTCCCGGGGTGAACTTCCAGGTCACCGTGTCCGAGTCGGTCTCGCCGTTCGCGTCGACGATGCGGCCGGGGAAGCTCATCTTGAGCGCGAAGTCGGCCTTGTCGACCGTCACGTTGGTGAGATCGACAGAACCGGTCACGAGCACTCGCCCGCCCGCGCGGCGGAGGTTGAACTGCACGCGGTCGCCCGAGGGGAAGGTCGCCCGGGTCAGCTCATCGAACTGTGCGAACGACAGGCGGGAGAAGCGCAGGAGCGATCCGGTGTAGCCGTCTTGGCTGTAGGCGCTGACCCTGACGTCCGGCGCGAGGTCAGGCGGCACGGTCACCGACGGGCCGCGGTCGTCCTTGGACTTGGCAGGCGTGGCGAAGATGAGTTCGCCTGCGACAGTGTCGTCAGTGCTCACGGCCAGTGCCGCGGTCACTCGCGCGCATCCGCCGAGGAGGCCGGTGAGCAGCAAGACAACGGCGATCAGGAGCGCCGAGGCGCGGGCTCGGCGAATGATCATCAGCGCCTGCACGGCGCTATCGTGCCATCCGCGCGGACGTCAGCGGGCGACCGGTGGCGCGAGTGGCAGCATGGCGCCGAGTACGGCGAATGGCCGCGAGTCGCCGGTGAAGCGGTGCTCGCGCAGCACGTCCTCGAAGCCGGTGCGCCGGTAGAGGCGCCACGCCCGCCCGGGCGCCTCGGTGCCGTATTCCGGGGTGGACAGCAGCACCCTGGTCTCGGTCACGCAGGCGAGCAGGGCTCGCAGCAGCGCTTCGCCGAGGCCCACGCCCTGCACGTCCGGGCGTACATGCAGCTCGGTGAGCTCGAAGTAGTCGGTCATCCACGCCTGGGCCTGCGGGGAAGCGCTGCGCAGACCCCGGCGCACCTCCTCGAACCACCACTGGCCGGGGCCGCCGGTGTAGCCGTAGGCCACGCCGACGAGCCCGCCCCCGTCGTCGACCCAGCCGACGGCCCGCCAACCCGGCCGGTGGATGTGGTCGAGCCACAGAGCGCGCCGCTGCCGCGCGGTGCTGGGCGGGTAGCCCATCGCCGACACATACACCTGCAGCGCCTCGTTCAGTCGGTCGGCGAGATCGCCGGGACCGAGCGTGACGAGCTGTCGCGCCGGAGCCATGGTCACCCCGTCATCACACCACGCGCGCGCGGGCGGCGTCCTCTTCGGAGACGACTTGACGTCGCGCCTGAGGGGAGGTCTACTGGACGGGTCGAACAAAGGTTCGATTCCGGTGCCCGGTGGCTGGGCGGGGGAAGCGTCCCGCCATCGGGTGGCCACCACAGCCAGGGGTCGGTCGGCTCGCCCGGGGAGGGAGCACGCAGATGGACGAGGCTGCTGACGCAGGGCCATGGCCATGGGGCCGGGTGGGTGTTTCCGGGGGTGGCGCGTGACTCCGCTGGGCTGGCCCTTCCGATCGCGGGGACCCACTCCCATCCAGGTCCGGTGGAAGGACGGCGAGCCGATCGAGTTCGAGCGTTCCGCGCGGCGCGGGCCGCGGTTCCTGGTCACCGGGATCCGCGAGCGATGGATCGAGGAGTCGCCGTGGCCGTTCCCTTCGCCGATGCCGGTCGGCGGAGACCGCTTGCGCTGCTGGCGCGTCGAAGCCCGCTCCGCCGGGGCGCCCGAGGGCCCCGCCCGGGAGTTCGTGCTGCGGATGCGCGCCGGGCCCGGCGTCTGGGACCTCGTCAGGACAGCCGAGTGAGCCGTGTCACGCCTGTGGCCCCCAAGTCGCCAGAACTGTCGGGGTCAGCGGGCAGCATCACCGAAACGAACGGAGGAAGTCCTGAGATGACCACTGCCACAATGACAACAGCCGGCTTCACCACCGACCCCGGCACCCCAGCCGGGCTGATCCCGGCCCCCCGCCGCGCGCCCCGCCCCGCGGTGGCGCCGACGCCGCGGGCTGCGCTCGGCCTGCTGCGCCAGGCCGCGGAGGGCCTCACCGAGGCTCACCGCAGGCCGGAGCCGCTGCTGCGCTACCCGGCGGCCTACCTCGCCGCGCTCCGGGCGGGGGCTGCCGTGCTCGCGATGCGGGCTCGGCCTGCGCCGCGCCGTGGGGCCAGCCGGAGCGTCTGGCAGCTCCTCGCCGACGTCGCGCCCGAGCTCGCCGAGTGGGCGGCCTACTTCGCGTCGTGCTCGGCCACGCGCGCCGCGGCCGAGGCGGGCATCGAACGGCTCGTGAGCAGCCGGGATGCCGATGACCTGCTGCGTCAGGCTGAGCAGTTCCTCGAGCTGGTCACCGACATGGTGACCGCGCGCTGACACGGTGCGCGCCCCCCGTCGTGCCGCGGGAGCTGATGGGGTGGGTGGCGATGAGGTGGTGGGGTGCGCCGCTCAGTCGGCCGCGGGTGGCGAGGCGTAAACGGAGGTCCGCCGCTCGGAGCGCAGCACGCGGCCCAGCAGCGTGGTGAACACCGCCGACACCTCGCGGGCGCCGGGCGTGTCCCAACGCTGGATCGGCAGGCACGCGCCTTGGGCCTGTTGAACCGCGGTGCGGTCGGGAAGCACCCCGCTGAGCACCAGCGGACCGAACAACTCCCGCAGCTCCGCGATACGGAACTCATGCTCGGTGTTGCGCGGCCGCACCCGGTTGATCAGCACGCCGAGCGGTTGAAGGCCGGGATTGCCGCGCTGGCGCTCGGTCTGCACGGCGTCGAATGCGCGTTGTACGCCCGACACCGCGAACATCGTGGGATCGGTCACGAGCACGGCCCGGTGTGCCGCGGCCAACGCGCTGCGGGTGAGCTGGCCCAGCGAAGGAGGACAGTCCACGATCACCAGTCGGTAGGGGTCGTCCTCGTCCGGGTCGTCACCGTGGTCGCCGGGGTCCCCGCCCAGCGCGCCAAGGCGCGGTTCATGCAGGCGCTGAAGCGCCCGGCTCAGCCTGCTCAGCTGCTTGCCGCTGGGTTCGGGGTTGTTGTGCCGCTCGTTCTGCTCGTCGCCCACCAGCACGTCGAGGCCCTCGCCCCAGCCGCTGGGCGCGATCGCGCGCTCCAGCACAGAGCGCCGGGGCTCATCCAGCACGTCGGCCACCGTGGCGGTCGTGGGCCCCGTGTCCAGCGCAATCGTGGCGTTGGCCTGCGGATCGAGATCCACCACGAGCGTACGCAGGCCGTGCTGCAGCGCGGCTCCGGCAAGCCCCAACGCCACCGTGGTCTTGCCCACCCCACCCTTGAGGCTCAACGTGGCGACGACCTGCACGCGATCAACCTACCGTTCGGGTGGCCCCACTACGCTGCGCGTGTGGCAGCGGCTCGGCGAACGGCGAGGTGGCACCGGTGACGGGCACCGAGGTGGGCTCGGCCACCGGCAGTGCCCCCAGCGGCGCGGCCGCGGCGCCCAACGGCGCGGGCGACGGTGCCGCCGTCACCGGTGACACCGCGCACCGGGCGATCGCGGCCGAGCTCGCCGCGATCCGGCGACGTGCGCCGGGGCGGGCGCCGCGCGTGCTCGACGTCGGCGGTGGCAGCGGCGCGTGGGCGGTGCCGCTGGCCAGAGCCGGGTGCGCGGTGACGGTCGTCGACCCGAGCCACAACGCGCTCGCCGCGTTGGTGCGCCGCGCCCGCGACGCGGGGGTCGACACGCTCGTCACGCCCCTGTCCGGCGATGTCGACGCCCTCGCCGACGTCGTGCCCGTCGGCCACGCCGACCTGGTGCTCGGCCACGGTCTGCTGGAGGTCGTCGACGACGTTCCCGCGGCCGTGCACGCGCTCGCGCAGGCCGCCGCCCCGGGCTGTGCGGTGTCGGTGCTCGTGGCAGGGCGGTTCGCGGCGGTCCTCGCCCGCACCCTCGCCGGGCGGCTGGCCGAGGCGCGTGCGGTCCTGGCCGACCCCGACGGGCGTTTCGGACCCGACGACGCACTGCGCCGCCGTCTCGACGCGGCGGGTCTGCGGCGGGTCCTCGCCGCCGAACCCGACCTCCACCTGGAGCTGCTCCAGGGCGACGGTGTGCTCGAGGGCTGGGTGCCGGGGGCCGTCCGCGACGCAGGCCCGGCAGCCGCAAGAGCGGTCGGTGAGCTGGAGGAGCGCGCCGCGGCCGAACCCGCGCTCATCGACGTCGCGGCGCGCCTACACGCGATCGCCCGACGAGTGCCGTGATCACGCCCGAGGGCGTGCTGGAGCTCCTGCGACGCGGCGCGCTCCGAGGCTCGGTGGCCGACCTCCCGCTCCGCCTTCCGACCTGCACTCCGCCAGCGGCGTACCGGGTCGGGCCGCGGGTGCGAAGTCGCCACACCCGGCCAAGGCGCCGCGCTGCCCCTCGCAGACCGCACCTGCGCTCCGCAGACCCCGGGGGCCGATGCCGGCCACTTGAGGTAGGACGTCCGGCCAGCTGATGGTTCGTCCGCACCACACAGCACCGGAGCTGTGATGATCGCTGACAACGTAGGGTGCACATCGGTGAAGTGCGCAGAGTGAGCGGGCCGCCACAAGAACCGCCTGCTCGACCGGGTCGCCATGGTGATCGCCGCACGTGGTGCCAAGAGTGCGGCGCTGCACCGCCGACACCATTCCTGACGATCATGGCCCGGCGGCGGCCCGGCTGCGCGGCCTCCCCAGGGACGGTGATCGCCAAAATTGTGACATAACGGCCATATGTGGCACTCATGTCACACAACCGCCGATCAAGCCTTGCACCCTGGCGGATGACTTCGCATCCGTCGGCCGACCTCGCACCCCGCCGCAGGCGTGCGGGGTCCGGCCGCGGGGTGCGAAGTCGCCACGCCCGGCCCCCCGCAAGCGCCTCGACAGGGCCTCGGTCGGCTCTCTGGACCACGCCCGAATGGGCGCTCCGGATTTTCGTAGCCTCCGCTTGACGAGTCCGGGTAGTCGGCGGGCCCGCGGACTCGTATCCTCGTCAGTAGACGCCCACCCTGGGCGCTAGTCGTGTCGTTCCGGCACCATGGACGATGACCCGACAGGACGAGACAGTGCCGGAGGCGAAGTCATGCCCCTCTCCGAGCACGAGCAGCGACTGCTCGATCAAATCGAGCGCGCTCTCTACGCCGAGGACCCCAAGTTCGCGTCCACCGTGCGCGGTGGACGGTTGCGCAAGCCCACCCGGCGCCGCCGGGTGCAGGGCATAGCCCTGTTCGTTGTCGGCCTCGTCTTGCTCGTGCTGGGCATAGCTGTCCAGTGGACCTGGCTCGGGGGCATCCCCGTGGTCAGCGTCGTCGGGTTCCTGGCGATGCTCGGCGGTGCTGTGCTGGCCGTCACGTCGGTCGGCGCGGCAGGTGGCACTTCCGCCGCGAAGGCCGAGCCCGAGAAGAACGGCTTTACCGGTCGGATGGAAGAACGCTTCCGCCGCCGCTTCGAGCAGGAATAGCGCCCGATAGCTTCGCCGCGCCGCCGCTCCGCCCTGTCGGAGCGGCGGCGTCGTCGTGCGCCCCGCCCATCAAATCTGTATCACAGGTCGACAGTGATCGCGACGATAGCGCTGTTTCAGGCGTTTGATCACCGGAAACGACGCCCTCGTGGCGATCATGGTCAGCCGCCCAACGCCGATCCGGGAGCCGCGACGCTCCAACGCCGATCGTCGCGGTCGGTGGTGTGCACCAACTGATACAAGTCAGGTCGAACCGCCGCCCGTCGACGTGGCGCGGCGGGGCCGCCGCAGCACGGAGCGGGGCAGCAGCCGCGCGCGCCACGACAACGGGGTGCCTGCGGCAACCGCCGCCAGCACACCCGCGAGTGACCCGTCGAGCTCGCCTGCACCGGGATGCGTTCCGCCGTACCAGCTGGCCTCGATGGCGCTGACCAGCCGGCGCAAGTGTTGTCGGGCGTCGACTTCGAAGTGGTGCTCGCGCACGAGTCGCCGGGCGGCCACCCGCACCGTGTCGCTGTCCTTCGGCGGTACACCGCGGTCGGTCGACTCGGCCAGCAGCTCCGCCCAGCCCGCGGCGGCGGCGTCGGGTCCGCCCGCGGCGGCGGCCGCCAGCCTGCGGCGTCGGTCCCGCACGCGCAGCGCAGCAGGGAGGACGGCCGCGCCGAGAACCAGCAGCACCACCACGCCCACCGCCAGCGGAAACAGCGACAGCTGGAGGCTCGGGGTCGCCGGGCTTGCCACGTCCGGGGCGGCGGGCTCCGGCGTCGGCGTGGACTGCGGGGCCGGTGCCTGCCGGGGGTCGCTCTTCGGCTCGGCCCCGGGCGCGGCTGCCGCGGCGGCCGCCTCCTGCGCCTGCGCCTGCGCGACATAGGGCGGAACGATCGTGCGGCCGTCGGTGAGCGGCGTCGGATCGAAGATCATCCAGCCGTAGCCGGGGAACCAGGCCTCGACCCACGCGTGGGCGTCGGTGGTGCTCACCGTGCGGTGATCGCCGGTCTCGGATCCGCCGGTGAACCCGACCGCTACCCGGGCAGGCACCCCGACCGAGCGCAGCATCACCGCCATCGCGGCGGAGAACTGCTCGCAGTAGCCCGCCTTGCCGACCGTCAGGAAGTCGACCAGCGCGTCGTCACCGTTGCCCGGCGCGGTCTGCAGGCTGTAGTGGAACGCCGAGGTCGGGCCGGTGAAGTAGTCCTGCAGCGCCATGGCCTTGTCGAACGCCGTGTTCGCGCGCCCGGTAACCTGGCGGGCCAGGTCGGTCACCCGCCGGTCGATCCCGCTGGTGTCAAGGTAGCTCGCGACCGGGCTGGTGCTGCGGGTAGCGCCCCGCAGTTGGTCGGCACTGGGCACGGAGAGGTCCGCAACCTGGTGCCAGCCCGGCTCCGCTAACGGCCGCGCGGTATAGGCGGTGCCGCTGCGCTCGTCGAAGGTCCATCGCCCTTCCAGGCCGGCGACCGCGATGGGCTCGCCGTACATCGGCAGCCAGTAGTCTTTGAACCCGACGTTCTCGACGTCGACCGACGCGATCCGCACGCCGGGTCCGCCGACCACGCCGAGCGTGCCGGGGAGCGTGGGACCCGACCCGGGACGGGTCGCCTGCCAGCCGACGTCGGGCACGTACGTGCTCAGTGTCAGCGCCCGCAGATAGGCAGGCTGCGGCAGGCCCCGCACCCGGAACAGCTCCGCGGGGCTGGTCTGGGAGAGCTGTCCGCGCAGCGAGGTGAAGGGGCTCAGCCCGATGGCTCCGCCCGCGCCGCCGTTGCCCGCGAACCGCCCCGTGGTGCCGATGAAGCCGCTGGCGGCGCCGATGCCCAGCGCCATGGCGACAGCGCCCGCGATCAGCACGAGCCCGCCCACGCGTTGGCTGCGGGCCCCGTCACGCGTCAGCAACAGGATGCCGAACCCCGCGGCCGCGCAGACCACCGTCGGCCACGGGAGCAGCTTGTCGTCCAACGCCGCTGGCACCGCGAAGACGGCCAGCAGCGGCACGCCCGCCGCGGCCGGGGCGCGCGCGATCACGGCGGCCAGGTAGACCGCGACCGCGACCATGCCGAACGCCGCGGTGACCAGGAAGAGGATCTCCGGTGTCGCGGCCACCGGGGCGATGCCGACCGAGATCTGCGCCCCGGCCCCGGTGACCAGCGCCGCGAACGAGCCGAAAGCGGTCGGTCCGGGGAGAACGTCCAGCACCGCGCCGTCTGCGAACTCGGCGGTGACGAGCAGGAGCACCCCCACGCACTGGCCGACGACCACTACCACCGGACCTGCGCGGTGCAGCGCCACGCCGAGCGTGGCGACGACGGCCGCCACGGTGGCCGCGTGGCCGAGCCAGGCGTAGCCCTGAATCGTCGCGCTCACGGGGGCGCTCGCGAGCAGCACCGCCAGCCCCGAGCACAAAGCCGCCGTCCACGGCACCCCGGAGCCCGGAGCGCGCGGCGGACTGGGCTGCGGGGGTGGGCGACGTCGGGTCGGCGCGAGGGTGCTCACCGTGCGCCCTCAGCGGTGACCGCGGTGCGGCGCCGGACCGCAAGCTCGTTCACGGGCTCACTCACAGGGCCTCCCACACGCGGTCCGGGGTGGTGCCCGCGACGGCGACGGCGACGGTCCAGCCCGCATGCCGCAGCGCGGTGGCCGCGGCGTCGGCGCCGCCGGGGCGACCATCGGCGGGGTCCCACGTCGCGGTGTCGAGCAACACGGCGTACCCGGCGCTCGGGCGGCGCGCCACCAGACTCTCCCGATGGCCCGGGGTGAGGGCGCCCAGCACGGCCACCAGGTCCGGGCCTACCGGGAGATCGGGGCCTACGAGGTCCGCGCGGGCCGAGGGGCGCAGCGCGGCGAGGGCGTCGAGCACGGCGTCGATCCCGGTCTGGTCCGGGCCGGGCAGTGGCGTGCCGTCCTCGGTGAGGAGCTTGACGGGCTCGCCCCGCCCGACCAGGTGCGCGCAGATGCTCGCCGCCATGCTGACCGCGAACTCGAGGCTGGAGTCGGCGCCTCGCCCGCGGTGTGCGGCGTCGCGGCGGTCGAGCAGCACCGTCGTGCCCGCGCGCCACGGCCGTTCCTCCAGCCGCACCATCAGCTCGTCGTGCCGGGCGGTGCTGCGCCAGTGCACGCGGCGCAGCTCGTCGCCGTGCCGGTAGGGCCGCACCAGCACATCGGAGCTGCCCTGGCCCTGATGGGCGAGCGCGGCCCCCGAGGTGCCCTCACCCGTCCCGAGGACGGCGGGGCGCCCGCGCAGGGCGACGACGCGCGGCAGGACGGTCAGCCGATCCGGTGCCGTGACCGTGCGCTCGAACTCGGCGAGCGCGAGCGGGTCGGTGGCACCCGCCCGCAACGGACCGATGGCATGGATGCCGCGCAGGAGGGGGCGCAGGGGGTAGGTCAGGTGCGCGCCGCCGCGCCCGGAGAGCCTGCGGACGGTGAAGCCCGGGGGTGCGCTTGCGAGCGGCCCTGCGGCGTCGGGGACGGTGTCGACCAGCCGCAGCGCCCCGACCAGCGCCGACCCCCGCACGTGGAGGCCGACCTCGACGGCGCCGCCGACGGTCAGGCGGGCGGGTGTCAGCTCGCGCGTCACCCGCACCGTGCGGCGGGTGCGCGCGGCCAGCAGCAAGGCGAGCAGGGGCAGAAGCGCGGCGTAGGCGCCGACGCGCAGCAGGTCCCGCTCGTCGAGCACGATCGCGCAGGCCGCCGTGGCCGCGCCCCCCGCGAGGAGGCACCGCCCCCGCGTGGTCAGGCCGGAGAAAGGGGCCACCCCCGTCAGCCGCCGGGGCGAGCCGGAGTGGGCACCGGGGTCCGCGTCAAGAGCGCCCGGACGATGTCGACGGGGGAGCGGCGGCTGGCGAGCGCGTCGGGGGTGAGCAGCAGGCGGTGGGCGAGCACCGGGACCGCGACGGCCTGCACGTCGTCGGGCACGACGAAGCCGCGTCCGGAGAGAGCGGCCTGCGCGCGTGCGGTGCGGACGAGCTGCAGGGTGGCCCGAGGGGAGGCGCCGAGGCGCAGGTCGGGCATCCGTCGCGTGGCGGTCACGACGTCCACGCAGTACTGGCGCACCTCATGGCTGATGTGCACGTGGCGGACCGCGTCGATGACGGCTTGCACCGTGCGGGCGTCGGCAACCGGGCGCAGGACGTCGAGCGGGTCGGTCGCCGCGTGCTCGTCGATCATGGCGAGCTCCGCGGCGACGTCGGGGTAGCCGATGGAGACCCGCGCCGTGAACCGGTCGCGCTGCGCCTCGGGGAGCGGGTAGGTGCCGTCCATCTCCACCGGGTTCTGCGTGGCCACCACCATGAAGGGGCTGGCCAGCGGGTAGGTGGCGCCGTCGACCGTGACCTGGTGCTCTGCCATGCACTCCAGCAGCGCCGACTGCGTCTTCGGCGACGCCCGGTTGATCTCGTCGGCGATCACGATGTTGGCGAAGACGGGGCCGGGGCGGAACTCGAACTCGCTCGTCTGCCGATTGAAGATCGACACGCCGGTGATGTCGACCGGCATCAGGTCGGGGGTGAACTGCACCCGGCTGACCGACCCGTCGATGGAGCGAGCCAACGCCTTCGCCAGCGACGTCTTCCCGACCCCCGGCACGTCCTCGACGAGCAGGTGGCCCTCGGCGAAGAGCGCGACCAGCGCGATGCGCACCACCTCGGGCTTCCCGACGATCACGTGCTGGATGTTCCCCGCGATCCGCGCGGCGACCTCGGCGACATCGGGCAGACCAAGCGGCGCGCCCGCCGGACCGCCGTCCACCCGGCCGCTCGTGGTCGTCACCTGGAGACACCTCCCTGTGCGCGGGCGCAGGGGCGCCCGTCGGGTCTCAGTCTGTCAAACGACGCGGGCGCGCATCGGCCGGTCGGTCCAACAGGTTCCCCACCGTCCCCCACCAGCCCGGCGAAATCGGCCTCGGCCCGGCTCCTGGCGACGCGCCGTCATCACTCCGGGAGTACTACAGCCGGGTGGAGCCGAATGTCTCCCCACCTCGCCCCACCCCCGGTGAGCTGCGACTTCATCACGCAAATCGCGGTCAAGGGGGGAGACTTCGGGTTGACGGTGGAGCGAAGTGGGGTAATGTGGTGATCGCTGGGGCGCCGAGGGGCTGTCGTCGGCACGTGGGGTGGAGGTGGCGTCGGTGTTCCTCGGCACCTACACCCCCAAATTGGATGACAAGGGGCGGTTGACGCTGCCCGCGAAGTTCCGCGACGAGCTGCGAGGCGGTCTGATGATCACGAAGGGGCAGGACCACTGCCTGTACGTGTTCACCAGGGACGCGTTCTCCGAACTGGCCACGAAGGTGGCGTCCGCCCCGTTGACGAACGAGTCGGCGCGGGTCTTCCAGCGCAACCTGTTCTCGGGCACCGATGAGCAGAACCCCGACAGCCAGGGCCGCATCGCGATCACCCCCGAGCTGCGGCGCTACGCGGGGCTCACCAAGGACTGTGTGGTCATCGGCGCGTTCACGCGCGCCGAAATCTGGGACGCCGACGCGTGGCAGCGCTACCAGGACGATCACGAAGACACCTACGCGAAAGCGCAGGAGGAGGTGCTCAACGGGCTGATGTAGCCCGGATTGACCCGGCCGGTGTCTCCTCCCGGCAGCCCTGGCGCACCTTCCCCGGTGCCAGGTCTGCCGGGAGGAGGCATCGGTGCAAGCCCGGCGGAGCTCCTCGGGCGCGAATGGCTCGGCGACTCGGGGCAGGGAGGTGGGTGGCTGTGGGGCAGCACCCACACGGAGATGGGCCTGCTGGGGCTAGGCACGTCCCCGTAGCCCTGCCCCGCGTCGTCGAGTTGCTGCGCCCAGCGATCGCCGGGCGGCCTGCCGTCGTGGTCGACGCGACGCTCGGGCTGGGCGGTCACGCCGCGGCTCTGCTCGCCGAGCATCCGCAGCTCACGCTCGTCGGGTTGGACCGGGACCCCGAGGCGCTCGCGCTCGCGGGGCGGAGGCTTGCCGCATACAGCGACAGGACACACCTCGTGCAC
The DNA here is from genome assembly GCA_963826705.1 of uncultured Actinomycetota bacterium. GTDB lineage: Bacteria > Actinomycetota > Actinomycetes > Mycobacteriales > Pseudonocardiaceae > Pseudonocardia. Next base: position 183,046 of record CAWGYF010000013.1, read on the forward strand.
GCCGTCTACGACAGCGTCGCCGACGTACTCGCGGGGTTGGGGCTGCCGCGGGTCGACGGGGCCCTGTTCGATCTCGGCGTCTCTTCCCTCCAGCTCGACGCGCAGGAGCGGGGCTTCTCGTACTCCCGCGACGCGGATCTCGACATGCGGATGGACCCGGGCACCGGGCCCACCGCCGCCGACGTGCTCAACACCTATCCGGTGTCCGAGCTCGCGCGGGTGCTGCGGGAGTACGGGGAGGAAAGGTTCGCGCCGCGGATCGCGGCCGCCGTGGGGCGGCGCCGTGAGCGGCAGCCGTTCCGGCGCAGCAGCGAGCTGGTGGAGCTGCTGTACGAGGCGGTGCCCGCGGCGTCGCGGCGCACCGGAGGGCATCCGGGCAAGCGGACGTTCCAGGCGCTGCGGATCGAGGTCAACGGCGAGCTCGCGGCGTGGGAGGCCGCGCTGCCCGCCGCGCTCGACGCGCTGCGCGTCGGCGGTCGGATCGTCGTGCTGGCCTACCACTCGCTCGAGGACCGCATCGCCAAGCGGGAGCTCGGCGAGCGGGCGGCGTCGAGCACGCCGGTGGATCTGCCGGTGGAACTGCCCGGGCACGGGCCGTCCTTCCGCCTGCTCGTGCGCGGGGCCGAGCAGGCGGGCGACAACGAGGTCGCCGACAACCCGCGTGCGGCATCGGTGCGCCTGCGGGCGGCCGAGCGGATCGCGGAAGGGGATTCGACCATGGGGGGAAAGGCATGATCGGGCCTGCGGGCGTCAGCGAGGTCGAGCGGTGAGTGCGCTGGTGACGGAGCGCGCTCGGACGGCGACCCGTGCTCCGGTCCGGACGGTGGGGGCCGCCCGTACCGCGGGGGCCACTCGGGCCGCGGGGACGCGGGCGCGCACCGCGGCGGTCCCGGCGCAACGGGGTGCGCCGCTCGCCGCTGCCGAGCGCAGGGGTGCGGCGGGACGGGCCTACGCGAAGCGCGAGGACCGGCTGCGGCGGTTGGTCACGGGCCGCGCCCCCCGCACAGCGGCGACGGCGGGCCGGGCCCAGTTCGTGCTGCTGGTGATGGCCCTGCTGACGGCGGGGCTCGTGGTGACCCTCTGGCTGTCGACGGCCGCGGCCGCGGACTCCTACCGGCTGGAAGACGCCCGCACCGCCGCCCAGGCGCTGAGCCAGCAGAGCGAGCAGCTGCGTCGGGAGGTCACGGCGATGGACTCCGCGCCCGCGCTCGCGCAGCGCGCCGCCCAGCTCGGCATGGTTCCGGTGCAAGACTCGGCCCGGCTGGTCGTCGCATCCGACGGCTCTGTGGCGCTTGTCGGGGTGCCGAAGGCGGCCGTCGCCGCACCGCAGCCCGCACCGCAGCCCGCGCCGCAGCCCGCGACCCCGCCGACGCCTGCCGCGGGCACGGTGCCTCCGGGTACGCCGACGGCGGACGCCGCAGTCGAGTCCCAACCGGATGCCGCGCCCGGCGCTGGGGCGGCCACCCCCGGTGCGCCCGCAGGCACTGGCCTGGCTGCCGCAGGCACCGTGGCGACCGGCACGGGTACTCCGGTCACCGGCCCGGCGGGCGCCGCGGCCGGGGCTGCGCCCCTTGCCGCGACCGGGGCTGCAGGCCGCGCCGGAGCGGCAGGCATCGGGACGACAGGCGCCGGGGCCGGGGCGGCAGGCGCCGGGGCCGGGGCCGGGGCGGTAGGCGCCGGGGCCGGGGCGGCAGGCGCCGGGGCCGGGACCGGGGCGGCAGGCGCCGGGGCCGGGGCGGTAGGCGCCGGGGCCGGGGCTGGGGCGGCAGGTGCCGGGTTGGCAGGTACGGGGGCGGTAGGCGCCGGGGCGGCAGGTACCGGGGCGGCAGGTGCCCGGGCGGCAGGGGCCGGGGCGACCGGGACCGGGACGACCGGCGCCGGGGCGGCAGGTACCGGGGCAGCTGGCGCCCGGACGGCAGGCCCGGGCACGGCAGGCACGGGTGGTGCGCCGACCGCTGGGGGGACGGCAGGCACGGGGACGGGCGCTGCGGCGGCCGGAACCGGCACTCCCGGAGCCACCGGCGGAGGCGCTGCGCGCACCGGCACCGCGGCAGGCGCCGCTCCCGCGCGGACGGCGGCCACGAGCACCGGCGCCGCGCCCGCACACCCCGTGATCCCGCCCCGCGTCCCCGGGGCCGCAGGGGGAGCGGGCCGATGACGACCGCCCCGCCCCGCCCGCGGGCCCGGGTCGCCGTACGCACCGCCGCACCGCCGCGCCGCCGTCCGGCGACCGCGCGGCGCCGTCCGGCGTCGGCGAACCGACGGCTCCAGGTCGGCCGCGTCCTTCTCGTCGCCGTGTTGGGCATCGCCACGCTCAAGCTCATCGCCGTCCAGTCACTCCAGGCGCCGGACCTGAACGCCGCCTCGGCCAGGCAGCTGCTCACCGAGATCCGCCTGCCCGCCGAGCGGGGCGCGATCCTCGACAGCGCGGGCAAGCCCCTCGCGTTCAGCACCGAGGCCAACGCGCTCGTCACCAACCCGCGCACGATCGCGCGGACCCACGGTGCGGGCACCGCCGACTACGTCACGAGCATGGCGAGCGTCGTCGGACAGGCCACCGGGCAGGATCCGGCCGCCCTGCAGGCCCTGCTGACCAGCGACAAGGGCTACGTCGTGCTGGCGAAGCTGGTCGACCCGTCCGTCGCGGAGCAGATGCACACCCAGTTCCCCGAGATCGCGCTGGAGCGGCGGGAGGCGCGCGAGTACCCCGACGGGTCGCTCGCGGCGAACGTCATCGGGGCGGCGACGTGGGACGCCACCGACACACCCGGCAAGCTCACCGGCCGCATCGGGCTGGAGAGCTCGCAGGACAACCTGCTGTCGGGCTCCAACGGGGTCCGCGAGGTCGACACTGCGGAGGGCAGCAGCGCGGAGATCCCGGGCAGCGTGCGCTACGAGCGGCCCGCCGTGCCCGGCTCGACGCTGCAGCTCACTCTGGACTCTGACCTGCAGTACACCGTGCAGCGCGATCTCTCGGCCTTCGTCGCGAAGACCGGCGCCAAGGGCGACAGCTCCGCCGTGGTGCTCGACGTCGCTACGGGCAAGGTCAGGGCGCTCGCGACCGGGCAGACGTTCGACCCGACCAACACCGGCGCGGCGACGCCCGCCCAGCTGGGCAACCCCGCCGTCACCTCGCCCTTCGAACCGGGCTCGGTCAACAAGATCGTGACGATGTCCGCGGCCATCGAGTACGGCGTCGCCAAGCCCGACGACGTGCTCAACGTCCCGGGCAGCATCAAGGTCGCCGACCGCACGATCAACGACGCCTGGGTGCACGGGCTCGCGCATTACACGCTCACCGGTGTGCTCGCGAAGTCGTCGAACGTCGGCACGATCATGACCGCGGAGAAGGTCGGGCCCGACCGGTTCGCGGACATGCTGGCCCGCTATGGCCTCGGGGTGAAGACCGGCGTCGGGCTGCCGGGGGAGAGCGCGGGCAGCGTGCCGCCCATGGCGTCGTGGTCGGGCTCGACGTTCGGCAACCTGCCTATCGGCCAGGGCCTTTCCATGACGGTGCTGCAGATGGCAGGCATGTATCAGGCGGTGGCGAACAACGGCCTGCGGATCCCGCCGCGGATCGTGGAGGCGACGACCGGGCCCGACGGCGTGCGCGCCGAGCTGCCCACGCCCGCAGGTGTGCAGGTGGTGTCACCGGCGACCGCGGCGACGCTGCGCACGATGCTGACGGCGGTCACCCAGGACGTCCACGGCCAGCGCGGCACCGGCCCGACGGCGGCGGTCGCCGGGTACCAGGTGGCGGGTAAGACCGGCACGGCGCAACAGGTCAATGCGGTGTGCGGCTGCTACTCGAACTCCACCTTCTGGATCACCTTCGCAGGCATGTTCCCGGCCGATAGCCCCCGCTTCGTCGTCGGGATCATGCTCGACGCCCCGGGCGGCGGCGCGAGCGCCGCCCCCCTCTTCCACGACATCGCCACTTATCTCGCCCAGCGCGACCACGTCCCGCTGACGACGAACCCCACCCCACCCCAGACCCTGCAGCTCCCCTGAGGTGAGTCGCCCACCCCACCCCGCCGAGTTCGCCGTTTCCCCACGGGGGTGAGTCGCCTGCCTCGTCACGTCGAGTCCGCCGTTTCCCCACGGGGGTGAGTCGCCTGCCTCGTCACGTCGAGTTCGCCGTTTCCCCACGCCGAGTCGGCCACCGCGCTTCACCACCGCGAGTTGGCGTGCCCATGGTGAGTCCGATGTATGTGCGCGGCATGATGGCTGTTGAGCCGACCTCACAGACCTTGTGTCGTCGTCGCAGATGTTCGACCTCAATGCCTGCGGCACAGAAACGATCTTGTTGCGTCTCGGTCGCTATGCCTCCCGAAACGCAACAAGATCTCCATGCTGCCACGGGGGCGCGGCCCCACCCTGCCGGAGCGCGCGCCCGCGGCGATCCACGCCCGAGATGCACAGCAGCGGGCTCCGATCTTGGCTCGACCCCGCACATGTCGCGCTCGACCGGCAGCGGGCTCCACCGACACCAACAGGTGCGCGCGACAGCGCCCGACCGGACGACCTCACACCCCGCGGCGTCACCTCACACCCCGCCAACGCCAGGTGACGTCCCGCTGCGGGTGCGCACTACACCCGGAGGTGCGCACCGCGTGCCAGCCCCCTACATGAAGATCATCAGAAGCGCCACCGCTCCAAAGTGACCCGCGTTGTGCTCGACCCTCTGACGACGCCAAAGACTCTGAGACGTAGGTAGGTGCCTGTGGGACTGATGGTGCCCCTGGTACGCGAGAGGCACCTACTTTCAGTACTTCCACGGGCGCCCCGCCAGGGCCATGAAGGTCTGCGAAGTCAGACGCTGTTCGGCCGCGCGCGCGTGACACCGCGATGACCGGCGGCCCCAGTGCGCCGAGCGGCCGACGTCTGGGTGTGCCGATCGGCGATGCGCGTCCGGGTGACAACCGCACCGCCGGTAGCCTCCGCGGCATGTCCGCTGCGGGTCCTGCTCCGGTCGCCGCTCCGGCCGCGTCCGCCCTGCCGCCGCGCCCGCGCCAGGTCGTCCCGACGCCGCTCGCCGTGGTCGCCGCGACCGTCGGCGCCGCTCCTCTGGGCGCCCGCCCCGACGCCGGTCTCGACGCCGGTCTCGACGCCGGTTTCGACGCCGGTTTCGACGCCGGTCTCGGACGCCCGACGCCGTTTCGACGCCCGCCCCGACGCCCGCCCCGACGCCCGCCCCGACGCCCGCCCCGACGCCCGCCCCGACGCCCGCCCCGACGCCCGCCCCGACGCCCGCCTCGACCCCCCGCTCGGCTCCACCGGCCGGAGCGGCGACACGCTGGTCACCGGGGTCACCCTGCGCGCAGCGGAGGTCCGGCCCGGCGACCTGTTCGCCGCGCTGCCCGGCGCCCGCACGCACGGCGCCGACTTCGCCGCCGAGGCCATCGCCAGAGGCGCGGTCGCGGTGCTCACCGACCCCGTCGGGGCGACCCGGCCCGCGCTGCACGGCCTTCCGGTGCTCGTCCACGCCCACCCTCGCGACGTTCTGGGCGCCGTCGCCGCGCTCGTCTACGGCGACCCGACCGCGCGCCTGTCGGTGCTCGGCGTCACCGGAACGAGCGGCAAGACCACCGTGGCGCACCTGTTGGAAGCAGGGCTCGCCGCGGCGGGCCGCACGGTCGGGCTGCTTGGGACGGTCGGCATCCGCATCGACGGCGCGCCGCTGCCCAGCGCGTTCACCACGCCCGAGGCGCCCGACCTGCAGGCGTTGTTCGCGGCGATGCTCGAGGCCGGGGTGACCGACGCGGCGATGGAGGTGTCCAGCCACGCGCTCACGCTGGGCAGGGTGGCGGGCACGCGCTTCGCGGTCGGTGCGTTCACCAACCTCTCCCAGGACCACCTCGACTTCCACCGCGACATGGACGACTACTTCGCGGCCAAGGCCACCCTCTTCGACGGACGGGCCGAGCAGGCCGTCGTCTGCGTCGACGACGAGTGGGGGGCCAAGCTGGCCGCTCGAACCCCGGGCGCCGTCACGGTCGCGTCCCAGGGACCGGCCGATTGGTGTGCCGCCGACACCGTCACCGACGCCGATGGCGGCCAGCGCTTCACCGCGCTCACGCCGCACGGCCCCGTCCCCGTCCGACTCCGCATGCCCGGAGCGTTCAACGTGGCCAACGCGCTGGTCGCGCTCGCGAGCCTGGCCGCGGTCGGCGTGGAACCCGGTGTCGCCGCGGAGCGTTTCGCCGGAGTCGCCGTGCCGGGTCGGATGCAGCGGATCACGCTGGGCCAGCCGTTCCTCGCAGTGGTCGACTACGCGCACAAGCCTGCCGCCGTCGCCGCGCTGCTGGACACCCTGCGTGCCCAGGTGCCAGGGCGGTTGATCACCGTGCTGGGCTGCGGCGGCGACCGCGACCGCGGCAAGCGCCCGCTCATGGGGGCGGCTGCGGCCCGACGGTCGGACGTGCTCGTGGTCACCGACGACAACCCGCGCTCGGAGAATCCGGCGGACATCAGGGCGGCGATGCTCGCGGGCGCGCTCAGCGAGGCCGACCACGGCGAGCTGCACGAGATCGGCGATCGTCGCGGGGCGATCGTCGCGGCCGTCGACGCGGCCCGTCCCGGTGACGCCGTCATCATCGCGGGCAAGGGGCACGAGACCGGGCAGGAGATCCAGGGCACGCGCCATCCTTTCGACGACGCGGCCGAGCTCGCCGCCGCGATCGCCGCCGTCGTCAACGCCTCGGCCACCGCCGCGCTACGGGCAGGCCGCCGATGACCCACTCCCGCATGATCGGGTGTGCACCGTGATCCCGCTGTCCCTGTCGGAGATCGCCACGGTGACCGGCGGGCGGCTCGTCGGGGCCCGCGGCGACGAGGTCGTCACGGCGGTCGAGTTCGACTCCCGTGCCATCCGCCAGGGCGGGCTCTTCCTCGCCTTGCCCGGCGAGCACGTCGACGGCCACGACTTCGCCGCGGCCGCCGCTGACCGGGGGGCCGCGGGAGTGCTGGCCGCGCGTCCGGTCGATGCCCCCGCGGTCGTCGTGCCGCCCGCGGCCCGCGCCAGCGGCACCTACCTCGGCGACACCGACCCCGACGGCTCCGGCGCTGCCGTCCTCGCGGCGCTCGCCCGCCTCGCGGGGCACGTCGTGGGTCGGCTGCCCGGCCTGACCGTGGTCGGCGTCACCGGCAGCTCCGGAAAGACGTCGACGAAAGACCTGCTCGCGGCCGTCCTCGTGCCGCTCGGCCCGACCGTCGCCCCGCCGGAGTCGTTCAACAACGAGCTCGGCCTCCCGTGGACGGCGCTGCGCGCGGACGCCGCAACCCGCCATCTCGTGCTGGAGTTCTCCGCCAGGGGACCGGGCCACATCGCGGCGCTCGCCGCCGCCGTGCCGCCGCGGATCGGGGTTGTGCTCAACGTCGGCCGTGCGCACGTCGGCGAGTTCGGCTCGGTCGAGGCCATCGCCCTGGCCAAGGGTGAGCTGGTCGAGGCTCTGCCATCGGACGGGATCGCGGTGCTGAACGCCGACGACCCGCGGGTCGCGGCGATGGCGCGGCGCACGGCCGCCCGGGTGGTCACCTTCGGCGGTGGCGCCGACGTGTGGGCGGACGCGGTCACCCTGGACGCCGGGCGCGCGCGGTTCCGGCTCTGCACGCCCGCCGGTTCGGCGCCGGTGGCACTGCGGCTCGTGGGCGCCCACCATGTCGGCAACGCGCTGGCCGCCGCCGCGGTCGCGGTCGAGCTCGGCGGCGCTCCCGATGCCGTCGCGGCGGCGCTCTCGGCCGTCGTCCCGGCATCGCGGTGGCGGATGGAGGTCACCGACCGCGCCGACGGCGTCACCGTCGTCAACGACGCCTACAACGCCAACCCCGACTCGATGGCCGCGGCCCTGCGGGCGCTGCAGGCGCTCGGCGACCGCAGGCGGACCTGGGCCGTGCTCGGGCCGATGCGCGAGCTGGGCGGGGACGAGGCCGCCGCCCACGCGGGCGTCGCGACGCTGGCCAAGGAGCTGGGCATCGACGAGCTGGTGGCGGTCGACAGCCCGGCCTACGGCGCCCGTCGCCAGGTGCCCGACGTCGACGAGGCCATCGCGCTGCTGCACGCCGAGCTCGCGCCGGGCGACGTGGTGCTCGTCAAGGCGTCGCGGGCCGCCGGGCTGGAGCGCATCGCCGCGGACCTCCTGGACGGGAGCGCGCGGGTATGAGAGGCATCTTCATCGCCGCCGGGGTCGCGCTCGCGATCTCCATTCTCCTCACGCCCTACCTGATCCGCTTCTTCGCCCGGCAGGGCTTCGGCCAGGAGATCCGCGCCGAGGGCCCGCAGAGCCACCAGGCCAAGCGCGGCACGCCCACGATGGGCGGCGTCGCCATCATGATCGCGATCTGGCTGGGCTATCTGCTCTCGCACCTGGTCACGGGGGAGCAGGTCACCCCGTCAGCGCTCCTGGTGCTGTTCCTGACGACGGCGCTGGGCGTCGTCGGCTTCCTCGACGACTTCATCAAGCTGCGCCGCGCCCGCAACCTCGGCCTCAACAAGACCTCCAAGATCGTCGGCCAGGTGCTCACCGCCACCGTCTTCGGGATCCTCGCCCTGCGCTTCGCCAACGCCGACGGCCTGACGCCCGCGTCGGACAGCCTCTCGTTCGTCCGCGACATCGCCGTGCTCTCGTTCGGCCTCGTCGGCTTCATCCTGCTGGCCAACCTGATCATCGCGGCGTGGTCGAACGCGGTGAACCTCACCGACGGGCTCGACGGCCTCGCCGCGGGCACGGCCGCGATGGTGCTCGGCACCTACGTGATCATCTGCTTCTGGCAGTTCCGCAACAACTGTGCGCTCATCTCGGCCGCAGGCTGCTACCAGGTGCGTGACCCGCTGGACATCGGCGTGATCGCCGCCGCCGCGATGGGCGGCTGCATCGGCTTCCTCTGGTGGAACGCCGCGCCCGCGCGGATCTTCATGGGGGACACGGGCTCGCTGGCGCTCGGCGGCCTGGTGGCGGGTCTCTCCATCGTGACGCGCACCGAGCTGCTGCTGGTCGTCATCGGTGGGGTCTTCGTGGTGGAGGCCCTGTCGGTGGCGATGCAGATCCTCGTGTTCCGCACCACGCGGCGCCGCGTGTTCCGGATGGCCCCGTTCCACCACCACTTCGAGCTGGCGGGCTGGGCCGAGACCACCGTGATCATCCGCTTCTGGCTGCTCGCGGCGATGTGCGCGGCGTTGGGGCTGGGGCTGTTCTACAGCGAGTGGCTCAGCGCCTCCACGGGCGCCTAGGTGTCCGGAGTGAAGACCGACGAACTGCGCGGCGCGCACGTGCTCGTCGCTGGAGCAGGCATCTCCGGGCGCGCCGCCGCCGAGGCGCTGCTGCGGCTCGGCGCCCACGTGACGGTGACCGACGCCCGGCCGGAGGCCCTGACCGACCTGCCCGACGGGGCGGTCGCTGGGCCTGCGGTGCTGCCGCGCGACGTCGCGCTCGTCGTCACCGGCCCGGGACGGCGGCCGGGCGACGCGCTCGTGAGGGCCGCCGCCGCCGCGGGGCTGGCGGTCGTGGGGGAGCCCGAGCTGGCCTGGTGGATCGCGCGCGAGCAGCGCTGCCCCGCGCCGTGGCTGGCCGTCACCGGCACCAATGGCAAGACCACCACCGTCGGCATGCTGGAGTCGATCCTGCTGGCGGCCGGGGCCGACGCGGTGGCGTGCGGCAACATCGGCCATCCCGTCGTCATGGCCGTCGAAGAGGGCAGAGACGTGCTGGCCGTCGAGCTGTCGAGCTTCCAGCTGCACTGGTCGCCGTCGGTGGTTCCCGCCGTGGGCTGCGTGCTCAACGTCGCCGAGGACCACCTCGACTGGCACGGCTCGATGGCCGCGTACGCCACAGCGAAGGCGCAGGCGCTGCGGGGGCCGATCGCCGTCGCGGGAGTGGACGACCCGGCCGCCGCCGCGCTGCTCGCGGCCGCCCCCGCCCGGCGACGCGTGGGCGTCACACTGGCCGAGCCAGTGCCCGACCAGTTCGGCCTCGCAGGCGGCGCGCTGGTCGACCGCGCGTTCGGCGGTGGCGAGCTGGCCGACGCGTCCGTCGTGACGCCTGCTGGACCGTCCGGGCTCACCGACGCGCTGGCGGCGGCGGCACTGGCCCGCGCGCACGGCGTCCCGCCCGCCGCGGTGGCCGCGGGGCTCGCGGCGTTCCGGCCCGGCGGGCACCGCGGCGCCCTCGTCGGCCGGGTCGGCGGCGTGGCCTTCGTCGACGACTCCAAGGCCACCAACCCGCACGCGGCCCACGCCGCGCTCGTCGCGGCGCCGGGCCCGCTGGTCTGGATCGCGGGCGGGTTGCTCAAGGGCGCCTCGGTCGACGCGCTGGTCGCCGACCACGGATCGGGCCTGCGCGCCGCGGTGGTGATCGGCATCGATCGGACGGACATCGTCGCGGCGATGCGACGACACGCGCCCGATGTGCCCGTCGTCGAGGTCGTCCCAGGCGACGATGACGCCATGGCCGGGATCATGACAGCCGCTGTCCGCCACGCCGCCGCTCTCGCCCGCCCGGGTGACACGGTGCTGCTGGCGCCCGCCGCCGCGTCCATGGACCAGTTCACCGACTACGCCGCGCGCGGTCGCGCCTTCGCCGACGCGGTGGCCGACCTGCCAGGAATCCGGGCATGAGCACCGCGACGCGCCGGGTCACGGGCACGCGGGCAACGGGCACACGGGCCGCGGTCGGCAGGGCCACCGCGGCGCTGGGCCTCTGGCTGCGCCGCCCGCTGACCTCGCTGCACCTCGTGCTCGGGGTGTTCGGGCTGCTCACGCTGTTCGGGCTGGTGATGGTGCTCTCGGCCTCTTCGGTCGAGGCCTACACGGCCAACGGCTCGTCGTACTCGGTGTTCACCAAACAGCTGCTTTTCTGCGTGCCCGGGCTCGCGCTGTTCTACCTGGGCCTGCGGATCCCGCCGAGACGGTTGCGGGCGCTCGCGCCGGTGTTCCTCGTCCTGTGCATCGTGATGTTGGTCGCGGTGTTGGTCGTCGGCGTCGACCGCAACGGCTCCCGCGCGTGGTTCGGCATCGGGACGTTCACCGTGCAGCCGTCGGAGGGGGCCAAGGTCGCGCTCACCCTGTGGGGCGCGCACGTGCTCGTCGCGCGCCGGGCTGTGATGCATCGGTGGAAGTACGCGCTGTCGCCGGTGGTGCCGGTGACGGTCGTGATGCTCACGCTGCTCGTGCTGGAGCCGGACCTGGGCATGTCGGTCACGTTGGGCCTCGTGCTGGTCGCCCTCCTGTTCTACGCGGGCGCGCCCCTGCGGCTGATGGCCGCGCTGTGCGGGGGCGCGCTGGCGGGCGGGGTGCTGTTGGCGACGTCGGCCAGCTACCGGATGAGCCGGGTGTTGGCGTTCCTCTCGCCCGGCGCCAACACCGAGAGCGCGGGCTTCCAGTCGCGCCAGGCGCTCTACTCGCTGGCGGGCGGGGGCCTGTTCGGCCAGGGGTTGGGGCAGGGCAGCGCCAAGTGGGACTACCTGCCCAACGCGCACAACGACTTCATCTTCGCGATCATCGGCGAGGAGCTGGGCTTCGTCGGCGCCTTCGCGGTGCTCGCGCTGTTCGCCACCTTGGCCTACGCCGGGCTCCGCATCGCGGCCCGCAACTCCGACCCGTGGCTCAAGCTCGTCGTCGCCACGTCCACCACGTGGCTCGTCGCCCAGGCCGCGATCAACGTCGCCTACGTGGTGGGGCTGCTCCCGGTCACCGGGCTGACGCTTCCGCTGATCTCCTCGGGAGGCACGTCGCTCGTGGTCACCATGTTCGTGTTCGGGATGCTCGCCAACGCGGCGCGGCATGAGCCGGAGGCGATCGCCGCGCTGCGCCACCACGGCGAGGGCGGGCTCGCCCGCGTGCTGCGGCTCCCGCCGCCGGAGCCCTACCGCCCGGTGGAGCGCAAGACTCCCGCGCGAGGTGTGCGGTGACCGGTCGTGCGCGGATAGCGCCGTTCCCGCCACCTTTTCCGCGCACGGGCAGTGGGGGCGCCCGGTGAACGTCGTCGTCGCGGGCGGCGGCAGCGCGGGCCACATCGAGCCCGCGATGGCGTTGGCTGACGCCGTGGTGCGCCTCGCGCCCGACGCGCGGGTCACCGCGCTGGGCACCGCGCGCGGCCTGGACACCACGCTCATCCCCGCGCGGGGCTACCCGCTGGAGCTCATCCCGCCGGTCCCGCTGCCGCGGCGGCCCAGCGGCGAGATGCTGCGGCTCCCCGGCCGCGTCCGGGCCGCCGTCCGGCGGGTGCGGGAGGTGCTGTCTGACGTCGACGCGGACGTGGTGGTCGGGTTCGGCGGCTACGTTTCCCTGCCCGCCTACCTCGGCGCCCGCGGGCGCGTGCCGATCGTCGTCCACGAGGCCAACGCGCGGGCGGGGCTGGCCAACCGGGTCGGCGCCCGGTTCGCCGCACGGGTCGTCGCGGCGGTGCCCGACTGCCTCCCCGGTGCGGAAGTCCTCGGGATCCCGCTGCGCCGGTCGATCACCACCTTGGACAGGGGTGCGTTGCGGGGCAGTGCCCGCGCCCGGTTCGGGCTGCCCGCCGACGGGCCGGTGCTCCTGGTGTTCGGCGGCTCGCAGGGGGCCCGCACGCTCAACAACGCGGTCGCCGCGGCCCTGCCAGGGCTCCTGCACGCCGGGATCGGTGTGCTGCACGCCTACGGCAAGGCGGGCACCGCGCCGCCAGCAGGCCACGAGGCCCCCGGCTACGTGGGGCTGCCCTACATCGACGCCATGGACTTGGCGTACGCCGCCGCGGACGCGGTGCTCGGCCGCTGTGGCGCGATGACCGTGGCGGAGGTGTCGGCGGTGGGCCTGCCCGCTGTCTACGTGCCGCTGCCGCACGGCAACGGCGAGCAGGCGCTCAACGCCGCTCCGGTGGTCGCGGCGGGCGGCGGGGTGATGGTGCCCGACTCCGAGCTGACCGGCGAGCGGACGCTGGCCGAGCTCGTTCCGCTGCTGACCGACCCCGCCAAGCTCGCGGCGATGGGTGCGGCAGCGCGGGCGTGCGGCCACGCCGACGCCGACGAGCGGCTGGCCCGCCTGGTTCTGGACGTCGGACGCGCGGGCCATGCGGCGCCGGGCGCGGGAGCGGGAGGCGCAGCATGACCGACCTGGAAGACGTCGTGCACCTGATCGGCATCGGGGGCGCAGGGATGAGCGGCATCGCCCGCATCCTGCTCGCCCGCGGCGCTCGCGTCAGCGGCTCGGACGCGCGGGAGTCCGCGACCGTGCTGGCGTTGCGGGCGCTCGGCGCGCACGTCGACGTCGGGCACGATCCCGCCCACCTGCCCGCACCGCCCGCGACGGTCGTGGTGTCCAGCGCGATCCGGGAGACCAACCCTGAGCTGGCCGCCGCCCGTGAGCGCGGCATCCCGGTGGTGCACCGCGCCCAGGCGCTGGCCGCGTTGACGCGGGGCCGCAGGCTCGCCGCGGTCACCGGCACGGCGGGCAAGACGTCCACGACCTCGATGCTCACCGTCGCGCTGCAGCACTGCGGCCTCGACCCGTCGTTCGCGATCGGCGGCGACCTCGCCACCTCCGGCTCCGGCGCGCATGAGGGCACCGGCGAGATCTTCGTCGCGGAGGCCGACGAGAGCGACGCGTCGTTCCTGGCGTTCTCACCGGAGGTCGCGATCGTCACCAATGTCGAGGCCGACCACCTCGACCACTACGGCACCCCCGCGGCCTACGTCGCCGCGTTCGGCGAGTTCCTCGGCCGCATCATCCCCGGCGGCACGCTCGTGGCCTGCATCGACGATCCCGGCGCCGCCACGCTCGCGGAAACGGCCCGCGAGCGCGGGATCCGGGTGCGCACCTACGGGCGGGCGGAGGAGGCAACCGCGCGGCTCGTCGCGTTCCAGCCCGACGGGCCCGGCGCGCGGATCGTCCTGCGCCTCGGCGACACGGAGCACAAGCTGCGGCTGCCCGTCCCCGGCCAGCACATGGCGCTCAACGCGCTGGCCGCGCTGCTCGCGGGCGAGGTGCTCGGCGCGCCCGTCGAAGGTCTCCTGACGGGCCTCGCCGCGTTCGACGGGGTGCGCCGCCGGTTCGAGTTCCGCGGCCGCGCGGCGGGCGTGGCGGTGTACGACGACTACGCCCACCACCCCACCAAGGTCGCCGCCCAGCTCCGCGCCGCCCGCGACGTGGCCGGGACGGGCCGCGTCGTCGTCGCCTTCCAGCCGCACCTGTATTCGCGCACCCGTGACTTCGCCCGTGAGTTCGGGGCCGCGCTCGGCCTGGCTGACGAGGTCGTGGTGCTGGACGTCTACGGCGCGCGGGAGGATCCCGAGCCGGGGGTGAGCGGAGCACTCGTCGCCGAGCACGTGCCGTTGCCACCCGAGCATGTGCGGTTCGTGCCGCGCTGGGCCGACGTGCCCGCGGTCGTGGCCGCGGTGGCCCGCCCCGGCGACCTCGTGATCACAATGGGCGCCGGGGACGTCACGGTGCTCGCTCCGGAGATCCTTCTGGAGCTCTCGCGGTGACGCGCGCGGCGCCTGCCCGTCCCGTCCGGCGTCCGCCAGGGGTTTATCGCCGCCGCAGGCTCGCCGCAGCGCTGATCGCCCTTCTGCTGCTCGTCTCCGGCGGCTTGGTGGTTCGTGTCCTGCTCTACGACACCCACCTCTTCGACGTGCAGGGTGTGCGGGTCGAGGGCACCGTGACGGTGGGCGAGGCCGACATCCTGTCCGCCGCGGCCGTGCCGACCGGCGCCCCCCTCGCCTCCATCGACACGGCGGCCGTCGCCGGGCGGATCGCCGCGTTGCCCGCGGTCGCGTCCGCTGTCGTCGCGCGATCGTGGCCGCACACCGTGGTCGTCACGGTGGCGGAGCGGGTGCCGGTGGCCACCGCGACCACTCCGGCCGGGGTTCAGCTCGTCGACGGTGGTGGCGTCGTGTATCCGGGCACATCGCCGCCGGGGCTCCCGCGGCTGACGTTCGGCGCCGTCGGGCCCGACGACCCGTCTACGCGCTCAGCACTCTCGGCGCTGGCCACGCTGCCCGCGGCCGTCCGGTCCCAGGTGGTCACCGTGGACGCGACGGTGGCCGACGCTGACGCCCCAGGGCAGGTCACTTTCCGGCTCACCGGCGACCGCAAAGTCGTGTGGGGCACCGACGACCGCGCGGCCGACAAAGCAGCCGTCCTGGTGCCGCTGCTCACCCAGCCGGGGCACGTGTTCGACGTCACCAGCCCGGACCTGCCCACCATTCGCCGGTAAAACCCGTTTGGGCACTTGTCCTACGCGCGGCGCGCCTGCTGGACCCCGTCGCAGGCGCGACCTAGCGTCTGCCGGTGAAGGCCCGGACCCCCGGGGTCGGACCCGAGCTGGACTGGAAGGTGCGCTCTATGACGCCCCCGCACAACTACCTCGCAGTAATCAAGGTCGTCGGCATCGGCGGTGGCGGCGTGAACGCCGTGAACCGGATGATCGAGGTCGGCCTCAAAGGCGTCGAGTTCATCGCGGTGAACACGGACGCGCAGGCCCTCCTGATGTCCGACGCCGACGTCAAGCTCGACATCGGCCGCGAGCTGACGCGGGGGCTGGGCGCGGGGGCCAACCCTGATGTGGGTCGCAAGGCCGCGGAGGACCACCGCGAGGAGATCGAGGAGGTCCTCAAGGGGGCCGACATGGTCTTCGTCACCGCGGGGGAGGGCGGCGGCACGGGCACCGGCGGCGCACCGGTCGTCGCGTCGATCGCGCGCAAGCTCGGCGCGCTGACGATCGGCGTCGTCACCCGGCCGTTCACGTTCGAAGGCCGTCGCCGCGCAGGACAGGCCGAAGAGGGCATCCAGGGTCTGCGCAACGAGTGCGACACCCTGATCGTCATCCCCAACGACCGGCTTCTGCAGCTGGGCGACGTCGGCGTCTCGCTCATGGACGCGTTCCGCTCGGCTGACGAGGTGCTGCTCTCCGGTGTGCAGGGGATCACCAACCTGATCACCACGCCGGGCCTGATCAACCTCGACTTCGCCGACGTGAAGAGCGTCATGTCCGGCGCGGGCAGCGCGCTGATGGGGATCGGCTCCTCGCGCGGCGAAGGGCGTGCCGTGCAAGCGGCGGGCAAGGCGATCAACTCGCCGCTGCTGGAAGCGTCGATGGACGGCGCCCAGGGTGTGCTCCTGTCCATCGCAGGCGGCTCCGACCTCGGTCTGTTCGAGATCAACGAGGCCGCGTCGCTCGTCCAGGAGGCGGCGCACCCCGAGGCCAACATCATCTTCGGCACGGTGATCGACGACTCGCTCGGCGACGAGGTGCGCGTCACGGTGATCGCCGCGGGGTTCGAGGCGGGCGGGCCGACGCACAAGAAGCTCGAGCCCCCCGCCTACGGGTCTCGGGCGGCAGGCGTCATCGCGTCGGGAGTCAGCGGCAGCACGTCCAACTCTGGTTCCCCCAGCGGCACCGGATACGGCTTGGGGAACACGAACGGCCACGGCGCCGGGCAGAAGGTCGGGCAGGGCGCAGGCTGGAGCGCCGGTGCAGGGGGCGAGGACCGGGCGCAGGGCTACGGCGGCCCCCCGACCTCGGAGAGTGCGGCAAGCGGCCACGGCGGGACCGGTGGCTACGGCTCCGACGGGAGCCACGCGGGCAGCGAACAGGCGGGCGCGTCGGCCCACAGCGGCACCGGCAACTACGCCAGTCTGCCCGCCCAGAACGGCTACGGCAGCCCGGCAAGCCAGCCGGAAGGCTACGGGTACACGGGGTCGGCGCCCGGATCGTCGACGAACGGGAACGGAACCGGCGAGGCCGCCTCCGCCCACCAGCCGAACACCTTCCAGACCGGCACACTGCCCCCGGCCACCCCGCCGACGGCCTACCCGCCGCCCACTTCGCGGCCTTCCGACCCGGGGGACGCGCCGAGCCCGACGGTCGAGCGGTCCTCGCTCTACACCGCGCCCGGCGCGCACACCCCGTACCCGACGAGCTTCGGCTCGGCGGCGGCCGATCTCGACGACGAGGTGGACGTCCCGCCGTTCATGAAGCGCTGACGTGAGGCCCTGACCATCATGAGACCCTGACCGTGACGGAACGCTGACCGTGGCCCGCGTCCGCCGGGTTGTCACCACCCGCGCAGGCGGGCGGTCCGGCGGCGTGTACGCCGCGTTCAACCTGTCCGCCGGGGTCGGCGACGCCCCCGGCGCGGTCGCGGCCAACCGCGCCAGACTGACGGCCGAGCTGGGTGTTCCCGTGGTCTTCATGCAGCAGGTGCACGGCACCCGTGTCGCGGTCGTCGACGCGCCGCCCGGCGAAGGGGACCCGGACCAGCCCACCACCGACGCCGCCGTCACCGCCGAGCCCGGCGTCGGCCTCGCCGTGCTGGCGGCCGACTGCGTCCCGGTGCTGCTGTCCGACGCCCGCGCCGGGGTGGTCGGCGTGGCACACGCGGGCCGGGTCGGGGCGGCCGACGGGGTGCTGCCCGCCGTCGTCGCTGCCATGCAGGAGCTCGGTGCCCTGGCCGCCGCGATCGAGGTGCTGCTCGGCCCCGCCGCCTGTGGCGGCTGCTACGAGGTCCCCGCCGCGATGCGGGCCGAGGTCGACGCCCGGCTGCCCGGCAGCGCCGTCCGCACCCGCAGGGGCACACCGGGTCTGGACCTGCGCGCGGGCCTCTACCACCAGCTCGTCGAGCTCGGCGTCGGCAAGGTCGGCGCCGACCCGCGCTGCACCATGGAGGACCGGACGCTCTACAGCCATCGCCGCGACGGGCGCACCGGCCGTCAGGCGGGCATCGTCTGGCTCGACCAGCACTGAGGTGCGGGTCAGCTTCCGACCTCGCACACCCTTGGCGTCTTCACAGAAGTTCGGCTCTCTGCGACGACACCACATCGTCTGTGAGGTGGGTGCACGGGGCCGGCGCCCCGCCGGCGCCCCGTTCGTCGAGCGCGCGAACCCACCGGCTCGCACCGATGGTCCCCGGCTGGACAAGATCGGCAGAAGTGGTGTCACGGGGGGCAGATGTGCACCCCTGGCACCACAACCGCCGATCACCTCCCCCAAGCCCAAGCAAGATCGGCAGAAGTGGTGCCACAGGTGCAGATGTGTGCCGCTGACACCACAACCGGGGATCACTTGTGCACAAGCCGGACAAGATCGGCAGAAGTGGTGCCCGTCGGGCCCCGTGCGTCCCAACGACGGCATTGCTGACGTTCCTGTGCCCGCCATCGCAGCAGGGTGACACTCCTCCTGCTGAGTCGCAGCGGTGTCACCCTGCTGCAAACCCCAGCCGCTGCCGATCACCGCGCCCACAATGGCGTGGTGCGGGCAGACGGGACGAGTGCAGGGGTGTCGGGGACGGCGGCGGGCGCCGAAGTGGAGGCTGAGGTGCCACGGGCGCGGCGGGTCGAGCTGACGGAGCGGCTGGCCGCCGTGCGGGCCCGGATCGCCACCGCCTGCGCCGCGGCCGGGCGGGATCCGGGCGAGGTGGCGCTGATGGCCGTCACCAAGAACGTGCCCGCCGCCGACGTCGCGGCCCTGCTCGACCTCGGCCTCGACCTGCTGGGGGAGAACCGGGTGCAGGAGGCCGCGGCGAAGGTCGATGCCGTCGCCGCGCTCCGCCCGGACGCCAGGCCCCGCTGGCACGTCATCGGTGGGCTGCAGCGCAACAAGGTCCGCACCGTTGTGCGCTGGGCCGATCAGGTGGAATCTGTGGACTCTGTCCGTCTCGCCGACGCTCTCGACGCCGCCGCCCGTCGCGCCGTGGACGCCGCCGAGCGCAAGTCGTCACTATCCGTGCTCGTTCAGTACAGCGTGGATGGCGACCCGCACCGCGGGGGGGTGCCCCGGGAGGGGCTAGAGGAGCTCGCCGACCACGTCGTCGGCTGCGCCGGGCTGCGCCTCGCCGGGCTGATGGCCGTCGCGCCGCAGTCCGCCGACCTCGAGCGGGTCTTCGCCGACATCGCCGAGGCCGCGGCCCGGCTGCGTGCGGCGCATCCGCAGGCCGCGACGTTGTCGGCGGGCATGAGCGGCGATCTCGAGGTCGCGATCAGGCACGGTTGCGATGTGGTGCGTGTCGGAACGGCCCTTGTGGGGGACCGGAGGTTAACCTCCCGTTGATCGCTTGCTGCCGGGTGCAGCGATCGGCGGCGGGCCACGAGGATAGGGGCGCGGATGGGCGCGATGTACAAGCTGAAGGCCTACTTCGGCATGGTGCCCGCCGAGGAGTTGGCGGAGTACGCCGATGAGTCCGAGCGCTATACACCGCCCGCTCGGCGCACCGTGCGGGACTATGCGGCGGAGCACGAGCCCGATGGGCGCGAGCGCGAGGCGGCTACGCGGTGGGACGACCGGTACACAGGTGACGATGACCGGTACGACGCCGAGGCGGCGTGGGAGCGTCGCGCTGCCCGCATCGCGGTGGCCGAGCGGGTCGTCGAGCGCCCGGTCCCGACCGCGGCCACGCGGCCCCCTCTGGCCGCGCCGGTCCGCGGTGCCCTCGCGATCGACCCCGACGCCGTACGCTTCCCCGAGCACTCGAGCGCGCCGGAGCAGCGCGAGCGAGCCACCGGGCCCACTGCCCTCTCGAAGATCACCACGCTGCAGCCGACCAGCTACAACGAGGCACGAACCATCGGTGAGCGCTACCGCGACGGCATCCCGGTGATCATGAATCTGACCGAGCTCGACGACGCGTCGGCGAAGCGGCTCGTCGACTTCGCGGCCGGGCTCGTCTTCGCGCTCCGTGGCGGCTTCGACAAGGTCACCAACCGGGTGTTCCTGCTCACACCGGCCGACGTCGAGGTGTCGGCTGAGGACGCGCGGAAGCTCGTGAGCCGGGTCGGCAGCGTCGGCGTGGACCGTCCTCGCCACTGACCGGCTGGCGTCGGGGGCTCCATGCCAAGATGGAGGGCGTGCTCGTCATCCAGTTCGTCGTCTACTACGTGCTGTTCTTCTTTTGGCTGCTCTTGATCGGTCGCATCGTGGCCGAGCTCGTTCGTAGCTTTGCGCGGCAGTGGGTGCCGGTTGGACCGAGTGCGGTGGCGCTGGAACTGATCTTCACCGCCACCGACCCTCCCGTGAAGTTGTTGCGGAGAGTGATTCCCGTCGTCCGGATCGGAGGCGTGGGTCTGGACCTGTCGATTATGGTTCTGTTGCTGGTCGTGTTCATACTGATGAACGTTGCCCAGCCGACGCCGTAGCGAGCCCCAGTCGCGCGGTGCCGCCGCCGAGGACTGCATGAGGTGATCCGATGCCGCTGACGCCCGCTGACGTCCATAACGTCGCGTTCAGCAAACCCCCCATTGGGAAACGGGGGTACAACGAGGACGAGGTCGACGCGTTCCTCGATCTGGTCGAGGCCGAGCTGGCCCGACTGATCGAGGAGAACGACGACCTCCGCGAGCAGGTCTCCCAGCTCGAACAGCGCCTCGGCAACGTCCAGGCCGACTTGGAGGACGCGCGTTCGCGCCCGCCTGTCGCGTCGATGGGCGCTGTGTCGCCGCCGACACAGCAGATCCGGCCCATCGATCCACCGCCGCTGCAGCGGCCGATGGAGCCTCAGCGAGCAATGGGCGCACCGCCGCCGCAGCTTGCTGAGCAGAGCGAACCCGCAGGCGATCACCACGTCCAGGTCGCCAAGGTGCTCAGCATGGCGCAGGAGATGGCCGAGCGGCTCACGTCGGAGGCCAAGTCTGAAGCCGACACGATGCTGACCGACGCCCGCACGAAGGCCGAGCAGCTGCTGTCCGAAGCGCGGACCAAGTCCGACGGCCTGGTCAACGACGCCCGCGCCCGTGCCGAGACGATGCTCAACGACGCCCGCACCCGGGCCGAGACGCTTGAGCGCCAGTCCCGGGACAAGGCCTCCAAGCTGGTCGGCGACGCCGAGCGGCAGCAGTCGGAGATCATCGGCAGTATCACGCGCGACAAGTCGGTGCTCGAGAAGAAGATCGACGAGTTGCGGACCTTCGAGCGGGAGTACCGTACTCGGCTGAAGACCTACCTGGAGTCGCAGCTGCGGGACCTAGGTGAACGGGGTTCGGCCGCGCCGTCCGACAGTCGGGCGGGGGCCGGTGGCGGGTACGCGGCCACCGGGTACGGCCAGCGCGCCGACGCCGGCAGCTGACTCGCAGGCCAACGACGGGTGGCGCGGCGCGGACCGCCGCGCCACCGCACACGGAGTGAATCGTGCTGCTGGTAGTACTGATCCTTGTCCTCGCGGCCTTCGGGCTCCTGGTCGTCGCGCTGCTCACCGGCAATGTGCTCTGCGCATGGCTGTCAGTGGCAGTGAGCGTCGCGGCGGCCGCGGTACTCGTCGTCGACTGGCTGCAACGCCGGTCGGCGGTCAAGGCGGGTGCGGCAGGGGAGCAGATTGAGTCCGCTCCGACCGTCGCG
The DNA here is from genome assembly GCA_963826705.1 of uncultured Actinomycetota bacterium. GTDB lineage: Bacteria > Actinomycetota > Actinomycetes > Mycobacteriales > Pseudonocardiaceae > Pseudonocardia. The sequence continues at coordinate 204,339 of CAWGYF010000013.1, forward strand.
GCGCCTGTCTGGGAGCCGGATCCGGTCACCGAGGCACTTCCGCTCGTCCCGCCTGACTCCGACCAGGACAGCGGGCAGACGGTCGCCTCTGACACCCGGTTGGGGTCTCCTGGCGACGGGCAGCAGACCGTCATCCTGGCCGCAGCACAGCCGTCCGGCTCCGCTGCGCGACCGTCCGGCGCTGAGGGCTCAATCACCCCTCCGGAGGGGTCGTCGTCACCGAGCGTGATGAAAACGCCTCCGGAGTCCGCAACTGGGGGCGACGCCCGATCCATTTCGGACGAGCAGCGCGGCGGCCGAGGCGACGCCGAAGCGACGGTCGTCGTCGACATTCGCAAGGCGGGGATCGACGGGCATCCGGCGGGCGAATCCGGCCAACCGGCCGGGGCAGGTTCGGGCGCGAGGGCTGTCTCGACACCTGACGCCTCGACACCTGACGCCTCCACACCTGACGCCTCCACACCTGACGCCTCCACACCTGACGCCTCCACACCTGACGCCTCCACACCTGACGCCTCGACACCTGACGCGCCGTCGCGGACCGACTCGGTCGCGGCAGGCGGCGCTGCGCTGGCAGCCGCCGGTGCGGCTGCAGGAACCTCGGCACGGCCGGAGGGCAGCGGCACGTCGGCGCCGCCCTCGCGGGCCGCTGCCGGTGGGCCGGCATCCGGAGACCAGGGCGGCGCCGCGCAGGCTCCGGCAAGCGCCGCCGTGTCGCCGCCGGACAGGGCGGGTGGCGCGACGTCGCCGACCGTTGAGAGCCGAAAGCCAGGCGACCTGCCGTCCTCGGCCGAGAGCACCGTTGCCGAGAGCCGCTCGGGCGCCGCAGGGTTCGGCGCAACCGCCGCCGGGCGCACCGACACGACGGATCGCTCCGACATCGCCGGACGCTCCGACATCGCCGGACGCTCCGACATCGCCGGACGCTCCGACATCGCCGGACGCTCCGACATCGCCGGACGCTCCGACATCGCCGGCTCTCCGACATCGCCGGACGCTCCGACATCGCCGGCGCTCCGACACGCCGGACGCTCCGACATCGCCGGACGCTCCGACACCGCCGGGCGCACCGACACGACGGATCGCTCCGACATCGCCGGGCGCTCCGACACCGCCGGGCGCTCCGACACCGCCGGGCGATCCGACTCCGCCGTGGGATCCGACACTGTCGGGCGCTCCGACACCGCCGGGCGATCCGACTCCGCCGTGGGATCCGACACTGTCGGGCGTTCTGACACCGCCGGGGATTCCGCCGCGGGACCGGGTGCTTCGACACCGACCACCCCGCCGCCCGCCGCGGCCACGCCACCCGGCTTGACGTCCACAAGTTCGACGAGCGCCGACCCGACCGGCTCCGCCACGACGCCCCCCGGCTCGACGTCGGTTGCCGACGTGAGCGCATCGCCGGGAGGCGCACCCGCTGGTTCGCCTGCGGCCGCCACCGGGGACGCGCCCGCTCGTGCGACCTTCGGCGGCCCGGTCTCCGCCGGGCCCGCGCACGACCTGTTCGACCCCGTCGACCGCTCCGCGAGCGCATCGGCACCGCCACCGCCCCCGTCCGGCGACGCTGAGTCCACAGCGGTCATGAACGCCGCGGGTGGGGCCGCCTGGGCCGAGCCGGTCGACGAGGGCGAGCCGCCGGAGGAGCCGCTCGACCCCGCCGTAGCCCGCATCGTCGCGGGGCTGGTCGACGAAGTCGTCGTGATCGACGAGGAGCCTCGCTACCACGTCACGAGCTGTCGGGCCGTCGCCGCCAAGCCGACGATCCCGTTGCCCGTCCGCGAGGCCGTCGAGCTCGGCTTCACCCCGTGCGGCTGGTGCACGCCCGATGCGGTCCTCAGCGGCCGCCACCGCGCCCCGGCCCGGCCCTAGGAGCGCCCTGAAAAACTCGGGCCTACTGCGCGACGCCCAGGCAGCCACCTCGCCGCGTTGTCGTCGGGCCCGATACAACAGCGGTATCGGCCCCTCCTCCGCCTTGCGATGCGGCTACCTGGCCGCCGCTCGCTACGGCCGGAGTTCTTCAGGACCCTCCTAGCGATCCGCCGTAGTGCGAGAGGTCGCGCGGCTTGATCACGTGGTGGTCGCGACCCCGTCGTAGCGAACTCGGGGCAGGCACGCCCTCCCGAGCGACGCCTCGCCGATGTCGGCCGAGCGCGACGTGAGCGGGGTACACCCAAGATCGAACCCCCCTGCTGTGCACCTCGCGCGCTGATCGACCTCAGGCGCGCCGCGATCGGCGATCACCGGGTCGATGGCTCGATGGCCACACTCCTCCACTCGTCAGCGACACACGCCGCGCCCCGGGGAATATCGGCTGGCGCGACGGCGCTACGCTGGCACATACAGGCGTCGATCCGGCCATCACCGGGGAGCTTCCGGAAGAAACGGTCTGCGCAGTTGTTTCAGGAGCAGCCCGGAGTAGAACCGGACGGGCGCGGCCCGTCACAGCCGTGAGTTGAGTGGCCGTCCCCCGGGGCGGCAAGCGGGGTGGTACCGCGGCGCCCGAGCCAGGTGTGACGGCCGTCGTCCCCGTGCGGCAACACACAGCGCACGAGGAGCACGATCATGGCGTACCCCCCGGTCCCGGCCCACCCGTCGTTCCCCCGGCTCGAGACCGACACCCTCGAATACTGGGCGGCCGACGGCACGTTCGTGGCGTCGGTCGACGCCCGTCCCGCAGGCGAGAAGGGCAGTAACGAGTTCGTCTTCTACGACGGCCCGCCCTTCGCCAACGGCCTGCCCCACTACGGCCATCTCCTCACCGGCTATGTCAAGGACGTCGTCCCGCGCTACCAGACCATGCGCGGCCGCCACGTCGAGCGGCGCTTCGGCTGGGACACCCACGGCATGCCCGCCGAGACCGAGACCGAGAAGCAGCTCGGGCTGAAGAACAAGCGCGAGATCGACGAGATGGGTGTGGCCGCCTTCAACGCCGCGTGCCGCGAGTCGGTGCTGCGCTACACCGACGAGTGGCGCGCCTACGTCACCCGCCAGGCCCGCTGGGTCGACTTCGACCACGACTACAAGACCCTCGACCTGGACTACATGGAATCGGTCATGTGGGCCTTCAAGACCCTGTGGGACAAAGGCCTTGTCTATCAGGGCTTCCGCGTCCTCTGGTACTGCTGGCACGACGGCACCCCGCTCTCGGCCACCGAGACCAAGATGGACGACGTCTACCTCGACCGGCAGGATCCGGCCGTCACCGTCGGTCTGCGGCTGTCCGCGCCGGATCCCGACCTCGACGGCGCGCTGGCGCTCATCTGGACGACCACGCCGTGGACGCTGCCGTCCAACTTGGCGCTGGCGGTCAATCCCGGAGTCGACTACGTGCTCGTCGAGGCCCGCGGCGAGCGTTGGGTGCTGGCCGCCGCCCGCCTGTCCGCCTACGCCCGCGAGCTGGGGGAGGAGCCCGAGTTGTTGCGGACCTTCCGCGGCACCGAGCTGCTCGGGCTGGCCTACACCCCGCCGTTCAACTTCTTCCTCGGGCGGGAGAACGCCCACCGTGTCCTGGCGGCGGACTACGTCACCACCGAGGACGGCACCGGCCTCGTCCACATCGCGCCCGCGTTCGGCGAGGAGGACAAGGTCGTCACCGACGCGGCGGGGATCGAGGTCGTGGTGCCCGTCGGCACCGACGGCACGTTCGACGCCACCGTGCCTCCCTACGAGGGCATGCTCGTCTTCGACGCCAACCACCAGATCATCCGTGACCTGAAGGAGCACACCGCCCCGTTCGTGTTGGGGACGCTCCTGCGCCACGACACCTACGACCACCCGTACCCGCACTGCTGGCGCTGCGGCAACCCGCTCATCCAGCGGGCGGTCGACTCGTGGTTCGTGCAGGTCACCGCGCTGCGCGACCGGATGGTCGAGCTCAACCAGGAAATCACCTGGGTGCCAGCGCACATCCGCGACGGCCAGTTCGGCAAGTGGCTGGAGAACGCGATCGACTGGTCGATCTCCCGCAACCGGTACTGGGGCTCGCCGATCCCGGTGTGGATGTCGGACGACCCGACCTACCCGCGCGTCGATGTCTACGGCTCGCTCGACGAGCTGGAGCGCGATTTCGGCGCGCGGCCGACCGACCTGCACCGCCCTTTCGTCGACGACCTCACCCGGCCCAACCCGGACGACCCGACCGGTCGCTCCACGATGCGCCGCGTACCGGAGGTGCTCGACTGCTGGTTCGAGTCGGGCTCGATGCCGTTCGCGCAGGTGCACTACCCATTTGAGAACGCCACGTGGTTCGAGAACCACTACCCTGGCGACTTCATCGTCGAGTACAACGGCCAGACCCGCGGCTGGTTCTACACGCTGCACGTGCTGGCCACGGCGTTGTTCGACCGGCCGTCGTTCCGCTCGTGCGTCGCCCATGGCATCGTGCTCGGCGACGACGGGCTCAAGATGAGCAAGTCGCGCCAGAACTACCCCGACGTCGACGAGGTGTTCGACCGCGACGGCTCGGACGCCATGCGCTGGTTCCTCATGGCGTCGCCGATCCTGCGTGGGGGCAACCTCGTCGTCACCGAGCAGGGCATCCGCGAGGGTGTGCGCCAGGCGATCCTGCCGCTGTGGAACACGTGGTACTTCCTGTCGCTGTACGCGGGCGCGGCGGAGCGCACCGGCAGGTTCCGCACCGACTCCGCGTCGACGGCTCAGCCCTGCGAGCAGGCTTCGCGGCACGTCCTCGACCGGTACGTCCTCGCGCGCACGGCCGCGCTCGTCGACGACGTCACAGCGGCCATGGACGTCTACGACATCGCCGGGGCGTGCGAGCGGGTGCGCGACCACGCCGAGGCCCTCACCAACTGGTATGTCCGACGCTCCCGCGACCGGTTCTGGGCAGGCGACGCCGACGCGATCGACACGCTGCACACCGCGCTCGAGGTCACCGCGCGGGTCGCCGCCCCGCTGTTGCCGTTGACCACGGAGCAGCTGTGGCGAGGGCTCACCGGCGGCCGGTCGGTGCACCTCGAGGACTGGCCTGCCGCTGATCTGCTTCCCCACGACGCGGCGCTGGTCGCGACGATGGAGCGGGTGCGGCAGGTGGCGTCGGCGGCGCTGTCGCTGCGCAAGGCGCGGGGGCTGCGGGTGCGGCTGCCGCTGGCCACCCTGACGGTCGCGGCGGCCGACGCCGCCACGCTCGCGCCGTTCGCCGACATCCTGGCGGACGAGGTGAACGTCAAGGACGTGGTGCTGACCGACGACGTCGCGGCGCACGGACGGTTCGAGATCGCCGTCAACGCGCGGGCGTGCGGGCCCCGGCTGGGCGGGGACACCCAGAAGGTGATCCGCGCGGTCAAGGCGGGGGAGTGGTCGGCCGAGCCGGACGGCACGGTGACCGCAGCGGGCATCGCGCTGCTGCCGGGGGAGTTCAGCGAGAAGCTCGTCGCGGTCGACGCAGCCAGCACCGCGGCGTTGCCCGGCAACACCGGATTGGTGCTGCTCGACACCGTGGTGACCCCCGAGCTGGCCGCTGAGGGCACAGCCCGCGACGTCGTCCGGGTGGTGCAGCAGGCGCGGCGGGACGCGGGCCTCGACGTCTCCGACCGGATCACGCTCACCATCGACGCCCCCACCGACGTCCTCGACGCCGTCCGCGGCTACGAGGCGTTCGTCGCGGGCGAGGTGCTGGCCACGGGCGTCACCTACGGGGCGGTCGCCCGTCCGACGTCGGCGGGTGCGGTGGCGGCCCCCGACGGTCGCTCGGTACAGGTGCAGGTCGGCCTCTGACCCTGCGCGGAAAAGGTGGCTCCGGCCATCTTTTCCGCGCACGACCGGCTTACCGCCATCGACATCGATCGGTGTCGGTTCGGGGACGGCTCGACCTAGGAGCGCCCTGAAAAACTCGGGCCTACTGCGCGGACGCCCAGGCAGCCACCTCGCCGCGTTGTCGTCGGGCCCGATACAACAGCGGTATCGGCCCCTCCTCCGCCTTGCGATGCGGCTACCTGGTCGCCGCTCGCTACGGCCGGAGTCTTGCAGGACCCTCCTAGGCTGACCTCGTGACGGGGACGGCGGCGGCGCGGTGGGCGGAGCTCCAGTCGGGGCGCGGCGTCCCGCCGGAGATCCTGGCTCGCGTCGACTGGAATCCCTGGCATCACGAGCCGACGTGGTTCACGCCGCCGCGGGTGCCCGCCGACTCGCCGTCACGGGCCGCGGGGCTGGCGTTGCTCGCGGAGCCGGGCTCGGTGCTCGACGTGGGCTGCGGCGGCGGCGAGGCGGCGTTCGCGCTGGCCGAGCGCGCGACCAAGCTGGTCGGTGTGGACCGCCAACAGGACATGCTCGACGTCTTCACCGCCACGGCGAAGGAACGAGGGGTGCCCGCTCGGGCGGTCCTCGGCGCGTGGCCCGAAGCGTCCACAGAGGCCGGACCCGCCGACGTCGTGGTGTCGCACCACGTCCTGCACAACGTGGTCGACCTACCGCCCTTCCTGCGTGCTCTGACGGCGGCCGCGCGCCGCGGTGTCGTGGTCGAGATGCTCGCCGAGCACCCCATGGCCTGGCTCGACCCGCTCTGGGAGCGCTTCCACGGGCTGCGCAGGCCCACGCCCGCCACGACCGGTAACGCCGTCGCGGTTCTGCGGGAGCTGGGCGTCGAAGTCGAGGTGACGCTCTGGGATCGGGTCGACCCGCCGCGGCAGGACCCGGCGTGGGTCGCGCGGCGGCTGTGCCTCCCGCCCGAGCGTGTGCCCGAAGTCTCCGCCGCCCTCGACGACCTGGTCCGGCCCCGCACGGCCGCCACCCTGACCTGGCTACCCTGACCTGGCTACCCTGACCTGGCTACCCTGAGCGCCGGATTCCGCCCGCCGCAGCATGATCGCCAGAAGTGGTGCCAGCGGTGCATCAGTGCACGTGTGGCACCACTTCTGCTGATCACCGGCTCAGCCTGGATCCACCGCAGGCTCAGTGTGCGGTGGCGCGCACTCTGGACGGCAACCCTGGGCTGCTGCGGCTCTTCGCCCCCCGGCCCATTTGCCGGGCGCTCGTGGCTACCCTCAGCGCTGGATCCTGTACCGCTCACCAACGGCCAATTCGCCGAGGTGAAGCGGTCGACTCGCCGGGGTGGGGCGGTCGACTCGCCGGGGTGGGGCGGTCGACTCGCCGGGGTGGGGCGGTCGACTCGCCGGGGTGGGGCGGTCGACTCGCCGGGGTGGGGCGGTCGACTCGCCGGGGTGGGGCGGTCGACTCGCCGGGGTGGGGCGGTCGACTCACCTGGTGGGGTGGCACTCAGCTGCGGGGACGGCGTCGGGCGATCGATAAGGTGGGGCATGCCGAGCCTGGAAGTCGTGCTCGGGATCGCGGCTGCCGTCGTCCTGATCGGTGTGGTCGCGGTCCGGGTGTCCGTCCGGCTCGGCCTGCCGTCGCTGCTGCTCTATCTCGGCATCGGGGTCGTGCTCGGCGAGTCGGTGCTGGGCATCCAGTTCTCCGACGCCCCCCTCACCGAGTCGCTCGGGCTCGCGGCGCTGGTGCTCATCCTGGTCGAGGGCGGCCTCACCACCAGCTGGCGGGCAGTGCGGCCCGCGCTGGGCATCGGGATCGCGCTGTCCACCGTGTCGGTGCTGGTCAGCATCGGGGTCGTCGGGGTCGCGCTGCATCTGCTGTTGCACCTGGACTGGCGCACCGCGCTGCTCTGGGGGGCCGTCCTGTCCTCCACCGACGCCGCGGCGGTCTTCAGCGTGCTGCGCGGCGTCGGTGTGAGCAAGCGCCTCTCCGGTGCGCTGGAGCTGGAGTCCGGTATGAACGACGCGCCGGTTGTGCTCGCCGTTGTGCTGCTGTCCTCCGGCGAGGCGATCACCTGGGTGACGCCCGTCCTCATCGTCTACGAGCTGATCGCGGGCGCGGCGATCGGGGCCCTGTTCGGCCTCGGCGGCGCGTGGGCGCTGCGGCGGGCGGCGCTGCCCTCGACGGGCCTCTACCCGCTCGCCGCGATCGCCGTCTGCGTCCTCGCCTTCACGACCGGACAATTGGCGCACGCCTCCGGCCTCCTCGCGACCTACGTCGCCGCGCTCGTGCTGGGCAACTCCGACCTGCCGCACCGCGGCGGCGTGCGCTCCTTCGCCGAGGGCACCGGCTGGCTCGCCCAGATCGGCCTGTTCGTTCTGTTGGGGCTCTACGCGTCGCCGCAGCGGCTGGTCACCGCCGTTGTGCCCGCGCTGGTGGCGGGGGTGGTGCTGTTGCTGGTCGCCCGCCCGCTGTCCGTGGTGGCCGCCGCCCTGCCGTTCCGCATACCGTGGCGGGAGCAGGCGTTCCTGTCCTGGTCGGGGCTGCGCGGTGCCGTGCCGATCGTGCTCGCCCTGATCGCGCTGACCGAGGGCGCCCCCGGCGCGATCGAGCTCGTCGATGCCGTGTTCGTGCTGGTCGTGGTGCTGACGCTGCTGCAGGGCACCACGCTGCCCTGGGTCGCGCGGCTGCTGCGGGTGGTGCGGGCGGGCGAGCCGCGGGAGCTGGAGGTCGACGCGGCGCCCCTGGACGAGCTCGGCGCCGATCTCCTGCAGGTCCGGGTGCCGGTCGGCTCCCGCCTGAAAGGGGTCTACCTGCGGGAGCTGCGGCTGCCCCACGGGGCGACCGTGAGCCTGGTGGTGCGCGACGACGAGGCGTTCACCCCCAGCCTGGAGACCCGCCTTCGCGAGCGCGACCAGCTGCTCGTCGTCACGACCGCGACCGTGCGCAGCGCCGCCGAGGACCGGATCCGCGCCGTCGACCTCCGGGGGCGCTTGGCCCGCTGGAACGGCTGACCTCAAAGGTCGTGCGCGGACAGCGTTGCCCCGGCGACGGTATCCGCGCACGGGCTGCGTCATCATGGACAGGTGAGCGACCAACCCGAAACAGCCACGGCGACCGCGACCCGCGTGTGGCTGCTGGCCGCCATCGCGGTGTCGGTGCTGGTCGGCGACATCATCACCAAGACGGTCGCGGTGGCGCAGCTGGAGGGTCGCGAGCCGGTCCGCATCCTCGGCGGCCTGGTCTACCTGCAGCTGCTGCGCAACCCGGGCGCCGCGTTCTCGATGGCCACCGGCTTCACCTGGATCCTCACGGTGATCGCGATAGGGGTCGTGTTCGTCATCGTGCGGGTGGCACGGAAGCTGCGGTCCACCGGCTGGGCCGTGGCGCTCGGCCTGGTGCTCGGCGGAGCGTTGGGCAACCTCACCGACCGGATCTTCCGCGAGCCCGGCCCGCTGCAGGGCCACGTCGTCGACATGGTGTCGCCGTTCGCGCCCAACGGCGAGGCGTTCGCGGTGTTCAACCTGGCGGACGCGGGCATCTCCTGCGGCGGCGTGCTCCTCGTCGTGCTCGCGCTGCTGGGCATCGAGCTGGACGGCCGCCGCGCCCACAAGGAGTCCGCGGGTGAGTGACGTCCGCCAGCTCCCCGTCCCCGACGGCCTGGACGGCATGCGGGTCGACGCCGGGCTCGCCCGGCTGCTCGGCCTGTCCCGCACGGTCGTCGCCACACTCGCCGAGGACGGCCACGTCGCCGTCGACGGACGGGCGGCAGGCAAGTCCGACCGGCTGACGGCCGGGGCGTGGCTGGAGGTCGCGCTGCCGGAGCCGGAGCGGCCCAGCGCGATCACCGGCCCCGAGGAGGTCGTCGCGGGCCTGGTCGTCCTGTACGCCGACGAGGACATCGTGGTGGTCGACAAGCCCGTCGGCGTCGCGGCCCACCCGAGCCCCGGCTGGACGGGCCCCACGGTCGCGGGCGGGCTCGCCGCGCTCGGCTACCGGGTCGCGACCTCCGGCGCCGCCGAGCGGCAGGGCATCGTGCACCGCCTGGACGTCGGGACGACCGGGGTCATGGTCGTCGCGACCTCGGAGCGGGCCTACACCGCGCTGAAGCGCGCCTTCAAGGAGCGCACGGTCGACAAGCGCTACCACGCGGTCTGCCAGGGCCATCCCGACCCGTCCAGCGGCACGATCGACGCCCCCATCGACCGCCATCCGCGCCACGACCACCGCTTCGCGGTACTGGCGAGCGGACGGCCCAGCATCACCCACTACGACACGCTGGAAGCCTTCCGTGCCGCATCCCTTCTGGACATCCGCCTGGAGACCGGCCGAACCCACCAGATCCGCGTGCATCTGTCCGCTCTGCGCCATCCCTGCGTCGGCGACCTCACCTACGGCGCCGATCCCGTCCTCGCCAAGCGGCTCGGCCTGACCCGCCAGTGGCTGCATGCCCGCTCGCTCGGCTTCTCCCATCCCGCCGACGGACGGTGGGTCGAGTTCGTGAGCCCCTATCCGGCCGACCTCGACCGCGCGTTGGAACTGCTGCGCGAACCCCGCAGGGTCGATTGACCACCCGACGGCGCCTCGCGCTGCTGGCCGCCTGCGTGGCGGTGGCCGCGCTGGTGGCCTGGTGGGCGGCGGCCCGCACACCGGCGCCTGCGGGTGGGCCGCCCGCCGGGTCGGTGCGGCTCGGCCCGGAGCCGGGCGAGCCCGTCTCGGCGTACCTGGCGCGCGCCGCGGCCACCCTGCCGCCGCGGGGCGTGCCGGTGCTGGCGCTCGTTCAGCTCGTCGACGAGCGCAGAGTCAGCGATCCGCCGCCGTCGGGCACGCCGGTCGAGGCGGTGTTCCGGGTCGACCTGCCCCGGGTGCAGACGGCGATCCGGTTCATGCCGCTCGAGACCGGTGTGCCGACCGCGACCGCGCTCGACTCCGCTCGACAGCGCGCCGCCTCCGCCGCCACGGCTGATGCGGCGCGGCTGACCGGCCGCCCGCGCGACGTCGCGGCCGCCGAGGCGGCCGCGTTGGCCCGGCCGGACTGCGCGTGCGTCGTCGCGCTGGTCGTGATGGCCGACGGGGCGACGCTGCGGCAGCCCGCCGCGGGCGTGCGCGTCGTCGAGGCCGCGCCATCCGGCGTCGCCCTGCGTGAGCTGGCGCTGTCGCCGCTCCTGCCCGAGCAGACCGACCGGGCCGACCCGCTGCCCGACGACGGACCGTTGCCGTGACCTGGTCTTCACCCGATCGGTGGATAGACGGTACCCCTGGATGGACTAGGTGGAGATCCTGATGTCTGTCTCAGCGGTGGCCTGGCACGGTGGACCTGTGACCGTCGGGGGGATCTGCAGGCATGAGGGACGACGCGCACGCAGTGATGTCCTGATCGTTATCGGGGCGTCATCGGATGTTACCCAGTTGGGTGGGGTGGACCGGGCAGTCTTGCCCGCAGTGACGACGCTGGTGAACGCACGCAGGATCCGGCTCGCGGGCTCCGCGCCGCGTGCCCGCGCGGTGTGTGCGGGGGAGGCGGCGTGATCGAGCACCAGCTCGTCGAGTCGCTGCCCTCGATCGCGCTCGCCGTCACCGCCGCGTTCTGCTTCGCGGGCGCCGCGCTGCTGCAGCACCGCGCCGTGTCCGCCGAGCCCGACTCCGGCTCGCGGTCGGGCGGCCTCTCGATGCGCGACGTCTCGCGCAGGCCCGGTTGGCTGCTCGGCCTCGGGCTGGCCGCGGGCGGGTCCACCCTGCATGCCATCGCGCTCGTGCTCGCGCCCCTGTCGGTCGTGCAGCCGGTGGGGGTGCTCGCGGTGCCGATCGCGGTCGTGCTCACCGCCGCCCGCACCCACCGCAAGCCCACCGCCGGGATGCTCGTCGGCGTGCTCGTGTGCGTCACCGCCGTCGTCACGTTCGTCGGCACCGCCGCGGGCTCCGCGGTCAGCACTCCCGCACCGGGGCGCGCGACATTGCTCGCCGGTGTCATCGTCGGCCTCGTGGTGCTCGTGCTCGCCGGTGTCGGACTGGCCCGCACCGGCTGGGTGCGCTGCGTCGCCTGCGCGATGGCGGGCGCCGCGGCGTTCGGCCTGGTGTCCTCGCTGGTCAGGGCGGTGTCGCAGGCGGTGACGTCCGGGGAGATCGGCATCGTCGACCCGGCCGTGCTGGCCACGGTCGCGGGCGTCGCCGCCGCGATCCTCGCGGGCGGCTGGCTCGTTCAGCAGGCGTTCACGTCCGGGCCGCCGGAGGTCGTCGTGGCGTGCCTTACGGTCGTCGACCCGATCGTCGCCGTGCTGTTCGGCATCGTCCTGCTCGGCGAGGGCAGCGCCACCCCCGCCCGGCACTGGGCGGTGCTGGGCGCGGCCGCAGTCGTTGCCACAGTGGGCGTCGCGGTCCTCGCCCGCCACCATCCCGATGCCACCCTGCGCGCGGCCGTGCGCGCCCGATCCCGGGTCGAGATGCTTCCTCGATCGCACCGTCGATGACCTCTACACGCAGCGGTGACCCCAGCACCGCCGTGCCACACCTTCCGAGAGGAACTGTCTCCCATGCCCTCGTCGCTGCGCGTTCTCATCGCGGCCGAGACCTATCCGCCTAACGTCAACGGCGCCGCACGCTTCGCGGAGCGGTTGGCAGGCGGCCTCACGGGCCGCGGGCACGACGTGCACGTCGTCGCCCCTTCGCCCGACGGTCAGCCCGGCAAGGTCGTGCAGGACGGCGTCACCGTGCACCACGTGCGCTCGCACCGCTACTTCATGCGCCCCGACTTCCAGGTGTGCATGCCATGGGAGACGCGCCCGGCCACCGCCGCGCTGCTGGAGGAGATCGACCCCGACGTCGTCCACACGCAGGCGCACATGGTGGTCGGCCGCTACGTCGTGCGGGCCGCCGCGCGCACCGGCAGGCCGTTGGTGGCCACCAACCACCTCATGCCGGAGAACCTCGCCGCGCACGCCCCCATCCCGCGGGTGCTGCAGCGGCTGGGTTACCGCGTCGCCTGGAAGGACCTCGGCCGGGTCTTCGGCCACGCCGACGTCGTCACCGCTCCGACGCCCCGCGCGGTGGAGCTCCTGCACCGCTTCGCGGGCCTCACCGAGGCCTTCCCCGTCTCCTGCGGGATCGACGCCGACCACTACCACCAAGCGACGGAGCCGGACCCGGTCCCGTCCGTGCTCTTCGTCGGGCGGATGGACCAGGAGAAACGGGTCGACGAGCTGATCAGGGCTTTCGCCGCGCTGCCCGCCGACCTGCCCGCGAAGCTGGACCTCATCGGCGACGGGCCGGAGCGCGGCGCGTGGACCGCGCTCGCCCAGGAGGTCGGCCTTGCCGACCGGGTGCGCTTTCACGGATTCGTTCCAGAGGACGAGCTGGTGGAGGCCTACGCCCGCGCGGCGGTCTTCTGCATGCCGGGCATCGCGGAGCTGCAGAGCCTCGTCACGCTGGAGGCCATGGCCTCGGCCACGGCCGTGATCGCGGCCGACGCGATGGCCCTGCCGCATCTCGTACGCCCCGGTCGCAACGGCTGGCTCTACCGGCCCGGCGACATCGGCGAGCTCACCGCGCGGCTGGCCACGCTGCTGGGTGACCCCGCCCTGCGCAGGCGCATGGGTGCCGTGAGCCGCGAGCTGGTGAACGCGCACGCGTTCAGCGCCACCCTCGACCGCTTCGAGGGGATCTACCGCGACGTGATCGCCCGCAGCGCGGTCACGCTGCGCCGCGCCGCCTGAGGTCGACCACGCGCTCCATCAGCGCCAGCAGGACCCGCGCCGAGAGATCCCACGAGTAGTGCCCGCCGCGGTCCCTCGCCGCATCGGAAGCGCGGGCGAACACCGCGTCGTCGTCGAGGGCGTGGATGGCCGCGACGAAGCCCGCGACGTCGTCGGGGTCGACGTAGGTCGCCGCTGTCCCCGCGACCTCACGGAACACCGGGATGTCGCTCACGACGAGCGGGGTGCCCACCCCCATCGCCTCCACGAGCGGCAGCCCGAAGCCCTCGTCGCGCGAGGCCGTGACCAAGGCCGTCGCCCCGCGCAGGACGGTGCGGTAGGTCGCGTCGTCGGCGCCGTCGTGGAACACGATGCGCGCCGCGGGGCCGAGCGCGGTCAGCCGCTCGCGCTCGTCAGCTTCGATGCGGCTCATCAGGTGCAGCTCGTGCTCTGGCAACAGCGCCGCCGCCCGCACCAGCGTCTCCACGTTCTTGTACGGCATGAACGTGCCCATGAAGACCAGCGCCCGGGTGCGGGGCAGGCGCGACGGGTCGGGTGCTGGGTCGGCCGCGTTGGGCACCACGGTCACCGGGCGACGGGTGAGCCGGTGGGCCGCGATGAGCGCCGCCGAGGTCTCCGACACCGTGACGACGGCGTCCGCGCGGTTGAGCAGCATCCGTTGGGGCCACCACGCGAGGTGGTAGAGCCGCCACAGCAGCCGGATGGGCGGGGCGAACTCCGGTGGCGGCGTGGGGTGGCGGTAGTAGATGAGGTCGTGCAGCGTGAGCACCAGCGGGTAGTGGCGCCCCCAGGTGCCCATGGTCTGCATCGGGGAGAACACCACGTCCGGTGCCAGCCGGTTGACCTGCCGGGCCACGAGGGGCTCCCGGATGCTCGTCGGCGCGCTGACGGCCTTCCACGGCGCGGCGGGGAGCTGGGCCAGCTGGCGTTCGTCGCAGATCAGCATCGTCAGGGGATGCAGGCGGGCGAGGGCGTGGACCAGGCCCGCGGTGTAGCGGCTGATGCCGTTGTGGCGCCCCGGGGTGATGTAGCGGCAGTCGACGACGATCTTCACGCGACGATCTTCACGTGAACTGCGCTATCGCGTCGGCTACTGCGGCGGGCGCCTCGTAATGGGCCAGATGCCCGGTGGCTTCGACGACGACGAGCCGCGCGTCGGAAAACCGCCGCACGAGCGCCTGCTGGGCGGCCACGGATGTGATGTCGTCGCGCTCGGCGGCCACGAGAAGCGTCGGCACCGCGATGTCCGACGCGAACTCGGCGACGTCATGGCTGATCGAGGCGTGGAAGGCCTCCAGCAGGACGCGGCGGTCGGCAAAGCCGGAGAAATACCTGCGGTGTTCGGCGTGGATCCACCGGCGCAGCTCGGGGTCCTGGGTCGTCGTCATGGCGGTGCTCGCGATCCAGGTGACCAGCCGGTGGCGGAGCAGGGCGGTACCCGGGCGCTCCGGCAGGGCCGCCGCGAGCCGGTGATAGCCGACGGTGAGCCGGGTCATCGCCTGTCGCGGTCCGCGCAGCGCCGACGTCGCGATGGGGTTGACCAGCACCAGCCCCGCGACGTCCGCGGTGCGCGCGGCCGCCGCGGCGACGATGGAGCCGAACGAGTGCCCGGCGAGAACCGGCCTGCCCGCGGTGCCCACTGCACCGTCGTCGATGGCGTCGATGAGGTCGACTGCCCACGCTGCGTACCCGGTGACGTCGTGCGCGTCGTGGGGGAACGGCGGCGACGCGCCGAAGCCGGGCAGGTCGGGCACCACCACCCGCACGCCGTGGAGGTGGGAGACGATCGGCTCCAGCCCGTGGTGGTCGCCGCGCAGCCCGTGCAGGAACACGACCGTGCGCGTCGCGTCGGGCGGCCCGTAGGTCCAACATGCGGTGACCCCGTCCCGCAGCCGAAGTTCCGAGCGCTGTACGGGCATGCGCTCGACGAGTGCGGCGTAGGGCGACTGGTCGGCCATCAGCCTGCGGTGCCCAGCAGCGTGCGCCAGTGCCGCTGCGCCGGGCCGTCCCAGCGCGCGTGCAGCGTGCCGAACAGTTCGGCCGCTCGCCTGCCCGCCCACTGCGCGGGCAGCAGCTCGCCGGGCAGGGCCGGGTCGAGGAAGGGGAAGCGGCGCCATGCGTGCACGAGGTGGATCTGGGCGGTCATGGTCTCCGACGCCGCGGTCGGTGTGGCGGTCGCGAACGTGTCGAGGAAGTCGGCGTATGCGGCTTCGATGCCCACGAGGTCCCACGCCTGCGCCACCACGTCGCGCTCGGCCCCGATCGCCCCGAACGGGCCCACGAACGAGCTCGTGACTTCGTCCAGCTGCAGATCCGCGATCACCAGTGCAACCTCGTCCTGCTTCGTCGGGTCCGGGGTGACCCACACGCCCGGCGTCGGTGAGCCCAGCCCGGCCCACGCCAGGCGGGTCCGCAACCGATGCCGCAGCTGCCGCCGCGACTCCGGGACACTCACCAGCAACACCAGCCAGCGCCCGTCCCACGGGCCGCTCGGGGCGCCGAAGCTGTAAATGCGCGCCGCGCCGTCGCTCAGCAGCTGCCGCCCCTGCGGCGAGAGCGACCAGCGCACCCGGCGCCCGGAGCGGCCGGACTCCATCAGTCCCTCGGCCGCGGTGCGGGCCAACGCCTGGCGGGCCGACTTCTGCTCGACGCCGAGAGCTTCCAGCACGTCGAGCAGCGTCTGGGTCCACACAGGGTCGGTGCGCGGCAGCACGAACTCACCCAGCACGGTGAGCAGCAGCGAGCGCGCGCTGGTCGCGCCGAGCTCGCGGCGCCGCGACAGCGCGGGGTGCGGAGTGCCGATCGGCTCAGCGGCGGGAGAGGCCAACGGTGCCTGCGGCTCGGCTGGGTGACATGGTCATTCACCCTAGTCGGCCAATTCCCGGTGGGCGGGGCGCCCGCCGCACCGGCATGATCGCCGAAATCGGCGGATTTCGTGCGCCAGCGCACGAAATCCGCAGATTTCGGCGATCACCAGTTGGGTCGGCCGGCTACGCTCGCCGGTCGTGGATGTCGAACGCCTGATCAGCGAGGACCGGCGCCGGGTGTGGCACCCCTACGCCCCGATGCCCGCGACGACGGCGCCGCTGCCCGTGGTCTCGGCGGAGGGCGTGCGCCTGCACCTGGCCGACGGGCGGGAGCTGGTGGACGGCATGTCGTCGTGGTGGGCGGCGGTGCACGGGTACGCCCACCCCGTCCTCGACGCCGCGGTGCGCGACCAGCTCGGCGCCATGAGCCATGTGATGTTCGGCGGCCTGACCCACCCGCCCGCCGTGGAGCTGGCCCGCATGCTCGTGGAGATCACGCCGCCGGGGCTCGAGCACGTGTTCTTCGCCGACTCGGGGTCGGTCGCCGTCGAGGTCGCGATCAAGATGTGCCTGCAGTACCAGCGCTCGAGGGGGCGTCGGGAAAAGCACCGGCTGATGACATGGCGCGGCGGCTACCACGGCGACACGTTCGGGGCGATGAGCGTCTGCGACCCCGAAGGGGGGATGCACGCGCTGTGGCGCGACGTGCTGCCCCAGCAGGTGTTCGCGGGCATCCCACCGGCGGCTTTCGAGCGGGGATACGTGGCCGAGCTGGCCCGGCTGGTCGAGGAGCATGCCGACGAGCTGGCCGCGGTGATCGTCGAACCGGTGGTGCAGGGCGCAGGCGGCATGCGCTTCCACGACCCGCGCTACCTGCACGTGCTGCGGGAGCTGACGCTCGCGCACGACGTGCTGCTGGTGTTCGACGAGATCGCCACCGGGTTCGGCCGGACCGGGGAGCTGTTCGCGGCCGACCACGCCCCGGTCGCTCCCGACGTCATGTGCGTCGGCAAGGCGCTGACCGGCGGCTACCTCACGATGGGGGCGACGCTGTGCACGCAGGCCGTCGCGCGCGGCATCAGCGACGGCGAGGCGGGCGCGCTGATGCACGGGCCGACGTTCATGGCCAACCCGCTGGCCGCCGCCGTGGCCGGGGCGTCGGTGGGGCTTCTGCTCGAGCGCGACTGGCGCGCCGAGGTGCGCGGGATCGAGGCGGCGCTGCGGGCGGGCCTGGCTCCCGCCCGCGCGATCCCCGGTGTGGTGGACGTGCGGGTGCTCGGCGCGATCGGGGTCGTGCAGCTCGACGGACCGGTCGACGTCGCGGCGGCCACGGCGGCGGCCGTAGCAGCCGGGGTGTGGCTGCGCCCGTTTCGCGACCTCGTCTACACGATGCCCCCGTACGTGTGCAGCGCGGCGGACCTGGCCATGATCACCGATGGTGTGCTCGCCGCCACCCGCCACGCCCACCCCGAGGGTGAGTCGCCCGCCACGCCACGGTGAGTCGACCGCTGGCGCACGGTGAGTCGACCCGCCACGCCACGGTGAGTCGTCACGCCACGGTGAGTCGACTGCTGGCGCACGGTGAGTCGCCCGTCACGCCACGGTGAGTCGACTGCTGGCGCACGGTGAGTCGCCTGCCACGCCACGGTGAGTCGACTGCTGGCGCACGGCGAGTTGGCCGCTTCTGCACGGCAGCGGAGGCGGTACAGGGTGAGTCGGGGCTGGTAAACGGTGGATTGGCTGCCAGCCCACGGTGAGTCGGGTGCCGGTGCACGGTAAGTGTGTGGCTGCCTTGCCGCGGTGAGTGATCGCCGCGTGCGGTACACAACGTGCACATCTGCGCGCTTCGCACCACTCCTGCCGATCATTCGGCCCCGTACACGTTGGCCCGTGCACAGATCGCCAGCGTGGCGAGGCGGCCGACTCTGCGGGGTAAGACGCCGGACTCACCGGGTGGTCGCGGGCCGACCAGGGTGGTCGTGGGCCGACCCGGGTGGTCGCGGGGTGGCCGACCGGGTGGTCGTGGGTGGTCGACCCGGGTGGTCGCGAGCGGCCGTCCCGGCGCCTAGCGTGTCCGCGTGCCCCATGCTGTTCCGCACCCACTGGGTTGGCTCGCCGCCCACGCCGCCCGCCGCCGGGCGGAAGGCTTGCGCCGCGAGCTGCGGCCCCGTCCCGTATCTGACGGGTTGCTCGACCTCGCGGGCAACGACTACCTCGGCCTTTCCACTGACCCGCGCGTGATCGAGGGCGGGGTCGCCGCGGCGCGCGCTTGGGGCGCGGGATCCACCGGCTCACGGCTGGTCACAGGCACCACCGAGCTGCACGGCGAACTGGAGGCGGAGCTCGCCGCGTTCGTCGGCGCGCAGGCCGCGCTCGTGTTCTCCTCGGGCTACCTGGCCAACCTCGGCGTCGTGACGGCGCTCTCCAGACCCGGCGCGCTCGTCGTCTCCGACGCCGCCAACCACGCCTCGCTCGTCGACGCGTGCAGGCTCTCCGGCGCGCGGATCGCCGTCGCCCCCCGCGACGACCCCGCCACGGTCGACGCCGTGCTCGCCGCCCGCACGGAGGAGTGCGCACTAGTCGTCACCGACAGCGTGAACTCCGTCGACGGCGCCCTCGCCCCGCTCCGCGAGCTGCACGCAGTGTGCCAGGCGCGCGGCGCGCTCCTCGTGGTCGACGAGGCGCACGGGCTCGGCGTCGTCGGGCCGGGTGGACGGGGGCTGCTCGCCGAACTCGGTCTGGCAGGCGCCGACGACATCGTCGCCACGGTGACGCTGTCCAAAGCACTCGGGAGCCAGGGCGGCGCGGTCGTCGGGCCCGCTGCGGTGGTCGCGCACCTCGTGGACACCGCACGCTCGTTCATCTTCGACACCGGCCTCGCCCCGGCGTGTGCAGGCGCCGCGCTCGCCGCCGTGGCGGTGCTGCGCGCCGAGCCCGACCGTCCGGCCGCGGTTCTCCGGGCCGCTGCCGAGTTGGCGACGGCGGCGGGCGCGCCCGCGCCAACCGCTGCTGTGGTGTCGGTGGTGCTGGGTGAGCCCGAGATCGCGGTCGCCGCCGCGGCGGAGTGCGCCGCGCTCGGGGTGCGGGTCGGCTGCTTCCGTCCGCCGTCGGTCCCGAAGGGCACCAGCCGGTTGCGGCTGACAGCGCGGGCGACGCTGACCGAGGCCGAGCTCGGACACGCCGCCGCCGTCCTCACCCAGGTCCTGTCCGAGCACGCCGGGCGGCCATGATCGGCGACATCCTCGTCGTCACGGGCACGGGCACGGGCGTCGGCAAGACGGTCGTCACGGCGGCGATCGCGGCGCTGGCGTCCGGGCGGGTCGCCGTGCTCAAGCCCGCCCAGACCGGCATCGCCCCCGACGCGGACGGTGATCTCGCCCACGTCGCGCGCCTCGTCCCTGGCGTCACCCTCCGGGAGCTGGGTCGCTATCCCGAACCGCTCGCGCCCGCCACGGCCGCCCGCCGGTCGGGGCTCGCCGCGGTCCGTCCCTTCCGGGCCGCGACGGCCGCCCTGGAGCTCGCCGCCGATCACGATCTCGTGCTCGTCGAGGGCGCGGGCGGTCTACTCGTCCGGTTCGACGACGACGGCGGGACCATCGCCGACGTCGCCACGAAGCTTGCCGCGAACGTCCTCGTCGTCGCGGCCGCGGGCCTTGGCACGCTCAACCACACGGAGCTGACGGTCGTCGAGCTGCGTCGTCGGGGCCTGACGTGTATAGGCGTCGTCGTGGGGGCGTGGCCCGCCGAACCCGACCTGGCGGCGCGGTGCAACCTCGCCGACCTGCCCGCCGTCACCGGGGTGCCGCTGCTCGGCGCGGTCCCGGACGGGGCGGGTGATCTCGACGCGTGCGCGTTCGTCCGTCTCGCCGGTCACGCTTTGGCCCCCGACCTGGGTGGGAAATGGCAGACTCCCCATCTGTGACGACCACCCGTTTCGAGATCCTCGACAGCGCCCGCGAACAGGTCCTCGAGCGTGGTGAAGGGCTGTCGGAGGCGCAGGTTCTCGAGGTGCTCCAGCTGCCAGACGACGCGCTGGACCCCCTTCTGCAGCTCGCCCACGAGGTGCGGATGCGCTGGTGCGGACCCGAGGTCGAGGTCGAGGGGATCGTCTCGCTGAAGACCGGAGGCTGCCCGGAGGACTGCCACTTCTGCAGTCAGTCCGGCGTGTTCGACTCGCCGGTGCGCGCGGCATGGTTGGACGTGCCGATGCTCGTCGAGGCCGCCAAGCAGACCGCGAAGACCGGCGCGACGGAGTTCTGCATCGTCGCGGCCGTGCGAGGCCCGGACGCGCGGTTGATGGCACAGGTCGCCGCGGGCATTGCGGCGATCAAGGACGCGGTCGACATCAACGTCGCCTGCTCGCTGGGCATGCTCACGCCCGAGCAGGTCGAGGAGCTGGCCGCGATGG
Organism: uncultured Actinomycetota bacterium; assembly: GCA_963826705.1. Classification (GTDB taxonomy): domain Bacteria; phylum Actinomycetota; class Actinomycetes; order Mycobacteriales; family Pseudonocardiaceae; genus Pseudonocardia. The sequence goes on from CAWGYF010000013.1 coordinate 224,990, forward strand.
GCGTCCACCGCTACAACCACAACCTGGAGACCGCGCGCTCGCACTTCCCGAACGTCGTCACGACCCACACCTGGGAGGAGCGCTTCGAGACGCTTCGGCTGGTGCGCGGCGCGGGGATGGAGGTCTGCTGCGGCGGGATCATCGGGATGGGTGAGTCGGTCGAGCAGCGGGCCGAGTTCGCGGCGCAGCTCGCGGCCGTCGAGCCGGACGAGGTGCCGTTGAACTTCCTCAACCCGCGCCCCGGCACCCCGCTCGGTGGACGCGAGCCGATGGCCGGGGCGGACGCGCTGCGCACAGTGGCGGCGTTCCGCCTGGCGATGCCGCGCACGGTACTGCGGTTCGCGGGCGGCCGGGAGATCACGTTGGGCGACCTCGGCGCACGGCAGGGCCTGCTCGGCGGTGTCAACGCCGTGATCGTCGGCAACTACCTCACGACGCTCGGCCGCGCGGCGGAGGCGGACATTGACCTCCTCGGCGAGCTGCAGATGCCGATCAAGGCCCTGAACCAGACCCTGTGATCAGCGTGAACGAGCCCGTCTACTGCGACCGTTGCGGCCGACCCGGCAAGCATCCCGCCTGCCAGGCGCAGCGCGCGTTCGAGCCGCCTCGCTATTGTCCCGACTGTGCGCGCCGCATGGTGGTGCAAGTGACGCCAACGGGCTGGAGCGCGCGCTGCAGCAGGCACGGTGAGCGCTCCGGTTGAGTGGACGTCGGTCTGGGAGGACGACGTCGTCGATCACGAGTGCCTCGCTCTGCTACTGGCGCGTGCTTTTCCGCGGTCACACACGCCGTTCGAGGCCGGGCGGAGCTGGTCGAGTGCGCGGCCGGAGCTGCGCCTCGTCGGCTTCGCGGATGGGCAGGCTGTCGCCCATGCCGGGGTGTTGCGCCGGTTTCTGCAGGTCGACGGCCGGGCGCAGCTCATCGGCGACGTCGGGTTGGTCGCCGTCGACCCGCGGCGCCATGGCACCGGCCTCGGCGCCGAGCTGCTCGCCCGCACCTCCGCGACGCTCGCCGCCTTGGAGCTGCCGTTCGGCTTCCTGACCTGCGGCGAGCAGGTGGCGGGCTTCTACGCCCGCGGCGGATGGGTACGCGCCCCGGGCCCGACGCGCATGGTGCGGGCGGACGGGCGCGTGCAGGTCTACAGCGGCGTCTCGATGGTCCTGGCGGTGTCGGCGTCGATCGACGAGTGGCCGTCCGGTCGGGTGGACCGCAACGGCCTGGAGGTGTGATCGCCGGACGCCGGTGCCGACTCTGACGATCATGATGTCTCGGGCGTGCTGACGCGCATGGCGAACTGGGGGCCGCTGCTGCGGCAAGCGCTCGACGTCGGGCTGAAGCTGCTGTCGCCGCGGCAGGCTCCGGTGGCTGACCGTGCGCCTGCCGGTGGGGAGCGCACACATGCGGCTGACGGCGGCGAGGCGCGGAGTGCACCGACCGCCGATCGGGCGCGCACCGTCTCCTATGCGCCTGACCTCGACGGTTCCGCGGATCCAGGCGAGGTCGTCTGGGCGTGGGTGCCGTTCGAGGAGGAGGACGGGCGGGGGAAAGACCGGCCGCTGCTCGTCGTCGGCCGGGCTGGCGGTGACCTGCTCGGACTCATGCTCTCCAGCCAACACAGGCGCGACGGCGAGCCGGACTGGATCTCGATCGGGTCGGGCGCGTGGGACCGGGAGGGGCGAGAGTCGTTCGTGCGCCTCGACCGGGTGTTGGAGGTGGCCGAGCACGGGATCCGACGGGAGGGCGCCGTGCTCGACCGCGACCGGTTCGAGCGGGTGGCCGCTCGGCTGCGCAGCCGCTACGGCTGGAGCTGAACGCTCCTGCGGGTTGCCGGGCGCGCCCGCATATTGCAGCAGGGTGGCACTCCTCCGACTGAGTCGCAGCAGTGCCACCCTGCTGCAGAACCCGAGCCGGTGCTGCCCCGAGCCGCTGCTGCCCCGAGCTGCTGCTGTCCCGCGCCCCGCGGCCCACGCCGTGTCGAACCGGCCGACTCGCCGTGTTGGACCGGGCGACTCACCGGGTTCAGTTGATGCTGTGCTCCACCGCGTACGTGGTGATGGGCGTCGGGACCGCGTGCAGCTGGGTGAGCAGGCCCGTCTCCCTCGCGAGCAGGGCCCGGACCATGCGCAGCCGCTCGGTGGGCGAGGTCTGCTCCAGCAGCCGCTGCCGGTCGACCAACGGGAGGAGGCAGTCGGCGGCGAGCACGTGGGGGAGCGTGGCCGGGGTGACGTCGGCGTCGGGCTCGGCCCAGTCGCCGGACTTCCACGCGGTGGTGCAGTAGCGGCGGTGCGCTGCGCGGGCGGACGCGCTGAGCATCCGCGTCATGTCCGCGGCCTGCTCGCCCCGCTCGACCTCCGACTCGACGTCGGGAAGGAACTCCACCGACCCCATGAGGTAGGGCTTCGACTCGGCGTCGAGATCCAACAGGCGAAACCGCCGCGACCCGCGGGTGACGATGTCGTAGCGACCGTCGGGCAGCCGCCGTACGTCGCGCAGCTCGGCGGTGCAGCCGACCGTGTGCAGTGCCGCCATCCCGTCGTCGTCGGGGGTGAAGCCCTCCCGCACAGCGACGACAGCGAACTCCTTGTCCGGCACCGCACCGGTGACGAGATCGACGGTGAGCTGCCGGTACCGGGGCTCGAAGATGTGCAACGGCAGGGTGGCCCCCGGCAGGAGCACTGTGCCCAGCGGGAACAGCGGAACAGTCTCGGCCACCCGCCTACGGTACGGCGCCGCGCCCCTGATCGCCCGGCGGCTTGAGGACGGCGAAGGCGTCGGTCACACGCAAAGTGCGCTGCGTAAACCGGAACAGCGCAGCAGGCCTGCCGCCCGCGGGCCCAGGCGCGGCGACGGCGCCCGTCGGCTCCAGCACTCCGCGGCGCGTGAGCACACGCTGCAGGTTGGTCGCGGAGACCGCATGTCCGAGCGCGGCGACGTACAGGTCGCGCAGCGCGGAGATCGTGAAGCTCCGCGGGGCCAGCGCGAAGCCGAGGTTGGTGTAGGAAAGCTTCGCGCGGAGCCGCTCGTGGGCGGCCGTGACGATCGCCGCGTGATCGAACGCGATGGGCGGCGGCTCCGCGACCAGGTGCCACGCGGTGTCCTCGGGGACGGCGGGTTCGGCGTCAGAGGGCACCAGCCCGAGGAAGGCGGTAGCGACGACCCTGGCGCCGGGCACCCGCTCGGGCCGGGAGAACACCCCGATCTGCTCGATGTGGGCGACCTCGCGGACGTCGACCTTCTCGGCGAGCTGTCGCAGCACCGAGCTCTCGACGTCCTCGTCGGCCCGCAGCCTGCCGCCGGGGAGCGCCCATCGGCCCGCGTCGGGCGGGAGCGCGCGCCGCCAGGCGAGCACCCGCAAGGCGCCGTCGCGGATCTGCAGCACCGCGGCGAGCACCTCGTGGTCGGTCTTCACAGCCGTGCGCGGAAAACGCTGTCGGAGCCACCTTTTCCGCGCACGGCCACATCGTAGGCAGACCGTCACAGATGAACGTCGGGTTGCGGCCGGGTGAGGTCCCGGTCACGAGGAGGGTGTGTCGCCGCGCGCATCGCGCTACGATCCACCTGTTTGCGACTTGTAGTCGAAAACAGGAGGTCGGGAATGGCCGTCACCGTCGAGACGCAGATCGGCACGTGGGCCGACGAGGTGCGCGCGCTGGCGCGCCGCCACGATGCCGTACTGCTCGCGCACAACTACCAGCTGCCCGAGATCCAGGACGTCGCCGACCACACCGGCGACTCATTGGCGCTCTCGCGCATCGCCGCCCGCTCCTTGGCGTCGACGATCGTGTTCTGCGGCGTGCACTTCATGGCCGAGACCGCGAAGATCCTCGCGCCGGACAAGACCGTGCTCATTCCCGATGCCGCCGCCGGTTGCTCGCTCGCCGACTCGATCACCGCCGACCAGCTGCGGGCGTGGAAGGCCGAGCACCCCGATGCGGTCGTCGTCTCCTACGTCAACACGACCGCGGCGGTGAAGGCCGAGACCGACGTGTGCTGCACATCGTCGAACGCGGTGGAGGTGGTGGCGTCGGTTCCGGCCCACCGCGAGGTGTTGTTCCTGCCCGACCAGTTCCTCGGCGCGCACGTGCGGCGGGTGACAGGGCGGACGAACATGCACGTCTGGGCGGGGGAGTGCCACGTGCACGCCGGGATCAACGGCGCATCGCTCGCCGCGCAGGTCGAGGCCCATCCCGATGCCGAGCTGTACGTGCACCCCGAGTGCGGCTGTGCGACCTCGGCGCTCTACCTCGCAGGCTCAGGCGCCGTACCGCCCGAGCGGGTCCGGATCCTCTCGACCGGCGGGATGCTTGACGCGGCCAAGCGCTCGTCGGCCAGCGAGGTGCTGGTCGCGACGGAGGTCGGAATGCTGCACCAGCTGCGGCGCGCGGCCCCCGACGTCACCTTCTCGGCGGTGAACGACCGCGCGTCGTGCCGCTACATGAAGATGATCACCCCAGAGAAGCTGCTGCGCGCGCTGCGCGAGGGCCGCGACGAGGTGCAGGTCGAGCCCGAGCTCGCGGCCCGCGCCCGCCGCGCCGTCCGACGCATGATCGAGATCGGGACGCCGGGGGGCGGGGAATGAGTGTCTGGGAGGCCGAGGCGGATCTCGTCGTCGTCGGCACGGGGGTGGCCGGGCTCACCGCCGCCATCGAGGCGAACCTGCTGGGGCTGCGCGTCGTCGTCGTCACCAAGGACACGGCCGATGCGGGGTCGACGCGCTGGGCGCAGGGCGGGGTCGCGGTCGTCGTCGGTGACGTGCCGGGCGACAGCGTCGAGGCGCACATCGCCGACACCGTCGCCGCGGGCGCCGGACTCTGCGACGAGGCGGCGGTCGCCGCGATCCTGCGCGACGGCCCCGCGGCCGTGGCCCGGCTGCGCGCCCGCGGCGCGGTGTTCGACGCCGATCGGTCCGGCGCGCGAGGCGGCCGGCTCGCCCGGACCCGCGAGGGCGGCCACTCGGCGTTCCGCGTGGTCCACGCGGGCGGGGATGCCACCGGTGCCGAGATCGAGCGGGCGCTGGTGCGGGCCGCGGCGGGGCTGCCGCTGCTCATCGGGCACATCGCGGCCGACGTGCGACGGGACGGGCGCGGGCACACATGCGGGCTCACCGTCCTCGACGACAAGGGACGGGCAGGGGTGCTCCTGGCCCCGGCTGTGGTGCTGGCGACGGGCGGATACGGGCAGCTGTTCGCGTCGACGACCAACCCGGATACCGCAACCGGCGACGGCATCGCGCTGGCGCTGCGCGCCGGGGCCACTGCGGCCGACCTCGAGTTCGTGCAGTTCCACCCGACCGTGCTCTACACCGGTCCGGCTGTCGGTCGGCGTCCGCTGGTCACCGAGGCGGTGCGCGGGGAGGGCGCGGTGCTGCTCGACCGCGGGAGGCGCCGTTTTATGCCCGCCGTGCACCCGTTGGCCGATCTCGCACCGCGCGACGTGGTCGCCGCAGCGATCACCCGACGCATGGCAGGCACCGCGACGGACTGTGTCTACCTCGACGCCCGGGCGCTCGGTGGGTTCGCCGCCCGCTTCCCGACCGTCTACGCGGCCTGCCGTGCGGCGGGCATCGACCCGGTGCGCGAGCCCATCCCGGTGACGCCCGCCGCCCATTACGCGTGCGGCGGCGTCGTCACCGACGTCGACGGGCGGACGGGCGTGCCGGGGCTCTACGCGGCGGGCGAGGTCGCGCGCACCGGGCTGCACGGGGCGAACCGGCTGGCGTCCAACAGCCTCCTTGAAGGCCTCGTCGTAGGCCGCCGGGTGGCCCGGGCGGTGGCGGCCGCGCAGCAACGAGGCGCGGGACGCCTGCAAGGAGGGGACGGCCGGGTCGGGCCTGGACTGCAGCAGGGTGACCCTGCTGCGACTGGATGGGAGGGGTGTCACCCTGCTGCGATCGGCGCACCTCCCCCCGCCGTGCCGATCGCTCCGCGCGCCGTGATCCAGCGGGCGATGAGTGCGGCTGCGGGCATCGGGCGCGACGCCGCCGGGCTCGCCGCCGCGTCGGACGTGGTCGAAGGCGCGTCGGTGCTCGGGGTGCCGCTCGACCGCGCCGGGGTCGAGGATGCTGCGCTGACCCTGCTCGCTCAGGCCGTGCTGGCGGCAGCGGGCACCCGCACCGAGAGCCGAGGCGCCCACGTGCGGACCGACTTCCCCCGGCGTGACGACGTCTGGCAGCGCACAGCCAACGAGGTGCGCCTCGACGCGTCGGGGCGCCCCACCGTGGCGACCCGCGAGTGGGCTGGTGCCGCATGAGCGACGCGCCCGACCCCGACGACCTGCGCCGCGTCGTCGACACCGCCCTCGCCGAGGACCTGCGTTACGGGCCGGACGCGACCACCGCGGCCACCATCGCGGCAGATGCCGTGGCGGCGGCCGACCTCACCGCCCGTACACCCGGGGTGCTCGCCGGGCTGCCCGCCGTCCTTGCCGTGCTCGACGCCGTGCTGGGCGCAGGCGGCTACACCGTCCTCGCCGCCCGCGCCGACGGCGAGGACCTGGCCACCGGCGAAACCGCCCTGTCGGTGCGCGCGCCGGTCCGCGGCCTGCTCACGGCGGAGCGGACGGCCCTGAACCTGGTCTGCCACCTCTCCGGCATCGCGACGGCCACCCGGTCCTGGGTCGACGCGGTCGCGGGCACCGGCGTGCGCGTCCGCGACACCCGCAAGACGCTGCCGGGCCTGCGGCTGCTCGAGAAGTACGCGGTCCGCTGCGGGGGCGGGGTCAACCACCGGCTCGGCCTCGGCGACGCGGTCCTCATCAAGGACAACCACGTGGCCGCCGCGGGCTCGGTCGGGGCTGCGCTGGCCGCGGCCCGCTTGCACGCGCCCGCACTGCCGTGCGAGGTCGAGGTCGACACCCTCGACCAGCTGGACGAGGCACTGGCCTGCGGCGCCGAGCTGGTGCTGCTGGACAACTTCACCGTCGCCGACACCGCGGAGGCTGTCCGCCGCCGGGGGAGCAGCCGGACGGGGCTGGAGTCGTCGGGCGGTCTGCGGCTCGACACCGCCCGCGCCTACGCCGAGACCGGCGTCGACTTCCTGGCCGTCGGCGCGCTCACCCACTCCGTCACGGCCCTGGATCTCGGACTAGACCTGCGCTGATCCGTTCGGCTGTTCGCGCACCCGATCAGGACGCTGCCCTGCCGCTATGGTCGAGGTCGACGTGACGGGGGTTGGGTCGCCGCGAAATCCCGCTGGTATCGACCTCGACGCGCAGAACGCCGTTCGGGAGGAGACGCGGCCCTGCAGATCACGGCGAGGCGTACCTGGTGGTTGTTCGCACCGGCGTGGTGTGCGGAGGGTCGCGATCATCGCCGGGCGCCAGGCGATGGGCTCACGGCGGGGGCGTGTCGGCGGCCCGTTGGTCATGTCGCGGACGGCGTTGGGTGCTGCGGAGTGTGGTGGCTGCGTCGAGATGACGGTGAGCGGGGTTTTCCTCGAGGCGAATCCCCTTGGCGGCAATCTCGGGATGACTGGCCCGGCGCGGGTCGGCCCCGGCCTGGCACGATCACCACACCACACCGGCTTTGATCCCGCGCTGATCCGACCGCGCTGATCCGACCGCGCTGATCCGGCGGGCCTGGACCTGCGCCCGCCGACCCGCCACGCTGCGCGGGTGCTCCCCGCGCAGGCCCAAAGACCTCGGTTCGCCCGGATCCGGGTCGCGGCCCTGATCGTCGTCCTCGTCGTCGGCGCCGTCGGCGCGGTGGTCGGGGTTCGGCACCTCGTCGCCCCAGCCGCTTCCGCCAACCCCGCCGTCCCTGCCGTCGACCCCGCTCCGGTGACCAAGGCCGTCGACGGGGCGCAGCCGTCGCCGTTGCCCCCACCGCCCGCGGACGCCCGGTCCACCCGCGTGCTTCCGGTCGTCCCGGTCACCGGGCGCGGGCCGCACACCTGGCTGACGACCCTGCCCGACGGGCGCCCGGTCGCCTGGGACCCCTGTCGACCGATCCACTGGGTCGTCAACCCCGCACGGATGCCCGCGGGCGGGCTGCGGATGCTGCGTGACGCGTTCGCCGCCGTCAGCGCGGCCACGGGGCTCGCCTTCCACGAGGACGGCGAGACCGCCGAGCCGTACTCCGCGAACCGCCCTGTGCGCAACCCCACCTACTACGGAGCAGGCTGGGCGCCTGTGCTCGTGACGTGGGCCGACGCGCGGCAGGATCCGGACCTCGCTGGCGACGTCGTCGGCGTCGGCGGGAACGCCGAGATGCGGCCGGACGGTCCCGCGTCGGCCCGCGTGGTCACCGGGGACGTCGTGCTGGACACCGAGTTCTTCACCGCGGCCCTCCCCAGCGCAACCGGGCGACGCCAGGCGCGCGCCGCGGTGCTGCACGAGCTGGGCCACGTGGTCGGGCTCGGGCACGTCGATGACCCGCACCAGCTCATGTACTCCCACGAGACGGCCACCCTCAACTACGGCGCGGGCGATCGCGAGGGCCTGGCGATCCTCGGCGCGGGGACCTGCCACACCGACACGTGACGCCGCGGGCCACCGGGCGGAGGCGGCCCGCGCCGCCGGTCGCCCTCGGTGATCCTGCCCACAAGGCGGATGGCCTCGACGGGTGACGTGCCCCATGCTCGTGCCATGGACGGCACCGTCGACGCCCTTGGACCCCCTTTCGGGGACCGGCCGAAGGTCGAATGGGTGAGCGGCAAGGCGCCGGTCGCGGTGGCAGCGGCCATCGCGGCGACCGTGCTCGCCGCGATCGCGCTGTGGGTGGGTTCGGGCAACCTGCCCGGGGTCGTCGCCGACGTCCTGTTCGCCCTCGCGATCGTCATCGTGATCAGCGAACGGGCCCTGTTCACCGACCCGCACGCGTGCACGTGGGCAGGCGTGGTTGTGCTCGGGTTCGCGTGGTCCACGGCCGTGGCCTGCGGGGTCGTCGTGTCGGTCCAACGGGCGACGTGGGTGTGGGGGGCTCCCGTCGCCTGGTGGGTGCACGTGCTGGTCGGGCTCGGGACCGTCGCGTTGACCGGCGCGGTGTCCTGGGCCGCCGTGCTCGCCTGCTTCCTGGTCAGCGAGGACGCGGCCTTCCTCGGCGCGAGCTGGGGCGTGCTCGTCGGCGTGGTCGCCGCGGCCTCCGCACTGTGGATCGGGCACGTGGGCATGTGGGCCGGGATGGCATGGGGCGCGGTCGCGGCGCTCGTCGGCGGACCGCCGCTGACCGCACTGCTGCGGGTGCGGCTCGTTCCGATCGAGATCGAGGCCGCCGCCTTGCGGTAGTGGTCACGCAAGCGCGATCATTCCAGGCTCTATCCTGGTGGTCATGCTCCGCCGTCTTGACCTGCGCAGCGGGCCGCTGCCCCGCACGGCACGCCTGCGCGGACTGCTCCCCCGGGCCGAGGTGGACGTGGACGCCGTCACGCATCAGGTCCGCCCGATCCTCGACGCCGTGCGCGAGCGGGGAGTCGAGGCGGTGCTGGAGCTCTCCGAGCGGTTCGACCGGGTCCGCCCGTCCACCGTCCAGGTGCCTGCCCAGACTGTGCGTGGCGCACTGGCCGCGCTGGACGCCGGTGTGCGGGCCGCGCTGGAGACCTCCATCGAGCGGGCCCGGAAGGTGCACGCCGACCAGCGGCGGGTCGAGGTCACCACGCAGGTCGTGCCCGGCGGCACGGTGACCGAGCGGTTCGTGCCGGTCCGCCGCGTCGGCCTCTACGCCCCGGGCGGCCTCGCGGTCTACCCGTCCAGCGTGATCATGAACGTGGTGCCCGCTCAGGAGGCGGGGGTCGCGTCGCTCGTGCTGGTCTCCCCGCCGCAGGCCGAGCACGGCGGCCTGCCGCACCCGACGATCATGGCGGCCGCCGCGCTGCTGGGCGTCGACGAGGTCTGGGCGGCCGGTGGGGCGCAGGCGGTCGCGCTGCTGGCCTACGGCGGCACGGACACCGACGGCACCGAGCTGGAGCCGGTCGACATGGTCACCGGTCCGGGCAACATCTACCTCACCGCGGCCAAGCGCCTGCTGCGCGGGCTGATCGGCATCGACTCCGAGGCGGGCACCACCGAGATCGCGATCCTGGCCGACGCCACGGCCGACCCGGTGCACGTGGCCGCCGATCTCATCTCACAGGCCGAGCACGACCCGAACGCGGCATCGGTGCTGGTCACGGACTCCGACGCGCTCGTCGAAGCCGTGGACGCCGAGCTGGCGCGCCAGGTGCCGGAGACCAAGCACTCCGAGCGCATCGCCGCAGCGCTGACCGGCCCGCAGTCGGGGGCCGTGCTGGTCGGCGACCTCGACGACGGCCTGACCGTCGTCGACGCCTACGCGGCCGAGCACCTGGAGATCCAGACCCGCGACGCGGCCGGGGTGGCGGCCAGGGTGCGCAACGCGGGTGCGGTGTTCGTGGGCCCGTGGTCGCCGGTGTCACTCGGCGACTACTGCGCGGGCTCCAACCACGTCCTGCCGACGGGCGGGTGCGCGCGGCACTCGTCGGGGCTGTCGGTCCAGACCTTCCTGCGCGGCGTGCACGTGATCGCCTACACCGAGGCGGCGCTGCGCGAGGCGGCTGATGCCGTACTCGCGCTCTCGGCGGCCGAGGATCTGCCCGCGCATGGCCAGGCCGTCTCCCGGCGGTTCACGTGACCCTCGCCGGTGCGCGGAAGACGCTGCCCCAGCCGTCTTTACCGCGCACGGGTGCCGGAGGCGCGGGCATGGCCGTCACGCTCGACCAGCTCCCCCTGCGGGAGGACCTGCGCGGCAAGACGCCTTACGGCGCCCCGCAGCTCGACGTCGCCGTCCGCCTGAACACCAACGAGAACCCCTACCCGCCCCCGCCGGAGCTCGTCGCCGACGTCACGGCCGCCGTCGCCGAGGTGGCCGCGCAGCTGCACCGCTACCCCGACCGCGACGCTGTCGCCCTGCGCACCGACCTCGCCGCCTACCTGAGCGCGGCCACCGGCGTGCCGCTCGACGCGACCGGGGTGTGGGCCGCCAACGGGTCGAACGAGGTGCTCCAGCAGGTGCTGCAGGCGTTCGGCGGGCCGGGACGCACAGCGGTGGGCTTCGAGCCCTCCTACTCGATGCACCCGATCATCGCCGGGGGCACCCGCACCGCGTGGCTCCCCGTTCCCCGGCTCCCCGACTTCTCGATCGACGTCGCCGCGGCCGCTGCGCTCCTGTGTGCCGACGCCGCCGACGTCACGTTCCTGACCAGCCCGAACAACCCGACCGGCCAGTCGTTGAGCCCCGACGACCTGGCCCGGCTGATCGACGCGGCGCCGGGCGTCGTCGTGGTGGACGAGGCCTACGCCGAGTTCTCCGACCGGCCTAGCGCGATCACGCTCCTGGGCTCGCACGGCCACAAGCTGATCGTCTCCCGCACGATGAGCAAGGCGTTCGCGTTCGCGGGCGGGCGGCTGGGCTACCTGGCTGCGGCGCCCGCGGTGGTCGACGCGCTGCAGCTGGTCCGGCTGCCTTACCACTTATCGACATTGACGCAGGCCGCCGCGCGGGCCGCGCTGCGTCACGCCTCCGCGACCCTGGCTTCGGTGGCGCTCCTGCGCGCCGAGCGCGACCGGGTGATCGCTGCGCTTGAAGCGATGGGCTACGCGGTCGTGCCGAGCGACGCCAACTTCGTCCTGTTCGGCCGCTTCGCGGACGCGCCGCGGGCGTGGCGGGCGTTCCTCGACAGCGGAGTGCTGATCCGCGACGTCGGTATTCCGCAACATCTCCGCGTCACGATCGGAACGCCCGAGGAGAACGATGCGTTCCTGCAGAGTTCATCGGACATCAGCGCATCGGACATCGTGGAGCGGGAGGCAATCGCGTGAACCGGATCGGCCGGGTTGAACGGGTCACCAAGGAGACCAAGATCGTCGTCGAGATCGACTTGGACGGCACCGGCCTCACCGACATCTCCACGGGCGTGCGGTTCTACGACCACCTGCTCGACGCGTTGGGCAAGCACGGCGCCTTCGACCTGAGCGTGCACGCGGCCGGGGACGTCGACATCGACGCCCACCACACCGTCGAGGACGTCGCCATCGCGCTGGGCCAGGCGCTGCACCTGGCGCTGGGGGACAAGAAGGGCATCCGCCGCTTCGGCGACGCGACGATCCCGATGGACGAGGCGCTGGCCCAGGCGGTCGTCGACGTGTCGGGCAGGCCGTACTCGGTGCACGCGGGCGAGCCCGCCGTGATGCAGGGCTTCATCGTGGGCGGGCATTACCCGACGGTGCTCAACAAGCACGTGTTCGAGTCCCTCGCCGCGCACGGCCAGCTCGCCCTGCACGTGCGGGTGCTGGACGGCCGCGACCCGCACCACATCACCGAGGCGCAGTTCAAGGCGGTGGCCCGCGCACTGCGCGCGGCGGTCGAGCCCGACCGGCGGATCACAGGCATCCCGTCGACGAAGGGCACGCTGTAGCCCGGCGCCCGGCGCCCGCACACACCGTCCCGGACCCGCACACAGGGTGGGACGTGTGTGTCGGCCGCACTGGGTGTGTGTGAGGTCCCACTGGGTGTGTGTGAGGCTGCCGACGGCGTGGTGCCCGACCCGTCGCCCGGCGCAGCCGCGTGGAACTTGGGCGGACCTGGCAGCACAGCTCACACATCTTGCCGGACCCGCACACAGGGTGTGACGTGTGTGTCGGGCCCACTGGATGTGTGAGCGCACCCCCGTGGTGTGCGCTGAGGTGGCCGCCCGCCCGCGCCCCCGTCGGCCGTAGGGTGGAGCTGTGTCGGGGATCGTTGTGCTGGACTACGGGTCGGGCAACCTGCGCTCCGCGGAGCGCGCGTTGCGGCGGGTCGGGGCGGACGTCACCGTCACCGCCGACACCGACGCCGCGCTGGACGCCGACGGGCTGGTCGTGCCGGGGGTCGGGGCGTTCGCCGCGTGCATGGCGGGCCTCGCCGCCGTCGACGGGCCGCGGATCATCGGTCGCCGCCTGGCCGGGGGACGGCCGGTGCTGGGCATCTGCGTGGGCATGCAGGTGCTGTTCGACCTCGGCGTCGAGTGGGGCGATGCCACGGAGGGCTGCGGGCAGTGGCCGGGCACCGTCGAGCGGCTCAAGGCCGACGTCCTGCCGCACATGGGCTGGAACACCGTCAGCGCCCCCGCGGGCTCGACGCTCTTCGCGGGCCTGGACGCGGCCACCCGCTTCTACTTCGTGCACAGCTTCGGCGTGCGCCGCTGGGAGCTCGAAGACTCCGACGTCCTGCGCCCGCCGCTGGTGAGCTGGGCGCACCACGGCGAGGACTTCGTCGCCGCCGTCGAGAACGGCGCGCTCGCCGCCACCCAGTTCCACCCCGAGAAGTCGGGGGACGCGGGCGCCACCGTCCTGCAGAACTGGCTCCGCGACGTCGTGGGCTAGGCTCCCGCGCCCCCGAGTAGGGTTCTTGGCGTGAGCTTTGCGTTGCTCCCCGCAGTCGACGTCGCCAACGGGCAGGCTGTCCGCCTCGTGCAGGGCGAGGCGGGCACCGAGACCACCTACGGCGCGCCCCGCGACGCGGCGCTGGCCTGGCAGCGCGACGGTGCGGAGTGGGTCCATCTCGTCGACCTCGACGCGGCGTTCGGCCGCGGCTCGAACGCCGAGCTGCTCGCGGACGTCGTCGGCGAGCTGGACGTGCAGGTCGAGCTGTCCGGCGGGATCCGCGACGACGCGTCGCTCGAACGCGCACTGGCCACCGGCTGCGCCCGGGTCAACCTCGGCACCGCGGCGCTGGAGGATCCGCCGTGGTGCGCCCGCGCGATCGGCACCTACGGCGAGCGCGTGGCCGTCGGCCTGGACGTGCGCATCATCGAGGACAAGGACGGAAACCCGCGCCACCGGCTCGCGGCCAGGGGCTGGACCACCGACGGTGGCGACCTCTGGGACACCCTCGCCCGCCTCGACCGCGACGGCTGCGCCCGCTACGTCGTCACCGACGTCAGCAAGGACGGCACGCTGCGCGGCCCGAACGTCGAGCTCCTCACCGAGGTCGCGAAGCAGACGCCGGCACCGGTGATCGCGTCCGGGGGCATTGCGGAGATCGCCGACCTTGTCGCACTGGCCCGCGTGGCCGCCGACGGGATCAGGATCGAGGGCTCCATCGTCGGGAAGGCGCTCTACGCGGGGCGGTTCACCCTGCCGGAGGCGCTCGCCGCGGTCCGCGACGTGGCGGCCACCGCGCGGACGGCGGGCTGAGGATTGCGCGTCGACGTTACCGATGTGCAGGCGCGGTCATGACCGTCGCGGTCCGGGTCATCCCCTGCCTCGACGTCGATGCGGGGCGCGTGGTCAAGGGCGTCAACTTCCGCGAGCTGCGCGACGCGGGCGACCCGGTCGAGATGGCGCGCATCTACGACGCCGAGGGCGCGGACGAGCTCACGTTCCTCGACGTCACAGCGTCGTCGGGGGAGCGGGCCACCATGCTCGACGTGGTGCGCCGCACCGCGGAGCAGGTGTTCATCCCGCTGACCGTGGGCGGTGGGATCCGCAGTGGCGACGACGTGGACACCCTGCTTCGCGCGGGCGCGGACAAGGTCAGCATCAACACCGCGGCCATTCTGCGCCCGACCCTGTTGCACGAGGCGAGCCGCCGGTTCGGCGCGCAGTGCATCGTGCTTTCGGTGGACGCGCGCACCGTGCCTGCAGGCGAGCAGCCGACGCCGTCGGGCTGGGAGGTCACCACCCACGGCGGGCGAAGAGGCACCGGGATCGACGCGGTGGAGTGGGCGGCCCGCGGCCAGGAGCTGGGCGTGGGGGAGATCCTGCTCAACTCGATGGACGCCGACGGCACCCGCGCCGGTTTCGACCTGCCGATGATCGCCGCCGTGCGCGGCGCCGTCGACGTCCCGGTGATCGCCTCCGGCGGTGCTGGGAGGGTCGAGGACTTCGCGCCCGCCGTCGCGGCCGGGGCCGACGCCGTCCTCGCCGCCACCGTGTTCCACTTCGGACACTTCCGGATCGCCGATGTCAAGGCCAGCCTGCGCGCTGCGGGCATGGAGGTCCGGTGACCACACCCTCGACACCGGACAGCCTGGACCGGGCCATCGCGCAACGCCTCAAGCGCAACGCCGACGGGCTGGTCTGCGCGGTCGCCCAGCAGCACGACACCGGCGAAGTGCTGATGGTCGCCTGGATGGACGACGAGGCTCTGCACCGCACCCTGACCACCGGCCGGGCGACATACTGGTCGCGCTCGCGGCAGGAGTACTGGGCAAAGGGGGAGACCTCCGGCCACGTCCAGAAGGTGCACGAGGTGCGCCTCGACTGCGACGGCGACGTGGTGCTGCTGATCGTCGACCAGACGGGGCCCGCCTGCCACACCGGCACCCGCACCTGCTTCGACGACGACGTGCTCCGGACCCTCTAGCTGACGTGCAGTCGCCGACGCCGCCGGACAGGGAGCACGACCCGCTGGCGGTGACGGCCGGACGGCTGCGGACCCTCGTCCCGGGTTTTCCTGACACCTACGCGGTGGAGACGGCCGTGCCCGACGGCCCTGGTTGGTGTCGCCTCGACGCGGTTCCGGTCGCGCGGTGGTGCGCAGAGGCCACGGTGCGGGGCAACCCGCGTCGCCTCGCCTCGGTGGCGGCCGCCTCGGTCGGCGGAGCGCTGACCCATGCCGTGCTGGCCAGGGTGACCGCGGCGCTCGCACTCGACGCCCGGGCGTGGGACGTGGCCGCCGACGGGCTCGTCGTCCATCGGGCGCCCGCGGGCCACATCGACCGGGTCGCCCTGCGCCACCCCGCCGCGTGGGTGGTCGCGGGCGACGCCGGGCCCGCCCGCGTGTTCGTGGACGAAGCCGCGGGGCTCGACACGGGCGCCGCCTGGCCTGCGCGGGTGTTCGTGGACGAAGCCGCGGGGCACGACGCGGGCGACGCCGGCGCCGCCCGCGTGTTCGTCGACGAAGCCGCGCTGCTCGACGCGGTCGCCGCGGCGGCGGTCGCCACGCTCACGCCGCTGCTGCTCGCGGTGCGCGCCGCGACCCGGTTCGGGCTCGTTCCGCTGTGGAACGCCGCAGGCGACGCCGTGCGCCTGACCGCGGCCTTCGTGCCCCACTACGCCGGTCGGCCGCCACGGGACGGGCTCGCCGACGCCTTGCTGGACGCGCTGGCCGCCCACGGCGCGCCGATCCGGGGCCGCGGGGTCGAGCAGCCTCTGCCGGGACGGGCGGAGCGCCTGCCCGTCCGCGCCGCGTGCTGCCTCGCGTTCCGCACCGACCCCCCGGTCGCCCGCCCGTCCGACGCGCTCTGCACGACCTGTCCGCTGCTGCCCGCGGCCGAGCGCGCCCGTCGCTACGTCGCGTTCATCGACGCGATCTCCTAGGTCGCGGGCCGCGGGGCGGCGGACGGCGGCGGGGACGGCGGCCCGGGTTTGCAGCAGGGTGGCACTGCTGCGACTGAGTTGGAGCAGTGCCACCCTGCTGCGATGTGGACGTGGCCCAGCCCCGGCGTGATCGCCGCGAGCCGCACCGGGGAGAGCGGGGCAGGGTGCTGGTGTGCGGACGGCGCCGATCAGCCCGGGCAGACGGGGGATGATCGGCCAAAATGGTGCCAGGGGTGCACATCTGCACGTGGGGCACCACTTTCGCCGATCATGCGCGGCCAACGCCGGCTTGCCCTAAAGCGGGCCGGTGAGGTAGCGCTGCACCGCCGGGGCGATCGCCGCCACCACGAGGGCATGGTCTGCCGAGGCGAGCGGCTCCAGCTTGAGGACGTAGCGCACCATGCCGAGGCCGATCAGCTGGGACGCCATCAGGCTTTCACGCAGGTCCGTGCGGTCGGGGGCGACCGCGCGGACAATCGGCCCGACCAGCACGTTCCTCACGAACTCGCGCAGCATCTTCGCGGCGTCCTCGTGGCCTGCCACGCTCTGGATGAGCGCGGCCAACGGGCCGCCGCCCGTCGCGTCCCAGACGGTGAGGAACCGCTCGACGATCCGTTCGCCGAGCTGCTCCGGATCGCCGGGAACGACCTCGGCCCTGATCTGGGCGGGTGTCACCGGGATGTCCAGGGAGGCTGTGAACAGCGCTTCCTTGCCCCCGAACCAGTGGTTGACCATCGCCGCGTCGACGCCTGCCCGTTCGGCGATGCGGCGCACGGTCGCGCCCTCGTAGCCGCGCTCGGCGAACTCGACGCGGGCCGCAGCGAGCAGCTGAGCGCGGGTGTCCGCGCCACCCGGACGCCGCCCTCGCCTACGCTCGGGTTGCGTCGCGGTCACCGGTCCATCCTCGCACCGGCTGCGGGGAGATGTGCTGGGACGCTGCGGGGAGATGTGCTGGGACACTGTGCGCATGAGCGTGTCTTCCCCCGGCCGAGCCGTGGGCACTGTTCGCAACCGGCGCGTGCTGTGAGTACGAGTTCGGTATCGATCGCCCCGCAGCTGGGCGCGATCACCCCCAGCCTTGCGGAGTTCCGTGAGCTCGCCGCCCTGCACCGGGTCATCCCGGTCACCCGGCGGCTGCTCGCCGACGACGAGACCCCCGTCGGGGTCTACCGCAAGCTGGCGGGCGACCGCCCGGGCACGTTCCTGTTGGAGTCGGCCGAGAACGGGCGATCGTGGTCGCGCTGGTCGTTCGTCGGCGCGCGGTCGGCCGCCGCGCTCACCGCCGTCGACGGTGAGCTCGTGTGGACCGGTGAGGTGCCCGCCCAACTGCCCGCGAGCGGCGACCCGCTCGCTGCACTGCGCACCGTCGTGGAGGAGCTGAACAGCGAGCCGCTCCCGGGCCTGCCGCCGCTCACCGGCGGCATGGTGGGGTACCTCGGCTACGACGTCGTGCGCAGGTTGGAGCGGCTGCCTGAACTGGCAGAGGACGACCTGCACATCCCCGAGCTGATGATGCTGCTGGCCACCGACCTCGCCGCCGTCGACCATCACGAGGGCACGATCACGCTCATCGCCAACGCCATCAACTGGGACGCGAGCGACGAGCGCGTCGACGACGCCTACGACGACGCCGTCGCCCGCCTCGACCGCATGGGCGCCGAGCTGGCCGCGCCCGCGCCGTCCACGGTGGGCCTCTACCGCCCGACAGAGCCCGCGTTCATCCGGCGCCGGACCCCGCAGGAGCACCACGCCGCCGTCGAGGCCGTGAAAGAGCAGATCCGGGCGGGCGAGGCGTTCCAGGTGGTGGTGTCGCAGCGGTTCGAGGCGCCTTGCCTCGCCGACTCGCTCGACGTCTACCGCGTCCTGCGCGCCACCAACCCGAGCCCGTACATGTACCTGCTGCGCCTGGAGGCGGCTGCGACCGACACGCAACCGGGCCAGCGGTTCGACATCGTGGGGTCGAGCCCGGAGGCGCTGGTCACGGTGGCCGACGGGGTGGTCACGACGCATCCCATCGCGGGCACGCGCTGGCGGGGGGCCACCGAGGAGGAGGACCTCCAGCTGGAGAAGGACCTGCGCTCCGACGAGAAGGAGCGCGCCGAGCACGTGATGCTCGTCGACCTCGGCCGCAACGACCTCGGCCGCGTCTGCGAGCCCGGCACGGTGAAAGTCCGCAGCTTCTTCTCGGTGGAGCGCTACAGCCACGTCATGCACCTGGTGTCCACGGTCACGGGCCTGCTGCGCCGCGACCGCAACGCCTTCGACGCCGTCACGGCCTGCTTCCCGGCGGGCACGCTGTCGGGGGCCCCGAAGCCGCGGGCGATGGCGATCATCGAGGAGCTGGAGCCGACGCGGCGGGGGCTCTACGGCGGCATCGTGGGCTACCTCGACTTCGCGGGCAACGCCGACACGGCGATCGCGATCCGCACGGCGCTGGTGCGCGACGGTGTGGCCTACGTGCAGGCGGGCGGCGGGATCGTGGCCGACTCCGACCCGGTCGCCGAGGACGCCGAGTGCCTCAACAAGGCCCGCGCCGTCCTCTCCGCGGTGGCGACGGCGGCCACCTTGCGTCCGCTCAGAGCGGACGGCGTGGACGGCGTGGACGGGGCGGGGCGGTGACGGGCGGCGCTGCGGGGTCGCAGCAGGGTGGCACTGCTGCGACTGGGTCGCAGCAGGGTGGCACTGCTGCATTGGGGGCCGCTGCATTGGGGGCCGCTGAAATGGGCGCCGCTGCAAGGGGGGCCGCCACCGCGACCTCGGACCCGCCGCCGTGACCGAGCCCGGCGCGGTGCGGCGCGGCCGGGCGCTGGGCGTGGCCTGTCTCGGGCTCGCCGCGGCCGCCGCGCTGCTGTGGGGCGCGTCCGCGGTGGTGTGGTACCGCGGCGCGGCGACCGGGCAGCCTGCAGCTGCCACCGCGGGCGCGACCGACGGCGCGACGGCGATGCCGTCGCTCACGGGCGTGGCGCTCCTCGCGCTGGCCGGGATCGCCGGGGCCGTCGCCACGTCCGGGTTGATCCGGCGCGCGCTCGCCTGCCTGTTGGGGTTCGCGGGCGCGGCGGTGGCTGGCTTCGCGGTCCTCGACCTCCTCGCTCCGCCAGCCCCCGGCGTGACGGGCGCCCCGCTGCTCGCCGTCGCTGGCGGGGTGGCGCTCTTCGCCGTCGGCGTGTTCGTGCTGCTCAGGGAGCCCCGAATGGCCCGGCTCGGCACCCGCTACGCCGCGGCGGACGCCCGGTCGACGATGGCCGATCCCGACCGGGCGGCGTGGGTCGCCCTCGACGAGGGTCGCGACCCGACGGTCGACTCGGACGATCCTGGCGGCGGGCGCGGCAGCGGCACTGTCTAGCATGACCTTCCAGCACGCTCGGTAAGGAAAGGAGGAGCACCTCGTGGAGCACGGCAGAGGAAGCGTCCTCGATTCCATCGTCGACGGCGTCCGGATGGACCTGGCCGCGCGCGAGGCGGCGGTCGACTTCACCGAGATCAAGCGGCGCGCGGCGAAGGCCACACCGCCACTGGACGTGATGGCCGCCCTGCGCGCCCCCGGCATCGGAGTGATCGCGGAGGTGAAGCGGCGCAGCCCGTCGAAGGGTGATCTCGCGGTGATCCCCGATCCGGCCGACCTCGCGGTGTCCTACGCGGCAGGCGGCGCACGGGTGATCAGTGTCCTCACCGAGGAGCGCCGGTTCGGCGGGTCGCTCGCCGATCTCGCCGCGGTGCGGGCCGCGGTCGAGGTCCCGGTGCTGCGCAAGGACTTCATCGTCAGCCCGTACCAGGTCCACGAGGCGCGGGCGTTCGGAGCCGACCTGGTGCTGCTCATCGTGGCCGCGCTGGAGCAGAACGCGCTCGACGCGCTGCTGGACCGCGTGGAGTCGCTCGGCATGACCGCGCTCGTCGAGGTGCACACCGAGGAGGAGGCCGACCACGCGCTGGAGGCGGGCGCCAAGCTCCTCGGGGTCAACGCGCGCAACCTGCACACGCTCGACGTCGACCGCACGATCTTCGGCCGGATCGCGCCCGGCCTGCCCAACGACGTGCTCCGCGTGGCGGAGTCGGGCGTGCGCGGGCCGGCGGATCTGCTGACGTACGCGGGGTGGGGGGCCGACGCCGTGCTCACCGGCGAGAGCCTCGTGACCAGCGGTGACCCCCAGGCCGCTGTGCGCAGCCTGGTGGCTGCGGGTTTCCATCCGTCATGCTCCAGAATGGTGCGGTGAGCGAGCTTGCGAGCGGACCATCAACACAGCGTCGGCGCGAAGCGCTGACCGAGCGGAGCGAGGGAAACCGGTGAGCCTCACCGCGAAGCCGAGCGACGGCATTGAGTTCCCCTCAGAGCACGAGCCCGACGACCACGGCCATTTCGGCCGGTACGGCGGGCGGTTCGTACCGGAGGCGCTGATCGCGGCGCTGGACGAGCTGGCGGCCGCCTACGACAAGGCTCGCGGCGACCGCGAGTTCCTCGACGAGATCGACCGCCTCCACCGCGACTACACCGGCCGCCCCTCGCCGCTGACCGACGCGGCGAAGCTGTCGGAGCACGCGGGCGGCGCCCGGATCCTGCTCAAGCGCGAGGACCTCAACCACACCGGGTCCCACAAGATCAACAATGTGTTGGGCCAGGCGTTGCTGACGAAGCGGATGGGCAAGACCCGCGTCATCGCCGAGACCGGGGCGGGCCAGCACGGCGTCGCCACGGCGACGGCCTGCGCGCTGCTCGGCCTGGAATGCGTCGTCTACATGGGCGAGGTCGACACCCAGCGGCAGGCGCTCAACGTCGCGCGGATGCGGCTGCTCGGCGCCACCGTGATCCCGGTGACGACAGGTTCGCGCACCCTCAAGGACGCGATCAACGAGGCCCTGCGCGACTGGGTGTCCTCCGTCGAGAAGACGCACTACCTTCTCGGCACCGTCGCGGGCCCGCACCCGTTCCCGACGATGGTGCGCGACTTCCAGCGCATCGTCGGGTTGGAGGCCCGCGAGCAGGTGCTCGAGCGCACCGGGCGGCTGCCGGACGCGGTGGCCGCGTGCGTCGGCGGGGGCTCGAACGCGATCGGCATCTTCCACGCGTTCCTCGACGACGTCGCCGTGCGGCTGGTCGGCTTCGAGCCCGGCGGTGACGGCGTGGAGACCGGACGCCACGGCGCCACGCTCTCGGAGGGCTCGCCGGGCGCGCTGCACGGCGCGATGAGCTACCTGCTGCAGGACGAGGACGGGCAGACCGCCGAGTCCTACTCGATCTCCGCCGGGCTGGACTACCCGGGCGTCGGACCCGAGCACGCGCTGCTCAAGGACCTCGGCCGGGCGACGTACGAGCCGGTCACCGACGCCGAGGCGATGGACGCCTTCGCGCTACTGTGCCGCACCGAGGGGATCGTCCCGGCCATCGAGTCGGCGCACGCCATAGCGGGGGCACTGCGGCTCGGGCGCGAGCTGGGGCCGGAAGCCATCGTGCTGGTGAACCTGTCGGGCCGGGGCGACAAGGACGTCGACACCGCGGTGAAGTGGTTCAATCTGTAGCCCGTGCGTGAATAACACTTCCCGCGACCTTTCCGCGCACGACCCGTCAGGAGCGCACGTGACCAGCACCGTCGAGCAGATCTTCGGCAACGCGCGCGCGGAGGGTCGGGCCGCTCTGGTCGGGTACCTGCCCGCAGGTTACCCGACCGTCGAGGGGTCGCTGGAGCTGCTGATGGCGATGGTCGAGGGCGGCTGCGACCTGCTCGAGATCGGCGTCCCGTACTCCGATCCCGTGATCGACGGCCCGACGATCCAGGCCGCCGCGGACACCGCGCTGCGCGCAGGCGTGCGGTTGCGCGACGTGTTCCACGTGGTCGAACGGGTGCGTGCCGCGGGCGGCTCGGCCGTGGTCATGACCTACTTCAACCCGGTGCTGCGCTACGGGGTCGACGCGTTCGCGCGCGACCTCGCCGCGGCGGGCGGGCTCGGGGTGATCACGCCGGACCTCATCCCCGACGAGGCCGGAGACTGGCTCGCCGCATCCGACGCGCACGGCCTCGACCGGATCTTCCTGGTGGCGCCGTCGTCGTCGGAGGAGCGCATCGTTTCGACAGCCGCGGCAACACGGGGATTCCTCTACGCCGCCTCGACCATGGGCGTGACGGGGGCCCGTGACGCCGTGGCCGACGCGGCCCCGCAGCTCGTGGCGCGCTGCCGGGCGCACACCACGCTGCCGATCGGCGTTGGGTTGGGCGTCCGGTCGCGGGCGCAGGCGGCGCAGGTCGCGGGGTTCGCCGACGGCGTGATCGTCGGTTCGGCTTTCGTGACGGCAGCCGCCCAGGACGGCGCGGCAGGCGTACGCGCGCTGGCCGCCGAGCTCGCGGAGGGTGCGCGCGCGGCCCAGGGAGTCGCAGCAGGGTGACACCGCTCCGACTGGGTCGCAGCGGTGCCACCCCGCTGCGACCCGCAGTGGCCCCCACCCCACCCGCTACGGTGGCGACGTGAGCTCCGCCGCCGTTCTCGCCTCCATCCCCAGCCCCTCGCAGGGGGTGTGGTTCCTCGGGCCGATCCCGATCAGGGCGTACGCACTCTGCATCATCGCGGGCATCATCGTCGCGGTGTACTGGGGCGAGAAGCGGTTCGTCGCCCGCGGGGGCAAGCCGGGCACGGTCACCGACGTGGCGGTGTTCGCCGTGCCGTTCGGCCTCGTCGGCGGCAGGCTCTACCACGTCGCCACCGACTGGCAGACCTACTTCGGCCCTGGCGGCGACCCGCTGCGCGCGTTCATGATCTGGGAGGGCGGCCTCGGCATCTGGGGGGCGGTCGCCCTCGGCGGGGTCGGGGCGTGGATCGGCTGCAAGCGCCGTGGCGTGCCCCTCCCGTTCTTCGCGGACGCGGTGGCGCCCGGCATCGTCGTCGCGCAGGCGATCGGGCGGCTGGGCAACTACTTCAACCAGGAGCTCTACGGCGGCCCCACCACGCTGCCGTGGGGTCTGGAGATCTACCGCAGGGTGGACCCGTCCACCGGCCTGCCCGACGCCCTCAACGGGGTGGCGCTCGACCACACGCCGATCGCGGTCGTGCAGCCGACCTTCCTCTACGAGCTCATCTGGAACCTGCTGGTCGCCGCCCTCGTCGTCTGGGCCGACCGGCGGTTCCGGCTTGGTCATGGCCGCGCCTTCGCCGTCTACGTCGCGGCCTACACCGCGGGCCGCTTCGTCATCGAGCAGATGCGCACCGACTACGCCACGCGCGTGTTCGGCGACATCCGCATCAACGTCGTCGTCGCCGCGGTCGTGTGCGTGGGCGCGCTGATCTATGTCGCGGTGGTGCGCAAGCCCCGCGAGACGCTGGTCGGACCGGCCGCCTTGGACGACATCGACGATGCCGACGGCGAGGCGGAGCCGTCCGACGGTGCCGCCGCCGTGATGACAAGGGTGAGCGACGACGATCCCGAGGCGGGCCAGAGGAGTGACGCCCCCGCGGCGCGGGCCTCCGACGGACCGTGACCGAGGCGTTCGTCGGGTTCGGCGAGGGGGCCGTCGATTTCTACGACGGCCTCGAGGTCGACAACTCCAAGGCCTACTGGACCGACCAGCGCGCCACCTACGAGAACGACGTCAAGGCGCCGATGCTGGCGCTGCTGGCGGCATGCGAGGCCGAGTTCGGCGCCGCCAAGATCTTCCGCCCGTACCGGGACGTGCGCTTCTCCGCGGACAAGACCCCCTACAAGACGCACTGCGGGGCCACGGCGGGCCCGTTCTACGTGCAGGTCGGCGCGGACGGGCTCTTGGCGGCGGGTGGCTACTACATGATGGCGCCCGACCAGGTCGCGCGCTTCCGGGTCGCCGTCGACGACCCAAGGCGCGGTGCCGACCTGCAGAAGCGGCTGGCCGCGATCGAGGCCGACGGGATCGAGGTCAGCGGCGAGCGGCTCAAGACCCGGCCCCGCGGCGTCGATCCCGACCACCCGCGCCTCGACCTCCTGCGCCATAAAGGCCTGTACGGGCACCGCGCCTGGCCGCCGGACGACGTCCTGCACGAAGCGGGCGCGCTCGTCCGCGTGGTTGCCACCTGGCGGTCGGTGCGGCCGCTCGTGGAGTGGCTCGACGACCACGTCGGACCGACAGAGCTCGCCCGCCGGTAAACGTTTCCGCAGTGGCTGCCTGATCGTTCAAGTCTGCGCGCTATGCTCATCGATGTGAGCCGTCGCACAAAGATCGTCTGTACCATCGGTCCGGCCACCGCCACGCCAGACCGCATCCGGGAGCTCGTTCAGGCCGGGATGGACGTGGCGCGCTTGAACTTCAGCCACGGCAGCCGCGAGGACCACAAGCAGGTCTACGACATGGTCCGGCACTCGGCAGACGCCGAAGGCCGCGCTGTCGGCATCCTCGCCGACCTGCAGGGTCCCAAGATCCGTCTCGGCCGCTTCGCCGCCGGTCCTGTGGAGTGGCGCACCGGCGAGGAGGTGCGGATCACCGTCGACGAGGTGGCAGGCACCCACGACCGCGTGTCCACCACCTACAAGGGCCTCGCGGACGACGCGCGCCCGGAAGACCGGCTGCTC
Source organism: uncultured Actinomycetota bacterium (assembly GCA_963826705.1). Taxonomy (GTDB): domain Bacteria; phylum Actinomycetota; class Actinomycetes; order Mycobacteriales; family Pseudonocardiaceae; genus Pseudonocardia. The sequence continues at coordinate 249,762 of CAWGYF010000013.1, forward strand.
GTCGACGACGGCAAGGTGGGCCTCCGCGTCACCGCCGTCGAAGGGCTGGACGTGGTCTGCCGGGTCACCGAGGGCGGCCCGGTCAGCGACAACAAGGGCATCTCGTTGCCGGGCATGAACGTTTCCGTGCCCGCGCTGTCGGAAAAGGACATCACCGACCTTGAGTTCGCGCTCGACCTGCGCGTGGACGTCATCGCCCTCTCGTTCGTGCGCAGCCCGGCCGACATCGAACTCGTGCACAAGATCATGGACAGCAGAGGGGGCAGGCTGCCGGTCGTCGCGAAGCTGGAGAAGCCGGAGGCGGTTGACAACCTGGAGGCGATCGTGCTCGCGTTCGACGCCGTGATGGTCGCGCGCGGCGATCTCGGCGTCGAGCTGCCGCTCGAGCACGTGCCGCTCGTGCAGAAGCGCGCGATCCAGATCGCCAGGGAGAACGCGAAGCCGGTGATCGTCGCGACCCAGATGCTGGAGTCGATGATCACCAACTCGCGCCCGACCCGCGCCGAGGCCTCCGACGTCGCCAACGCCGTGCTCGATGGCGCCGACGCGGTCATGCTGTCGGGCGAGACCGGGGTCGGGCGCTACCCGATCAAGACCGTCCGCACGATGGCCCAGATCGTCGAGGCCGTCGAGGAGGGCCCGGTCAACGTGCCCGCGCTGATGCACGTGCCGCGCACGAAGCGGGGCGTGCTCTCCTACGCCGCGCGCGACATCGGCGAGCGGCTCTCGGCCCGCGCGATCGTCGCGTTCACCCAGTCCGGCGACACGGTGCGCCGCCTCGCCCGGCTGCACACCCGGCTGCCGCTCCTGGCGTTCACGCCCACACCCGAGGTCCGTAGCCAGCTCGCGATGGCCTGGGGGGTGGAGACGTTCCTCGTCGACTTCGTCACCTCGACCGACGCCATGGTGCGCCAAGTCGACCACGCAATGCTGTCCATCGACCGGTTCGAGCGCGGCGATCTCGTGGTCATCGTCGCGGGCTCGCCCCCCGGCACCGCGGGGTCGACCAACCTCATCCGGGTCCACCGGCTCGGTGAGGACGACCTGGGCTGACGGGAAGAGCTGATCGGTCTGCTCAGCTCGCCGGCCGTCGGGCCATGTCTGCGGCCAGCCACAGGCGACACGGCCAGACCTGTGCGGGTCCGGAGGACAGTCTGCACAGCCTGCAGCGACCCGACCCGTCGTCGACGTGCGCGCCCAGCAGCGCACGCCACACCCGCGGGTCGCCTCTGGCGAGGACGGTCCCGACCAACTCCTCGGTCACGCCGCCATGCCGCATGCCCGAATCCGCCGCCGCATCCGCCCGGAGCGGGGTGGCTGCCACCAGGAAACCGCGCGCCCGTGCGCGGACGCCCGATGCCGTGCTCGACGACGGCGACGTGGGGCCGTGATCCAAAATGTGACTTGCGATGACTATGTATGAATAGTTATTGCCGAGTATATCGTCCAACGCGACCTGGCGATGAAGCACGCCGTACCGTTCGACGAATGGATACTCGAACACCGGGGCAGGCTTGACCGCTGACCGCCGCATCAGCGGTCCGGAAATCGAGCCCAGCCAGCGCCGCCGCGCCCTCGCGGCGGCGCTGCTCGCCTTGCGCGAGGCGGCCGGGCTGAACCAGACCGAGTTTGGTGCGCGGATCGGGATGGAACCAACCCAAGGTCTCCCGGCTGGAGACCGCGCGGCAGGTGCCGACCGAGGCGGAGACGGCGACCTGGGCCGACGGCGCCGGGGCGGGCCCCACCGTCCGCGAGCGGCTCGTCGAGCAGGCACGGACGGCCCTGCGGGAGCCGGTCGAGATGGCCGAGTACCTCCGCGGCGGCACCGCACACCGTCAGCGGCAGATCGGCGCGCAGGAGCAAGCGGTCAGCGTGCAGCGGAACGTCCAGATCGGGATTGTCCCAGGGCTGCTGCAGACCGCCGAGTACACGCGCCGCCAGATTGCCCTCTCCGACGCGTTGTGCCCCGAACTCGCCCGTGAGAGCACCGCCGACAACGTCGCGTGGGCCGAGCGCAAGGAGGTGCTCTACGCTCCTGGGCACCGCTTCGAGTTCGTCGTCACCGAGGGTGCGCTGCGGTGGCGCCCCGGCCCGGACGACGCCCCCCACGTGCTGGTCGCCCAGATCCGGCACCTGGTGTCACTCTCCACGCTCCCCAACGTCCGCATCGGCGTGGTGCCGTGGCGCACGCCGATGCGCAGCTGCCCCAACTACGGCTTCGTCACTTACGGGGAGCCGGGCACCGATCCCGACGTCTGGGTGCACACCGGCACCAAGACGGCGGCCACCGAGCATCGCGACCCCGACGACGTCGCGCTGTATCTGCGCCGGTGGGACATGCTCGTCGCCGACGCCCGCTTCGGCGACGAGGCGCGGGCCGAGCTGGAGCGCGTGGCGGCCGAGCTGACCTGAGAGGATGCCGGGCGTGAGCACCTCGACCGAGCCCGGCTCCACGACCGCGCAGCCCGAGCATGCCGTAGGGCAGAACGCGCTTGACGGCCTGGTGGGGCTGCTCGACCTGGAACAGCTCGAGGTGAACCTGTTCCGCGGGGTCAGCCCGCCGCACAGCCTGCCGCGGGTGTTCGGCGGCCAGGTGGCCGGGCAGGCGCTGGTCGCCGCGGGCCGCACGGTGCCCGACGACCGCGAGGTCCACTCGCTGCAGGCCTACTTCATCCGCCCGGGCGACCCGCGGATCCCGATCGTCTACGAGGCGGAGCGGGTGCGCGACGGGCGCTCGTTCACCACGCGTCGGGTGCTCGCGATCCAGCGCGGCGAGCCCATCTTCTCGTTGTCGGCGTCGTTCCAGCTGCCGCAGGTGGGCCTCGAGCACAGCCAACCCGGCCCCGTCGACGTCCCCGCGCCCGAGACCCTGCCCGACCTCGCGTCCCGCATCGCGTCCGGCGACATCGGCTGGCTCGGCAACGGCCCCCGCCCGCTGGACATGCGGTTCGTCACCGAGCCTGCGTGGTCGGTGGACCGCACCACGGCCAGCGAGGCGCCGACGCAGGTGTGGATGCGCGCCGACGGCATCTTGCCCGACGACCGCCTCCTGCACGTCTGCATGCTCACCTACGCCAGCGACATCACCCTCCTGGGCTCGGTGCTCACGCGCCATGACCGCCCGTCGGAGCCGGTGCAGATGGCGAGCCTCGACCACGCGATGTGGTTCCACCGCCCGTTCCGGGCCGATGAGTGGCTGCTGTACACCTGCTATTCGCCGACCGCGAGCGGCTCGCGGGGACTGGCGACAGGACGGTTCACCAAGATCGACGGCACGCTCGTGGTCACCACCGTTCAGGAGGGTCTGGTCCGGCTGCCGAGATAAGAGGGTCCGGCGAATGAGGGTGTCGCGGGCCGGGACCCTCACTCGCCGGACGCTTTAGTCCAGGTTGGACGGCGTGTCGGCGGGCCATGGCACAGCCACCGTTTGATCCTCTTCGGGTTCCTCTCACAGAGCGCGAAGAGAAAGACGGTGTGAGGTGCCCCGAACTCCTCGGACTGGAGATCCACTAGGATCACTCAGCGAGAAAGTGAGGGGCACGTGCCTCGAGATCGACGGAGTTTCTCCCCCGAGTTCAAGGATGAAGCCGTGAAGGCGGTCATCATGAACTCACGTCCGATCGCGCAGATCGCCCGAGAACTCAGTATCAACGAAGGAACTCTCGGGAACTGGGTGGCCACGTATCGGCGAGAACACGCCGATGAGGAGCCCGCGCTGGAGCTCGGCGAGCGAGCGCGACTCCGCGAAGCCGAGCGGCTGGTCCGAGAACGAAAATGGAGAATGAATTCCTGAAAAAAGACTCACGGGGCTTCTGCCACTGGTTCGGTTTCCCTACGCCTTTCCGTCCTCGCTAGTGCGGTGTCCAGAAACGTTCACCGGGTCCTCGCGGGCCCAGACGACGCCTCGCGGCGTTGCCGCCCTCGCGAAGACGCCCGGTATGAGCTTCGGGCGGCGCCTTGCGAGACGCCGCCTGGATCCCGCGATCACCCCGGCAACGTTCCTGGACACCGCACTAGCGGGCACGAGCCGTCTGGCAGTTCCGGCCCGCCCCTACATTGTCAAGGCTGCTCCCGATCTCACCCCTGACCCGGGGATCGATCAGCCTCCAGCTTCGACCGATCACTGCGATGACCGGCGGCGGTCCTCTCGTCCCGCACGGCTTCATCAGCGCCTCGTGGCGCACGGGACTTCTCGTCCACGCACAACACGACCGCGTTCTCCGGCGGTGCAAGGTACAGCCCGACCACGTCGGTGACCCTGGCGACCAGCTCGGGGTCGGTGGAGAACTTGAAGGTTTCCGCCCGCCAGGGCTGGATGCCGTAGTTGCGCCAGGCCCGGGCCACGGTGGCGTTGCCGATCCCGAGCCTGGCCGCCAGCAGCCGAGATGACCAGTGCGTCACCCCCAGCTTCTTCGGCGGCGGTGCCAATGTCGCGGCCACGACCGCGCGGTGATTGACCCGACGCGGCCGGCCCGACCGAGGCTCGTCGGCCAAGCCCTTGAGGCCCCGCTGCTCGTAGCGGCCGCGCCAGCCGATCACCGTCGGGCGCGACACCCCGACCCGCGCCGCGATCGCGGTGTTGGACAACCCGTCCGCGGCCAGCAACACGATCCGCGCCCGCTGCGCAAGCCCGGCCCGCACTGACGAACTACGCGTCAGCGACAGCAACCGGTCCCGATCGCCATCGCGCAGGGCCAACGCCTCCGCCGCACGACTTGCCATGCCGCATTCTCACCCACGGGCGAAGCGTCAATCAACTAACGACACGATCCACTAGCTGTACGAGCTGGGTTCCGCAGCTGACCTCGGCTGAAAGTGCCCGGATAGGGGTCTTGAGCTGGGCAAACGAGGGTTGGCCTGGTGACATGTCGTGTCACTAGGCCGGGCTGTTGTGCCTGGTCAGCGCGTCGCGGGTTGCTCTGGGTCGAGGTCGAGGATCCGCGGCGGCAGGGCGAGGTCGAGGGCGGCGTGTAGCCGGCGGGCCTCGGCGCTGGGTGGGGTGGTCTGACGGAACAGCCCAATCCCAGCACGGAACTGGTCAGGATGATCGAGCCACCGCCGCCCTCCTGGATCATCGGCGGGATGGCCGCCTTGACCGTCTTCCACGTCCCGGTGAGATTGACGTCGAGCACGTCCGCCACCGAGCGCCTCCCCGCGCCGACCCCGCACGCAGTAGACCTGCTCGTGCTCTACCTGGGCAGCTGTGACGCGGTCGACCGGGTTCTCGCGCGGCTCGCGGTCGCACCCCGTCCCGAGCGCCAATCCCTATTGGGACCAGGTCGGCCTCACCGTCGCCGATCCCGACGGATTCCGCGTCGTCCTGGTCGCCGACCGCTGGCGATGACCGATCGCCTCCACTTCGGGGCGAGGTGACTGATCGTCGCGGCTTCGCCGTGGGTGCGCGACTGGCGGCATGGCGGCCCGGTGATCTGTTCTGGCAGGTTCTGCGGGAGTACGGTGCGCGGCGGTGTGCCGGGAAGTCTGGTCGGCGGCCTGTTCGGAGGAACCCGGATGGATGGAGCACGCCGATGGCGTCGTCGTTCTCGCCCGTGTTCGAACACGGGCGCCGCGCGGACAGCGGCAACCCCAGCAGAGACCTCGACCGGCGCGGGGCGTGTCCTGAGCGGAGGGACCGGCCCGCTCGGGGGCTGAGCCGATGAGCGGCGCTTCGCCGGGGATCCCGGCGCCGGATGTCGTGTGGCTGTCGGATGTCGAGGACGGCGGGGGTGGCGGGTTGGTGGGCGGCAAGGCCGAGGGCCTGGCCGCACTGGTCCGGGCCGGGGAGCGGGTGCCCGACGGGTTCTGCATCACCACCGCGGCGCACGATGCGGTGGACGGGGCGTCGGGGGCGATCGAAGACGGGCTTCGCGAGGTGATCCTCCGGGCGTACGGGCGGTTGGGGGCTGGCGCGGTCGCGGTGCGGTCGAGCGCCACGACGGAGGATCTTCCGCAGGCCAGCTTCGCCGGCCAGCACGAGACCGTTCTGAACGTCAGCGGCGGCGAGGCGTTGTTGGCGGCGGTGCGGCGCTGCTGGGACTCGCTGTCGAGCCCGCGCGCGGTCGCGTACCGGGCGGCGGCGGGTATCCCTGAGGAGTCGGCGGCGATGGCCGTGCTCGTGCAGCGCATGGTCGATCCGGCCGCCGCCGGGGTGTTGTTCACCGCCAACCCGGTCACGGGGTGCCGCACGCAGATGGTCGTTGATGCGGTGGCGGGGCTGGGGAATGTCGTCGTGGACGGCAGCGCCGTCGCCGACCACTACGTTCTGGACGCGGCGGGCGAGTCGTCCGCGGCAGGCGGTTGCCTGCGCGGAGAACAGCTGCAGCGGCTGTGGGCGACCGGACAGCGGCTGCAGCGGCGCGCGGGCGTCGCCGTGGACGTCGAGTGGGCCATCGACGGGGACGGGGTGTTGTGGGTGCTGCAGGCCCGCCCGATCACCACCCTGTTCCCGGTGCCGACCTCGACCCGGCCCGGTCCGCGGGTGTTCCTGGAGGTCGGGCACATGCAGGGGATGCTGCGGCCGTTCACCCCGATGGGGATGGCCGCGATGCGGGTGGCGACCGCCGCCTGGTTCACCTCGGTCGGTATTGCGACGGACCCGTTCACGGGGCATCCCGGCGTGGTCGACGCGGCTGGGCACATGTACCTCGACATCACCGCGGTGGTGCGCTACGCGGCGGCCCGCCCGAGGCTGCCCGCCGCGATGACGATCTACGGACCGCGGGTGCGGGAGGCGGTCCAACGGGTCCTGGCGGACCCGCGCTTCGCTCCGCTGCCGGGCAGGCCGTATCGGCTGCGCGTCGCGGTGCCGATCGCGGCGCGGCTGGCGCCCGGGCTGCTCGCCGGGGTGATCGGCGCGATCGCCCGGCCGGAGCGGGCGCGGAAGCGGGCGTGCCGCGCGGCGGCGCAGGTCTGGTCGGCGAGCGAGTCCCCACCGCCTGCGGCCGGGGCGGCGGAGCACCTGCGCGCGGCGATGGCGGCGCAGGACGCGTTCGTGCGCGTCGACATGGCGCCGATGCTGGCGCCGATCTACGCCGCCCTGCTCACCCGACAGGCCGCGGTCGGGCTGCTCGCCGGGATCGCAGGCGAGAGCGAGGTCGACGAGACCCTGCGGGGGACGCCGCACAACGTCACCACCGAGATGGACCTGGCCCTGTGGCGGCTGGCGTGCGACGCGGCCGAGCACCGCGACCTGCTGGTGCACACCCCGCCTGCGGACCTCGCCGACCGCTACCGCGCGGGCGCGCTGCCCGACATCGGGCTGGGTGATTTCCTGCGCCGCTACGGGCACCGCGGCGCGGCCGAGGTGGACGTCGGCGTGCCGCGGTGGGCGGAGGACCCGACGCCGGTGTTCGCGGCGATCGCGGGCTATCTGCGCGTCACCGACCCGGCGCAGGCCGCGGACCGCCGCTTCGCCCGCGCCGCCGCCGAGGCGACCGCGAAGATCGACGAGCTGGTACGGCGGACCGGCCGCACCGGCCCGGTCCGGGCCCGGTGCGTCGGGTTCCTGCTGCGCCGTTCGCGGGCGATCGCCGGGTTGCGGGAGCTGCCGAAGTTCGCCTGGCTGTACGCGTTCGCCCGGATGCGGAAGCACCTGCTCGCCGCCGGGGCCGAGCTGCGGCAGCGCGGGCTGCTGGAACAGGCCGAGGACGTGATGTTCCTCGACTTCCGCGAGGCCCTCGATGCGGCCAGCGGAGCGGACCTGCGCGCGCTGGTCGCCAACCGCCGCGCCGATTACGAGCGCGAGCTCGCTCGGCGCGCCGTCCCGGGCCTGCTGCTGTCCGACGGCACCATCCCCGAAGCGCTGGCCGCGCCGGTCCCCGCCGCCGACGGGACACTGGTCGGGATGGCGGCCGCGGCCGGTACCGCGACCGGACGGGCCCGGGTCGTCCTCGACCCCGCCACTGCGCACATCGAGCCAGGGGAGATCCTCGTCGCGGCGACCACCGATCCCGGCTGGACGCCGCTGTTCCTGACCGCGGCCGGGCTGGTCACCGAAGCCGGGTCGCCGATCGCGCACGGACCGACCGTCGCCCGCGAGTACGGCATCCCCGCGGTCATCTGCGTCCGCGACGCCACCTCCCTGATCACCACCGGCCGGTTGATCAGCATCGATGGCGCGGCAGGCACGGTCATCCTGCGCGACGACAACCCGCCGGACGACGACCCTGCAGCGACGGCAGCCCCTCCCAGGCGGCGCGGGGCGTCCCGATGACAGCGCCCGGGAGCCGGAAGCGAAACGGCAGGTGCGACGGCGAGCCGTGCAGCGGCATCGGGCAGCGGTCGTCCCTAGCCCCAGCGGGCGTTCTCGCGTGCTGGGCAACACGAAACTTGCACCGGCTCTGCTGGTGATGGACTACGGTCTGTTTCAGGAGCGCCGGGAAGGTTGGTCGGCACGTCGTGCACCGCTGGCCCTTCGGAGGCGACCGTGCCGTTTCCTGACGTTGCCGTTCCGGCGCTTCGCATCGAGAACCTGACCAAGCGCTACGGGCGGACACTGGTGCTGGACTCGCTCGATCTGGTTATACCGGCCGGGCAGGTATTCGGGTTCCTCGGCCCGAACGGCGCAGGCAAGTCGACGACGATCCGGCTGCTGCTCGGCCTTGCCCGCCCGACGGGTGGGCGCGCATGGGTGTTCGATATCCCCGCCGCGAACGTCTCCGCCGCTCATGCTCACCTGGCTTATGTCCCGGCCGATGTCGCGCTGTGGCCCGGGCTCACTGGTGCGGAGACACTGGCCCTGTTGGCCGGGATCGGGCCGGGGACCGATCTGGCCTACCGAAAGGAGTTGATCGAGCGGTTCGCGCTGGATCCCTCGCTGCCGGGTCGCGCCTACTCCAGTGGCAATCGGCAGAAGGTCGCGTTGGTCGCGGCCTTCGCCACCCGCGCGCCGTTGCTGGTGCTGGACGAACCGACCAGTGGTCTGGACCCGTTGATGGAGCAAGAGTTCCGTGTCGCTGTGGGTGAGGCGCGGGCGCGCGGGCAGGCGGTGTTCCTCTGCTCGCACCAGCTCGCCGAGGTCGAAGCGGTGTGCGAGCGGGTCGCGATCCTGCGCACGGGCCGGCTGGTAGAGGTCGCCGAGGTCGCCGATCTCCGCGCGCTGCACCGGACCGAGGTGACGGCCACCGTCCGCGGGGCGGTGCCCGATCTTTCCGGAGTGCCGGGCATCGCCTCGTTGAGCAGCGATCACGACGCGGATGTCTGCTCCGGGGTTACGCGGCTGCGGTTCGCGTTGACCGGCTCCCCCGCTGCGGCGCTGCGGGTCCTCGCGCGGGCCGACCTGATCGATCTGCGGCTGCGTGAGCCGAGCCTGGAGGAGATCTTCCTCGGCTACTATGGCAGCGACTCGGCGGCGCAGCAGGGTGGTCAGGCCGACCGGGCCGGGCGTGCCCTGCGATGACCACCGTCACGGCAGCGCGGGCCGCCGGTCGGGCCGCGACCTCGGTCGGGCGGAGGATCTCTTGGCTCGCGCTGCGGCAGGTCCGCCGCGGCGCTGTCGTGGTGGTCGTGCTGTGTGCGGGGATGTCCGCCGTCGTGGCCGCCACCTATGACGGTGTCATCGCGGGTGCGCCGGGCGGTGCACGGGCGTTGGCCGTGCTGGCAGGCAATCCGGCGATCCGCACGTTGTTCGGGGAACCGGTCGCGCTCGACACCGCCGGAGGGTTCACCGTGTGGCGGGTCGGCACCGTGCTGGCGGTGCTGGTCGGGGTGTGGGCGGCGGTGACGGCGTGTCGGGTCCTGCGTGGGGAGGAGGACACCGGTCGGTGGGATCTGCTGCTCGCCGGTCGGGTACCGCTCACCGGAGTGGTGCACCGGCATCTGGGGGTGCTCACAGGCGTCGTGACACTCGTTGGTGCCGCGGTCGCGATCGCGTTGCTGGCGGTCGGTGTGGAGCCGATGGGTGCGCTCGTGCACGGGCTGTCGCTCGCCCTGGTCGGAGCGTTCTTCGTCGGGATCGGCGCGGTCGCGGCGCAGCTGTGGCCTAGCCGCGGCGCCGCGGTCGGTGCCTCGGTCGCGGTGCTGATCGTGGGGCTGCTGGCGCGGATGATCGGCGACGGTGTCGACGGGTGGGGCTGGCTGCGGTGGCTGTCGCCGTTCGGCTTGGCTGCGCTCGCCCGCCCCTTCGCCACCGATCGGGTACTGCCGCTGGTCGTGCTCGCCGGGTATGCGGCCGCTGTCATGGCAGCGGCGACGGTGGCGGCGCGTCGTCGCGACGTGCGCGCAGGCGTGCTGTTCGCTGGCCGCCGCCGGTCGTGGATGGCCTTGCTCGGTTCGGTTCCGGCTTTCGCGGTGCGCTCCGTCCTGGGGCCGTTGGCCGGGTGGTTGCTGGGCGTCTGCGCGTTCTACCTGCTCATCGGGCTCATCTCGGCGTCCATGATCGGGTTTCTGGGCGACAACCCGCAGTTCGCGGCGTTGGCCCGCCAGGCGGGGTTCGAGCTGGACGCGGTCGAAGGTTACGTCGCGACGCTGTTCGCCCTGCTCGCCGTCCCGGTCGCTGGTTTCACGACAACCCGCGTTGCCGCCCTCGCTCGTGCCGAGGCGGCCCGCCTGCTCGATCTGCTGCTCGCCGCACCGATCACCCGCGTCCACCTGTTCACCGCGCAGGCCGCGGCTGCGGCGGCCGCCGCGGTGCTGATCACCTCGGCCGCGGCCGTCGTGACGTGGGTCGGCACCACCGGCGCCGGTTCCGGACTCGGACTCGGCGCCGCGCTGGCAGGCGCCCTGAATACCCTTTCCCTCGCCGCGTTGAGCCTCGGTATGGCGCTGATCGCGCTGGGCTGGGCCCCTCGCGCGGTCGGGGTGGTGGGGATGCTGCCCGCCGCGGGCGGGTTCCTGCTGACCGTGCTCGCCGACAGTGTCGACGCCCCCGCCTGGATCACGACGGTCTCGCCTTTCGCGCACCTGGCGCCTGTTCCGGCCACCGGCCCGGACCTGAGCGGCGCAATCGCCATGGTCGCCGTCGCTGCGGCGCTCGGGGTCGTCGGTGGCGTCGGCTACCACCGGCGCGACATCCGCCATGACTGACCGTCCGCGCGGCTCGGCGATGCCCGGCCGGTTGCGACGCCTCGTGCCACCGACCCAACCGCCCGCTGCCGTGCCTGACACGTCGATGGCCGCCTGCCTGGTCCTCCTCCGGCAGGCGGCCGTGTGGTCCTCCTCTGTCCCGTGGTTGGGCGCACGGGGATCTGAAGCCGATGAGTCCTGTGATCGACCGCGGTCTGATCCGTGCTGCTCGACGTCGTAGCGATCGGCTGGGGCCGGTCATCATCGATGCCGGCCGCCGGTCTCTGCCCGGCCTGCCGCTCGAGGACACCCGCCGGACGACCCCGGACGCTGCGCGACCCAGACCTGTGGAGCCGATGCTAGCCGGGAGCGGCACGTACTGGTGGGGGTCTACCTGGTGAGGAATACGGTGCTGACGTCGGCGTCGGGTTCGGCGAGGACGAGAACCTCGTCGTCGGCTCGTAGCACCGTGTCGGCGTGGACACGCAAGGTGTGTCCGTCCCGGACGACGACGCTGATCCACACGTCGTAGGCGTCGTGCACGTCGCGGACGGTCTGACCGACCGCGGGCGCGTCGCGGTCGATGCGGTACTGGCGCGTGGTGCGGGGCTCGTCGCGCACGCGCAGCCCGACCGCCCAGGGCCGGGGCTCCACGTCGTCCATCTGCACCCGGCAGCGGCGGGCGACAGTGGGTATCAGGCCGCCCTGGACGATGACGGAGAACAGCACGACGACGAAGATGATGTCGTAGGCGATGCGGTCGGCGGCCGAGCCTGCGGCGAGGATGTAGGTGCCGAGCAGGATCGGGACGGCGCCCTTGAGGCCGGCCCAGAGCACGAACACCCGCTCCCCGCAGGTCAGGCGCACGGCCAGCAGCAGCGGTCCGACCAGCAGAGGCCGGACGACGAGCGCGAGCAGCACCGCCAGCACGAGCCCGATGAGCCAGATTCCGTCGTGGGTGATGTCGCCGAGGGAGACGGTCAGGCCCAGCACGACGAACGCGATGATCTCTGCGATCCCGGCCAGCGCTGAGTGAAACCGTTCGATCTCGCGCTTGAAGGGCGCGGAGGCGTCGCCGATGAGGATGCCGGCGATGAACACCGCGAGGAAGCCGGAGCCGTGCGCGATGGTGGCCAGCCCGTAGAGCCCGATGGCGAACGCCAGCGTCCGCAACGGGTAGAGGCCCTCGCTGGGCAGCGGGATGTGTCGCATGGCTTTGAGCAGCAGCCACCCGCCGGCGAACCCGACGGCGGCGCCGATGACCATTTGTTCCGCGAAGGTGACTGCCACATCCCCGACGGCGCCGAGATCGAGACTGCCGCCGACGCCGACGAGGCTGACCAACAGCGCGATGCCCACCGGGTCGTTGGCCCCGGACTCGCCTTCGATGATCACCCCGGCGCGGCCGCGGACTTCCCGGTTGCCGAGCACGGAGAACACGACCGCGGGGTCGGTCGGAGCCAGCGCCATGCCCAGCAGCAACGCGACGGTCCAGCCGATCCCGAACAGCAGGTGCGCCAACACCGCCATCGCGCCGGCGGTCAGCACCGTGCCGACCACCCCGACGAGCACGACCGGACCGAGAGCCTGGCGCAGCTTGCGCGCCCCGATCCCGATCCCGCCGTCGAAGAGGATCAGGACCAGCGCCACGGTGACGACCTGCTCGACGGCGACGATCGAGAGACCGGCCAACGACGGGAACAGATCCGATGCGGCGGCCGCCACGAGCAGGAAGATCGCCGGAGCGGGAAGCCGCAGGCGGCTGCTGACCTGGTTGGACAGCAGCGCGAACGACGCCACCGCCGCCACCGCGAGCAGGGTCAGGCCGAACGGCTCGATGCTGTCCACCATCGGCTCAGCTTGCCTCAGTCACACGAGCACCACGTCGATCACCGCGGGACCGTATCGAAGTCCTGGCTCGCAGCCGCGCGGGGTCTTCCGCCACTACTTCGGTGTCATCAGCGGCGGAGGGTGTGCGGCGGTGCGGGGTGCCTGGTAGGTGGAGTGCATGTGGGCTCGATCTCGGCCGAGGTGGACTGTCACCAGCCCAGTCCGGCGTGGACCTGCTGGGCGATGAGGGGGGCCATGCTGGTGGCGTAGGTGGCGGTGAGGTGGTTGTCGTCGAGGTAGACCAGCACGTTGCCGATCACTGCCGGGCAGTGGTCGGTGGTGCAGACGGCGTCGGCGATGTCGACGAAGGCGACGTTGCGGGGCAGGTCGGGGATGGCGGCCCAGGGGGGTTCGGGGGAGTAGAGCGCTGCGCGGTCGGCGCCGCAGGCGGTGGGGTCGGTGCCGTTGCGGTGTACGCAGTCGGGCATGGGGGTGTCGAAGCGCGGGTTGTCGCGGATCGCCAGTACGGGGATGCCTTCCTCATCGAGGCGGCGCCACTGTTCGACGAATCCGGCGGGGGTCTGCTCGGTCAGTCCGACCCGCACGTCGCGGGAGGCGAGCGTGACGACCGCATCGGGGCGCAGGTCGTGGATCGTGTCGGCGGCGGCGGCGAGCCAGGCGGGGCAGTCGATGTCGTCGGGGTCGGTCTCGGAGACCGTGGAGAACGGGCAGGCACCGCGGATGATGTCGATCAGCTGCCAGTCGTTGGCCTGGGCGAGCGGCACGAGCGCCGCGGAGAGCTGTTGGGCGTGGGAGTCACCGACGACCACGATCCGCTTGGCCGGGACCGGGTCGGCGCCCTCGGGTCGGGGCATCGCGCAGGCGTCCATCGGGAACGTGCGCATCGGCGTGCAGTCCCAGTGCTCGATGCGGTTCCAGTCTTCCTGCACGGACGCGAGCGGCGGCAGCAGCGTGCCGGGGTGGGCGGGCGGGGTCGCCGCCGGGTCGTCGCGCAGGGCGAGCGCCCCCGGGTAGGACGGGTCCCCGACCGTGCCGGGCGCGGTGGTCCTGGCGGCTACGGCGACCTGCCAGCCGCCCGCGGCGAGGAGCGCGGCGAGGGTGCCGACCACGGCCAGGCGGACCCCGCCGCGGCGGGCGGCGGGCCGCTCGACGAACCGGTGGGTCGCGTGGGCCAGCACGAGGGATACGACGATGACCGCGGCCCCCGCCACCGGGCCCGCGCTGTCGCTCCCGGTCACGGCGAGGAGGCCGATCAGCAGCGGCCAATGCCACAGGTACAGGGGGTAGGACAGGTCGCCGAGCCGGCACGCCGCGCGGGAGGCGAGGATCCGGTCGGCCGCCCAGCGGTGCCCGGTGTGGCCCGCCGCGAGCACGGCCGCGGCGCACCCAGTCGGCCACACCGCCGCCCACCCCGGGAACAGCGTCGCCACCGGCAGGACGGCGCCGCACGCGAACAGCCCGATGACCCCGGCCCAGCCCAAGATCCTGCGTGTTCGAAGGGTGAGCGTGAGGCGGTCGAGGTGCAGCGCCAGTAGCCCGCCGAGCGCGAACTCCCACAGCCGGGTCAGGGTGTGGAAGTAGGCCAATGGCTGGTCGCTTTCGGTCAGCCCGACCGAGTACAGCAGCGACGCGGCGAAGATCCCGACGAGCATCAGCGTGGTCCGCGGCCGCACGAGCTCCCTCCGATCGCCGCAGGACACGGCGATGACGGCCACGAGCAGCGGCCAGACCAGCGTCACCTGGCCCTGGATGGCCAGCGACCAGAAGTGCTGCACGACGCTGGTGGTGTTGGAGCGGGCCGCGTAGTCGACCGCGTCCGCGGCGAGCTGCCAGTTCTCGGTGAACAGCGCGGCCGCGGCGACCTCGCGCGTCGACTGTGCCCATCGGTTCTCCGGCAAGACCAGAAAACCTGCCGCGGCGACGGCGACGAGCACCACCGACGCCGCGGGCACCAGCCGGGCCGCCGCGCGGGCGTAGCGGGACCGTACGGACAGCGTTCCCCCCTCGGCCGCCCGTACGACCTGGCCGGTCAGCAGGAACCCGGTGACGACGAAGAACACGTCCACGCCGCCGGACACTCGTCCGACCCAGACGTGGTAAACGACCACCAGCCCCACCGCGAGCGCGCGCAGCCCCTGCAGCTCCGGGCGGAAGCCCGCGCGCGACCCTGTGGACGGCGTCTGACCGACCAGGTTCCGCCACCGCATCCCCGACCCGACCTCCGACCCCGGATTGATCGCCACCAACGGCTAACGACGTCCCAGGCGTCGAAGGGTTGCCGCCCACGGACACCCGCACCGGCGACGGGCAACCCGCACGCGTTGTCGGCCGCTGACCATCATCAACACTTGCACGGTCAGCGACGTCGCCAGCAGCACCACCCATGGACCCGCCGCCGGCATCGCCACGAGCGCGACCACGACGGTGGCCGCCGCGCAAACGCACCACACGAGCTGCATGAGCAGCCAGGACGGCGACGGGCGGGCTCGCCATCCCCACCGCGCCCATTCCCGCAGGCGTCGTCGCGATCCGGCTCGGTCTCGATCGCGGCCCAAGCCCGTGCCCAAGCCCGTGCCCGAACCTGCGGCGGGCTCGTGTGTTCGACGCGCCGGGTGGATGAGTGGATGGCGCCGCTGTTCGGGCTGCGATGGGCAGACTTCGCTGGGAAGCGCGATGTTCTGGAAGGCCGAATGGTCTGGGTCGGCCACCAGGTGTTGTGTGCGAGCGGGTGTGTCGGTGATCCTCGACTTCGGCTGCTGGTCCCCGGACGAGCGGTATGCCCTGCGTGCGATCGCCGACCTTGCAGGCGCCGACCTCGAGCTGCACTACGTGACTCTTCCCGAGGATGAGCGCAGGAAGCGGGCGATGGCGCGGTGGCGCGAGGCTCCGGAGGAGATCTTCGAGATGGCCTGCGAGGATCACGAGCGGTTCCGCGCCCTGTTCACGCCAGCCACGACCGACGAGCTGCAGGTTTGCTCACTTCCCTGCGCCTCCGATCCCGTTCGAGAGCTGGCCCGCGTAGGCTTCTGATCGGTGGCCCACGCTCCCGCGCCTCGACACCTGAGCGGCCGCCACGTTTCCCGATTGGCGGATCACGATCATCGCGACGATCGCCGAGGGTGAGCGGGTATGCGTCGAGTCCGACTACGGGGCCACCAGCCCTTGCGGCATCCCCGGCCTGCCGGTAGCAGGCGAGCCCAACGTATCTCACGTCTGCGCGGTGTCCACCGTCCGGGACAGGCTGATCGTCACCGCCCGGGACTACCGCGACCGATCCCTGTTATGACCCTCCCGACCGGCACCGGGTCGGTGGCGAAGATCCATGTCGCGCTCGTGACCGCGATCGTCGCCAGTCAAGGTGAGTAACCGCAGAGTCGTACCCCGGCCGATGGCTCCACCCGACGAGGAGGCCGGGCCGGGTTGCGGGTCCCGGAGCCCGGCGTGGGACTCCTGTCAGGAGTTCGGGCGCAGCTACGCGGCGGCGACTCGACTGTCCGGCGGTCGGCCTCCAACTTCTCCCACTTGTGGCGGTGCGCGTTAGTTAGCCACAGGGCGCCTCCCGCTGGTCGGCCCGTCGTCGGGTTCGGGCCGCGGGGGAGCCGTGAAGGGCAAGGCTTCCTGGTCACCTGGTGTAATGACCTATAGTCGGTTGTCGATTAGCCAGGCATGGCGCCCGATCGGTACACGCGTCCCATCCACGACCCATGTCGGTTTGAGGCCGCGGCTGCATCCCGTTTGGAACGACACCGCAGCTGGCGCTGCTTCGGCATCCGAGGGTGGGTGTCATGACTGTTCGTCGGTTGCTGCTCATCACCGCAGCTTGCGTGGCCCTGGCCATTCTCACGGTCACGGTGACACTCGTCGTTTCACCGTCAGACCCGAACCGCCAGACCGCGGAGCAGGTCGTAAGCCAGGCCGGGGTCCCGGCGGGCGTTACGCCAGGACCGGGGCAGGTGGGTGGCTGAGCTGAACGACAGACGGCGGGACGCGAAGGGCCGGAACCAACGGATACCGTCGGAATCCAGCCAGGTGCACGCGGCGGCCGACCGCGCCGGGCATTCGCCCGGCTGGGATCACTAGTGCGGTGTCCAGAAACGTTCACCGGGTCCTCGCGGGCCCAGACGACGCCTCGCGGCGTTGCCGCCCTCGCGAAGACGCCCGGTATGAGCTTCGGGCGGCGCCTTGCGAGACGCCGCCTGGATCCCGCGATCACCCCGGTAACGTTCCTGGACACCGCACTAGCTGCTGGTGCGCCGCCAGACCGAGACCGCGTCCGGCAAGACGCGCAAGAAGTTGGCGTTCTAGCGCTGCGCCGATTCGGCCCGGACCCCGTTGCGGGAGCTGATCCGGGTCGCCGGGGCGCGGTGGGCGACCGAGGAGTGCTTCCAGACCGCGAAGAACGCGGCCGGTATCGACCAGTACCAGGTCCGCGCTGTGGGAATCTCGTGTCACGAACCGTGTAACGGCCTGCCCGCGCGACCGCCGTGGCACACCCACCGCGAGCTGGCTCACGCCCGACCGCCCGGCAAAGATCGACATCGAAAGGTCGGTCGCGGCGTTCGGCCGCACGCTGTCGGCTCATCGCGGTGCCGCCAGGCCCGACCGGGGCGGCTGGGCGCTCCCGCACCCGGCTACTACCGTGACCGGCGCGGTGGGCCACTTCCTGCCGCGGCTCCCCAGGAGGTCGGTGCGTGCAGGAGCAGAGCGCGGCGTTCGAGACGCCGGACGTCGTGATCGGCAACCACACTGCCAAGTACACTGCGAGGAACCCTGCGATCCGGTGGCTCACGCAACGTTGGGTGGCCAACCTCTCCGACCAGCTCGACCGGGTCGGTGCCGACCCGTCATTGGTGTCCGGCCGGGCGCTCGAAGTCGGCTGCGGCGAAGGGGTGATCGCCGACAAGTTGTCGCAACGCTGGGGAACCGTGGTCGGACTCGACCTTCCCGACTCCGGGTTGCGGCGCGACTGGAAGTCCTACCCCGCCCCCCATTTCCTTCACGCCGACGCCGAGCAGCTGCCGTTCCGCGACGGCTCGTTCGACGTCGTCGTGTCGGTGGAGGTGCTGGAGCACCTTCGCGACCCGGAGGCCTGCCTGCGTGAGATCGCCCGCGTGAGCAGCAAACACGTGGTGCTGTCGGTGCCACGTGAGCCGATCTTCCGCGCCTGCAACCTCGTGGCGGGCCGCTACTTCAAGGACCTCGGCAACACCCCGGGCCACCTCAATCACTGGTCCACACGGAGCTTCGTCAGGTTCGTCTCCACGGTCGCCGACGTGCGGAGTGTGACGACCCCGTTCCCGTGGACGACGGTGTGGGCGACGTTGCGCTGAAGCCGTCCACTCGGACACCGCGCCGCCGCGCGACCAGCGCAGGCAGGCACCAGGCGAGGTCTCCGACGGTGAACATCAACCGCGACAGCACCGCGATGACGGTGGCCTGCGGGGCCGAGAGCACGCCGCCAAGCAGCAGGATCAGCGCCCCATCCCGGACACCTGCGCCTGCGGGCGCGATCACGACGAGAAAGCCGATGGTCCACGCGGCGGCGAACGCCCCCGAGGTCACGAGCAGCAGCCGCGGCGTCGGCACGGCCCCGAGCTGAAGCGCCAGCACCCAGACGTGCACGCCGTAGGCCGTCCAGGACAGGAGCGCCCATCCGGCCCCCCGGGCGATCCCGCCGAGCGTCAGGGGTCGCGGCAGGTCGGGCCTGCGGGCCAGCCGCAGCGCGACACCGAGGAGGCGGTTGAGGACCGGCGGCGTGGCGACCACGACCGCGACCGGCAGCGCCACGAGCGTCCACCAGTAGGTCCGCGCGGCCCCGTCGGCGAGCAACGGCAGCGACGGGACCGCGATAACCAGCCCCGTGCCCACCACGACCACGAGGAAGGCCGCGACGGCCGCGCCTGCCGCACGTGGGGGAACCTTGTAGTCGCGGCCGAGCTCCATTTGCGCGAGCACCGGCCACAGCGACCCGGGAAGATACTTCCCGAGCTGGCCGATGAAGAACACGCGCATCGCACCCGGCGCCGGCAGCGGCGAGCCGAGGTCGGCGAGCAGCGCCCGCCAGCACAAGAACGTGCCGAAGATGCCGGCGAGTACCGCGACGAGCGACGCCGACACCGACCAGACGGAGAGCCTGCCCAGCAGCGGCTGGACCTCCTGCCACCGGCTCGCCAGCACCCACACGGCCGCGCAGGCGAACGCGGCCACGACCAGCACGCGGACGGGTGTCCGCCACCGGCCCACGATCAGGTGTCCCCGCGCGATCGAACGATGAGGTCCGCCAGCAGACCCACTGCCCCGACGATCAGGCCGGTCAGGAACAGCAGCGTGGCGTTGGTGGTGATCCGCAGGTCGTAGCGGAACAGGTCGGTGGCACCCTTGACGACCCCGAGCGTCAGCAGCGTGAGCGCGAGCGGCATCAGCACTTTGAGCGGGTTGAAGTACATGACCATCCGCAACACCTGAAGGATGTAGCGGTAGGCGTCACGCACGAAGTGGAACTTCGACGTGCCTGCCCGCTGCGCGTAGTCGATCGGAAGGTAGTCCACTGTGTGCTGGTTCGAGAGGAACGACAGCGTGATGGTCGTGACGCAGGAGAATCCCGGGGGCAGCAGCCGCAGGTACGGCAGCGACACCTCGCGGCGGAAGGCCCGCAGACCGGAGTTGAGGTCGGGAATCCGCGTGCCCGAGAGGAACTCCGCGATCCGTCGGATCACCCACTTCGCGGGCACCCGCAGGAACCTGTGCGTGCCCTGCTCCGAGGTGCGGGCCCCCACGACCTGATCGACGTCGGGGTTGTCCATCAGGTACTGCGCGAACTCGGGAATGCGCTCGTTCGGGTAGGTCATGTCGGCGTCGGTCCAGACGACGATGTCGCCCGCCGCCTCCACCGTGCCGATCCGCCGAGCAGTGCCGGAGCCGCCGTTGCGTCGGAAGGGCATCAGGCGCATTCGGGGGAACCGCGGCAGCGACTCCTGCAGCACCGCGAGCGTGTTGTCGGTGGACTTGTCGTCGATCACCAGCAGCTCGTAGGACAGCGAGCTGTTGTCGAGCGCCTTGGTGATGCGCTCGATCTCGTCTAGGACGTGGTCCTGCTCGTTGTAACAGGGCAGTACGACGGTGACGTCCACCTGGCCGCGGTCACCGCGGAAGGGCACCGGCTGCCCCGACCCGTCGGCTATCAGGGACCGGTGGCGCGAATTGTGCGCAGGCGACATGTCGGGTGTGGTCATGACCTCATCGAGTCCGCAGTGCCGAGGTCGACGGACTCCTGATCGACCTCCCTCGCCCCGCAGAGGGTAACGGAGGCTGTGACGGCCCCGGTCACGACGTCTCCGCCACAGGGTCGTTGCTCCCACGGCCACGAGCCCCAGCCCGGTGACAGCGCTGATCCACACCCCGGCTGTGGCCGTCGCCGACCGGTAGTCCCAGTGCACGACGTGCTTCCCGGCGGGGACGGACACCGCGACCACCCCGTGGTCCGCGGCACGCAGCGACGCGGGCCGACCGTCCACCTCCACGGCCCAGCCTGCCTGCAGGGCGTCGGCCACGACGAGGTAGCCACTCGCCGACGCGTCCACGGTGACGTCGATGTCGTCGAGCCCGTCCTCGGTGACGTCGAGAGTCGCGGGGCCGGGCTCGGCCGCTGGCCCCGGCGCGTCCAGCACAACCTGGTCCGGCTCCAGCACGCCACCCGCTACGAGGTCGACCTGGCGCTGCGGGTTCGGCTCTACCACTGTCTCCGATGCCCAGCGGATGCGGGGCAGTGCCGTGAGCCGTTGGTAGATCACCGAGCTGCCGGCATCGGCGAGCCGCAGCCCGTCGTCCTGGGCGCGCACCGTCGATACCGCAGGGACCCCGGCGGTGGTCCGCACCGTGATGGGCCCAGGCCCGTGCACCGTGATCTCCGCGGTGACCACCGGTCCGGGCGCCTCGGTGAGCGGGACGGAGAACACCTGCCCGACCGACATGCCGATGTCGCTACGGGAGTTGCGAGTCACCACCGACCCGTCCGCGGCGCGCTGGACAACCTCGATCCGCGTCGATCCGGGGACGGCGGGCGTCGACTCGGGGATCACCCCCAGCCCGCGCGGCACCGCACCGGGCGGGAGCGCCACGGCGACGGTCTGCTCGGGGACCAGCGCGGTGGTGCCGCCGTCTCCGACGTCGACCTGGCGGTCGCCGAACAGCGGCTGGGCGGGGGAGGTCACGAAAAAGCGGACGCCGAGCCGGTCGAGCACCGGGCTGGTGGCCACAGCAGGCTCTGCAGCGATCAAGGGCAGCGTCGGCGGGTTGCCGAACTGGTTCCCGGGCAGCGCCTCGATCAGGTCCGACATGTTGTCGTTGACGAAGATGTGCCCGTCGAGCGCGCGCAGTCGCAGCGGGATGTCGGCGCCGATGCCCATCCCGTCGAGGGCGAAGGCGTAGCGCTCGTGGCCCAGGTTCTGCTGGAGGAACCGCTGGGTGTCGGTGACCGGGTAGAAGGTGTCGCGGTCGCTGCGCGGCCAGTAGTCGCGCGCGAGCCCCAGAGCCTGCACTGCGATGAGCGCAGGCAGCAGCATGGCGGCACCCAGACGCAGGCCGTGCCACACCCGGCCACCCCCCACCCAGCGCAGCACGGCCGCTCCGAGAATCGCGATCGCCACGAGCGCGAGCGCGGCGAGGACCTCACGGTCGAGCAGATAGAGCCGGGCGAGATCGTCGGCTGCGGCGGTGTCGGCCGCCCTCGCGACGGCCCGGGCCTGCGACCAGATCCAGACGGTGCCCGCCGCCGCGGACACCCACACCGCCGCGCCGTAGAGCAGGGCAGGCCGCTCGGCACGGTCGCCTCGGCCCCTCAGCACCACCTCGAACCCGGTGGCGGCGAGCACCGCGAGGAGGAACCCGAGGACGCTGCGCAGGCGCCCCACGTAGTTCTCGGAGAAGAGCACGGGCAGCTTCTGGGCTGCCGCGAGTAAGGGGCCGCCGCCGAAGGTCATGACGACCGTCAGCCCGACCGCGGCCACCAGGAAGAGCCACACACCTCGCGGCAGCAGTCCGCGCGCGCGGACCGGGGAGGCCACGGCCACCACCACCAGCACCAGCGCGACCGCCCCCACGTAGGACAGCGCCTCGACGAAGTTCGTGTCCAGCAGGAACGCCGGGGGCCTGCCGGGGTTGACGGTGCCCAACGCCTCCGGGGCCAGCGCGGTGATCAGCGCCTCCACCGGGATGTGGTCCTGCGGGGACTGATCACGGCCTGCCACCAGCGCGTGCGACATGAACGACGCGAACGGCAGCAACTGCACAGCCGCGAGCGCGACACCACCGACCACTCCGGCAGCGGCCCCTGCCAGCACCCGAACGTCCACCCCGAAGCGTCCCGACCGGTGCTCGGCGACCACCCTGACCACGAGGTAGAGCGCGGCGACGAACAGCGCGTAACCCATGACCGCGGGGAACCCCCCGAACAGCATCGCGGCGACGGACACGGCCAGCAACGCAGCGTCGAGCGCGCGGCCCCGCATCACCAACCGCTCCACCGACCAGAACACGAACCCGATCACGGCGGCAGTGCGCGTCTGCGGCCAGCCCGTCCAGGCGATGAGGAACGCGCTGGTGGCGAACACGAGCCCCCCGACAAGTGCTGCGGGCCTGCCCAGACCCACCCGCCGTCCGAACAGGAAGCACCCGCCGACGGTCACGGCGATCTCGAGCAGCTTCGTCCAGGCGGGCGCGAGCCAGCCGGGCAGCAGGTAGTAGGGGAGCGTCATCGGGGAGGCCACCGCGAAGTTCGGCGTAGCACCGAGCGGCACCCCGCCGAGGATGTAGGGGTTCCACGCCGCGACCTGGCCGGACTTCAGCGCGTCGGCGAAGAGGAGCGTGTTCGGGAGAAAGGTGTCGTAGGTGTCGTTCTGGTACGTGGTCTGGACCGCCCCTGCGAGGCCCGCATCGCGGTAAGGGCTGGACTGCACGAGCGCATCCGTGGCGGCGAACACGCCGTGTCCGATCAACGGACCGCCGATCCCGATGAGGGCGAAGGCGGCGACGGCCACGGCGACCATCACGGTCAGCAGCGGCGCGTCACTCTCCCGCGCTGGCGCGGGATCCGCTTCGTCCCTAGTTCGCATGCATCACTCCCGCCCGGCGTCCGCTCACCGGTAGGCCTGGGAGGGCCATTAGACCCGGCTGCTGTGCCCACCCGATGCACGGGTCCGGTTGCTCGGCAGGTGCCGGAACCGGCTCGGGTACCGATCCCCGGCCGGTCGAACCGTCCGATCGGGCGGCTGAGATATCGTCACGGGCTGTGCACTGTTGAGGGCCGTCCCTGAGACACCTTCGCCACCACGGAGCCATGTGGGCCCGGGACGGCATCGAGGAGAACATGCATGGTCGCATCGGTGCTCGACCCGGTGTTCTCCTTCACCGTCGTCGTCGCGATGCTGCCCGGTCTGGCCCTCGGGCTGGCCCTCGGTCTGCGGAGCTGGCTGCTCATCGCGGCCGCGCCGCTGTTGTCCTTCGGCATCATCGGGATTGCGGCATCGGCTCTGGCGCTGTTGGGCCTCCGGTGGTCACCACTCGCGTTCGCGGTGACCACGGTGGTGCTGTCGGTCTGTGTCGTTGCCATCCGTGTCGTGATCGCCCGCCGGTCCCGGCCGACCGAGACCGCGGTGGCACCGACCGTGCGCTGGGGGCGCGTCCATCACGCCGGGACCGCGCTCGCTGTCCTCGTCGCCACCGTGGTCGGGATCGGCGTCACGGTGGTGGCTACCCACGGATTCACGACCGTCCCCCAGATCTGGGACGCGGTGTTCCATTCGAACGCCATTCGCTACATCGCGGACACGGGCTTCTCGGATCCGGCGCAGCTTCGCAACCTCAACAACACGATGACCAGCGACTACTACTACCCGAACGCCTTTCACGTCGCCATGGCGACGGTGGTCATGGCGACGGGATCGGCTGTTCAGGCTGTCATCGACATGAGCGTGGTCCTGTTCCCGGCGTTCCTGGCCATCGGCATCGTGGCGCTCGTCCGGGCCTGCGGCGGGCGGCCCGCACTGGCTGCCGCGGGTGCCCTGCTCGCCTGCGCCTTCACGGCGTTCCCCTATGACCTGCTCCCGTGGGGCACGCTGCTGCCGTTCATCATGTCCGTGGCCTTGGTTCCCGCGTTCCTGGCGCTGCTCGCGACCATGCTCGATCGGCCTACCGGTCGCGCGGCGATGCTGCCGGTTGCACTCGGTATCGGCGGAATAGGGCTGCTGGCCCTGCATCCCAGCGGTGCGGTGGCAGCGGCCCTGTTCGCGATCGCGTTGCTCGGACAGACCTACGTCCGGCGACGCCCCCGGTGGTCCGACGCCAGGACGCTCGGCGCGACGGTCGCGACGGCCACCGTGCTCGGGGCGCCCTTGCTGCGCGCCTCGTTCGTCGCCGCCTCCGGACCCGGCTTCGACTGGCCTGCCACCCTCCAGCCCGCCGACGCGATGGGCCAGGTGCTGTTCCTCAGCCACGACCAGCCGTTCCCCCAGTACTGGCTCGTCGCGCTCATGATCGTGGGCCTGTTCCGCCGACGCACCCTGGAACCGCTGCTCTGGTTCGTGATCGTCGGGGTCCTGTTCGTGGGCCTCTTCGTCCTTGCCGCCAGCTACAGCGGCACCCTGGTGGCGGTGCTCACCCGACCCTGGTGGAACGACAGTTGGCGATTCGCAGGCATGTGGACGCTCGCCGCGGTGATCCTCGCGGCCACCGGCACGACCGGTGTGGTCGACGGAGTCATGGTCGTGCTCAGGCGCATGCTGCCACCCCTCCGGAGAGCGTCCGAGCGGCTCCGGGTCACCGCGTCAGCAGCCGTCCTGGCTGCGGTCGCCGTCCTGGTGGCCCTCCTCACCAACGGCTTCTACGTCGGCCGGAATGAGGTCAGGCTGGCGCAGGCCTTCACCGACGGGCCTGCCGTCAGCATCGACGAGCGGATCGCTTTCGACCGCCTGGCTCAGTTGGTAGAGCCAGGCGGGCTCGCGATGAACGACCCATACGACGGCTCGGCGATGATGTGGGCCTTGGACAACGTCCAGCCTGTGTTCGCCTCTCCGGTGATCACACCGCAGGAGGTACCGACGATGGACCCCGACCGCTGGCTGCTGTTCAACTTGTTCAACCGTCTCGACACCGACGTTGCCGTGCAACGCACGGTGCGGGACCTCGGTCTCCAGTATGTGATCATCGATAACGGTTTCATCGCGCCCGCGAGAGACCACGCACCCGGTTTGCGGGACCTGGAGGACGTCAAGTCGCTCCAGCTCGTCTACGACAACCCCGACGCACGGATCTACGCCATCCATCTGAACCGCGCCTCCGAGGACTCCGGTGACGTCACTACCGGGCCCGCAGGCAGGGTCAGCTGACAACGACCGCCGTCGTGGTCA
This sequence comes from uncultured Actinomycetota bacterium, assembly GCA_963826705.1. Taxonomy (GTDB): domain Bacteria; phylum Actinomycetota; class Actinomycetes; order Mycobacteriales; family Pseudonocardiaceae; genus Pseudonocardia. Next base: position 275,015 of record CAWGYF010000013.1, read on the forward strand.
TGGCTGCGCAGCGGCGAAGCTACGCCACTACGGCGGTGACCGGTCGGTATCGGTGCTCCCACATCCGGCGCGCCGTCACGCAACGCGAGCGCCCCAGGATCGGACACGTCGCCGACGGTCTCTGCAGGTTCGATCCTGGCGAGGATGGCGACCTGCCACCCACCCGCGGCCAACAGCGCAGCGGCCGTGCCCAGCGCTGCGAGACGAATCGGGCCGGACGCCAGGCCGCAGGCTGCTCGACCAGCAGATGGGTGACGTGGGCCAGCACCAGCGATGCCCCGGCAACCGCGAGTCCGGTCAGCGGACCCGCCGCGTCACGTCCGTCTACCGCGAGAACGCCGATCAGGGGCCTGTCAACTTAACTTAACGGTGCTAACTGGTTCTTGTTGCGTCGTTGAACGACAACCCCGCCCGGCTGGCGATGATGATGTTCGGCGGATCGCCGACCAGGGTGGCGGCCCCGCCGATGTTGGAGGCGAACACCTCGGCCAGCAGGAACGGCACCACCGGCAGGCCCAGGCGTCGGCAGACCACGATCGTCACCGGCGCCACCAACAACACCGTGGTCACGTTGTCCAGCAACGCCGAAGCCACCGCCGTGATCAGGATCAACAACACCGTCAGCGGGAACGGGCGGCCGCGGGCCCGTTTGGCCGCCCAGATCGCCAGGAACTCGAAGATCCCGGTTTCGCCCAGCACGCTGACGATCACCATCATGCCGAACAGCAGGAAGGTCACGTTCCAGTCGATCCCCGACTCCGGGGAGAAGAACGCCTCCTGCGCGCCGCTGATCCCGAACGCCAGCACCAACCCCGTTCCGGTGAGGGCGGCCGCGGTTCGGCCGACCCACCGCTCGGTCGCGATCAGCACGTAAGCGGCGAGAAAGATCAGGCACGCGAGAACAGCGGGCATCGGGAACCCCTCACGAGAGTCGGGCGGACAATGCGCAGGCGCAGCACTGCGCCATCGCCGACCCGACTTCCCGGCACGCCAACAACATCGAGCGGCTGCGGTCGCGCTCGTCACAGCGTCGGATGCTCCTGGCCTGGGCGCGGCTGCCGTCGACGAGAAATCCGAGCCACGAGCGCGTGCCGACGGTGCCCCGCGAGCGCGATCTCGGTCACCGCCACACCGACCAGCAGCAGAACGAGGTCCGTCCCACCGTCCACGCGATCGGTAACAGCGAACCGATCGAACGGCTCAGTCAGGAAGAAGTTGAGCCAGACGGCGCTCGATACCGCGGCAGCAACGCCGGCGGCCCGTCGTCCGGTGGCCGCCGCGGTCACGACCAGCAGGGTCAACCCGAGGGCAGCGTTGGCTTCGCTGACGTTTCCCCTAGCCACGCTCAACACCGCACAGGCCAGGAACGGAGCCACCGCCGCAACGGCGACGACCATCGTCTGCTGCACGCGCAGAACCGGCTCCACCTGCATGGACTCATCCAACCGCACCCACAGACGCAGGCAAAGCACGGCGGTGCCGCTCCGGATAACCTCGATAGGCTGGCTGTCGCCGCGGCCATCGTGGAAGACCGGCCCGCCGTTCGCCACCGCCGTCTTGGCTCGCCTCCTCAACCCGTCAAGCGAAACGCCAGGGAAGGACTGCGATCTGGCCTCGTGAGGAACGCGGCTATCAGGGTGGGCGCTGCAGCGGGTCGAGGGTGACCGTCGTACTCCCGAAGCGGAGATCGGCTTGGCGATGCAGCCAGGCGCGTTGGGCCCAGCAGTAACGGCCGAGGGCGCGGGCGGCATGCTGGCCGAGGGTGAAGCGCCAACCCGCTGGTTGTGCGTCACGTGATCAGCCCGCTGCCATGAACGGCGTTTCTGCTGGTCAGCGATGGTAACGTCGGTCCGCGATCATGTGCGATGCTGGCTGGTGTTGAGCCGTCCTGCGCCGTAAGCGGTGACGAAATCGGCAACCTTGATCGCGTAAGTTGGTGATCGACAATTTCGTGAGCGCGATCGGCGAGCGGCTCCACGAGCGGTCGGCGAGCGGGGCCGCTGGCTCTGTCTGTCGGTCTCGGCACGTTCGTGTAGCGGGTCACTATCTGGCCTGGGCGTGTGACACCCGGCGGCGCTTTACGGGAGTGGGAGCCGCCGAGCGGCAGGGGCACGCTCCTCGCCAAGCTCGACATCTTCGAACGGGTTCGGCCCCGCAGCATCGACGCGTCGCGGGCGGAGATCGGCTTGGCGATGCAGCCAGGCGCGTTGGGCCCAGCAGTAACGGCCGAGGGCGCGGGCGCCATGCTGGCCGAGGGTGAAGCGCCAACTCGCTGCCCGCGCGTCGCCCTGCCCGCGGGCTTCCCGGCGTTGCAGCAGCTGCGCTCGGCGGATCTCGGGTTGCCGTTCGGGCTGGATCGCCGCGCAGGCCCGGTCGATCGCGCGCGGATCGGCCGCACCGGCGGCCAGCGACCGAAGATGGTTGGCGGCGACGATGGCATCGCGCAGCGCGAGGTTGATGCCCTGGGCTCGCACCGGCGACATCGGATGGGCTGCATCCCCCAGCAGCAAGACCCCAGGCGCGGTCCACGACGTCGCCCGGGCCACCAGGACGGTGAGCCGGACCAGTCTGGACACCTCCTTACGGCCCCCCAGCAGTGGGGCGGACCAGGAGTCCGGCGCCGCCCGCAGCGCGGCGGGAAGCCAGTCCGCAGACCGGAACTCGGCCATGCCCCCCTTCGGCATGATCACGCCGACTTGCAGCCGGTCATCCCAGGAGGTGTAGGCGACCAGCGGATGCTGCCCGCCCCGCACCATGATGTGGAAGTCACACCCTCCTTCTGATCCTGGAGGTGGTGGCGCCTTAAACCAGAGCACGTCGTAGCCCTCGCGGGAGGGTGTGAGGGTCAGCCCGGCGTGCCGACGCACCGACGAGCCGCGCCCGTCACAGCCGATGACGAGGTCCGCGGCCCACTCCAGCGCGGCTCCGGCGTGGACGGCGCGGACGCCGACGACCCGCCCGTCATTGCCGCGGACGAGATCGGCGAATCGGGTGGCGGGACGATAGTCGAGGTCGGGGTGCCGGATCGCGTCGCCCAAGATGCCCGCCAGCAACGACGCCGTGTCGACCACCCGGAACGCCCGGTCGCCGAGCGCGTCCACCGGCTCGGGGATGCGCAGCACCTCCTCGCCGTCGATCCAGATACGCCAGTTGCGCACCACCCGCTGAGCCACGCCGTCCAGCACCCCGGCCGGCCCCATCTGCGCCAATGCGTCCAGTCCGAGCGGCAGCAACCCTTCACCGCGGAACACCCGACCCGGTGACTGTTCCCGCTCCAGCAGTTTGACCCGCGCTCCGGCCTGGACCAGTTGTCGCGCCAGGCTCGCCCCCACCGGGCCCGCCCCCACGATCACCACGTCCACGACCCCAACTCCCCGTCGGCTGGTGCTCGTCAGTTGCCGCTACGTGCGAACATGATGTCCTTCCAGCGGTCGGTCTTCTCAGGATCAGCGACTGGTGCCATCACGCTCCACCGTCCCGGTCTATTGCCCGCACTCCACGCGGTCCTCCGTGCCCAGCATCGTCCGTGCCCAGCATCGCCCGCGGCCCGACGTCGCGACAGCCCCAATGCGCACGACGCCACGTCGTCCACCTCAGGGCAAGGCAAGTTCACTCTAGGTAGTCGCTGTGACAGTCCGTAGCGAGAGCAGGGGAAGCGCCCGGTACCGGTCGCGCGCTATCCTCTCGGTAGTCCTCTTGATATCGTCGACACCGTTGAGCCGCAGTATCCCAGCAGCTAGATTGGCAGCATCGCCACAACGCACGGAAAGTTCAATCCCCGCAGCGTCGGCTCACCTACGTATCCCAGGCGTTGACTCTTCCGTGACCACGCTCAGTCACAGAATGGCCATGGAAGACCTTTCAGCAGAGGTGACACCTTCTCGAATACTGCCGCCAAGAGGTTCGGCGCTGGTTTCCCTTGAGCTGTGCAGGAAGTAGTCGAAGCCCCGGACGTCCGTGATATGCCTCAGCGGTCTCCCGGAGACGTGTGCTGCGGCATTCGGCCGGGATCACCGCCTTGTCGGCGTCGGCCACCGGCACCGCCTCAAGCAGAGCTCTCCACTTGCGTGATCTCGTTCGTCCCCGCTGGTACCTCCACCTGCGCGATGGTCACTCCGATCTTCTGGACAACTGGCAGAGAACAACGTGAATTGCGCGTAGCGCAGCAGTCCAGCGAACGCAGAACCATTACGTGACACTAGACGATGGTCGAGAGGAGCAGGGTCAGGACGAAGCCCATGATGGAGATCAGCGTCTCCATCACCGACCAGGTCTTGATGGTCTCCCAGATGGTCATGCCGAAGTATTCCTTGACCAGCCAGAAGCCTGCGTCGTTGACATGGGAGAAGAACAGAGATCCAGCGCCGACCGCGAGTACGACGAGGGCGAGTTGGGCGGGTGGCAGCCCGGCGGCCAGTGGTGCGACGATGCCCGCAGCGGTCACGGTCGCGACCGTCGCGGAGCCGGTGGCCACGCGGATCAGCACGGCGATAACCCAGCCCAGCAACAGCGCGGAGAGGCTGGCGGCGATGGCGATCTTGCCAATGGCGATGCCGGTGCCGCCGTCGACCAGGACTTGCTTGAAGCCACCGCCTGCGCCGACGATCAGGAGCACCCCCACGATGGGCAGCAGGCTGGCGCCGATTTTTTGAGCGAGGGTTGAGGCGGAGAACCCGACGCCGGTCCCAAAGGTGATCATGGCCAGGAGTACGGCTATCAGCAGCGCGACGACCGGATCACCGATGAAGTTGAGCACCTTGTAGAGGAAGCTGTCGGAGGCCAGCCACAGGTCCGCGGCGGCCTTGGCGAGCATCAGCACGACCGGGGACAGCACCGTGATCAGCGTCGCTGCGAACGACGGCCTGCGCTGCGCCTCCGGGTCCTGTGCACCCTGCATAGCCTCGCCGGACGCTGGCCGATCCGGGGCCGTGCCGCGGCGCCGGGCACCGGGTCCGGAGGGGTGCGGTGGGGGTGCATCCTGGCCTGCGGATCCGACGAAGGCGAGACCCGCTCCGGCGGCGCCGATCGGGACCCACCGCGCGGCGAGGCGCCCGAACAGTGGCCCACAGACGGCGACGGTCGGGATGGCGACGAGCAGGCCGAGCGCGAGGGTGAGCCCGATGTCGGCGTGCAGAAGCCCGACCGCGGCAACCGGGCCGGGATGGGGCGGGATAAACCCGTGCAGCACCGATAGGCCTGCCAATGCGGGGATGCCCAACAGCATCGCCCGCCCGCCGGAGCGGTGCACCGCCAGCATGACGACCGGCACGAGGAGCACCAGACCGACTTCGAAGAACATCGGGATGCCGATGATGCCCGCGATCAGCGCCATCTTCCACGGCAACGCCAATGGACGCCCACGCAGCAGGGTCTCGACGATCTCGTCGGCGCCCCCGGAGTCGCCCAACAGCTTGCCCAGCATGGCACCGAGGGCGATCAGCACGCCGACGTAGCCCAGCACCCCGCCCACGCCCTTCTCAAAGGATGCGGTGACATCGGTGAGCGCTATCCCGGAGAAGATGCCCACCAGCAGGGAGCTGATGGTCAACGCGAGGAAGGCGTGCATCTTCACCCAGACGATGAGCACGACTACGAGGGCGATGCCGAGGACGGCGACGATGAGGACCTGGGTGTCGTGCGCTGCCCATGGTTGGTGCATTTGGTCGGTTGTAGCGTCGGCGAGGACGCTGCGGCTGGGATCGATCACGTTCATGACTGTCCTCCCCTGTGATTTCAGCCTTTCACCTTCAGCTGGTCAATGACGTTCTGAACAAGTTGCGCGGGCGGTGGGCCGATGTCGACACGGATGGCGGGCTCATCGGGTTGCGGCTCCTCGAGGCTGTCGAACTGGCTCTGCAGCAGTGACGGGGGCATGTAATGGCCTTGGCGGAGCGCCAGCCGGGCGGCGATGGTGTCGAAGTCGCCTGCCAGATAGACGAACACGACGCCGTCGCCGCGGCGATTGAGGGTGTTCCGGTACGAACGTTTGAGGGCGGAGCAGGTGATCACACCATTGCGGCCCGCGTCAAGCCGGTGCTCGATCCAGAGCGCCACTTTCTCCAGCCATGGCTTGCGGTCATCGTCGGTCAACGGGTGACCGGCGCGCATCTTGTCCACGTTCGACTGTGGATGCAGCGAGTCCCCTTCTTCAAAGGGCCAGCCGTAGCGACCGGCCAGCAGCGCGGCGACGGTCGACTTGCCGCAGCCGGAGACACCCATCACCACCAGGACGCGCGGCTGGCTCGTGGACTCGGCGGACCCGGAACTCACGGCAGACGCGCCGATCGGGGTACCGCCGCGCGACAGCGAGCAACGGGCGGAATGGGTGACATGGCTGAGGTCATCGACGACCCACCCTCGCTGCGCTCAAACCCGACAGGGCGCCGCGGAGCTGCCAGGGCATAGACCGCGGTGTCACCGAACCTTAGACCCGTAGGCTCGACCACGCTGTGTCCTGCAGCTCACGTCACCGCACCGCTCCGGGCGGCAATCCGGTGAGCGGGGACTCGCGCGGGCTGCGGTGGCTACCGCCCGACGCTGGCGGCGCCGGGCGACAAGTGGCGCGAGCCGCGCACACGGCCAGCTCGGCGCGCCACATGATCGGCCTCCGAGGTGCCCAGCAGGAGGCCACCGGCCCGGGGCCGATCGCCCCGCTTCGCCCGGCTGGCGCAGGCCACGCTGCCGCCGGTGGAGCAATCGCGGCGCCCAGGGGTGCTCTGCGTGCTGGCCGCCGTCCTTGCTGCTCCGACCTCGGCCGCGCCGGAAAGCAAGCGGATCGCGGCCACCGACCCCTCGCAGCGCGCCTCGCTCACCCTCACGCCCGAGGCCTTCCGCCGCCACGGCCCGATCACGCTGCTCGCGCAGCACCTGGTCGCCCAGGTCGTCGACGCGTTCGAGACACTCGGTCAGCGGTTCCTCACCGCGGCCCTGCGTAGCGTCTCCACAACCTTCCAAGACGCGCTCAACCGACTGTTCGGCGACCTGACCCAGGACGTGCAGCTGCGCGACGCCGCGATCACACCGCAGGGGCAGTCCCTGCAGCTGTGGCTGCCCACGCCACCGCCACACCGGCTCAACCCCCGCCTGGGCCTGCGGCTGTCGGAGGACCGCGCGACCTCGGTGCCGTCGCCACGCCGGACTTCCGAAGATCACAGGCACACGAGTGCTTGATCGTTGATGTTCGGCCTGGTCAGTAGGGTGACGGGGTTCCCTAGTCCAATAACCTGTAGGCACACGAGTTGGGGCGTGTCGCTGGACATGAGCTGCGGTGATGCGATTGAGTTGTAGGCGTGTTCTTGCGGGAGACGCGGCGGACCAACCGGGACGGCTCGGTGGTCAGTTATCTGCAGCTGGCCCACAACGAGCGGCACCCGGTCAGCGGGAACCCGGTCGCCAAGGTGATCCACAACTTCGGGCGGGCCGACCAGGTCGACCGGGCCGCGCTGGCCCGGCTGGTGTCGTCGATCTCGCGGTTCCTGACCCCGGAACAGGCCGTCACCGCGGCCGCGGCCGTGAGCGGCGGTAAGCCCGGCGGCGGGGTCGAGGTGCTGGACTCCCGCCGGCTGGGCGCGGCGTGGACGCTGGATCGGATCTGGGAACGCCTCGGGATCGGCGCGGCGATCCGCCGGGTCGCGGCCGGGCGACGCCTGGACGGCGAGCAGGTGGAGCGGGTGGTGTTCGCCCTGGTCGCGCAGCGCGCCCTGGAACCGGGCTCGAAGCTGGCCGCGACCCGGTGGGTGGCCGAGCGGGTCGCAATCGCCGGCTGCCCGGGGTTCACCGATGACGCCGCGTACGCGGCGATGGACTTCCTGCTCGACGCCCTGCCCGAGATCGCCGCGGAGGTGTTCGGCTCGGTCGCCCACCTCCTCAACCTTGATCTTGACATCGTGTTCGTGGACACCACCTCCACCTACGGGGAGACCGAGACCGCCGACGAGCTCGCCGAACTGGCCGACGACCCCACCGACGACGAGACGAGTAGCCCGGCCGAGGCCGGCACCCGGGCGTTCGGGCACTCCAAAGACCACCGCGGCGACCTGCCGCAGGTGGTGATCGCGATGGCGGTCACCCGCGACGGGGTCCCGGTGCGGTGCTGGAGCTTCCCCGGCGACACCGCCGACACCGCGATCATCCGCACCGTCAAGGACGACCTGGGCGGGTGGGGGCTGCGCCGGCTGGTCTGGGTGGCCGATCGCGGGTTCGCCTCCGCGGCCAACCGCGGCTACCTGACCCGCGGTGGCGGGCACTACATCCACGCCGAGAAGCTGCGCCACACCAACACCGAAGCCGCCGCCGCGCCGGCGCGGGCCGGGCGCTACCGCATCGTGGCCGACAACCTGCGGGTCAAAGAAGTCCAGGTGGCCCCGGGCGGGGACGGCGACGGCGACCAGGGTGCCCGCACCCAACGGTTCGTGATCTGCCACAACCCCGAACAGGCCGACCGCGACAGCGCAGTCCGCGCCAACCTCGTCGCCCACCTGCAACAGCTCATCGACGGCTCCGACACCGCGACGCCGCGGCGCCGCGACGAACTCGTCGGCAGCCTCAAGACCAAGCCCGGGCTGCGCCGCTACCTGCGCCGCACCCCCTCCGGGCTGCTCCGGATCGACCACGGCGCGATCAAGCGGGAGACCCACCTGGACGGCAAGTGGCTGCTGCGCACCAGCGACCTCACCCTCACCCCCGACGACCTGGCCGCCGCCTACAAGCAACTGCTCGCCGTCGAATATCGCGGCTGGCGCGACTTCAAAGGCGCGCTCGGGCTGCGCCCGGTCTTCCACCACCGCGAGGACCGCATCCGCGCCCACATCCAGCTGTGCTGGCTCGCCCTGCTGCTCCTGCGGGTGATCGAGAACGTCACCGGCGACACCTGGCGCAACACCCGCCTCGAACTCGACCGCATGCACCTGGTCACCCTGGCCACCGACACCGGCAAGGTCGCCCAACGCTCGGCGACCACCCCCGGCCAGCAGACCATCCTGCGCGCCCTCGACCTGCCCGAACCACCCCGGTTCTTCGACTTCACCCTCCCCGACAGCCGCTGACCACCCGCGCTCGGACCACCTGGCTGTAGTAACACGACCCGAACCCGGCTACTCGGCGTTCCCGCAGGTCAAACACCAGATTTGACTCATCGTGTGCTCATGATCTTCGG